>NZ_RRYT01000002.1 GCF_006363815.1 Thermomonospora catenispora
CGCGCACGGCCCCGCCGCGGCCGGCCGGCCGGCGCACGCGCTGCGCGCCCGCCCGGCCGCACCGTCGGATCCGTCCGCGGGGCGCGTCCTGTGGCGCGACCGTTCCGTGCTCGGTCCCGCCGAGGTCGCCCGGATGCTCGCCGAGCTGCGGCGGGAGCTGCTGGCCCGGTACGGCGTCGCCGACGAGGCCGCCCTGGACCGCTCCTTCCGCCGCGCCTCCATCGTGGTCCCGGTCCGCTTCCACGTCATCACCGACGGCCGCGACGGCCGGGTGTCGCGCGCCGCCGCGCAGCGCCAGATCGCCGTGCTCAACAGGGCCTACTCGGGCCGCACCGGCGGAGCCGACACCGGGGTGCGGTTCCGGCTGGTGAGCTACGACGTCACCCGGAACGCCTCCTGGTTCCGCAACCCCCAGGTCAACGAGCGCCGGATGAAGGCCGCCCTCAACCGCGGCGGCGCGAGCACCCTCAACCTCTACACAGCGGCGGTGGGGGTGGAGGTCCTGGGCTTTTCCACCTATCCGCAGAACTACCGCAGCCGACCCGGCGAGGACGGCGTGGTCGTCGACTACCGCAGCCTTCCCGGCGGCCCGTACCAGAACTACAACCACGGCTACACCGCGGTGCACGAGGTGGGGCACTGGCTGGGGCTGTTCCACACCTTCGAGAACGGCTGCAACCCGCCCGGCGACGGGGTGGACGACACCCCCTACGAGGCGGTGCCCACCGAGGGCTGCCCGGCCGCCAAGGACACCTGCCCGGCGGAGGGGAGCGACCCGATCCACAACTTCATGGACTACTCCTGGGACTCGTGCATGCGGGAGTTCACCCCCGGCCAGGCCCGGCGGATCCGGGCGGCCTGGCTGGCGTTCCGCTCCGCCGGCCGCTGACCTCCTCCCCGCCCCGGCGGGCGGGGATCCCCCACGCCGCCGGCGCGGCGCGCCCCGTCCGGTGCGCCCGCCCGGCGCGCTCCCGGTGCCTCCTCGGCGGCCTTCCCGTGCGGCGCACCGCCCCGCGCGCCCCACCGCCCCCTGTCGGGCCCTCTCGGTACCCTCTGGGGACCGTGAGCACCTTCGCTGCCTCGAGCATGCCCCCTGCCTACCCTGAGCGAGCGGCCTGGGGGACCGCGTCGTCATTGCGCGCCTGGCAGCAACAGGCGCTGGAGACCTACTTCGCGCCACCGCACCGCAACGGCCCGCGCGACTTCCTCGCCGTGGCCACGCCCGGTGCCGGAAAGACCACGTTCGCGCTGCGGCTGGCCAGGGAGTTGCTGGACCGCAAGGAGGTGTTCGCGGTCACCGTGGTGTGCCCCACCGAGCATCTCAAGCGGCAGTGGGCCGAGTCGGCCGCCCGGGTCGGCATCAAGCTCGACCCGGAGTTCCACAACGGCCAGGGCAAGGTGGGCAAGGAGTTCCACGGCATCGCGGCGACCTACGCCACCATCGCCGCCCGCCCGGCGCTGCACCGCAATCGCACCGAGATGCGCAAGACCCTGGTGATCCTGGACGAGATCCACCACGCCGGGGACGGATTGTCGTGGGGCGATGCGGTCCGCGAGGCGTTCGAGCCGGCGCACCGGCGGCTCGGCCTGTCCGGCACCCCCTTTCGCACCGACATCAACCCCATTCCGTTCGTGCGGTACGAGGAGGGGCCGGACGGCGTCCGGCGCAGCCGCGCCGACTACACCTACGGCTACGGGGCCGCCCTGGCCGACGGAGTGGTCCGGCCGGTGATCTTCCTGGCGTACGCGGGGGAGATGCGCTGGCGGACCCGGGCCGGCGACGAGCTGGCCGCCTCCCTCGGCGAGCCGCTCACCCAGGACCAGATGGCGCAGGCGTGGCGGGCGGCGCTGGACCCCAAGGGGGACTGGATCAAGCAGGTGCTCGCCGCCGCCGACAAGCGGCTCACCGAGGTGCGGCGCGGAATGCCCGACGCGGGCGGGCTGGTGATCGCCACCGACCACGAGGCGGCCCGCGCGTACGCGCGGCTGCTCCGCTCGATCACCGGGCAGGGCCCCACCGTGGTGCTGTCGGACGATCCCACCGCCAGCAAGAAGATCAAGCAGTTCAACGACTCCGACGACCGCTGGCTGATCGCGGTGCGGATGGTGTCCGAGGGCGTGGACATCCCCCGGCTGGCGGTCGGCGTCTACGCCACCAGCACCTCCACGCCGCTGTTCTTCGCCCAGGCGGTCGGCCGGTTCGTGCGGTCGCGGAGGCGGGGGGAGACCGCCTCGGTGTTCCTGCCCTCGGTGCCCGTGCTGATGGAGCACGCGGCGCAGATGGAGGCCGAGCGCGACCATGTGCTGGACCGGCGGCGCCGCGAGGAGGGCGGACTCGACGACGATCTGCTCAAGGAGGCCAACCGGCGGCGGGACACCGCCGACGTGGGGGAGGAGCTGCCGTTCGAGACGGTCGAGGCGTCCGCCACGTTCGACCGGGTGCTCTACGACGGCGGCGAGTTCGGCACCCACGCCGCGCCCGGATCCGCCGAGGAGGAGGAGTACCTGGGCATCCCGGGCCTGCTGGAGCCCCACCAGGTGGCGCAGCTGCTGCGCCGCCGCCAGGCCGAGCAGCTGGCCGCCCGGCGCCGCAAGAAGAACGGCGACGAGGCCGAGCGGGAGCGGGCCGAGCAGCGCACCGAGGCCGAGACCCTGCGCGAGCTGCGCACCCAGTTGCACGGGCTGGTCGGCGCCTGGAGCCACCGCACCGGCAAGCCGCACGGCGTCATCTACAACGAGCTGCGCGCCGCCTGCGGCGGACCCCCGGTCCCGCAGGCCAGCGCCCAGGACCTGACCAAGCGGATCGCCAAGATCCGCGAGTGGGCGACCAAGCGCCGCTGACCCCGCCGCCCGGCCGCTCCGGGACGTGACGGGCGCGGCGGGGCGGCCGCCAGCACGGGGCTCCGGGCGTCCCCGAGGGCGGGCTCAGCCGGCGGCGGCCAGCGCCGCGACGATCCGCCGCACGATCTCCTCGGTCGGGTGCGCGACGTCCACCGTGATCGGGTTCTCCTCGGGCCCCGGCGGCTCCAGGTCCCGCAGCTGGCTGTCCAGCAGCTCCGGGGCGAAGAAGTGCCCCCGGCGGGCCGCCATCCGACGGGCGATCAGCTCGCGGTCGCCCGTCAGGTGGACCAGTCGCACCGCCTCCGGCCGGGGGATCAGCGACCTGCGGTAGGACCGTTTGAGCGCCGAGCAGGCCAGCACGGCCGGAACGCCCCCGCTCACCCGCTCCTCGATCCACCGGGCGACGTCGCGCAGCCACGGCCGGCGGTCTTCGTCGGTCAGCGGGACGCCCCGGCTCATCTTGGCCACGTTGGCCGGCGGGTGCAGGTCGTCGGCGTCGCCGAACTCCCGGTCGAGCCGCCGGGCCAGCGACCGGCCGACGGCGGACTTGCCGCTGCCCGCCACGCCCATCACCAGGATGACCGGCGGGCCGAGGGGCGGGGCCGTCACGACCGCACGACCGGCGTCCCGGTCAGCTCGACGCCCGCGTCGCGCATCTGCTCCAGCGCGCGGTCGGTGGTGTCCCGCGCCACCCCGGCCGTCAGGTCCAGCAGCACCCTCGTGCCGAACCCGGCGCGGGCGGCGTCGATCGCGGTGGCCCGCACGCAGTGGTCGGTGGCGATGCCGACCACGTCCACGTCGGTCACCTCGTGCCGGCGCAGCCAGTCCGCCAGGGACGTCCCGTCGTCGGTCGCCCCCTCGAACCCGCTGTAGGCCGCCGTGTCGCGGCCCTTGCTGAACACCGCCTCGATCGGGCCGAGCGACAGGTTCGGATGGAAGTCGGCCCCCGGCGTGCCGATCACGCAGTGCGGCGGCCAGCTGTCGACGTAGTCGGGTTCGTCGGAGAAGTGCGCGCCGGGGTCCAGGTGGAAGTCCCGGGTCGCCACGACGTGCGCGTATCGGTCGCCCTGCTCGGCCAGGTGCGCCGAGATGGCCGCCGCCACGTCGGAGCCTCCCGCGACGGCCAGCGAGCCGCCCTCACAGAAGTCGTTCTGCACATCGACGATGACCAGTGCCCTGCCCATGATCGCTCCCTCGCACGCTGATCACCTCGGAAGCTACCCGACCGGAGCCCTCCGACGCCCCCTCCCGGCGCGTCACGGCCGAAGGCCCCCGTTGACGAACTCGGTGGGAATGGCCGGTTCCCCGGCCGACAGCTGCAGCGCGGTGGGCGGCAGCTCACGGATCGCCGCCGCATGGCGTTCCCGGGCGACCGTCAGGGGTTCGCGGCCGACCACCTCGCCCTCGCGCACCAACGGCACCAGCAGCGGGCGTTCGCGCGGGCCGGGGGTCGGCTCGCCGATCGAGACGATCTCGGCGCAGGCCACGCCGTGGCCGTCCAGCCGGCGCAGCGCCGACTTGCGCCCCGCGCGGGTCGGCTTGCCCGCCGAGCGCTTGGCGACCGGGCGCAGCGGGGCGGCGGGGTCGGTCGAGTCGGCGCGCGCCACCAGCTTGTAGACCAGCGACGCGGTGGGCGCGCCCGACCCGGTGACCAGCTTGGTGCCGACCCCGTACACGTCGACGGGCGCGGCGGCCAGCGCGGCGATGCCGTACTCGTCCAGGTCGCCGGTCACCACGATCCGGGTCTCCGTCGCGCCCAGGGAGTCCAGCAGCTCGCGGGTCCGCCGGGCCACCGCCGCCAGGTCGCCGCTGTCGATCCGCACCGCCCCCAGCGACGGGCCGGCCAGCTCCACCGCGGTGCGCACGGCGCGTTCCACGTCATAGGTGTCGACCAGCAGGGTGGTGCCCTCGCCGAGCGCGTCCAGCTGGGCCCGGAAGGCGTGCCGTTCGTTGTCGTGCAGCAGGGTGAAGGCGTGCGCGGCGGTCCCCGCGGTGGGCACCCCGTACCGCCGGCCCGCCTCCAGGTCGGAGGTGGTGGCGAAGCCCGCCAGATAGGCGGCGCGGGCGGCGGCGACGGCCGCGCCCTCGTGGGTGCGCCGGGCGCCCATCTCGATCAGCGGGCGGCCGGCCGCGGCGTTGACCATCCGGGAGGCCGCCGAGGCGATGGCGCAGTCGTGGTTGAGGATCGACAAGACCATCGTCTCCAGCAGGACGGCTTCGGCGAACGGCGCCTCCACCACCATGATCGGCGATTCCGGGAAATAGCACTCGCCCTCGGGGTAGCCCCAGATGTCGCCGGAGAACCGGAAGTCGGCCAGCCATTCGGCGGTGGGACCGTCCACGACGCCGTTCCGGGTCAGCCACTCCAGCTCCGCGTCGCCGAACCGGAACCGCTCGAGCGCGTCCAGCACCCGGCCCGTGCCGGCCACCACCCCGTACCGGCGGCCCTCCGGCAGCCGCCGGGCGAACACCTCGAACACCGCGCGCCGGCCGGCGGTGCCGCTGCGCAGGGACGCCTGCACCATCGTCAGCTCGTAGCGATCGGTGAGCAGCGCCGTACTGTTGTCAAACTCCACGAGTGGAAGACTACGGACAGGTGTGTGCACCATGGATGAGCAGGCTGACTCGTTCGGAGAGCACATCTGGAGGGAGATCCGAGATGACCGCGCCCGCGCCGGTCGAGCTGGATCGGCCCAGGTCCGAGGAGGACCAGCGGCCCGACCTGCCGTGGCTGGCGATCGTCTGGAACGACCCGATCAACCTGATGTCGTATGTGACCTACGTGTTCCAGACCGTCTTCGGATATCCCCGGGCCAAGGCCGAGAAGCTGATGCTCGACGTGCACCACAAGGGCAAGGCCGTGGTGGCCAGCGGCACCCGCGAGGAGATGGAGCGCGACGTCGAGATCCTGCACTCCTACGGCCTGTGGGCCACCGTCAAGCGCGATGAGTGAGCCGCGGTCGTCGCGTCGGGGGCCCGTCCCCCCGCGACGGGCGGCGTCGTCGCGCCCGTCGCGAACCCGTGAGGAGCACGCATGAGCGAGGTCGCGCGGGCGGCCGAGGGGGTCCGGCTGCGGCTGGAGGCCGAGGAGGCGGCGCTGGTCCGCGCGCTGGTCGAGCAGCTGCTGGCGCTGCTGGAGGAGCCCGGGGGGTCCGCCGGGGGCGACCCGCTGGCCGCCGCGCTGGGCATCTCCGAGAACGCCGTCAAGCCCGACGACCCCGTGCTGGCCCGGCTGTTCCCCGACGGATACGCCGACGACGACGAGGCGGCCCGGGAGTTCCGCCGCTACACCGAGGCGGGGCTGCGGGACGGCAAGCGGGAGGCCGCGGGGGTGGTGCTGGCCACCCTGCGCCCCGGCGAGCGGGTGCTGCTGGACGCCGAGCAGGCGCAGGCGTGGCTGCGCGCCCTCAATGACGTGCGGCTGGCGCTCGGCACCCGGCTGGAGATCACCGAGGAGTGGTACGACAAGGTCGCCGAGATGGACCCCGACGACCCCCGTTTCCCCCACTACGCCGCCTACGACTGGCTGACCATGCTCCAGGAGCAGCTGGTCCGCGCGCTGTGGTGAGGAGGGGGCGGGTAGCCTTCGGGTCATGCTGACGATCGAGCGGGCCCTGTATGACAAGATCGTTGCGCATGCGCGCGCCGACCACCCCGACGAGGCGTGCGGGGTGGTGGCCGGTCCGGCGGGCAGTGACCGGCCCACCCGGTTCATCGCGATGACGAACGCCGAGCGCTCCCCGACGTTCTATCGCTTCGACTCCATGGAGCAGTTCCGGGTGTGGAAGGAGATGGACGACAACGACGAGGAGCCGGTCGTCATCTACCACTCGCACACCTCCACCGAGGCCTACCCCTCCCGCACCGACATCGCCTACGCCTCCGAGCCCAACGCCCACTACGTCCTGGTGTCCACCCGCGACCCCGAGGTCGAGGAGTTCCGTTCGTTCCGCATCGTCGACGGCGTGGTGACCGAGGAGGAGGTCAGGGTCGTCGACTCCTACGAGGACTGAGCGCCCCGCCGCGAGGCCCTCGCCGATCCGGGCCGCCGCGGGCGGCCCGCGCGGCCGTGCCGCATCCGCCGTCCGCGGAGGCGCGGGCGGCGCCCCGTCCGCCGCGGTCCCGGCGGCCCGTCGGGCCCGTCGTCCGCCGGGGCGCGTCCCGTGCGGGATGTGACCGGACGGCCAGGTCTGTCGGCCCGTCGGCCGGGCGCGCCGGGCGAGCGCCTAAGATATGGGCCATGTTCGTCCCGCCTGTGCAGAGTTTCCTGTTCGGGCACACCCGTGCCGAGGTCGTCTACGACTGTTCCTGAAGGCGTTGCCCCAGCCTTGGAATCCTCCCGTGGGCTCGGCTGTTGAGCATCACGGGTCTGCCGTATGACGCTTGAAGGAGTGCATCGCGATGGCGATCGAGGTCCGGATCCCGACGATCCTGCGCAATCTCACCGACGGGGCCAAGTCCGTCGAAGGCAAGGGCAGCTCACTGGATGAGCTCATCAGCGATCTGGACTCGCGGCACCCGGGGCTCCGCGACCGGCTGGTGGACGACAAGGGGGGGCTGCGCAAGTTCGTCAACGTGTACCTCAACGACGAGGACGTGCGGTTCCTCGGCGGGCTCGAGGCCAAGGTCTCCGACGGCGACACGGTGACGGTGCTGCCCGCGGTGGCAGGCGGCCGACGGTAATGCGCTTCGACTCGCTGCTGGACTCCCTCGGCCGCACCCCGCTGGTCGGGCTGCCCCGGCTGTCGCCCTCCCCGGAGGTGCGGTTGTGGGCCAAGCTGGAGGACCGCAACCCGACCGGCTCGGTCAAGGACCGTCCCGCGTTGTGGATGGTCGACAAGGCCGAGAAGGAGGGCCTGCTCACCCCGGGCTGCACGATCCTGGAGCCGACCTCGGGCAACACCGGGATCTCGCTGGCCATGGTGGCCCGGCTGCGCGGCTACAACATGGTCTGCGTGATGCCGGAGAACACCTCGGCCGAGCGGCGGCAGCTGCTGGAGATGTGGGGCGCGAAGATCATCTTCTCGCCCGCGGCGGGCGGCTCCAACGAGGCGGTCCGGGTGGCCAAGCGACTGGCCGCCGAGCATCCCGACTGGGTGATGCTCTACCAGTACGGCAACGAGGCCAACGCGCTGGCGCACTACGAGACCACCGGGCCGGAGATCCTGGAGGATCTGCCGACCGTCACCCACTTCGTGGCGGGACTGGGCACCACGGGGACGTTGATGGGGGTCGGCCGCTATCTGCGCGAGCACGTCCCGGACGTCAAGATCGTGGCGGCCGAGCCCCGGTACGGCGAGCTGGTCTACGGGCTGCGCAACCTCGACGAGGGCTTCGTTCCCGAGCTGTACGACGAGTCGGTGCTGACCACCCGGTTCTCCGTCGGGGCCCGGGACGCGCTGCACTGCACCCGGCAGCTGCTGGAGCAGGAGGGCATCTTCGCCGGCGTCTCCACCGGCGGCGCCCTGCACGCCGCGCTCGCCATGGCCCGTAAGGCGGTCAAGGCCGGAGAACGCGCCGATATCGTGTTCATCGTCGCCGACGGTGGCTGGAAGTATCTGTCCACCGGGGCTTACGAGGGCACTCTGGAGGAGGCCGAGGCGCGACTGGAGGGCCAGCTCTGGGCCTAGGCCGCGCGCCCGGCGGCACGGTTCGCGCGGTCGTCATCGGCGACACCGCCGTCCCGTGACGACCGCTCGAGGTTCCGCCCGGTGACCGATCCCCTGCACCATCCCCTGCAACGCACGGTGATCGAGGCCGGTGCGGCCGTGTGCGTCGAGTTCTGCCTGGCGCTCGCCGGCGGACATGCGCTGCGCGCGCACGGTCTGATCGACCGGCCCAGCGAGAACGTCGACCTCGTCGCCACCGCTCCGCTGTCGCTGCCCGAGGCCGCCGAGGCGCTCGCCGCCGCCTACCGCGACCGGGGGCTGCGGGTGCGGGCGGGGGAGGCGGACGGCGACGCCTACCTCGGGATGATCGTCGCCGATCCCGCGACCGGCGAGGAGTGCAGGGTCGATCTGCTCAAGGCGCCGCTGCGGATGCGGCCCGTCCTGATCGGCCGCTGTCCGGTGGTGGCCTATGAGGACGCGATCGGGTTGAAGGTGGGCGCGCTGGCCGGGCGCCTGGTCGCCCGGGATCTGATCGACGTCGCCGCGGTGGCGGACGAGTACGGCTATGAGCGGCTGGAGTGGCTGGGGCGCTGCAACCATCCCGATTTCAGCCTGGAGCGCCTCGCCGACCGGCTGACCTGTCATGAGCTGATGCCCGAGGCGGAGTTCGAGCGGTACGGGCTCGATCACGTCCAGATCCGCCGGGTGAAGCGGTTCGCGGCCGAGTGGGCGCACGACATCGCCATGCGGCTGTATGAGGACGCCGCGTTCGAGCGGGACGGCACCGACCCCGACCTGTGAGCACCGGCTTCGACCTGTGAGCACCGGCTTCGACCTGTGAGCACCGGCTTCGCCCCGTCGTGGGTCCGGTGCGACGGGGAGACGGCCGGCCGTGCGGCCGGATGAGGGCCGGAGGAGAGGACCCGGCGAGGGGCCGATGAAGGGGCCGGACATGGGCCGGTCGCGGTCGGGTGCGCCCCTTGCCGGGTCGTCGACGGCGGGGGAGAGTAAGGTGCCTTATCAGAACAGGATTCTAGAAAGGTGTACCGATGAGCCGGTTCCGGGACGCCACGACGGTCGAGAAGCTGGCCGAGGGACGTTACGCCGCCGACCTGGACGCCGGATACGACATCTCCGGCGCCCTCAACGGGGGCTATGTGATGGCCGTGCTGCTGCGCGCCGCGGTCGACGCCGATCCCGTGCATCTGCACCCGGTCGCCACCAGCGCGGCGTTCCTGCGCGTCAGCAAGCCCGGACCGGCTGAGATCACCGTCGAGGTGCGCAAGACCGGCCGGACCGCCACCGTCTCCCGGGTCACCCTGCTGCAGGAGGGACGCCCGGTGGTGGACGCCCAGGTGACCACCGCGACGTTGGACGCCGACGCCGAGCCGGACTGGGCGGGGGAGGCCCCGCCGCCGCTGCCGCCGATCGAGCAGTGCATCGGCCCGCAGCCCTCGGAGACCGACCGGGGGTTCACCGACCGGGTGGACATGCGTTTCGATCCGGCCACCATGGGGTGGCTCGACGGACAGCCCAGCGGACGGCTGGAGATGCGCGGCTACTTCCGGCTGCGCGACGACGACTACGAGCCCGACGCGTATCTGCTGGCGATGGCGGTCGACGCGCTGCCGCCGGTCGTGCTCAACACCGGGGCGCTGGGCTGGGCCCCCACCGTCGAGCTGACCTGGCACATGCGGGCGGTGCCCGCCCCCGGCCCGATCAGCCTGTACGGCGGCGGACGGATGGTCCGGGAGGGCTGGTTCGACGAGGAGGTCGAGGCGTGGGACTCGGCGGGACGACTGGTGGCCCAGTGCCGCCAGATCGCCCGCGTGGGCCGCAAGAACGGTTGAGACGCCGCGGGTTCGCCTGCGTAACGCGCAGGTGAACCTGTGATGTGCGACGCAACACGCGCTTTGCGCTGGCGCGGTCCCCTAGCCTAGGTGACCATGTCCAACGCGCCGATCGGAATCTTCGACAGCGGCTACGGCGGTCTCACCGTGGCCCGCGCGATTTTCGATCAGCTGCCGGACGAGCCGATCCTCTACCTCGGCGACTCGGCCCGCCAACCCTACGGCCCCCGCCCGATCGCCGAAGTCCGCGCCTTCGCGCTACAGATGCTGGACCGCCTGGTCGCCGAAGGCGTGAAGATGCTGGTCATCGCCTGCAACAGCGCCAGCGCCGCGATGCTGCGCGATGCCCGCGAACGGTACGACGTACCGATCGTGGAGGTGATCATGCCGGCCGCCCGGCGGGCCGTGCGGGCCACGGCCAACAACCGGGTGGGGCTGATCGCCACCCACGCCACCGTCACCAGCCGCGCCTACGACGACGCGTTCGCCATCGCCCCGCACATCGAGCTGACCAGCGTGGCCTGCCCGCGCTTCGTGGAGTTCGTGGAGGCGGGGGTCACCCAAGGACCGGAACTGCTCGCGGTGGCCCGCTCCTATCTCCAGCCGATCATGGACGCGGGCTGCGACACCCTCATCCTGGGGTGCACTCACTACCCGCTCTTGACGGGTGTCATCTCCTACGTCGTCGGAGACGGGGTCACACTGGTCTCAAGCGCCGAGGAGACCGCCAAGGACGTGTACCGGGTGCTGCAGGACGAGGGACTGGCCCGCCCCGCCGGCGGCGCACCGCCGGAGCACCGGTTCTGCGTGACCGGTGATCCGGAGGTCTTCGCCGCTCTGGGACGCCGGTTCCTGGGGCCGGAGATCGGCCGGGTGGAGGCCGTCGTGGACGCCGCCGCCCTGACCTGAGGAGTTCCTCGGACTGGAGGAGGAGGCATCGTGCGGGTCACCGTGATCGGCTGTTCCGGCAGCTTCCCCGGGCCGGAGAGCCCCGCCTCGGGCTACCTGGTCGAGGCCGAGGGCTTCTCCCTGCTGCTCGACATCGGCAACGGCACGGTCGGCTCGCTGCAGCGCTTCCACGACGTCCTCGACATCGACGCGATCTGCATCACCCACCTCCACCCCGACCACTGCCTGGATCTGACGGTGTACTGGATCGCGCGCGTCTACTGCCCGTTCGGGCGGGCGCCGCAGATCCCGGTGTACGGGCCGAACGGGACGGCCGAGCACATGGCCAAGGCCTACGAGCTGGAGCCCAACCCGGACATGGGGGTGGCGTTCGACTTCCGGACGTTCCCGCCGGAGCCCTTCCGGCTCGGCCCGTTCCGGATCACCACCGCGCTGATGAACCATCCCGTCGAGGCCTACGGCCTGCGGATCGAGCACAACGGACGGGTGCTGGCCTATTCCGGGGACACCGGGGAGAGCGACGCGTTGGTCGAACTGGCCCGCGACGCGGACCTGTTCCTGTGCGAGGCGGCGTTCGTGGAGAGCCGCCCGAACCCCCCCGACATGCACCTGACCGGCCGGACGGCCGGCGAGCACGCCGCCCGCGCCGGCGCCGCGCACCTGGTGCTGACCCACCTGCTGCCGTGGAACGACCCCGCCGTCACCCTCGCCGAGGCGAAGATGAGCGGCTTCACCGGCACCATCGAGGTGGCCCAGGTCGGCACCGTCTACGACCTGTGACCGGGACCGGCGGACCCGGCCTCTCGCCGCCCGTCCGGACCGGAGGGGACGGCGGCGCCGACGCGGGGCGGGCGTGAGGCGACGGCGGGGATCCGCACCGGCGTCGGGGCGCCGTGCGACGACGCGGGGACCGGCCCCGCCGACGGCGCCGATCAGCCCAGCGCGATGCCGGCGTTGGCGAACTCGGGCTCCGCGGTGACCTCTCGGTCGATCTGCAGGAAGTCCGGGAACTCCACGTGCTGATCGAGATCGTCGATCTCGACCTCCAGCAGATGACAGGCCCGGGAGACGGGGCGGTGGATCGCGTCCAGCTCGAAGAGCAGCCCGCCCCACCGGAAACAGCGGCGGTCCTTGACGATGATCTGCCGCGCCGGGTCGCGCCGTTCTCGCAGCCGGGCGTATTCGTCCGCGGAGATCTCCTCTTCCTCCACCGTGCGCATCCCGTCCTGCAGCCGATACAGCCGCGCCAGGTGGTATCGGGTGCCCTCCTCGTCGGTTCCGCGTCGGATGCGGACCTCCTCGGTCGCGGTGACCCGGAGATAGACCTGCTCGTAGTGGATGACCCGGGCGTCCCGCAGCACGGGATGCGACCAGTCGGGGGCGGCGGCGAGCAGGAACTTGCGCTCGATCTCCAGCGGCACTGACACCTCTCAATCCTCGGGCGCCCGGAGGCGGTGTCACACCGGGCGTCGGCCCTCTCCGGCGCAAGGGTGTCAACCGGAAGCGGTTCGTTCAATTCGGTCGTCCGGGGCGCATCGGTGCGGGCCGCCCGGCCGGGGTTCCCGCCGTATCGGGACGGGCGGTCGCCGGTCGGTACTAGGGTTGAGGGCTATGGCCCGTCCTGACGATCGTGCTCCCGACGAGCTCCGGCCCGTGCGCATCCAGCGCGGCTGGCTCGCCCACGCCGAAGGCTCAGTGCTCATCGAGTTCGGTGCGACCCGCGTGCTGTGCGCGGCCTCGGTGCAGGACTCGGTGCCCCGCTGGCGTCGTGACAGCGGGCTGGGCTGGGTGACCGCCGAATACGCGATGCTGCCGCGCGCCACCAACACCCGCGGCGAACGCGAGTCCGTCAAGGGCCGGCTGGGCGGGCGCACTCAGGAGATCTCCCGGCTGATTGGCCGGTCCATCAGAGCCTGCGTGAACTTCGAGGCGCTCGGTGAGAACACCGTGGTGCTCGACTGCGACGTGCTGCAGGCCGACGGCGGCACCCGCACCGCCGCCATCACCGGCGCGTACGTCGCGCTGGCCGACGCGGTGGCCTGGATGCGCGAGCGGGACATGCTCAAGGGCGAGCCGCTGACCGCCTCGATCGCCGCGGTCAGCGTCGGGGTGATCGACGGCGAGCCCCGCCTGGACCTGTGCTATGAGGAGGACGTCAAGGCCGGCACCGACATGAACGTGGTGTGCACCGGCGACGGCCGGTTCGTGGAGGTGCAGGGCACCGCCGAGGGCCGCCCGTTCGACCGCTCCGAGCTCGACGCCCTGCTGGACCTGGCGCTGGACGGCTGCCGGGAGCTGACCCGGCTGCAGCAGGAGGCGTTGGCGCGGTGACCCGGATCGTGCTGGCCACCCGCAACGCGGGCAAGATCACCGAGCTGCGGCGGATCCTCGCCGGGTTCGAGGTCGTCGGGCTGGAGGAGTACCCCGACGCCCCCGAGGTCGCGGAGACCGAGCCCACCTTCGCCGGCAACGCGCTGCTCAAGGCCCGCGCCATCGCCGCCTGCACCGGGCTGCCGGCGGTGGCCGACGACTCGGGCCTGTGCGTGGACGCGTTGAACGGCATGCCCGGGGTGCTGTCGGCCCGCTGGTCGGGACGGTTCGGCGACGCCGCCGGCGACAAGGACCGCGCCAATCTGGAGCTGGTGCTCGACCAGCTCGCCGACGTGGCCCCCGAGCGACGCGGCGCGCACTTCGCCTGCGCGGCGGCGCTGGCGCTGCCCGACGGCACCGAACGGGTCGTCGAAGGCCGGATGCGCGGGCGGATCATCGACGCGCCGCGCGGCACCGGCGGGTTCGGCTACGACCCGATCTTCGTCCCGGACGGGGAGAGCCGCACCCTGGCGGAGCTGTCGCCGGAGGAGAAGAGCGCCATCAGCCATCGGGGCAAGGCCTTCGGCGGGCTGGCGCCGATCATCGGCGAGCTGCTGACCGGAAAGACCGCCTAGCATGGCCGGCATGAACTCCCTGTGGATCGTCGCGGCCATGCTCGCCGCGCCTTTGGTGCTGGTGCTGTCGCTGCTGCTGGTGGCCGCCCCGGCGGGCATGGCGATGGCCAAGGCGTCCCGGACGCCCCGTCCGGTCACGCCCGAGACCTGGGACGAGGCCAAGAGGCTGATCGACAAGGGAGAGCCGATCAGGGCCGTCAAGGTCGTCCGGCAGCACACCGGCATGTCTCTCCGGGAGGCCAAGGAGTACGTCGACGCCGTCAAGGACGGCCGCGTGCCGCGTCCGCCCGCTCCCGCGGACGGCCCGCTGTCGGACCGGGTCCGCGCGCTCCGCGACTCCGGCGACCGCGACTCGGCCCTCGCCCTGGTCCAGGCCGAGACCGGCATGACCCGGGAGGAGGCCGTCCGCTTCCTCGACGCGCTCGACTGAACGGCCCGCCCGGCGCCCGTTCGGCCCGCTGCGACGAGCGCGCGTGCGGCCCCCGTCCGCCGGCGGATCGCCGCGGCGGGCGCACCGGTCAGCCTCCGGGGTGCGGAACGCCCGGCCGCAGCCCGGGCAGCTTGTCCCAGCCCACCGCCTCGATGATCGCGCGCAGGCGCTCTGGCACGCGGTCCAGCACCAGCGGGCCGCGACGCGGATGCCGGGCGGCCGCCGCGGTCAGCAGCCCCAAGGCGCCGAGGTCGATGAACTCCAGCTCGGCCAGGTCCAGATGCACCGGCCCGCCGTCCGAGCACGCCAGCAGGCTCGACAGCTCGCGATGCAGCTCCGCGTGCCGGGACGCGTCCAGCTCGCCGCCGAGCGCCAGGCCCGTCGGATCACGGGTGCGGTCGATGCGCAGCACCGGATCGGCGACGACCCGCATCGCATGTTCGGCCCGCACCGCGGCGAGCAGATCCGGTGCACCGGCCCGCCGGTCGAACCGGCAGATCGCGGTGACGGCGGAACCCGCGCCCACCAGGCGTGCGATGAGGCGTTCGCGCTCCAGCAGCGACGGCAGCCCGTCCGGCTCCCGCAGCGCCCCGGTCAGATCGGCGACCAGTCGTACGCTCCGTCCCGCCCGGTCCGCCGCGGCGACCTCCGCGGTCAGCGTCCGCTCCAGCGCGGACGGCTCGGCGTCCCACGGCAGCGACGTCGTCCGGTCCTCGCCGGTCGTCTCGACGCGGACGTCGCCCAGCAGGATGATCCGGTCCCCGCTCGCGGATCCCGCGGCGATGAACGCCTCCGTCACGCGGCGCCGTTCGTCCTCGTCCCGATACGCTAGCCAGGCGTGGTCGCCGGGTTTCAGCTCGCTCACCGGCCGGCACAGCGGCCCACGAGAGCCCATCTCGCCCCTCACCGCCATAGCACCGAAGCGAGAACAGCGTACGCAGGGGACTTCCGCCGGGAGCAGCCGTTCGATGCGGAGGTTTTGCGGCCATCTGAACGCATGTGCACCGGGGCTCAGCGGCGCATCACGAGCCGGACGCGGGTGCCGGCCCGGTCCGCGTGCACCCGGACGGCGTCCACCAGCAGCCGCACCGTCCACAGCCCGAACCCGCTGTCCAGGGCCGAGCCGGGCGGGAGGAGACCGGTCGGCGCGCCCGGCCGCCAGCGACCGTGGTCGCCGACCTCGCAGAGGAACTCCTCGCCGTGGGACCACACCCGCACCTCTCGCGGAGCGGCGCCGTGCTTGAGGGCGTTCGTGGCCACCTCGGTCACCGCGGTCTCCAGCGCCGCCAGCCGGGCCGCGTCCAGCCCGTGCCGGCTCGCCCGCGCCGTCACGAACCGCCGCACCTGGTACAGCTCGAACGCCGACTCGAACGGCAGGCGGTCGACGTCGAGCGGGGACGGGCGCCGGTCGGCGCCGGAGGCCGCGACGTCCTCCGGCGCGCCGCCGTCGATCACCCACAGGTGGGCCCGCCGCGCCTCCCGGAGGACGCGCGCGTTCACCGCGTCGCGGTCGTAGGCGCACATCGCCCGGGCGCCCGAGCGGGCGAACACCGTGTTGATCAGCGATTCGCAGCGGGTCCACTCCGCCGCCCGCGCCCACGGCTCCTCGGCCGGCCAGGGCCGTTCGCCCGCCACCCGGACCCGGCGCGGCGCGTGCGCTCGCACCAGCCGGTCATAGTCCCGCAGGGTCTGCGCCGGACATCGGTAGAACGCCTCCGCCTCCAGATAGGTGATCCGGTCGCCCGCCCGGCCCAGCGCCTCGCGCAACGCCTCCAGGCGGGCGGCGGGCGCCACGGCGAACACCGCGTCCCCCGCCTCCACCCCCTCCCGCAGGAACGGCACCAGCGCGGCCAGGTATTCGGCGAGGCCGCCGTAGACCAGCGCGCCGTGCTCCAGGGCCGGTTCCGTCATCGACCGCCGCTCCGCCCCGGCGCCAGGCCGGGCAGCCGCGCCCAGCCCACCGCGTCGATCATCCGCGCCAGGTGCGGGGGCATGCGGTCCAGCACCAGCCGGCCGTCGCGCGGCAGTCGCATCGCCTGACGGACCAGCACGTTCAGCGCGGCCGGATCCATGAACCGCAGTCGCCCGCAGTCCAGGTGCACCCGACGGCGGCCCGCCGCGGCCCGCGCCAGCCGCTCGGCGAACACCGTGTGCCGCGCCGCATCCAGCTCGCCCTCCAGCCGCAGCCCCGGCGGGTCGAACGTGCGGACCAGCCGCAGCACCCCGTCGTCGAACTCCGGATCGGGCCGGGCCAGGACCTCGTGGGCGCCGCGCAGGGCGGCCAGCCGGTCCGCCGCCACCGCCCGCCGGTCCACCTGGCAGATCGCCATGGCCATGGTGCTCGGCGACACCGCCGCGGCCAGCCCGTGCTCGCACGCGGCGACCTCCTCGGGGGCGTGCGCCGTCGCCCAGGTGAGGTCCAGGGTGATCCGCACCGCCCGGAATCCCTCGCCGAAGGCCCGGGACACCTCCTCGCCCAGCGCGTCCAGCAGCCGTCGGGGGTCGAAGCGGTCTCCGCTCAGGCACGTCCGTTCGCGCGGCAGCACCCGCAGCGCCCCGCTCCGCACGTACGCATGAGGGTCCGCTCCCCCCGGCCAGCGCACCCCGGGCAGGTTCAGCGGATCGGCGTCGGTGACGTAAACGACTTTCTCCTCGGTGGCCAGCCCGGCGGTCACGAACGCGCCCACGACGCGTTCCCGCTCCTCGCTCCCGCCGAACGCCAGCCAGGCGTGATCTCCCGGCCGCATCTGCCCCACCGGGCGCTCGGTGAAGAACACCCCCTCGAACGAGAGCAGGCCCTCGTCGCGGACCGGCCCGGAGTACGTCTCGCCCGTCGCCGTGGCAGAACGGTTCATCACACCGTCGCTCCGACATCTCGACCGAGCGTCCCGGTCGACCTGCGGAGGTGCCGCCGGCCGCCTCGGACGCCCCCGACCCGGCCAGCGTAGACCCGCCCTCCGACCCCCTCGAAGCCCCGGTTTTTCACATGCCCACAACGCCCCGAGGGCGGGGCTCGGAGACGACGGCGGCGGAGAGGGAGGGGCGGGGAGAAAGGGGCGGCCGGCGGCCGCCCCTCCGGATGTGGGGCCGGTGAGATTCGAACTCACTCTGCTACGGACCTAAACCGCATGCCTCCTACCGGTTGGGCTACGGCCCCGCTGCTTTCGTCCCGTAAGCCTACCAGCGCGGGGCGCGGGCGGGCGCGGCAGTTCACGCGCCGGAATCGGAGATTCCGCGGGCGCTCGCCGCGCCGGTCTTCGCCGATGCTCTGCGCGGATAAGGACGCTCCCGGAGATGAGGACGCGCCCGTGCGCACGCCGATACCGCATTCCCGCCGGAGCGGGTGGCCCGCTGCGGCGGCCCTCCCCGCGGCGCGGCCTTTCGGAGCGGCGCGGCCGAGGGCCGGTCAGGGCGCGGACCAGGGATCTCTCGCCCGCTCGGCGACCGGGCCGGAAGGGCCGCCAAAGGCGGAGAAATGTCCGCATAACGCGGCACGATGACCATGCTGACCGAATTCGCGGTCGCTTCGCTCAGCAGTTCCTCGGTGCACTTCTCACCGCGGCGGCGTTTCTTCGCACGAGGGTCGCGGAACGGCGGCGCCGCAATTCCCCGAGTCCGCCGATCGGGTCGTCAAAGACCGAGATCTTTGCGGAGGCGGTCGACATGACCGGTGGCCTTCACGTTGTAGTAGGCCTTTTCGATTCTGCCCTCGGGGTCGATGACGAAGGTGGAGCGGATGACGCCGACCACGACCTTGCCGTAGAGCTTCTTCTCCCCGTAGGCGCCATAGGCCCGCATGGTGGCGGTGTCGGGGTCGGACAGCAGCGGGAAGGTCAGGTCGTCGCGGTCGCGGAACTTGGCGAGCTTGGCGGGCGGGTCGGGGGAGACGCCCACCACGGTGACGCCGGCCGCCTCCAGCTCGGGGAGGGCGTCGCGGAAGTCCACGGCCTCCTTGGTGCAGCCGGGGGTCATGGCGGCCGGGTAGAAGTACACGATCACGCGCTTGCCGCGCAGCGACGCCAGGGACACCGGCTCGCCGTCGGCGTCGAGGAGCTCGAAGTCGGGAGCGACGTCACCGGGCTGCAGCCGCTGGGACACCAGTTCCGCCTTTCGGATGGCGGCCGGGCGGGTGCACGGGCGCCGCGGGCGGGCCGCGGACCCGGCCCCTCCGGCCGGTCGATCGGATGGGGCGCGCCGGAGGTCGCCCGGCGCGGGATGTCCCCTCAACCGTACCGGGGAGGCGGGCGAGGGGAGGCCGGGAAGAGACGACACGGGAGGGGGAGACACGGCCGAGGGCAGGGGTGGGACGGCATCCGCCCGCCGCACCTGCAACACTGAACGGATCACTGCCGCAGGATGTTCGGACGATAAGGACACGGCATGGCTGACAGAGCCCGCGATCCGGAGGCGCTGGAGAGGGAGATCGAGGCGACCCGGAGGGAACTCGCGCAGACCATCGACGCGATCGCGGACCGGGTCAACCCGCGCAACGTCGCCCAGCGCGGCGTGACCCGCCTGAAGGAGGAGGCCGGTCAGGCCGCCGCGGCCGTGGGCGCGCTGCTGCTTCCGGCGCACTCCGGGCAGGAGGGGGAGCGGGAGGAGATCGATCGCCGGATCGTCGCGGCGGGCGTGGGCGCCGTGGTCGCGGTGACGGTGTTCCTCCTGTGGCGGCGCAGCCGCCGCCGGCGCCGCGGCTGACCCGCGGCCGGCCGACCCGGATCCCGTACCGATCCCCATCTCAGCAGCGCCGGTCCCGTCGCGGGGCCGGTGCTTTCTCATGCCCCCGTCCCCCCGTCCTCGCCGCCCGCCCTCGTCGCCGGGGCCCGTGAGGGGCCTGCGGGCCCCGAGGGCCGGAGCGGTCAGGGCGCGAACTGGGGGAGATGGGCCCGGTGGGCGGCCAGCCCCTCCTGCAGGATGCGTTCGGCGGTGCGCTTGCTGCGGACGAACGGGTGGGCCATCAGGGCCTGCAGGGCGACGCGGCGGTCCCCGGTGGCGGCGGCGTCGGCGGCCAGGCGCTCGTAGGCGTGGATGGCCTGGGTGAGGCCGCGGACGGGGGCGGGCAGAGGGCCCATGGTCAGCGGCACGGGCCCGTCGCGCCCGACGACGGCGGGGACCTCCACCACGGCGTCGTCGTCCAGGGAGGAGATCGCGCCGTTGTTGCTGGTGTTGACGATGACGCGGCGCCGCTCGTCGCGGTGCAGGGCGCAGATGACATCGACCGCGAACTCGCCGTGCTCGCCGCCGCCGCGCTCCCGGCCGGGGTCGGGGTCGGGTTTGGCGGCCTCGGCGGCGATGGACGCGTAGTAGGCCGGCAGCATGGCCAGGATGTCCTGGGCCCGGGTGGTGCCCTTGGCGCGCAGCTCCTCGACCACCTCGTCGTGGAAGAAGTAGTACTTGGCGTAGGAGTTCGGCAGGAAGCCGAGCGCCTTGGCCAGCTCCGCCATCCGGGACGGATCCCGCCAGGGGGTCGCGCCGCCGTCGGGGACCTCCAGCTCGGCCAGCCGGGCGGGCAGGTCGATCGGCTCGCCGTGCAGACGGACCCGCTCGGCCCAGGTGGCGTGGTTGAGGCCGATCCAGTCCGCCTCCAGCCCGCCCGACGGCAGTCCCAGCAGCTCGGCCCACATCACGGTGTCGCCGACGTGCTGATCGCACAGCCCGATGATGCGGGTGCCGGGCCGGTGCCGCAGCACCGCGTCGGTGACGACGTTGGTCGGGTTGGTGTAGTTGACGATCCACGCTCCGGGATCGGCCAGGTCGGCGATCCGCAGCAGCACCGGCACCGAACGGCAGGCCATCAGGAACCCGCCCGGCCCGGCGGTCTCCTGCCCCACCACGCCGTGCCGCAGCGGGATCGCCTCGTCCAGATGCCGCGCCGCCATCCCGCCCGGCCGGAAGGTGGTGAACACGTACGAGGCCCCGTCCAGGGCGCTCTCCAGCCCGGTGTGCTCGGTCACGGTGAAGTCCGCGCCGCGGGCCGCGAACATGGCCCTGGCCAGCCGGGCCATCAGCGCGAGATGGTCGGCGTCGATGTCGCAGAACGCCAGCTCCGCCCCGGACAGGTCGTCGGCGCGGTGCAGCAGCCCGCGGATCACCCCCGGCATGTAGCCGCTGCCGGCCCCCACGATGGCGATCTTCACGCTCACCGGCCTCTCCTAGCGCAGTGTCGGCTCGGCGCGGGTCACCGATCCGAGCCCGCTGTCGGGGATGTGCGGGACGAGGAACTCATAGTCGGCCAGCACCTCGGGCGGCACCTCGGAGGTCTCCCCGAACGCGGCGATGTCCCCCCAGCAGGGCGCGCCCAGCGATCCGCTGTGGTGCCGCACCGACAGCCCGGCGCACAGGTTGGCGAACCGGAGCCGGTGCAGCAGCGGCCATCCGGCCAGCGTGCCGAACACGAACCCGGCGGCGAACACGTCCCCGGCCCCGGTGGTGTCCAGCGGCTCCACCGGCAGCGCGGGCGCCCAGGCGCGCTCCCCGGTGGTGGAGTCGACGGCGATGGCGCCTTGGGCGCCCTGCTTGACCACCACCACCGGAACGCGCGGCGCCAGCCTCTCCAGCGCGTCGACGGGCCGCCGGGTGCGGGTGTAGGCCATCGCCTCGACCGCGTTCGGCAGGAACACGTCGACCTCGGCAAGCCGGTCCAGCACGTCGGTGGACCAGGTCTCGGTGGGGTCCCAGCCCACGTCGGCGAACACCAGCGTCCCGGCCCGGCGCATCTCCGCCGCCCACGCCGGGACCGGCCGGTCGATGCCGATGAAGCAGGTGGCGGCGCGCGGCGGGACGGTGACCAGCTCGTCGATGCCGGGCATGGGCCGGGCGTAGGTGACCATGCTGCGGTCGGAGTCGTAGGCCAGCGACACCGTGACCGGGGTGGGCCAGCCGGCCGGCCGGTGCGACCAGGTGAGGTCGACGCCCTCCTGCTCCGAGAGGGTCCGCCACAGGTAGGCGCCGAACATGTCGTCGCCGATCGCGGTGGCCAGCCCGGTGCGCAGCCCGAGCCGGCTCATCGCCACCGCGATGTTGGCGATGCCGCCGGGGGCCGAGCCGAGCCCGTCGCTGACCAGCTCGGTGCCGGGGGGCGGCAGGCCGGGCAGCCCCGTGAAGATCATGTCCATGAACACCCGGCCGGCCAGGAAGACGTCCAGCTCCTCGCCGCCGAAGGCCGGTCGCCGCCCGGCGGGGTCCTGCCCGGCGCAGGGGCCGTCGAACGACGCCGCCCGCGGTGCCGTCGAGTTCGGTGCGCCCATCGGAACCTCCCGTCCGAGGCACTCCGACCCCGGGTCGCGATTCCGGCCGATCCACCGACCATACTCGGCGGACGCGCGGGAATCGTCAGTCGAACGAAGGCATGCTGACGGTGAACTTGGCCTCTACGGCGGCGCTGACCGTCTGCGTCTGCGGCTCCAGGTCCAGCGGGGCGGGCTCCGCGGCGGCGCCCACCGCCTCGTAGGCCGCCATCGGCACCGCCCGCGGCACCTCGACGCCGCGCGATCCCAGCCCCTCGTCGGCCAGCTCCACCAGCCCGGTCAGCTCGCAGCCCAGCGCCTCGGCGTAACCGCGGGCCCGGCGCACCGCCTGGTGCACGGCCCGCCGGGCCGCCTCGGCGTAGACCTCGCTGTCGTGGCGCAGCGCCCAGTACGGGCCGTCCACCCGGGTGCGCTCCAGGCCGCCCAGCCGGGTGACCAGCTCCCCGAGGATCGACAGGTCCTGCACCGTCACCTTGATCCACACGGCGCCCCGGTAGTGGTGGACGTCGCCCTCGCGGCGCCCGGACCTGAGCACCGGGGTGATGGTGAGCGCGCCGGTCTCCAGCTTCTCGATCGCGTCCCCGTAGGAGCGGATCAGCTCCAGGCAGCGGCGGTTGCCCGCGGTGAGCCGGTCGAGGGCCTTGCGGCGGTCGTCGTCCTTGGAGTGGACGTGGACCGACAGATGGGCGATCTCCGGGTCGGCCTCCAGGACCGCCTCCCCCCGGACGCTGATGACGGGCGGCGGGACGGACTGTCGGACGGGCTGTCGGACGGGCTGTCGGGTCATGTCCCCAATCTAGGGACCGTTCACAGGAAGGTGCGGCCCTCTCCGCGATAGGTCGGCACCGTCCTCACCACCGCGTCCCCCTCCACCAGGTGCAGCACGTCGAAGCGTTCGCACAGCTCGCCCGCCTTGGTGTGGCGGAACCAGACGCGGTCCCCGATGGACAGCTCGTCGGCCGCGGCCCCCAGCAACGGGGTCTGCACCTCGCCCGCGCCCTCGTTGGGGTCGTACGACAGCCCTGTCGGCAGGTACGGCTGGGGCAGCCGGAGCCGGTCGGCGGGACCGGAGGCCAGATAGCCGCCGCCCAGGCAGGTCACCACACCGGGTCCGGGGCGCCGCACCACCGGGAGGGCGAAGAGCGCGGCGGGCCGACCGGTGAAGTTGCTGTAGTGGTCGAACAGATGCGGCTGGTAGAGCCCGGAGCCCGCGGCGACCTCGGTGACCGCGCGTTCGGCGGCGGTCTTCTCCACGCTGCCGGTGCCGCCGCCGTTGACGAACTCCAGGTCCGGCGCCACCTCACGGACCGCCCGCACGACGGCGGCGCGGCGGCGGGCCAGCTCCAGCCGGGAGCGGGCCTGCATCGCCTTGATCGCCGCGCCGCGGAGGGGGTTGCCCGGCGGCTCGTCGCCCACTCCGGCGATCTGCGCCTCGTACGCCATCAGCCCGACCAGCCGCACCGCGGGGCATCGGACGATGCGGGCGGCGAACGCGGCGGCCTGTCGGGGATCGTGGATGGGGGAGCGGCGCGCCCCGATCCGGATCCGGCCGCCCAGCAGCCGGTAGCCGGCGTCGATGTCCATGCACACCCGGATCGGGCCGCCGGCGTCGCCGGCGGCGCGTTCGATCATCGCCAGGTGCTCGGGGGAGTCGATCATCACGGTGACGACGTTCCGCGCGTGCTCGTCGGCCGCCAGCCGGGCCAGCGCGGCCTCGTCGGCGGTGGGGTAGGCGACCAGGATGTCCTCGCTCATCCGCTCGTCGGCCAGCCACAGCGCCTCGGGCAGCGTGAACGCCATGATCCCGGCGAAGCCGTCCATGGCCAGCACCTCGGCCAGCAGCGCCCGGCACCGCACCGACTTGCTGGCCACCCGGATCGGCTTGCCCGCCGCCCTGCGGACCAGGTCGGCGGCGTTGGCGCGGAACGCCTCAAGGTCGACGATCGCCAGCGGGGCGGGCAACGCGGCGGTGGCGGTGTCGTACCGCTTGCGGAGGTTCATGGGGTCATCCTGCCGGAGCGACGCAGCAAACATGAGAAGTCCTCACATTCTAGTCCCGGCGCGGATGATCCTTGAAAAACGTCCACAGAGTGCGATGCGCCCCCGTCGGCCAGGCGTGGCCGTCGCCCTCGATCCGGCACAGCGCCACCTCGGTCCCCGACCGGCCCCGCCCGGTGGAACGGCAGTCCGGGCCGCCGTCGACCCTGAAGACGCGGCCGAGCGGGGGGAGGCCGTTCTTCTCGCGCCAGTAGTCGACGGCGTGGGAGACCGGCGGGAAGGGGCGCGGGTCGTTCCAGTCGATCCGCCCGCCCCCCTCATAAGGCACCGAGCCGTCGCGGGTGCCGTGCATGATCAGCACCGAGGTCGGCGCCGGATCGCAGCGCGGCATCGCCATCGCCGCCGCCACCACCCCGATCGCGGCGAAGGTCCCGGGCGCCTCGCACGCCAGCCGGTAGGCGAGGCCGCCCCCGTTGGAGAACCCCGCCGCGAACACCCGGTCGGGGTCGGCCAGCCCGGCGTCGACGAGGCGCCTGACGAGCGCGGTGACGAATCCGACGTCGTCGATCCCGGCGAGCTTGGCCGGGCCGCAGCAGAACCCGGCGTTCCAGCTCATCAGCCAGCCCTCGGGATAGGCCACCAGGACGCCCTCGCGGTCGGCCGTCTCGTCGAAGCCGCTGATCCGCTCCATGCGCCCGGCGTCGGCCGCCCCGCCGTGCAGGGCGACGAGGAGGGGCAACGGCGCGGCGGGCCGGCCGTCGCGCCATCGCCGCTCGGCGAGCTGCGGCGGGACCCGCAGCCGGTACTCCCGGGCGGCGACGCCGCCGGTGTCCGCCTTCAGCGTGTGGGTGCCCGGGGCGGTGGGCACGCCCGCGACCCGGGCGGGGGGACGCCCGCGCTCGGTCCCGCCGTCGGACCGGTCCGGCGCGTCGCCGGCGGAGCACGCGGCCAGCAGAAGCGCCAGAACCGGTGCCAAGGGCGCGAACCGTTGCATACAGGGCAATTTAACCTCCGGGTGAACGATCTCGCTCCGCCCGGCACCGGGGAAGAGGCGCCGAGGACCGGCTCCCCGGAGACCGCTTCCGGACGGTGCTCCCGGACGTCGTGCCCGGACGGCGCGCCTGGCTATCGTGGACGGCGGCGCCGCGGAGCGAAGGCGGCGCCTCGAGTGGACCCCGGTGAGAACGTCAGAAGGCCCTGCCGTGACTTCGAGCTCCTACATCCTGACCCTCTCGTGCCCGGACCGGCCCGGCATCGTCGCCGCCGTCTCCGGGCTGCTGGCCGAGCGCGAGTGCAACATCCTGGAGAGCCAGCAGTACGGCGACGTCGACACCGGACGGTTCTTCATGCGAGTGCAGTTCAGCGCGCCGGAGGGGGTCACGGCGGACGAGCTGCGGGCCGCTCTGGACGCCCGGGCGGAGCGCTTCGCGCTGGACTGGCGGCTGTATGAGCCCGGCAGCCGCACCCGTGTGCTGATCATGGTGTCCAAGGCCGGGCACTGCCTGAACGACCTGCTGTACCGGACCCGCTCCGGGCTGCTGGACATCGACATCGTGGCGGTCGCCTCCAACCACCCGGACCTGCGCCCGCTGACCCAGTCGTACGGCATCGACTACCACCACCTGCCGATCGGCCCGGGCGGCAAGGCCGCGCAGGAGGCCGAGGTCCTGGCGCTGGTGGAGCGCTACCGGGTGGATCTGGTGGTGCTGGCCCGCTACATGCAGGTGCTCTCGGACGAGTTCTGCAACCGCCTGCCGGGGCGGATCATCAACATCCACCACTCGTTCCTGCCCAGCTTCAAGGGCGCCCGGCCCTACCACCAGGCCCACGCCCGGGGGGTCAAGCTGATCGGCGCCACCGCGCACTATGTGACGCCCGACCTCGACGAGGGGCCGATCATCGAGCAGGAGGTCGCGCGGGTCGACCACACCCACAGTCCGGCGGATCTCATGGCGGTGGGGCGGGACATGGAGTGCCTGGCGCTGGCCCGCGCCGTCCGCTGGCACAGCGAGCACCGGATCCTGCTGGACGGCGACAAGACGATCGTCTTCCGCTGATCGGGAGGGCTCCTCGGGCGCCGAAACGCTCGAGCATTTCGCCCATATGTGCCCGGTGTGCCCTAGAAAAATGTATTAGGCTCCGTTTTTCGGTCGCTCCGGAATGATCTGAAGATTCGGTGCATGATTTCCGGCAGCCGGGTTATATACGGGGCGCAAGGCCACGCCGTACACAATGGGGGGAATTGTCGTGGCTAACAGCAATAAGATGCAGCGGGCCAAGGCGTCGGCCAAGGGCGCCCAGGAGTACGACGAGCTCCGGTCCGACCAGCGGGCCGACCGCGCCGGCCAGTCCATGGACCAGGCGGAGGACGCGCTGCGCGGCAAGGCGCAGCGGGCGCGGGACAAGGCGCGCAAGGCGCGGTAATCCGGCCTGCGAACGGCGGGGTCGGCGGTGTGACAGGGCGCCGCCGGCCCCGTCCGGCGTCGCCGGACCGGGCCGTCGGAACGGTTTTTCCCGGCGATCTCTTTCCCGGAGATCGGATTTCTCTCCGCCGCCGGCCACCGCTTCGTGCGGCCGGTCGTGCGGGCGCACGGACGATCCACCGCGTGCGGCGCATTCGTCGTCATCGATGAACGGCCGTGACGCGGCGACGGCGCGGCCGTGGCCGCGCCGCGGGAGCGGGCGCGCGGCCGGGGGCGTCGGCCCGTCCCCTCCGCGGAGCGGGCCCCGCCCGCCGCAGCCGCCCCCCGGCGGGCCGGAGCCGGCCGATAGCCTTGCGTCCGGACGGATTCCCCGAGGCGGGAGGGGACGACGCGGATGCGATTGGCCGGACGGGCGCAGGTGGCCATCACGGACCGTTCGGGCGGGGTGAGCGCCCCGCCGTTCGACGAGCGCAACCTCGGCGGCGCGGTCGGCGACGACCCGGAGGCGGTCCGTCGCAACCGTGAGCTGACCGCCCGGGAACTGGGCCTGGACCCCTCCCGCGTGGTCTACATGCGACAGGTGCACGGCGCCGAGGTCCGGTACGTGACCGAGCCGTTCGGCGACGACCCTCCGGGGGTCGACGCGATCTTCACCGACCGGCCGGGGCTGGGGCTGGCCGTGCTGGTGGCCGACTGCGCCCCGGTGCTGGTGGCCGACCCCGACGCCGGATGCGTGGGCGCCGCCCACTCCGGGCGGGCGGGCACCGCCGCGGGCGTGGTCCCGGCGCTGGTGGCGGCGATGACCGAGCGCGGCGCGGACCCCGCCCGGATGACCGCGCTGATCGGCCCGTGCGCCTGCGGGGCCTGCTACGAGGTGTCCGCCCAGGTCCGCGACGAGGTGGCCGCGCTGGTCCCCGAGACCCGCGCCGTCACCCGGCGGGGCACCCCGGCGCTGGACATCCGGGCCGGAGTGGAGGCCCAGCTCAAGCGGGCGGGCGTCGCCGACATCCGGCACGACGACCGCTGCACCCTGGAGTCGCCGGAGCTGTACTCCTACCGACGTTCGAACCGCACCGGACGGTTCGCCGGGTACATCTGGCTGAGCTGAGGGGTTGCATCACGAAATTCGGGCATGGCAGCCTCACCCCATGAGAGACGACATGGCCCGGGTGGTGGCCGCCTACGAGCAGACCATGCGGTCGACGATCGCGCTCGCCCAGGACTTCACCGACGCCGACTACGGTCTGCCGACCGATCTGCCGGGATGGACGGTCAAGGACGTCCTCTCCCACCTGATCGGCATCGAGCGGGCCCTGCTCGGCGACCCCGCGCCGCAGCACACCCTGCCGGACGACCTGCCGCACATCCGCAACGACTTCGGCCGCATGCTCGAGGTCGACGTGGACGTGCGCCGTCCGGTGCCCGGCCCCAAGGTCCTCGCCGAGCTCGTCGAGACCCTCGACCGCCGGCTGGCCCGGCTCCCCGGCATCGACCCCGACCAGGAGATCACCGCCCCCACCGGCAAGAAGGTCCCCTATGTGGAGTTCATGACCTTCCGCGCCTTCGACTGCTACGTGCACGAGCAGGACATCCGGCGCGCCGTGGGCCGCCCCGGCAACCTCGACGCCCCCGCCGCCGAGTACACCCGCTACCGCCTCGGCTTCGGCCTGCCGTACGTGGTGGGCAAGAAGGTCGCCGCCGAGCCCGGCCAGACCGTCCGGTTCGAGGTCACCGGGCCCGTCGCGTTCACCCGGTGCATCGCCGTCGGCGACGACCGCCGCGCCCGCGACACCGAGCCCGTCGAGACCCCCACCGTGACCCTGACCATGGAGTGGGAGACCTACCTGCTCCTGGCCACCGGGCGCCGCACCCCCGACACCGTCCCCGTCGCCGTCGCCGGCGACCGGGAGCTGGGCGCGAAGGTCCTGGCCAACCTGAACACCACCCCCTGACCCCGCGCACCGCCCCGGCGCGGGGCCGTCAGCACTCGATGACGTTGACGGCCAGGCCGCCGCGGCTGGTCTCCTTGTAGGTGTCGAGCATGTCGCGGCCGGTGTCCCGCATGGTCTTGATGGCCTTGTCCAGGGAGACGAAGTGGCGGCCGTCGCCGTGCAGGGCGATGCGGGCCGCGGTGATCGCCTTGACCGCGCCCACGGCGTTGCGCTCGATGCAGGGGACCTGGACCAGGCCGCCCACCGGGTCGCAGGTGAGCCCCAGATTGTGCTCGATGCCGATCTCGGCGGCGTTCTCCACCTGCTCGGGGGTGCCGCCGAGGACCTCGGCCAGCCCGGCGGCGGCCATCGAACAGGCCGACCCCACCTCGCCCTGGCAGCCGACCTCGGCGCCGGAGATGGAGGCGTTCTGCTTGATCAGGACGCCGATGGCGCCGGCGGCCAGCAGGAAGCGCACCACGCCGGTCTCGTCGGCGCCGGGGACGAAGCGGTCGTAGTAGTGCAGGACGGCGGGGATGATGCCCGCCGCGCCGTTGGTGGGGGCGGTGACGACGCGCCCGCCCGCGGCGTTCTCCTCATTGACCGCCAGGGCGAACAGGGTCACCCAGTCCATCGCGTGCATCGGGTCGGCCGACCCCTCGGTCCGCAGCCGGCGGTGCAGCCGCGGAGCGCGCCGGCGGACCTTCAGCCCGCCGGGCAGCAGCCCCTCGGTGGTGCAGCCGCGCCGCACACAGGCGCGCATCACCCGCCACAGCTCCAGCAGCCCGTCCCGGATCTGCGCCTCGCTGCGGCCGAACGCCCGCTCGTTGGCCAGCATCAGCGCCGACACCGACAGCCCCGTCTCGGCGCAGCGGGCCAGCAGCTCGGCGGCCGACTCGAACGGATGGGGGACGACGGTGTCGTCGGGCTTGATCCGGTCGGCCCCGGTGGCGTTCTCGTCCGCCACGAACCCGCCGCCGACCGAGTAGTACACCCGGGAGCGCAGCTCCTCGCCGCCGGAGTCGTAGGCGGTGAAGCGCATCCCGTTCGGATGCCCCAGCAGGGACCGCTTGCGTTCGAAGACCAGGTGCTCCCCGACCGCGAACGGGATCTCCACCCGGCCGAGCAGCCGCAGCGCGCCCCGCTCGCCGATGGCGGCCAGCCGCCCGGGGACCGCGTCCACGTCGACGAGCTCCGGTGTGTCGCCCTCCAGGCCCAGCATGACGGCCTTGTCGCTGCCGTGCCCCTTGCCGGTCAGGCCGAGCGACCCGTACAGCACGACCCGCACCGAGGCGGTCTTCTCCAGCAGACCGTCCCGGTCCAGGCCGCGGACGAAACGATGGGCGGCGACCATCGGGCCGCCGGTGTGCGAGCTGGACGGCCCGATGCCCACCTTGAACAGGTCGAAGACGCTGATGGCCATGGCTACCTCGTTGTAGGCCAAGGCCCGGCGTGCCCCGCCCCGATCCCGCGGCGCCGGGCCGGGGATCAGGGCGACGGCGTCACAGGCCGGGGTAGAGCGGGTGCTTGTCGGCCAGGGCCCGCACCCGGGCCGACAGCGCGGCGATGTCGGGGTCGGGCTGCAGGGCCAGCGCGATGACGTCGGCGACCTCGGCGAAGTCCTCGGCCTGGAACCCTCGCGTGGCCAGGGCGGGCGTGCCCACCCGCAGACCGGAGGTGACCATCGGCGGTCGCGGGTCGTTCGGCACCGCGTTGCGGTTGACCGTGATGCCCACCGAGTGCAGCAGATCCTCGGCGTCCCGCCCGGTGAGCTGGGAGTTGACCAGGTCGACCAGCACCAGGTGCACGTCGGTGCCGCCGGTGAGCACCCGCACCCCGGCCTTGGCGCAGTCCTCGGCCAGCAGCCGCTCGGCCAGGATCTTCGCGCCCTCCACGGTGCGGGCCTGCCGCTCCCGGAACTCCTCGGACGCGGCGATCTTCAGCGCCACCGCCTTGGCCGCGATCACGTGCTCCAGCGGGCCGCCCTGCATGCCCGGGAACACCGCCGAGTTGATCTTCTTGGCGTACTCGGCGCGGCACAGGATCATCCCGCCGCGCGGCCCGCCCAGCGTCTTGTGGGTGGTGGTGGTGACGACGTCGGCGTACGGCACCGGCGAGGGGTGCAGCCCCGCCGCCACCAGCCCGGCGAAGTGCGCCATGTCCACCATCAGCAGCGCGCCCACCGAGTCGGCGATCCGCCGGAACTCGGCGAAGTCCAGCCGCCTGGGGTAGGCCGACCAACCCGCCACGATCATCTTCGGCCGGTGCTCGGCCGCCAGCTCCGCCACCTCGTCCATGTCGACGCGGCCGTCCTCGGCGCGCACGTGGTAGGGCACCACGTTCAGCATCTTGCCGGAGTAGTTGATCCGCATCCCGTGGGTGAGGTGACCGCCGTGCGCCAGGTCCAGGCCCAGGATGGTGTCGCCGTGCTCCAGCAGCGCGAAGTACACCGCCGTGTTGGCCTGCGCGCCCGAATGCGGCTGCACGTTGGCGTGCTCGGCGCCGAACAACGCCTTGGCCCGGTCGATCGCCAGCTGCTCGGCCACGTCCACGTACTCGCACCCGCCGTAGTAGCGGCGGCCCGGATAGCCCTCGGCGTACTTGTTGGTCAGCACCGAGCCCTGCGCCTGAAGCACCGCCACCGGAGCGAAGTTCTCCGAGGCGATCATCTCCAGCGTGTTCTGCTGGCGGCGCAGCTCCGCGGCCACGGCCTCGGCGATCTCCGGATCGACCGCGGCCAGCGGGTCGTGCAGTCCAAAGCTCATCAGGACTCCTCGATCAGCTTGCTGTAAGACTCGGCGTCCAGCAGGTCGCCGGGCTCCTCACTGACCCGCACCTTGAGGATCCACCCCTCGCCGTACGGGTCGTCGTTGATCACCTTGGGCTCGTCGATGACCGCCTGGTTGACGGCGGTGATCTCGCCGGACACCGGTGCGTACAGGTCGCTGACCGACTTGGTCGACTCCAGCTCGCCGCACGGCTCACCGGCCTCGATGGTGTCGCCCTCCCCGGAGTGCAACTCCAGATAGACGATCTCACCGAGCGCGTCCGCGGCGTGCGCGGTGATGCCGATGGTGACGATGCCGTCCTCGTTGTCGAGGCCGGCCACCCACTCGTGCTCTTCGCTGTAACGGAGCTGCTCAGGAACGCTCACGATCGCTTTCTCTCTTCCGGATCCGCACGTTTACGAACGCTTGTAGAACGGCAGGTCGACCACGTCCACCGGTTCCCGCCTGCCGCGGACGTCGACGGCCAGCTCGCCGCCGACGGCTCCGCTGTCGACGTAGGCCATGGCGATCGGCTTGCCCAGGGTCGGCGACGGGGCGCCGCTGGTCACCACCCCGCAGGTCGTGCCGTCGGAGGCGACCACCGGATACCCCTTGCGGGGGGCCCGCCGGCCACGCGCCACCAGTCCCACGAGCGTACGGCCCGGCGGGGTCTCGGCGTAGGCGCTCAGCACCTGCCGGCCCACGAAGTCGCCCGGCTTGCTCAGCTTGACCACCCGGCCCAGCCCCGCCTCGTACGGAGTGATCTCGGCGGTCAGCTCGTTGCCGTACAGCGGCATGCCCGCCTCCAGCCGCAGCGTGTCCCGCGCCGCCAGCCCGGCCGGCGTCACGCCCTCCGCCCCGGCCAGCGCGTTCCACACCGCGACGGCGTCGTCGGCGGCCACGAACAGCTCGAAGCCGTCCTCGCCGGTGTACCCGGTGCGCGCGATCACGGCGTCCGTTCCGGCGACCCGCCCGCGCCGCCAGGCGTAGTACTTCAGATCGTCCAGAGCGGCGTCGGTGAAGCGGCTCAGGATCTCCTGCGATCGCGGACCCTGCAGCGCGATCAGCGCGTGCTCGTCGCTGCGGTCGGCCACGCGGGCGTCGAACCGCCCGGCGATCCGCTCGGTGAGCGCGTCGCGGACCGTGGCGGTGTTGGCGGCGTTGGCGACGACGAGGTACTCCTCCTCGGCCAGCCGGTAGACGATCAGGTCGTCGAGCACCCCGCCGTCCGGGGCGCAGAGCATGGTGTAGCGGGCGCGGCCCACCGCGACCGTCGACAGCTCGCCCACCAGCGCGTAGTCCAGTCCTTCGGCGGCCTGGGGGCCGGTGACGAAGATCTCCCCCATGTGGGACAGGTCGAACAGCCCCGCCTCGGTGCGGACCGCCCGGTGCTCGGCGGTCTCGCCGTCGTACCGCAGGGGCATCAGGAAACCGGCGAACTCCACGATGGTCGCGCCCAGCTCGCGGTGCACGTCATACAGCGGGGTCCGCTTGGCGGTGGTGTCATCGGCAGGCACGGGTCGGCTCCTTGTCACGCTGCACTGGTCTCATGTTCCCATCCGGACCAGGCTGGACGGCGCCTCCCCCTCTGTCATCGGAGCCTGAGAGATTCGCCCCCCGCGGGGCGGGAGGCTTTCACCGTCGGCGGGGGACCGGAGTCCCCGCTTTCCAGAGGACGCCTGCTTCCGTGCGGTCCTGGTGCCTGAGAGGTTCCGGGGAGGAGTTGCTCCTTCGGCGTCCCCCGCCGGCTGCGAGGGCGCTCTCCCGCGCGGAGTCATCGGCGCGTGCCTCAGGCTAGCAGCGCCGGGCGGCCGGGCGAAGGGCCGGAGCGGTGTTCACTCCAAGGCCAGCCGGACCGCCTCGGCGGGGTCGGCCGCGTGCCGGACGCCCGGCGGCTCCCGGCCGTCGGCGTCCAGCACCCGCCACCCGCCGAGCTGCACCACCGGGACGCCTCCGCGGCGCATCGCGTGCGCCAGCTCCGAGAGCGTCCCCCACGAGCCGCCCACCGCGATCACCGCGTCGGCCGCGGTCACCAGCAGCACGTTCCTGGCCTGTCCGAGGCCGGTGGGGAGGGCGACGGTCAGGTCGGGGCAGGCCCCGGCGCGGTCGTCGCCGGAGAGGATGCCCACCACCGTGCCGCCGGCCGCCCGCGCCCCGGCGGCCACCGCCGCCATCACGCCGCCGTAGCCGCCGCACAATACGACCGCGCCGCGCTCGGCCAGCAGCCGCCCGACCTCGCGGGCGTCCCGTTCCTCCCGAGGGGTGCAGTCCGCCGGACCGCACACCGCGATCTGGGGCCTCACCCGGTTCACGGTAGCCGCCCGCGCCCGCCGCGGGGGAGGGGCGCGCCGCGCGGAAACGGCGGGGCCGGGACCGCCGAAGGGTCCGGCGGGGCGGCGCGGGGACCGCCGCGCGGAGGGCGGGCAGGGCCGCGCGGGCGACCGGGTCCGGAAACCTTTCCGGCGGGTCCGTTCGTACCGGATGGCATACGCTTGACCCGATCGCGGGGGCGCAGATCGTCGGAGGGCTCATGGAATCGCTGATCGTGCTGGGCGGCGCGCTGCTGTTCTTCCTGCTGCTCATGCTGTCGATCGCGTTGCACGAGCTGGGGCACTTCAGCTTCGCCAAGCTCTTCGGGGTGCGCGTCCCGCAGTTCATGGTCGGTTTCGGGCCCACCCTGTGGTCCGTCCGCCGCGGGGAGACCGAGTACGGGATCAAATGGCTGCCGTTCGGCGGCTACATCCGGATGATCGGCATGCTGCCGCCCGTCAAGGGCGACCCGTCCGGGCGGGCGCGCACCATGCGGACCGGGCCGTTCCAGGGGCTGATCGACTCGGCCCGGGGCGCGGCGCTGGAGGAGGTCGGCCCGGGGGACGAGAACCGGGTGTTCTACTCCAAGAAGTGGTGGCAGAAGCTGCTGATCATGCTCGGCGGCCCGGCCATGAACATCCTGCTGGCGGTGGTGTTCTTCGCCATCCTGATCATGGGGTTCGGGGTGGAGCGGCCGCAGCCGGTGATCAGCTCGGTGTCCAAGTGCGTCATCCCGGCGGCCGAGGCGGGCCGTCAGGAGTGCCGTCCCGGCGAGCGGCTCACCCCCGCCGCCGCGGTGGGACTGCGTCCGGGGGACCGTTTCATCTCCTACGACGGCGTCCGCATCGAGGACTACGAGCAGCTGCAGCGCCTCATCCGCCGCTCCGGCGGCAAGACCGTGCAGGTCGTCGTGGCCGATCGGGAGGGGACGCGGCGCACGCTCCACATCCCCGTCACCACCAACCGGCTGCGCTCGCTGGACGACCCCGACAAGATCGAGACCGTCGGCTTCCTGGGCATCTCCCCGCTGGTGGAACGGGAGCGGCTCGGCCCCGGCGCGGTCGCCGAGCGCATGGCGGAGATGACCCGGCGGACCGTGGTCGCGCTGGTGCAGCTGCCGCAGCGGATGGTCGACGTGTGGCACGCCGCCTTCGGCGGCGCCGAGCGCGACCCCGAGGGCCCGATCGGCGTGGTCGGCGCCAGCCGCATCGGCGGTGAGATCATCGCCTCCGAGCACCCCACCACCGACAAGATCGTCTGGTTCGTCTCGGTGCTGGCCGCGGTCAACTTCGGCGTCGGGATGTTCAACCTGATCCCGCTGCTGCCGCTGGACGGCGGCCACATCGCCGGAGCCCTGTGGGAGGCCGTCAAGCGCGGCACCGCCCGCCTGCTGCGCCGTCCCGACCCAGGCTACGTCGACGTGGCCAAGGCCCTGCCCCTCACCTATGTGATGGCCGGGATCCTGCTGGTGATGGGCGCCCTGCTCATCTACGCGGACCTGGTCAACCCCATCCACTTCACCGGCTGACCCCTTCGCCGGGGCGCAAGGGCCTGCGCAGACGGTCGCGGACGGCACCGCTTCGTGGCCTTCTCGACAGCCGATCCCCGCCTGGCGGGGGCCGCGGCCTTTGCCTAGCCTTTCGGATGGTGACCACCGGGGAGAGGGGAGCGGAGTGGGCCTGCCGCGGCCGCCCGAGCACTTCGACCGGATCTACTCGCCGCCGGAGCCGCCGACGCCGCGGCGCCGTCGGCCCGGGCGCCTCACCGTCCTGTCGGCGGCGGCGGTCGTCGCGGCGGCGGCGATGGCGCTGGTGTTCCTGCTGCCCGTGGGGGGCGACGACGGCCGGGCGGCGTCGGGCCGGACGGCCTCCTCGGCTCCCGGCGGGGCCCCCACCGCTTCGCGGCGCCGCTACTCGACGCTGCCGCCGGCGTGCGGCACCGTCTCGGAGCGGACCGTGCGGCGGCTGGTGCCGGGTGGACGGCCGACCTCCAGCGGGAACGCCACGTTCGGCTACTGCGGGTACGGTTCGACGTCGGGCGAGCCCCGGTGGCTGTCGGTCGACCTGCGGCTGTACACCGAGATCGGCGCGTTCACCCCGGAGCAGAGCGCCCAGCGGCACTTCGACATCAAGTGGACGCTGGCCGGCCGCTCGACCGAGGACCGGACGGTCACCCTGGAGGCGCTGCCGGGCCTGGGCGACCAGGCGTACCGCTGGTTCAAGGTGGACCGGCGGCGGCCGCTGGCGATCGGCGAGGTCGCGGTGCGCACCGGCAACGTGGTGATCACGGCCGGCTACAGCGAACCGACGGCCGGAACGGAGCCGTCGCCGCGGCAACGGGAGCGGTGCCTGGAGGAGGCCGCCGCGGTCGCCCGAGAAGTCCTGGGGAGTCTGGGCTAAAACGTTTGCGGGTAATCGGCCGAACCCGTTAAGTGACCGACGATTCACCGTTAAGCTGTCTCGGTAAATACGGGTGTAAGCCGATTCGCGGAGGGTATCGGTCCCGGCGTCGGGCACGCGCAGAGGGGAGACGCGTGCCCAGGAGGAGGAGGGCGCACACGTGGCCGTTCGATTGGTGGGGGTGTCCTGGGTCTAGGTCGGCCTGGACTCGCGATCACCCCGTCAAGAAGAGCACGGCACTGCCGAGCAGGCCGCCGGGCGGAGGTTCCGCCCGGCGGCCTTGCTGTTGCCGGCTGCCCACATTTTGGTTAACTCCGAGGAAAGTTCTGCGCGTCCATTGAGAGGGACGTCACGAATGGTAAGTGGCGCGAATATCGGTCAAGGCGTGACGGCCGTTCTGTGACTGCCGAACGTGGTGGCGGCCGGCCGGGCCGGCCGCATGCCCGCCGCATCTCCCCGTGAGGGGGGCCGCCCTCCGCTCCTCGCCGGCGGACGCGGGGCCGCGCCCGCCCCCGTCCGGATGAGCCGTTCCGGACATCGGTCGATGACCGGCATGGGTACGTTGGGGCGCGTGCTGGAGTGTCAGGTGTGGTGGGCCAGGCGCGAGGACGTGCGCCCCTGGCATGTGGACCTGCTCAACGACACCGAGCGCGCCCGCCGCGACCGGTACCGGCGCGAGGCCGACCGCGACCGCTTCACCGTGGGCGTCGCCGTGACCCGGCTGGCCGCCGGGGCCCTGCTGGGGGTCCGGCCGGAGCGGGTGCCGGTGGATCGCACGTGCCCGGGCTGCGGGGCCCCGCACGGACGTCCCGTGATCGAGGGCGGCCCGCAGCTGTCGGTCTCGCACTCGGGAGACCTCGTGGTCGTGGCGCTGAGCCGCGGCGGGCCGGTCGGCGTGGACGTCGAACAGGACTCCGGCCGGCTGGGCGAGGGCATCGTCCGGCAGCTGCTCGGCTCCGAAGAGGTCGCCGACCTGCGGGACCTGGGGGCGGCCTGGCTCCGGCGCGGCCTGCTGACCTACTGGACCCGCAAGGAGGCCGTCGTGAAGGCCACCGGCGACGGGCTGCGGGTCCCGTTGACCGACGTGCGGGTCTCCGCGCCCGACGAGCCCCCGCGGCTGCTGTCCTGGAAGGGGCGTCGCGACCTGCCCGGCCGGATGACCCTGCGGACCCTGGCCCCCGGCCCCGGCTACGCCGCCTGCCTGGCCCTGATCGACCAGCCCGACCCGGTGATCGTCGAACGCTCCGCGAGCCCCGGGCTAGCCGAGCCGGGGAGCTGGGACGCGGGCCAGTAGCCGCACGACGGCCGGGGACAGCCGCGACAGCCCGTGCAGCAGGCGGGCCTCGGCGTTGACCGGCACGACCGGCTTGTTCTTCACGATGGCCTCGATGATGCGCTCGGCGACCTTCTCCGGGCGGGTAGCGGCGCAGCCGCAGCCCTCTCTCGCCCAGCGCCCGCAGCCGCTCGGCGCGGGCCTCGTCCATGCCGACGAAGCGCGCGTTGCGGAGGATGTTCGTCGCGGAGAAGCCGGGGCAGACGGCGGTCACCCCGATGCGGTCGGAGGCCAGCTCGGCGCGCAGGCACTCGCTGAGCATCAGCACCGCCGCCTTGGTGGTGCAGTAGGCGGGGAGCATGCGGCTGGGGCAGTAGGCGGCGGCGGAGGCGATGTTGACGATGTGGCCGCCCTTGTTGGGCCGCTCCGGCCTGATCGGCAGGGCCCGGGAGCGCTGCGCCATCTGCGCGCCGAACAGCCGGCAGCCGTGGATCACGCCCCACAGGTTGACCCCCATGATGCGCTCCCAGTCCGCCGGGCCGGTCTCCAGGAACGGCCCGCTCATCGTGATCCCGGCGTTGTTGACCACGATGTCGGGGACCCGGTGCCCGTCCCGCACGGCGGCGGCGAACTCCTCCATCGCCGCGGCGTCGGCCACGTCCACCCGCCAGGCGGTGGCCGCCGGGCCGCGGGCGCCGGCCAGCGTCGCGGTCCGCTCGGCGGCGGAGCCGTCGATGTCGGCGGCGATCACCGTGGCGCCGCGCTCGGCCAGGGCCAGCGCGGTGGCCCGACCGAAACCGCTGCCGGCTCCGGTGACCACCGCCAGCGCGCCGTCGAAAGGGGCCAGGGGCATGGCGACCTCCGCGATGTCAGGAGGGGTCCTTCCCCGGTCGCCGGCCTGAGGAAACGTCCGATCACGACGCGCCGCTCGGCGCGTCGGGACCGAGCGGCGGGGGCATGAGGTCCGCTCTGACGTGCTCGCGCAGCGCGTTCCAGGTGAAGTCGGTCATGTAGCGGGCCGCGTCGCGGGCGCTGAGCTCCGGGTGGCTCAACCGCCACAGCGCCAGCCGCTCGCATCCGCCGATGATGATCTCGGTGTAGGCCTCCACGGCCGCCGGAGGGACGTCCGGCGCCAGCGCCGCCAGCAGCGGTGCGATCAGCCCGCTCTGCTGCCGCCGGGTCTGCTCGAGCACGTCGTCGGTGCCGCCGGGGACCACCATCGGCTCCTGCAGCAGCATCATGAACGACCGGCTGTGGGCGTCCATGAACTCGAAGTACGCCAGCATCCCGCGCCAGACCATCTCGCGCGGGTCGCGGGCCTGGGCCATCGCCGCCGAGGTGGCCTCGTACAGCTCGGCCCTGACCCGGTCGATCGTCGCCTGCACCAGCCCGTCCTTGCTGCCGAAGTGCTCATACAGCAGCGGCTTGGACACCCCGCAGCGCTCGGCGATCTCGTCCATCGACACCGCGCGGAAGCCCCGTTCGGCGAACACCTGCTCGGCCGTCTCGAGCAGCTGGCGCCTGCGGTCGGCTCGAGACATCCGCCGCCGTGTCCTGGTTGTGGCACCGTTCACAGGAACTCCCGCTTGTTGGACCTACCGTCAGTAAGCTACTGCTGGTAACTTACTGAGAGTAGGTTACTGGTGAAGTGAGGGATCATGAGCGCACGTCCCGCGATCGTCATCGTCGGCACCGGATTCGCCGGCCTCGGCATGGCGATCCAGCTGATCAGGTCCGGCTTTCACGACTTCGTCGTGCTGGAGAAGAGTGACGACCTCGGCGGCACCTGGCGCGAGAACACCTACCCGGGGTGCGCCTGTGACGTCCCCTCGCACATGTACTCCTTCTCCTTCGAGCTCAACCCCGGCTGGACGCGGCTGTTCGCGCCGCAGCGGGAGATCTACGAGTACCTGCACCGCACCGCGGACAAGTACGGCGTCAAGCGGTACATCCGCTACAACAGCGAGGTCGAGCGGATGGAGTACGACGACGCCGCCCGCCGCTGGAAGGTCTTCGTGGCCGACGGCACCGTCTACACCTGCCGGGCCGTCGTCTCCGGCATCGGGGCCCTGCACATCCCCTCCTACCCCGACCTGCCCGGCCTGGACGACTTCCAGGGCACCGCGTTCCACTCCGCCGAGTGGGACCACTCCTACGACCTCACCGGCAAGCGGGTCGCGGTGATCGGGACCGGCGCCTCGGCCATCCAGTTCGTGCCCAAGGTCGCCGAGAAGGCGGCGCGGGTGCACGTGTTCCAGCGGACCGCGCCGTGGATCCAGCCCAAGCCCGACCGCCGCATCGGCCCTCTGGCGCGCGCCTTCCTCAAGAACGTCCCGGGCGCCGCCCGGGCGCTGCGGTACGCCATCTACTGGCTGCTGGAGGCCCGCGCCGTCAGCTTCACCGTCGACCCGCGGCTGTCCGGCCCGATGGAGCGGATGGCCCGCCGCCATCTCGAGCGGCAGGTCCCCGACCCCGAGCTGCGCCGCAAGCTCACTCCCGACTACACCATCGGCTGCAAGCGGGTGCTGCTGTCCAACGACTACTACCCGGCGCTCATGCGGCCCCACGTCGACCTGATCACCGAGGGCATCGCCGAGGTCCGCGAGCACTCGATCGTCACCGAGGACGGCCGGGAGCTGGAGGTCGACTGCATCATCTACGGCACCGGCTTCAAGGTCATCGACAGCCTGGCCGAGCAGCAGGTCATCGGCCGCAACGGGCTCAAGCTCCAAGAGGCCTGGGCGAACGGCGCCGAGGCCCACCACGGCACCACCATCCCCGGCTTCCCGAACTTCTTCATGCTGCTGGGGCCCAACACGGGCCTGGGCCACAACTCGGTCGTCTTCATGATCGAGGTCCAGATCCAGCACGTGCTGAGCTGCCTGCGGCTGCTCAGCGAGCACCGGGCCGACACGATCGAGCCGCGGCCGGAGGCCATGCGTCGCTACAACGACCGGATGCACCGGCGGCTGCGCCGGGCGGTCTGGAACGAGGGCGGCTGCAGCAGCTGGTATCTGGACGCCGACGGGGTCAACCGGACCCTGTGGCCGGGCTTCACCTTCGAGTACTGGTTCTCCAGCCGCAAGGCCAGGCCCGCCGACTACATCATCCGCTGACCTTCCGCGGCGCGCACCCCCGCTTCGCGGAGGGTGTGCGCCGCTCAACCCTCCTGGTCCTTGTCCGGCAGCGCGAACAGCGGCCGGATGCCCGCGATGATCTGCCGGATGATGGGGCGCTGTCCGGCGGGGTCCTTGCCGCGCAGGCCCAGGACCGGATCCAGCCCGTCGTAGTAGGGCGCCAGCGCCAGGAACGGCAGCGTCAGCATGATCATCGTCGCCAGGACCTGCAGATCGGCGTCCGGGCGGATGCCGCCCCGGTCCCGCCACAGCTCCAGCACCGGATGAATGACCTGCAGGTAGTGCTGATTGGCGGTGTCCCGCACCACCGCCCGGACCTCGTTGTTGAGCTCGAAGTTGGTGGCCGCGGTGACGCCCCGTTCCAGCGGGTGGTCGGCCATGTACTCGGTCCACTCGCAGAAGACGTCGAACAGCCACTCGTCGAACGGCTGGTCCAGGTCGATCCCGGCGATCCGGCGCTCCATGTCCTCCCGGACCCGCCGGGAGGTCTCGTCGCAGACGTAGGCGAAGAACTCCAGCTTGTCGGTGAAGTACTGGAACAGCGATCCCTTGGCGATCCCCGCCTCGCGAGCGATGGCGTTGAGGCTGCCGGTGGAGTAGCCGTGCTCACCGAACTCCCGCATCGCCGCTTCGAGCACCCGATCTCGCTTGGCGACGTTCAGCCGGAACCAGGTGGAGGTGGGCATTCGGCCTTCAGCTTTCGGTCAACGGATCATGACTTGGGCGTTAGGGTAGCGGCTTCCGCGGCGGCCCGTGTCCATGCGATCACCGTGCGGTCGGCGGATCGCGCCGGGTGACGGCCAGCCCGGCCACCGCCGCCGCCATGCTCACCAGCGCCATGATCAGCATGGCCGTGATCGCCCGGTCGTAACCGGCCAGCACCCCGGTCAGCGACCCGGACGGCACCGCGCCGGTGAACAGCGCCGGTCGATCCGCCGTCGGCAGCACGCTGGCGATCATGCTCAGCGACAGCGCCACCCCCAGGGTGTTGCCCACATTCTGCAAGGTCAGTCGCATCCCGTTGACCACGCCGAGCCGGTCGCGCGGCACCCGGGCCATGATCGCGGTGGTGTTGGCGGTCAGGAACACCCCCGAGCCCGCGCCCATCAGCGCCAGCCCTGCCGCCACCAGCGGGTAGGGGACGTGGCGGTCCAACGTGACCAGCAGCGTCGCCAGCCCGGCCGCGGTCATCGCCGGCCCCGCCGCCGCGACCGTGCGCGGCCCCAGCCACCGGGCCAGCGCCCCGGCCAGCGGCGAGGCCACCATCATCGCGACCGGCACCGGCAGCACCGCCAGCCCCGCGGTCGCCGCGTCGACCCGCCACACCGCCTGGAAGAACAGCGACGCCACCAGCACGATCCCGAACCGGGCCAGGGTGTGGAAGAACGCCGCCGCGTTGGCCAGCGCGAACCCCGCGTCCCGGAACAACGCCAGGTCCACCAGCGGGTGAGAGGCGCGGCGTTGCGCCCACCAGAACGCCGGCAGCGCCACCGCCAGCGCCGCCAGCCCGGCCAGCACCAGCGGGCTGCCCCAGCCCAGCGAGCCCGCCTCCGACAGCGCCAGCAGCAGCCCGCCCAGCCACACCAGCAGCAGCAGCGCGCCCCGCACGTCCACCGGCTCCCGCTCGCCGCGCGGCATCCGCCGCAGCGTGCACGCCCCCCAGCAGAGCGCGGCCACCCCGAACGGCACGTTGAACCAGAACACCCACCGCCAGCCCGCCGCGTCCGCCAGGAACCCGCCCACCGACGGCCCCAGCACCTGGGCGATGGAGATCGTCGACATGTAGCACCCGATGCCCTGGCTGAGCAGATGCGGCGGGAACGCATGGGCGATGATGGCGGTGGCGTTGGCCAGGATCATCGCGAACCCGGCCGCCTGCACCACCCGCAGCGCGATCACCGCCCCGATCGTCGGGGACAGCCCCAGCAGCAGGCTCGCGAGGGTGAACACCCCGTACCCGAGCAGATAGGTCTCGCGCCGCCCGAACTCATCGGCCAGCCGCCCGCACAGCACCAGCAGCACCGTGTTGGTCAGCATGAACGACAGCAGCACCCAGTGCGCCGCCAGCGCCCCCGCCCCGAAGTGCCGCACCACCACCGGCAGCGCCACGTTCAAGGTGCCGGCGTTGATCCCGGTGACCAGCGAACCCAAGGTCACCACCGACAGCACGCGCCAGTGGTACGGCACCTGCACGATGGCCCGCCCTTCGCCCGGAGGATCGTCGACCGCCGCGGTCCATGATCTCCCGGCGCGCGGCCGGGACGATCAGCGGGCCAGCCGGATGAGGATCCGGCACACCTCCTGAAGGATCTCCTGCGCCTCCCGCTCGTCCTCGGCCGCCGCGATCTCCCGCCCCGCCTCGGCGATCACGGCGGTGAGCACCTGGCTGAGCACCTGACGACGGCGGGCGCCCGCCCCGTTGCCGTCCCCGTCCAGGCCGCGCAGCAGCTTGGTGTTCTGGGCGATCCACTGGCGGGAGCGGGCGCGCCGCATCAGCGTGAAGCCCGAGGGGCCCTCGCCCTCCAGGAACAGCCGGGCCACCTGCCGGCGCTCCCAGCACGTCTGCAGATAGGCGCGGGCGCCGGCGATGAACAGCGCTATCGGGTCCTGCTCGCCCCGGGCGCGGGCGTCCGCCACCGCCTGCGCGGCGCGCTCCTCCTGCAGGCGGTTGTAGTCCTCCCACAGCGCCAGGTACAGGCCCGCCTTGCCGCCGTAGTGGTGGTACAGGCTGCCGACGCTGATGCCGGAACGCTCGACGATCTCGGCGATGCCCGCGTCGTTGTAGCCACGGTTCGCGAAGACCTCCTGGGCCGCCTCCAGCAACGCCTGCCGAGTCGCGTCGGCGCGCGCCCACTGCCGGCCACCGCCCCCCTCACCATGGCCGTTGATGCCCATGGTCCCCATGGTCCCATGCCGCGCTCAGTACCAGTGGTTGGCCTGCCAGAAGCGCCACGCCTTGCAGGGGTCGCCGTACCGGGCCTTGATGTAGCTCAGCCCCCAGGCGATCTGGGTGGGGGAGCTGGTGCGCCAGTCGGCCCCGGCGGAGGCCAGCTTCTCGGGGGGCAGGGCCTGCGGGATGCCGTACGCGCCGCTGTAGGGGTTCTGCGCCCGCTCGTTCCAGCTGCTCTCGCGCTCCCACAACTGCTCCAGCGACGGCCAGCAGGCGGCCCAGCCCTTGAGCTCGTTCATCTGCTTGCCGTACGCCTTGTTCTGCTTGGCGCTGGGGTTGATCCGGCGCAGCATCTCGGCGGTCTTGGAGGCCTCGATCTTCTTGCGGTTCTTGCGGTACCACTCGGCCCGCTCCCGCGCCTTGCGCTCCTCCTCCTTCTGCTGCAGATAGGCGCGGTGCTTGGCGGCGGCGACCGCGTCGGCGGCGACCTTGTCCATGTCGCTGCGGTTCAGCAGCGCGACCATCTCGTTGGCCGACAGGTCCAGCTCGGCCGCGATCGGAGGCGGATCGGCCTTGGCGAAGCCGAAGGAGCCGATGTTCAACGCGACCGCCATCAGCGCCGCGATGGCGGCGAGGGTGATGGTGACGTTGCTGGTGAGAACGCGCCGGACCAGGCGGCGTCGGCCGCGGCGGCGCCTGCGGGCCGCAGCGCGCCGACCCTGCACGGGTCGCTCGGGCCGCTCGGCCGGCCGTCGTGGAGGTTCGGGCATCGCGCCCCGACTGTGCCGCATGAGAGTTGATCGACCCTGTCTCGCCGGTACTTGTCGTCGCCAAAGATACGCAAGGTGACGCATGATCGGTTCGGGGCGCCGAAAAGCCACGCTCCGTGATCGCCCGGTTTCTTCTTCCCCTGAGCGCCGCCGGCGCTCGGAGAAGGGCTCCGGATCGTCTCGGGAGGCCCGAGCCGCGAAGCCCGTGCAGGGGCCGGCGGCCCTGCCACGGGCGCGGCGCCGATCACGGACGCGGATTCTGATGAGCGGGACTGAGGGTCGTGGGCGTCCGCTTTTTGGCGCAGGGTTCCACACAGTGCTCCAGATCACAGTCGGCGCCGGGCGCGACCGTCCTCGCCGGACCGTGATCCGCCGACCTCGGTGGCTCGGCCGGGCGACCGGCGGGCGCCCGAGACCACGAAGGAGGCTGGTATGACCCCTGGTCCCGCTCCCTGCGGCGAGGGCGCCGGGTGAGATGGCGTCGATCCTGGGCAGGGCGCCGGAACTGGTGGGCCGGCGCCTGGGGAGGGCCGCCGACGAGACCGGGCTGCTGTTCGTCACCCTGCTGGAGGGACTGCGCCGCACCTGGGACTTCAAGACCTGGTGGGGCGAGTTCATCGACCAGTGCTGGTTCATCGCCCGGGTCACCAGCGTCCCGGTGCTGCTCATCGCGATCCCGCTGGGCGCCACCATCTCGCTGCAGGCCGGCGACATCGCCCGCCAGCTCGGCGCCCAGTCCGGGACCGGCGCGCTGGTGGTGGCCAACATGATCACTCAGGTCGCCCCGCTGGCCTCGGCGCTGCTGATCTCCGGCGCCGGCGGCTCGGCGATCACCTCCGACATGGGCGCCCGGCACATCCGCGACGAGCTGGCGGCCCTGGAGGTGATGGGCGTCAACCCGCTGCACCGGCTGGTCACCCCCCGGCTGTGGGCGGCCAGCACGGTCGCGGTGCTGCTGTGCTCGGTGGTGATCCTCTCCGGCACCATGGGCGGCTACTACTTCAACGTGGTCCAGCAGGGCGTCAGCCCGGGGGCGTTCTTCGACGGGGCCACCTCGCTGCTGCAGTTCTCCGACCTGGTGGTCACCTTGCTGAAGGCGTGGATCTTCGGATTCATCGCCGCCGCGGTGGCCTGCTACGCCGGCATGAACTGCGCGCTGGGCCCGGTCGGCGTGGGCCGCGCGGTCAACAAGGCGGTGGTGGTGACCTCGATCCTGGTCTTCGCCGCCAACTACGTGATCACGATGCTCTACCAGGTGCTCGTCCCTCCGAGGTTGTAAATGGTCGCCACCGCTCCCGTCCTCGCCCCGGTGCGCCGGGCCGGCCGGGCGATGCGCGATCGCGCCGCCGGCCTGGTCGACGCGGCGGGCATGCCGGTCTTCCTCGGCAGGGTGCTCTACCACCTGCTGCTTGATCTGATCCTGCGGCGCAAGTACGGCCAGATGCTGCTCCGCCAGGTCAGCGACATCACCGTCGGCGTCGGCGCGCTGGTGATCGGCGGCGGCATGATCTTCGTGATCGGCACCATGTCGCTGGCCACCGGCGCCATGGTCGGCATGCAGGGCTACCCCTCGCTGGAGCGGATCGGCGCCGAGGCGTTCTCCGGGGTGCTGGCCAGCTTCGCCAACGTCCGCGAGGTGACCCCGATCATCGCCGGGGTGGCGCTGATCGCCCAGGTCGGCTCGGCGTTCACCGCCGAGATCGGGGCGATGCGGATCTCCGAGGAGATCGACGCCCTGGAGGTGATGGGCGTCAACTCGCTGACCTTCCTGGTCTGCACCCGGGTGGCGGCGGCGGTGATCGCGCTGGTCCCGCTGTACCTGCTGTCGCTGTACGCCAGCTTCTTCGCCACCCGGCTCATCACCGTGCGGTACTTCGGTCTCTCGCCCGGCATCTACGACTACTACTTCAACCTGTACCTGCCGCCGATCGACGTGCTCTACAGCGCGATCAAGGTGGCGGTGTTCGCGTTCGTGATCATGTTCATCCACTGCTACCGCGGCTACTACGCCGCGGGCGGGCCGGTGGGCGTGGGCGTCGCCGCGGGCCGCGCGATCCGCGAGTCCAGCGTCTCGATCATCGTGATCAATCTGCTCCTGTCGTACATCTTCTGGGGCCACGGCGGCACCGTGAGGTTGACCGGATGAGCGAGGACCACCTGTCCCTGCGGTCGCGCCTGCTCTACGGCGCGATCGGCGTCGCCGTCCTGGCCGGCGGCGCCGCATACGCCCTGGCGGGCGTTCACCCCGACCGCGACGGCGCCCGGTACTACCACGCCGTGTTCGGCCGGGCCGGACAGGGGCTGGACGACCGCTCCGAGGTGAAGATCCGCGGCATCACCGTGGGCGGCGTCGAGTCGGTCGCGCTGCGCCCCGACGGCCGGGTACGGGTCCGGTTCCGCATCGACGACCGGGACGTGCGGATCACCCGGGACGCGGTGGCCTCGATCGAGCCGGTATCGGTGTTCGGGCCCAAGGACCTGGCCGTCGACCTCGGCGCGACGGCGGAGAAGGGGCCGTTCCTGGAGGAGGGCGGCACCGTCGCCCGCACCGAGGACCCCGAGGAGCCGGCGGATGCGGCCTGGCCGGCGTACCGGCTGACCGGCGCGCTGGACCCGCAGGACCTCTCCGCCCTGCTGCACACCTTCTCCGAGGGCCTGCGCGGCCAGGGGCCGGCGCTGCGCCGCTCCATCGACAACGGGGCGAGGCTGCTGGAGGTGATGCACGACCGGCGGGCCGAGCTGCGGCGGCTGGTCGACGACGTGGCCGCGTTGTCGCAGACGTTCGGCGGACGCGGCGGGACCGTCACCGGACTGGCCGAGGACTTCACCGCCGTGTCCGGGGTGATCGGCGATCGCCCGGACAAGGTCGAGCGGCTGCTCAAACAGGCCGAACGGCTGTCGGAGCAGCTGTCGGGCACGCTCGCCCGGCACGGCGACGACATCGCCGAGCTGATCGACGTCGGCTCCCGCGCCGTGGAGGTCCTCCACCGGGAGCAGAACGAGATCCCCACCCTGATCGACGGGTTGAACGGGTTCTTCAGCCTGCTCAGCGACATCATCCGGGTCCCCGGACCGGAGAACTCGCTGCTCGCCCAGGTGGTGGCGTACCTGCCGACCGACGTCTGCAAGATCTTCGTGGACGCCTGCGAGAGCGACGACGACCGCACCTATCTGCGGCTGCCGGGAGGCCCCCGATGATCCCGCGGCTGCGGTTCCGGCACGGCCCCGACCCCCGGTCGCTGGCGTCGTTCACCGTGTTCGCCGCGCTGACCACCGCGCTGACCGTCTTCATCGCCCAGCAGATCCTGGGCACCGGGTTCGCCGACCGCTATGAGCTGACCGCCACGTTCGACGACGTGACCGGGCTGCTCGGCGGCGACCAGGTGAAGATCTCCGGGGTCCCGGTCGGCCGGGTCGACCGGATCGGCGTCCGGCGCGGCAAGGCGGTCGTGGTGATGAAGATCGACCGGGACGTGCGGATCCCGGAGGACTCCACCGCCGCCGTGCAGTGGCGCAACGTGATGGGCCAGCGGGTGATCTCCCTAGAGCCCGGCCGCAGCCCTGTCAAGCTCGGTCCCGGTGACCGGATCCGGCACACCCGCTCGGTGGTGGACCTCGGCGAGCTCGTCAACGCGCTCGGGCCGCTCACCGGCAGCCTCGACCCGGACATGCTCAACCGGCTGCTGCAGGGCTTCGCCCGGACGCTGGACGGCAACGAGGCCAACATCAACGCGATGATCCGGAACATGGACGCGCTGCTGGCCGCGTTCGGCACCCGGGCGCAGACGATCCAGCGGCTTCTGGAGGACTACCGGACGGTGGCCGAGGCGGTCGCGGTGCGGGACCGGCAGATCGCCGCCGCCGTGGACAACCTGGAGAAGCTCACCGAGGTCTTCGCCGCCAACCGGTCCCTGCTGGACGGCGCGGCGGTGGAGGTCTCCCGGATCGCCGCCACGCTGGACGAGGTCCTCGGGGAGAACGAGGCCCGGCTGTCCCGGATCATCGGCAACCTCACCGCCTTCAGCGAGACCGCCCGCTGGAAGCTCGACACGCTGGAGAAGATGGTGCAGAACCTGCCGCTGGCGCTGCGGCAGCTGTTCGCCGCCGTCAACGGCGGTCACTTCATGCGCACCAACGTGCTGTGCCTGAACGTCGTGCAAGGGCCCTGCCCGTTCCCGATGCGCTTCCCCAGCGGGACCGGCGGCGAGACCGCCCTCAGCGACCGGGACGAGGCCAAGCTCCGGCAGATGCTCACCGCGCTCGGGATGGGGGGCGGCTGATGGCGCTCAGGTCGCTGCGCGACGTCAACCAGCGGGTGGTCGCGCTGGTCTCGGTGACGGTGATCGGCGCCGCCTGCGCGCTGGCGTTCGCGGTGGGCGAGCTGCGCCTGCTGGAACGCGGCTATGAGGTGAGCGGGGTGTTCGCCGACACCGGCGGCCTGAAGGACGGCGACGACGTCCGGGTGGCGGGGGTGCGGGTCGGCCGGGTGCTGAAGGTCGAGCCCGACTTCTCCCGCGGCCACGTCGTCGTCACCTGGCGGGTCGACGCCGACGTCAAGCTGGGCCTGAACACCCGCGCCGACATCCAGACCGCCACCCTGCTCGGCGGGCGCTACCTCAAGCTGTCCGGCCCGGTCCCGACCGACGGCCCGTTCCTGGACGACCTGCCGAAGGAGGAACGGCGGATCCCGCTGGAGCGCACCACCGTGCCGTTCACCGTCACCGACGCGGTGAAGAACGCCACCGACCTCACCCGCCGGCTCGACCACGAGGCCATCGACCAGGTGCTGAAGTCGATCTCCCGGATCGAGTCGCCCCGCGCCGCCGAGCTGCGGCGGATGCTGGAGAACTTCCGCGCCCTGGCGACGGCGCTGAACGAATCCGCTCCGCAGATCGAACGCCTCATCAAGGCGAGCAAGGAGATCAGCGGCACGTTGGCGGCCAAGGACGAGCAGCTCCGGCGGCTGATCGAGCACAGCCGGACGCTGCTGACCACCCTGGTGCAGCGCCGGCGGGAACTGGCCGCCGCCATCGGCGAGGGCGGACGCACCGCACAGACCATGGCCCGGGTCCTCGAGGAGCACCGCGAGGAGCTGGACACCCTGCTGCGGAACCTGCATCTGCTCACCCGCCGGATCGCCCCCAACATCGACGCGCTCAACGCCGACTTCGCCCTGCTCGGCCCCACGTTCGCCCAGGTCGCCAACCTCAAGGGCAACGGCGACTGGGTCGAGGGCGTGCTGACCGGGCTCGGGCCGATCCAGCCTCCCGGACCGATCTCCACGCCCAAGGACGGAGGGAACTGATGCGGCGCCTGTTCGGCACGGCGGTGATCGTCGCACTGGCGGCCTCCCTGGCGGGCTGCGCGCCGTTCGGCCAGGACGCCCAGCGGCACATGACCGTGTACTTCACCAAGGCCCGGTCCTTCTACCCGGGCTCCAAGGTCAAGATCATGGGCGCGGACGTCGGGACCGTCGACGAGGTGCGCAACCTCGGCGACCGCATCAAGGTCACCTTCCATCTGCGTGCCGACGTCCCGCTGCCCCGCGGGGTCAGGGCGTCGATCGTCCCGCTGAACCTGGTCGGCGAACGCAACCTGGTGCTGCATCCGCCCTGGAAACCGGGCCAGCCCAAAGAGACCTCCGACGAGATCCCCCTGGAGCGCACCGACGTCCCGGTCGAGGTGGACGACGCGCTGGCCTCGTTCACCACCCTCAGCCGGGCGCTCGACCCGACCACGGTGAACGCGGCGCTGGAGAAGGCCGACGCCTCGCTGCGCGGCAACGGACGCGCCTTCAACGCCGCCCTGGAGCAGGCCGGCCGGCTGGTGGAGAACATCGCCGGACAGGACCGCGAGCTGCTGGAGGTGGCCCGCAACCTGGACCGGCTGGCCGGGGTGGTGCGCGGCCGGGAGCAGGTCCTCGGCCGGATGATCGAGGACTTCGGCGCGGCCGCCCGGGTGCTGGCCGATGAGCGCCGTGAGCTGCAGGAGCTGGTGCGCGGGACGCTGGCGCTCACGGAGGAGGGCCGCAGGCTGCTGAAGAGGTACAAGGGACAGCTCCCGCAGGACCTGGCGGTGCTGACCAGGTTCGCGCTGGTGCTGCAGGGCCAGAGCGACCAGGTGGCGCAGCTGCTGGACGTGCTGCCGGACGTCGGCGCGGCGCTGATCGGCGGCTATGACGAGAACCTCAAGGCGGTGCGGATCCGGTTCGCCACCGACGCGTTCCTGCGGACCTGGCTGACCGGCCTCCAGGGCACCGATGAGGTCGGCTGCCCGCTGCCGGAGCCCAACTCCAACTGCCCCTGGGACAGGGGAGGGGACTGATGCGCACGCCGCGTCTGGTGCGGATGGCCGTCCTCGGCCTGGTCGCCGGGATGCTGGCGACCGGCTGCTCGATCCGCACCCTGGGCGGGCCCAAGGGCGGGCTGACCCTGGTGGCCGTCTTCGACGACGTTCAGCATCTGGTGGTCGGGCACAGCGTGCAGATGTCGGACGTCAAGGTCGGGACGGTCACCGACGTGCGGCTGGTGGACGGCTACAAGGCCCGGGTCACCATGTCGATCGAGGACGGGTTCCGCATCCCGCGGGGCACCACCGCCGAGATCAGGGTGACCTCGCTGCTGGGCGAGAACTTCGTGGACCTGCGGCTGCCCAAGGGCCGCACGATGGCCTCCGGCCCCTATCTCGGCGGCGGCGACCGGATCGCCCAGACCAGCACCCAGCCGTCGTTCGAGCAGGTCGTGGGCCGGGCCGGGCCGCTGCTGAAGGCGCTGGCCGAGGGCGACGCGGCCACCATCGTCGACGCCGGGGCGAGCGCGCTGGGCGGCAACGGGGACGTGCTGAACACGGCCGTCGCCCGATCCTCCCGGCTGCTGGAGCAGTTCGCCGACCAGCGCCGGCAGCTCACCACCGCGGTGGACCAGTTCGCCCGGCTCGGCCGGTCGCTGGCCGACGGGGCGGACCGGCTCGGCGCGGTGCCGGGGGAGCTGGAGCGCACCACCCGGGTGCTGAACGAGAACGCCGAGCAGATCCTGGCCACCGTCGAGGAGCTCACCCGGACCGCCCGGCTGCTCGGCGACAAGGTCCTGGAGAACCGGGTCACCCGGCTCAAGACCCTGATCCGCCAGGTGGACCCGGTGCTCGAGCTGCTGGCCGGGGACCGCCAGCGGCTCGGCAGGCTGGTCGACGGGATCGAGGCGTTCACCGCGAAGCTGCCGCGCGCCACCTACGACGGGCAGCTCCTGCTGTATCCGCTGCTCCGGCTGGTGCTGGACGACGGGACGGTGCTCCCGAGCACGGGGAGCGGCCCCGCCACGACGGGCCGGTCCGATCCGCTGCCCGCCGGGGTCCGCGCGGCGGTGCCCATGACCGACGACGTCGTGAGGCCGCGATGAAGGCCCGGATCCACATCAACGTCGCGGTGTTCGCGATCTTGGGCGTGGCATTGCTGGTGTGGGCGTTCACCGGCGTGCTGCGGCTGGACGTCATCGAACGGCCGTACCGGGTCACCGTGGAGTTCGAGTCCTCCCCGGGCCTGCACCCGAACTTCGAGGTGGACTATCTGGGCACCCGGATCGGCAAGATCGACTCGGTGGAGCTGCGGCACGACCGCGTGGTGGTGCGCCTGGACATCGACCGGGACGTGCGGATCCCCCGCGGGGTGACCGCGGCGGCGGCGCGCAAGTCGGCGGTCGGCGAGCCGGTGGTGGAGCTGACCCCCAAACCGGGCCGGGCCGCCGGTCCGATGATGCCCACCGACGGCTCGGCGCGGATCCCCCTGGAGGACACCTCCGTCCCGCCCTCCTACGGGGAGCTGTTCGAGGCGGTCAACGACACCCTGGAGGCGGTCGACCCCGAGGCCGCCGGCGGCGTGCTGCGCGAGCTGGCCGAGGGATGGGCGGGCCGGCAGGACTCGCTGCGCCAGATCATCGCCGGGACCGACCGGCTGACCGGCACGTTCGCCCGCGACACCGAGCTGATCGACGGGCTCACCCGGGACTTCGGGAAGATCGCCGACGTGCTGTCGGCCCACCGGGCCGAGCTGGGGGCGGGCGTCGACGACCTGGCCGCGCTGACCGCCGCGCTGCGCGGGGTCCGCACCGAGCTGATCAGGTTGCGCGACCAGGGGCCCACCGTGCTGGAGACGGTGAACGAGCTGCTGGCCGGATCCCGGGCGGACGTGGAGTGCATGCTCGGCGCCCTGGGCTCCATGGACCTGGAGCGCAAGAACCCGCAGGTGTACGCGGACCTGCGCAAGACCCTGGAGCAGTCCGGGGAGCTGGTCCACGTGCTGAACAGCGTCATCCAAAAGGACCGGGGCCAGAACGTCCTCAACGTGTTCTTCCTGGTCACCCTGAACACCCCGGCGACTTTGGAGTACAAGCGCCCGCTGCCGCAGCCGGAGATCTCCCCCGTTCCGGCCTGCCCGGGGGGCCGGGTGCCGGCGCGGACCGAGCAGAAGGACTTCTACGGCAAGGAGCCCGGCGAGACCCTGCCGTCCCACGACGCCGAGGCCGCGCGACGGGCCCATGAGGCGGAACGGACCAGCGCCTCCGACCGCCCCGCCGGGCCGCCGACGTGGCTGGTCTGGCTTCCCCCGCTGATCGCCCTGTTGGTGCTGATCAGGGTCATGGCGGGCGCCGTCCCGGTGCTGTCCCGCCTGCGCCGCCGCAAGTGACCGATCCCTAAGGAGTGCGCCCGTGACAGTCGAGATCGGCAAGGACGTCACCGACAAGCCCGAGACCGCCGAGGGGGTCGTCGAGAAGGCCGACGAGCGGCCCGCGGAGGCGCAGGCCCCGACGCCTCCGGCGGAGCGTCCCGCCCGCTCGGCCCGCAGGAAGGTCCGCCGGGTCCGGGTGATCGAGGTCATCGACGACGAGGACGACGAGGACCTGCAGGAGGTGCTGCAGGCGCTGGAGGAGGGCGACGCCGCGGCCGGGCCGGACGGGGAGCGGCCGGGGCCCGCCCCCGACGGCGGGCCCGCCGGGCGGCGCGCCGGAACGGAGGCTCCCGAACCCGCGGAGGGGACGGAGAACACCGGGACCGCCGCGTCGACGACGCCGGCGAGGCCTGCCGAGCCCGCGAAGGCCGCCGAGGCCGGGGCGGAGCCGGCCGGGGACGCGAGCGGGGACACGGCCGGGGACGCGGGGAGGGCCGGTGCGAAGAGGCGGCTCGCCCGCCCCGGGCCCCGGGTCGGGCGCGGGCGTGCGCGGCCGTCGGCGCTCCGCGACGGGCGGCGCCTGATCGCCGGCGTCGCGGTCGTGGCCGTCGCCGCGCTGGCCACCGGCACCGTGCTGCTGTGGCGCTCCCAGGCGGAGCTGTCCGCCCGGGAGGAGGCCCGCAGGGAGGTGACCGAGGTCGTCACCGACTACGGCAACGTCGTCCTCAGCTACGACCGCAAGAACCTCAAGGCCTCCGTCGAACGCGCCCGCTCGTTCCTCACCGGCGACGCCCTCGCCGCGGCGAAGCGGACCGACGTCGATCGGCTGCAAAAGAGCATGGACGAGGGCGAGTTCACCCTCACCTCCAAGACCGACCGGGTCTATGTCGGCACCGTCGAGGGCCGTTTCGCCACCGCCGTCCTGGTCTTCGACATCACCATCGCCGCCCCGACCGCCACCCAGAGCGTCACCCGCAACTATCTGAGCCTCAGCCTGGTCAGGGAGAACGGCACCTGGAAGATCAGCCAGCAAAGGCCCGCGGGCCGCGAGACCGACACCACCGCCGACGGCGGCACGCTGCCCGATCTCGACCGGACCTCCGCTCCCAGTCCGAGCCCCACCGCCAAGGACTGAGCCGCATCCCGCACGCCGCGCGGGGTGCGGCCGGCTGCCGGCGGGACCTCGCCCGGTCTCGCCGCCGGCGCGGGCGGCGCGGGCGGCGCGGGCGAAGGCGCCGGCGAGCCGGGCCTCGCGCAGGTCGTCCTGGGCGCGTGCAGCCGCTGCTTCTCGCGCGGCCGCGGCCGATGGTCCGACGCTCGCGTGCGACCGCGGCCGTGCCCGCCCGGCGGGGAGGGGCGGTTCTCCAGGCGGTCGGCGCGCTCGGGGGTGAGGGCGATGCCCGGCGCGCGGGAGGGCTTCGCCTCGGGCGGGCCTGTTCAACTGCCCCCCTTCATGACTAAGGTAACCCTTGCTTAGGTAAGGCTAACCTAATTAAGGAGGTCCTCGGTGAGGCGACCGACCGCGGCGGAACGGGCACGGACCCTGGCGTACGGGATCGCGGGCGGCGCGCTCGTGACCGCGGCGTGGGAGGAGGACCCGGCGCGCGCGGACCCGCCCCCTCCCGTGCCGGCGCACGTCACCGACCCGGCGGGCCGGCCGTTGCTGCTGGTGCCCGCCGACTCCGCGGCGGCGGTCGCGCTGCGCGACGAGCCCGGCCCGGCCGCCACCCTGGAGATCGCCGACATCGCGCCGCTGCCCCTGGCCGACCGGCTGCGCGGACGGGCCCGGCTGCGCGGCCGGCTGACCGCACTGGAGGGGGAGGAGCTGGCCGAGGCGGCGCTGCGGCTGTCGCGGCTGCACCCCCGGGCCGAGCTGCTGGACGTCCGGGCGGGACGGACCGACGAGTGGACGGTGCTCGCCCTGGAGGTCGCCGAGGCGGAGATCTGCGACCCCTGGGTGCACGCGGCGGTGGAGCCGGAGGCGTACCGGGCGGCGCCGCCCGACCCGTTCGTGATCGTCGAGCACCGGATGCTGACGCATCTGGACGCCTGCCACGGCGCCGAACTGGCCGCGATGGTGCGCAATCGATTCGGCCCGGCGGACGGCGATCTGGAGGTCCGGCCGCTCGCTCTGGACCGCCACGGACTGTGGCTGCGCTGCTTCGCTCCGGATTCGGTCATGCCGCCGGGGCGCGATCTGTACATCGAATTTCCCGCCCCGGTCAGTGATCTCCGCGGTCTGCGTCGGATCTGCCGACGTCTGCTGGTCTCGGCGTGAGCCGGCACTACGGGTTCAGAACCGTGGTGCCCCGGATGTCCCGGATCCCGCCTCACGGCGATGCTCGATTCGGTCGGGGTCTCCGCGAGGGGAGGCGGCCCCGGCCCGGCCGCCCGGCGTGTGGGGGGTGAAAGCGCCGGGCGGTCCGGAAGGGCCCCGGGCCTCAGACCTTGGCCAGGGCCTGCTCCAGGTCGCTCCACAAGTCCTCGGGGTGCTCGACGCCCACCGCGAACCGCACGGTGCCGGCCCCGATCCCGGCGGCGGCCAGCGCGTCGGCGTCCAGCTCACGGTGCGAGGTGCTGGCCGGATGCATCACCATCGTCTTGGTGCCGCCCAGCGACACCGCCAGCTGCACCAGCCGCAGGCTCTCGGCGAACACCCGGCCCGCCTCCCGCCCGCCGACCAGGTCCACCGACAGCAGCCCGCCGAACCCGCCGTCCAGCAGCCGCCGCGCGGTCGCATGCTGCGGATGGGACTCCAGCCCCGGATAGTGGACCCGCTCCACCGCCGGGTGCTCGGCCAGCCGACGGGCCAGGAACAGCGCGTTCTCCGACTGCCGCCTCACCCGCATGTGCAGCGTCGCCAGGCCCCGCGTGCACAACCAGGCGCTCGTCGGGTCGAGGGTGCCGCCCGATATGAGCAGCTGGTTCCAGATCCGGCGGTGCACCTGGGGATCCGCGCACACCACCGCCCCGGCCACCGCGTCGGAATGCCCGCTGATGTACTTGGTGGCCGAGTGGACCACCACGTCGGCGCCGTGCTCCAAAGGCCGGCACAGCACCGGAGTGGCGAGCGTGTTGTCCACCACCACCGGCACCCCGGCCTGCCGGGCCACCGCGGCCAGCGCCGGAAGGTCCGCCACCTGGGTGACCGGGTTGGTGATCGTCTCCAGGTACAGCATCCGGGTCCGCGGCCGCAGCGCCGCCCGCACCTGCTCGGGGTCCTCGCCGGACACATGGGTCAGCTCCAGGCCCCACCGATCGGCCAGGTCGTGCAACAGCGCGTACGTCCCCCCGTACAGCGAGGACTGCGCGATCACATGGTCGCCGGTCCGCAGCATCGCCATCAGCACCGTGGCGATCGCCGCCATGCCCGACCCGGTGGCCAGCCCGTCGCAGCCGCCCTCCAGGTCGGCCAGCGCCCGCTCGAACGTGCGGACCGTGGGGTTGCCGTACCGGCCGTAGAAATACCCCGACTCCTGCGCGGGCTCCGCGAAGGCCGCCGCCAACGCCTCCCCGTCCTCGTAGGCGAACAGGTGGCCATGGTAGATCGGGGTCGTCAGCGGGCGGCCACCGGTGGGCCGGATGATCGGCGGATGCGCGGCGCGGGTCTGCTGGTGCAACTCCTTCATGCCCTCAGGGTGCCGCCCCGCCGCCGGTGCCGTGCACGGCCAATCGCCGCCAGTGGCCCGCCCGGCCGGCGCCGGGCCGCCCCGCGGATCACAGGTAGAAGCCGCCCTCGGCGCCGGTGGAGCGGGCCGTCGCGCCGGGGAGCCGCTCCCCGTTGCGGATCGCGATCAGCTCGGCCAACGTGGCCCCGTGCGGGCCGATCCGCGCCGGATCGGCGTCCTCACCCAGCCAGCGCATCGCCTCGGCGCGCGTCAGCGGGCCCACCTCGATCTGCGCCAGGCAGCGGCCGGGACGCACCACCGCCGGGTGCAGCTGGGCCAGGTTCTCGTTGGTGGTGATCGCCACCAGCACGTCCCGGCCCTGGCCGAGCATCCCGTCGGTCAGGTTGAGCAGCCGGGACAGGCCCTGCCCGGCGGACTGCTTGGCCTCCCCCCGGATCAGCTCGTCGCAGTCCTCCAGGATCAGCAGCCGCCACCGCCGGGAGGAGCTCTCCTCATCGGCGCCGACCGCCACGTGCATCAAGTAGCCGGGGTCGCTGAACAGCACCTCCGGATCCAGCACGCAGTCCGCCTGGCACCAGCCCGCCCAGGCGCGGGCCAGCGCCCGCAGCGCGGTGGTCTTGCCGGTGCCCGGAGGACCGTGCAGCAGCAACAGCCGGCCGGTGATCCTGCCGGGCTCCAACGCCATCACCGCGTCCAGCGCCTCGGCGACCGGGGCGGTGTAGTTGCCCCGGATGTCGGCCCAGGCGTCCGCGGAGATCACCCGCTGGCGGCGGCGCGGCATGGGCTGGGAGTGGTGCCAGAACCCCATCTCCACCTTGGTGTCGTCGGTGACCGGCGGAGCCGTGGCGTCCCGCACCGCCTCCTCCAGCACCGAGGCGGCCAGCTCCTTGGTGACCGCCGACACCGCCACGTACGCGGTGCCCTCGGACCACCGGTTGGACAGCAGCATCCAGCCGTCGCCGGCCGCCAGCACCGAGTGCTTGTTGTCCTCGCTGGCCTCCCGCAGCACCCGGCTGCCGGCGGGACGCAGCAGCGCGTTCGGCTTGACGTGCTCCAACCGGGTGGACTTGGACCACGGGTGCTCGCCGCTGACGAACGGACGCAGCGACAGCACGTCCATCACATCGGCGGGGGAGTTGGTGTCGTCCAGATTGAGGGCGAGGGACGTCCCCGGATCGGGCTCGGCCCCGGCGGTCTCGACGAGGTGCAAGATCTCCTGCGGACCTTCCTGGGACATGGCCATGCCTTCGATGATCAGGTGTCGCCCGCAAGGACGTCCACCGAATTCCGGTCCCTGATGTCTGGCCCTCAGGGAAGTTTCCAGTCGACCGGCTGCCCGCCCTGCTGCTCCAGCAGCCGGTTGGCGCGGCTGAACGGGCGCGAGCCGAAGAACCCCCGATCGGCCGACATCGGGCTGGGATGCGCCGACTCGATGCACGGCACCTGCCCCAGCAGCGGCTTGAGGCTGCGGGCCTGCCGCCCCCACAGGATCGCCACCAGCGGCCCGCCTCGGGCCGCCAGCGCGCGGATGGCCTGCTCGGTGACCTCCTCCCAGCCCTTGCCCTGGTGGGAGGCGGGCTTGCCGGGCCGCACCGTCAGCACCCTGTTGAGCAGCAGCACGCCCTGCCGCGTCCACGGGGTCAGATCACCGGTGCTCGGCTCGGGATGACCCAGATCGGCCTGGTACTCGCGGAAGATGTTGACCAGGCTGGCCGGGAGCGGGCGCACGTGCGGGGCGACCGAGAAGCTCAACCCCACCGGGTGGCCGGGCGTCGGATAGGGGTCCTGGCCGACGATCAGCACCCGCACATCGGCGAAGGGCTGCTGGAACGCCCGCAGGATGTGCTCCCCGGCGGGCAGATAGCTGCGTCCGGCCGCGACCTCGGCGCGCAGGAAGTCCCCCATCGCCGCGATGCGTCCGGCCACCGGCTCCAGCGCCCGTGCCCATCCCGCCTCGACGATCTCCGAAAGCGGCCGTCGCGTCATACCGGCCACCCTAGTGCCATGATCATGGTCGGCGCAGCCCGATCCCGCCGGGACGGGGACACGGGCGGACGACCGCGGCGACTCCCGCAAGACCCCCGAATACGTTAAGTGTTCTCACGGACGCGTTAAGTCGAGGTTACTTCCTGTTCTCCCCGGTTGATTTACCGCCCGGTACCGCTTAGCCCAGAGAACAGGGCCTGGATTCGAGCACTGCGGGGACGACGTATGCGGCAGCTGACGGCGGTGGACGCCAACTTCCTGAACGTGGAGACCAACACCACCCACGCCCACATCGCCGGGCTGGGGATCCTGGACACGGCCACCTGCCCGGACGGCCGGATCACCGTCGAGGACCTGGTGGAGCTGATCCGCGAGCGCGCCCACCTGGCCGCCCGCCCGCTGCGGATGCGGCTGGTCCAGGTGCCGCTCGGGCTGGACCGCCCCTACTGGGAGGACGACCCCGACTTCGACCCGGCCCGGCACGTGTTCGAGATCGGCCTGCCCGCCCCCGGCACCGCCGCCCAGCTCGCCGACGTGGTGGCGATGCTGCACGAACGCCCGCTGGACCGCACCCGCCCGCTGTGGGAGCTGGTCCTCATCCAAGGGCTGGCCGGCGGCCGCACCGCCGTCTACATCAAGGTCCACCACGCCGCCGTGGACGGGGTGCTGGCCGCCGAGACGCTGGCCGCGCTGCTGGACCTGTCGCCGCGGCCGCGCGAACTGCCCCCCGACGACTCCGAGCCGCGGCCCGCGCCCGGCCTGGCCGAACGGCTCGGCACCGGCCTGCTGCGCACCGCCCTCCACCCGGTCCACGGGCTGCGGATGCTGGCGCGCACCGCCCCGTACCTCGACGAGATCCCCGGGGTGGCGCAGCTCCCCGGCGTGCCGTCGATGGCGCGGGCGCTGCAGGGGATGCTGGGCCGCGAGGACGTGGCGCCGCTGCCCAGGGTCACCGCCCCGCCCACCCCGTTCAACGGGACGATCAGCGCGCGCCGGTCGGTGGCGTTCGGCGAGCTGCCGCTGGAGGAGGTCAAACGGATCCGCCGAGAGCTGGGCGGCAGCGTCAACGACGTGGTGATGGCGCTGGTCGCCGGCGCCTTGAACCGCTGGCTGGACAAACGCGGAGAACTGCCCGACCAGCCGCTGGTGGTGGCGGTGCCGGTGTCGCTGCGGCGCGGGGAGTCCGGGGACTGTGAGGCCGGCAACCGGCTCTCGGCGATGGTCGCGCCGCTGGCCACCCACGTGTTCGACCCCGCCGAACGGTTCGCCGCCGTGCGCGCCGACCTGGCGGCGGCCAAACGCAGGTTCGCCCAGTCCTCGGGCGGCTGGCTGGAGGGTCTCAGCGAGCTGCTGCCCGCCCCGCTGGCCGGCCCGGTGCTGCGGCTGGCCGTGCAGGCGCTGCCCACCGACCACCTGCGGCCGGTCAACCTGATGGTGTCGAACGTGCCCGGCCCGAACTTCCCGCTCTACCTGTGCAGGGCGCGCGTGCTGGGCTACTTCCCGATCTCGGTGATCAGCGACCTGACCGGCGGGCTCAACATCACCGTGCTGTCCTACGACGGCAGGCTGGACGTGGGCGTCGTCGCCTGCCGGTCGATGATCCCCGACCCGTGGGAGATCGTCGACCTCCTCGACGACGCGCTCAGCGAGCTGAAGAGCCTCCTCCGGGACTGAGCAGGGCGTCGCGGTGCCGCCAGGCCAGGCGGAGCGCGGCGGCGCCGGCCGGCTGCATGGGCCGCGGCACCGAGCCGTCGAACCGGGCGAACGTCACCCGGCCCTCGGCGTTCTCCCCGACCAGGGCGCCGAACAGCTCGGCGAACGCCTCGTCCTCGACCACCACCGCGGTCAGCAGATCCACCGCGAGCGTCAACGGGTCGACCCCCAGCCCGAGGAGCCGGACCCGCACCGCCCCGCTCCGCCGTGCCTCCTCCAGGCGCCGGAAGAACGGCCATCGGGCGTGCGAGAAACCCGGGCCGTACTCCTCCGCCGCGCCCAGGAACTCCTCGGCGTACTCCCGCGCCATGCAGTGCCACAGGTCCAGGTCCTCGTGGGGGTCGCCGGTCGCGGGCTGGAACACCCCCACCGGCATCACCTGGTGCAGCCCGCCCGCGTGCGCCACCTTCGCCGGATCCCGCCAGTGCAGCACATAGTCGCCGGCCCCGCGCCGGATGGTGACGGTCGTGATCGCCGGCAGCGCCGCCCGCCGGGACAGGTCGCACGGATCCCCGATCGCCGACCGCAGCGGCAGCCCGGGCGTCCCGGCGGCCAGCTCGTGCGCGACGGCCTCGCCGACGTCCACGCCCTGGAAATAGGACGCCATCGTCAGCCGCAGCTCGGCGAACCCGGCGAGAGCGGCGGACAGCAGCCGGTAGGCGGGCCGGTCCTCGAACACGGCCGGCGGGGCCAGCGCCTCCAGGGCCGCGCTGTAGGTGCGATGTCCCGCGGGCAGCTCGGCCTCCGCCCCCGTCACCGCCGGGGCCGGCGCGCGGTCCTCCCAGACGAGCCGCACCGACTCCAGCGGCATCGGCTCCGCGGCGATCCACTCCGGACGGGTCAGCAGTGCCGTGCCCGCGACGCGGTGCGCGCCGGGGTAGAGCCGAGCGGCGACCTCGCCCAGCTCCGCCCGCCGCTCGTCGAGCCTCCGGCGCCGCTCGAGCCAGCACCGCTCCTCCGCCGTCGTCATCGGCCGCCTCCCCTCCGCCGCGCCCGCCCCATCCTGTCGCGTCGGCCCGCCGGGCCGGAGGAGGGCGGCGACGAGGGCCGACGGAACCGGGGGAGGGGGGCGGATCGTCCTCGCTCGGCCGGCGCCTCGCTCCGGTGGGGGTGTTGGGTGTGGGGGAGGACCCCCACGCCCCCCTTGTAGGGGCGGATCATCCTCGCTCGGCCGGCGCCTCGCTCCGATGATCCGCCCCCCTCCCCGCGCATCGTCGTTCTTCCGGCGGGGTCCGGGCGCCGGATGCCGGGGTCAGGCGATCAGAAGTTGATCATGTGGCCGGCCAGGCCGTGGATCGCCTCCTTGACCGCCTCGCTCAGCGTGGGGTGGGCGTGCACGTTGCGGGCCACCTCGTGCACGGTCAGGTCCCACTGCTGGGCCAGCGTCAGCTCCGGCAGCAGCTCGGTCACGTCCGGGCCGATCATGTGGGCGCCCAGCAGCTCGCCGTACTTGGCGTCGCAGATGACCTTCACGAAGCCGTTGGGGTCGCCCAGGCCGTGCGACTTGCCGTTGGCGGTGAACGGGAACTTGGCCACCTTGACGTCGAAGCCCTTCTCGCGGGCCTGCGCCTCGGTGTAGCCGAAGCTGGCCACCTGCGGCTGGCAGTAGGTGGCCCGCGGGATCATCACGAAGTCCAGCTCCATCGTCTCGGCGTCGGCGATGGTCTCGGCCGCGATGATGCCCATCGACTCGGCGGCGTGCGCCAGCATCAGCTTGGCGGTCACGTCGCCGATCGCGAAGATGTGCGGCACGCTGGTGCGTCCCCGGGCGTCCACGTCGATCGCGCCGCGCTCGGTCAGCCTGACCCCGGTCTTCTCCAGGCCGTAGCCCTCCACGTTCGGAGCGAACCCGATGGCCTGCAGGACCTTGTCGGCCTCCAGCGTCCGCTGCGCGCCGTCCTTGCCGGCCACGGTGACCTTGACCCGGTCGCCGGAGTCGTCGATGCCTTCCACCCGGGTGGAGGTGAGCACCTCGATGCCCATCTTGCGGTAGCGGCGGGCCAGCTCCTTGGACACCTCGGCGTCCTCGCCCGGCAGCGCCCGGTCCAGGAACTCGACGATGGTGACCTTGACGCCGTAGTTGTGCAGCACGTAGCCGAACTCGATGCCGATCGCGCCGGCGCCGACGATGACGATGCTCTCCGGCAGCTTCTCGTCGAGGATCTGCTGCTCGTAGGTCACCACCCGCTCCGACAGCGAGGTGCCCGGCAGCAGCCGGGGGTGCGCGCCGGTGGCGATGATGCAGTGGTCGAAGGTGACCGTCTGGGGTGCGCCGCCGCCGGAGGGCGCCACCTGGACGGTGTGCGGGTCGAGGAACGTCCCCCGGCCCTCGAACTCGGTGATCCCGTTCTTCTTCATCAGGTAGTGGACGCCCTTGACCCGGCCTTCGGCGACCTGGCGGCTGCGCTGGAACGCCGCCCCGTAGTCGAACCGGACCTCCCCGTCCACCTCGATGCCGAACAGTTTGCGTTCGTTGGTGAAGATGTGCGCCAGCTCGGCGTTGCGCAGCAGGGCCTTGGAGGGGATGCAGCCCACGTTCAGGCAGACCCCGCCCCAGTAGCGCTCCTCGATGATCGCCGTCTTGAGCCCGAGCTGTGCCGACCGGATCGCGGCGACATACCCACCCGGGCCCGCGCCCAGGACCACAACGTCAAAGTGAGTGCTCATTCTTCGGACGATATGCGCCCGGGCGGGCCCCCGCATCTCGGAGGTCCGCCCGGCCCCGGGGAAGAGGGGCGAGATCACACCCGGATCTCCAGGGTGCAGCACTTCGGGCCGCCCCCGGCCTTGCGCAGCTCCGACAGATCCACGGGAACGGGCTCGTAGCCATGCCGCCGCAGCTGTGCGATCAGCCGCTGCGCCTCGGCGTTGATCACCACGTGCCGGCCGTCGCAGACCGCGTTCAGCCCCAGCACCGCCGCGTCGTCCTCGTCGGCGATCAGCGCGTCCGGGAACAGCCGTTCCAACACCGCTCGGCTGCCGGGGGAGAACGCCCCGGGGTAGTAGGCGACGTTCCGGCCGTCCAGGGGGAACAGCGCGGTGTCCAGGTGGTAGAACCGCGGGTCCACCAGCCGCAGCGTCACCACCGGGCGGCCCAGGAACTCCTGCGCCTCCTGGTGCGCGGCGACCTCGGTGCGGAACCCGGTCCCGGCCAGGATCAGCTCGTCCAGCACCAGGAAGTCGCCCTCGCCCTCGTTGACGTGCTCCGCCTCCAGCACCTCGGTGAACCCGTTGTCGCGGAACCATGCGGCATAGGCGGGGCCTTCGGCCGCCCGCTCGGCGTGCCGGAACCGCGCCCCGTACACCCGTCCGTCGACCACCAGCGCGCCGTTGGCGGCGAACACCATGTCCGGCAGGCCCTCGACCGGCTCGATCAGCTCGACCCGGTGCCCGAGCTCCAGATAGGTCTCGCGCAGCGCCTCCCACTGGGCCGCCGCCCGGTCCCGGTCGGCGCCGGCCTCCGGGTCCATCCACGGGTTGATCGCGTAGGTGACCGCGAAGTGCTCGGGAGGACACATCAGGAAGCGACGAGGCGACGCCTTCCGCGCGGTGGGCTCGGAGGCGACGCCGGCGGATGCGGCGGGGCCGGTCGTCGGCTCCATCGCCGGCGAAACGGTCATACGGGCTCCTGTCCACTGAATCTGGCCGATACAGCACGGGCTTACGATCCGTAAGCCTAAGAACCGGTAAGCCCGCCCCCCAAGGCGCCGATCTTGCGAAATGATGGTCGAACATTGCGTCTGCGGCGGCTGTCGCAGTCGATTCGTTGCGCGACGTGGAGGAATGCGGTCTATGTCACGTCGTGTTCCTCGGAGCCGCCGGGCCGGGACCGTCCCGGCCTGACATACCGTCGAAAGGGAACTGGCGCGAGTGAGTCAGGAGGGAGAGCACAGTGCGCATCCCCAAGCGCGTCAACGACGCCTGGGACTGGGCGGAGAGCCACGGCCGCGTGACGGCGCTGATCGCGCTGACGCCGATTCTGGCCGTGGGGGCGCTGTGGTCGCCGGTGCTCGCCGCGTTCGCCTTGGGCGCCCTCGGCGCCGGGGTGGTGACCTACCTGCGGCTCGCTCGGCGGATCGCCCGGCTGCGGGCGGAGGTGGACGAGCTGTTGCGCGAGACCGGCCGGCTGCGGCAGCGCAACACCATGCTGGCCAGCGGGATCGTGCAGGCCGAGAGCGCGGCCACGCAGAAGCTGCTGAGCATCCCCGAACTCAACGAGTACGCCGAGTCCGAGCGCAAGACCGCCTGAGGGCGGATCGCCCGAGGCGCCGCACGACCGTGACGGGACGTCCAGGTCGGCCCGGTGGGCCGAGCCGGCCGGGACGTCCCGCCCGACCGGCGCCGGGACGTCGCCCGGTGCCGGTGGCGCGTCCGCGGACGGTCAGGACTTGACCAGCATCCGCTGGGACATGGCGTGCTGCACCATCTCGATCAGCACCTGCTTGCAGGACTTCAGATCGCGCGCGTCGCAGAGCATGACCGGCACGTCGCCGTGGAGGTTCAGCGCCATCTTGATCTCGTCCAGCGAGTAGCGCTTGGCGCCGTCGAAGCAGTTGACCGCCACCACGAACGGGACCTTGCGGCGCTCGAAGTAGTCCACCGAGGGGAAGCAGTCGGCCAGCCGCCGGGTGTCGGCCAGCACCACCGCCCCCAGCGCGCCGCGCGAGACCTCGTCCCACATGAACCAGAAGCGCTCCTGACCGGGTGTCCCGAACAGGTAGAGCACCAGGTCCTTGCGAATGGTGATGCGCCCGAAGTCCATCGCGACGGTGGTGGTGTCCTTGGCCTCCACCCCGGAGGTGTCGTCCACCCCCACGCCGCGGTCGGTCAGGATCTCCTCGGTGCGCAGCGGGGTGGTCTCCGAGACGGTGCCCACCATCGTGGTCTTGCCCACTCCGAAGCCGCCCGCGATCACGATCTTGACCGCGGTGGGCAGCTTGGGGCGCCCGGCGGCCCGGTCAGAGCGCACGGAGTCCATTCAACACCGCCTCGTAAATCCTGATGTCGGTAATGTCGGCTTCCGGCTCGGGTTCCTGGATCGCTACGTAACCGCGCTCCAGCAGGTCGCCGAGCAGCACCCGGACGGTGCTGACGGGCAGGTTCAGGTGGCCGGTGATCTCCGCCACGGACATCACGTCCTGGCACAACCGCATGATGGCCAGGTGCTCCGGCCCCAGGCCGACCTCCGCCGTCGGCACCGGGCCGGTCGCGATCACCTGGGTGATCAGGTCGAATTTGCCCCGCACCGGTTGGATCCGGCCTCGGGTCATCACATAGGGGCGCACCAGCGGCCCGGCGTGGTCGTCCAGGAGCCGCTCGGGCGTGTCCTCGGGTGTGGTCATGACCGTGTCGGGCTCTCCGTCACCTCTGTCCGTGCCGATGTGCTCAGGTGGTGGCCCACGCTGGTGACCAGCATCGCCATCTCATAGGCCACCAGGCCCACGTCGGCGTCCTCGCTGGTCAGCACCGCCAGGCAGGCGCCCTTGCCGGCCACCGTCACCAGCAGGAACGCCGTCTTCATCTCGATGATGGTCTGGCGTACCGCTCCGCCGCCGAACCGCTCCCCGGCGCCGCGCGCCAGGCTCTGGATCCCGGCGGCCACCGCCGACAGATGCTCGGCGTCGTCCTGGCTCATGCCCTTGGAGGCGGCCATCAGCAGGCCGTCGGCGCTGAGCACGACGGCGTGCTGGGCCTCGGCCACCCGGTCGACCAGGTCGTCCAGCAACCAGGCCAGGTCAACGGAGGAACCTGTCTTCTGCACCTCTAACCGTCCTTGTGTCGATGAGTTCGTCGGCGCGGCTTCGGTTCGCTCTAGGACTCGGGCTCGTCGTCCTCGTCCGAGACCGCCTGGGACGCGGCCTTCTTGGCGGCGTCCGAACGACCCCGGCGGGTGCCCGACTGGTAGGCGCCTACGATGCGGCGGATCTCCTCGGGCGAGCGCAGGAGCTCCTCGTCCTCCTCGTCGCTCTCCGCCGCGGTGATCGGTGCCTCGGTGCGCAGTTGCGGGACCAGGTTGGCCTGCGGAACCCGCATGGGCAGGCCGCCCGGCGTGTGCGCGGTCTCCGGTACGGGGGGTGGATTCTCGGGCATCGGGCTCCCGGAGGTCTCGGTGGTGGCGGTGGGCGACCCGCCGCTTGCGGCCTGCGGCCGGTCGGCGGACGCGTCAGGGGACGGTGTGGAGCCGGGCGCCGGCAGGAGGTCCGGCCCGGCGGCCCGGTCGATCGGCAGCGGCACCGGGGCGGGCAGCGGCTCCTGCCGCCCGTCCGCGGATGCGGCCGCCGCGCCCTCCGCCGGGGCGTCCGGCCGCTCGCCGCGTGCGATCTCGCCCTGCTGCGCCCCGGCGGGGGCCGCGGCCATCGCCGGCGCGCCGCCCACCCGGCGGGTCAGCTCGTCCTCGACGTTCTCCACCACCAGGTCGTGCGGGATGACCACCACCGCGGTGGTGCCGCCGTAGGCCGAACGCTTGAGCTGCACCCGGACGTGGTAGCGCTCGGCCAGCCGGCCGACCACGTACAGCCCGAGCTGGACGGACCCGGAGGGGTTGAACTCCGGCGGGTTGGCGATCCGGTCGTTGATCTCCGCCAGCTTCTCGTCGGTCATGCCGAGCCCGCGGTCCTCGATCTCGATCGCGAACCCGCTGGCCACCGGCTGTCCACCGACCTGGACGGTGGTGTAGGGCGGAGAGAACGACACGGCGTTCTCGATCAGCTCCGCCAGCAGGTGGGTGATGTCGCCCACGGCCCGTCCGACCAGACCGACCTGGCCGAACGGCAGCACCGTGACTCGGGTGTAGTCCTCGATCTCGGCGACCGCGGCGCGGACCACGTCCACCATCGGCACCGCCCGTCGCCAGCCGCGCGCCGGGACGGAGCCGGACAGCACGATGAGGTTCTCGGCGTTGCGCCGCATGCGGGTGGCCAGGTGGTCGAGCCGGAACAGATCCTCCATGTCCCGGTCCGGCATGTCCCTGCGCTCCATCTCGTCCAGCAGGGACAGCTGCCGGTGCAGCAGCGTCTGCGAACGGCGGGCTAGGCTGAGCAGCATGTCGCGGAAGTTGCGGCGCAGCTCGGCCTGCTCGACCGCGGTCCGAATGGCGGTCTCCTGCACCGCGTTGAACGCCTTGCCCACCTGCCCGATCACGTCGTCGCCGAACTGCAGCGGCGGGGCCTCGGCCGACACGTCCACGGTCTCCCCGTGACCGAGCCGCTCGACCACGCTGGGCAGACGCTTGTTGGCCAGCTCCCACGCGGCGGTGCGGAGCAGCTCCAGCTGACGGAGCAGGGTCCGGGCGGTGGTGATCGACAGCACGATCGAGGCGATGACGGCCACCATGCCCAGACCGCCGGCCAGGATCAGCCGGACGATGATGCCGGCGGCCACCGGCTTGGAACGTTCGAGCAGGTCGTCACCGCCGGCCCGCACGATCCGCTCCACGCCCTCCAGGGCGGGCTGGGTGGCGGCGTGCCACTCGCCGGCCTCCACCGGGGGACGGGTGCGGGCCCGCCCCTTGGAGATCATCAGATTCTCCAGCGTCTGCAGCCGCCGGAACTCGGAGCTCTTGGTGAACTCCTCGTAACGGGCCCGGTCGGCGGGCGGCAGTTCCGCCGCGGCCTCATCGTGCAGGGTCCGCTGAGCGCCGACCAGCTGGGTGAACTCGACCAGGTCGGCCTCGGTGGGGCGACCGGCGGTCAACACCCCGGCCAGGTGCGCGTCCTCCCTGGAGAGCATCTCCTTGGCCCGGACCAGCGCGTTGAGGGTGCGGCTGTCCTTGACGATCTGCTCGTCGTCGAGGCTGGCACCGGTCGCGCCGAACACCGAGAAGGCGGAGTCGATGATCGAGTTGTAGCTCGCCGCCGCCGCGGTGCGGCTCGGCCGCAGCGTGTTGACCTGGCCGCGGACGACCTTGAGGGTGTTCAGCCCCTTGAGCAGCTCATCGATGCGGGCCTCCAGGGTGTCGCTGGCCGCGCGGGCCACGTCGTCGCCCTTGACCGACTCGCTGAACTTGGCCACGGCCTGGTCGGTGCGCGCCCGCTGAGCGTCCAGCGGCTGCCGCGGCTGCCGGCCGGCGCCGCCGAGGTAGACCATGGTGAGCCGGCGCTCCTCCTGGAGGGCGGTCACCAGCTCGACGCCGGGACGGCTGACCTTTTGGTCCAGTGTGTTGGCCCACAGCAGGCTGAGGCCGTCCTGCACGGTGACCCACGCGGCGAACGCCCAGAGCGCGGCGAGCGAGGCCAGCAGTGCTGTCACCTTGGCTCGCACACGCGAGTTGCGGAAACGCATTACACCCGCCCAAAGAGATACAGGTAATGACACTGCAACCTGTTCTTACTTAAAGCCAAGGTTGCGAAGCGTAGGACACGATAGCGCGACATAAGGCAACACGCTGCGCCGCATGGCGGGGATCCTAGCAACGCCATCTAGGGCGCTCAAGGCAACTTCTTACAAGTAAGACGTCGTCGCCTTTTGGGGTGTTTGTCACAATTTATGGGGTCGGTTGGGCGGGACGGACGACATCGTCACTCCAGCGGTCCGGACACGTGCAGAGCTGCCAAGATGTTCGCCTGCACGATCGCGGTGGGCGCGTACAAGTCCTTGTCGTGCCACAGCGGCGGGAATCCCGCCGAGCCGTCGATCTCCGTCAGCAACCGGGCGCGGCCTCGGGCGATCGCGCGCATGTGACGTTCCTCTCTCGGCCGGTCGCCGGAGGCCAGGATCTGCAGCGCGTACGCGGTCTCCTCCGCGGTCCCCTCCCAGCGTCCCCAGGATCCGTCCGGCCGTTGGGTGTCCAGCACCCACCGGGTCGCCGCCTCCACCGCGGCGGCCGCGATCGCGCCGCCGAACCCGCGCAGCGCGAGCACGCAGCAGGCGGTCGCGTAATACGGGGAGGCGTGCCAGCGGTCGTCCCAGCTCCCGTCCTCCCGCTGATGCTCCAACAGCAGCGCGGAGAGCCGGCGCACCGTCTCGGCGTACCGGGGCGGCGCCTCGGGCGCGGCGGCCGCGTAGTGGCCGAACGCCTCCAGCACGTGCGCGTTGACGGTGACGGAGAACCCGTCCTCCCCCGGCCAGGTGCAAAAGTGGGTGCCCAGATCGAACGGCCGCAGCGGATCCGGCGCGGGCGGCGGCTGATGGAAGCCGAGGGCGTACAGGGCGGCGGAGGTGGTGTCGGCGTCCTTGGGCAGCCCGCCTCCGGCGGGGGTGCCCCCCTCGGCCAGCGCCTCCCGCAGGCTGGCGACCACCTCGGCCGGCGGGTCCACGGCGATGCCCGCCCGGCCCAGGATGGACACCACCCAGGCCCGCTCGAACACGGTGATGGGCAGGCCGCACGGCACCGGCCCGCGGTGCCGGCTCACCACCGCCTCCAGGAAGCGCAGGGCCGGCTCGTCGGGGCTGCGGCGCCCGGTCCGGGCCAGCCAGGCCGCGGTCGCCGCCGGGGCGGCGCCCACCGAACCGGACGCATCGGGCCGGACGCGCGCCAGCGCGGGCTCGGAGAGCTCGATGATCTCCAGTGCGTGCAGCAGCTTCTCCGGCAGATCGGCGCCCTCCCCCAGAACGCGGCGGAGCGCGACGAACCGGTCGGCCGGCAGCCCGGACGGCGCCGCCAGCCGCCGCTCGGCGGGCCAGCCGGGCGGCGGCTGGGGCGAGCGGTCCAGGTGCCGGTTGATCGCCTCGATGAGGGAGTGCGCGATCACGTCGGCGGCGGGCATGTCCGGGATGTCCAGATCGGGCCGGGTCAGCAGATCGGCCAGCAGGCGCAGGCCCCGGCCGGCCGCCGCGGCCAGCCGGGGACGGTCCGGTCCCGCCTCGTGCAGGGAGGCCAGGAGCGCCTCGACGGCGCTGAGCGTGGGGACCAGCGCATAGCCACCGGGCGCCCCCCAGCCGCCGTCCGGCCGCTGGCTGTCGAGCAGATAGGCCAGCCGCTGCTCGTGTCCGGTCAGCCAGGGGGCCAGGGAGACCACCCGTCCCGTCTCATAGACCGAGGGCGAGGTCTGGCCCCACGGCTCGTGCAGCAGCCCGTCGAGCAGCTTCTGCGCCTGCTCGCGCAGGTCCGCGGGCACCAGGCCGCGCCCGGCGTCCGGGGCCGCGGCGGCCGGGAGGGAGAAGTCCGTGGTCACAGCGGCCCCCAGAAGTCGGTCATCCCGTAGAAACCGGTGCTCCAGCCGATCTGGCGTTCCAGGTATTCGGCCTGGAGGGGGTTGCGCTCGCGCACCGGCGCGATCAGCCTGCGGCAGTTCTCGACCAGATCGGCGATCCGCCGGGTGACGTGGTCGCGGTCGACCCCGAGCATCAGCGCGTTGAGATCGCCCCACTCCACGTCGCGCTGATAGGTGGCCAGGTCGTTGAGCAGGCGCAGGATGCGCTGGATCTCCTCGCTGATCACCCACAGCTCGTCGAGGTTGTCGTGGGTCCACCGGTCGCCGGTGGCGATCCAGTGCGAGAGGTTGACGAACGTGGAGCCGAAGTTGTCGGCGTTGGCGAGGTACTCCTCGAAGGAGGGGAGCGGCGCGCCGCTTCGGGAGTGCGCCGTCTTCCACTCCCACTCCCGGGTGACCCCGCGCAGGTAGAGCTCGACCTGGCCGCCCCAGCGCTCGCGCAGTCGCGGGAACGCCGGGACCTCGGCCAGCTCGTCCCGGATGTCGGCGAGGAAGCGCCCGAGCATGTCGTCGTCGGCGGGCGGCGCCCCGCCCACGATGTCCATGCACCGCTCGGCCGTGGCGTCGATCTCCTCCCGGGACGAGGCGACGTAGTCGATGACCCAGTCGATCGCGAAGATCCACAGCGTGGCGCGGTTGGCCATGCGCAGCTCGTCCGCCGTCGCCCACGGCGCGCCGAACGCGTTGGCCAGCGTGACGGAGCTGTAGAGCCGTGCGTCGAAGGCCCGGGGGAACAGTCCCGGGTACTCCTGCTCGCACTTGATCAGGTCGCGCTGGCAGTCGGCGGCCAGGGCGCTGATCCTTCCCTGCTCGGCGGCGATCCGGAGCAGGTCGGAATCGGAATCGGTGATGTGCACGTGCGATCCCCGTCCGCTAGGAGACGACCGGCTGGAGGGTGAGCTGGATCGGCTTGTCGGGCTTGAGGGTCAGCCCGGCCTGGAGCCTGGCGGTGGGCGGGCCGTACAGGGCGGGCCGCAGCCGGGGGATCATCGCGGACAGGATGATCTGCGCCTCGACGGTGAAGAACTGGGTGCCCACGCACTTGTGCGGGCCGGCGCCGAAGGCCAGGTAGGCGAAGCGGTGACGGCGCTGGCCGGGGGCGAACCGCTCGGGGTCGAAGACGTGCGGGTTCGGCCAGACCTGCGGCAGCCGGTGGGTGAGGTAGGGGCTGACGATGACGGTCGCGCCGCGCTTCATCCGGACGCCGTCGATGACGTCGTCCTCGGCCACCACGCGCGGGATGATCCACCCGATCGGGTACATCCGCAGCAGCTCCTGGGTGACCATCTTGGTGTAGCTGAGCCGGGGCAGGTGCTCGCGCTGGGGCACGTCCAGCCCGACCACCTGTTCGATCTCCTCCCGCATCCGCTCCATCACCTGCGGATGCTCGGCCAGCACGACCCACAGCCAGGTCAGCGCGGTGACCGTGGTCTCGGTGCCGGCCACGAAGATGGAGACGACGCCGTCGCGGATGTCCTTGTCCGACAGCCCTTCGCCGTCGGGTCCCTTGGCCTGCAACAGCAGCGACAGGATGCCGTCGCCGGCGCCCTCGCGGCGCGCCTGGTGCACCAGCGGGTACACGATCTCGTCCACCTCCCGGACGGCGCGGTGGAACGCCCGGTCGCCGGGGAGGGGGATCGAGTGCGGCACGAACGGCAGCAGCATCCGGGCGCGGAAGGAGGAGGTGGTGGCCGTCAGGATCGCGTTGCCCAGCCTCTCCACGTCGTCCCGGGTGAGCCGGTCGCCGACGAACAGCTGCAGGATGGCCCGGTAGACGATCCGGGTGATCTCGGTCATGGCGTCGACCGGTTCGCCGGGCTTGACGCGACGGCCCAGGTCCTCGACGGCGTCGGTGATCGCCTTGGCCATCTCGTTGGTGTAGGAGGCGATATTGGGACCCGACATCAGGTGCATGAAGACGTCGCGCTTGACGGGCCAGACCGGGTCGGCGCCGGAGGGTTCGCCCACCAGCCGGCTGAGCGGCTTCCACATCAGCCCTTCGCGCCGGTAGTTCTCGGCGTTGTCGCGCAGGATGTACTGCAGGTGGTCGGGGTGGGTGACCAGGTACGGCCGGAAGACGCCCAGGCTGAGCCGGGTGATCTCACCGTTGGCCGCGCGGGACAGGTCCTCCAGCGCCTGCAGCGGTGAGCGCAGCAGCGGGGGCAGGACCTGGCGTACCGGGAATGTCCGGGCGCGTCGAATCGTGGAGCTGTGGGTGTCAGTGGGCATCACGGAACTCTCTCGCGTCGCAGGCCGGACGAGGGGTGAAGCGTTCCGGGACCGAGACGAATCGGCGGCCTCGGTCCCCGGGTTCGAGGGGATCGTCGGTCACTTCGGGTGGTCTATCCCATTACTGTCTTATGCGGCTCATTTGGCGGAATTATCACATGATCAACTTTCCGGAACAAGGTTCGCTTTGGCAACGAATCACCAGTCCGAGCTGTGAGGTGCATCACGAATTGTCAGTGCGCAGGCGGCCGCCGGAGCCCTCGCCCATGCATCCGCATCCACGCTGACCTGGCCCTCCGCCGGCGTCCGACGGCCGTGCGCCGGGACTGACGCGCCGCCCGCCGCTCAGGGCGTTCGCGGACTTCAGGGGCCTGCGGCATGGGCCACCCGGAGAGCGTGCCCGCCGCGGCGCCCGTCGTCGACGCCCCGCCCGCCCGCAGGCGCCCCGCCCGCCCGCAGGCGGTCCGACGCCCGGCGTCGGGGGCGCGGTGCGCCGCCCCGCATTGCCGCCGCTCGGCGGCACGGTCACGGCGCGCCGAGCCGTTCCGCCGAGACGGCTGCCGGAGGGGAATTCCCTTGCTCTTCGACGGTCCGTCGACTCGCCGATTCGCCGATTCGTTCGGCGGCGCGGGAATTCACCGCGTGAGCCCGGGGCGCGGCCGGTGTTCCAATGTCCGACCGTCGCTCTTTTCTCGTTCTGTTTTCGCTGGTGAAGGCGGTGGTGTCGGGGTTTTTCGGGTGACGCGGTCCGCTTGCCCGCCGGCGGTCGCGCCGGTGAGGGGGCGGACGGTGCAGGGTTCTCCCCTCACCGAAAGGCCGAAGGCCACGGCCGGTCGGCCGTGGCCTCGGTGCGGAACGGGGCGGACGGAGCGGTGCTCCGCCGGGCCCGCCAGGGGTCCGTCCGAACCGCCGGACGGACCCCTGGCGGGCCTGCCCCGGGATCAGACGTTGACGCCGAAGTCCCGGGCGACGCCGGCCAGCCCGGAGGCGTACCCCTGGCCGATGGCGCGGAACTTCCACTCGCTGCCGTGCCGGTACAGCTCGCCGAAGACCATCGCGGTCTCGGTGGAGGCGTCCTCAGTGAGGTCGAAGCGGGCGATCTCGGCGCCGTCGGCCTGGTTGACCACCCGGATGAAGGCGTTGCGGACTTGGCCGAAGGTCTGTCCGCGCTGCTCGGCCTCGTGGATGGAGACGGGGAACACGATCCGGGCGACCTCGGCGGGCACCGCGGCCAGGTCGACCTTGATCTGCTCGTCGTCGCCCTCACCCTCGCCGGTGAGGTTGTCCCCGGTGTGCTCGACCGAGCCGTCCGGACTGCGCAGGTTGTTGTAGAACACGAAGTGCCGGTCCGACAGCACCCGGCCGGACTCGTTCAGCAGCAGGGCGCTGGCGTCGAGATCGAAGTCGGCGCCGGTGGTGGTGCGCACGTCCCACCCCAGGCCGATGGTGACCGCCCGCAGCCCCGGAGCCTCCTTGCTCAGCGACACGTTGCCGCCCTTGGTCAGGCTGACGCCCATGGGATCCCCTCGTTCGTCGTGACGTACGCCCCGTCCAACGGGGCAGGCGCGAGGATGGTTTCCCGGCCGGATCGCCGCGCCCCAAAGCGCGTGTTCAGTCCCACCAAAACGACCAGCGCACCGCGCCGACCAAGGACTCGGCGTACTGCAGGAAGTCGCCGCAGCCCTGCGAGATGTTGTCGGGACAGAACGCGTGGTGCTCGACGGCGATGTCGATCGCCTGGTCGAGGGTCGTCGGGGGAGCGGCCACCGACAGGTCCAGGGTGTCGAAGCCCACCGACATCACCCGGGCCCCGAACCTGTCCTCCCACGACCGCACCACGGCGGAGATCTCTTGAGGGTGATCGGTGTGGTTGCACGGCCCCGACCAGCCCATCCGGGTGAGGGCGTCGGCGCCCCGAGCGGCCGGCACCAGCCCGAGCAGCACATCATCACCGGCGTAGCGGGCCAGGACGTGCTCGCGCACCGTCTGGTCCGGATCATCGCCGGGCGGGGTCGCCGGGGCCAGGCCGGGCCAGGGGCCGCGCGGCACCCCGTTGTGGTCGACCCGCTCGCTCTCGTCGGCGTCCTCGGGCAGTTCCTCGCTCACCATCTCCCAGAAACGCTGTAGCACCCCGTCGGCCCTCAGCACGTCGATCGCGCCGACCGACAGGGGCGGGAACAGCTCACCGGAGTGCCAGGGCCGGTCGGGCTCCCTGCACAGCGGCTCCAGCAGCAGCGGATAGAAGCCGGTCTCCGGATGGCTCTCATGCAGCCGCATCCACAGCACGGCGGCGTCCGGCACCGGTTTGTCCGACACCCACATCACGGGCCCTCCGGGCCAGTCCCCCTCGTCGGGAACGATCAAGCGTCCCGGCGGCAACCCCGAGGGCAGCGCGTCGAAGGGCGTGTCACGGAACTCGGCCATGCCCGGCAACATAGCGGGCGGATATGACATTCCCTGCGACCCCGCCCACGGCTCGCGCATCACTCGGAACCCCTCATCTCCTCTGCGCGTCGTACCGGCCATGGCGATCGTCGGCGCGGAGGGGGCGTGATGAGCGGGCACGCGGCGGAGGCCGAGCGGATCCACGGCCGGGCGGCCCGATCCGGGGACGCCGAGGCGATGGCGCGGCTCGGACAGGCCTATGAGCAGGACGGGCGGGCGGCGGACGCCGAGCGCTGGTACGCGGCGGCGGCCCGGGCCGGCCACGTGATGGCGATGAAGTACCTCGGCACCCTGCTCATGAACGGTGGGGAACGGCTGGAGGAGGCCGAGCGGTGGCTGCGCGCCGCCGCCGACGCCGGCGAGCCGCAGGCCGTCGTCAACCTGGGCGCGCTGCTGCTGCGCCTCCCGGGCCGGCGCCCGGAGGCCGAGCGGCTGTTCCGCCGGGCGGCGGAGGGCGGCACCGTGCACGCCATGGTCAACCTGGCGATCATGTGCGAGGAGGACGGGCGGCGGGAGGAGGCGGACCGGTGGTTCGTCCAGGCCGCCCGGGCGGGGGACGCCGAGGCCATGCTGGTCCTGGCGGCACGGGCGCGCGCCGCGGGCCGCGAGGAGGAGGAGCTCGACTGGACACGGCGGGCGGCGGAGGCGGGCGAGCCCCGCGCCATGACGGACCTCGCCCTGCGGCATCAAAGCGCCGGACGCCACGAGGAGGCCGAACGTTGGCACCGGGCCGCCGCCGAGACCGGCCGTCCGCGTTCCATGGCGGCCCTGGGGGTGTTCTGCGCCGTCTCCGGCAGGCGCGCCGAGGCCGAGCGGTGGCTGCGCGCCGCCGCCGAGGCCGGCGACGACCAGGGGATGTTCAACCTCGGCAGCCTGCTCATCGAGGCCGGCCGTTCCGTCGAGGGCCGCGACTGGTATCTGCGGGCCGCCGAGCACGGCAACGCGGCCGCGATGTTCAACCTCGGCAACGACCTCGTCGACCGCGACCCCGCCCAGGCGGAGACCTGGCTGCGCCGCGCCGCCGACGCCGGGATGGTCGAGGCCATGTGGAACCTGTGCCGCCTGCTCAACTCCCAGCACCGCTACCCGGAGGCGGTGCCGTACCTGGAGAAGGCCGCCCGCGCGGGCCATCCCGACTCGATGAACGCCCTCGGCCGCGACCACCTCGACCATCGGCGGTACGAGGAGGCCGAGCCGCTGCTGCGCGGGGCGGCCGACTCCGGGATGATCGCCGCCTGCCGCAACCTGGGCCGGCTGCTGCTGGAGACCGGCCGGCTCCAGGAGGCCGAACCGTGGCTGTGCCGCGCCGCCGACGCCGCGGACATCGAGGGCATCGTCCGGCTGACCCGGCTGCTGGTGGAGACCGGCCGCAACGACGAGGCCGCCCCGTGGGTGCAGTGGCTGATCCGGCACGGCTACGCCAGGGCCGAGCCCGCCTCCTGAACGGCCGGCCCCTCGATCGGCCCGGCGGACCCTCTCACGCCGCGACCGCGGGCGATGCCGCGTCCGCCCGCGGTCACCGCGCCCCCTCGGCGGGGGCGAGCCGTTCGACCAAGGCCTCGACCAGCTCGGGAACGCGGTCCTCGGGGATGACCTCGGGGAGGGTGAGGCGGTCCAGGATGAGCCAGTTGATGGCCAGATAGAGCAGGACCACGGTGGTCGCGTCGCCCGGGAGGCCCGTCTTGAGGTGGAAGTCGACGTTCGCCTCCAGGTCATCGCGGATCTGCCGGGTCAGGATCTCCCGCAGCCGGGGACGGCGGGTGGCCTCCAGCCGCAGCTCCAGCAGGGCCAGCTGCCCCGAGGGGAACGCCGAGATGCGTTCGACCAGGTCGCGCATCAGGGCGGTCAGCCGGGCGCGGTCCCGCGGACCCTCCAGCGCCATGGCGACGGTGGCGGGAGCGGGCCGGAACCGTTCGTGCACGCGGGCGCCCGCCTGGGTGAGCAGCTCGTCACGGTTGGCGAAGTAGTTCGACGCCGTCCCCCTCGGCACGCCGGCGGCCTCGTCGACCGCGCGGAACGTCAGGCCGCGTGAGCCCTCGCGGGCCAGCACCTCGATGGCGGCGTCCAGCAGCGCGGCCCGTCGCGCCGGGTTCTGCCGCATGATCGCCCTCCTCTGATTGACACCACTCCAACTGTAGTACTACGTTCAAACCACTACATCTGAAGCGCTTTGGTTGAAGTGAATGGGGGGCGCATGCGCAGGCTCGTCTACTACGTCGGCATGTCCATCGACGGATTCATCGCCGGGCCGGGCGGGGAGGTGGACTTCTTCCCGGTGACGCCCGACGTGGTGGAGTTCATCCGCGAGGACTATCCGGACGCGTTGCCGACCCACGTCCGGGAGCAGCTCGGCGTCGACGCCGACAACCGGCGCTTCGACACGGTGATCCAAGGGCGCCGCACCTACGAGCCGGCCCTGGAGATCGGGGTGACCAGCCCGTACGCCCACCTGCGCCAGTACGTGGCGTCCGGGAGCCTCGGCGAGAGCCCCGACCCGGCGGTGGAGATCGTCTCCGGCGACCCGCTGGCCAAGATCCGGGAGCTGAAGGCGGAGGAGGGCCGCGACATCTACCTGGCCGGCGGCGCCCGCCTGGCCGGTGCGCTGCTGCCGGAGATCGACGACCTGGTCGTCAAGCTCTACCCGGTGGTCGTCGGGACGGGGATCCCGCTGTTCGGCGCGGACTTCTCACCCGTCCACTTCGAGCTGACCGGCGTCCGTCCGCTGGAGAGCGGCATGGTCGTCCTGACCTACCGGAAGAAGCGATCAATGCGGTAGGAAGGTCGTCATGACCGCGCTCGGCATGATCTTCCGTCCCCAGTTCCCGCCCGAACGGCTGCGCGCCGTCGCCCGCGCCGCCGACGAGGCGGGCCTGGAGGAGCTGTGGCTGTGGGAGGACTGTTTCCTGGAGAGCGGCGTCGCCAGCGCCGCGGCGGCCCTCGCCTGGACCGAACGCCTGCACGTGGGCATCGGGATCCTCCCCGTGCCGCTGCGGAACGTCGCCCTCACCGCCATGGAGACCGCCACCGTGGCGCGGATGTTCCCCGGCCGGCTGACCCTCGGCGTCGGCCACGGCGTGCAGGAGTGGATGGGCCAGGTCGGCGCGCGGGTCGAGTCCCCGCTGACGCTGCTGCGCGAGCACCTGACCGCCCTGCGCGCGCTGCTGCGCGGCGAGCGCGTCACCGTCCGCGGCCGCTACGTGACGCTGGAGGAGGTGGCCCTGGACTGGCCCCCGACCGCGGTCCCGGCGGTGCTCGCCGGCGCGACCGGCCCGCGCACCCTCCGGCTGAGCGGCGAGGCCGCCGAGGGCACCATCCTCACCGCGGGCACCTCGCCCGAGGGCGTGCGCCGGGCCCGCAGGCTCATCGACGAGGGCCGCGGCGCCTCGACCGGAGCGCACCGGCTGGTCGTCTACTTCCATGCGGCCACCGGTCCCGATGCGGCCGCCCGCCTCCGCGCCGAGCTCTCGGCCGAGGGGTACCCGTCCGCGCTCGACGTCTCCGCCGCCGGGGACGCCGAGACGATCGCCGAGGCCGTCCGGCGCCTGGCCGACGCGGGCGCCGACGCCGTGATCCTCCAGCCCACCCCCGACGAGCCCGATCCGGAGGGATTCGCCCGTTTCATCGCCGAAGAGGTCCGTCCTCGCGTCCCCGCGTAACGCGTTCCCCGCGCCCGCCGATAATCCGACGGAACGCAAGCCCCCCGGAACACCTGCGGGCCCAGGCCCGTATCGAGTGGGATGGAGGGGTGCCGATGCGGTCCGCCGCGCAACGGATCCTGGTCGTGATCGCCGTCTCGATCACCGCCCTGTCATCGGCCGCCGCGGCGGACGCGGCGGCCGTCCGGGCGACCCGGCCCAGGCCCACCTCTTATGGGACGGTCGAGATCCGGCGGGGCGAGTTCTACACCACCCCCAACGGCACCCGCATCGGGTGGGGCCCCCTCGGTTCCCTGCGGGTCCTGGACCCGGTCGGGAAGGGCGACGACTACTGCGTCTGGAGCGCCCACCACGGCACCCGCCGCACCCGCCCCTACCTGGAGGTGGAACGGGGCGGCCGCACCCCCCTCCCCACCCGGAACGCCGTGGTCCTGCTGCAGGACCGCAAGACCCGGATCGGCCTGCTGACCCGCGGCAAGAAATTGACCAGGGTCCGCGTCTTCCTGCCCCGGGCCGATTTCCGCCATCCCAAGACGCTCCGTCATTTCACCCCCCGGAAGGACGCCTATTACCAGAGCACCCCCACGTGCGCCCTGGTCCGCACCGGGACCCTGGCCGAGCACACCTGACGCCGCACGGTCGGCCCTCCGGCGTCCGCCGCCGGATGTCAAAGGTCCGACTCGGTTCCGCGGCCCCCGAAGCGCACCCAGGTGTGCAGCAGGAGCAGCATCTCGATCCGGCGCGCGGGGTCGGTCAGCGCGTCCCCGAACATCTCCTCCAGCCGCCGGATCCGGTAACGGACCGTCTGCTCGTGCACCAGCAGCCGTTCGGCCGCGGCCACCGCGTTGTCGCGGTTCTCCATGTAGGTGAGCAGGGTGAGCGCCAGCGGCTCGCGGCGGTGCGGGGGCAGCTCCATCAGCGGCGCCAGCCGTTCCTCCAGCGCCACGTTGATCAGCTCCTCGCTCATCGCGGCCACCAGCGTGGGGATGTGGTCCAGGCAGCGCACCGGTCCCCTCTCCCGGATGACGCCGCGCTCCACCAGGTTCAGGGCGTGCCGGGCCCACCGCAGCGACAACGCCCCCCGGGTGATCGGCACGGTCGGGCCGATGGCGGCGGCGCACCCGCGGACCAGCGACGCGATCATCCGGTCCTGGCCCGGGCCGTCCGGATCCGGGACGACCAGGAACGGGGCGGGGCCGTGCCAGTCGGCCAGGATCGACGGCGGCATCACCGGCGCCGGATGCCCCAGCGGCGGGCGCACCGCCACCAGGGCGATCGTGCGCGGCGGCTCCCAGCGCGCCGAGCGGGCCAGCTCGGCGATCGCCTCCCGGCTGGCCGGCGGGTCCACGATCAGCAGGTCGCGCAGCCGCCAGCGGGACCGCTCCCGCTCGGTGACGACCTGCTCCTGCGCGGCGGCGTACCCCTGCGCCGCGGCCCCGGCCAGCTTCTCCAGGAACACGAACAACGACTCGGTGAGCTGCCCGAGCACGTCCAGCGACCAGTTCAGCCGCCGGGCGTCCCGGATGAAGCGGCGGCAGGCGACCTGGCCGCTCACCCGGATGGCCGTCTGCAGCCCGTCCAGGCTGCGGCCCTTGCGCGCCTCATAGGCGCCGATGCCGGCGTAGATCTCCGTCAGCTCCGTCCAGTCGAAGTCGGGACGCCCCATGGCGTCCACGAACTGCCGGACGGTCTCCCGCACCGTCCACTTCATCCGCCGGCCGTACGTGCTGTCGGCCGGGCGGGCGTACTCGGGGACCTGGCCTCGGATCTCCTGCACCATCTCCTCGGCCGCGGCCTCCAGGTAGGGGCGCAGCGGGTCGGCGAGCTCGGCCGGGACCTCGGCGAGCGGCGGATCTACGGCGGCGGGGACTTTGCCCATGCGGACCCTCCTGGTGACGTGAGTCGCATGTGGCGCCGATAGCGCTCAGCGTTCGCAGTTCACACAACGAGTCATGACGAGGTAAGTGTCTGAAGTGAGCCCGATCGGGAGCGTCGTTGTTCATTACCTCACAAGAATGTGAATTCCGGAATCTTCGGGCATGGTTGCTCCATACTCGCCTGCCCGGTATTGCCGTTGACCGGGAGCGGTCAACGATGCAGTGGAATGTCCGGTCCGTCGGTTAGGGTCCTCACATGGGACGGAGCAATGCCGAGGTGGCGGAACTGCTGCTGGAGTATGCCGACCTGTTCGCCATGGACGGGGGCGACGCCATACGGGTCCGCAGCTACCGGAAGGCCGCCGAGGCCATCGCCGCCCACCCCGGCGATCTGGCCGCCGTCGACGTGCGCACCATCCCCGGCGTCGGCGAGGCCATCGCCGCCAAGGTCGAAGAGGCGCTGCGCCACGGCACGTTCCGCCGGCTCGAGGAGCTGCGCGCCAAGATCCCCGCAGGCGCCCGCAGTCTCCTGGCCGTCCCCGGACTCGGCCCTCGACGGGCCCTCCGCCTCCATGCCGAACTGGGCGTCGACTCCCCCCGCGCCCTGGCCGCCGCCATCGAACAGGGCCGCCTGGACGGCGTGCGCGGGTTCGGACCCAAGACCCGCCGGGACCTGCTGGAGGCCATCGCCGCCCTGTGACGGCGTGCACCGCCGAAACGATCAGCGACATCCGCCATGCCCATGACCCCGACCGAGGACCCGGGCGCCGAGGACTTCGCCCGGCTGGCGGACCCGTTCCGCCGGGAGCTGACGGCGCACTGCTACCGAATGCTCGGTTCGGTGCACGACGCCGAGGACCTGGTTCAGGAGACCTACCTGCGCGCCTGGCGGGCCTATGACCGGTTCGAAGGGCGCTCCTCGCTGCGCGCCTGGCTGCATCGGATCGCCACCCGCGTGTGCCTGACCGCCCTGGAGGGCAGGGCGCGACGACCGATGCCCACCGGCCTGGGCGGTCCCGGCGACCCCGACGAGGGGCCGGTGAGACGGCACGAGACGCCCTGGCTGGAACCGGCGCCGGACGCGCTGGTGGAGGCCGGGGAGGACGACCCCGCCGCGGTCGTGCTCTCCCGGGAGAGCATCCGGCTGGCGTTCGTGGCCGCCCTGCAGCACCTGCCGCCCCGGCAGCAGGCCGTGCTGATCCTGCGGGACGTGCTCGGCTGGCGGGCCGCCGAGGTCGCCGAGACCGTGGGCGTCAGCACCGCCGCCGTCAACAGCCTCCTGCAGCGCGCCCGCGACCGGATCGCCACGGCCGCCCCGCGCGAGGAGGACGTCACCGGCCCGTCGACCGCCGAACAGCGCGATCTGCTCGACCGGTACATGGCGGCGTTCGAGGCCAAGGACGTCGCGGCCATCGTCGCGCTGTTCACCGACGACGCGATATGGGAGATGCCGCCCTTCCTCACCTGGTACGCCGGCCGCGACGCCATCGCCCGCCACCTCGCCCGGGTGTGCCCGGCCCGCCCCGGCGACCTGCGGCTGCTGCGGATCTCGGCGAACGGCCAGCCCGGCGTGGCCCAGTACCTGCGCGACCCCGCCGCCGGCGTCTTCCGCCCGTTCAACCTGCAGGTGCTGACCCTCACCCCCGCGGGCCGCATCGGCCACTGCGCGACGTTCCTGGACACCCGCCTGTTCGCGATCTTCGACCTGCCGCAGACCCTGCCCGCGCGGTCCCGATGAGCACCGGACTGTCCCTGCTGGAACGGGCGGTCGGCTACGCCCTCGGCGGCCTCCGCGCGGTGACGCCCGAGGCCCTGTCCCGCCCGACCCCCTGCCGCGGCTGGAGCCTGCGCACCCTGCTCGCCCATATGAACGACTCCCTGCAGGCCCTGTGCGAGGCCGCCGACCTGGGCCGGGTGGACCTCGCCCCGACCGCCGACCTCGCGGGCGATCCGGTGACCGCCCTCCGCGAGCGGGCCTCCCGCCTCCTCGGCGCCTGGACCGCCGCTCCCGCCCGCGACGACATCGCCATCGCCGGCCTGTCGCTGGCCGCGCCTCTCGTCGCCGTCGCCGGGGCCCTGGAGATCACCGTGCACGGCTGGGACGTGGCCCGGGCCTGCGGGGCCGACCACCCCATCCCCGTCTCCCTGGCCGCGGACCTCCTCCCGCTGGCCTCGATCCTGGTCGCCGAGGAGGACCGTCCCGGCCGGTTCGCCCCGCCGCTGCCCCCGCCGCCCGACGCCACCGCGGCCGACCGGCTGCTGGCCTTCCTCGGCCGCGCCCCCTCCTGACCGGCGATCCGTCCCGGAGCGTCGGAAGGACGGGGAGGCCGAGGAGGCCGGGACGGCCGGGGAGCCGGAGAAGGACGCGCCCTCATCCGCCCGGGGCGGAGGCGGGACGCTCCGCCCGCCGGCGGGCCCGGAGACGCTCTCGCTGGGGCCGCACGGTGTAGACCGGGTCGCGGGCGGAGTCCACGCCGGCGTGGAAGACCCCGAACCGGGTCAGCGCCGAACCGGTCAACAACGCGACGCCCGCCAGCGCGCTCGGCAGACGGCGCCGGGGAGCGGCCGCCGCGGCGGCGGTGGCGGCGAGGGTCAGCCCCTCGGCGGCTCGCAGGAGCCGGCCGCCCCTCCCGGCCCGGTAGGGACGGGCGACCAGGCCCAGCCGGCGGCGGATCAGCGTCGCGGCGGTCAGCTCCGTCGCGGCGCCGGCGAGCGACAGCAGGCGGGCGGGACCGCTCTCGGCGGGCGGGACGGTCAGCAGGCCCAGCCCTCCGGCGGCCGCGGCGGCGGAGCCGGCGAACAGGAACGGCAGCTCGCGGTGGGCCTCGTGCCAGGCGGGGACGGCGGTGTCGGCGATCAGCACGGCGGTGTAGGCGGCGACGGCCGGGCCCAGGACGGCGGCGGCCGTGCCGGCCGCCCGGCCCAGCCGGGGGAGACGGCCGGTGAGGGTGGACAGCGCCGCCGCGCCCGCCAGGGGGCCGTAGGCCGCCAGCAGCCACGAGCCGACGCTCATGGGGGAGGTGGGCTTGGCGACGCGGAGCATGTTGCCGAACCGGGCGGGACGCCCCAGATCGTGGACGAGGGCGGCCGTCGACAGGCCCACCGCCCCCACGGCGGCGACCTGGGCGTTGCGGGCCAGCACCGGGCGGCCGGTCCACGAGGCGCCCGCCGCCAGCGCCGACGACGCCCCCGCCAGCCCGCCGAGGAAGAAATAGCCCGCGATGTCCAGCGACCGCCACACCGGCGGCTTGAGGACGGGCCTGCCGTAGTAGGAGGCGAACTCCGCGGCGGGGACCGTCGGACGCTCCCCGCCCGCCTCGCGGCGCCGTCGCGGGCTCATCGGCGCCGCCCCGTCAGACAGGCGAGGACGGCCGCCCCCAGCAGCCCCGCGGCGGCGACGGCCGCATGCCGCCACATCGACGGCAGATCACGGGTGGTCACCACCGGGTCCGGCGGCAACCCGTACACCTCGGGCTCGTCCAGCAGCAGGAAGAACGCGCCCGCCCCGCCCACCCCGTCGTCGGGGTCGGCCCCGTACAGCCGGGCCTGCCGCACCCCGGCCTCCTGCAGGGCCGCCAGCCGGGAGGCGGCGCGCTCCCGCAGCTCCTCCACCGGCCCGTACTGGATGGACTCGGTGGGGCAGGCCTTGGCGCAGGCCGGCTCCAGCCCGGTGGAGATGCGGTCGTAGCACAGCGTGCACTTCCAGGCCCGCCCGTCGCCCCTGCGCTGGTCGATCACCCCGTACGGGCAGGCGGGGATGCAGTAGCCGCAGCCGTTGCAGACGTCCTCCTGCACCACCACCGTGCCGAACTCCGTCCGGAACAGCGCGCCGGTGGGGCACACGTCCAGGCAGGCGGCGTGCGTGCAGTGCTTGCACACGTCCGAGGCCATCAGCCAGCGCAGCTCGCCCTCCTCCCGGCCCGGCGTCGCGGCGCCCTGCGGGGAGGGCTCGCCCCCCTCGCCGCCCGGACCCGCCGGGACCGGCCCGCGCCGCTCGACGAACGCCACATGCCGCCAGGTGGACGCCCCCAGCCCCGCCGTGTTGTCGTACGACATGCCGGTGAGCTCCATGCCGTCCTCGGGGATGGCGTTCCACTCCTTGCACGCCACCTCGCACGCCTTGCAGCCGATGCACACCGAGGTGTCGGTGAAGAAGCCCATCCGCGGCGGCGGATCCGCATACCCGGTGTCGGCGGCGGGGTCGCTCACATCTGCCTCCCGGTCTGCTCGTCGATCCCGGCGCGCCGCCGGTACTCCTCCACCAGCTCCCGCAGCGCGCGCCCGCGCGGGCGGCGGCCCGGACGGATGTCGCACGCCAGCGCCTTGACCTCCTGAATGTGGACGTTGGGGTCCAGCGCGATGTGGGCCAGCTCGTTGGCGGCGTCCCCGGTGGTGAGGCCGTTGGGCCCCCAGTGGTAGGGCAGCCCGATCTGGTGCAGCCACCGCCCCTGCACCCTCAGGGGCTTCATCCGCTCGGTCACCAGGACCCGGGCCTCGATGGCGCTGCGGGCGGTGATGACGGTCGCCCAGCCCAGATGCTCCAGCCCGCGCTCCCGCGCCAGCTCCGGCGACACCTCGCAGAAGAACTCCGGCTGCAGCTCCGACAGACGGGGCAGCCAGCGCGACATCCCGCCCGCCGTGTGATGCTCGGTCAGCCGGTACGTCGTCGCCACGTAAGGGAACACCTGCGCGCCCCGCTCCCCGTCGGATGGCTGGAAGTGCTCCCGCCCCGGAGGCGGCAGCGACCGGACGGGATTGCGCCGCTGCCCGTACAACGGGTTGGCGAACGGCGACTCCTGTGGCTCGTAGTGCGCGGGCAGCGGCCCGTCCACCAGTCCCGACGGTGCATACAGCCATGCTTTCCCGTCGGCCTGCATGATGAACGCGTCCGTCCCCGACAACGCCTCCGGGCCGGTGGCGTCGGGCGGGGGCTCGTGGTCCGGCGGGGTGGCGGGATCGAAGTCGGGCACGTCCGGCCCGACCCAGCGGCGCCGCGACTCGTCCCAGCGCAGATAGGCCTTGCGTTCGCTCCACGGACGTCCGGCCGGGTCGGCCGAGGCCCGGTTGTAGAGGATGCGGCGGTTCATCGGCCACGCCCAGCCCCATTCGGCCGCCACCCAGTCCTGCTCGCTCCCGGGCCGCCGGCGGTCGGCCTGGTTGACCCCGTCCGCGTAGACCCCGCAGTAGATCCAGCATCCGCAGGAGGTGGACCCGTCCGGCCTGAGCTCCAGGTAGGACGACAGCGGCCGGCCCGCGGCGTCCCGCCCGTTGATCTCGGCGAGCACCGCCTCCGCGTCCGGCTCCCCGTGCCGACCCTCGGTGGGATAGTCCCAGGTCAACTCCAGGACCGGCCGGTCCATCTCCACATCGTCCAGGCCGTGCCGCTCCCGGTAGGCGGGGTCGGCGAGCTTGGCCCGGATCCGCCGCCCCAGCTCGAAGGCGAACCACAGGTCGCTGCGCGCGTCCCCGGCGGGCTCGACCGCCTGCCGGTGCCACTGCAGCAGCCGCTGGGTGTTGGTGAAGCTGCCGGACTTCTCGGTGTGCGCGGCGGCGGGCAGGAAGAACACCTCGGTGCCGATGTCCTCGGTGCGCAGCTCACCGGTCTCGATCTCCGGCCCGTCCTTCCACCAGGTCGCCGACTCGATCAGCGAGAAGTCCCGCACCACCAGCCAGTCCAGCTTCGCCATCCCCAGCCGCTGCAGCCGGGCGTTGGCCGACCCGACCGCCGGGTTCTCGCCCAGCAGGAAGTAGCCCTTGCAGACCCCGTCGAGCTGCGCCAGCACCGTCCGGTACGTGCCGTGGTCGCCGGTCAGCCGGGGCAGGTGGTCGAAGCAGAAGTCGTTGTCGGCGTTCGCCGCCTCGCCCCACCAGGCCTTCAGCAGGCTCACCAGGTAGGAGCGCATGTTGCCCCAGTGGCCCTTGCGGACGGTCTCGGCCCGCAGGTACTCCTCCAGGTCCCGGCCGCGGTCCGCGTGCGGCATCGGCAGATAGCCCGGCAGCAGGTTGAACAGCGTGGGGATGTCCGTCGACCCCTGGATGGAGGCGTGGCCGCGCAGCGCGAGGATGCCGCCGCCCGGCCGCCCGATGTTGCCCAGCAGCGTCTGCAGGATCGCGGCCGTGCGGATGTACTGCACGCCGACCGTGTGCTGCGTCCAGCCCACCGAGTAGACGAACGCGGTGGTGCGCTCCCGGCCGGAGTTCTCCGTGATCAGCTCGCAGACCTTCGCGAACGTCTCCTGAGGGATGCCGCAGATCCGCTCCACCGTCTCCGGCGTGTACCGGGCGAAGTGCCGCCGGAGGATCTGGAACACGCAGCGCGGATGCCGCAGCGTCTCGTCGGTGCGGATGCGCATCGGCCCGGCGGACACCTCCGCCCCGCCCGAGCCGTGCTTCTCGCCGCGCGCCGCCCCGCGGACCCGGTCCCGTTCCTCCGGCCGCATCTCCTGCAGTCCGGACGGGGCGGACACCTCCGCGTCCTCGTACCGCCAGCTGCTGAAGTCATAGGCCCGGCGTCGGGGATCCAGCCCGGAGAACACCCCGTCCAGGTCCTCGGTGTCGCGGAACTCCTCACTGACGATGGTGGCGGCGTTGGTGTAGGCCAGCACGTACTCGCGGAAGTACTTCTCGTTCTCCAGCACGTGGCGGATCAGCCCGCCCAGGAACGCGATGTCGGACCCGGCCCGCAGCGGCACGTGCAGGTCGGCCATGGCGCTGGTGCGGGTGAACCGCGGATCCACGTGGATCACCGTCGCGCCGCGGGCCTTGGCCTCCATCACCCACTGGAACCCGACCGGATGGCACTCGGCCATGTTCGAGCCCTCGATGACGATGCAGTCGGCGTTGCGCAGGTCCTGCTGGAACGTCGTGGCGCCGCCGCGTCCGAAGCTGGTCCCCAGACCGGGGACGGTGGAGGAGTGTCATATCCGCGCCTGGTTCTCGATCTGGATGGCGCCCAGCGCGGTGAACAGCTTCTTGATGAGGTAGTTCTCCTCGTTGTCCAGCGTGGCCCCGCCCAGGCTGGCGAACCCGAGGGTGCGCCGCACTCGGCGGCCCTCGTCGTCGGTCCACTGCCAGCCGTCCCGCCGCGCCTTGATCACCCGGTCGGCGATCATGTCCATCGCGGTGTCGAGATCCAGGCGCTCCCACTCGGTGCCGTGCGGCCTGCGGTACAGCACCCGCGTCTCCCGGGCCGGGCCGGTGGTGAGCTGGAGGGTGGCCGACCCCTTGGGGCACAGCCGGCCCCGTGAGATCGGCGAATCGGGATCGCCCTCGATCTGGACGACCTTGCCGTCGCGGACGTAGACGTTCTGCCCGCAGCCCACCGCGCAGTACGGGCAGATCGACTTGACGACCCGGTCGGCGTCGGCGGTGCGCGGGCGCAGCCGGTCGGTGGCCGCGCTGCGCGCGGCCGCCCCGCGCCCCGTCCGGTCGGCGCCGGTGAGCTGACGCCACACCGGCCACCGGCCGAGAAGGTCGCCCCACCCCATGTCCGCCGCTCTACCCGCCGCGCCGTCTCCTATGCCTCCTCCCCGGCCTCGCCTCCGGACGCCGGGCGCGCGCCGCGGAAGGACCGTAGACTGCGGACCCGTTCGATCATCGAATGGAGTCCGGGGTATATGCGCTGGTCCCAGCTTTTCGCGCCGACACTGCGGCAGGACCCGGCCGACGCGGACGCGGCGAGCCACCGGCTGCTGCTGCGCGCCGGCTTCGTGCGCCGGCTGGCGGCGGGCCATCATGCCCTGCTGCCGCCCGCCGTCCGGGTCAGAAGCAAGATCATCGAGGTGATCCGGGAGGAGATGACCCGGATCGGCGGGCAGGAGCTCGCGCTGCCCGCGATGCACCCGGCCGAGCTGTGGCGGCGGAGCGGACGGTGGGAGACGACGGGGGAGGAGACGTTCCGCCTCGCCGACCGCCGGGGAGCGGAGCTGGCGTTGGGCGCGACCCACGAGGAGGTCGCCGCCCGGCTGGCCGACGAGCTGGGCTCCTACCGGCGGCTGCCGCAGATCTGGTACCAGTTCCGGACGGCGTTCCGCGACGAGCCGCGGCCCAGGGGCGGGCTGATCCGGCCCCGTGAGTTCACCCTGCACGACTCCTACAGCCTGGATGTGGACTTCGCCGGGCTGGACCGGACGTTCGCGGTGCACGATCTGGCGTATCTGCGGATCTTCGACCGGCTCGGCGTCCCCGTCGTCGCCGTGGAGGCCGTCGACGGCGCGATCGGCGAGGACGAGGCGACGGCGTTCCTGTGCCCGACCCCGGCCGGCGAGGACCGGATGGTGCGGTGCCCCTCCTGCGAGTACGCCGCCGACCCCGCGAAGGCGACCTCGCGTCTGGACCCGGTGCCGGACGGGCCCGGCCTGCCGGCCCCCGAACGGTTCGACACCCCGCACGTCCGCACCATCGACGAGCTCGCCGTCCGGCACGGCGTGCCCGCCGAACGCCAGATCAAGACCCTGGTGTACGTGCTGGACGACCGGCTCACCCTGGTGCTGACCCGCGGCGACCACGCCCTGGCGGAGCGCAAGCTCGGCATCGCGAGCGGCGCGCGGACGATCCGCCCCGCCCGGCCCGAGGAGATCGTCGCGGCGCTCGGCGCGAACCCCGGCAGCCTCGGCGCGGTCGCCTCCACGCTGCCGTCCGGCGAGCCCCTCCCGGTGCTGGCGGACGAGGCGCTGCGCGGCCGACGCGACATGACCACCGGCGCCAACGTCGACGGCGTCCATGTGCGCGGGGTGGACGTCGAACGGGACATCGCCGTGACCCGGTGGGCGGATCTGCGGGAGGTGACGGCGGGGGAGCCGTGCCCCCGCTGCGGTGCGGCGCTGGAGGTGCGGGCCGCGATCGAGGTCGGCCGCCTCGTCAGGGTCGGCCGGCGCGTCACCGAGGCGCTGGGGGTGAAGGTCCTCCGGGCCGACGGCGGGCAGACGGTGCCGGTCATGGGCGCCTACCGGATCGGGATCGACCAGACGATGGCCGCGATCGTGGAGACGCACCACGACGACGCCGGGATCGTCTGGCCCGCCGAGGTCGCTCCGTTCCGCTTCGCGGTGGTCCTGCTCGACCCCCGCGACGAGCGGGTCCGCCGGGTCGCCGAACGCCTCCACGAGGCGCTCGGACCGGAGTCGATCCTGGACGACCGCGACGAACGGCCGGGCGCCAAGTTCACCGACGCCGAGCTGGTCGGGATCCCCTACCGGGTCACCGTCGGCAAGCGGGGCGTGAACGCCGGAACGGTGGAGATCAAGGACCGCGCCACCGGAGAGACCGCCACGGTCCCGATCGAGGAGGCGGCCGACCGCCTGGCCGCGCTCCGTCCCTGATCCCCTCGGCGGAGGCGGGACGGGCGGCCCTCGCCCCGCCGGCGGGGGTCAGCTCCGCTGCCCGTCCTCGGGCGGGAGGTCCTCCAGCAGGTCGTCGAACTCGCCGTCCTTCACGCCGGCGACGAACGCCTCCCACTCGGCCTCGGTGAAGTACAGCGTGGGACCGTCCGGATCGGCGGCGTTCCGCATCGTGACCGCCTGGGAGCCGGGAGGGAAGATCTTGTTGTCCTTGCGGTGCTCGTCGGGGACATCGGCGGCGTCGATGAACTCGATGATCACCCTGTCGGCGGCTTCCTGCTCACTCACGCGCATGCCTTCCCTTCATCACGAACGGTGCACACGCCATGCTAGGGCGTGGTGTCGGTCGCCGCCTCCTTTTGACGTCACGGCCCCTCGACCGAGGTCGATGGCCGACTCGGCCGCCGATGCGCCGCGCGCCCGGGGCGGTTGCGCGTCGCCCATCGCGACGCCCCGACTTCTCCCTCACCGCTGCCGAACGTCAGAGCCGAACGTCAGAACGTCGCGACGGGAGCCCGGCGACCGCCTCACGGATCTTCCGGCGCTCATGAAGCGTGACCCGAGCGCACGAGCGCCGGTGCTCGCCGTGCCCGACGCGCTCCCCTGGGCACGGCACTCCGCTTCACCCGGTCTGTCGTCGGAGGGACGACGGCGGCCCGAGGCGGGACGCCTCGGGCCGGTCGCGGAAGACGCCCTCGATGAGCCGGGCGAGGGGGCGCCCGGGCCCGGCGGGAGCCGGGTCAGCCCTTGAGGGCGTAGCGGATGGGCAGGTGCTTGAGCCCGCCCACGAAGGTCGTGGCGATCAGCCGAGGTTCGCCGGCGAGCTCGATCGACTCCAGCCGGGGGAGCAGTTCCTCGAAGAAGATGCGGACCTCCATCTTGGCCAGGCGGACGCCCAGGCAGTAGTGCACGCCGAAACCGAACGCCAGGTGCTTGTTGGGGTCGCGGCCCACGTCGAAGCGGAACGGATCGTCGAAGACCTCCTCGTCCCGGTTGGCCGACGGATAGGACAGCAGCACCGACTGGCCCTCGGCGATGCGCACGCCGCGGATCTCGGTGTCGGCGGCCGCGGTGCGGGTGAACTGCTTGACCGGGGTGACCCAGCGGATCATCTCCTCCACGGCCGACGGCATCAGCGACGGGTCGGCCTTCAGGCGGGCGAGCTGGTCGGGATGCTCGATGAGCGCGTGCAGCCCGCCCGCGATGGCCGAACCGGTGGTGTCGTGCCCGGCGGTGGCGATGATCGTGTAGTAGGAGGCGGTGTGGACGGTCGACAGCGGCTTCCCGTCCACCCGCGCGTTGGCGATCACCGAGGCCAGGTCCTCGGTCGGGTTGGCGCGGCGCGATGCGGTCAGGGCGTTGAAGTACTCGAAGAAGTCCACGATCGCCGCCGCCGTGTCCGCGGGGGTGTCGCCCCGCTGCAGCTCGGCGTCGGCGCCGCCGAACAGCTCCTGGGTGAGCGTGAGCATCCGGCCGTAGTCGGACTCGGGCAGCCCGAGCACCGACAGGATCACATACAGCGGGAACTGCGCCGCGATGTCGGTGACGAAGTCGCACTCGCCGCCGAGCTCGGCCATCCGGTCGACATGGCGCCTGGCCAGTTCCCGGATGCGCCCCTCCAGCCGTCGCAGCGAGCGGGGCTTGAACCAGTCGGCGGTGATCGCCCGCATCTTCTTGTGCTCGGGGTCGTCCATGTGGACCAGCGTCCGCAGCTCCATGCCCTGCTCGCGCTGCCGCCGCTGCAGCTCCTCCAGCTCGGCCGTCATCAGCATGGGGCGGGGCGCGCTGAGGAACAGCTCGTTGTCGCGTTCGATCTCCAGCACGTCCTCGTGCTTGGTGATCGCCCAGAACGGGCGGTAACCCGGCGCCTCGACCCAGTGCACCGGATCCTCCCGGCGCAGCAGGGCGAGCGCCTCGTGCAGCCTCGCCTCGTCGGTATAGGCGGTCGGGTCGGCCAGTGCCCGTCCCGCCTCCTGGACCGTCATGGTCGTGCTCATCGGCCGCCTTTCCGGAGAAGGACCGCGTGCCGGACGCCGGGCCGTGGCGCGGAACGCGGCCGGGGGCAAGGGGATCGGGACGGGGCCGGGACCGACCGCTCGGGGCGGAGCGGTCGGTCCCGGCCCCGTCGATGACGGAATCCGTCGCCAACGGGACAGTGGAATTCGATTCGGCCGATGTCAAGGGACCTTCGTCCCCCTGTCAAAGCGGCTGTGGCGGACGAGGGCGGACGTCGAGTGAAGCCGCAGGCCGCGGGCGGGTCCGCCGGCTCCGCCGGGCGCCGGTCGACCGTGCGCGGCCGGGCGGGAGGCCTCCGGTCAGCGGGCGATGCGCCAGGCGGCCAGACGGGCCAGCCACAGCGGGGAGACGGCCGAGGCGGCGGCCAGCAGCCTGGTCTGGGCGCCGACGACGCGATGCGGGGAACGCAACGGAAAGCCGCGTTCATGGACCACGCGCCAGGCCGCGGCGGCGACCTGCTCGGGGGTGAGCCGCACCCCCAGGCGCCTGACGCTCGATGCGCCCCGCACGTCCCGCAGGCCCATGTCGGTGGCCACGAACAGCGGGATCAGGCTCCGCACCCGGATGCCCTCCGCGCGCCACTCCAGCTCCAGGGCCTCGGTGAGCGACTTGACCGCCGACTTGGTGGCGCCGTAGGTGGCGAGCGCGGGCTGACCGTACAGGGCCGAGGCCGAGCACAGGTTGAGCAGCATGCCCCGGGAGCGCTTGAGGTGGGCGTGACCCGCCAGGGCCCCGTGCACCACGCCCAGCACGTTCACCTCCACCATGCGGCGGTGGGCGGCGGCGTCGATCTCGGAGAACGGTCCGGAGGACAGCACTCCCGCGTTGTTGACCAGGACGTCCAGTCCGCCGTCGCCGCAGAAGTCGCCGAGCGCCGCGCGCCAGTGCGCTTCGTCCCGGACGTCCAGCCGTCCCGAGACCGCGTGGGGCCGTCCGCCCGCGGCCTCGGCCACGGCGTCGACGTCCACGTCGTACATGCCGACCCGCCAGCCGCGGGCCAGGAACAGCTCGGCGATCGCCCGGCCGATGCCGCGGGCGGCACCGGTGACGAGGATGCTGCGCATGGTCCTCCTGCCGGGGAAATCGGGTGACCCGGTGGTCATGGTCGCAGAGGGGGTGCGCGGTGTCGACGGCCTCTGAGACGTACTGCCGCGGCCGTTCGAGGCCGCCCGGGCGGCTCTGGAGGAGATCATGGGCGCGCCGGGGCGTACGACTGCACGGGGACCTTCCTCGGCAAGGCCTTCAACGAGGGCGAGGCCGAAGGCGAGGCCGGGAGGCCAAGGCTCTGGTGAGGTTCCCGGAGGCTCGGGGCCTGGAGGTCTCTGCGGAGGTCCGGGAGCGGATCAGGGGCTGCACCGACCTTGATCTGTTGGAGCGGTGGATCGGCCGGGCGGCGGTGGTGGAGTCGGCCGGGCAGGTGTTCGACTGAACCGAGCGGAGCGCGATCTCGCCGCCGGGACGGGGCGGAACGCGACGGGGCTCCGAAGCCGGTCGGCTCCGGAGCCCCGCACGGAGGGCGGTTCCGCGGTCAGGCGGGGATGAGGTCGCGTTCCCGCCGGGGGTCCTCCTCCTCGCGGATGCCGTAGCGGCGGTAGAGGCGGGCCAGCGGGCCGGGCGCCCACCAGTTGGCCCTGCCCAGCAGGCGCATCGCGGCGGGCACCAGCAGCAGGCGCACCACGGTGGCGTCCAGGGCGATGGCGATCGCCATGCCCACGCCGATCAGCTTGATGAAGGACACGCCGGAGGTGGCCATCGCCCCGATCGCCACCATCAGCAGCAGCGCGGCCCCGGTGATGACGGCGCCGGTGCGCTGCACCCCGGCGGCCACGGCGGCGGTGTTGTCGCCGGTCAGGTCGTACTGTTCGCGGACCCGCGACAGCAGGAACACCTCGTAGTCCATCGACACCCCGAACAGCAGCAACAGCATCAGGATCGGCATGGCGGGGGCGATGGTGCCGGTCGCGGTGAAGTCCAGCAGTCCCGACAGGTGGCCGTCCTGGAAGATCCACACCACCGCGCCGAACGCGGCGGCCAGCGACAGCAGGTTGACCGCGATCGCCTTGACGGGCAGCACCACCGAGCCGAACGCCAGGAACAGCAGCACGAAGATGGCCGTCCCCACCGCCAGCGCCACCCGGGGCAGCGTGTCGGCGAGGCTGTCGAGCTGGTCGATCACCGTGGCGGTGGCGCCGCCGACGTAGATCGTGGTGCCGGGCGGGGCGGGCATCTGCCGGATCCGTTCGACCAGGTCGCGGGCGGCGTCGGACTGCACGTCCCCTTCGAAGGTCAGCGCGATGCGGGAGACCTCGGCGCTCTGGCCGGTGACGGTCGCGCCGGTCACCCCGGGCACCTGACGCAGCCGCTCGGCGAGGGCGGCCGGGTCGGTGCGGCCCTCGACCACCACGTCGATGGGGCTGGTGGCGTTACCGGGGAAGTCGCGTTCCAGGATCTGGCCGGCGACCCTGACCTCGGCGCCCTCCGGCAGCACCCGGGTGTCGACTCCGCCCCAGCTGATGTGCAGGAAGGGCGCCCCGATGGCCAGCAGCAGGGCGACGGCGGCCGCCGCGGACAGCACCGGGCGCCGCATCACCGCGTTCGCCGCCCGGTGCCAGCCGCCGCGGGCCGGCTCCACGGCGGGGTCGGCGACGCGGCGGCGCAGCGACAGGGCGTTGACGCGCGGGCCGAGCACGGCCAGCGTCGCGGGCAGCACGGTGAGCGCGACCACCATGTCGACCAGCACGGTGGCCACTCCGCCGTAGCCCATCGACTTCAGGAAGATCTGCGGGAACAGGATCAGGCCGCCCATGGAGATGGCCACCGTGATCCCGGAGATCAGCACGGTGCGTCCGGCGGTGGCCATGGTCGCGCCCAGCGCGTCCTCGACCGTCGGGGCGCGCCGCAGCTCCTCACGGAATCTGGCGACCATGAACAGCCCGTAGTCGATGGCCAGTCCCAGCCCCAGGAACGTGGCGACGTTGACCGCGAAGATCGACAGGTCGGTGGCCAGCGCGATGGCGTGCAGCACGGTGAAGGTGCCGAGGATGGCCGTCATCCCGGTCAGCAGCGGCAGCGCGGCGGCGGCCAGCCCGCCGAAGATCACCACCAGCAGCACCAGCAGGATCGGCAGGGACAGCATCTCGGCCCGGGCGATGTCCTCTGAGACCCGCTCGTTGACGGTGACCGTGGTGGGCACCGCGCCGCCGACCGTGACCTTCAACCCTTCGGCGCGGGTCAGGTCGTCCCTGATCGCCTTGTAGTTCTCCTCCCGCTGCGCGGTGTCCTCCCCGGCCAGCCGCAGCACGGCGTAGGTGGTGGTGCGGTCGGCGCTGACGAACTGCGGGGAGCCGGTGGAGTAGTAGGTCAGGGACGAGGCGACCCGGTCGGGCGGCAGCGCGGCCACGGCGTCGGTGACGGCCTTCCGCACGGCCGGATCGTCGACGGTGCGGCCGGCCCGGTCGGTGTAGAGCACCACGACGTCGGCCTCGCCGCGGGGCAGCGCCCGTTCGGCCACCTCGATCGCCCGGGCGCTTTCGCTGTCGGGGGTGGCGAAGCCGTCGGCGGAGGTCATGGCCCCGAACACGCCGGTGCCCCAGACCATCGAGAAGATCACCGCGGCCAGCGCCGTCGCCAGTACGAGCCATCGCCGCCGATAGGTGAAGCGGCCCCAGCGTTCCAGCATCGCCTTCTCCAGTCCCCGCCCCGCTGGACGGTTAACGATGGTCGCTACGGTGAAAAGCGTTAACTGCTATGCATGTAAACCTTCGCATACGGCGTTAACTTCCGTCAACGGTGTTTGTGCGGAATCATGCAGGGAGCCGGGCCGGAAGGGAGGGGGACGCCATGGCCGAGACCAGGCGCGATCGACTGCGGGCGGCGACCGTCGAGGAGATCATCCGGACCGCTCGCAGGCTGCTGGTCGAGCAGGGTCAGGACGCGGTGACCCTGCGGGCGATCGCCCGCGAGATGGGCATGACCGCCCCCGCCCTCTACCGCTACTTCGACAGCCACCAGGAGCTGCTCACCCGGCTCGTCGGCGATCTGTTCAACGAGCTGACCGACGTGCTGGGGGAGGCCCTGTGCACGGTGTCGCCCGACGACCTGGCCGGCAAGTTCCTGGTCGTCGCCCGGGAGTTCCGCCGCTGGGCGCTGGCGCATGAGCGCGAATACGCCCTGCTGTTCGGCAATCCGGTGCCCGGGCTGGACATCGACCGGGACGACTTCGTCGCCGAGTGCGGACGGCGGTTCGGCCGGGTGTTCATGACGCTGTTCCTGGAGCTGTGGAGCAAGAGCCCCTTCCCGGTCCGCTCCGATGAGGAGATCGACCCGAGCCTGCGGCGGCAGCTGGCGCGCTATCGCGACGCGATGAGCGTCTCGCTGCCGCTGGGGGCGATACTCGTCTTCATCCAGTGCTGGGTGCGGCTGCAGGGCAGCGTCAGCCTGGAGGTCCTGGGGCATCTGGGCTTCGCCCTGGACGACCCCGCCCCGTTGTTCGAACTGATGCTCGCCGACCTGGCGCCCCAGCTGGGCCTGCGCTACAGCCCGCCCGAGCGGTAGCCGGGGCCCGTCGTCGTCCCGACGGAGGCCCGGCGGCGCGGCGACGGCCGGCGGGAGGACCGCGCCCCCGAGTGCGGCACGCCTTCCTGCCGGGCGGGATCGGCCGGATCCCCTGACCGTCGTCGGGCGGGAGCGGGGCCGACCCGGCGACGGCGTCCCCGCCCGTTCCCGAGGACGGGCCCGGGGCCGACATGCGACGGCGGCGGCCCCGCAGGGCGCGGGGCCGCCGCCGGACGGCGCGGATCGGTCCGCCGTGTGACGCGGATCAGTAGGTGGGCAGGCTCGGGTCGATCTGGTTGATCCAGGCCAGGATGCCGCCGCCGACGTGGACCGCGTCGCTGAAGCCGGCCTTCTTGACCACCGCCAGGGCCTCCGCCGAGCGGGCGCCCGACTTGCAGTGCAGGACGATCTTCTTGTCCTGCGGGAGCTTCTCCAGCGCCGAGCCGTCGAGGAACTCGCCCTTGGGGATCAGCGTGGCGCCCGGGATGGAGACGATCTCGTGCTCGTTGGGCTCCCGCACGTCCACCAGGAAGATGTCCTCGCCGCGGTCCTGCATGGCCTTCAGGTCGTGCACCGAGATGGTGGAGTCCTTGACGGCCTCGCTGGCCTCGTCCGAGAGGGTGCCGCAGAAGGCCTGGTAGTCCGGCAGCAGCTCGGTGATGGTGGGGTTCTTGCCGCACAGCGCGCACTCGGGGTCCTTGCGGACCTTGACCGAGCGGTAGGTCATCTCCAGGGCGTCGTAGATCATCAACCGGCCGACCAGCGGCTCGCCGATCCCGGTGATGACCTTGATGGCCTCGTTGACCTGGATGGAGCCGATGGAGGCGCACAGCACGCCCAGCACCCCGCCCTCGGCGCAGGAGGGCACCATGCCCGGCGGCGGCGGCTCGGGGTACAGGCAGCGGTAGCAGGGACCGTGCTCGGCCCAGAACACGCTGGCCTGGCCGTCGAACCGGTAGATCGACCCCCACACGTACGGCTTGCCGAGCAGCACCGCGGCGTCGTTGACCATGTACCGGGTGGCGAAGTTGTCGGTGCCGTCCACGATCAGGTCGTAACCGGAGAAGATCTCCATCACGTTGTCGCGGTCCAGCGCGACGTTGTGCACCACCACGTTGATCAACGGGTTGATCTCGCGCACGGTGTCGGCGGCGGACTCCGCCTTGGGCTTGCCCAGCGAGGACTGCCGGTGGATCACCTGGCGCTGCAGGTTGGACTCGTCGACCACGTCGAAGTCGATGATGCCCAGCGTCCCCACCCCGGCGGCGGCCAGGTACATCAGGGCGGGGGACCCCAGGCCGCCGGCGCCCACGCACAGCACCTTGGCGTTCTTGAGGCGCTTCTGACCGGCCATCCCGACGTCCGGGATGATCAGATGCCGCGAGTAGCGGTTGACCTCTTCACGGGTGAGCTCCGCAGCGGGCTCGACCAGAGGGGGCAACGACACGGTGGTGCTCCTGTGCTCGGCCTCGGTGGCTGACTGACCGGGACGCCCCACTGAGGCGACCCGTCACTGCACAACCTTGCCATGGCCTTCGCCATTCCCGAACGCGGGGTGTTGCGAGCATGAAGCGGCCGATTGCGGGCATCGACCGAGGGCTCGACAAGAGGAAACGGATCGATGCGGCAACGGCGTACGGCTCCCCGGAGCCGCCGCCCGGGACCGACGGGCGCGCCGAGCCGGCGCCGGCCGCGCGCCGGGCGGGCCGCGGGGCGCCCGCCGGACACCGGGAGGCCCGGAGATCCGCATCGCACGAGGCCGCCCGCATCCGCGGCCGGTCCGGTCGTCGGATCGACGGGCGGGCCGCGCGCGGCGGCGCGCGGACGCCGAGGAGGCACGTGATGGGACTGCTCGACAAGCTCAAGAACCGGACCCGGCAGCTCAAGGGCCGGGGCAAGGAAGAGGCCGGCCGGGCCGCCGACGATCCGCGCCTGGAAGGCGAGGGAAAGGCCGACCGGGCCGCCGGAGGGGTCAAACAGGCGGGCGAGCGCGCCAAGGACGCCGCCCGCGATATCAAGCGCTCGTTCGAATGACCCCGATGGCCGTTTTTCGCGCATGACCGCGAGATGCGTTCCGTGCTCGTCCCTTGTGCGTCTTCCCGCTCGTTCCCGCTCGTTCCCGCTCGTTCTCGCCCGTTCCCGTTCGGCCCGTCCGTTCCTCCTCCGCTCCCCGTCCGTTTCGGGGGCGGGGAGGGCCGGTCCCCGTCGGCGACGGGCCCGCGGCCCCGGACGGCCCGTCGCTTCGGCGGTCCGTCCGGGGCCGGCGAGGCGTCATCCCTCGGGACGGCCAGCATGCTGGGACACGGCGAAATGGGGTATTTCGGCCATTATTTGGGAACGGTGCCGAGCGGTCGTTCGTTGTCCGTCACGCGATAAGGCCGATCGATGACCGGATCGCGTCCGCGTCGGACGCCGGGGGCGAAGGACGGAGAACACGGGAGGCGCAATGAGCGTCCGATGCGCAGCAGGATGCGTTGTCGCTCGACGGCCCGCGCGCCGCGAGCCCGTGGGCATTATGTTGTGAGACGTGGCCTTCCAGCCCTTTCGTTACCCGGCCGAGTCCTCGCCGGCGCCGGCGCCGCCCGGAGCCCGCAGGGCCCTGGGGCTGCGCGCCCGGCAGTGGACCTGGGTGGCCCTGGCGGCGGCGATCGGTTATCTGCTGCTGAGCGCGGTGTCGGTGATCGGCGTCGTGCGGGAGCTGAACCGCGAGCCGACCGCCGCCGAGCTGCGTCGGGCCGCCGACGTCGAGGTCGCCAGGCGCTGGCGCGCCTGGCCCGCGGGACGGATCTTCCCGGAGCGGCTGGCCTACCGGACCGGCGATGAGGAGACCGAGTACGCCACCCGGGTCGGCATCTCTCCGCAGACCGACTGCACCGCCGCGGTGGAGCCGCCCGTCGCCGAGGTGCTGCGCCGGCACGGCTGCCGCGCGGTGCTTCGCGCCACGTACACCGACCAGCTGGAGGGGGTCGTGGTGACGATCGGGGTGGTGGCCTTCCCCGACCAGCAGGCCGCCTATCGGGCCCGGCAGGAGATCCCCGGCTCGGCCACCGCGCTGCGGGCGGTGCCGTTCCCGGGCACCGCCGCCGCCCGCTTCACCGACAAGGCCCGGCAGGCCGGCACCGCCGAGCGCGGCGGCCCCTACCTGGTGCTGACCACCGCCGGGCAGTCCGACGGCCGTCCCGCCCGCGCGGTGGCCGGCAAGGAGCCGCCCGGCGACCTGTTCGGGCTGGTCCCGCAGCTCGGCCACACGCTGGCCCAGACCCTGTCCACCCGGGCCCTGCCCGACTGCAGCGACCGCGACTGGCGATGCTGAGGCGATCGGGGCGCGCCGGGCGGCTCCCGGCCCGGGTGGGGGCGGCGCTGGCCGCGGTCGGCCTGGCGGTCGCGCCGGCCGCCGCTCCCGCGCACGCCGATGAGATCCGCGAACGGCAGCAGCCGATCCTGCGCGCCCTCGGCGTCCCGGAGGCCTGGAAGATCACTCAGGGGGCCGGGGTGACCGTCGCGGTCGTGGACTCCGGAGTGGACCCCGACCAGGCCGACCTGCGCGGCTCGGTGACGGTCGGCCCCAACATGCTCGCCGACATCGACGGCCGCCGCCCCCCGGTGGGCCGGCACGGCACCGGGATGGCCTCGCTGATCGCCGGGCACGGGCACGGCCCCGGCGGCCGGGACGGCGTCATCGGCGTCGCCCCCCGGGCGCGGATCCTGTCGCTGCGGGTGATCGCCGAGCCCGGCGACCCCTCCTATGCGCTGTACCGGTCCGGCCGGGCGTCCGACTCGGTGGCCCGCGGCATCCGCTACGCCGCCGACCACGGCGCCGACGTGATCAACCTGTCGATCGGCAACGACCGGCCCGACCCGCAGGAGCGCGAGGCGATCGCGCACGCCATCGCCAAGGGCGCGGTGGTGGTCGCGGCGGTGGGCAACGACGGCGACCGGCGCGACCGGCTCGATGAGAACGGTTTCGCCCCCTACTCCTACCCGGCCTCCTATCCGGGAGTGATCGGGGTCGCCGCCACCGGCCGCGGCAACACCCGGGCCCCGTTCTCCAACCGCAACCACTCGGTGGTGGTGTCGGCGCCCGGGGTGGGGATCCCGGTCGCCGGACCCGGCTCGGCCTACTACCTCACCGAGGGCACCAGCGACGCCAGCGCCCTGGTCGCCGGGATCGCCGCGTTGATCCGCTCCCGCCACCCCGGCCTGCGGCCGGCGCTGGTCAGGCAGGCCCTGCTGGACAGCACCCGGCACCGCCCGGCCGGCGAGTACGACGCCTCGGTGGGGTTCGGCCAGGTGCACGCCGAGGCCGCGTTGCGCGCGGCGGCCCGGCTGGCCTCCGCCGACGACTCCGGCGGACTGCCTCCCGAGGAGCGGTTCGGCCGCGAGGCTCCCGGCCCGGTGAAGGTGATCGACCGACCCGCCTGGCTGGAGCCGGCCGCGATCGCCGCCATCGTGCTGTGCCTGGGCGGCGTCGCCGGGAGCGGCGCGCTGACCATGACCCTGTGGCGGCGCACCCGTTCCCTCCCGTGGGGGGTGCGGCCGGTCGCCGTCGCCGGCCCCCCGCCGCGCCCGGTCCCGCCTCCGCTGATCTTCGACGACGCCGGGCCCGCCGCGGCGGACCGCCCTGCGGGACGGCCGGTGTTCGAACGCCCCGAGGCCCCCACCGCCGCCGAGATGCCGGTCCCCGAAGGCCCCGCCGTCCCGGCCGTCCCCACGGCCCCGCCCGGCGCCCGGATGCCCGCGCCGAGATTCGAGCACCCGACCCGGCCGTCGGGGCCGTCCGGGCTGATGCCGCCCCCGCCGCCCGCCCCGCAGCGGGCGGGACCGCCGTCGCGATCGGCCCGGCCGCACTTCATGCCGCCGGTCCAGCCGCCGGCCTAGGGGCGCGCCCGGGCGAGCGGAGGACGCCCGTGGAACGGCGGAGGAGCGGATTCGGGCGAAGGCCCCCTGCGCCGGGGCCCGCCGCGGGAGAATCGGCGGATGCTGCTGGAGCCTGACGAGTTCGCCGAGCTGGTGCTGGACGTGGTGGAACGGATCCCGCCCGGCCGGGTGATGTCGTACGGGGACGTGGCCGAGCTGCTGGGCCGCGGCGGCCCCCGGCAGGTCGGGCGGGTCATGGCGCTGTGGGGCGGCGGGGTGCCGTGGTGGCGGGTGATCCGCGCCGACGGCGGCCCTCCGCCGGGGCACGAGGCGCGGGCGCTGGAGCGCTACCGGGCCGAGGGGACTCCGCTGCGGGCGGACGGGACGCGCGTGGACATGGCCCGGGCCCGCTGGGACGGGGTCGGCTGACGGGATCGGCTGACGCCCCGGGCGGCGGGCCGGCGTCCGAGGCGGCCGGTAGGATCCGATGCCCTGACCCGTCGTCACGGCAACACCTGATGTCGCATGTGCGACATCTGGGTGTTGGCGCCAGATCAGCCCCGATGATCTGCTGGAATCATTTGCCGTGCCACCAGCGTCCTACCGTCTCGTCCGTCGCGCCGGCCCCGTCCGGGCGGCCCCGCCCGTCCTGGACGAGCGGCAGCGGCGGGTGGTGGAGCACGAGGGCGGGCCGCTGCTGGTGCTGGCCGGTCCGGGCACCGGCAAGACGACCACGATCGTGGAGGCGGTGGTCGACCGGATCGAGCGGCGCGGGGTGGACCCGCAGCGGGTGCTGGTCCTCACCTTCAGCCGCAAGGCCGCCGAGGAGCTGCGGGACCGCATCACCGGCCGGTTGCGGCGCACCACCCGCTCCCCGCTGGCGCTGACGTTCCACGGATACGCCTACGCGCTGCTGCACCGGGACGCGGTCGCCAACGGGGAGGAGCCGCCGCGACTGCTGTCGAGCCCGGAGCAGCTGCTGGAGGTGCGCCGCCTGCTGGAGGGCGAGTTCGCCGACGGCGCGGCCGAATGGCCCGAGCGGCTGCGCCCCGCGCTGACCACCCGCGGATTCGCCGAGGAGCTGCGGGACTTCATGCTGCGGGCGATCGAGCGCGGCTACGGCCCGCGGGAGCTGGAGGAGCTGGGCCGCGCCCGCGGCCGGGACGACTGGGTGGCGGTCGCCCGGTTCATGGAGCGCTACGACCGGCGGTTCGCCGTCGACCCGGTGCCCACCTACGACTACGCCGACCTCATCGGGGTGGCCGCGCACATGCTGGCCGAGGACGAGGTGAGGATCCGCGAACGCGACGCCTACGACGCGGTGTTCGTCGACGAGTACCAGGACGTCGACCCCGCCCAGGAGGCGCTGCTGCAGCGGCTGGCCGGCGACGGCCGGGACCTGATCGCGGTGGGGGACCCGGACCAGTCGATCTACGGGTTCCGGGGCGCGGACGTGCGGGGGATCATGGAGTTCCCGCAGCGGTTCCGCACCCTCGCGGGAGAGCCCGCCCCGGTGGTGGCGCTGCAGGAGTGCCGCCGGATGGGGCCGGTGATCCTGGAGGCCTCCCGCCGGATCGCCCGTCGCCTGCCCGCCGGGCCGCTGGCCGCCGAGCATCGGACGCTGCGCCCGCGGGCCGGGGCCGAGGACGGCGAGGTGCACGTCGTCATCGCCGACAGCGCCAGCCAGGAGTCCGCGCTGATCGCCGACGAGCTGCGGCGCGCCCACCTGCTGGACGGGGTGCCCTGGTCGCGGATGGCGGTGCTGGTGCGCAGCGCGGTGCGGCAGGTGCCGGTGCTGCGCCGCGCCCTCGCCCAGGCCGGGGTGCCGGTGACGGTCGCCGGCGACGAGCTGCCGCTGGCCGGCGAACCGGCCGTGCGTCCCCTGCTGACGCTGCTGCGCGTCGCCCTCACCAAGGACTTCCTCACCGGGGAGGTCGCCGAGGAGCTGTTGACCGGCCCGCTCGGCGGGGCCGACGCGCTGGCGCTGCGGCGGCTCAAGCGGGCGCTGCGGGACGCGGAGGCCGTCTCCGGCGGCGGCCGCCCGCTCGGCGAGCTGCTGACCGCCGCCGTGCAGGACCCGCGCGAGCTGCTGCTCATCCACCCCAAGGTCCGCGCCCCGGCCGAGCGCGTCGCCCGCCTCATCGGCACCGCCCGCCGGGCGGCCGAGGAGGGCGGCACCGCGGAGGAGGTGCTGTGGGCGGTCTGGCAGGAGAGCGGGTTGGCCGACGCTCTGCTGGAGCAGTCCGCCAAGGGCGGCCCCCGCGGCGCCGCCGCCGACCGGGACCTGGACGCCGTGGTGGCGTTGTTCGACCACGCCGCCCGATTCGCGGACCGGATGCCGCACGCCGGACCCGAGCTGTTCGTGGACGACATCGCCGGCCAGGAGATCGCCGGGGACACCCTCGCCGAGCAGGCCCCCTCGGGCGAGGCGGTGCGGATCCTGACCGCGCACCGCGCCAAGGGCCTGGAGTGGGACGTCGTCGTGGTCGCCGGGGTGCAGGAGGGCCTGTGGCCCGATCTGCGGCTGCGCGGTTCGCTGCTGGGCGTCGAGGAGCTGATCGAGCACCACGCCGGCAACGACCTGGACGGCCCGTCGGCGGGCGCGTCGGTGGCGGCCAAGCTGCTGGACGAGGAGCGCCGGCTGTTCTACGTCGCCGTCACCCGGGCCCGCCGCCGCCTCGTCGTCACCGCGGTCGGCGGCGACGACACCGAGGAACGCCCCTCCCGGTTCCTCAACGAGCTGTCGCCCGGCGCGCTCGAACGCTCCCAGCTGGATGAGAAGACCCGCTGGCTGTCCCTGCCCGCGCTGGTCGCCGACCTGCGCGCGGTGGTGACCGACCCGTCCCGGCCCGAGCCGCTGCGCCGCGCCGCCGCCGGGCATCTGGCCCGGCTCGCCCGCGCCGGGGTGCGCGGCGCCCACCCCGACTCCTGGTACGCCGTCACCGCCATGTCGGGCCCCGGTCCGGCGTTCACCGAAGACGAGCCGATCACCATCTCCCCCTCGCAGGTCGAGACGTTCACCACCTGCGGGCTGCGCTGGCTGCTGGCCTCGGCGGTCGGCGCCCAGGAGGGCGACGCGCCCGAGTTCGCCGCGATGGGCAAGGTGATCCACGCGATCGCCGAGATGGCCGGGACGGCGGGCGACCTGGACGACGGGGACGTGGCGCGGCGGCTCGACGACATCTGGGAGGAACTGGACTTCGGCAGCGCCTGGTACTCCGGCAAGCAGCGGGAACAGGCCGCGAAGATGGTCGACCGGTTCCTGGCCTGGCATCGCGCCAACCCCAACGAGGTCGTCGCGCTGGAGGAGGAGTTCCAGGTCGACCTGGGCCGGGTCGTCATCAAGGGCCGCATCGACCGGGCCGAACGCGACGAGCACGGCCGCGCCGTGATCGTCGACATCAAGACCTCCTCCGCTCCGGTGCCCAAGGACGAGCTGGCCCGCCACCCCCAGCTGGGGGTCTACCAGTACGCGGTGATGCTCGGGGCGTTCGAGCGGCACGGCCTGATCGAGCCGGGCGGCGCCAAGCTGGTGCAGGTGGGCAAGGCCGCGCTGGCCGGCGGGGCGCGCGAGCAGGAGCAGCCGCCGCCCGCCGAGGACGCCGACCCCGACTGGCCCAAGAAACTGGTCGAGACCGTCGCGACCGGGATGAGCGGCGAGGTCTTCGCCGCGCGCGCCAACGCCAAGTGCCGCACCTGCCCGGTCCGCTCCTGCTGCCCGGTCCACGAAGAGGGCGGGCAGGTGGGCCCATGATCTCCCCGGCCGAACTGGCGCGGCTGCTGGAGCTCCCCGAGCCCACCGCCGAACAGGCCAGGGTCATCGGCGCGCCGCTGGCCCCGATGGCGGTGGTGGCCGGGGCCGGGTCGGGCAAGAGCGAGACGATGGCCGCCCGCGTGGTGTGGCTGGTCGCCAACGGGCTGGTGCGCCCCGAACGGGTGCTCGGCCTGACGTTCACCCGCAAGGCCGCCGCCGAGCTGGCCTCGCGGGTGCGCCGCCGTCTGGACCGGCTGCGGGAGCGGCTGCCGCAGGAGGAGCTGGACCGGCTCGGCGGCGAGGCGCTCTTCGACGGCGAGCCGGTCGTGTCGACCTACCACTCCTACGCCGCCCGGCTGTTCGGCGACCACGCGCTGCGCGAGGCCCTGGAGCCCACCATGCGGCTGATCGGCCCCGCCGTCGCCTGGCAGCTGGCCTCCCGGGTGGTGGACGACTACGACGGCCCGATGGAGCACATCGACTGGCGGCCCGACACGGTGGTGCGGGCCGTGCTGGAGCTGGCCGGCGACCTCGACGAGCACCTGCGGACCCCCGAGGACGTCCGCAGGGTCGGCCGATGGCTGCGCGAGCGGCTCGCCGAGCTGCCCAAGGCGCACAAGCGGCAGCGCGACGTCCTGGCCCGGCACGCCGTCCGCGAGGAGCTGCTGCCGCTGGTCGAGCGGTACCGGCAGGCCAAACGGGAACGGGAGGTGATCGACCACGGCGACCAGATGGCGCTGGCCGCCCGGATCGCCCACCGCCATCCCGAGGTGGGGATGATCGAGCGCTCCCGCTACTCGGTCGTCCTGCTGGACGAGTACCAGGACACCAGCCACGCCCAGCTGGTGCTGCTGCGCTCGCTGTTCTCCGGCGGGCATCCGGTGACCGCGGTCGGCGACCCCTGCCAGTCCATCTACGGCTGGCGCGGGGCGAGCGCGGGCAACCTGCTGCGGTTCGCCCACGACTTCCCCCTGCATCCGCCCGCCGGCGGTCGCCCCGCGACGCCCGCGCCCGTCGTCCAGCTCTCGGTGAGCTGGCGCAACGGCGAGCGGATCCTGGACGCCGCCGCCCGGGTCCAGGCCGAGCTGCGCGCCGAGGCCGAGGTCGTGCCGCGGCTGCGCGCGGGGGAGGGCCGCCGTGGCCGGGGCCGGGTCGAGTGCGCCCTGTACGCCACCGTGGAGGAGGAGGCCGACCGGATCGCCGAGCGGATCCTGAGGCTGACGGCCGCCGAGACCGCCCCCGACGGGGGGCCGTGGGACGGCGAGGGGCCGCTGCGGTACTCCGACATCGCGGTGCTGGCCCGCAAACGGTCCCAGTTCCCGCTGCTGCGCCGCGCCCTGGAGGAGCGCGGCGTACCCGTCGAGGTCGTCGGGCTGGGCGGGCTGCTCACCGTGCCCGAGGTGCAGGACGTGGTCGCCACCCTGCGGGTGATGCACGACCCCACCGCCGGGGCGTCGCTGGCCCGGCTGCTGACCGGCCCCCGCTGGCGGATCGGTCCGCACGACCTGCTCGCCCTCGGCCGTCGGGCACGTGAGCTGGCCCGGGAGGCGCGGCGCGACATCACCCCGCCCGAGGACGCCGTCCCGCCCGAGGACGGGCGGCCGCCCGACCCGGACGCCTCGTCCGCCCCGGCCGGGGACGACGACCCGCTGCGGCAGGTGCTCATCGAGCTGAACGAGGAGACCGGCAGCCTCATCGACGCCCTCGACGACCTGGGCGACCCGTCCGCCTACTCCCCGGAGGGCTATCAGCGGCTGCGGCGGCTGGCCGCCGAGCTGCGGTCGCTGCGCGCCCAGGCCGGGCTGCCGCTGCCCGAGCTGGTCGCCGAGGTGGAACGGACCCTCAATCTGGACATCGAGGTCGCCGCCCGGTCCGGGCTGGACCCGGTGACCGCCCGCGCCGACCTGGACGCCTTCATCGACGCCGCCGCCTCCTTCGCCGGCGACGCCGAGGACCCCACCCTGGGGGCGTTCCTGGCCTACCTCAAGGCCGCCGAGAGCGAGGAGTTCGGGCTGGAGACCGGCCGGGTGGGGGAGAGCGACAGCGTCAAGCTGCTCACCGTCCACGCCGCCAAGGGCCTGGAGTGGCCGGTGGTGTTCGTCCCCGGCCTGTCGTGCGCGCCGCTCAAGGACGGCCGCCGTCCCGCCAAGGGCTCGATCTTCCCCGCCCCGCCGCAGAGCCCCACCCGCTGGACCGACAATCCCCGGCTGCTGCCGTTCCCGCTCCGCGGCGACCGCGCCGACCTGCCGGTGCTGCGCAGCCTGGCCGCAGAGGACCTGGCCGCGTTCGAGAAGGCCTGCGACGATCGGGAGCTGCGCGAGGAGCGCCGCCTGGCCTATGTCGCGGTGACCCGCGCCTCCCATCTGCTCGTCGCCACCGGCTACTGGTGGGGCGCCTCCAGCCGTCCGCTCGGCCCCTCCCCGTTCCTGACGGAGATCCGCGAGGCGTGCCTGGCGGGGGCGGGCCCGGTGACGGCGTGGGCCGACCCGCCGCCGAAGGGCGCGACCAACCCCCTGCTCGCCGACCCGCCCCAGGCCCAGTGGCCCACCGCCCCCCAGGGGCGGCGGTACGAGGCCGTCGTCGAAGGGGCCCGCATGGTCCGCGACGCCATGTCCGGCCGGACCGGGCGGTGGGCCGGGGACGAGGGGCTGACCGAGGCCGACCGGCGCCGCATGACCGCCTGGGCCCGCGATGTGGAGCTGCTGCTCGCCGAGCGCGACCGCAGCCGCGGCGGCGACGGCACGCTGGTCGAGCTGCCCGGCAAGCTCACCGTCTCCACCTTGGTCGCGCTGTCCCGCGACCCGGAGGCGCTGGCCCGGGCGATCCGCCGTCCCATGCCCCGTCCGCCCGCCCCCTACGCCCGGCGCGGGACCGCCTTCCACCGCTGGCTGGAGGCGCGCTGGGGCCAGCAGCCCCTGCTGGGGCCCGACGACCTGCCCGGCGCGGCCGACGAGGACGCCGCCGACGATTCCCTGCTGGCCGCCCTGCAGGAGTGCTTCGAGCGGTCCGAGTGGGCCGCGCGCGAACCCGTCGAGGTGGAGGTCTCCTTCGAGACCGTGATCGCCGACCGCGTCGTCCGCGGCCGGATGGACGCCGTGTTCGCCCGCCCGGACGGCGGCTATGAGGTCGTCGACTGGAAGACCGGCCGTCCGCCCACCGACGAGGAGGCCCGTCACGCCGCCGTCCAGCTCGCCGCCTACCGGCTGGCCTGGGCGGAGCTCGCGGGCGTTCCGCTGGAGAAGGTCAGCGCCGCCTTCCACTACGTCCGGGAGGGCCGCACCATCCGCCCCGCCGACCTGCTGGACGCCGAGGGCCTGACCGCGCTGATCCGGTCCGTCCGCGCGGTGGACTGACCGCCTTGGACCGGGGACGGGCGTCGCCGTCCCCGGGTGATCCCTGGTGGAACGTCACCTTGGTCCGATATGTGAGGGACTCCCTATGGCCTTCGCGCGAGGTTCCGGGAGATGATCCCCGCAACGGACGAGGAGGTCGGTGTGACGGTGACGCGTGAGGAGAAGGCGACCCGCGACGGAGCGGTGACCGAGGCGGCCGGTCTGGCGCGGCTGGTGGACTTCATCGAGCCGGAGCTCGACCTGGAGGACGTGGTGCTGGAGGTGGGCGCGGGGACCGGCCGGATATCGCGCGCGATCGCCGGCCGAGTACGTCATGTCACCGCGCTGGACCGGTCGTGGGAGGCGCTGCGGCGCGGCAAGCGCGAGGCCGACCAGGACGCGATCATGAACGTCACGTTCGCCCGAGGGGACGCCGCCGACCTGTCCTTCGCCGACCGCTCGTTCACCCTGCTGATCTCCCGGTTCGGGCTGCATCGGGAGGAGGACCCGGCGACGGTGCTGCGCGAGCTGGTGCGGGTCAGCCGGCCCGGCGCCGGGCTGGTGATCGCCGATCTGGTGCTGGACGCCGAGCTCGGCGGCGAGCCGGACCGGCTGCTGCGGCTGCGCGACCCCGGCCACCGGGCCCTGCTCGGCGCCGAGCGGATCGCCGAGCTGATCACCGAGGCGGGCGCCGATGTGCGGCGTGCGGAGCGGTTCGACCTGATCCGGCCGGTGGACGCCTGGCTGGCCGACGCTCCGGCCGAGGCCGCCGAGCGGATCCGCGCCGAGCTGCGCGCCGAGCTGGACGGCGGGCCCGCCACCGGGCTGCGGCCGGTGCTGTCCGCCGACGAGCTGTGCGTCACCCTGCCGGTCGCGCATCTGGGCGCCGTCGCCTCCTGAACGCGCCCGGGCACGCCGTGGGGGCGGCCCTCGCCCCCCCGGGGCCGCGGGCGCCTGTCGCGGGCGGCGGCAGCCCGGGGCCCGAGGGCCTCAGCCGGGGAGGAAGCGCAGCGGGTTGGGGACGGGCACGTAGCCGGCGGCCCGGTCGGGCGACCGCGACCAGCGGGTCCGCAGATTGGCCTTGGCCGGCAGCGGCGCGCCCGCCAGCAGCGCCCGCAGCCGGGGGTCGCCGCCGTGCTCGCGGGCGTATCCGGCGATGCGGTCCCGCAGGATCCGCCACAGCTCGGCCTCGTGCCGCGGGTACAGGTCGGCCACGGCGGCGGCGATCTCGGCCAGATGGTTGACCAGCAGGCAGTACACGACGCGGTTCCAGCCCCGGTCGGCGTCGTAGGTCAGGGCCTCGCGCACCCGGCCGGGCAGCCCGGCCAGCTCCGCCTCCCAGCGGTCGCCGACCAGCTTGGTGCCCTCCAGGTCGCGGAACGCCGCCCGCAGCGGCATGCCCTCCCCGTCCACGGAGACCAGCACGTTCTGCAGGTGCGGCTCCAGCACCACCCCGTGGGACAGGTACGCCTCCAGCACCGGGGGCGCGACCAGGCGGACGTACCGCCGCCACCACTCCAGCGCCCCGTCCGGGCCCCTCATGCACGCCAGCCCCGCCAGGGAGCCCGGACCGGCGCCGTAGGGGTCGGCGAGGGCGGCGGCCAGCAGCGGCGTGCCCGGCAGGTCCGCGATCCCGCCGCGCAGGATCACCCCCAGCCCCTCGTGCAGCCTCCGGTCGGCCAGATGGACGCTGCGGTAGGCGGGCTCCGGCAGCAGCCGGCACCCGTCGAACCGGTCGGCCAGCCTCGCGAACACCGGCCGCAGCAGCCGGTCCAGCGTCACCGCCCCGACCAGCTCGTACCAGGAGTTCTTGCGGACGCAGTTGGTGATCCGCACATCCAGGCTGAACTTGCAGAACACGTCCGCGCCCGGCACGTACACGGTGCGCACCGAGGAGGTGGGCGCCACCGGCGGCCCGGCCGTCCCCAGATCCGTCACCAGCCCGGACGCCAGCGCGCGGCGCAGCACCGGACGGTCGGCCAGCAGCCCGAGCTGCCAGGGGTGCACCGGCAGCAGCCGGTGCCCGGGCGGGGGCGCCGGTCCCAGCGACTCCAGCGCCGCGAACGCCCCCGCCTCGCCGCCCTCGGCCACCAGGTCGGCGCGCACCCCCAGCCACCGCAGCCGGAACCGCGCCCCGGCCTCCGGAGCGTACGGCAGCCACTCCGGCGGCCGTCCCTGCCGGGCCTTGGGGGCCGGGTGGAAACGGTGGCCGGCGATCAGCGACTGCTCCGAGGCCAGGTACCCCTCGACCCCGGTCGCGTGCGCCGGCGGGTCCCGCCGGGCCGCCAGCAGCGCCGACAGCGCGGCGCGGCTGTCGGCCACCTGCGCGCAGAACTCCGGGTTGGGCAGGCCGGTGGCCAGCTCCAGCTCCCCGGCGACCAGGTCGGCCAGCCGGCGCCAGCCGACCTCGATCCACGCGCCGTCGCGGCGTTCCTCGCACGGCGTCCTCAGCCGGAAGGCGAACGCCACCGGCGGTCGGGCCAGCCGGGCGCGCAGCAGCACGCCCAGCCTGGGCAGCCGGATCAGCAGATGCCGCCCCTGCGGCCGCACCTGGTCCTCGGGGGCGCACACCTCCCGGACCAGGCAGTTGAGCAGGGCGGTGACGGTGGCGTCGTCGGCGGACAGGACGCGATGGGCGGAGCCGGTGAGCGGCACGGGTCAGTCCCGGAAGCGGTCGAGGTAGTTGGGCCCGTCCGGGCCGTAGTGCTTGTTGATGTCGCGCGCTCCGGTGCGGGCCTTGTCGACGAGGGTCCCGGCGGTGAGCATCGCCTTGGTCGGCAGGGCGTCGGCCTCCACCGTCCGCGAGCGGAGGAATCCGTCGCCCGGCCCGAGCGTCGTCTCCAGCCGTTCCCGCACCATCGCCAGCCCGGTGCGCAGCGGCAGCAGCCCGCGTTCGGCCAGCCCGAACGCGAGCGCCCCCGCGCACAGGTGCACGGTGATGGTGACGAAGACCCGCGCCAGCGACTCGGGGTCCCCCTCGGCCATCCGCGGGTCCTGGAACGTCTCCCGGAGCGGACCCAGCGTCTCCGCCAGCCGCCGCGGATCCACCAGCATCCCGTCGTTGTCCTTGATCAGCAGCCGCACCGGGCCGTTGCCGAGGACCAGCGACACGTTCTGCTGGTGGGCCTCCAGCGCGATCCCGTACCGGAACAGCGTCACGCCGATCGTCAACAGCGCCGACAGGTACTCGTCGAACAGCGCCGGCACGTCCCAGCGTTCGATGACCGTTCCGCCGTCGGGGTGGTCGGCCAGCAGCGCCGCCACCGGGACGACGTGCGCGCCGTCGACCTCGGCCGGGAATCGCCGCACCAGGTAGGCCAGCAGCGGATCGCCCGCATGCCCGTAGGTCTGCTCGTCGGCGAGCAGCAGCGGCAGACCGGGCTCGCGGGCGAGGACCCGCCGCAGGATCCGTTCGGCCAGCGCCCCGTCGTGGAGGGTGCGGGGCGCGATCGTCCGCCGGTTGCGCAGCCCGAGGGTGCTCGTCGGCAGCGGCACCTTCAGATGGGTGCGCCCGTCCACGGCCAGCGTCCGCATCGACAGCGTCGGCCGGACCGGCACGCGAGGGGAGGGGAGCGCGTCGACGCCGGTGTTCAGCGGATGCACGGGCAGCAGCTCGTACCGGTCGTCCACGCCCGCGTCGGCCGGGCGCGGCCACCAGTCGGGCCGCCGCCCGGCCAGCGTCACCCGCTCCCGCGGCACGGCCGTCCACCGCAGCGCGAAGACCGGGGCGAACTCGGGCGCGTACCGGCGCAGGTCCTCGGCGCTCAACCCGATCCGGCACCGCCCGGTCGGATACACCGGATGATCGGTGTGGGCGGCGAGCGTGTCGTAGAAGACGCCCGCGCCCGTCACCGGCACGTCCGCCAGCCGTTCGGCCACGGCCGGCCAGGCGTCCCGGTGGAGCCGCAGCGTCGCCAGGCACTCCCGGCATTCGCGTTCGAACGCCGCCACGTCGTCGCGGGGGTCGGCGATGGCGCGGACCGTCGCGAACACCTCCTCCAGCCGCAGCCCCGCCGCCGGATCCACCGACCACTCGGCCAGGAACCCCGGCGGCGGCCACGCGCCCCGCCCCTCGTCCCGTCCGCGGAGCAGCGGGACGAGGCGGCCGTCGGGCAGGCGCAGCCCGTCGCCCTCGAGGCGGCGGCGCAGCCCGGCGTAGTCCTCGCGGAGCAGGGCGTCCAGCACCCGGGCGGCCAGGGCGGGCTCCGGGTCCGGAGGAGGACCGGGCGGCCGGGGGGACGGCGCCCGGCGGCGCGGGCCCGCGGCGACGAGGTCGTCGGCGGGGCGGCGAGGAGGCGGGGGAGCGCCGGTCGTCACGAGATCTCCCAGCGATGCTCGGCGCGGAAGCGGGCCAACGCGGCGTCGACGGACTCCTCGTCCGGACCGATGGCCTGCACGGTGCCCAGGTAGTCGCGGTTGGTCCCGGTCAGCGTCACGGTCTCGCCCACCCGCCGGACCGGCCGGTAGGTCAGCCGCACCCCGCCGTGGCTCCGCTCCATGGGCTTGGGTGCCGACCGCAGCACCCCCGACCGGTCGGCGATCACCGAGTCGACCGCCGCGTGCCCGGCGGGCCGCGGCGGCGGCGGTCCCAGCGGCTCGCCCAGATGCACCCGCAGCACCTGCTCGAACAGCGGGACGCCCAGCAGGTCCGCCAGCAGGAAGTCGCAGTGGTCCCCGATGATCCGGTAGTTGACCTCGATGATCCGGGCCCGGCCCCGCTGCACCACGAACTCGGTGTGGCAGGCCCCGAAGCCCACCCCCAGCGCCCGCAGCTGCTCCAGCACCTGCCGGGCCTCGGGCGGGGGAGGGGCCCAGTCCAGCCGCTCCTCCACGAACCGCGGCGGCGCCACGCGGGTGCGGAACGACCCCAGCACGTGCAGCCGCTCGCCGTCCCCCAGCGTCTCCAGCGTGTGCAGCGGCCCCGGCAGATACTCCTCGGCCACCAGCGGGTCCGACCGCCGCTCCCGGATCTCCTTGTAACGAGCGGCCAGCTCCTCCGGGTCGTGCACCAGGAACACGTCCTCGCTGGCCACCCCCTCCCGGGGCTTGAGCACCAGCGGATAGGGGCCCTCCGGCACCCCGTCCTCGGTGACCTGCACGCTGAACACCGGGTCGATGCCGGCCAGGTGCCGCCGCAGCAGCGCCTTGTTCTTGGCCCGCACGGCCGCCCGCCAGTCCTTTCCGGGCAGCCCGAAGTACGCCGCGGCGAGCGCGGTCGAGGCCTGCAGGAAGTCGCTGTTGGAGAAGATCGCCGAGATCGGCCCGTCCAACGCCGACACCGCGTCCACGATGGCCCGGTAGTCGTCCACCGCGCACTCGAGCACCGGCACGTCCGGGTAGCGCTCCCGGTGGTCGGCGGGGCGGTCGGTCAGCACGGTCACCCGCAGACCGAGCCGCAGGGCGGCGGGCAGGAACCCATGCGTCACCGAGTCGGTCGCCTTCCCGGCGACCAGAACGAGATGAGGCCCGGACAGCACGGCATGCCTCCTGGCTGAGGTAAGCCTTACCTAATTCTCGTTACCGTAGTACGCGCTGCCCTTACTGTGCGGCAAAAATCTCCGCGTGTCCCGACCTCGGCGCACAGGGCAGGATGGCGGTCATGGATCTCCTTCGGCGCTGGATCGCGCTGGCGGGGGAGGACGCCCGGGACATCGGGGCCCACCTGATCGCCTGCTACCGCCGGCCGCATCGCCGCCACCACACCGCAGCCCACCTGACCGCCGTCCTCGACCTGATCGACGAGCTGGCCGGATACGCCGACGACCCCGACCTCGTCCGGCTGGCCGCCTGGTTCCACGACGCCGTCTACGACCCCCGCCGCGGCGACAACGAGGAACGCAGCGCCGTCAAGGCCGAACGCATGCTCGCCGGCATCGGCCTGCCGCCGCGGGCCGTCGCGGAGGTCGCCCGCCTGGTCCGCCTCACCGTCGCCCACGACCCCGGGCCGGACGACCGCAACGGCCGGGTCCTCTGCGACGCCGACCTGGCCGTCGTGGGCGCGGACCCAAAGACCTACGCCGCCTACGCCGCCGCCGTCCGGGAGGAGTACGCCTTCGTCCCCGAGGAACGGTTCCGGGCCGGCCGCGCCGAGGTCCTCCGCTCCCTGCTCGACCGCCCGGAGCTGTTCCACACCCCCGTGGCCCGCGCCCGGTTCGAGGCCCCGGCCCGCCGCAACCTCCGCGCCGAGCTGGCGCTCCTGCAGGCCGGCGGCCGGTGACGCTCCGGCCCTCCGCCGCGGAGCCGCAGGGGAGGAGACGGCCGCCCGGCGGCGCCGCCGGTTATAGAGTGCCACCCGAAGTAAGGAGCGAAGGGGGACATGAGGCGTGAACGTGCGCGCGTACATCGAGGCCAACGCGGCGGGCTTCTTCGCGGACCTGAAGGAGTGGCTGGCCATCCCCTCCGTCTCGGGGAATCCCGCGCACGCCGATGACGTGCGTCGCTCGGCCGCCTGGCTGGCCGGACACCTGCGCGGCGTCGGCTTCCCCACCGTCGAGGTGTGGGAGACCCCCGGCCTGCCCGCCGTCTTCGCCGAGTGGCCCGCCGAGGACTCCGACGCCCCGGTCGCGCTGATCTACGGACACCACGACGTGCAGCCGGTCGAGCCGCTGGAGGAGTGGGAGACCGATCCGTTCCGCCCCGTCGAGCGCGGCGAGCAGCTGATCGGCCGCGGCGCCTCCGACGACAAGGGACAAGTGCTGTTCCACTCCCTCGGCCTGCGCGCCGCCCTGGCCGCCTCCGGCCGGACCGCCCCGCCCGTCACCGTCAAGATGCTGATCGAGGGGGAGGAGGAGTCCGGCTCGCCCAACCTGCCGGACCTGCTGCGCCGCAACGCGCAGCGGCTCGCCTGCGACGTCATCGTGATCAGCGACACCACCATGTGGGCGGCCGACGTGCCGTCCATGTGCACCGGCATGCGCGGCCTCACCGAGGTGGAGCTTTCGCTGTACGGCCCCGACACCGACCTGCACTCCGGCTCCTTCGGCGGCGCGGTGCCCAACCCGCTGCACGCGATGGCGAGCCTGCTGGCGGGCCTGCACGACGAGAACGGACGGGTCGCCCTGCCGGGCTTCTACGACGATGTGATCGGGCTGACCGACGAGGAGCGACGGCTGTTCGCCAGGCTCCCGTTCGACGAGGCGGAGTGGCTGCGCACTGCCGGCAACAGCCGCGCCGCCTGGGGCGAGGCCGGGTACACCACGCTGGAGCGGGTGTGGGCGCGTCCGACCGCCGAGGTCAACGGCATGTGGGGCGGGCACACCGGGCCGGGCGGCAAGACCATCGTGCCGCGCGAGGCGCACGCCAAGATCTCCTTCCGGCTGGTCGCCGGCCAGGACCCCGAGAAGGTGCGGCGCTCGTTCGAACAGTACGTCGCCGAACGCACCCCGCCGGGGATCCGCGCCGAGGTGAGGGCGCACAGCGACGGCTTCCGCGCCTGCTTCTCCCCGATCGACTCGCCCGCCGTGCAGGCCGCCCGCCGCGCCATGGAGCGGGCGTTCGGCACCGAGGTGCTCTTCACCCGGGAGGGCGGCAGCGGCCCGGAGGCGGAGCTGACCGAGATCCTGGGCGCCCCGCTGGTGTTCGTGGCGGTCGGCCTGGACTCCGACCGCATCCACGCCCCGAACGAGAAGGTCGAGATGCCGTTGCTGCTCAAGGGCGCCGAGTCCGCCGCCTACCTGTGGGACGAGCTGGCCGCGGCGTTGCGCTGACGGCCGGAGAGGGGAGCGTCATGCACACGCCGCTGGAATGGCTGGCGCTGGCCCGCGGCGGTCTGGACCGGGCCGCCGAACGGCGCGCCGACGACGCCTGGCTGGCCGCGCGCTGGGCCGACCCCCGCACCCGGGTGCTGGTGGTGGAACGCGGCCAGGCCCTGGTCCGCTCCGCCGGCGACCGCCCCGAGCTCATCCTGATCGGCCCGGACGAGGCTCCCGAGGGCGACCGCTACCTGCTCGGGGTGGACGAGGAGGACGTGGCCTACTTCGCGGTCTCCGGCGCCCTCCCGGTCGTCGAGGGCTGTGACACCGTCGACCTGCGCCGCATCGGCGCCGCCCTCGGCGACCGCGACTCCGCGCTGCTCACCCAGGCGGTCGCCCTGCAGAACTGGCACGGCACCCACACCCACTGCCCGCGCTGCGGCGCCGCCACCACCGTCGCCAGGGCCGGGCACACCCGCGTCTGCCCCGCCGACGGGTCCGAGCACTTCCCCCGCCTCGATCCCGCCGTCATCATGCTGGTCCACGACGGCGGCGACCGCATGCTGCTCGCCCGCGCCCCCGCCTGGCCGGAGCGGATGATGTCGATCCTGGCCGGGTTCGTCGAGCCGGGCGAGTCCCTGGAGCAGTCCGTGGCCCGCGAGGTCCGCGAGGAGGTCGGCCTGACCGTCGACCAGATCGTCTACCTGGGCAGCCAGCCCTGGCCGCTGCCGCAGAGCCTGATGCTCGGCTTCTTCTGCCGTGCGGCGGGGGAACAGGACATCGCCGCGGACCCCGGTGAGATCGCCGAGGCCCGCTGGTTCACGCGCCGGGAGCTCCGCGCCGCCGTCGAGGAAGGGGCCGTCAGGCTCCCCGGCCGCGTCTCCATCGCCCGCCAGCTCATCGAACACTGGTACGGCGGTCCGCTCCGCGGACCCCGGCGGCGCTGACGCCTCCCGCCCCGCACGTCCGCCCCCGACCGCCGGAGGCCTCCCGGTCGGGACCCGCGCCGTCGCGGCCGCACGGCCGGTCCTCGCGGCCGCCGGGTCGATCCGGCCGCCGCGGGCGCCTGTTCCCGGTCGGCCGCCCGGCCTCCGATGAGGGCCGGCCCCGGACGCCCCGCACCGGCGGACGCCGACACGGAGGCCGATGCGGCGGTCGACGCAGAGCGGGGCGCGGAGCGGAGCGCACGCCGCATCGCCTGAGCGGCGTGCGACGCCGCTCGGGCGATGCCCTCGGCCGTGCGGCCGCCGGTCGACGACGCGGGCGGCGGGTCGGCGATGCGCCGCCCGCTCCCGCCCGCGCCTACTCGGCGGCCGTCTGCAGCGACTCCAGGTGCTGCTTGACCTTCTTCGCCGGCGGGTTCGTCATCACGGTGCCGTCGGGGAACACCACCGTCGGGACGGTCTGGTTGCCGCCGTTGACGCTCATCACGAACTCGGCGGCCTCGGGGTCGCGCTCGATGTCGACCTCGTGCAGGTAGATGCCGTCACGGGCGAGCTGGCTCTTCAGCCGCTTGCAGAAACCGCACCAGGACGTGGTGTACATGGTGAGCTTGCCGGTGGGCGCGCTCGCGGGGGTCGCCATCGGTGTCCCGTCTCCTCTGCCGTGGTGGACCTGTCCGGGCATTATCAACCGTCCGGCCCGCCCGGGCATTCCGATCGCGCGAGCGACGGATGGTGCGAGGATGGGCCTGCGGGAAAGGAGGGGACGGGTGGACCCGGACGCGATACTCCAGGGACTGGATCCCGAGCAGCGCGCGGTGGCCGAGGCGGTGCACGGGCCGGTGTGCGTGCTGGCCGGGGCGGGGACCGGCAAGACCCGCGCCATCACCCACCGGATCGCCTACGCCACCGCGATCGGGGCGGTGGCCCCGCAGCGGGTGCTCGCCGTGACGTTCACCACGCGTGCGGCCGGGGAGCTGCGCGGGCGGCTGCGCCGGCTCGGCGCGCCCGGCGTGCAGGCCCGCACCTTCCACGCGGCGGCGCTGCGCCAGCTGATGTACTTCTGGCCCAGGGTGATCGGGGGCGAGCCCCCTCGCATCCTGGAGTCCAAGATCGGGCTGGTCGCCGAGGCGGCCCGGGCCTGCCGGCTGTCGTACGGCCGGACCGAGCTGCGCGACGTGGCCGCCGAGATCGAGTGGGCCAAGGCGACCCAGCACCGGCCGGAGGACTACGCCGCCGCCGTCGCCCGCACCGGCCGCAGGCCCCCCGCCGACGTGGTCGACGTCGCCCGCGTCTACGCCATGTACGAGACGCTGCGCCGGGAGCGCAACCTGCTGGACTTCGAGGGGGTCCTGGAGCTGACCGCCGCCGTCCTCACCGAGCACCCCGAGGTCGCCCGGGAGGTGCGCGACCAGTACCGCTACTTCGTGGTGGACGAGTTCCAGGACGTCAACCCGCTGCAGAAGCTGCTGCTGGACGCCTGGCTCGGCGACCGGGAGGAGCTGTGCGTGGTGGGCGACCCCAACCAGACGATCTACTCCTTCACCGGCGCGACCCCGCGGTACCTGCTGGACTTCACCCGCGAGCACCCCGACGCCACGGTCGTCAAGCTGGTCCGCGACTACCGCTCCACCCCCCAGGTCGTGCGGCTGGCCAACGCGGTGATCGGGCAGGCGCAGGGGGAGACGGCGCGGCGGCACAGGCTGGAGCTGGTGGCGCAGCGCCCCGACGGGCCCGAACCGGTGTACGTGGAGTACGACGACGAGGTCGCCGAGGCCGACGACATCGCCCGCCGCGTCCGCAAACTGATCGAGGAGGGCGTGCCCGCCAGCCGGATCGCCGTGCTCTACCGCACCAACGCCCAGTCGGAGAACTACGAGGCGGCGTTCGCGGCGGCCGGGATCCCGGTGGTGCTGCGCGGCGCGGAGCGCTTCTTCGAACGTCCCGAGGTCCGGGAGGCCGTCGTCCAGCTCCGCGGCGCCGCCCGCGCCGGGGCCGACGCCGAGACCGAGGGGATGGGCCTGATCGCCACGGTCCGGCACGTCCTGTCGGGGGTGGGCTTCACCGAGGAGCCGCCCGAGGGGACGGGCGCGGCCCGCGCCCGGTGGGAGTCGCTGTCGGCGCTGGCCCAGCTCGCCGAGGACGTGGCCATCGCCGATCCGCGGGCGGGGCTGCCGGAGTTCGTCGCCGAGCTGGAGGAGCGCGCCGCCCTGCAGCACGCCCCCACCATGGAGGGCGTCACCCTGGCCAGCCTGCACGCCGCCAAGGGCCTGGAGTGGGACGCGGTGTTCCTGGTCGGGCTCACCGAGGGCACGCTGCCGATCGTCTACGCCGAGACCCCCGAGCAGATCGAGGAGGAGCGGCGCCTGCTGTACGTGGGCGTCACCCGGGCCCGCGAGCACCTGACCCTGTCCTGGGCGCTGTCGCGCTCCCCCGGCGGCCGCAAGAACCGGCGCCCCTCCCGGTTCCTGGCGGGCCTGACGCCCCGCGCGGCCACGCCGAGCCCGGCGCCCGCCGACCGTTCCCGGCGGCGCGGCGGCAAGGCGGGCCCGCAGCCGTGCCGGGTGTGCGGCCGGCCGTTGACCGCGCCGCTGGAGCGCAAGCTCGGCCGCTGCGTGGACTGCCCCGTGGAGATCGACGAGGAGCTGCTGCTGGCGCTCAGGGAGTGGCGATCGGAGGTCGCCCGGGAGCAGAAGGTCCCCGCCTACGTGGTGTTCACCGACGCCACCCTGCAGGCGATCGCCGAACGGCGCCCGGAGACCGTCGAGGAGCTGGCCCAGATCTCCGGCGTCGGCCGGGCCAAGCTGAACAGGTACGGAGCGGCCGTGCTGGCGCTGTGCCGGGGTGAGACGCCGGACACATCGGCCGACCTGCCAGACTGACATCTCGCCCCGCCGCCGGGCGGGGCGTCGAGGCTCATCGCTCCCCGCCCGCGAGGGGAGCGCGGACACGGTGGGTGGCTTGTGAGAGAGGCGCTGAAGGAGCTGCTGGACCTGCTCGATCTGGAGCAGATCGAGAACGACATCTTCCGCGGCCGCAGCCCGCAGGAGAACCGGCAGCGGGTCTTCGGAGGTCAGGTCGCCGGGCAGGCCCTGGTGGCGGCCGGACGCACCGTCCCGGTCCATCGGTTCGTGCATTCGCTGCACGCGTATTTCCTGCGTCCCGGCGATCCGCTGGTGCCGATCGTCTATCTGGTGGACCGGATCCGCGACGGGCGGTCGTTCACCACCCGCCGGGTCACCGCCGTTCAGCACGGCCGGGCGATCTTCATGCTGTCGGCGTCGTTCCAGATCGCCGAGGAGGGCCCGACGCATCAGGCCGCCATGCCCGAGGTCCCCGCACCGTCGAGCCTGCCGACCATGCGGGAGCGGATCACGGCGTTGTTCGGGGAACGGGCCGCCGAGGAGTTCGAGCGGCGTCGGCCGTTCGATCTGCGGCACATCACCCCGCTGACCTTCGAGGCCGCCAAGGATCCCTCGCTGACCGGGCCGGAGTCGAAGGTGTGGCTGCGGGTGGACGGCGAACTGCCCGACGATCCGCTGCTGCACGTGTGCCTGATGACGTACGCCTCGGACATGACGCTGCTGGACACCGTGCTGCTCAACCACGGCCTGTCCTGGGGCGACAAGCGCACCATGGGGGCCAGCCTGGACCACGCGATGTGGTTCCACGGACCGTTCCGCGCCGACGAGTGGCTGCTTTACGCTCAGGAGACCCCGTTCGCCGGCGGCGCCCGCGGGTTGGCGCGCGGCCATGTCTTCACCGCCGACGGCAGATTGGTGGTGTCGGTGGTGCAGGAGGGGTTGGTCCGGGTGTTGGACGCTTCCGCAGAGCCGGAAGTTCAGTGAAATCTCCCACGAAATCCCAGGTCAAAAATAGGTTGCCGGGTTTCGTGTCGCAAACGTAGAGTCGTCACAACAGCGAACGAACGTCTCGAGCGCCGCGCGCGCGAGGCCGAGCAGTCGGGAAGGTGGTGTGCAGTCCGGTGATCAGCACGATGCGCATGACGGCGACCTGGACCGCACCGTGCCCGGGCTCGCTCGGCTTTGCGCCCCAGCTCCCCGCCCTGACCCTGCTTGCGCAGCCCGAACGGGACTGCGGCAGGAATGGCGGCGGTCGGCCGTTCACCCGGACGACGTCGATGCACGGCGGACTCGCGCGACTGCGTGAGCCGCGGTATCTGCGGCCGTTCCAGGACGAACGCCAGGGGTGGAGTGTCTCCAGTGACGCTCTTGCCCAGTCGATCGTCCGTGCGGCCGCGCGGGGCAAAGTGCAGCGCGCCATGTCCAACGAGTCCGGGCTGGCTGAGGCCCACGTGGCCGCCGACGGCGGTATGTCGGGTCCGTATTCCTGGAGGCGACCGGTTTAGCACCGGCTCAGCCCCCAGGCCGCGGATCCAGACACCGGATCCGCGGCCTTCTTCGTATCTGGCCGCAAGTCCCGTCGAACGAATTCGTTGAGGACCCAACGAGAGGAACAAGGGTGACTGCGATGCAGGGGGCTCTCGCTTTCCTGAGCGACGAGGACCTTACGCTTCCGTGTCGGACCGACCCGGAGCTGTTCTTCGCCGAGGCTCCCGCCGACATCGAGCTGGCCAAGGCGCTGTGCGTCGACTGCCCGATCCGCAAGTCCTGCCTGGCCGGCGCGATCGAGCGCAAGGAGCCGTGGGGCGTGTGGGGCGGCGAGCTGTTCGTCAAGGGCCAGATCGTGGCCCGCAAGCGTCCGCGCGGCCGTCCCCGCAAGAACGCCGACGTGGCGGCCTGAGCCGTGATCCGGCCGGGGCTTCGGGCCCGGCCGGATCGGGGCGAGGCGAACGGCGGCGGTGAGGCCGGCACCGGCCGAGCATGAAGACGACGATGAGGACGGCCGCGGCCCCGGGCCGCGGCCGTCGATCGGGGGACATGCCGTGACCGTGATCCATGCGACGTCCGCGGCGGGGCGGGCGGTCGGCGACAGAATCCGATTCGACATCCGACTCGACCCTCACGCGGCGGCGCGCGTGCGGGCGCTGCGACGCGCCCGCCGGAACGCGCAGGTCCGCGCGATCCGCGTCCGCCGCATCCTGCTCACCAGGTAGAGGCGCGCTCCCGCGCTTGGGATGGTTTCGCGGGAGGCGACTCCCGGTGGGCGCGGTCGGCGCCCTGCCTTCGCCAGGGCGCCGACCGCAGGCGTCGGCCCCCGCCCGGAGCTCCGGGCGGGGGCCGACGTGTGCGGAGGCGTTCCCGAGGCGACGGGCGGGCGGACGCGCTCAGGCGGACAGTTCGCCCTTCTCGGGCTCCTCGTCCCCGGGCGGCTCCGCCACCGCCTCCTCCTCCGGCGGCTCATCGTCGTCGGCGAAGCCGGGGATCCACTTGAGGGACTCGGCCCGGGCGGGGATCTCGCACTCGAGCTGGCAGAGGACGCCGGTGCCCGCCGACAGGACGCGGTGGATGATGACGTACTCCGGCGGCAGGTTGAGCTGACGCACCACGTTGCTCGGGCGCAGGTCGGTGACCTTGGCGGCCATCATGCGGAGCCATTCGCGGTTGAAGGAGAAGGTCTCGGTGATGAACGGCTCGGTGATAGGCGCCAGGAACGCCTGCAGGGCGTCGGGGTCGATCTCGACGCCCTCGCGGATGAAGTCCTCGGCGCGCAGCGCCTCCATGATCTCGTCGATCTCGGCCATGCAGCCGATGCGCAGCAGCAGGCCCAGGCGACGCTGGAAGCCGCCGGGGATGCGGTCCACCGCGCCGAAGTCCATCACGCCCAGCCGACCGTCCTCCAGCAGCCGGAAGTTGCCCGGGTGCGGGTCGCCGTGCAGCATGCCCGAGCGCTTGGGGCCCGAGAGCAGGAACCGGCAGTACAGCAGGGCGGCGTGGTTGCGCTGCTCCTGATCGCCGTCACTGATCACCTTGGACAGCGGGATGCCGTCCATCCACTCGGTGACCAGCACGTTGCCGGACTGGGCGACCACGTCGGGGATGAAGAAGTCCGGGTCGTCGGCGTAGGCCCGGGCGAACGCCCGTTGCGCCTCCGCCTCGAGGGTGTAGTCGAGCTCCTCGGTGACGCGCTCTTTGAGCTCGGCCAGCATGGGCTTGATCTCCAGCCCCGGCATCAGCACGGCGAACAGCCTGCCCAGCCGGGCCAGCTGGTTGAAGTCGCTGATCAGCGCCTTGCCGGCGCCCGGGTACTGGACCTTGACCGCGACCGTGCGGCCGTCGTGCCACACCGCCTTGTGCACCTGGCCGATGGACGCCGCTGCGGCGGGCTTGTCGTCGAAGGAGGCGAACAGATCCCGCCAGTCCTCGCCGAGCCCCTCGGCCAGCACCTGGTGCACGGTCTGCGCGGGCAGCGGCGGCGCCGCCTCCTGGAGCTTGGTGAGCGTGGCCCGGTACGGTCCGGCGATCTCCGGCGGCAGCGCGGCCTCGAAGATCGACAGCATCTGGCCGAGCTTCATCGCGCCGCCCTTGAGCTCGCCGAGCACCTTGAACAGCTGTTCGGCGGTGCGCTGCTGGATTTCGACGGCGACCATCTCGGCCGGCTTGCCCAGCGTCCGCTTGCCGACGCCGAGCGCGGCCCGGCCGGCGAAGCCGAGGGGCAGTGAGGCCAGCTTGGCGGAACGCGTCACCGCACGGCGAGGGAGATCACTCACCTGCCCATTGTCAGGGATTGGTGACGCTTGTGCCACATTTCCCTCTAGTCGACCCCATTGATCTTCTCTGGTGCGCCCTCCTGCCAGGCAAAACGATGTAAGTGTGCGCTTTCTCACGTTGGTCGGCCGGGCGCGACGGCCGCGTCCGGCCGACCCCCCGTGTCTGCACGGAGCGCTCAGCCCCGGGGCGCGGCCGCCCGTCGCCTCGATGGACGCCTGCGCGGGGCGCGGCCCCGGTCGCCGCGGCCGGTCAGCCCGCCGACCGCCAGGAGCGTCGCCAGCGGAGCGGTGATCTCGACGACCCTGATCAGTGATCGGGCGGGCAGGCCGATCCGTCGGGCGGCCCGGCGGACCACGGGGCGCAGCGCCCGGCCGGCCAGTCCGCCGATCAGCGCTCCCGCGGCGCCTCGGGCGAATCGGGCGGCCGGCGACCGGCGCGAGACGTCGGAGCGCCGGCCCTTCCTGGTGTAGTGGCTCATCTGGGTTCTCCCCTCCCTGGGACTGTCACGTTCGGTGCCCGAACGTTCACGAAGTGAAGCCACCTGTGTCTTGTCGGGTTCGCCGGACCTGTCGCAGAGCCCTCCGGCGGGGCCGTTCGGCGCGATCATGCTTGTGGACGACTTGTGGACAACCTGTGGATCTTGCCCGCAAGGCTGTGGACGGTCTCCGGCGAACCTGTGGAGAACTTTGGGGATGTGTAAAATTCGCGGGCCTGACCTGGGAAAACAGCAGTGACCCCCTGTGGAGAAGGCAAAATCTCAGCTACGGTCTAGCTGTGCCGCCCTCCAACGTCGAGGTCCGCCGAAGCGCCCGTCGGAAACGGACCGTCTCCGCCTACCGCGACGGCGACAAGACCGTGGTGCTGGTCCCTTCCCGGCTCTCCAAGGCCGAGGAGGAACGCTGGGTCGCCACCATCCTGCAGCGGCTCGCCGAACGCGAACGGCGTCGCAACCCCAGTGACGACGCCCTCCTCGCCCGGGCCCAGGAGCTGTCCCGGCGGTACCTCGACGGCTCCGCCCGCCCCGTCAGCGTCCGCTGGGCGGACAACCAGCGTTCCCGCTGGGGCTCGTGCACCCCCGCCGACGGCACCATCCGGGTGTCCACCCGGCTGCGCGGCATGCCCTCCTGGGTGCTGGACTACGTGCTGATCCACGAGCTGGCGCATCTGCTCGTGCCGTCCCACAACAGCCGCTTCTGGGCGCTGGTCGCCAACTATCCCAAGGCCGAACGCGCCCGCGGCTACCTCGAGGGCGTCGCCGCGGCCGCCAACCTGCCCATGGCCGGACGGTCGGCGGACGACTGCCGCCCCGCCGGCGAGGACGACGGCGCGACCGGGGAACCGGCGCACGAGGCCGCCGGATGACCGCCCGATGACCGTTCGATACGCCGCCGTGCTGGCGACGCCCCCCGCCGAGCCGATCCGCCTGCCCGGGATCGACCCCGACGAACTGCATCTGGCCTTCCTCGAAGACGTCTACGAGGTCGTCGCGGGACTGGAGCTCGTCCATCCCGCGCTCATCCTCCGCCCCCCGGACCGGCCGGACGCGGAAGCCCTCGCCTGGCCCGGCACCGCGATCCTGCGCGCCCCCGACCCGGTCGCGGCCCTGCACGCCCTGACCGACCTGGGCGCCGACGAGGCCGCCCTGGTCGTCCCGGACGTTCCCGACCTGCCCGCCCTGCTGCTGGGCAAGCTGTTCCGCGCCCTCGGCGGCGCCCCCGTCGCGGCCTGCCCCGCCGCCGAGGGCGGCCTGGTGGCGCTCGCCGTGCGCCTTCCCGCCCCCGACTGGCTGGTCGAGGCCCTTCCCGCGCTCGGCGCCGACCTCCGGGAGCCCCGGGCCCTGGCCGTCCTGCGTTCGGAGGCCCCGCGCCCCGGCCTGGTCCGCCGCACCCCCGGCTGGCACCGCCTGTGCGAACAGGACGACCTGAGCCGCCTGGACCCGGACCTGGAGGGCTGGGAGAACACCCGCGCCCTGCTCGCCGGCCGCCCGCTGCGGACCTCTCCCTGACCGCCCGGAGACGGACCGAGGAGGGGACCGGGGCCGCCGCGCCGCCTCAGGCGAGGGCGACCGCGCGGGCCACCAGCCGGCGGAGGGCGTCGTCGGTGGGCTCGGGGAGCGCATCGACGGGGAACCAGCGCAGGTCGTCGGACTCGGCGCTGATCCGATGCCCCGCCCCCTGCGGAGCGATCGCCAGATACTGCACGTCGAGATGGTGCGAGCCCTGGGGATGGCAGCGCACGAAGTGGCGGTCCACCTGGACCGGGACCGGATGCAGGCGCAGCGCGGCGATCCCCGACTCCTCGACGGCCTCCCGCAGCGCCGCCCCCGCCAGTGAGACGTCGGCCGGCTCGCAGTGTCCGCCGAGCTGCAGCCAGGCCTTGATCTTGCCGTGCAGGGTCAGCAGCACCCGCGTCCGCGACTCGTCCAGCACCAGGGCGCTGGCGGTGATGTGGCCGGGGACGCACGTCCGCCACACGCCGTCGGGATGGCGTTCCAGGTGCCGCAGGAACTCCAGGCGCAGCCGTTCCTGCTCGGCGTCGGGCGCGCGCCAGCCCGACAGCACCCGCACCGCGTCGGCGTGCAGCCCGCCGGGGACGACCGACGTCATGCGCCGCCGATCAGCCTGCGCCGACGGCGCTCCTGCTCGTGCGGGCGCTCCCAGCGGACCGCGCCGGCCGCCGTGCGCGCCGCGCGCGGCGGATGCCCCGCACGGTCGAACGTCTCACCGTGCACCGGCCACCGGCCCGGATCCCCGCCGGCCGCTCCCGGGCAGCCGCCCCAATGCCGGGCGGAGCGGCACCGATCGCCGCGGACGAACCGACGCCTGAGCGCGCAGTGCGCGCTCCAGACGCTCAAGACTCCTCCGTAGCGTCGCCGTCGTCCTTGCGGTCCTCCCCCTGGGGGCGCTCGCCGCCGAGCTCGTCGGTCAGCTTCGACAGGTCCAGATCCGACAGCCCCGAGCCCTCCGAGCGACCGTGCACGAACCCGTCCGGGTCGTCCAGGTCCTCCGCCGTCGGCATCAGGTCGGGGTGGCTCCACACCGCGTCCCGGCCCTCGACGCCGCGCGCCGAGGTCAGCGCCCGCCACAGCGCGCCCGCCTCGCGCAGCCGGCGCGGCCGCAGCTCCAGCCCGACCAGGGTGGCGAACGTCCGCTCCGCGGGCCCGCCGGTGGCGCGGCGGCGGCGGACCGCCTCGGCCAGCCTGGCCGCGTCCGGCAGCCGGTCGGCGGCCACGCCGTTGACGACGGTGTCCACCCAGCCCTCGATCAGCGCCAGCGCCGTCTCCAGCCGGACCAGCGCCGCGCGCTGCTGCGGGGTCTCCTCCGGGGTCAGCGAGATCTCCCCGCCCAGCGCCCGCTGCAGCGCCTCCGGATCGGCCAGGTTCAGCCCGCTCACCGCCTCCTCGATGCCCGACAGGTCGACGGTGATGCCGCGGGCGTACTCCTCCACCGCGCCCAGCACATGCGCGCGCAGCCACGGAACGTGCGCGAACAGCCGCTGATGGGCGGCCTCGCGCAGGGCCAGGTACAGCCGGACCTCCTCGGCGGACAGCTCCAGGCCCTCGCCGAACGCGGCGACCCCGGCCGGCAGCAGCGCGCCCACCCCGTCCGGGGCCAGCGGCAGGCCGATGTCGGTGGAGCCGACCACCTCGCGGGCCAGCGCGCCGAGCGCCTGACCGGCCTGACCGCCCACCATCGCGCCGGTCATCTGCTTGACCATTCCGATCAGCGGACCGGCCATGGCCTGCATCTCCTGGGGCAGAGAGCCGCCGCCCAACGCGCCGCCCATCGAGTCGACCATCCGGGCGGCGATCGGATCGCAGATCGTCTTCCACACCGGAAGGGTCTGCTCGATCCACTGCGCGCGGCTCCAGGCCTGCGGGGTGCGGATGCCGGCGGGCAGCGTGGTGCCCTCGTCCAGCCACAGGTCGGCCAGCCGCAGCGCCTCCACCACCTGGGTGCGTTCGGCGTCCACGACCGAGGGATCACCCTGCTCGGCCACGATGTGGCGGGCTATGTTGTGGGCCAGCTCCCAGTTGAGCGGGCCGTCCGATCCGGACGCGGCGGCCGCCGCCCCGCCGGAGATCATGTCGGCGAAGCGGCGCAGCATGTCGGCGAACTGCCGCATATCCCCGCCCATGGCGGAAAAAGGATCGGAGGACTTGCCAGACGAGGGGTCGTCGCCCTCGTCGCCCGGCCGGTTGAAGCCGAAGGGCAGATCACTCATCGGGACGCCCCCAAGCGGCATGATGGGACCATACGGCCACGTTAGCCGGTCATCGGCACGACGCGAACTCAGGAAGGGGGCGCTGGCCTTGACAATCGGGAAGGTTCGCCCTCGGCGTAGCACGGGCCCGGTCGTCGCCGTCACCGGCGCGGCCACCGGAGCGGGCAGGCTGCTCGTACGGCGGCTGGCGGACAACACCGACGTCCGCAAGGTGGTGGCGATCGACGGGCAGCGGGGGGACGTGGCCGGAGTCCTGTGGCGGGTCGCCGACGTCCGCGACCCGCTGCTGTCCAATCGGCTCTCGGACGTGGACGTCCTGGTCCACCTCGACATCGACCGCTCGCCCGACAGCGACCCGCGGGAGCGCCGCACCTACAACGTGCGCGGCGCGCAGACCGTGGTGACCGCGAGCGCCGCCGCCCGCGTCCGGCACGTGGTGCTGGTCACCAGCGCCATGGTCTACGGCGCGGCCCCCGACAACCCGGTGCCGCTCTCCGAGGACGCCCCCCTGCGCGGCGAGGCCAACGACAGCATCGTGGGCGACTTCCTGGAGATGGAGGAGGTCGCCGCCCAGGCGCCGGTCACCCATCCCGGGCTGCGCGTCACCGTGGTGCGTCCCGCCGCGCTGGTCGGCCCCGGCGTCGACACCGTGGTCAGCCGTCACTTCGAGGCCCCGCGCCTGCTCACCGTCAAGGGCTGCTCCCCCTGCTGGCAGTTCTGCCACCTGGAGGACCTGGCCTCCGCCCTGGAGCGGATCGCCGTGGACACCGGGACGGGACGGACCTCCGGGGAGCCGCCCCGGGTCTTCGGGGTCGGCTGCGACGGGTGGCTGGAGCTGGAGGAGGTGGAGCAGATCACCGGCAAACGCCGGTTCGAGCTCCCCGCCGCCCTCACCTTCGGCACCGCCCAGCGCCTGCACCGCCTCGGCATCACCCCCGCCCCCGCCACCGACCTGCACTACGTCGCCTACCCGTGGGTGGTGGACTGCGCCGCCCTGCGCGCCACCGGGTGGAAGCCCGCCTACGACAACGCCGCCGCCCTGCGCGCCCTGCTGGAGGAGGTCGCCGGCCGCCACGCCGTCGTCGGCCGGCGCGTCGGCGGCAAGGAGGCCACCATGGCCACCGCCGCCGGCGCCACCGTGGCCGTCATCGGAGCGGCGGCCGCGGTGCGACGGGCGCGCAAGCGCCGCCGTTAGCCCCCGCGGACGAGGCGTGGAAGGAGGCGGAACGCCCGAGGCGGGGCGCGAACACAGGATGTGAAGCGTGAAGGGGGCCGCCCTCGTCGAGGGCGGCCCCCTTCCGTTCGGCCTCGATCGACCCCTTCGCCCGGCCTCGGATCAGCCGGTCGGCGTGGGGCTGGGCGTGGGCGACGGGCTCGCCGGCCGATCGCCGCCCTGCCCGCCGCTCTGCTGGGCCCGGGCCAGGCGCTCCAGGGCCTCCTGCAGGCCCTTTTGCGCCTCGCCGTAGGCGGCCCAGTCGGGCGGGTTCTTGGCCAGGGCGTCCTGCCCCTCCTTGAAGTAGCGCTGGGCGTCGGCCAGCGCCTGCCGGGCCTCGCCGCTCAGCCCGCCGCCGGTGTCGTCGGCCGGCGGCGGGGGAGCTCCCTGGTCCTGGCCGGTGGTGACCTTGGTCTTGAACAGCTCGGTCAGGGCCTGGTCCAGGGTCGCCCCGGCGGCGACCCTGTCGCCGAAGGCGACGAGGACCTGGCGGAGGACCGGGTAGGGCTCCTGCTCCGAGCCTCCGGCGGCCTGGGCGTACATGGGCTCGATGTAGAGCAGGCCGCCGCCGAACGGGATGGTCAGCAGGTTGCCGGGGACGGTCCGGGTGCCGCCCTGCCGGAGGCTGAACAGCACCTGCTTGACCGCGGTGTCGGCCTCGAAGGAGTTCTGGATCTGCCCGGGGCCCTGCACCAGCGAGTTGCGCGGCAGCTCCAGGATCCGGATCCGGCCGTAGTTGGGGCCGGGGGTGGAGTCCACCGCCATGAACGCCGCCAGGTTCGGGCGTCCGCGCGGGTTGAACACCGTGGTCAGCGAGAACTGCGGCTCCCGGTCGCCCGGCAGTCGCAGGCTCAGGTAGTACGGCGGCTGCTTGCGGCCCTGCGCCGTCGGGTCCTGCGGGACCTCCCAGAAGCCCTGCGCGCCGTAGAACGCGTCGGCCTGGGTGACGTGGTAACGGGCCAGCACCTGCCGCTGCACCTTGAACATGTCCTGCGGGTAGCGGAAGTGCTCCATCAGCTCCGGCGGGATGGAGCTCTTGGGCCGGACGGTGCCGTCGAACACCTTCATCCAGGTCTTGGCCACCGGGTCGGACTCGTCCCACTGGTAGAGCCGCACCGTGCCGTCATAGGCGTCCACGGTGGCCTTGATGGAGTTCCGCATGTAGTTGATGTGGTCGTTGGCCTGCGGCATCACCGCCGACCGGGTGTCGGTGACGGTGTCGCGGGTGGCGTCGCCCAGGCTGATCCGCTCCGAGTACGGGTAGCTGTTGGAGATGGTGTAGCCGTCCAGGATCCACAGGATCCGGCCGTTCACCACCGCCGGGTAGGGGTTGCCGTCCAGGACCAGCCACGGCGCGACCCGCTGCACCATCTCCCGCGGCGTCCGGTTGTACAGGATCTTGGCGCCTTCGTTGATCGCGCCCGACAGCAGGATGTTGCGGTCGGAGAACTTGGTGGCGAACAGCAGCCGGTTGAAGAACCCGTCGACCGGCACGCCGCCCCGGCCGGTGTAGGTGGTGTTCTTCTGCCCGGCGGGACTGTCGTCGGGGTAGTCCAGCTCCTGCTGGCCCTTGCCGCCGACGATCGAGTAGCTGTTGGAGTGCTCGCCGAAGTAGATCTGCGGCCGCTCGATCCGCAGCTTCCCGGTGGGCGGCATGTCCTTGGTCACCCATTCGGGGGTGCCGTTGGACGCCAGCTGCTCGCCGTACCCGGACACGAAGCCGTAGCCGTGGGTGTAGACCAGCCGATCCTTCACCCAGCTCCGCTGGCCGGCGGGCGCGCCCGACAGCTCGCGCACGGCCACCACCACGTCGCGGGTCCGGCCGTCGATCCGGTACCGGTCGACGTCCAGCACGTCGGGGAAGCGGTAGAAGTTGCGCCCCTGCTGGAGCTGCTGGAACGTCTCGCCGACCACGTTCGGGTCCAGCAGCCGCACCCCGGTGAGCTGCTTGCCCTCCGCCGCCAGCCGCTCGGGGTCGGTCTCCGGCCGTCCCCCGTAGGGGATCACCTCCGCGCGGTCCACGCCGAACGCCCGGCGGGTGGCGTCGATGGTGCGCTGCAGGTACTGGCGTTCCTTGGCCAGCTCGTCGGGCCGCACCTGGAACTGCTGGATCAGCAGCGGGTACACCCCGCCGATCAGGATCGCGGCCACCACCATCAGGGTCAGTCCGACGCCCGGCAGCATCATGCCGCGCTGCCAGATGTTGACCAGGAACAGCACGGCGCAGATCACCGCGATGACCGCCAGGATCGTCTTGGCCGGCAGCACCGCGTTGACGTCGGTGTAGCCGGCGCCGCTGACCACGCCGCGCTCGGAGCCGACCAGTCCGTACCGGTCGAACCAGTAGGCCACCGCCTTGAGCAGCAGGACCAGCCCGATCAGCACCGACAGATGCGCCTTGGCCGGCGGGCTGGCCTTGTCGCCCGGGCCCTGCACCCGCAGCCCGCCGTACAGGTAGTGCACGGCCAGCGCCACCATCAGCGACAGGATGAGCGCGGCGAACAGGAAGCCCAGCACCAGCCGCACGAACGGATAGGTGAAGACGTAGAAGGAGATGTCCTTGCCGAACTGCGGGTCCGTCTGCCCGAACTTCGTGCGGTTGAGGAACGCCAGCCACACCGGCCACTGCCCGGACATCGACGAGCCGGTCATCAGCGCCAGCACCGTCACGATCGCGATGGTGATCAGCCGCCGGTGCGGGTGCACCGCGCTCCGATAGCGCTCCAGGCCCTGTTGCTCGACCGACGGCAGCCGGTACGACGGCCGCAGCCGGTAGGCGATCACCATGTTGGCGCCCACGATCAGCGCCATCAGCAGGCCGGAGCCCACGAACAGCCCGACCCGCGCCCACAGCTGCGTGGTGAACACCGAGGAGAAGCCGACCGACCGGTACCACAGCACGTCGGTCCATATCGCGGTGAACAGCAGATAGGCCGCCAGCAGGGCGGCCAGCGCCACCAGCACGGGCAGCAGCAGCCGGGTCCGGCCGGTGCCCAGCCGCCGACTGAATCCGGGAGTCCGGAAGGTCACAGATCCCTCCGCTTCGTCGCTCGACCCGGCGGCCCGGCGCACGGCACGCCCGCGTGACCACCGGTGTTTCTAAGCAACTTACCGAGACGCCCGGAGGTTCCCGTTCCCGGACGCGGCCGGAAGGCGGGAGGATGGGCGGTGTGACACCTTTGGAAGAAGTCGTCCTCGATCTGGAGCGGCACGCCGGGCGGATCGGCTGGGACGCCCCGCCCCGGCTGTACGCGTTGGTGGAGAGCGCCGAGCTGTGCCGTCGGGAGCCGGCCCTGGCCGAACGGCTCGGGCTGCGGGAGGACAGCGACGCCATCGCGGCGCTGGAACAGGGCGAGCTGCCCGAGGCCGGGTCCCTGGAGGAGACCCTGGCCCGGATCGCCTGGCCGGAGACGGTGGCCGGCTGCGCCCTGGTGATCGAGCGGATGGTGCTGCCGCCCGGCGTCGAGGAGGAGATGCCCGAGGACGAGGCCGCCGCCCTGGAGTGGGCCGCCTCCCATCCGCAGCGCGAGGACGTGCGCATGGTGGTGGGGGTGCTGCGCGACGGCGACCGGCATTCGGCGCTGCGGCTGCGCCGCCACGACACCGATGACGAGGTGCTGTCCGGACCCGATCTGGTGCCCGCCCTCGCCGACGCGCTGGCCGCCACCCTCGAACCCGACCTCCCGGACATGTCCGACGAAGGCCCGCGCGGGTAGCCTTCCGGCGTGGACGTCATCCGGCTGGTCGGGATCCGGGAGACCCCGCTGTCCGTGGACGAGGTGTTCAACGCCGTCGGCGACGCGGCCGCCGGCGGGACCGCCCTGTTCGTCGGCACGGTCCGCGACCACGATCACCAGCGCCCTGTGACCCGTCTGTCCTACAGCGCGCATCCCACGGCCGAACGGGAGCTGCGCGCGGTGATGGAGAAGATCGCGGTCGACTTCCCGGTCCGCGCCATGGCCGCCGTGCACCGGGTCGGCGACCTGGCGGTCGGCGACCTGGCGGTGGTGGTGGCGGTGTCCTGTCCGCACCGCGCCGAGGCGTTCGCCGCCTGCCGCCGGCTGATCGACGATCTCAAGTCCCGGGTCCCCATCTGGAAGCACCAGCTCTTCGCCGACGGCACCGACGAGTGGGTCGGCGCGTGCTGAGCGCGGCGGGAGCGCGCCTCGCGCGCCCGTGCGCGGGCCTTCGCCGGCGCCCGGCGCGGTCCGGCGCGACCGATGCGATCCGGGGCGTTCTCCGGGACGGGAGGGCGCGCCGGTCGACCCCCGCGGCGCCCGGTGAGCCGGTGCATGTCGGGAGCCGGCGGGGCAGGGCGGGCATGCCGGGCGCCGGGGCCCGGATAGCCTGAGCGCTATGTCTCGCCGTGCAGCGACGTTGGTCGTCGCGAGCTTTCTGATCTTCGCGTTGTGCGTCGTCGGGGTGCTGCTGCCGGTGCCGTATGTGGCGCTGATGCCGGGGCCGACGTACAACACCCTGAGCAAGAACCAGGACGGCAAGCCGCTGATCAGCATCGAGGGGCGGCAGGTGTACGAGGACGGGGGGCACCTGAACTTCACGACGGTGGCCTACCGGGGCGGTCCTGGGAACCGGATCGACCTGCTGACGGCGCTGCGCGGCTGGCTGGCCAAGGACACCGCGATCGTCCCGGAGGAGACGGTCTTCCCCAAGGGCGAGACGGTGGAGGACGTCGAGCGGGAGAACACCCAGCAGATGGCCGACTCCCAGGAGAAGGCCGTCGTGGCCGCGCTCCGCCAGCTGAACATCACGGTGGGGGTGCGGGTGCTGGTCGACTCGGTGCAGAAGGGGATGCCCGCCGACGGCCTGCTGCGGCCCGGCGACGAGATCGTGGCGGTGGACGGGGCCGAGGTGACGGGGGTGGCCGCCGTCACCGAGAAGATGAGCGCCCGCAGGCCGGGCGACCGGGTCACGCTGCGGGTGCTGCGCGACGGCAAGGAGCAGGACGTCACGCTCGCCACCGTCGCCGCTCCGGACGGGAGCCGTCCGCTGGTCGGCGTCGTGCTGGGGGAGTCCTACCGGTTCCCGTTCAAGGTGACGATCACCGTGGGCGACGTCGGCGGGCCGAGCGCCGGGCTGATGTTCTCCCTGGCCATCGTGGACAAGCTCACCCCGGGGCCGCTGACCGGCGGGAAGTTCGTGGCCGGCACCGGCACCATCGACACCGACGGCAAGGTCGGCCCGATCGGCGGCATCCAGCAGAAGATGGTCGCCGCCCGGAGGGCCGGCGCCACCGTCTTCCTCACCCCGGCCGACAACTGCATCGACGCGGTGGCCGCCGCCCCCAAGGGCCTGCGCCTGGTCCGCGTCGAGAGCCTGAGCGGCGCCATCTCCGCACTGAACGCCCTGAACAGCGGCAAGGGCGACGTTCCCTCCTGTCCGGGAGGCTGAGTTCGCGAAAACGATTTGTGCCCGGCCCCGCCTGCCTCTACAGTGAATGTGCACTCGACGCGGGGTGGAGCAGTTCGGCAGCTCGCTGGGCTCATAACCCAGAGGTCGCAGGTTCAAATCCTGCCCCCGCTACTGATCCGAGGGCCGGCCCGCCGGGCCGGCCCTCGCGGCTGTTCGGGCCGGGTCCGTGCGCCCCGGCCCGCCGCGCCCGGACCCGGCCGGAGGGGCCGCGCCGGTGCCGGACGGCCGGGAGGCCCCTCCGGCGCCGTCGGTTTGCACAAGGGCCACCGGCCCCATAAAGTTAAGTGCTGTCGACGCGGGGTGGAGCAGTTCGGTAGCTCGCTGGGCTCATAACCCAGAGGTCGCAGGTTCAAATCCTGCCCCCGCTACCACGTCCGAAGAGCCGGCCGCGACCGCGGCCGGCTCTTCGTGTGCCTCCGTCCCGCCGCGTGTCCGCGCCGCACCGCCTTCCGGCCCCCGTTCCTCGGGGGCGCGCACCGGCGGGGATAGCCTCAGGGCATGCGCGCATGGGTCGCCGGACTGCTGGACGTGGTCGGTGTGGTGGTGTTCGTGGCGGTCGGCCGGGCCAGCCACGAGGAGTCCGGGACGCTGACCGGCGTCGCCTCGACGGCGTGGCCGTTCCTGGCGGGGCTGGCGGTCGGATGGGCGGTCGGGCGGGCCCGGCGGAGGCCGTGGGCGCTGTTCCCGGCCGGCGTCGTGATCTGGGCGACGACCGTGGCCGGCGGGATGGCGCTGCGGGCGGCGACCGGACAGGGGACCGCGCCCGCCTTCGTGATCGTGGCGGCCTCGTTCCTGGCGCTGGCGCTGCTGGGGTGGCGGCTGGTGGCGCGGCTGGCCGCGCGGCCCGCGGCGACCTGATCCGCCGCGGGCGCACGCGGAGACGGCCGGCACGGGGGCGCCGCTTGGTTGACGGGCGCCGTCGCCGCTGGTGAAGTTGCCCCGAATCGCCCAGGTGAGGATTTTCCGGAAGGGACGGGATGAGCTCAGCGCTGCGCGAATGGCTGGACAAGCCGCAGGCCGATCGGGGTGTCCACCTGGCCGCCGAGGACGGCGGCTGGGAGTACCGCGATTATCCGGCGCTGGCGTCCGCCGCCAAGCGGAGCGCGGCGGCGCTGATCGAGGCCGGGGTGCGGCCCGGCGACGTGGTGTGCGTGGTGCTGCCCACCGACTTCACCTGCATCGAGACGTTCTTCGGGGTGTGGGCGGCGGGTGCGACGGTGTGCCTGATCACACCGCCGCTGTTCCAGGACGGCGACGAGTACGTGGCGCACGTGGCGGCCATCCTGCGGCAGGCCCGGCCGGCGCTGACGGTGGCCTCCGCGGACCTGGCCGAGCCGATCGGCCGGGCGCTGGAGGCGGCCGGGATCGGCGGGCGGCCGTGGACGCCGCGGCAGGCCGACCACGAGGCCGATCTGCAGCCGGCCGGTGAGCTGGCGCTGCTGCAGTTCACCTCCGGGTCCAGCGGCGAGCCGCGGGGGGTGATGGTCACCTGGGCCAACCTGGAGGCCAACCGCGACCTGATCGTCCGCACCGCCGACTACCAGGACGGCGACGAGATCGCCTCCTGGCTGCCGCTGTACCACGACATGGGGCTGATCGGCTGCTTCCTCACCCCCGTCACCCGGCAGGGGACGCTGTGGCTGATGCGGCCCGACCAGTTCATCCGCGACCCGGCGCGCTGGGTGCGGTGCTTTGCGAACGCCGCGCACACCGCCGCGCCGCCGTTCGCGTACGCCTACGCCGCGCGCCGGATCAAGCCCGAGCAGCTGGAGGGGGTGGACCTGTCGGGCTGGCGGACCGCGATCGTGGGGGCCGAGCCGATCGACCCCCATGCACTGGAGGTCTTCGCCCGGCTGGTGGAGCCGTACGGGTTCTCCCGGCACTCGTTCAAGCCCGCCTACGGGATGGCCGAGACCACGCTGCTGGTCACCGCGGACACCGCCGACCGCGATCCGCTGGCGGTGCGGCCCGACCCGCAGACGCTGGTGTTCGGCGAGCCGGTGACCGTCCTGGAGCGGCGCCCGCTCGGGCCGGACTCGCTGGGCGCCAAGTCCGGCTGGGTGGTCGGCACCGGGACGCCGGCGCCGGAGGTGCCGGTCGTCATCGTCGACGACGAGGGCCGCGAGCTGCCGCCCGGGCATCTGGGCGAGATCGTGGTCGGCGGGGCGTCGGCCTGCCCGGGCTACTACGCCGGGGCGGAGGGCAGGTCGACCAGGTTCGCCGACGGGCGGGTCTACACCGGCGACGCCGGCTTCTTCCACGACGGGCAGCTGTTCGTGCTGGGCCGGATGGGCGACAGCATCAAGGTCCGCGGGCGCAGCGTGTACGTGGAGGACCTGGAGGCCCGGGTCGCCGAGATCACCGGGCTGGGCAAGGGCCGGATCGTGATGGTCGGGGTGCCGGGGGCGGGCTCCACCGGGGTCGCGCTGTTCGCCGAGACCGGGTCGGCCGAGTGGGAGCCGCGGGTGCGCGAGTTCCTGCGCCGGCGGCTGGGCGACGAGGTGCGGGTGACCATCGTGGTCGGATCCGGGCTGATCCAGCGGACCTCCAGCGGCAAGCCCCGGCGCCGCCACATGTGGGAGCGGCTGCAGGCCGGCCGCATGGCGGGCGCCCGGGTGCTGGGCCGAGGGAACCCCGACACCTTGTAAGTAATTCCTTGCCTACCTATGGACTTCGGTATGCCCGCGAGATAGAACGAAGCTGCAGAAATCGTTCTTCTGTTCCTCGCGGGAGGACCGCATGCCCACCGTGCTCGCCCCCCCACCCCCGGGCAGCGACCTCAAGCCGGTTCTCGGCGACCCGGGTGTCCCGCTGATCGGTCACACCCTGCAGACCATGCACGACCCGTTCGGGATCGCCCGCAACCGGTACCTGCGGTTCGGGCCGGTCTCCTGGGGATGGCTGCTGGGCCGCCGCATGGTCACCGTACAGGGCCCCGAGGCCGCCGAGACCGTCCTGGTCAACAAGGACAAGGCGTTCGCCAACGGCCCCGCGTGGACGTACTTCATCGGCCCGTTCTTCACCCGCGGCATCATGCTGCTGGACTTCGAGGAGCACCTGCACCACCGGCGCATCATGCAGCAGGCGTTCACCAAGCCCAAGCTGCGCGCCTACGTGGAGGCGATGGGGCCGAGCATCGAACGCGGCGTCGAGGCCTGGACGCCGGGGGCGGGCTGGAGGTTCTACGACCACATCAAGCAGCTCACCCTGGACCTGGCCGTCGACGTGTTCATGGGCGTCGAGCTGGACCGCTCCGAGGCCGACCGGATCAACGGGGCGTTCATCGACGCCGTCCGGGCGGGCACCGCCCTCATCCGTTTCCCGGTGCCGGGCCTGCGCTGGCACAAGGGCCTGCGGGCCCGCAAGACGCTGGAGGAGTTCTTCCGCCGGCACCTGCCGGCCAAGCGGCGCGACGGCGGAGACGATCTGTTCGCCGCCCTGTGCCAGGCCGAGACCGAGGACGGGCACCGCTTCACCGACGAGGACGTGGTCAACCACATGATCTTCGCGCTGATGGCGGCGCACGACACGTCCACCATCACCATGACCACGATGGCCTACTACCTGGCCAAGCACCCCGAGTGGCAGGAGCGGGTGCGCGAGGAGTCCCGCGCCCTCGGCGGGCGCGTGCTCGGATTCGACGACCTGGACGCGCTGACCTCTCTGGATCTGGTGATCAAGGAGGCCCAGCGGCTGGTGGCCCCCGTCCCGGCGCTGCCCCGCCTGGCCGTCAAGGACACCTCCGTCCTCGGCTACCACATCCCGCGGGGGACGCTCGTGGTGGTCCCGCTGCTGACCAACCACCGGATGCCGGAGGTCTGGAAGGACCCCGAGCGCTTCGACCCCGAGCGGTTCGCCGAGCACCGCCGCGAGGACAAGGTCCACAAGTACGCCTGGGCCCCGTTCGGCGGCGGAGCGCACAAGTGCATCGGCATGCACTTCGCCGGGCTGCAGATCAAGTCGATCTTCCACCGGATCCTGCTGAACCACCGGTGGAGCGTCCCCGCCGACTACGAGTGGCCGCTGGACACCACCTCGCTGCCCTCGCCCGCCGACGGGCTTCCCGTGCGGCTGGAGAGGCTGTCGTGACCGCGCCGGCGCACTGCGGCGTCTCCTGGGCGGTGCGGCGGCGCCGCGGAGCGCGCCCGGCGAACGGAGGACGCGCATGAGCAAGGTCATCGCCATCACCGGAGCGGCGCGCGGGATCGGCCTGGCCACCGCGAAGACGCTCGCGGCCAAGGGCGCCGAGGTCGCGATCGGCGACATCGACGAGGCCGCGGCCGAGGAGGCCGGAGAACGGCTCGGCGCCCTCGCCATGCGGCTGGACGTCACCGACCGGGCCTCGTTCGAGGCGTTCCTCACCGAGACGGAGGAGCGGCTCGGCCGCCTCGACGTCCTGGTCAACAACGCCGGGATCATGCCGATCGGCCCGGTCACCGCCGAATCGGAGGCCGACGCCCGCCGCTGCCTGGACGTCAACGTGCACGGCGTGATGACCGGCACCAAGCTGGCGCTGGAACGGATGCTGCCGCGCGCCCGCGGACAGATCATCAACATCGCCTCGCTGGCGGGGGTGCTGCCCACCCCGGGTCTGGCGCTCTACAACGCCAGCAAGGCCGCGGTCGTGGCGTTCACCGAGGCGACCCGGCTGGAGGTGCGGGACCGGGGCGTGCACGTGGGCGCCGTCCTGCCCTCCTTCACCAACACCGAGCTGATCGCCGGGACCCGCAGCCCTCGGGGCATGCGCAACTGCGAGCCCGAGGAGGTCGCCGCCGCGGTGGTGCAGATGATCGCCCGCCCGCGGCCGCAGATCATCGTGCCGCGGATGCTCACCGGTCAGATCCGGATGATGGGGCTGATCCCCGACGGCGTGAAACGCTTCATGGCCCGCCGGTACGGGCTGGACACCCTCTTTTTGGATTTCGACCGCGAGGCCCGCAAGGGCTACGACGCGCGCATCCGCGGCTGATGGAGAGACTGCTGAGCAGGCCGGACGCCGATCAGCGCCCGCCCGACGCCCTCCAGGAGCGGATCCTGGACGCCGCGCTGGCGGAGTTCGAGGCCCACGGGCTGCGCCGGGTGAGCATGGAGGACGTCGCCCGGCGGGCCCGGGTCGCGCGCACCACCATCTACCGGCGCTTCGGCACCAAGGAACAGCTCGTGCAGGAGGTCATCCTGCGGGAGTGCCGGCGATTCCTGTCGGGGATCGCCGCGGCCACCGAAGGGCTGTCCGCCGAGGAGGCGCTGGTCGAGGGGTTCGTGGCCGGGCTGCGCCAGGCCCGGTCCAACCCCTTGCTGGCGCGGGTGGCGACCGGCGAGCCGGAGGCGTTCCTGCCGCAGCTCAGCATGAACGGCGGCGCGGTGATGCTGGCCGCGCGCGACATCCTGGCCGAACGGCTGGGCCGCGACCGGCCGGGCGCCGACCTGGACGGGGTGTGCGAGGTGCTGCTGCGGGTGGCGCTGTCGCTGCTGCTGGTGCCCGGCGGCGGGCTGGCGGTGGACGACGACAGCGCCCGCGCGTTCGCCCGCCGCTGCCTGCTGCGGCTGCTGCCCCCGCCGCGGTGAGGCGGGCCGGGCTCAGTCCGCCAGGACCCGGTCGGCGATGTGCTCGGCGATCGCCAGGGACGAGGTCGCGGCGGGGGAGGGGGCGTTGCGGACGGTGACGATCGGGCCCAGCTGGCCGATCCGGAAGTCGTCCACCAGCGACCCGTCGGGGTCCACCGCCTGCGCCCGCACCCCGGCCGGAGCGGGCACCAGGTCGGCGGTCCGCAGGGCCGGGACGAACGACCGCGCCTCGGCGGCGAACGCCCCCTTGACCGCCGAGCCGTACATCTCCTTCACCCCGGTCCTCCAGTGCCGCCGCGCCAGCCTCCGGAACCCCGGCCACCGCAGCGTCTCCCACACGTCCGCCGGCCGCAGATCACGCCGCCGGTAGCCCTCGCGGGCCAGCGCGAGCACGGCGTTCGGCCCCACGTCCACACCGCCGTCCACCCGCCGGGTGAAGTGCACGCCCAGGAACGGGTAGCGCGGGTCGGGCACCGGATAGATCAGCCCCCGCACCAGGTGCGTGCGCTGCGGGACCAGCCGGTAGTACTCCCCGCGGAACGGCACGATCGCGGGGGCCGGATCGTCGCCCGCCAGCCGCGCCACCCGGTCCGAATGCAGCCCGGCGCACACCACCAGCCGGTCGAAGGCCAGCTCCTCGTTCACCACGACCCGGCCGCCGCTCCGGCGGATCCGCCTCACCTCGAACCCGAGCAGCACCGTCCCGCCCGCCGCGGTCACATCGTCGGCGAACGCCCGCGCCACGGCCGGGAAGTCCACGATCGCGGTGCGGGGGGAGTGCAGCGCCGCCACCCCCGCCGCGTGCGGCTCCACCTCACCGAGCCCGGCGGGGTCCAGCCAGCGCAGCCCCGGAACCCCGTTGGCGAGGGCGCGCCGTTGGATCTCCCGCAACCGCGACACCTCGCCCGCGTGCCGCGCCACGACGACCTTGCCGCACTCGATGTAGGGCAGCCCGCGTTCGAGGCAGTACTCCCTGAGCAGCTCGACGCCGCGGCGGCACAGGGTCGCCTTGAGCGACCCGGGCGCGTAGTACAGCCCCGCGTGGGCGACGCCGCTGTTGCGGCCGGTCTGGTGCGCGGCCAGCCGGTCCTCCTTCTCCAGCACGGTCACCCGCGCGCCGCGGGACGCCAGCCGCCGCGCCGTCGCCAGCCCGATGATCCCGCCGCCCACCACGCCGATCGAAACCACGGCGTGACGTTAGCGCACCGTCAGCGGCCGCTTCCCAGGCGCTTGCGGGCCTGGCCGCGCAGCCGGCGGCGCTGGGAGGGGTCCAGCATCAGGTACGCCCCCACCGGCAGCGCGATGATCCCCAGCACGATGAGCGTCGCGACCAGCGGGCCCAAGAACTTCAGGACGAGGAACGTCACGGCGATCCCGCCGACGACGTACACGGCCTTCCCTGCCATCTGACACCTCCGAGACCCGGTACTTGGGCAACGGTCACGCACCGCCCGCGGTTCCGCCGCCGACCGCAGAACCACGATATGTCGCATTTTGTCCGGGAACGCGGGTCGCCTAGCCGCCGAGCATCCGCAGCACCTCGTCGTGCAACAGCCCGTTGGTGCACACCACGCTGCCGCCGTCCGGGCCCGGCGCCCCCGCCAGGTTGGTGAACCGGCCGCCCGCCTCCTCGACGATGACCTGCAGCGCCGCCAGGTCCCACAGCGACACCTCCGGCTCGGCGGAGACGTCCACCGTGCCCTCGGCCACCATCATGTGCGACCAGAAGTCCCCGAACGCCCGGGTCCGCCACACCGCCCGGGTCAGGTCCAGGAAGTTCTCCAGCCGCCCCCGCTCCTCCCAGCCGCTGAGGCTGGAGAACGACAGCGAGGCGTCCGACAGCGTGGCCACCGACGACACCTGCAGCCGGGCGGCCTGCGACAGGCTCCGGCCGCTCCACGCGCCGCCGCCGCGCGCCGCCCACCAGCGCCGGTTCAGCGCGGGGGCCGACACCAGCCCGACCACCACCTCCTCGTCCTCCATCAACGCGATGAGCGTCGCCCACACCGGGACGCCGCGCACGAAGTTCTTGGTGCCGTCGATGGGATCGATCACCCAGCGGCGCGCCCCGTGCCCGGTGCTGCCGTACTCCTCGCCCACCACCGCATCGCGCGGCCTGGCCCGTTTGAGGATGCCGCGCACCTGCTCCTCGACCGACCGGTCGGCGTCGCTGACCGGCGTCAGGTCCGGTTTGGTGTCGATGCGCAGATCGAGCGCACGGAACCGCTTGGTCGTGATGTCATCCGCCGCGTCCGCCAGCACATGGGCCAGACGCAGGTCATCGCTGTAGCCCGCCACGGCCGCCACGCTACCGCGATCACGCCGCGCACCGGCATACTTACCGCGCGCGTGACCGTACACTGACCTTTCCGCACCCGGACCCGGCGGTCGCGAGCGGCCCCGGCGCCCCGGGCCGGGCCGGCGGCAGGGGGCGCATGCCGCAGACGTTCCCGTCCGGTTTCCCGGCCGGCCTCCCGACCGGGCGGCGGAGCCGACCGGCCCTCGCCGCGCCCGGACCCCGGACGAGCCGGCCGACCGGCTGACGCCGCCGGCCGAGCACGCCGTCGACGCGTCCCGGCGGCCGCAGGGGGCTGCTCGGCGAGTCGAACGGCCCGTCCGACCGGCGACGCCGCATGAGCGGGGGAGAGAACGCCTCAAGGCCCGGGTGGGCGAGGCGCGGGAGGAGATCGCCGCCTTCGGCCGGGAACGGGTCGAGCGCATCGACGCCGTCTGCCTCCGGCGCGCCGCGCCGGAGGCCGGGCGTCGGCCGCCCGGCTGCGCGGGCGGGTCGGGCGGGTGGCCGAGAAGGCCGCGTTCAGCCAGGTCAGCGCCGAGATGACGCGATGCGCGCAGAGGAGCCGGCCCCGGGCCGTGCGCGGGCGCTGAAGGAGGCCGAGGAGCGCGCGACGGTCCTGCCGCGCGGGCCGTCGGCGCCCCGTCGGTGGGGATCCGCGGGTAACGGCCCGGCGTCAGGATTGCGGTGCTCTTGCCATACCGGGCCCGACCTGGTCTTCTCGGAAGCATCCATCCGCTTCGACGAGGAGGCGACGATGATGGAGGAAGCGCAGTACTTCGCGCCCGTCAGCCAGGACGAGCACGGTGAGGTCACCGTGGAACTGGCCAAAAGCCACCCTGGCTTCGCGGACCCCATCTATCGCAAGAGGCGTAACGAGATCGCCCGTCTGGCCCTGAACCACCGGCGCGGCGACCCCGTCCCGGTGGTCGAGTACACCCCCGAGGAGCACGAGGTCTGGCGCCTGGTCAGCCGAGAGCTGGCGGCCAAGCACCGCCGGTACGCGATCCGGGAGTTCCTGGACGCCAAGGAACGGCTGGCGCTGCCGGAGGACCGGGTCCCGCAGCTGCAGGAGGTCTCCGAACGCCTGGAGGCGCTGACCGGGTTCCGCTATCTTCCGGCCGCCGGGCTGGTCCCGCTGCGGGAGTTCTACGGGTCGCTGGCCGACTCCTACTTCCACTCCACCCAGTACATCCGCCACCACACCGTCCCCTTCTACACCCCCGAGCCGGACGTGATCCACGAGGTCATCGGGCACGCCAACACCCTGGCCTCGGACCGGCTCGCCGAGCTGTACCGGGCGGCGGGGCGCGCGGCGCGCCGGGTGGAGAGCGAGGAGGCGCTGGAGTTCGTCTCCAAGGTCTTCTGGTTCACCCTGGAGTTCGGGGTGATGACCGAGGGGGACGAGCTGAGGGCCTACGGAGCGGGGATCCTCTCCTCCTACGGGGAGATCGAGGAGTTCCGCAAGATGGACATCCGGCCGCTGGATCTGGCCGCCATGGGCACCACCGAGTACGACATCACCCAGTACCAGGTGGTGCTGTTCCGGGCCGAGTCCATGGACCACCTGGAGGACGTGGTCGGCACGTTCTGGGACGCCTGCGACGACGAGTCCATCGCCCGGCTCACCCGATCGACTGTGGGAAGCTGAACAGCCGCTCGGGGTCGTAGGCGCGTTTGACCCCGGCCAGCCGTGCATAGTTGGCGCCGTAGTACGCGCGCCGCCAGTCCCGCAGCTCGGGATCGGCGTAGTTGACGTACGCGGCGCCGCCGACGTGCGGCTCCATCGCGGCGTGCAGCCGACGCAGCCATCGCCGATCACCGGTGTCGGCGATGTACTGAACGGTGAACAGCCCTCGGCGGTGCGGGAAGGCGGTGTCCTCCGGACGCACCCGCCCGACTGCGCCGCCGAGCGCGTCCAGCAGCACGCTGCGGCCCGTCACCCGGTTGCCCTCGGTGAACGCGCCGACCAGCGTCTCGATCGCCGGGACGGGCAGCGGCCGGAGCGCCACATGCGACTTGGCGGTGTACTCGGTGCGCGGATACCGCCCGTCCGGACGGGTCCCCGGGAGGGTGCCCCTCCGGCGGCAGTCCTCACCCGAGCATCCGCCCATCTCCCGCATGGCCGTCAGGTAGGGCCTGCGGCGGACGACCCGCCGGGACGGGTCGGCGCGCACCGCGGCGGCCAGCCGCTCCAGCTGCGGGCCGGGGTCGTCGAACGACACCCCCGTCAACTCCAGGGTCGGCTCCGCGGCGGACGGCTCGGTGGCGAGCCGCAGGCTCGACCACAGCTCGTCGGGGGCGTTCGGCGCCCACGACTGCCAGGCGGCGATCACCCGGGCGGCGTGCCGCCACGGCCATCCCAGCGTGCACGTGAACACCTCCTCGGCCGGGTACGTCCGGAAGACGAACGAGGTCGCGACGCCGAAGTTGCCTCCGCCGCCGCCCCGGCACGCCCAGAACAGGTCGGGTTCGCGTCGCGCGTCGCACTCCAGGATCCGGCCGTCGGCGGTCACCACCTGGACGGCCTCCAACGCGTCGCAGGTCAGCCCGTACCGGCGGGCCGTCACCCCCAGCCCGCCGCCCAGCGCCAGCCCGGCGATCCCCACCGTCGGGCACGTCCCGGTCGGCACCGCCGCGCCGTCCTCGGCGAGCCGCTCCTGCAGGTCGATGAGCCTGAGCCCGGCGCCGACCACGGCGCGTCCGTCCTCGGTGCGCACGTCGTCCATCGCCGAGACGTCGATGACCAGCCCGGTCCCGGTGGACCAGCCCGCATAACCGTGCCCGCCGCACCGCACCGCGAGCGGCAGCCGCCGTCTGCGGGCGAACGCGATGCACTCCCGCACGTCCTCCGGCCCGGCGCAGTAGGCGATGCCCGCCGGGCGGATCCGGTCGAAACGCGGGATGTAGAGCCTGCGGGCCTCCTCATAGGCCTCGTCGCCGGGCCTGATCAGCCGTCCGGCCAGCCCTCTCTCCAGCGCCCGCCAGTCCGCGGGGCCGGTGGCGGCGGGCGGGGCGGTCGGAGCCGGCGTCGGGGCGGTCCCGGGAGGCGTGTCGCCGACGCAGCCCGTGACCAGGGCCGCGACCCCGGCGGCGAGGAACCCGCGTCGTCTCATGTCGGCGGCGATCCCCGGTCAGGAGGCTTGGAACGAGTTCAGGAACGTCTCGAAGTGCGGGACGCTCTCCGCCCACACCGACTGGAACGCGATCATCGTGATCATGTAGAACTCGCCGTTGAACCGGAACACCCGGACCCGCGCGTGACCCGCGGTGCCGTTCTCGGTGAAGGTGAACTCCACTTCGGCGGCCCGCTCGCCCAGATAGTCGATGCCCTCCCGGAACGCGATCTGCCGGTAGTCCCGGTACTTGTTCTTGAGACCCTCGGCGGCCGCGTTCAGATGCTGGGCGACGGTGCCGACTCCGTGGCCCAGCGGCATGACCGAGATGCCCCGCCGGCGGCCCTCGGTCATGTCGAGGAACGACCAGTCGCGCCCGTCCTGTTCCCGCCGCCAGTCCCGGGGCACCAGGGCGGTGAACGACCCCCCGTCGTGGCGCACGTAGCCGGCCGGGACGACGGCGGTCGTCCGGGCGTCGGCCGTGGCGGTGGGGGACGGCTCGGGGGTCGGGGAGGGGCCGGGGCCGGGGCCGTCGGTGAGGGCGACCGCGACGAACACGGCCGCCGAGGCCACCGCGACGATGATCGCCACCGCCGCCGCCAGGCGGGTCCACAGGAGCGCCGACGACCGGTGCCGCGGGACCGGGGCGGGTGCGGACGCTCCGGTCTGCACCGGCACGGTGGGGCCGGGCACGACGACGTGAGGGGGGCCGGGCGGGTGAGCGGGCGCGCCGACGCCGACGTCCCCGCCGCCCGTCCCGGGCGGCGTCCACGCCGCGGGCGGCGTCACCGGCTCCTGACGGGCGATCGCCTCGAGCAGCCGTTCGGCCTCCTCGGCCGTCATCCGGTGCTCCGGGTCCTTGCGCAGCAGCCCCTCCAGCACGGGCCGCAGCGGTCCGGCGTGCACCGGCGGGTCGTGCGGCGCGTCGGAGCCGATCGCGCCGATCAGCGACCACACGTCGGGGCGCCGGAACGGCGGACGGCCCTCCACCGCCGCGTACAGGGTGGCCCCCAGCGACCACAGGTCCGTCGGCGGCCCGACCCGCAGGCCGCGGGCCTGCTCCGGCGACAGGTAGGCGGGGGAGCCGATCAGCCCGCCGGTGCGGGTCAGCGTCTCCTCGCCGGCCACCACCGCGATCCCGAAGTCGGTGAGCACCGCCCGGTCCTCTTCCAGCAGCACGTTCGCGGGTTTGACGTCGCGGTGCACCACCCCGGCCGCATGCGCCGCCCGCAGCGCCCTCGCCAGCTGCCCGCCGATCGCCGCGGCCCGGTGCGGCGGCAGCGGACCCTCCTCGCGCAGCACCTTCTCCAGGGAGCGTCCCCGCACCAGCCGCATCACGATCCAGGGCCGGCCGTCCTCCTCCACGACGGTGTGCACGGTGACGATCCCCGGATGGTCCAGCCGCGCCGCCGCCTTGGCCTCCCGCTCCACCCGCGCGTGCAGCCGGGCGCGCTCGGCCTCCTCCAGCCCCTGCGGCAGCACGACCTCCTTGACCGCCACCTCGCGGTCCAGCCGCATGTCCCGGGCCCGCCAGACGGCGCCCATCCCGCCCTGTCCGATCCGCTCGAGCAGCTCGTACTGACCCGCGATCACCCGGCTCATGAACGTGACCTTACCGAGCGGGCGCCCCGCGGGCCGCGCCCGAGCGTCCGGACGCGAGGCCGGCTCCGGCCGCGGGCCGGGCCCGGCCCGGATCCGCTTCGCCTCGGCCCCCGATCCCCCGCCGGAAGGCGCCTCGCGGCGCGGCGGGCCGGCGATGTGGGCGCGGACCGCGCCGGCGGGGTCAGTCGGCGTCGGTGTCCGCGCGGTTGGCCAGGAGCCGGCGCATGGAGTCCAGCCGGCGCGGATCGGCGCGCCCCTCGGCCGCCCAGGCGTCCAGGGCGCAGTCGGGCCCCAGGTGGTCGCAGCCGCGCGGGCAGCGTTCCACGCCCTCCGCCAGCTCGGGGAAGGCGGCGACGACGTCCTCCGGCCGGACGTGGGCCAGGCCGAAGCTCCGCACCCCCGGGGTGTCGATGATCCAGCCGTCGTCCGGCAGCCGGAACGCGATCGCCGACGACGAGGTGTGCCGGCCTCGGCCGGTCGCCGCGCTGACCTCGCTGACCGCCCGCCGCGCCCCCGGCACCAACGCGTTCACCAGGGTGGACTTGCCGACGCCGGAGTGCCCGACCAGCACGCTGACCCGGTCGGCCAGATGCCCGCGCAGCTCCTCCAGCTCGGTGGCGTGCCGGGTCACCACGTACGGCACGCCCAGCCGCTCGTAGATCGCCAGCAGCGCGTCGGGGGGCGCCAGGTCCGCCTTGGTCAGGCACAGCAGCGGCCGCAGCCCGGCGTCGTGCGCCGCCACCAGGCAGCGGTCGATCATCCGGGGCCGGGGCGGCGGGTCGGCCAGCGCCGTCACGATCACCAGCTGGTCGGCGTTGGCGACGATGACCCGCTCCAACGGATCGGTGTCGTCGGCGGTGCGGCGCAGCACCGAGGAGCGAGGGTGCACCCGCACGATCCGGGCCAGCGTGTCGGGGTCACCGGACACGTCGCCGACCAGCGCCACCCGGTCGCCCACCACGACGCCCTTGCGGCCCAGCTCGCGGGCCCGCATCGCGGTGACCGTCCGATCGTCGACCAGGCACCGGTAGCGGCCCCGGTCGACCGCCGTCACGAAGCCGGTCACCGCGTTCTCGTGCGCGGGCCGACGGCGGGTGCGCGGGCGCGAGCCGCGGCGGCTCGGGCGCACCCGGACGTCGTCCTCGTCGAAGTCCCTCAGTCGTCGTGCCAGCGTCAAACCCCCAGCATGCGGCTCCAGCGTTCGGTGAAGTCGGGGAGCGTCTTGCCCACCGTGCCCACGTTCTCTATCCGCACCCCCTCGACCACCAGGCCCAGCACCGCGCCGGCCATCACCATCCGGTGGTCCTCATAGGTGCGCCACAACCCGCCGTGCAGCGGCCGCGGCCGGATCTCCAGCCCGTCCGGCAGCTGGCGGACGTCCCCGCCCAGCGCGTTGATCTCCCGGGCCAGGGCGGCCAGCCGGTCGGTCTCGTGCCCGCGCAGATGCGCGATCCCCCGCAGCCGGGAGGGGGTCCGCGCCAGCGCCGCCAGCGCCGCGATCACAGGGGTCAGCTCGCCCACGTCGTGCAGATCGGCGTCCAGGCCCTCCACCTCGCCGGAGCCCCGCACGGTCAGCCCCTCCGGGCCCAGCGACACCCGGCCGCCCATCGCGGCCAGCAGCTCGCGCAGCGCGTCGCCCGGCTGGGTGGTCTCGGCGGGCCATCCGGGCACGGTCACCCGCCCGCCGGTCACCAGCGCCGCCCCCAGGAACTGGGCCGCGTTCGACAGGTCCGGCTCGATCACCCGTTCCCCGCCGCGCAGCGCGCCGGGCGCCACCCGCCACACGTTCTCGCCGGTCTCCACGGTCGCGCCCGCCTCCCGCAGCATCTGCACCGTCATCTCCAGATGCGGTGCGGAGGGGACGGGCGGGCCCTCGTGCCGGGCCTCCACGCCCTTGGCGTACCGGGGGGCGGCCAGCAGCAGCCCCGACACCAGCTGGGAGGAGCCGGAGGCGTCGAGGGCGACCGCGCCGCCCGCCAGCCCTCCCCGGCCGTGCACGGTGAACGGCAGCGCGCCGCGTCCGCCGTCGTCGATCTCCGCCCCGAGGGTCCGCAGCGCCTCGATGATCGGCCGCATCGGCCGCTCCCGGGCCCGGGAATCGCCGTCGATCGTCACCGTGCCGTCCGTCAGCGCCGCCACCGGCGGCAGGAACCGCATCACCGTTCCGGCCAGCCCCACGTCCACCTGGACCGGGCCGTCCAACGGCCCGCGCCCGCCGGGGGCGACCAGCCAGTCCCCGCCGTCGTCGGCGACCGGCACGCCCAGCGCGCGCAGCGCCTGCGCCATCAGCAGGGTGTCGCGGCTGCGCAGCGGGCGCACGATGCGCACCGGCTCTTCGGCCAGCGCCGCCAGGATCAGCGCCCGGTTGGTCATCGACTTGGACCCGGGCAGTTCCACGGTGGCGTCGACCGGCCCGGCGGCCACCGGCGCGGCCCAGTTGGAGGAGGACATGCCGCTAGGTTAGCGAGCGGCGCTCCGCGGCCGGTCCGCGGCGCTCGCCGCCGAACGGCCCCTCCTCCCGCCGAGGGCCGCCCGGGCGCCGGCGGGGCCGGCGTCCCCGGCCGCCGCCGCTCCGCCCGTGCGGCCCCGGTCCCGATCAGGCTTCCGGCCGGCCCCGGTCAGCGCTTGACCGTGACCGGCGCCCTGCCCGAGGACTTGGCCAGGCGGCGCGCCTCGCGACGCGCCCGGCGCACCTGGCGGGCCGCCTCCCGGCGGGCCTGACGCATCTCGGCCTGCGCCTGCCGGCGCATCGCGCGGGTCTCCACGGCGGCCCTGGTGCGGGCGTCGTGCACCTGCCGCCGCAGCGCCGCCAGACGGCGGTGGCGGCGCGGCTCGGTGGCGAACATCAGCAACGCGGCCGCCAGCCCGCCCTTGAGCAGCAGCAGCGACCGTTCCGTCTCCCGGCGTTCGGGGTCGTCCTCGGTCCAGTACTGGTGCTCGGCCAGCACGGTCGGCAGCAGCGAGGCCGCCAGCAGCAGCGCCGACAGCCGGGGGAACTTGCCCAGCGCCAGCATCGTCCCGGCGCCCACGCCGATCGCCCCCTGCACCCGCACCAGCATCTCGGGGTCCTTGCCGGCGAGCCAGTCCACCCGGTCGGCGATCGGCTTGAGGGAGGGGGCCAGCTCCTCGGCGCGCGACCGAGGATCGCGCAGCCTCTCCATCCCGGACACGACGAAGGAAGCGGCCACCAACGGTCGGGCCATCGCTGTGATGGGTCGCATGCCGGCTCTATGCCCGCGCCGTGCGCGTTTATTTCACGCGTTCCTCGCACACGGCCGATTCGTCGAACGTCCCGCGGAGGGGAGAGCGGAGGGGGGATGTGTCACCGCTGAGGGGCACGATGGGCGCATGTGCGGGAGATACGCCTCGACGTGGGCGCGGCAAGAGCTGATCGAACAGTTCCAGGTGCGGCTGGACGCCGCCGGGGACGCCGTCCGGCCCGACTACAACATCGCGCCGACCAAGCAGGTCCCCGCGGTGCTCGCCAGGCCGACCGAGGAGTCCGCGGAGGAGGCCGTCCGGCAGCTGCGGGCGCTGCGGTGGGGGCTGGTGCCGTCCTGGGCCAAGGACGTCAAGATCGGCAATCGGCTGATCAACGCCCGGGCCGAGACGGTGCACGAGAAGCCCTCGTTCCGCCGGGCGTTCGCCAAACGGCGCTGCCTGCTGCCGGCCGACGGCTTCTATGAGTGGTACACGCCTCAGGCGGCGGAGGGACGCAGGCCCGTCAAGCAGCCGTTCTTCATCCGGCCGCGGGACGGCGCGGTGATGGCGATGGCCGGGCTGTACGAGCTGTGGCGCTCCCCCGACGACCCCGACGGCGAGTGGCTGTGGACCTGCACCGTGATCACCACCCAGGCCGCCGACGACGTGGGGCGGATCCACGACCGGATGCCGATGGTGGTGCGGCCCGAGCACTGGGACGCCTGGCTGGATCCGGGGCTGACCGCCGTCGAGGAGGTCAGGGCGCTGCTGACGCCCGCGATGAACGGGACCATGGAGGCCTATCCGGTCTCCAGGGCCGTCAACAACGTGCGGAACAACGGCCCGGACCTCATACGTCCGGTCACGGACGGGCACATGTCCGGCGACCGGCCCGAGACCGGCACCCTGTTCTGACGGGCCGCCGCGGCGGGGGTCACCGGCAGGGGGCGCGGACGGCGCTGGCCACCAGGTGGACGCCCACCGATTCGTCGTCGACCGAGGCGGCCAGCTCGGTGCGCACCAGGCGGCCGAGCGCGCGCTCGTCGGCGGTCAGCACGTGCTCCACCGTGGACGGCGACAGCACGGTGCGCGGCCGGATCCACTCCACCTCGAACCCGGCCTCGGTGAGCAGCTCGCGCAGCTGCTCGGACCAGAAGCACCGGGTGATCGTGCCGTCGGGCCAGGGCACCAGCACCACCTCGGCGCGCGGCACGTCCGACAGGTGCGCCCAATGGTTCTGCTCGGCCAGGATCGCCATCCCGAGCATCAGCGAGTCCACGCTCAGCAGCATCCGCCCGCCCGGCCGCAGCACCCGGGCCAGCTCCGCCACGGTGGCCTCGGCGGCCAGGTGCCGCGACAGCACCCGGTCCTCGGCGATCACCGCGTCCACGCAGGCGTCGGCCAGGAACTCCAGCGAGGAGGGGTCTCCGATCACCCGGTGCACCGCGCCGGGGCGCGGGCCGGGACCGCGGCCCGCGCTCCGCGGCCGGCCCGGAGCCGCGGCCCTCGGCCCGGCCCTGTCGGGCCCGGGAGCCGCCGGCAGCACCTCGATCACGGTGTGGCCGGCCGCAGCGGCCCGGGCGGCGGTCGGCGTCCGCCCGCCGGAGACGTCCAGCACCCGGGCCCTCCGTTCGGGCAGCCAGCGCCGCAGCTGGGCCGCCGCCACGGCGCGGTAGAAGGTCCAATACGGCCCCAGGTCCTCGCTCGGGCCCGGATCGTCGCGCAGGCTGCTGATCGAGCGTTCGGGGGGCGTGGCCGGCGGCGGCACGGTTGCTCCTGTTCTCGCCATGTACGTGACTTGTTCCCTCCCGGATGCTCGGCCTCACCCCGAGGCGAGACTGTGAGGAAACGGACAGTCGGGTCGAAGTCCGGGCGTCGTCCCGGCGAGACGGGAGGTCGGGGAATCCTACGGCAGGGCGACGCGTTGCACACGCCTGTAGGCAGCTGCGACCGCGCACCGCCGGCCGGCGGTCCGGCCGCTTCACCCGGGAAGATTGGACATCGATGGCGTCGACGCTCACGACCGTTGCCGACCCGCCGGGGGGCGCTGTCGTGCCGCACCGGTCCCGCCCTATATCTTCGAAGACCTACGGTGGCGATCGTGTCGCCGGCATCGAGGGGGTGGGTCAGGTCCCGGGCACTACGGAGACCGTGGAGCAGCGCCGGGAGCGTTTCCAGCGCGATGTGCTCCCGTTCTTGGACCAGCTTTACTCGGCGGCGTTGCGGATGACCCGCAACCCCGCCGATGCGGAGGACCTCGTCCAGGAGACCTTCGCCAAGGCGTTCGCGTCCTTCCACCAGTTCAAGGAAGGCACCAATCTCAAGGCCTGGCTGTACCGCATCCTGACGAACACCTTCATCAACAACTACCGCAAGCGGCAGCGCCAGCCGCAGCAGTCGGCGGCCGAGGAGATCGAGGACTGGCAGCTGGCCAGGGCCGAGTCGCACACCTCCACCGGGCTGAAGTCGGCCGAGGCCGAGGCCCTGGAGCACCTGCCGGACTCCGACGTCAAGGCGGCGCTGCAGGAGCTGCCCGAGGAGTTCCGCATCGCGGTCTACCTCGCCGACGTGGAGGGGTTCGCCTACAAGGAGATCGCGGACATCATGGGCACCCCGATCGGCACCGTCATGTCCCGGCTGCACCGCGGACGGCGGCAGCTCCGAGCGATGCTGGAGGACTACGCCCGCGAACGCGGTCTGACCCGCGCCGGGGAGGGACCGTGAGCAGGGCACGGGCGTGCCGGGGCGCGCGCAGTGCGGCGAGCCTTCGGCATGACGAGGTGAGTGAGCGATGAGCTGCGGAAGACCCCATGAGACGCCCTGCACCGAGGTGCTCGCCCAGGTCTACACCTACCTGGACGGGGAGCTGGACGAGCACGGCTGCGCCCAGATCCGCAAGCACCTCGACGAATGCGGCCCCTGCCTGCGCGAGTACGGCCTGGAGGAGGCGGTCAAGAAGCTGGTGAGCAAGTCCTGCGGGTGCGAGCCGGTGCCCGGGGACCTGCGCGCCAAGGTGCTGGACCGCATCGAGCGGCTGTGCGCGGAGGCGGGCGGACCGCAGGCGCCCGCCGAGGCGGTGGACGCCGTGACGGACACCGAGTCCGCCTGAGCGGCCCGCGCCCGGGAGGCCCGCCCGGGGGCGCTATCGTGCTCGAGTGCTCGTTCTCGTCACCGGCGCGGCCGGCTTCATCGGATCTCACCTGGTCGATCGGCTGCTGGCCGACGGCCATGAGGTGATCGGCGTCGACGACCTGTCCTCGGGACGCAACGTCCCGGCCGACACCGACTTCCACCGGCTGGACGTGTGCGACCCGGCGCTGGTCGAGCTGGCCGCCCGCCGCCGCCCCGAAGTGGTCTGCCATCTGGCCGCTCAGGTCAGCGTGCGCTCCAGCGTGGCCGACCCGCGCCACGACGCGCGGATCAACGTGCTGGGGACGGTGAACGCGCTGGAGGCGGCCCACGCCGCCGGGGCCCGCAAAGTGGTCTTCGCCTCCAGCTGCGCCGTCTACGGGACGCCGGACGCGCTGCCGGTCCCGCCGGACGCCGAGCCGCGTCCCGCCTCGCCCTACGCCGCCTCCAAGCTGGCCGGCGAGGTGTACCTGCAGACCTACCGGGCCCTGCACGGGCTGGACTTCACCACCCTGGTGCTGGCCAACGTCTACGGCCCCCGCCAGGCCCCCGAAGGGGAGGCCGGAGTGGTGTCGATCTTCGTCGACGGCCTGCTGCGCGGCACCCCCACCAGGGTGTACGGCGACGGCGGCAACACCCGCGACTACGTCTACGTGCTCGACGTGGCGGAGGCGTTCGCCCTGGCCTGCGGGGAGCGCGGGGGCGGGCGCCGATTGAACGTGGGCACCGGGGTGCAGACCACCGACCGGGAGCTGCACGCCCTGGTCGCCGAGGCGGTGGGCGCCCCGGACCGGCCCGAGACCGCCCCGGCCCGGCTCGGCGACCTGCGGGCCATGGCGGTCGATCCCGCCCTCACCGCGCAGGTGCTGGGCTGGCGTCCGCGCACTCCGCTGCGCGAGGGGCTGAAGGCGACGGTGGAGTGGGCGCGCGGCCGGTGACCGCGGGGCGGGATCGCCTGTGGTGACGAATGGCTCACGCCTTGCTCACGATTTGGCCGTTGTCCCTGTGACGCGGGTCGCTCCCGTCTACGCTTGACCGCGTTGGCGGCGGGCGCCTCCCGGCCGGCAGAGGCGGCGGGGGCCGGACACGTCGGAACGCACGGGGCGGGCGTCGCGGCGAGGCCGCAGGGACGCCGCGGGGCGAGAGCGCCCGGTCCCGCCTTCGCGGGGGAGGTCCCGCTCGGCGTCCGGCACGGGCCACCGGCCGAGGTGTGGGCCGCCCGCCCGGTCGTCGACTCCCGAGGGGGGCGGCAATGCGGGGACTACCTCCCGCTGCCTGGGCTTATGTGAGCGTGGTGGTGGCGCTGGCCGCGGTCGCCATCGGCACCGCGCCGCTGGCGGACCTGGACCTGCAGGCGCTGGCCGTGCTGGCGGCGCTGTTTTTGATCTGCGACTCGGCGCCGGCCAAGCTGAACGTCGAGCGCGCCCGCGTCTCGCTCGGCTACGCCGCCGGCCTGGCCTCGGTGGTGTGGCTGGGGGCGGGCGGCGCGGCCCTGGTCGGGGCCAGTGCGGTCATCACCGGGCAGCGGTTCTTCGCGCCGGTCAAGCGGCTGTTCAACGGCGCCCAGTTCGCGCTGAGCGGATACGCGGCCGGGATGGTGTTCGCGGCGCTCGGCGGCGACCGGTATCCGCCCGGCCATGAGCGGTGGGTGGAGCACGTGATCGGGCCGTTCCTGGGCGCCCTGGTCACCTTCGTCACCGTCAACCTGCTGCTGACGGCCGGGATCCTGCTGCTCAGCCGGCAGGCCACCGGTCAGGAGCTGCTGCACGAGAGCGGCGAGCTGGCGGTGGGCTGCCTGGGCTACGGCATGTTCGGGCTGCTGATCGCCGGGCTGTGGGGGGCGGTCGGGCCGTTCTCGGCGGTGCTGGTGCTGCTGCCGCTGTTCGTCGCCCGATGGGCGCTGGCCCAGACGCACGCCCAGCAGCAGGCGCACGCCGCCACGCTGGCGGCGCTGTGCCAGGCGGTGGAGACCAAGGACTACTACACCCGCGGGCACAGCGAACGGGTCTCCCGCGGCTCGGTGATGATCGCCCAGGAGATCGGCATGCGCCCGGACCGGGTCGAGGCCATCCGCTACGCCGGGATGCTGCACGACGTCGGCAAGCTCGGCGTGCCCACCAAGGTGCTGCAGAAGGACGGCCCGCTGACCGAGGAGGAGTACGCCGCGATCCAGCTGCACCCGATGCGCGGGCTGGAGATCGTCCGTGAGATCGGGTTCCTGGACGAGGCGCTGGCCGGGATCATGCACCACCACGAGAAGATGAACGGCCGCGGCTACCCGATGGGACTGGCCGGGGACGAGATCCCCGAGTTCGCCCGGGTGATCTCGGTGGCCGACGCGTTCGACTCGATGACCTCCACCCGCTCCTACCGGGCCGCCCGCAGCAAGGAGGAGGCCATCGAGGAGCTGCGCCGGGGCGCCGGGGAGCACTTCGACCCGGTGATGGTGGAGGCGTTCCTGCGGGCCCTGGAGCGGCACGGCTGGGAGCCGCCGGAGCCGGTGGTGCCGCCGGAGGACGACGTGGTGGAGACCACCCGGCAGGACCACGACGACCCCAGCACGCCGATCAAGATCGCGAAGTCATGAGCGCCGCCGCATCGATCCGTCCCCGCCGCTGGTCCCTCCGACCGCGGCCCGGCACCGGCCGCGTCGTCATGGTCGCCGGCACCGGGCTGCTGGCGGCCGGGTCGGTGGCCGCCGTGGCCGTGCAGGGGCTGGTGCAGCCGCAGGTGGCGGTGCTGTTCGGCCTGCTGGTGGTGCTCGGCGAGCTGTTCCGGATGGTGATGCCGGGCAACCGGGAGGTCGCCCCGGTCGCCAGCGCCGGGGCCCTCGGCTACGCCCTGCTCACCACCATCGGCCCCGGCGAGCCCGCCGGGCATTCGGCGTTGCAGGTCGTCGCGGTCGCCGCCACCGGGATGTGCGTGGGCTCGCTGCCGCACGTCGCGGTGGGCCGGACGCCCCGCCCGGACGCGATGGCCCGCCGGCTGCTGACCATCGCGCTCGTGGCGCTGTGCTTCCGGCCGCTGGCCGCGCTCGAGTTGGACTGGGCGCCCACGCTGTGCCTGATGGTCGTCGTCGTGGCGGCCTCCTGCTTCGCCGAGGTCTGCATCGCCGCCGCGATCCGCGCCGAGTCGGTGCGCGCCCGGTTCGGGATCGCGGTGCGCGACGAGATCCGCGCCAAGATGGCGCTGTGCATGGCCACCGCGGCGACCGCCATGCTGATCGCGGTGGCCACCGCGGTGATGGGCAACGCCGCGCTGCTGGTGTTCACCGCCCCGATCCTGGTCACCCAGTTCGCGTTCCGCCGCTACGCCGGGATCCGCGCCACCTACCTGCAGACCGTCCGCGCCCTGTCGCGGGTCACCGAGGTCGGCGGGTACGTGGAGGCCGGCCACTCCCGCCGGGTGTCCCGGCTGGCCGTGGCGATGGGCCTGGAGCTGGGGATGTCGGAGGAGGAGCTGCTGGAGCTGGAGTACGCGGCCCTCATGCACGACATCGGGCAGCTGTCGCTGGGCGACCCGATCCCCGGCGGCGCGACCGTGCTGGCCTCCCCGAACGAGCAGCGCCGCATCGCCGAGCTGGGCGCGGCGGTGATCAAGGAGACCGGCGTGCTGGACCGGGTCGCCTACATCGTCCGCCGCCAGGCCGACCCCTATCGCGCCGCCGTGCCCGCCGGGTCGTCGGGCGGCGACGACGGAGGGGAGGCCGCCCCGCTTCCCCCGCCGCCGCTGGCCAGCCGCATCATCAAGGTCGCCAACGCCTACGACGACCTGGTCGGGGAGTCCACCGACCGGGACCGCAGCGCCGCGGTGCTGGAGCGGCTCCGCCTGGACTCCGCGGTCGAATACGACCCGACCGTGGTGGAGGCGCTGGCCCGGGTGGTCGAGCGGCGTCCCCGCTGACCCTCCGGCGAGGGCGGAAAGCGCCGCACCGTCCAAAGCACCCCCGCTCAGATTTGTCGCCGTCGCGACCGGCCGCGGGACGGCCTCCCGGCTATCGTCACCGGGGTCGGATGCGAGAGGGGGAGCGGTGTTCGAGTCCGTCCTGGTGGCCAACCGCGGCGAGATCGCCAGCCGGGTCATCCGCACCGTCCGTGCGATGGGGCTCAAGGCGATCGCCGTGTACTCCGAGGCCGACGCCGACCTGCCGTTCGTGGCCGAGGCCGACGAGGCCGTGCTCCTCGGCCCGCCGCAGCCCGCCCAGAGCTACCTGGACATCGACCGGGTGCTGGAGGCCGCCCGCCGCACCAACGCGCAGGCGATCCACCCCGGCTATGGGTTCCTGGCGGAGAACGCCGAGTTCGCCGAGCGGGTGATCGCGCAGGGGCTGGCGTGGATCGGCCCGCCGCCGCTGGCCATCGCGCGGATGGGCGACAAGATCAACGCCCGCAACCTGATGATCGAGGCGGGCGTGCCGGTGTCCGCGGGGGTGTGGGAGCCGGTGCCGGACGTCGCCACCGCCGTCGCCGAGGCGGAGCGGATCGGCTACCCGGTGATGGTCAAGGCCGCCGGCGGGGGAGGCGGCATCGGAATGGGCGCCGCCCGCGACGAGGCCGAGCTGGTGAAGATGTACCAGACCGCCCGCACCCGCGCCGAGCGCTTCTTCGGCAACCCCGACATCCTGCTGGAGCGGTACGTCGAGCGGGCCCGGCACGTCGAGGTGCAGATCCTCGGGCTGGCCGACGGCACCGTCCTGGCCCTGGGCGAGCGCGACTGCTCGGTGCAGCGCCGGCACCAGAAGATCGTCGAGGAGACCCCCTCGCCGGGCGTGTCGCCCGAGCTGCGCGCCCGGATGCTGGCCGCCGCGGTCCGCGCCGGGGAGGCGGTCGGCTACCGCGGCGCCGGGACGGTGGAGTTCTTGCTCGACTCGGCCGCGCAGGACTTCGTGTTCCTGGAGATGAACACCCGGCTGCAGGTCGAGCATCCGATCACCGAGCTGGTCACCGGGATCGACCTGGTCGAGCAGCAGCTGCTGATCGCGGCCGGGGAGCCGCCCTCGTTCACCTCCACCGAGCCGCGCGGGCACGCGGTCGAGTTCCGGGTGTACGCCGAGGACCCGCAGCGCTTCCTGCCCAACCCGGGGGAGATCAAGATCTGGGAGGAGCCGGTCGGCGAGGGCGTGCGGATCGACGCCGGATACGCCGAGGGCAACACGGTGACCCCCTTCTACGACCCGCTGCTGGCCAAGCTGTGCGTGCACGGCACCGACCGGCCGGCCGCGCTGCGCCGCGCCGGGCAGGCGGTGGCGGCGTTCCGGATCGAGGGCCTGAAGACCAACCTGCCGTTCTTCACCGAACTGCTCGGCGATGAGGAGTTCGTCGCCGGAACCTACGACACCGGACTGGTGGACCGGATGCGCCGCCGCTGAGCGGCCCGGCCGGCCGGACCGCGGACATGACCTCGTGACGTGACGGAAAGGAGCCCAGGTGGCGGAAGTGCGCGCGGAGATGGTCGCTAACGTGTGGAAGGTGGTCGTCTCCGAGGGCGATCAGGTGGCCGAGGGCGACGAGCTGGTCGTCCTGGAGTCGATGAAGATGGAGATCCCCGTGGTGGCCGACGCCGACGGCACGGTCACCGCGCTCAAGGTGGCCGAGGGCGACGTCGTCCAGGAAGGCGACCTGATCGCCGTCATCGAGTAGCCGTGAAGGGGCCGGGCCGTGGAGACCTACTGTGACCGGTGCGGGAAGCCGTCGGCCGACGGCGGGCACGAGGCGTGCCGCCGGGCGCGCGCGCTGGAGCCGCCGCGCTATTGCGTCCGGTGCGCGCGGCGCATGGTCGTGCAGGTGACGCCGATGGGCTGGACCGCCCGCTGCGTCGAGCACGGCGCTCTCACCTCCGCCTGACCCGTTCGCCCGGCGTCCGCGGCCCCCTGAGGGGCGGATCCGGCGTTCCCCGCGGGCGTCTACCCCGGCACCGGCTCGGTGACGTCGGCGCAGCCGTGCTCGCCCGGCAGCAGCGGCCGCCAGCGGACCGCATGGACGCGGCCCTCGACGGACCACGCGGTCCATCCCTCGGCGCGCTCGGCGACCCGCAGGGCGCGTTCGACATCCGGCCCCTCGAGCACGACGCACGGTCGCTCCCGCCCTTCGGGCGGCGGCGCGAACGGCCAGGCCCTGGGGCTCTCCGAGGCGCCGCTCCGCGGAATGAACAGCGCCGCCAGCCGTTCGATGCGATAGGGCCGCGCAGGCGCGGCCAGGTCCTGTACGGGCCAGCGCCGGGGGTCCAGCCGCCGGTCGGCGAAGCGGACGGCCGGGTCGTCGTCACCGGGATGCTCGATCCTGGTCACCGCCGATCCGAACCTGACGGTCAGCGTGAACGCGTCGGCCACATCCTCGCGGCGCACTCTGCGGGGCCTGGCGAGCCCGGCGGCGAAGGCGTCCTCGATCAGCCGCCGCAGCGCCTGCGGGGTGAGCCGATATTCCCGAAGCTCGGGCAGCCGCCCGCGGGACGACGGGTCGGTGCGGGCGACGACCGCCCGGCCGTCCCCGTACACCGACAGGTCCGGCACCGAGCCGTACCCGCCGATCCCCCCGACGCCCCCGGAGAGGTGCCGCCGCAACACCAGCGTGTTCGGCGCCAGGGAGGTGGGGAGCGGATCCGGTGCGTTCGGCGACCGGGCGCAGCCCGTCACCATCGTGCAGACCGCCAGCATTGCCACCGCACCGCCGCCCGCTGTGCTCCATCTCGCGCGCATACGTGTGGGCGTTCCGTTCTCGGGGACGGGGTCTGTAGACCGCAACGGTACAAATCTCCCCGCCGAACGCTGTGGGATTCGGCGAAAGCCCTGGTCGCGGCGCGACGCTAACCTGCCGGTCGTGAGCGTTCTCATGGTGACCGGCACGTGCACCGGCGTCGGCAAGACCGTCGTCACCGCCGCGCTGGCCACGCTGGCCCGGGCGCGCGGATCCTCGGTGGCGGTGGTCAAGCCCGGCCAGACCGGCGTGGCCCCGGGGGAGCCCGGCGACCTGGCCGAGGTGGCGCGTCTGGCCGGGGTGGACGACCTGCACGAGTTCGCCCGCTTTCCCGACCCGCTGTCGCCCGCCGCGGCCGCTCGTCGGGCGGGCCTGCCGCCACTGCGGCTCGCCGACGTCGCCGGGCAGATCAGCAAGCTGGCCGAGAGCCGTTCGCTGGTCCTGGTGGAGGGCGCCGGAGGGCTGCTGGTCCGCTACGACTCCGAGGGCACCACCCTCGCCGACCTGGCCCGCTGGCTGAACGCCGCGGTCGTCGTGGTGACCCGGCCCGACCTGGGGACCCTCAACCACACGGCGTTGACCCTGGAGGCCATGGCGCATCGCGGGGTGCAGCTGGCCGGAGTGGTGATCGGGGCGTGGCCGGCCGAGCCGGACCTGGCCATGCGCAGCAACATCACCGACCTGGAGACCATCGCCGCCCGCCCTCTCGCCGGAGCGCTGCCGGCCGGCGCCGGCGCGCTGGACCCGCCGGAGTTCCTGCTGACGGCGCGGGCGGGGCTGGCCCCGGCGCTGGGCGGCGCCTTCGACGCCGCTACGTTCCGAAACACCTACGCCCTCGACTGAAGGAGACGTTTGTGACCGACATCCTCGAGGTGGCCCGCCGCCAGGTGCTGGAGGAGGGCAAGGGGCTGACCGCCGAGCAGGCGTACGAGTGCCTGACCCTGCCCGACGAGCGACTGGAGGACCTGCTGGCCCTGGCCCACGAGGTGCGGATGCGCTGGTGCGGCCCGGAGGTCGAGGTCGAGGGCATCGTGTCGCTGAAGACCGGCGGCTGCCCGGAGGACTGCCACTTCTGCTCCCAGTCCGGCCGGTTCGAGTCCCCGGTGCGCTCGGTGTGGCTGAACATCCCCGAGCTGGTGGAGGCCGCCAAGGAGACCGCCAAGACCGGCGCCACCGAGTTCTGCATCGTGGCGGCCGTGCGCGGCCCGGACCGGCGGCTGATGGACCAGGTCCGCGAGGGCATCAAGGCGATCAACGAGGCCGTCGAGATCAACATCGCCTGCTCGCTCGGCATGCTCACCCGGGAGCAGGTCGACGAGCTGGTGGCGATGGGCGTGCACCGCTACAACCACAACCTGGAGACCGCCCGTTCGCACTTCCCCAACGTGGTCACCACCCACACCTGGGAGGAGCGCTGGGAGACCTGCCTCATGGTCAAGGAGGCGGGCATGGAGCTGTGCTGCGGCGGGATCATCGGCATGGGCGAGACCGTCGAGCAGCGCGCCGAGTTCGCCGGGCAGCTCGCCGAGCTGGAGCCCGACGAGGTCCCGCTCAACTTCCTGGCCCCCCGCCCCGGCACCCCGTTCGAGCACTACGGTCTGGTCGAGGGCGGTGAGGCGCTCAAGACCATCGGCGCGTTCCGGCTCGCGCTGCCGCGCACCATCCTGCGCTACGCCGGCGGGCGGGAACTCACCCTCGGCGACCTGGGCACCCGCTCGGGCATGCTGGGCGGCATCAACGCCATCATCGTCGGCAACTACCTCACCACCCTGGGCCGCCCGGCCGAGCAGGACCTGCAGCTGCTCAGCGAGCTGCGGATGCCCATCAAGGCCCTGTCCAAGACGCTGTGACGAGGAGGGCGACGACGTCGTGACGGACGCGGGGCCGCCGGCGCGCCGGCGGCCCCGCGCCGGTCTCGCGTCGGTCCTGTGCCGGTCTCGCGTCGCTCTCGTGTCGGTCGTCCGGCCGGGCGTTCAGTCGCGGCGGCGCAGCCGAGTGATGAACTTGTAGCGGTCGCCGCGGTACAGGGACTGGGCCCACTCCACGGGCCGTCCCTCGCTGTCGAAGGCGTGCCGGGACAGCAGCAGCATGGGCAGGCCGACATCGACGCCGAGGAGCTGGGCGTCGTGGGGGGTGGCCAGGACGGTCTCGATGACCTCCTCGGCCTCGGCCAGATGGACGTCGTAGGCGGTGCTCAGCGTCTCGTACAGGGAACGGTGCCGGGGCAGCTCACGGCGCAGGCCGGGGAAGCGGCGGGCGGGCAGGTGCGAGGTGTCGACCGACATGGGCTCGCCGTCGGCCAGCCGGAGCCGGTGGATGCGCAGCACCCGGCCGCCGGGGCGGATGCCCAGCAGCCGCGCCAGCCGCTCGTCGGCGCTGACGTAGCCGATGTCCAGGATCTTGGTCTCCGGATGCAGCCCGTGGTGCCGCATCTCCTCGGTGTAGCTGGTGAGCTGGAGCTCCTGGGCGACCTTGGGCTTGGCCACGAAGGTGCCCTTGCCCTGGATCCGCTGCAGCCGGCCCTCCACCACCAGCTCGGCCAGCGCCTGCCGCACGGTGGTGCGGGAGGTCTCGTACTTCTCGGCCAGGGTGCGCTCCGGCGGCAGCGGACTCCCCGGCGGCAGCGACTGGATCAGCTCGACCAGCAGCTCTTTGAGCTTGTAGTACTTGGGGATGCGGGGCCCCGGGTACCCCGGATCGCCCAACGGGGCCCGTTCTGTGCCCATGCGTGCCCTCCGCTCACCTTCGGCGCGCTCGGTGGCGCCGGCCTCGTTCATCGCGAGTTCACCGCCCGCCCCCGGTGCGCGCCGATGCGCCGCGCGCGCCCTCCTCGAGGAGACCGGCGCCGCGCGCCTGCGGCTCGAACCCGCCCGTTCCCGCACGGGGGACGGACGGTTCTGCGCGCAGGGCGGCACACACGGGCCACACTCCGTCGCTGTCTTCTCGGGTTCACCGTCAGTTGGACCCGATGTTACGCATGAAGATTACGGCCCCGTCTCCGCCCGCACCTTCTGGAGCGCCCTCTCCAGGACTGTGAGTTCCGCCTCTGTGAGGGACGCCCGGGCGGTGAGCCGCAGGCAGGCGCGGCCCGGCGGCACCGAGGGCGGGCGGAAGCAGCCGACCCGCGCCCCGTGCTCGAAGCAGATGTCGGCGGCCCGCACCGCGGCGTGCGGGTCGCCCAGCACCACCGGCACCACCGCGGCGTCGGGGCGGCCGGGGGAGGTCTGCAGGCCGAGGCCGGCCGCCATGTCGCGGATGCGGGCGGCCCGGCGGCGGGCGCGGGCGGGCAGCTCGGGCTCGTCGGCCAGCACGTCGAGCGCGGCCAGCGCGGCCCCGGCCGCCGCGGGCGCCAGCCCGGTGTCGAAGATGAACGACCGGCCCACGTCGATCAGCGTCTCGATCACCTCGGGGGCGCCGAGCACCGCGCCGCCCTGCGAGGCCAGCGACTTGGACAGGGTGAGGGTGAGCACCACGTCGGGCTCGCCGGTCAGCCCGGCGGCGTGCGCCGCGCCCCGGCCGTGCTCGCCGACCACGCCGAGCGCATGCGCCTCGTCGATCACCAGCAGCGCCCCGTGCCGGCGGGCCGCCGCGTGCAGCTCGCGCAGCGGGGCCAGGTCGCCGTCCACGGAGAAGACCGCGTCGGTGACCACCAGCGCGTGCTCCTCCTCGCGGGAGGCCAGCGCCTCCTCCACCGCCGCCACGTCCCGGTGCGGCGAGACCACCACCCTGGACCGGGACAGCCGGCAGGCGTCCACGATCGAGGCGTGGTTGACCCGGTCGGACACCACCAGCGTGTCGGGCCCGGCCAGGGCCGTCACCGCCCCCAGGTTGGCCAGGAAGCCCGAGGAGAACACCAGGGCGGCGGGCATGCCGGTGAACGCGGCCAGCCGGCGGTCCAGCTCCTCGTGCAGCTCGGTGGTGCCGGTGACCAGCCGGGAACCGGTCGAGCCGGTGCCCCACTCGCGGGCCGCCCGCACCGCCCCCTCCACCAGCCGGGGATCCCGGGACAGCCCGAGGTAGTCGTTGGACGCCAGATCGATCAGACCGTCGAAGTCCGGCCCGCGCGGGCGCAGCCGGCGGCGCAGTCCGGCCTCCTCGCGCCGCAGGGCCGCCCGGCGCAGCCGCGCCAGTGGATCGCTCACCCGTTCTCCTCTCGCCCGGAGGTCGCATTCTGCCAGCCCCGGTGGCCTGGGATGATGGTCGGGTGCCGACGCTGAGCGACCTCATGCGGACCCGGACGGATCTGCAGCCCGCCGATGTGGAGTGGCTGCATGCGCTGGTCTCGGACTGGCAGCTGCTGGCCGATCTGTCGTTCGCCGACCTGGTGCTGTGGGTGCCCGAACGCGGCGCCGTCCCCGGCGGGGACGTCCCCGGCTGGATCTGCCTGGCCCAGATGCGTCCCACCACCGGCCCCACCGCCTATCCGGAGGACCTGGTCGGCACGGTGGCGCGCAGCGGCCGCCGCGGGCTGATCGACGTGGCCTGGCGGGAGCAGCGCATCGTCCGGGAGGGCGATCCGGAGTGGGGGAGCGGCATCCCGGTCCGGGAGGAGTCCATCCCGGTCCGCCGCGAGGGCAAGATCCTCGGCGTCATCCAGCGCAGCACCAACCTCAGCTCGGCCCGCACCCCGAGCCGGCTGGAGCTGACCTACCTGCAGAGCGCCAGCGACCTGGCCCAGATGATCGCCGAGGGACGGTTCCCGATCATCGACGCCGAACCCAACCTGGTGCGCTCCCCCCGGGTCGGGGACGGGCTGCTGCGGCTGGACAAGGCCGGCCGGGTCACCTACGCCAGCCCGAACGCCCAGTCCGCCTACCGCCGTCTCGGCTTGGCCGCCGACCTGGTCGGCGAGCATCTCGGCGAGGTCACCCAAGGGCTGGTGGACACCAGCGAGCCGGTGGAGGAGTCGCTGATCCGGGTGCTCGGCGGGACCGCCGCCCGGGAGGTCGAGGTGGAGGCCCAGGGCTCCGTCGTGCAGCTGCGCACCATCCCGCTGATCGTCTCCGGCTCCCGGATCGGCGCGATCGTGCTGGTCCGCGACGTCACCGAGCTGCGCTGGCGGGACCGCGAGCTGATGACCAAGGACGCCACCATCCGGGAGATCCACCACCGGGTCAAGAACAACCTGCAGACCGTCGCCGCCCTGCTCCGCCTGCAGGCCCGCCGGCTGCAGGTGCCCGAGGGCCGCGCCGCGCTCGACGAGGCGGTCCGCCGGGTCGGCTCCATCGCCATCGTGCACGAGACCCTCTCCCACACCCCCGATGAGCTGATCGACTTCGACGACATCACCGATCGGGTGATGACCATGGCCGGCGAGGTCTCCGCCCCGGAGACCCGGGTCGTCCCCAAGCGCGTCGGGACCTTCGGGGTGCTGCCCGCCCAGATCGCCACCCCGTTGGCGATGGTCCTCACCGAGCTGCTGCAGAACGCCCTTCAGCACGGTCTGGGCGACCGGCACGGCGAGTTGGAGGTCCGCGCCGCCCGCATCCCCGGCGACCCTCCGCATCTGCAGGTCGTCGTCGCCGACAGCGGCGTGGGCCTGCCCCCCGGCTTCGACGCCGAGCGCACCGACAGCCTGGGCCTGCAGATCGTCCGCACCCTCATCGTCGGCGAGCTCGGCGGCCGCCTGGCCTTCGCCGCCCGCCCCGGGGGCGGCACCGAGGTCACCATCGACATCCCCCTGACCCACGCCCCTCCCCGTCCTCGGTGACGGCTCGGTCGCGGACTCGGCCCCACCCGCCGGGGATATGCGGATTTATCCCCATGTATAAGAAAGTGCAGAAAAAGGCAAAGTCCCTTTCCCGGGAAGGAAGGCCTCGGCGTCCTGTCGCCGGGGGACCGGTGCGGGAAAGGGACTCGTGACCGCCGGGGCGCGCCCGTTCGGCTTTGTTCGGGGAGGCGCTCACGACCGCCCGCTCTTCAGGGGCCGTCCGCTCTTCAAGATCGCAAACGGCGGAGCGGGAAGAGACGCATGTCACTCGGCGACGTGGACGGGCGAATACGGGGTGCTCCCGCCGCCGCGCCCGGGCGCGACAATGACGCTCAGAAGACGCTCAGAAAGCGCGGGCCGGCGCTCCGGAGGCGCGGCCGAGGGCACGGGCGCGGCGGCGCTTGAGGGCGCGGCGCTCATCCTCGCTCATTCCGCCCCATACGCCGGCCTCCTGTCCCGACTCCAGGGCCCAGCGCAGGCACGCCTCGGTGACCTCGCAGCGACGGCAGACCTGCTTGGCCTCTTCGATCTGCAGCAGCGCCGGCCCGGTGTTCCCGATCGGGAAGAACAGCTCGGGGTCCACGTCACGGCAGGCGGCGAGGTGGCGCCAGTCCATGCGGTCCACTCCTTCGTCAGTGTGGAGGCGACTCCACTTGTGAACTGATTCACATGTCGCGACGGCCCGGGCCACGATTGATGGTCCCGGGGGAGGTGTTTGCGGCGCTCCGGCTCATCGATGAGGCCGTTTGAGCAGGCCTGATGTCGGGTGCGCCCTTTGAGCGTGTCAGGGGGGCGCAGGTCGCGCAAGACCTTGGAGAAACGTTTCTCAAAGTATGGGCTGTCGTGTGTGTCACACCTGTGGGTCAAGGGTGTGACTTTCCTGTTAACGCCCGGAACTCGGCCCGCCCTCAGACGACGACGCGTATCGCCCTGGGCACGGAGCGGAACTGCACCTCGGTGCGCTCGCCCAAGTAGTCGCCGTCCATCTGGAATGCGATCGGCCGGTCGGCGCGGAGCGTGAACCGGCTCGCGTCGTGCACGTTCACCACGTGCCGGCCGCGCACCGGCCGGCCGCCCGGCAGCAGCATCTGGGCCGCGGCGGCGAGCACCGGACCGACCGCCAGCGAACGCATGGCGAACACGTCCAGCCCGGTCGAGAAATGCGCGCGGGGGGCGGGGTTCACCGGATGGCGGCCGAGGAAGGTCCACGGCGCGGTGTTGACCACGAAGGACAGGAACAGCCCCTTCTCCGGGGGATGCCCGGGCCGCTCCAGGGTGAGCGCCGGATGCGCCCGGTCGGTGCGGGTGAAGAACTCCCGCAGCGCCACCCGCAGATACAGGGTGGGGTCGGGGCGGCGCCCGGCGCCGCGCCGCCGCTCCACCACCCGGATCACCTCCGCGTCGAACCCCAGGCCCGCGCAGAAGGTGAAATAGCGGTCGTCCGCCATGCCCAGTCCCACCCGGCGATGCCGGCCCGCCCGCAGCGCCTCCAGCACCAGCCGGGTGGCTCCGATCGGCTCGGCGGGCATGCCCAGCGCCCGGGCGAACACGTTGGTGCTGCCGATCGGCAGCACCGCCAGCGCCGGCGCCTTGGGGGAGGGCCCGTCCGCCAGCAGCCCGTTGACGGCCTCGTTCACGGTGCCGTCGCCGCCCAAGGCGATCACCACGTCGTACCCGCCGGCGGCGGCCTCCCGGGCCAGATCCGTCGCGTGGCCGCGGTGGGCGGTCTCGGCGAACTCCAGGTCCAGATCCCCGGAGAAGGCGCGGACGAGCAGGTCGCGGACTCGGCGGGAGGTTGACGTCGCCTTGGGGTTGGCGATGAGCATGGCGCGCACGGCGCAAGGCTACCCAGTGCCGATGCCCCCGCCCGATCCGGTGACCGGGGAGAATGCGTTGACCGGACGGCGGTAGGGTTACCGCTTGTGTCCGAACGTCGCCCCCTGACCGTGACCGCCGCCGCGGCGCTGGAGGCCGCCGAAGGCGTCACCGCGCTCGGTTTCGGCGCCTTCGTGGCCTGGGAGACCGTGGTGGGCGAGCCGCTGGACCCGGCGACCGCCTGGGCGGTGACCGGGATGGCCCTGCTCGGCGGCTTCTGCATGCTGGCGGTCGCTCGCGGGCTGCTGAAGGCCGAACGCTGGAGCAGGGCGCCCGCGGTGCTCACCCAGCTGTTCGCGCTGCCGGTGGGCTGGTCGCTGCTGCAGAGCGACCAGCTCGTCTACGGCGTACCGCTGCTGACGGCGGCGGTGCTGGCGCTGGTGCTGGTCCTCAGCGGCCCCACCACCCGCTTCATCCTGGCGTCCGAGCACGACGACGAGCCGGAGGCCGGGACCGGGGCCGCCGGCCGGGACGGCCCGCAGACCCGGTCCTAGGGCCCGGCCGGGTCCGGTCCGGGAGCGGCCGCCGGCTGAGCGCCGTCACTCGTCGGCGGTCAGACCCTCGCGCAGCTGCGCCAGCGTGCGGGCCAGCAGCCGGGAGACGTGCATCTGGGAGATGCCCAGCTCCGCGGCGATCTGCGACTGCGTCATGTTGCCGAAGAACCGCAGCAGCAGGATCCGCTTCTCGCGGGCGGGCAGCTTCTCCAGCAGCGGCTTGAGCGACTCGCGGTACTCCACGCCCTCCAGGGAGTCGTCCACCATGCCGAGCGAGTCGGCCACGGCGGGCGCGTCCTCGTCCCCGGAGTCGGGGGCGTCCAGCGAGACGGTCGAGTAGGCGTTGGCGGACTCCAGGCCCTCCAGCACCTCCTCCTCGCTCATCTGCAGGTGCTCGGCCAGCTCGCTGACCGTGGGGGCGCGACCCTCGCGCTGCGCCAGGTCGCTGATCGCCTTGGTCAGCGACAGCTTCAGCTCCTGCAGCCGGCGAGGCACCCGGACCGCCCAGCCCTTGTCGCGGAAGTGCCGCTTGATCTCGCCCACGATGGTGGGCGTGGCATAGGTGGAGAACTCCACCCCGCGGTCCAGATCGAAGCGGTCGATCGACTTGATCAACCCGATGGTCGCCACCTGGATCAGGTCGTCCAGCCACTCGCCCCGGTTGCGGAACCGGCGGGCCAGGTACTCCACCAGCGGCAGATGCAGCTCCACCAGCTCGTCCCGGACCCGTTGACGCTCCGGGTCGCCCTCCGGCAGCTGGTGCAGCCGCTCGAACAGCGCCCGGGCGCGGGCGCGGTCCGGCACGCCGGCGTCCGGCCGCTCGTCGGCCTGGCTGGGCACACTGCTCTCCGGCAGCGTCGTCTTCTCGGTCATGGCGCCACCTCGCCCGGCGGCAGTCCTGCCGGTCGCCTCGTCCGCCGCATCGCCCTGGTCACTTCGCCCCCGTCGCCCCGCGACGCTTCTGCAGCATCACGGTCACCCGGTCGTCGGCGCCCACCGCGGAATCCACGTCGCCAGCCAGCGCGGACAGCACCGTCCAGGCGAACGTGTCGCGGCTGGGCACCACCCCGTCCACGGTCAGCACCGCCACCGCGATCCGCATCGCCTCCCCGGTCAGCTCGAACCGGCATTCCAGATCGGTGCCGGGGACGGCCTGCGGAAGCAGCATCGCGCAGGCCTCGTCCACCGCGATCCGCAGGTCTTCGATCTCGTCCAGTGTGAAGTCGAGCCGGGCGGCCAGCCCGGCGGTGGCCGTGCGCAGCACCGACAGGTAGGCGCTGTCGGCGGGCAGCTTCACCGTGACCACGTCCCGGACGACCGGGCGGGCGTCGGCCGACTTCTCGGCTGGCATGGCAGTGGTTTCCTCGGTCACATTTCTCCCTCGACTGGGGCGCGCCTCCTTCGAAACTACCGCCTGTCACGGGCGCGGTGATGCTTCGGCGCGCACCGGTTTCCGCCATGCCCCGGTCATGACACGCCGTTGCGCATGGGGAACCTCCGCGGGCGGCGGGATGCGTCACATCGGCCGTGTCCGCGCCAGCCGCCCCGGACACGGCTCGACCCCCTCCCGAAGCATGCGGACCCAGTGTAGTCGATTGCTCACTGAGCGCCCGAGGTGGTATGCGGCGACGGAGGTCGCCGGCGCGTTCAGCGGCGGCCCAGCTCGGCCAGCGCCTCGCCGGTGAGCCGGTAGACCGTCCACTCGTCCTGCGGGACGGCGCCCAGCGCCTTGTAGAAGCCGATGGCCGGCTCGTTCCAATCCAGGACGGACCACTCGACGCGGGTGTAACCGCGCTCCACGGCGATCCGCGCCAACTCGGTCAGCAGCGCCTTGCCGTGCCCCCGCCCGCGCGCGTGCGGACGGACGTACAGGTCCTCCAGATAGATCCCGTGCCGTCCGGTCCAGGTGGAGAAGGTGACGAACCACAGCGCGAACCCGACGACCTCTTCGTCGTGCTCGGCCACGTGGGCGAACACCTTCGGCTCGGGACCGAACAGGGCCCGGCGCAGATCCTCCTCGGTGGCGCGGACCTCGTGCAGGGCCTTCTCGTAGTCCGCCAGTTCGCGGATCAGCGCCGCGATCGTGGGCACGTCGTCGATGACAGCGGGTCGGATCACGCCCCGAGGCTACCGGCCCGTTCACGCTCCCCGGGCCGCCCGCGTCGGCCCGGCGCGGGCCCGTCGGCCCCGGCGCGCAAGGAAAAGGGGGCGAGACCGCGTGGAACCGAACGGTCTCGCCCCCGCGACGATCCGGCGTCCATGCGGATCAGCTCATCGTCACGCCACGGCGTGACGATGAGGCGCGTTCAGGAGGCCTGCTTGGTCTCCCAGAAGATCTTGTCGATCTCGGCGATCTTGGCCAGCAGCTCGTCGGCGATCTTCGGGTCCGTGGTGCCCTTGGCCCCGGCGGCGCCGGCCAGCTTGGTGGCCTCGTTGAACAGCTGGTGCAGCTGCGGGTACTTCTCGAAGTGCGGCGCCTTGAAGTAGTCGGTCCACAGCACCCACAGGTGCTCCTTGACCAGCTGAGCGCGCTGCTCCTTGATGATGAGCGCCCGGGTGCGGAACGCGGGGTCCTCGTTGGCGTTGTACTTCTCGATGATGGCCTTGACCGACTCGGCCTCGATGCGCGCCTGGGCCGGGTCGTAGACGCCGCACGGCAGGTCGCAGTGCGCGGAGACCGTGGTCTTCGGACGCAGTAGCTTCGCCAGCACCTGTTCGTCCCTTCCTCTAGCGGATCATGCTCAGGTCACCGACATTACTCTGGTACCGCGCGTCGTGTGCGCCCAGGGCGGTGACCGTGACGGAACGGGCCCTCCGCCGGGCGTTTGTATCCGGGGAAGGACGAGATATTCCGTGCTGCGGGCGGTGGCGGTGACCGGGGAGTCGATGCTGCCGGCGCTGCGGCCGGGGGACTTCCTGCTGGTGCGGTGCGGCGGCCGGGCGGTGCGGCCCGGCGACGTGGTGGTCGCCCGGCACCCCCGGGACGGAGAGCCGCTGATCGTCAAGCGGGCGGTGCGCCGCGACGGCGACGGCTGGTGGCTGGAGAGCGACAACCAGCGCGCCCCGGGCCGGCAGGACAGCTGGGACTTCGGCGCGGTGCCGGACGCGCTGGTGCTGGGCCGGGTGGTGGCCCGGTACTGGCCGCCCTCGCGGATCGCGCTGTCGCCGGCGGCGTTCTCACCGGACCGGGGCCCGGGCCGCCGCTGAGGGAGCCCGGACCGGCCGCGCCCCGGGGGGCGGGACCGGTCCGCCGCGAGATCCATCGTTCCGGGCGTCGTGCGCCCCTCGTCCCGGACGGGGCCCGGTCGCGGGCCCGTGGTCGTCCGGGAGGGATCAGAACCGCTTCATGAGCCGGCTCAGATCCGGTTGACGCCCTCCTTGCGGGCCTGCTCGGCCACCGCGGCGATGACCGCGGGAGCCACCCGCTCGTCGAACGGGCTGGGGATCACATAGTCCGGGCGCAGATCGTCGCCCACCACGTCGGCCAGCGCCTGCGCGGCGGCCAGCTTCATGCCCTCGGTGATGGAGTGCGCCCGCACGTCCAACGCGCCCCGGAAGATGCCGGGGAAGGCGAGCACGTTGTTGATCTGGTTGGGGAAGTCGCTGCGCCCGGTGGCGACCACCTTGGCGTGCCGGCGCGCCACGTCGGGGTGGATCTCCGGGGTGGGGTTGGACAACGCGAACACGATCGCATCGTCGGACATGGCGGCGATGCTCTCTTCGCCGACGGTGCTGCCGGACAGCCCGATGAAGACGTCGGCGCCGCGGAGGGCGTCCTCGGTGGAGCCCTTGAGTCCGAGCTTGTTGGTGTCGCGGGCCAGCGCCTGCTTGACCGGATTGAGTCCGTCCCGGCCCTCGTAGATCAGTCCCTTGCTGTCGGAGACGGCGATGTCGCCGATCCCGGCGTTGAGCAGGATCCGGGTGACCGCGACGCCGGACGCGCCGGCCCCGGCCACCACCGCGCGCAGCTCCGACAGCGGCTTGCCGATCAGCCGGGCGGCCCCCTGCAGCGCGGCCAGCGCCACGATGGCGGTGCCGTGCTGGTCGTCGTGGAACACCGGGATGTCCAGCGCCTCGCGCAGCCGGTCCTCGATCTCGAAGCACCGCGGCGCGCTGATGTCCTCCAGGTTGATGCCGCCGAAGCTCGGTGCGAGCCGGATCACGGTCTCGACGATCTCGTCGGTGTCGGTGGTGTTCAGCGCGATCGGCACGGAGTCCACGTCGGCGAACTGCTTGAACAGCAGCGCCTTGCCCTCCATGACCGGCATGGCCGCGGCCGGCCCGATGTCGCCCAGACCGAGCACCGCGGTCCCGTCGGTGACGACGGCGACCACCTTGGAGGTCCAGGTGTAGTCGTGGGCCAGCTCCGGACGGTCGGCGATGGCGGTGCACACCCGCGCCACGCCGGGCGTGTACGCCAGGGAGAGATCGTCGGCGTCGCGCACCGGAACGGTGGACCGGACCTCGAGCTTGCCCCCGCGATGCAGAGCGAACGCCGGATCGTCGGAATAGTCGGTGATGGATTCAGGCTCGGTAGCCACAGCGACCCCTGTCTTGACAAACGGTTTCGGGCAGATGCCACCGCTGCCGGGGCGGTCTAGGTGGCCGCGTCTCCTGGGTGGTCATCTCTCGACGTACGGGGGTCACCCGTTGTCTGATTGTGCCACACACCGCAGGAGCGGCCGGCGGAAGGGAGGGTGTCCTCCGCCACGTCCCGCGGCGCTTTCTGTGAGGTTACGGAGAGTGCCCGATTCCTTGGCCGCTCACCCTGCCCCTGGCATACCCTGCGGAGTGCTTGGAACGGTCCTAAACAATGCGTGGATGAGGGCTCACCTGGGTGACCTGTTGTGCGATCGTGTCGTGCCCTTAATCCAGCAGGCGTCCGCTCTGAGTGAAGATGTCCTGCAAACCTTCCGATCGGCGAAGGTGCCGTGAACGAGTTGAAGGGGGACCTGTGACCACCGGTTCTCTGCGCCGCCGTGCCGTTGCGGCGGCAGCTGTCATGCTGTCGGGCGCCCTCGCCCTGTCGGCCTGTGGAGGGGACGACCCCGAGGACGCCGGAGCGACCTCCCAGACGTCCGCCGACCCCTCCCTGGCCGCGATGGTCCCCGACCAGATCAAGAGCGACGGTGTGATCAAGGTGGGCGTCGACGCGTCGTACCCGCCCAACGAGACCGTGGACCCGGCGACCCAGAAGATCGTCGGCTGGGACGTGGAGCTGTTCACCGCGGTGGCCGCCAAGCTGGGGCTGAAGGCCCAGTTCGAGAACGCCGGTTTCGACACCATCATCCCGGGCGTGCAGTCCGGCAAGTACGAGGTGGGCGTCTCCTCGCTGACCGACAACCCCGAGCGCGAGAAGGTCGTCGACTTCGTCACCTACTACTCCGCGGGCACCGCCTGGGCGGCTCCCAAGGGCAACCCCAAGAACGTCGACCCCGACAACGCCTGCGGCCTGAGCGTCGGCGTGCAGCAGGGGACCGTGCAGGTCGATGATCTCAACGCCCGCAGCAAGGCCTGCACCGACGCCGGCAAGCCCGCCATCAAGCTGGTGGTCCGCAAGCAGCAGACCGAGGTCAACAACGACCTGGTGGCCGGGAAGATCGACGCCATGGCGGCCGACTCGCCGATCGTGGGCGGCGCGGCGAAGCAGACCGGCAAGCTGGAGATCATCGGCGAGGTGTACGACACCGCTCCCTACGGCTACGCCGTCAGCAAGAACTCCGGGACCTTCAAGGAGGCGCTGCAGGCGGCCCTCAAGGCGCTGATCGCCGACGGCACCTACAAGCAGATCCTCACCAAGGCCGGCGTGGAGTCCGGAGCGATCACCGAACCGGTGATCAACGGCGCGCAGAAGTGACCCGATGACCGTGGACCAAGACGTGCAGAAGGGACGGCCCGAGCCCATCCGGGCCGTCCCGGTCCGGCACCCCGGACGGTGGGCCGGGGCCGCCGTGGTGCTCGTCCTGGGGGCGATGTTCGTCCACTTCTTGCTCTTCAACCCCGCGTTCAACTGGAGCGAGCAGTGGAAGTACATCTTCTCCGACGCGGTTCTGCGAGCGGTCCGCAACACCATCTGGCTGACCGTCGTGGCGATGGTGGGCGGCGTCGCGCTGGGCATCGTGCTGGCGCTGATGCGGATGTCGCCCAACCCCCTGATGCGGGGGGCGGCCTTTTTGTACCTGTGGTTCTTCCGCGGCACTCCGCTGTACACCCAGCTGCTGATCTGGGGCGCCATCGGGGCGCTGATCCCCACCATCGGCATCGGCATCCCGTTCGGCCCGGAGTTCCACACCTGGGAGACCCAGAAGCTGATCAACGTGGCGCTGGCCGCCGCCCTGGGCCTGCTGCTCAATGAGGCCGCCTACATGGCCGAGATCGTCCGGGCCGGCATCCTGTCGGTGGACCCCGGGCAGCAGGAGGCCGCCGCCGCGCTGGGCATGTCGCGGATGCAGACCATGCGGCGCATCGTGCTGCCGCAGGCGATGCGGGTGATCGTGCCGCCGACCGGCAACGAGACCATCTCGATGCTGAAGAACACCTCGCTGGTGGCGGCGGTGCCGTACGCGGAACTGACCTTCACCGCGCAGACCATCTACGCCAACACGTATCAGATCATCCCGATGCTGATCATGGCGTGCCTGTGGTACCTGTTCCTGTCCTCGCTGCTGATGATCGGCCAGTACTACCTGGAGCGGTACTTCAGCCGCGGCGTCGGGGGCAACGGCGGCGGGAACCGGGTGCGGCTGCGGGCGCTGCGCGGAGGAGGACGCCGATGACGACGGAGAAGGCCGCCCGGCGCCCGATGGTCAAGGCCGAGCAGGTGCACAAGAGCTTCGGCCATGTCGAGGTGCTCAAGGGCATCGACCTGGAGGTGCAGCCCGGCGAGGTGATGTGCGTGATCGGGCCGTCCGGCTCGGGCAAGTCCACCTTCCTGCGCTGCATCAACCACCTGGAGAAGATCGACTCCGGCCGGCTGTGGGTGGACGGCCATCTGGTCGGCTACCGGGAGAAGGGCGGCAAGCTCTATGAGCTGCGCGACCGCGAGGTGGCCGAGCAGCGCCGCGAGATCGGCATGGTGTTCCAGCGGTTCAACCTGTTCCCGCACATGACGGCGCTGGAGAACGTCATGGAGGCGCCGGTCCTGGTCAAGAAGGAGCCCAAGGACCGGGTGCGCGAACGCGCTCTGGCGCTGCTGGACCGGGTCGGCCTGGGCGACAAGGTCGACAGCTATCCCGCCCAGCTGTCCGGCGGGCAGCAGCAGCGGGTGGCGATCGCGCGGGCGCTGGCCATGCAGCCCAAGCTGATGCTGTTCGACGAGCCCACCTCCGCGCTGGACCCCGAGCTGGTGGGGGAGGTGCTGGACGTGATGAAGCAGCTCGCCGAGGACGGCATGACCATGATCGTGGTCACCCACGAGATGGGCTTCGCCCGCGAGGTCGGCGACTCGCTGGTCTTCATGGACGGCGGCGTGGTCGTGGAGTCGGGGGCGCCGCGCGAGGTGCTGGCCAACCCGCGGCATCCGCGCACCCAGGACTTCCTGTCCAAGGTCTTGTGAGGACCACGGTCGACCGACGGCCCGCCCCCGCCCCGGGAGCGCGGGCCGTCGGCGTCTAAGGTGGGCGCATGTTCGCTGTGAGCGCTGTGCGATTCGACGCCGATGATCCCCTGAACGGGCTGGAGGCGGGCGAGCGGCCCGAGCCCGAGGTGCCGGAGGGATGGACGACCGTCACGGTGCGGGCGGCCTCGCTCAACCACCACGACCTGTGGTCGCTGCGCGGCGTGGGGCTGCGCGAGGAGCAGCTCCCGATGATCCTCGGCTGCGACGCGGCCGGGGTGGACGAGGACGGCAACGAGGTCATCGTGCACGCGGTGATCGGCGACCCGGACCGGGGCGGGGGCGATGAGACCCTGGACCCGAGGCGGTCGCTGCTGTCGGAGCGGTACCCGGGGACGTTCGCCGAGAAGGTCGCGGTGCCGCGGCGCAATCTGGTGCCCAAGCCGAAGGAGCTGTCGTTCGAGGAGGCGGCCTGCCTGCCGACCGCCTGGCTGACGGCCTACCGGATGCTGTTCGAGAAGTCCGGGCTGGAGCCCGGCTCGACGATCCTGGTGCAGGGCGCCGGCGGCGGGGTGGCGACCGCGCTGATCGCGCTGGGGGCGGCGGCCGGCTACCGGATCTGGGCGACCAGCCGCAGCGAGGCCAAGCGCAAGCGGGCGCTGGAGCTGGGGGCCGACGCGGTGTTCGAGAGCGGCGCCCGGCTGCCCGAGCGGGTCGACGGGGTGATGGAGACGGTCGGCCAGGCCACCTGGGCGCATTCGGTGAAGTCGCTGCGTCCCGGCGGACGCATCGTGACCTGCGGCGCCACCACCGGGCAGCAGCCGGGGGCGGAGCTGAACCGGGTGTTCTTCACCCAGCTGTCGGTGGTCGGCTCCACCATGGGCACCCGTGACCAGCTGGTGCGGCTGGCGCGTTTCCTGGCGGTCACCGGCGTCCGTCCGCCGATCGACCGGGTGCTGCCGCTGGCCGAGGCCCGTCAGGGGCTGGAGGCGATGGCGCGGGGCGATCTGTTCGGCAAGATCGTGCTGACCGTCTGACCGTCCGTGCGGCCGAGGAGTGGACCCGGCCGGGGTTCACTCCTCGCAGCGCTCCAGGATCTCGGTGCGGATCCGGGCGGCGGTCTCCTCCAGCGCGGCCTGGATCTCCGCCAGGCCCTCCTCGGTCAGCCCGGTGCGCCCGACGCTCTCCCGGACGTCCTCGACGAAGGCGCGCAGGGCGCGTTCCAGCTTGAGGTGGGCGACCTCCTCGGCGGTTCCGGTGGCGGTGCGCCAGGCCTCCTCCCAGTTCTGCCGCCATTCCCGCGCCCAGGCGGCGCGCTGTTCGCGCCAGTGCTCCTTGTGCCGCCGCCACTCCTCCTTCTGCCGCTCCTTGGTCTCCCGCCAGGCCTCCTTGGAGGCGACGCGGTCCCGGCGGCGCATCTCCCGGGCCGCCTTGGTCAGCTCCTCCCGCAGCGAGCGGACGGTCTCGCGGACGTCCTGCTGCACCTGACGGGCGAACTGCTGGGCCGAGGCGGAGATCTCCTCCTCCAGCTCGGCCAGCTCGTCCATCCGGCGTTCCAGCTCGGCCCGGCCCTTGTCGGTGAGGGAGTAGACCTTCTTGCCCTTGACCACCTCGTGGGTGACCAGCCCGTCGGCCTCCAGTCGCGCCAGCCGCGGGTAGATGGTCCCGGGGGAGGGCGAATAGACGCCCAGGAAGCGGTCCTGCAGCAGCCGGATCACCTCATAGCCGTGCCGCGGGCTCTCCTCCAGCAGCTTGAGCAGGTACAGCCGGAGGCGGCCATGGCCGAACACGGGACTCACTCGTCCTCCCCGGGAACGTCGGTCAGGCCCCGCTCCTCGTCGGAGACGGGTCTGCTGAGCAGGGTGATGCCGCCGGACACGGTGTTGACGGTCAGGCTGCCCTCCCCGGTTCCCAGCGTGCCGGTCACGGTCCGGGCCATCGTCCGGTCGTGCTGCCGCAGCCGGGGGAAGGCGGTGTCGATCCGGCCGGTCGCCGAGCTGAGGTGCACCTCGGCGGAGGTGGTCTCCGGCAGCCGGAGCGCCACTTCGCCGGAGACCGTGTTGGCCGTCAGCGTGCGCTCCTTCACCAGCGCCACGTCGGCGGTGATCCGACCGCTGACGGTGCGGGCGCTGAGCCGGTGGATCGACCCGCCGGCCAGCGTCAGCTCCCCGGCCACCGAGGTGAACGAGACCGTGCCGTTCAGCCCCTGCGCCTCGATCCGCCCGGAGACGGTGCCGGCGTCGACCCGCCCGCCGACGCCGTCCAGCACCACGTCGCCGGCGGCGCTGCGCACCGAGGTGCGGACCGACAGCCCGGTCACCACCGCGTCCGCGGAGATCGTGTTGAGCTCCACCGGGCAGTCCGGCGGCACGGTCACCGTGACGGTGGCGCGGGCCTGCTGGTTGCGCAGCCAGCCCAACACGCCCTCCAGCATGCGCGTGTGGCCGATGGTCAGCATGCCGGCCTCATGGTCGACCTGCAGCGGCGGCCCGGCGACGCCCTCCACCACGACCGTCGGCCGGTCCGCGGCGGCCAGCACGTTGATCGCGCCGCCGACCAGGGTGGCCTTCAGCGCCACCACGCCGTCCAGCTCCAGGGTCGCGGACTCCTCGATCGTCCAGTGCGACATGACCACCGCCTTCCGGAAAGCGCGCCTCTCACAGTCACGATATGTCGCGTTTTCGAAGAGTCAAAGACCTCTTCGCCGGACCCCCGGCGAGGGCGCGCTCCCGAAAGGCCGCGGCCCGGGGCCGCCGCGGCGGAGCAGGCGTCTCCACCGTCGCCGCCGCACGGCGGGGCGGGCCGGGCTCACTCCTCGTCCAGCCGGGCCAGCCAGGTCGCCAGCCGGTCGATCGGCGTCTCGAACTCCGGGTTCAGATCCACGAACTCGCGCAGCCGCTCGGCCACCCACTCCAAGGTGACCTCCTCGGAGCCGCGGCGCTCGGAGAGCTCCTCGATGCCCCGGTCGGTGAAGTACACCCTCTCCTCCTCCTCACTGACGTCGACGCCACCCGCGGAACAGGCCGAGGGCCCCGGTGCCCCGGGGCCCTCGGCGTCGCGCATCCGATCCGTCCTCCGGGCCGCCCCGGACGGGAACGGGATCAGCCGGGGAAGATCTGCTGCAGCAGAGCCTCCTGCTCCAGGGCGTGGAGCTTGGCCGAACCCACCGCGGGGGAGGAGCTGGCGGGGCGGGAGATCCGGCGCAGCGTCCGGCCGTCCAGGAACCTCGGCAGCGTCAGCGCCAGGTACGGCCAGGCGCCCTGGTTGGCCGGCTCGTCCTGCACCAGCACCAGCTCGGCGTCGGCCGGGTACTTGGCCAGCTCCGCCTTCAGCTCCCCGACCGGCAGCGGGTACAGCCGCTCCAGCCGGATCACCGCGGTGTCGGCGGCCTTCTTCGCGTCCCGGGCCGCCACCACGTCGTAGTAGATCTTCCCGGTGGTGATCAGCACGCGCCGCACGCCCGCCGGGTCGATGTCCCCCCGCTCGGGGATCACCGGCAGGAACGCGCCCTCGGTGATCTCCGAGATCCGGGCCGCCGCGCCCTTGTGCCGCAGCAGCGACTTGGGCGTGAAGATCACCAGCGGCTTGCGCCGATCCGACTTGACGTGCCAGCGCAGCAGGTGGAAGTAGTTGGCGGTGGTGGTCGGGTACACGACCGTCATGTTGTCCTGCGCGCACAGCTGCAGGAACCGCTCGATCCGGGCCGAGGAGTGGTCCGGGCCCTGGCCCTCGTAGCCGTGCGGCAGCAGCAGCACCAGCTTCGAGTGCTGACCCCACTTCTGCTCGCCGGACACCACGAACTCGTCGATGATCGACTGGGCGCCGTTGGCGAAGTCGCCGAACTGCGCCTCCCAGCACACCAGCGCGTCCGGACGGGTCAGCGAGTAGCCGTACTCGAAGCCCATCGCGGCGAACTCGCTGAGCAGCGAGTCGTGCACGTAGAACTTCGACACGCCCTGCCCGAACTGCTTGAGCGGGGTGTACTCCTCGCCGGTCTTGCGGTCCACCAGCACCGCGTGCCGCTGGCCGAAGGTGCCGCGCCGGGAGTCCTGGCCGACCAGCCGGACCGGGTGCCCGTCGATCAGCAGCGACCCGAACGCCAGCAGCTCACCGGTCGCCCAGTCCACCGAGTCGTCCTCGATCGACTGCGCCCGACGCTGCAGGATCGGCTGCAGCCGCGGGTGCACGGTGAAGCCCTCGGGCAGGTTGACCTGGCTGTCCAGCAGCCGCTTGATGGTCTCCAGATCGATGGCGGTGCCCGGGGAGCGGTGGTCGAGCTCGGCCGGCTCCTCCTCTTCGACCTTGAACACCGAGTCCGGGGTCGGCGTCCCCGCGGCCAGCGCCTCGCGGGTCTCGGTGAAGGCCCGCTCCAGCTGCTCCTGGTAGTCGCGCAGCGCCGACTCGGCCTCCTCCACCGTGATGTCGCCCCGACCGATCAGCGCCTCGGTGTACAGCTTGCGCACCGAGCGCTTGGCGTCGATCAGGTCGTACATCAGCGGCTGGGTGAAGGAGGGGTTGTCGGACTCGTTGTGGCCCCGCCGCCGGTAGCAGACCATGTCGATGACGACGTCCTTCTTGAACGCCTGGCGGTACTCGAACGCCAGCCGCGCCACCCGGGCGCACGCCTCGGGGTCGTCGCCGTTGACGTGGAAGATCGGGGCCTGGATCATCCGCGCCACGTCGGTGGCGTAGACCGACGAGCGCGAGTGCTGCGGCGCGGTGGTGAAGCCGACCTGGTTGTTGACCACGATGTGCACGGTGCCGCCGGTGCGGTAGCCGCGCAGCTGCGACAGGTTCAGCGTCTCGGCGACCACGCCCTGCCCGGCGAAGGCGGCGTCCCCGTGGATGAGCACCGGCAGCACGGTGAAGCCGGCCTCGCCGACGTCCAGGATGTCCTGCTTGGCGCGGACCACGCCCTCCAGCACCGGGTTGACCGCCTCCAGGTGGGAGGGGTTGGCCACCAGCGAGACGCGGATCTTGGCGCCGTCGTGGGACTCGAAGTCGCCCTCGGCGCCCAGGTGGTACTTGACGTCGCCGGAGCCCTGGGCGCTGCGCGGGTCCAGGTTCCCCTCGAACTCGCTGAAGATCTGCGCGTACGACTTGCCGACGATGTTGGCCAGCACGTTCAGCCGGCCGCGGTGCGCCATGCCGATGACGACCTCGTCCAGGTGGGCGCGGGCCGCCGCGCTGATCACCGAGTCCAGCAGCGGGATCAGCGACTCGCCGCCCTCCAGCGAGAACCGCTTCTGCCCGACGAACTTGGTCTGCAGGAACGTCTCGAACGCCTCGGCGCTGTTGAGCCGCCGCAGGATGTGCAGCTGCTCCTCGCGGCTGGGCTTCTCGTGGGGGACCTCCACGCGGGCCTGGATCCAGGCGCGCTCCTCGGGGTCCTGGATGTGCATGTACTCGATGCCGACCGTGCGGCAGTAGGAGTCGCGCAGCACGCCCAGGATCTCGCGCAGCCTCATCTTGGGCTTGCCGCCGAAGCCGCCGGTGGCGAACTCCCGCTCCAGGTCCCACAGGGTCAGGCCGTGCTGGAGGATGTCCAGGTCGGGGTGACGGCGCTGCTTGTACTCCAGCGGGTCGGTGTCGGCCATCAGGTGGCCGCGCACCCGGTAGGCGTGGATCAGCTCGTGCACCCGGGCGACCTTGTCGACGTCGTCCTCGTGGGTGGCCGAGATGTCCTGCACCCAGCGCACCGGCTCATAGGGGATGCGCAGCGCCTCGAAGATCTCGTCGTAGAAGCCGTTCTCGCCCAGCAGCAGCCGGTGGATCCGGCGCAGGAACTCGCCGGACTGCGCACCCTGGATGATCCGGTGGTCGTAGGTGGAGGTCAGCGTCATGACCTTGCTGACCCCCATGCGGGCCAGCGTCTCCTCCGACGCCCCGGCGAACTCGGCGGGGTACTCCATCGCGCCGACGCCGATGATGGCGCCCTGGCCCGGCATCAGCCGCGGCACCGAGTGCACGGTGCCGATGGTGCCGGGGTTGGTCAGGCTGATCGTGGTGCCCTGGAAGTCCTCCAGGGTGAGCTTGCCCGCCCGGGCCTTGCGGACGATCTCCTCGTAGGCGGCCCAGAACTGGCGGAAGTCCAGCGTCTCGGCGGCCTTGATGGAGGGCACCACCAGCTGGCGCTGGCCGTCCTCCTTCTGCAGGTCGATGGCCAGGCCCAGGTTGACGTGCTCCGGCTTGATCACCGTGGGCTTGCCGTCGACCTCGGCGTAGGACCAGTTCATCTCCGGCATCGCCTGCAGCGCGCGCACCACGGCGAAGCCGATCAGGTGGGTGAAGGAGACCTTGCCGCCGCGGCCGCGCCGCAGGTGGTTGTTGATGACGATGCGGTTGTCGATGAGCAGCTTGGCCGGCACCGCGCGCACGCTGGTGGCGGTCGGCACCTGCAGGCTGGCCTCCATGTTGGCGACCGTGCGGGCGGCCACGCCCTTCAGCCGCACCTCCTCGGCCCCGGCGGGCACCGGCGCGCTCGGCTTGGCCTTGTCGCTCTTGTCCGCCTTGGGCTTACCCGCGGCCGGCGCCGGAGCGGACGCGGTCGAGGGCCCGGCCGCGGGAGCGGCACGGCCGTCGCCGGACTCGGGCCGGGCCGGTGTCCGGGTCGCCGAGCCGTTGGCCGCCGGCGCCGACCGGTCCTGCGAGGTGGTCGGGCGGGAGTCCGGCTGGTAATCGGCGAAGAAGTTCCACCAGGCCTGGTCCACCGAGTTCGGGTCCTCGAGGTACTTTTGGTACAGCTCGTCGACCAGCCACTCGTTGGCGCCGAAGTCTGTGGTCTTGGGGTCGGCACTAGTACGCGCTGACTCTGTCGACACGGCGGGGATCGCCCCTCTTCCGCAGCTCGCAGGTGTTGTCTGAATCGCCTCAAGGCTACTCGCCTCGGGCCCGCACGGCGGCAGCCGGACGGCATACCGGCCGGTAGGGCCCGATTATCGGCGATGTACCCCAAGGGGAACGGCCGGTTTCGGCAAGATCACAACGCCTGCGGGGCGGCGGACATTCCCGCCGCCCCGCCGGTCGCGAAGGGCTCAGTGGGTGTGCGGCGGGACCGTGGGGCCCTCGCTGGCCTGCACCAGCACGAAGCCCTGGCCCTGGAACGCCAGCTGCACCGCCTCGCCGCTGCCGCGGCCGATCAGCGCGCCCACCTTGAAGGTCTTGTTGACCCCCACCTGCAGCCCGCCGCTCCAGCAGACCGCCGACTGGCCGTCGACGAACGTCGGGGCGCGGCCGGGGTCCAGCAGCACCGGGGTGCCGTGCGCGGTGATCGCCACCCAGCCGGTGCCGGTCAGCGTGGTGTTGAACAGCCCGCCGGCCAGGATGCCCGCGCCCTGCACCCGCTGGATGTCGGTGTGCAGATGCGGGTCCCAGGCCAGGATGTTGGCCCCGTTGACGGTCAGCGTCTCGTTCTCCAGGTAGAACAGGTGGATGTCGTCGGCGTTGTGGGCCAGGAACAGCAGCCCCTGCCCGCGCACCCGCATCGTCGGCACGCCCTCGCCGGTGAGCGCCTTCTTCAAGAAGCGCCCGACGCTGCCGGACCCCTCGTAGTCGAAGTCCATCTGCCCTTGGAAGGCCACCATCGAGCCCTGCCGGGCCAGCACGTCGCCGTTCAGGTGGATGCGCAGCATCCGGGGGTTCTGCAGGGCGAAGTGCCCCGGGAGTTGGGCCTGTTCCATGTTCCCGAAGAACGGAGAACGCATTCTTGCTCCTGCCTCGCTTCGCTCGGGCGCGCTCGTCGCGCTCGCTCGGCTCGTGCGGCCCGCGTGCTCGGTGTGCGCGGGCATCGGCTCATGACGGCCTCCGGCGCCGAGGAAGCCTGAAGACGCAACGATCGATCACTGGACGAAGCGCCAGCATAACGACACTCGACGGCCGCGGCGGGCAAGCCCGGCGAGTCAGCCGAGACGTTCGCGGCCGTGGGGCTCGTCCCAGTCGATGACGGGGCCCTTGGGGACGATCCTGGTCGGATTGATGTGCGGGTGGGTCATGTAATAGTGCCGCTTGATGTGGTCGAAGTCGGTGGTCTCCCGGAAGGCGGGGCGGGAGTACAGGTCGCGGGTGTAGGCCCACAGGTTGGGGTAGTCGACCAGACGGCGCAGGTTGCACTTGAAGTGGCCGTGGTAGACCGGGTCGAAGCGGACCAGGGTCGGGTAGAGCCTGATGTCGGCCTCGGTCAGCCGCCCGCCGACCAGGTAACGCCGGGTCGCCAGGCGTTCCTCCAGCATGTCGAGGGTGGCGAACAGCGCGTCGATCGCCTCCTCGTAGGCCTCCTGGGTCCGGGCGAAGCCGGCCTTGTAGACGCCGTTGTTGACGGTGTCGTAGATCAGGGCGTTCAGCTCGTCGATCTCCGGCCGCAGCTCCACCGGGTACAGGTCGGGGGCGCCCTCGCGGTGGTGGGCGGCGAACTCGGTCTCCATCATCGTGGTGATGACGGGGAAGTCGTTGGTCACCAGCCGCTCGGTGACGGTGTCCCAGATGCACGGCACCGTGTAGCGGCCCTCGAACGAGGGGTCGGTGGCCAGGTACAGCTCGGAGAGGAACTCGGCGCCGGTGACCGGGTCGCCGCCGGGGATGCGCCAGCCCCGCTCGTCGCGGATCGGGTCGACCACGGTGACGCCGATGACGTCCTCCAGTCCCAGCAGGCGCCGCACGATCAGGGTGCGGTGCGCCCAGGGACAGGCGTAGGAGACGTACAGCCGGTAACGGCCGGGCTCGGCGGGGAACCCGCTGGAGCCGTCGGCGGTGATCCGGTCGGTGAAGCGGTTGGGCTGGCGGACGAAGCGCCCGTCGACGGGGGTGGTGATGTCCACGGCGGTCGTCTCCCGGGTCAGGTCGTGCGGTCCGGCAGAAAGGCCCGGCCGGTGATCAGCGGAAGGTCCAGGTAGGTGCGGATGCCGGGCTCGGCCTCGCAGATCACGGGCACCGCGTTCACCGCGTGCGCGGCGGCGGCGGAGATGCCGCTGGACACCCAGTCCTCGTCGGTGGTCAGCGTGATCGAGGGCTTGCCCTGCACCCGGACCGCGTAGCCGGGGTCGCCCCACACCCCCATCTGGGCGGCGTCGGCCTTGTAGATGGCCTCGGCCATGACGAACGGGTTGCCGTCCACCATGCCGCTGAACGTCCAGCGGGCCGCCGCGACGGTGCCCTTGGGGATGCGGCCGGCCAGGATCTCCAGGTCCTCGGGCGCCAGCCGGTAGGACACGTCGCAGTCCACCTCGTCCAGCTCCACCCCCAGCGCGGTGGCCACCATGTGCAGGCTCTCGGTGAAGGTCGCCCGCAGCACCCGGCGGGCGACCTTCAGGCTGCGGGCGTAGGCCTCCTCGGTCTTCCCGAAGCCGACCTGCTGGTGCACCATCCGCCAGGACGGATGGCCGGAGAAGTCCGAGCACTCCCGGGCGTAGACGTGCACGATCTGCCGCGACAGGCCCGACAGCAGCATCGGCATCAGATCGGCCATGAAGCCGGGGTTGACGCCGCTGCCGTGCACCGAGACCCCGCCGGCCTTGCAGGCCCGGTCCAGCTCCGTCACCAGGTCCGGGCCGTAGGCCTGCGGATAGACCAGGCCGGTGAGGCAGATCACGTTCTTGCCCGAGGCCAGCAGCGCGCAGACGGTCTCCACGTCGTAGGGCAGGTTCCCGCGGAACAGCCGCCTCTCGGGGGCGTAGAGCACGCAGTCGGCGTCCAGCGCGAGGATCTCCTCGGTGCTGTCGGTGGCGCGCACTCCGATGGGCGGTCTCCCGGCGATCACGGCCGCGTCGGCGCCGACCTTGGCCGGGTCGTAGACCCGCGCACCGACCAGCTGCATGTCCGGGCGCTCCAGGACGGCTCTGATCGCGCTGCGTCCCAGCGCGCCCGTCGCCCACTGCACGACGCGGTACGGCCGCATACCACCTCCGTGGAGCGCGGGAGAGGGCAACCGGAGCTAAAGAGACTACCCGGAGCAGAAGGGAGAATCCGCGGTATTGACGCAACCCTGTCCTTTTGTGGAGCCGGGCATGGCCGGCGTTGGCCCGGGGGTGAATCCGAGTGAGATTCGGTCAGGTGGTACCACTGAGCAATCCGAGGGTGATTACCTGAGGACGGGGGAGTCGTCTCCCCGGACCAGTCGCTGCGACATGAGGAGATCGGATGTCGGAACTTCGCTTCGACGGGCGGGTGGCGGTCGTCACCGGTGCAGGGCACGGGCTCGGCCGGCGACACGCGCTGGAACTGGCCGCGCGCGGGGCCAAGGTCGTGGTGAACGACCTGGGCGGTGACCGCTCCGGCGCCGGGGCGTCGGCCGGTCCGGCCCAGCAGGTCGTCGACGAGATCGTGGGCAACGGCGGGGAGGCGGTGGCCAGCCCCGACAACGTGGCCACCCCCGAGGGCGCGCAGGCCATCGTGCAGGCCGCGCTGGATCGCTTCGGCAAGATCGACATCGTCGTCAACAACGCCGGCATCCTGCGCGACAAGTCGTTCAAGAACATGACCGTGGAGGAGTGGGACGCGGTCATCGCGGTGCACCTGCGCGGCTCGTTCCTGGTCACCAGCGCGGCGTGGCCGCACCTGCGCGAGCAGGGGTACGGCCGGATCGTCAACACCTCCTCCCCGGCCGGGCTGTTCGGCAACTTCGGCCAGGCCAACTACTCCACCGCCAAGATGGGCCTGGTCGGGTTCACCAAGACGCTGGCCCACGAGGGCGCCAAGTACAACATCAAGGCCAACGCCATCGCCCCGGTGGCCTGGACCCGGATGACCGAGGACCTGCTGCCCGCCGACTTCGCCGAGGTGCTCAGCGTGGACAAGGTGACCCCGCTGGTGGCCTACCTGGTGCACGAGAGCAACGAGGCCAGCGGCGAGGTCTACACCGTCGGCGGCGGCCGGATCGCGAAGGTCTTCGTGGCCGAGGGGCCGGGCTGGATGAGCAAGGACGGCTTCACCGTCGAGGACGTGGCCGCCAACTGGGAGCAGATCAACGCACAGGACCCCTACACCCTCCCGCGCAACGTGGGCGACCAGATGGCTCCGCTGATCGCGGGTCTGCAGTAGGCGGACGCCATGGCGAGCGACACCGACGAGCGGGTGCTGCTCGACCGGCGAGAGGGGATCTTGGTCATCACCCTGAACCGGCCGGAGCGGCTGAACGCGGTCACCGCCGACGTCAGCGAGCTGATGCTGGACGTCCTCAACGGGCTGATGCGCGACTCGCGGACCCACGTGGTGGTGCTGACCGGCGCCGGTCGCGGATTCTGCTCGGGGATGGACATCTCCGGCGACGACGCGATCGCCGCCGGCGCGTCGTCGGAGGGCCGCCCGCAGGCCCTCTACCGGGGCATCGCCCTGAGCGGCGAGGTCACCGCCCGGCTGCGCGAGATCCCGCAGCCGGTGATCGGAGCGCTGCACGGGCCGGTCGCCGGGATGGGGGCGTCCTGGGCGCTGGCCTGCGACCTGCGGGTGGCCGACCCGACCACCACGCTGGTGCTGCCGTTCACCAATCTGGGCCTGTCCGGCGGGGACTGCGGGCTGTCGTGGCTGCTGCCCCGCCTGGTGGGCCCGACGAAGGCGGCCGACCTGCTGTACCGCTCCCAGCGGCTGTCCTTTGAGCAGATCCGCGAGCTGGGGCTGGTCACCGAGGAGGCCGACCGGGGCGGGGACCTGGACCGCGCCCTGGAGCTGGCCGACGAGCTGCTGCAACGGTCCCCGTACGGTCTGCGGCGCACCAAGGAGCTGCTCAACGCCTCGCTGGACGCCCCCGGCCTCCGGCAGCAGCTCCTCGCCGAGACCGGTGTCCAGACGCTGGCGTTCTTCACTCAGGACCTGGCCGAGGGGATGACCGCCGCGCTGGAACGACGCCCTCCGCGGTTCGCCAATCGGTAGACGTCCGCGGGGCGGCCCCGCGGCCCCCTTTCCGGCCCGTTCCCGGCACGCTCGTGCCGGTCCGCCCGCGCCGCCCGGCGGACCGGCACGGCGGCGGGACCGGCCCGCCCGCGCGTCGTGCTCGTGACCCGCCGAGGCCGGCCCGTCGGCACGGGCCGGCGTGAACGGACGTGAAGGAGTGCGGGCGGGGGTCTGCGCCCTTCTTTGTTCTCTCAGTGGAGAAAGTTCCGACGATCTGAAGGAAAGGTCTTCTCAAACCGGGCGAAAGTAGGTACGTTCGCGCCAACAGCCCCCACGGCCGGGCCCCGGCGGCCCAGGAGGGAACGGCGTGATGCGGACGACGGCGCGGCCCGAGAACCGGCATCAGGCGCGACTGCTGCGGCTGCTCCGCGACGAAGGTCCCCGCTCCCGCGCCGAACTGGGGGACATCGTCCGGCTCTCCCGGTCCAAGCTGGCCATGGAGCTCAACCGGCTGATCGAGCTGCGACTGGTGGAGCCCGCCGGGCTGGCCGCCTCTCGGGGCGGACGCCGCTCCTCGGTGGTGCGGCTGTCCCCGCGGCTGCGGTTCGTGGGGTTCGACATCGGCGCCACCTCCATCGACGTCGCGGTCACCAACGGCGAACTGGAGATCCTCGGGCACCTCTCCGAGCCCTGCGACGTGCGGCTCGGCGCCACCGCCGTGCTGGAGCGGGCGCTGGAGCTGCTCGGCAAGCTCCGGCAGGAGGGGCTGCTGCCGGAGGTGCACGGAGCGGGGATCGGGGTGCCCGGACCGGTCAGCTTCCGCGACGGCATGCCGGTGGCGCCGCCGATCATGCCCGGCTGGGACCGGTTCCCCGTGCGCGACGTCATCGCCCAGGAACTGGGCTGCCCGGTGCTGGTGGACAACGACGTCAACATCATGGCGCTGGGCGAGCTGCACGGCGGCGTGGCCCGCTCGGTGCGCGACTTCCTGCTGGTCAAGATCGGCACCGGCATCGGCTGCGGCATCGTCGTGGACGGCGCCATCTACCGCGGCGTGTCGGGCAGCGCCGGCGACATCGGGCACATCCGGGTCGACGACGACGGCCCGTTGTGCGCCTGCGGCAACACCGGCTGCCTGGAGGCGTACTTCGGCGGCGCGGCGCTGGCCCGGGACGCGCTGGCGGCGGCGCGCGCCGGACGCTCGGCGGCGCTGGCCCGGCGGCTGGCCGAGGCCGGGACCGTCACCGCCGCCGACGTGGCCGCCGCGGCCTCCTCCGGCGACCCGGTGGCGATCGGGATGATCCGCGAGGGCGGCCGCCGGGTCGGCCAGGTGCTGGCCGGGCTGGTCAGCTTCTTCAATCCGGGGCTGATCATCATCGCCGGCGGGGTGGCCAGGCTCGGCCACACGCTGCTGGCGGAGGTGCGCAGCGTCGTCTACCGCCGTTCGCCCCCGCTGGCGACCGGCAACCTGCCCATCGTGCTGTCGGAACTCGGGGATCACGCCGGGGTCATCGGGGCGACCCGGCTCATCAGCGACCACGTCTTCTCACCCGCCTGACACCCCTCGACCCCCGGGCGGCCCCGCCGTCCGGGGCCGCTCCTCCGCCCGGTCTCATCCGGGCGGCCCCCAGGAGGACCCATGAGTCCACCCGATCCGCCCCCGCTGCTGCACATGCGCGGGATCGTCAAACAGTTCCCGGGCGTGCGCGCCCTGGACGGCGTCGACCTGCAGGTGCGCCGCGGCGAGGTGCACTGCCTGCTCGGCCAGAACGGCGCCGGCAAGTCCACGCTGATCAAGGTGCTGTCCGGAGCGCACCGGCCGGACGCCGGCGAGATCCTCATCGACGGCCGGCCCGTCCGGCTGCCCACCCCCGACGCGGCGATGAAGGCCGGGATCGCCACCATCTACCAGGAACTCGACCTGGTGGACGGACTGTCGGTCGCCGAGAACCTGTTCCTCGGACACGAGCGAGCCCGCTGCGGCTTCCTCCGGCGCGCCGAGACCGACCGGGCGGCCCGCGACCTGCTGACCCGTCTCGGCCATCCGGAGATCTCCCCGACCTGCGAGGCGGGGCGGCTGTCCCCGGCGGAGCAGCAGGTGGTCAGCATGGCCCGCGCGCTCACCCGCAACGCCCGGGTGCTGGTGATGGACGAGCCGTCCGCCGCGCTCGCCCACGACGAGGTGGACAACCTGTTCCGGATCATCCGGGAGATGACCGCCGCGGGGGTCGCGGTCATCTACATCTCGCACCGGCTGGAGGAGATCCGCCGGATCGGCGACCGGGTCACCGTCCTCAAGGACGGTCGCACGGCGGCGGCCGGGCTGCCCGCCGACGACACCCCCACCGAGCGGCTGATCTCCCTGATGACCGGCAGGGACGTGGAGTACGTCTTCCCGCCGCGGCCCGCGCGGCCCGCCGACGGCCCCGAGGTGCTGCGGGTGGAGGGCCTGACCCTGCCGGGCCGGTTCGCCGACATCTCCTTCTCCGTCCGAGCGGGGGAGATCGTCGGGCTGGCCGGGCTGGTCGGCGCGGGCCGCTCGGAGATCCTGGAGACGATCTACGGCCGGCGCCGCCCCTCCTCCGGGCGGGTGCTGCTGGAGGGGCGCCCGGTCCGGCCCGGCAGCACCGAGACGGCGGTGCGGCTCGGGATGGGACTGGCCCCCGAGGAGCGCAAGAGCCAGGCGCTGCTGCTGGACCAGTCCGTCACCGCCAACATCACCCTGGCCGCTCTGCCCCGGTACGCCTCGGCGGGCTGGCTGGACCGCCGCCGCGAGCGGGCCGCCGCCCTGGAGCAGATCGCCGCCCTGGACATCCGCCCCGCCGACCCGCGACGCCCGGTCCGCACCCTCTCCGGCGGCAACCAGCAGAAGGTCGTGCTGGCCCGCTGGCTGGTCCAGGGCCGCCGGCTGCTGCTGCTGGACGAGCCCACCCGCGGCGTGGACGTGGGCGCCCGGGCCGAGCTGTACGCGCTGATCCGGCGGCTGGCCGACGACGGCGTCGCGGTGCTGCTGGTGTCCAGCGAGGTCCCCGAGGTGCTCGGGCTGGCCGACCGGGTGCTGGTGATCCGCGAGGGCCGGCTGGTGCACCAGGCCCCGGCCGTCGAGCTCGACGAACACCGCGTGCTGAATCTGATCATGGAAGGGAGCGCCGCGTGACCTCCGCAGGATCGGACCGCTCCCGGGAGACCCCGGTGAAGGACGTGAGCGGGCGACCGGCCGGTGAGGCGGTCACCGCCTCCGCCCGGCCCCGGCCGCCCCGGTTCCTCCGGCCGCCGGTCGTGCCGTCCGGTGTCGGCGCGGCCGGACGGCACGCCGGGCTGGCGACGGCGTTGCTGCTGCTGGTGCTAGTCGGGCTGATCACCAAGCCGGACCACTTCGCCACCTCGAGCAACATCGTCTCGATCCTGTCGCTGGCCGCCACCATCGGGGTGATCACGGTCGGCATGACGTTCGTGATCATCGGCGGCGGGATCGACCTGTCGGTGGGCGCGGTGATGGCGCTGGCCTCGGTGTGGGCGACCACGGTGGCCACCCAGTCGCACGGGCCGGCGATGATGGCGGTCTGCGCCGTCCTGGTCGGCACCGGGGCGGGTCTGATCAACGGACTGCTGATCGCCTACGGCCGGATGGTGCCGTTCATCGCCACCCTGGCCATGCTGGTCGCCGCGCGCGGGCTGGCACAGCGCATCTCCGACCGCCGCACCCAGCTCATCCGCCCGGAGAACAACGCCATCGAGGCGCTGTCCACCACCCGGGTGCTGGGGCTGCCGCTGCTGGTCTACCTGTTCGCGGCGGTGGTGGTGGTCGGCTGGCTGGTGCTCAACCGCACCACCTTCGGCCGGCGCACCTTCGCGGTCGGCGGCAACCCCGAGGCCGCCCGGCTGGCCGGGATCGACGTGCGACGGCACACCCTGCTGCTGTACACGCTGTCGGGGCTGTGCTGCGGGATCGCCGCGATCATCATCATGGCCCGCACCACCACCGGCTCCTCCACCCACGGCGACCTGTACGAGCTCGACGCCATCGCGGCGGTGATCATCGGCGGCACGCTGCTGTCCGGCGGACGCGGCACGCTGGTCGGCTCCATCCTGGGACTGCTGATCTTCACCGTGATCACCAACCTGTTCATCCTCAACGGCCTGGACACCAGCGACCAGCTCATCGCCAAGGGAGTGATCATCGTCATCGCCGTGCTGCTGCAGCGGCGCGGCCTGCGCACCGCCGCGGTCACCTAGCGCCGGCCGCCCGGCGCCGGTCCCCCCCCCGAGGGGCGCGTCACGCCGCTCCCGCCGCGTCTTCCGCAACGTCTTCCGCAACGTCTTCCCGAACGTCCCCCGACCACCCCCGACGCAGGGAGAACGCCCATGACCGACACCAGCAGACGAGGGTTCCTGCTCGCCGGATCGCTCGCCGGGGCGGGCCTGGTCGCCGCCGCCTGCACCGGCAACGCCGAGGACGGCGGCACCGGCGGACAGAACGTCTCCACCGGAGGCGACAACGACAAGCCCGGCAGGCAGGTCACCATCGGCTTCTCGGCCCCCGCCGCGGACCACGGCTGGATCGCCGCCATCGCCAAGAACGCCGAGGCCCAGGCCAAGCAGTACTCCGATGTGAAGCTGCAGGCCGTGGAACCCACCAACGACATCAACCAGCAGATCTCCGCCGTCGAGTCGCTGATCGCGCAGAAGGTGGACGTGCTGGTCATCCTGCCCAACGACGGCGAGCAGCTGAACCAGGTGGCGCGCAAGGCGATGGACGCCGGGATCCCGGTGGTCAACCTGGACCGGGTCTTCCCCGACAAGCTGTCGTACCGGACCTGGATCGGCGGCGACAACTACGGCATGGGCGTGGCCGCCGGGCACTACATCGGCCGCCGGCTCAAGGAGAAGGGCGTCGACGACCCGGTGATCGTGGAGATCCAGGGCATCGCCACGCTGCCGCTGACCCAGGAGCGCAGCAAGGGGTTCGAGGACGCGCTGCGCACCTACGGCTTCCGGGTCACCGCCCGGCAGGACGCCAAGTTCACCGTGGAGAGCGGCAACCAGGTGGCCGGCAACCTGCTCCAGGCCCACCGCAAGATCGACGCGCTGTGGAACCACGACGACGACCAGGGCGTCGGCGTGCTGGCCGCCGTCAAGCAGGCCGGTCGCGACGAGTTCTTCATGGTCGGCGGGGCCGGCTCGGCCAACGCCATGCGGGAGATCAAGGCGGGCGGCGTGCTGGAGGCCACCGTCACCTACAGCCCCACCATGGCGTCCTCCGCCATCAAGATCGCCCGATTGATCGCACAAGGGAAGGGGATGGCCGATCTCGTGGAGAAACAGGTACCGCAATCCATCACACTGGCGTCGGAGACCGTCACCCGGCAGAACGTCGACCAGTACCTCCCGCTGGGGTTCGAGTCTTGAGCGGGCAGGACAGGCCCGTGCTCGGCGTCGGGATGGTCGGGCACGCGTTCATGGGCCGGGTGCACTCCCAGGCGTGGCGCAGCGTGCGCGCCTTCTTCGACGTGCCCTGCACGCCGGTCATGGCGGCGGTGGCGGGCCGGTCCCCGGAGCGGGTCCGCGCGGCCGCCGAACGGCTCGGCTGGGCGTCGGCGGAGACCGACTGGCGGGCGCTGCTGCGGCGCGACGACATCGACCTGATCGACATCTGCACCCCCGGCGACACCCATGCCGAGATTGCCATCGCCGCCCTCGAGGCCGGCAAGCACGTCCTGTGCGAGAAACCGCTGGCCAACACGGTCGCCGAGGCCGAGGCGATGGCGGCGGCGGCCGAGCGGGCGGCGGCCCGCGGCGTGCGGGCCATGGTGGCGTTCAACTACCGGCGGGTCCCGGCGGTCGCGCTGGCCCGCCGACTGGTCGCCGAGGGACGGCTGGGCGCGATCCGCCACATCCGCGCCCAGTACCTGCAGGACTGGCTGGTCGACCCCGAGCACCCCCTCACCTGGCGGCTGCGACGGGACAAGGCCGGCTCCGGGGCGCTCGGCGACATCGGCGCGCACATCATCGACACCGCCCAGTTCATCACCGGTGAGCGGATCACCGGGGTGACGGCGCTGACGGAGACGTTCGTGCGCGAACGCCCCGACGGCGACGGCGGGCGCGGACCGGTGACGGTGGACGATGCGGCGTTGTTCCTGGCCCGCACCACCGGCGGGGCGCTCGCCTCGTTCGAGGCGACCCGGTTCGCCACGGGCCGCAAGAACGCGCTGCGCATCGAGATCAACGGCTCCGAGGGCAGCGTGGCGTTCGACTTCGAGGCCATGAACGAGCTGTGGTTCCACGACGCCACGCTCGACGACGCCGAGGGCGGCTTCCGCCGGATCCTGGCCACCGAGGCCGACCACCCGTACGCGGGCGCCTGGTGGCCCCCCGGCCACCTGCTCGGCTACGAGCACACGTTCACCCATGAGATCGCCGACCTGCTGTCGGCCATCGCCGCGGGCGCCGATCCGGAGCCGTCGTTCGCCGACGGCCTCCAGGTCCAGCGGGTCCTGGCGGCCGTCGAGGCCAGCGCGGCCTCAGGCGGCGGCTGGACCCCCGTCCCATGAGCCGCGACGGAGAGCACCGGTGGACGGACACGCGATCGACCGGCACGGGCCGCCGGGCGGCGCCGAGGCCGCCGCCCGGCACGGCCCCGCCGACCGGATACCGCCTGAGGCCATCGGCATCCAGCTCTACACGGTGCGCACCGCGCTGGCCGCCGATCCGGAGGGCACGCTCGCGGCGCTGGCCGCCATCGGTTACCGCAGGGTCGAGACGGCCGGGACGCACGGGCGCACCGCCGCCGACTTCCGCGCCGCCCTCGACCGGCACGGCCTGCGGGCCGCCTCCGGCCATGTGAGAGCGGACGGCGACTGGTCGCGGGCGGTCGAGGAGGCCTGTGCGCTGGGCCACCGCTTCATGGTGGTGCCGTGGGCCTCCCACGACACCGCCGACGCCTGGAGGCGACTGGCCGATGAGCTGAACACCGCCGGGGAGCTGGCCGCGGCCTCGGGGCTGCGGCTCGGCTACCACAACCACGCGCACGAGTTCCGGCCGCTGCCGACCGGGGAGACGCCGTGGGACATCCTCCTCGCCCGCACCGACCCCCGCCTCGTCCACTTCGAACTGGACCTGTACTGGGCGGTCGCCGGCGGGCGCGACCCGGCGGCGCTCATCCGCGCCCATCCCGGCCGGATCCCGCAGTACCACGTCAAGGACCGGGCCGCCGACGGGTCGTTCGCCGACCCCGGCGCCGGGACCATCGACTTCCCGCGGATCTTCGCGCACTCCCCGGCTGCGGGGGCCGTGGAGTACATCGTCGAGCACGACCGGCCGGACGCGCCGCTCCGGGCCGCCCGGGCCGGGTACGCGTACCTGCGCGCCCTGCGCATTCCCCGCCGCTGATCCCGTCATCCACGCACGACAAGGAGCGTCATGGCGCGACCGATCACCTTGTTCACCGGACAGTGGGCCGACCTGCCGTTCGAGGAGGTCTGCCGGCTGGCGTCCGAATGGGGCTACGACGGCCTGGAGATCGCCTGCTGGGGCGATCACTTCGAGGTCGACAAGGCGCTGGCGGACGAGTCCTACGTCGCCCGCAAGCGCGCCGTCCTCGACGAGCACGGCCTGAAGGTCTGGGCGATCTCCAATCATCTCGTCGGCCAGGCGGTCTGCGACCACCCCATCGACGAGCGGCACAAGGCCATCCTGCCGGAGCGGGTCTGGGGCGACGGCGAGCCGGAGGGGGTGCGGCGGCGGGCCGCCGAGGAGATGAAGGACACCGCCCGCGCCGCGGCCAAGCTGGGCGTGGACACCGTCGTCGGCTTCACCGGCTCGTCGATCTGGCACACCGTGGCGATGTTCCCGCCGACCCCGCCCGACATGATCGACCGCGGGTACGCCGACTTCGCCGACCGGTGGAACCCGATCCTGGACGTCTTCGACGAGGTCGGGGTCCGGTTCGCGCTGGAGGTGCACCCCACCGAGATCGCCTACGACTACCACACGACGGTGCGGGCCCTGGAGGCCATCGGACACCGTCCCGCCTTCGGCCTCAACTGGGATCCCAGCCACATGGTCTGGCAGGAGATCGACCCGGTGGGCTTCCTGCTGGACTTCGCCGACCGGATCTATCACGTGGACTGCAAGGACGCCAAGGTCCGCTGCGGGGACGGCCGCCGCGGCCGGCTGTCGTCCCATCTGCCGTGGGCCGATCCGCGCCGCGGCTGGGACTTCGTCTCCACCGGCCACGGCGACGTCCCCTGGGAGGACTGCTTCCGCGCGCTGAACGCCATCGGCTACACCGGCCCCATCTCCATCGAGTGGGAGGACGCCGGGATGGACCGCCTCATCGGAGCCCCCGAGGCGCTTCAGTTCGTCCGTCGTCTCGCCGCGATCGAACCTCCCGCGCGGTCCTTCGACGCCGCCTTCGGGGACTGATCGGCGGGCGCGGTCCCGCGTCGGGACGAGGGCCGGCGCGGGGCCTGCGTCCCGACGGAGGGAGGCGCCACGGTCGGCCGGCGCCCAGGGCATGGGCTCCGGCCGACCGGCACGCCGGTCGGCACGGACGTCGACCGTGCGGCGATCGCGGCGAGGGCGCCCGTGCGCCGGATGCGAGGCCGCCCGCGGCGGTCAGCGCTGCTGGTCGGCGAACGCCTTCTCGAGGGCCTCGACGTAGCGGAGGGCGATGAGCTGGGCCAGGACCGGGTGGTCGCCCAGCGGGGCGGCGATGCCCGCCCCCATGTCGGCGGCGAGCTTGGACAGGGCCGCCAGATGGGCGGGGTCGGCCTCGGGGCCGATCACGCAGGGGGCGTAGGCGACGTGGGTGGCCCCGGCTTCGCGCAGACGGGCGGCGGCCTCGGCGGGGCTCACCGCGCCGGAGCCGCCGTCGAGGGCGGCGGCGGTGGCGGGGACGGCCAGGCGGGAGGCCAGCAGCACGGCGCTGACCTCGGCGTCCTGGACGGCGGCCGGACCGCCCGGGACGGCGATCACCACACCGCCGGCCATGGTGACCATGGTCATCATCCGGACCCGGTCGGCGCGCGCCAACCCGGCTTCGGCGAGCCGTTCATGCAGTGCCTGGGCGATCAGCGGGTGCGGCCCCAGCGGTTCGGCGATCAGCGCGGGCACCCCGGAGGCGGCCACCGTCTCGTGCAGCGCGCGCTGGATCTGCGGGACGGGGCCGGGCAGCAGCGGCACCACCACGGCCGGAGGCATGTCCGGGGCCCGTTCGGCGGTCTCCGCGGTCGCCAGGGCGTCGCTCAGCGCGTACTGCGAACCCTCCAGATATCCCAGGACCACCGGCCGCTCGGTGTGGGCGTGCTCGGTCAGCAGGGCGAGCGCGCCCGCCACCCCGGCCGATCCGGAGGCGTCGGGGGCGTACGCGCCCGGCACCGCCAGGATGAGCGGGGGAGCGTCCGGGGGGAGTGCGAAGGACTCGGCACCGCGATGCCGTCCACCGCGGCGCGGCCGGCGCCGCCGGGCCGGGAGGCCCTCGGGGCCTGTGTTGTCGAGAGGCGCTTCGCTGTCAGGGTTCACGGCCGGAATCGTAACGGTGCAGGGATGCCTCATTCCCTGCTTGTGGGAGTTATGTAGTAAATAATCCGATTTTGTGACTCTTGTTACGGTCATGGTGACGTGCGGTCACAGTGCCGACTGTAACGCCCTGACAACATTGTCCACTCGGGTGCCGAGGATGATCCATGACGGCGGGTGCGGACGTAGTAAGCTCCCGGAACCCCCGTACCGACATCAATCGGGAGGGTCCCCGTCATGATGGGTCACGAGGTGTGATGGCCTCCGACGCCACGCCGGCCAGAACCCAGTCGATCCGCACCAAGATCGTCATCCTCCTGGCCATCCCGTTGCTCGCCCTGGTGTGCCTCTGGGCGGGGGCGACCGTCGCCGCTTTCGGACCCGCCCGGGAGCTGTACCACTCGCGCGAGTTCAGCGACAAGCTCGCCCGACCGGCGCTCGACCTGGTGGACGCCCTCCAACACGAACGGCGCATGTCGATGGCCCTGCTGGGGAACCGGTCGCTGGACTCCTCCGGCCTGGACGCGCAGCGGGCCAAGACCGACCAGGCGCGCCGGGTGTTCCGCGACAACAGCGCCGACGGGGGACTGCGCGGCGGCATCAACCCCACCGTGCGGCGGCGGATGGACGCGATGGTCGCCCGGCTGAGCGAACTGGACGCGCTGCGCCGGCTGATCGACCAGCGGGGGACCTCCCGTGACCGGGTGCTGGAGGACTACTCCGCCCTGATCGACGGGATCGTCGACATCTTCAAGGCGGTGACCGTCGCCAACGGCGAGGTCGCCCGGGGCTTCAACACCGTGCTGCGGATCAGCCTGATCCGTGAGCTGTACACCCGCCAGGACGCGCTGGTCACCGGGGTGCTGTCGGCGGGCCGGTGGACCTCCGCGGAGATGGACGCCTTCAAACGGCTCAACGGCGCCAAGGAGCTCGTGATCTCCGACACCGTGGGGACCCTGGACCCCAAGGACCGCAGCGCCTACGAGGCGTTCCTGACCAGCCCGGACTACGCCCGGGTGGAGCGGCTGGAGCAGCAGCTGCTCAGCGCCGACGCGACCGAGCGGCGACTGCCGATCGACCAGGGCACCTGGCGCACCGCGTCGGAGGCCGCCATCACCAGGCTCTCTGAGCTGGAGCTGCGCATCACCGACAACACCGTCGACCGGTCCGCGGGGATCGCGCTGCGCATCTACGGCCGGCTGGCCGCCGCGGGCGGCCTGGGCCTGCTGGCCGTCGTCGCCGCCACCGCGGTCGCCTGGCGGGTCGCCCGCCGGGTGATCGGCGAGAGCCGTCGGGTCTCCCGCTCGGTGACCGCCTTCACCGACGAGTACCTGCCCACGCTGACCGGGAGGATCCGGCGCGGCGAGCCGATCGACCCCGACGTCCGGCTGCCCCGGCAGGACCTGCAGGTCACCGAGATCGCCCGGATCAACGAGGCGTTCGTGGCCGCCGCCCGCGCGGTGGTGGGGGCCGCCGCCCGGGAGAGCCGGACCCGGCAGGCGGTCAACGAGGTGTTCGTGACGCTGGCCCGCCGCAACCAGGCGCTGGTGCACCGCCAGCTCAGCCTGCTGGACGCGATGGAGCGGCGCACCGAGGACCCCGACGAGCTGGCCGACCTGTTCCGCCTGGACCACCTGGCCACCCGCATGCGGCGGCACGCCGAGGGTCTGGTCATCCTGGCCGGCAAGACCGCCGGGCGGACCTGGCGCTCCCCGGTGCCGCTGGTGGACGTGGTGCGCGGCGCGGTCGCCGAGGTCGAGGACTACACCCGGGTCACCGTGCTGTCCATGCCGGCCGCCGCGCTGGCCGGCAACGCGGTCGCCGACACCATCCACCTGCTGGCCGAGCTGATCGAGAACGCCACCCTGTTCTCCCCGCCCGGGTCCCCGGTGCGGATCACCGGCCAGCTGGTGCCGAACGGCTTCGTGGTGGAGATCGAGGACCGCGGGCTCGGGCTCAAGGCCGAGACGCTGGAGGAGCTGAACCGCCGGCTGGCCGAGCCGCCCGAGTTCGACCTGTCGGATCTGGGCCGGCTCGGCCTGTTCGTGGTGGCGCGGCTGGCCGACCGGCACGACATCAAGGTGTCGCTGCGGCCCTCGCCGTACGGCGGCACCACCGCCATCGTGCTGGTGCCCGCCGACCTGATCGTGGAGTCGCCGTCCGGCGGACTGCCGCCCGCCGAACTGCGCGCCCAGCTGCCCGGCTCCCGGCCGACGCGGGCGTCGGCCTCCGCCGAGGCGCCGTCGGCGTCCACCGGGCCGCAGCGGGCGGTGCGGACGGTGACGCCGGTGCGGATCGCCGAGCCGGAGGAGGAGCCCGCACGCCTCCGCGAGGACGACGACCCGCGCCCCGACGTCCCGGCCGAACTGCCCCGGCGACGCTCCGCCCGCCGCACCGCGCCCGAGCGGAGCGAGGGCGCGGGTGCCGGTTCGTCGGGGGGTGCGGGGGGTCGTCCCCCCGCGGGCGGCGGTGTGCCCGAGCGGAGCGAGGGCGCGGGTGCGCGTTCCGCCGAAGGACCGGGGATCCGCCGTCTCGACGGCGGGGAGGCGCCGGAGAACGGGGAGGGCCCCGCCGGGCGCGCGCGTCTCGAGGAGTCCTCCGCCGGCGGGGAGGCGTCGAGGCAAGACGGGAACGCCGCGGCGTCGCCCGAGGGAGCGGATGCGGCGGACGGCGCAGGCGGTCGGGAGAGGAAGGCACGGGTGGGCGCGCACCGCGCGCCGGTGGAGATGACGCCCGACGGGTTGCCTCGTCGGCGCCGACAGAAGAACCTGGCGCCCCGGCTGCGGGATGAGACCGGGCCTCAGCCGGCGGTCTCGGGAGGCATGCGGCAGGCGGCCGAGCTCGACGAGGAGAGGCTCGCCGCCGTGCGCGCCAGGATGGCCGCCATGCAGCGAGGCTGGCAGCGTGGACGAGCCGAGGCCGAAGAGGGCCAGGGGACACGGGAGGATGATCAATGACGGACGTCGCGAACTCCGGCGGTGAACTGAACTGGCTGCTGGACAATCTCGTCGACAACGTGGCCCAGGTGCGCCACGCGGTGGTGCTGTCCAACGACGGGCTGCGGATCGCCTCCTCGCGCGGGCTGGAGCGGGAGGACGCCGAGCGGTTGGCCGCGGTGGCCGCCAGCTTCCAGAGCCTGTCTCGGGGCGCCGGCCAGGAGTTCGGCGGCGGCGCTCCCCGGCAGACCATCGTGGAGATGGAGTCGGCGTTCCTGTTCGTCACCGCGGCGGGGCAGGGCGCCGCGCTGGCCGTGCTGGCCGACGCGGACGCCGACGTCGGTGTGATCGCCTATGAGATGGCCATGCTGGTGACCCGGGTGGGCAGGCACTTGTCGGCCAACCCGCGTGCGGCCATGGCGGAGCATCATGCATGACGACACCGAACCACCGCACCGCGACGGCAGGCGCGACGCCGAGTGGCTCGATCACGAGTCGGGCCCGGTGGTGCGCCCGTATGCGCTGACCGGCGGGCGCACCAAGCCCACGGCCAGCGACTTCGACTTGATCGCCATCATTGAGACCGTCGACGTCCCCGGGGAGGCCGGGGACGGACACGGCGAGCGCCTACCGCTCTCGCCTGAACACCTCACCATCTGCGAACTGTGCCGCACGCCGCTGTCGGTGGCGGAGGTCGCCTCCGAGCTGGATCTCGCCCTCGGCGTGGTCCGGGTGCTGCTCGGCGACCTGCTCGATCGTGGCCTGATCCGGGTACGCCGCCCGGCTCCGGTCGCACAGTTCCCCAACGAGCGCGTACTCAAGGAAGTGATCGATGGACTCCATGCGCTCTGACCCCGCCGGCTCCGTGTCGGGCGCGGTGGGCGATCCGCGCGAGTCGTCCCTGGCGGTCAAGATCCTGATCGCCGGGGGGTTTGGCGTTGGCAAGACCACCCTGGTGGGCGCGGTCAGCGAGATCCGGCCGCTGCGCACCGAGGCGATGCTCACCGAGAAGAGCATCGGCGTGGACGACACGGCCATGGTGGCGGGGAAGACCACGACCACGGTCGCCATGGACTTCGGTCGCATCACCCTGCCCACCGGCCTGGTGCTGTACCTGTTCGGCACCCCGGGCCAGGATCGCTTCTGGTTCATGTGGGACGAGCTGGCGCAGGGCGCGCTGGGCGCGGTGGTGCTGGTCGACACCCGCCGGCTGGCCGACTGCTTCGCCTCGGTGGACTACTTCGAGCGCCGCGGGCTGCCGTTCATCGTGGCGGTCAACCACTTCGAGGGCGCCAAGATGTACGCCCCCGAGCAGATCCGCGCCGCCCTCGACCTGGAGGACGACGTCCCGGTGATCATCACCGACGTGCGCACCCGGGAGGCGGCCAAGCAGGTTTTGATCACGCTGGTCGAGCACGTCCTGATGGCGACCTCTCGCCGGCGCTGACCGGGTCGGGCGGGCCTTCGTCACGTGACGGAGGCCCGCCCGACGCGTTCGGGGCGGACGCCGTCGGACCCGGGCGCAGGGGACGGCGGCGTCGCGGCCGGGACCGAAGGGCGTGCCCGGCCGATCGGGGCGTCGCCGGGACCGCCCGGCCCGCCGACCGCCGGCGGACGAGACGGCCGCCCCTTCGTCGCCGTTCTTCTGCACCGTGTGCCTCTGCACCGTGCGGACCGCGCATGCCGCGGCGGTTCTCCTCGGGTCTCCCCGTGGTCTCCTCGGGACGGGAGGCGGCGCGTCCGGCGACGCCGGATGCGGGGGCGCAGGCCCGGCGGGGCTCTTCCGCGTCGACGCGGGCGTCCGCGGTGCGGCGGTGTCGTGGTGACCGGACGCCCGGGCCGGTGCGCGCACGCGTCGCCGGGACGGCGTCCTCTTCCCGTCCTTCCCCGCGCGGCCCGAGCGCGCCGCGTCGCCCGTGATCGGGAGACCGAGCGTGGCGGGGCGTGCGCGCCCGGTGGGGCGGGGCGGGCGACCGCGCAAAACAAGATCGTTCTTTTCGCGGACCGGTGGGCGGTGAGGCCGGGGCTGCGCCACGATGGTGTGCGCGCGAAGGTCCGGGCGTTCGCGGACGCCGACCGCCTGTTGGGGGACCGGGGCGCGTTCTCCGTAGGAGGGGGAGCAAGGTGACGGCTACTTCGGAGGACAGCCCGACCGAGCCGTTCCCGCGGATCGAGGCCGCGGCGCCGGCCGAGCCGCGGCGGAACGGCGGGCGCCGGGCCCGTCTGGGGGGAGCGCCGGAGGGGGGAGGCCCGGCGGGCGGCGCCTCGCCGTGGCAGCGTTCCCACGCCGTGTGGCACCGGGCGGGGGTGGACTGGGTGCACACGGTCGTGACCGCTCCGCAGCTCGAACCCATCGTGGGCGCGCAGGTCCCGCAGGATCTCCAGGAGGCGGGGGCGGCGGAGGCCCCGCCGGCCGCCCAGGACCCGCGGTCGTTCCGCGGGGAGGCGTCTTCCCCGCCCCCGCAGACCGCTCCGGCGGCCGCCGCGGCGGCCCGGACCCCTGCGGTCCGGCCGCCGAAGATCGGGGCGCTGCCGCCGCCGCGCCGCGACCCCGCCTGGCCGCGCCCGGTGCTGTCGGCCGCGGCGGTGGCCGTCGTGGTGACGGCCGGGGCCGTGGGCTTCGCGGCGCTCGGCGGCGGGAAGGAGTCCGCCGCGCGGCCGGCGCAGCGCTTCGCGGCGGTGTCGGCGGACCGGTGGTTCGCCGTGGATCCGGCGGCGGCCGACGGGCTGGACCAGCGTCTCACCGCGGTGGCCGGGGAGAAGGGGACGGTGATCGCGGCCGGCGGGGAGACCGGCGGCCCGGACCGGGGCCGGTTCCTGGTGTCCGTCGACGCCGGGCGCACCTGGCGGACGGCGCGCGTCCGGGACGCCGACGGGGCCGAGCCGCCGCCGGGGGAGATCCCGCACCGACTGGCCGGGGGCGCGGGCCGGTGGCTGGCCGTCGGCGGCCCCGTCGGGCCGCAGCCGAGGGAGGCCTCCCAGACCGTGGTGTGGACCAGCTCCGACGGCCTGACCTGGACCCGGCGCGGCGGGCTGTTCGCGCCGGGGGACCAGGTGCTGGGGATCGCCCGCACCGCCGCCGGGTTCACGGCCGTGGGCACCACGGGCACCGGCGGGGGGACCCGGGGGGTGTTGTGGACCAGTGCGGACGGGGCCGCCTGGCGGCGGGTCGACCGGCCCGCCCTGGGCGGGGAGGTCCGCCGGCTGGACGGGATCGCCGCGTTCGGCGGGATCACGGTGGTGCACGGCGCGATCCGCACCAAGGTCACCGAGACCGAGCGGCGGGGCGGCCGGAAGCGGCGCACGACCCGGACCGTGGAGGAGACCGGTCACTGGGTCTCCGGCGACGGCGGCCGCACCTGGAGCCCGGTGCGCCCGGGGCAGGCCCAGGGGTCCTTCGGCGGCCTGACCGGTCTGACCGGCGGCCCGAACGGGCTGTTCGCCGTACGCGAGGCCAAGCGCACCACCGGGCCGCGGAAGCGGCGCACCACCGAACGGTACGCGGTGGTGTGGCATTCGCCGGACGGGCGGCGCTGGACCCCGGTCGGGCAGGTGCGCACCGACGGCTACAAACGGCTGGAGCGGCTGGCCGGCTCACCGGACGGACTGGCCGCGCTGGTCGATGCGGGCAAGGGAAAGAAGGCCGTGCTGACCAGTGCGGACGGTCGTTCCTGGCGGCGTGTCGGCGAGGTGACCGGGGCCGAGGTCGCCGGGCTGGCCGCGGTCGGCGGCGGCGCGGTCGTGGCCGGCCGGCGCGGCCCCGATCCGTATCTGGCGACCTCCGGCGGGGAGGTGCGGCTGGCCTCGGTGCCCGGGGCGATCCGCCCCGAGCGGGCGGTCCACGCGCTGGCCGCCGGTCCCCGCCTGGTGGCGGTCGGCAGCGCCAACGGGCGGATCGCCGCCTGGACCTCGGCGGACGGCCGGAACTGGACCCGGGGCTCGATGCCGGAGAGCGACCCGCAGCCCCGGCGGCGCCTGACGGACGTGGTGCACGGGCCCGCGGGCTGGCTGGCGGTGGGCCGCAGCGGCGAGGACGTCCCGGTGATCGTCGTCTCCGGCGACGGGGCGGTGTGGACGAAGGGTCCGGCGCCGGCGGGCAAGGGCCATCCGCTGGCGGCCGCGCACGGGCCGGGCGGATATGTGGCGGTGGGCCGCGACGGCCGCTGGGCCGCGGCCTGGCATTCCGCCGATCTGAAGGGCTGGAAGCGCGGCTCCGGCATGGGGGAGGGCCGTATGCACGACGTGGCGGTCGCCTCCGGCGGGTACGTCGCGGTCGGGGCGCGTTCGGCCCCCGATCGGCCGGCGGCCTGGACCTCGGCGGACGGCGGGAAGTGGCGTCATACGGCGGTGCCGTTGCCGTCCGGCCTCGCCTCCGGGTCGCTGCACCGGGTCGCCGCCCGGGGCGCTCTGGTGGTGGCGCTCGGGACGGGCCTGGCGGAGGGCTCGCCGCAGCCGCGGCCGTTCGCCGCGGTGTCCGCCGACGGCGGCCGGACCTGGCAGGCGGGATGGCTGCCCGACGCCGGGGCGGGCGCCGCGCTGACCGACGTGACCGCGACGGCGCGCGGATTCGTCGTGGCGGGGAGCGCCGGGAGGCCGGGGGCGCGCGACGTGCTGGTGTGGACGACGACGGACGGCCGCTCCTGGCGGCGGGTGCCGGCGAGCGGCACCGGCCTGGACGGGGCGGGCGACCAGTGGCTGACCGCGCTGGCCGCGACCTCCGGCGAGCTGCTGGCCGTGGGCGTGACCGGCGACCATCGGGGCGAGACCCCCACGTTCTGGCGGAGGCCGTTGCCGTGAGCGAGATTCCGGAGTCGTTCCCGCGGGTGGAGCTGGGGCATTGGCCGACCCCGCTGGAGCGCTGCGATCGGCTGTCGGAGGAGCTCGGCGGACCGCGCATCTGGATCAAACGCGACGACTGCACCGGCCTGGCCGCCGGCGGCAACAAGACCCGCAAGCTGGAGTACCTGCTGGGGCGTGCGGTCGCCGAGGGGCATCGGACGGTGGTGACCTATGGCGCGGTGCAGTCCAATCACGCCCGGCAGACCGCCGCCGCCTGCGCCCGGCTGGGGCTGCGCTGCGAGCTGTTGCTGACCCGGTCGGTGCCGCGCTCGGACGAGCTGTACGAGACCTCCGGGAACGTGCTGCTGGACGAGCTGCTCGGCGCGCGGGTGCGGATCGTCGACGACGCCGATCAGATCGCCCGGGCGCTGGAGGAGATCGGCCCCGCCTATCAGATCCCGCCCGGCGGCTCCGACGAGATCGGCGCGCTCGGCTATGTGCGCGCCGCCGCCGAGCTCGCGGAGCAGGCGGCGCGCCTCTCCGTGCGTTTCGACCGCATCGTGGTGGCGGCCAGCACCGCCGGGACGGCCGCCGGATTGTGCGTCGGCGCGGCGCTGGCCGGGCTGGAGGCGCGGCTGGAGGCGATCGCCGTGTACGAGCCCGCCGACCGTACCCGGGAGCGGATCGAGGAACTGGTCGCCGCCACCTCGCGGCTGCTGGGCGCGGATCCGCCCGCGGGCGGCCGCGAGGTGCACGGCGACTGGCTGGGGCCGGGGTACGGGATCCCGACCGAGGAGATGGTCGAGGCAGTGCGGCTGCTGGCGCGGACCGAGGGGATCGTGCTGGACCCGGTCTACACGGGCAAGGCCGCCGCGGGTCTGCTCGGCCTGATCCGTTCCGGCCGCCTGTCGGGGGACGAGAACGTGCTGTTCTGGCACACCGGCGGTCTGCCGGGGCTGTTCGTCCACCCGGACGTGTTCACCGGGCGAGGCGTTCGGTCAGCGTGACCGGAGGACGCCCCGGGCGAGGCTGAGCGCGGCGCGGAGGATCGTCAACGCTCCGTCGGCGAAGGTGCAGCCGCAGTTGTCGGGGCAGCCGGGGGTGCCGATCATGCTTGGACTCCTTCCGGTACCGGTTCCGGTGCATCTGGTAGGCACCGTAGGACCGGTTCGCCCGGGCGGCCATCCCCTCGCCGGGTACACGGCGCTGTCCGCGAGGTGAGCGGAGGGGGACGGTCTCCGCCTCGGCGGGGCGGTCAGCTCGGGCGCAGCCGGACCAGGGCGGGGTCGTGGTCGCTGACCCGCTCGGCGTATTCGGCGTTCATGTGGACGATCTCCACCTCGTGCGGGCGGCGGGCCAGCGCGGGGGTGACCAGGATGTGATCGGTGGCCTCGGCGTTCCCGTTCGTGATCGTGGTGTAGCGGCGGTCCTCGGGCAGCTCGGCCACCAGGTCGCGCAGCCCGGTCCCCCTGGTGAGGGTGCGCAGGGCGGGGGAGCGGTCGCCGGCGTTGAGGCCGCCGGCCACGATCACCCGGGCGTCCGGCTGGACGGCGCGCAGCGACGTGACGAAGCGGGCCACGACGCGGGCCTGCGCGGCGTGGGCGGACTCGCTGGGCCGGCGCGGCGGTCGGCGGCGCACGTAGTCGGCGTCGTCGGCGCCGCGCTCCGTCCAGTGGTTGCCCACGACCAGCAGCCGCCGCCCTCGCCAGAGGAACTCGCCCGCCAGCGGCTTGCGCACCGCCCGCCAGGCCGGATCGGTCGGGGCGACCCGGCCGGGGCTGACCGACAGCCCCACCTCCCGGGGGCCGACCCGGATCGGCTCGACGGGCGTCGTGGCGGTGCCGCCGGGCCGGTCCACGAACGTCAACCCCCGGTCGGTGCGGAACAGGAACCCGATCCGGCCGTTGCCGCCGGGCTCGCCGCCGTCCGCCCCGTCCCGGGGGTCGATGGACCGCCAGTCGTAGGAGGGGCCGCCCGCCGCCGAGATCGCCGCCACCAGCTGGGCGACGGTCTGGTCGGCGGCCACCGTGCCGTCGTCCTCGGCGCCGCTGTTGTCCTGCAGCCCGGTCACCACCAGCAGGTCGGGCGCGGCCAGGCCGGTCACGATCTGGTGGGCGATCGCGGTGAACCGTTCCGCGGGATCGCCGGGGTCCAGGTCGCGCAGCGCATAGGTGGCCACCGCGACCTCGTCGGGCCGTTGCGGGGCGGCCCGGCCGGGCGGCCGGGACTCGTCGCTGACCGGCGGCACCGAGGTCACCAACAGCTTGTAGTCGCCGAAGCTGTAGTCCAGCACGCCCACCGTGCGGCCCGGCAGCCGGTCGCCGGCGTCCATGGCGGGCAACGGCAGCAGGGTGTCGTCGAGGATGACGCGTTCGGGGTTGTCGTCGCCGGGCCGGGCCAGGATGCCGCCGCGGTGGGTGCGCGGCCCCGCCCCCGCCCCGCCGGCGGGCAGCACGGGGATCTCGCCGTAGTCGGAGCGGGGACCGGTGGCGACCGCGTCGTCCACGGCCACCCGCATGCCCTCCAGCGACTCGTAGAAGTCCAGCCCGTCGGCGTCGGGCCGGTATCTGCCGGAGGTCTCCACGTCGCCGCGCGCATCGTCGTCGATCACCCTGCCGGGCGCGCGGCGTCCCTTCGGCCCGAGCACGACGGGGTCGGGCAGCGGCACCCCGTGCCGGATCGTCGTCGTCGCGGTGGCCTCGATCTCGGTGCGCGACAGGTTGGGCGAGTCGGGCCCGCCGGGGCGGAACTCGCCCACCACCCCGCTCACCCGCACCTCGTCGCCCACCGTGACGGTGGGCCGGGTGCGGGTGAACACGTAGATCCCCTCGGAGGTGGCCGGATCGCGGTCGGGCCGGGTGCTCTGCATCCAGAAGCCGTTCTCGGTGGTCGCGGTCACCACGCCGGGGACTCCCCGCACCCGTTCGCCCAACAGCGGGGAGACGTGCGCCCTCCCCTGGATGTCGTGCACCTGTCGGACGGGCGCGGCGTCCGCCGCCGGAACGCCCGCCGCGCCCACGGCGCAGCACGTCGCGACGGCCAGCGGCACGCCGGTGAGAGCACGCAGGAACGTCACCGAATGACCTCAGCCCACGTCGTCGAATCCCGACTTCCCACGGAGAATGGTGACATGAGGTTGTATGGAGGCGGTACCGATCTTCTGATCCGCCTCCTCCGGGCCCGCCGTCGGCGCCCGGGACCGGCTTCCCGGCGGGCCCCGCCGAGGCTCAGTCGAACACGACCACCTGACGGATCGCCTCGCCGCGTTCCAGCGCGGCGAGGGCGTCGTTGAGCTCCTCGAAGGCGATCCGCCGGGTGATCAGCCGCTCGATCTCCAGCCGGCCGGCCCGCCACAGGTTCACCATGCGCGGGACGTCCCGCACCAGGTCGCACTCGCCGTACAGCGAGCCCTTGACCGTCTTGCCCTCGAAGACCAGCTGGAACGGGTTGAGCGTGACCTGCTCGGACTTCGCGGCCACGCCCACCACGATCACTTCGCCGCCGCGCCCGGCCAGGCCGTAGGCGGTCTCGATCGCCGACGCCCGGCCCACCGCCTCGAAGACGTGGTCGAAGCCGCGGGGGGCCAGCTCCGCCGTGACCTCCGCCAGGTCCTCCGGCGCGGCGGCGTGGGTGGCGCCGAACTCCAGGGCGGTCCGGTGCTTGGCGGTGTTGGGGTCGACGGCCAGGATGGTCGAGGCCCCGGCGATCTTGGCGCCCTGGATCACCGACAGCCCCACGCCTCCGGCGCCCACCACCGCGACCGTGCCGCCGGGCCGCAGCGCGGAGGTGTTGAACACCGCGCCGAGCCCGGTGGGGAGTCCGCAGCCGAGCAGCGCCGCGTACTCGAACGGCACGTCCTCGTCGATCTTGATGACCCCCGGCCGGGGCACGGTGATCTCCTCGGCGAAGGTGCCGCATCCGGCCATGGCGTAGACGGAGGGATCGCCGTCCCCCTGCCGGAACTTCGGGTCGCGGAACGCCCGCCCCACGAACACCGTGCACAGGTACGGCCGGCCGCTGTCGCAGTGGCGGCACGTCCCGCAGCCGGGCGTCCAATTGATCACCACGTGGTCGCCCGGCCGCACCCCGGTCACCCGGTCGCCCACCGCGACGACCTCGCCGGCCCCTTCATGGCCCAGCACCGCCGGCAGCGTGGCGGGCATCACCCCGGTCATCACCGACAGATCCGAGTGGCACACGCCGGTGGCGCGGATCCGCACTCGCACCTCGTCCGGTCCGGGGTCGATCGGCGTGATGTCGTCCCGCAGGTCGAGGGTCTTGTCGCCGACCGCGCGCAGTACCGCAGCACGGGCCATGGAGGGTCCTCCGCTCGACGGGGCGTCGGGGCGCCCGGGAAGGGATGGGGTAGGGAAGGTTACTCCTCCAACGTGAGCGCGGCCTTGGGGCAGGACCGCACCGCGTGCCGCACCCGGTCCACCTGGTCGGCGGAGGGAACCGGTTGCAGGATGTGCAGCCGGTCCTCGTCGTCCAGGTCGAACACCTCGGGGGCCAGCCCGACGCAGACTCCGTTGGCCTCGCAGGCCAGGGGATCGACCTTCACTCGCATGACGCTGCTCCTCGATCTGGTTTCCGGTGGGCCGCCGGGGAACCGGAACGTCTGTGCCGCCACCATACCGAATGACGTTCGGCGTCCTGGCGGGACCCGTTCTCGTCCGACGAGTCAAAATAGAACACGTTCTATTCGCAGGGTCAAAGGGGCGCGCGTCGCGAATGTGACCAATGCGACACCCGCCCGTCGGGGCGGAGCCCGCCGTGGACGGCGAACATCTCACGGGGACGGGATCCCACCGGTCCCCCTCGAGTTCCGTCGAGCCCCGCCGGGCCCGCCCGGACCCGGCCGCACGCACGCGGGCCACGCGCCCGCCGGAGGAGAAGATGACTGAGACGGCAGCGGACGGCGCCACAGGACACCCGCCCATGCCGGCGGAGCTGCTGCGCGCCGCTCAGGCGGCCAAGGGCTTCATGCCGCCCGACGAAGGCCAGGCGCTGTACGAGACCGCCCTGGACTACGGCGCCAAGGGCCCGATGCTGGAGATCGGCTCCTACTGCGGCAAGTCGGCGATCTACTTCGGCGCGGCCGCCCGCCGGGTCGGCACCGTGCTGGTGACCGTCGACCACCACCACGGGTCCGAGGAGAACCAGCCCGGCTGGGAGTACCACGACCCCACCCTGGTCGACCCGCTCACCGGCCGCATGGACACCCTCCCCACCTTCCGCCGCACCATCGGCTCCGCCGGCCTGGAGGAGGAGGTCATCGCCGTCGTCGGCACCTCCGCCGCCGTCGCGAGGCTCTGGCGCACCCCGCTGTCCCTGCTGTTCATCGACGGCGGCCACTCCGAGGAGCTCGCCCAGGCCGACTATGAGAACTGGTCGCGCTGGGTCATGGTCGGCGGCGCCCTGTGCATCCACGACGTCTTCCCCGACCCCAAGGACGGCGGTCAGGCCCCCTACCACGTCTATCGGCGGGCCCTCGCCTCCGGCGCCTTCGAAGAGCGCCGGGTCCAGGGCTCCCTGCGGGTCCTGGAGCGGGTCAGCGACAAGGACCCGCTCGCCTGATCCTCGGCGGGCCGGGCGCCCGGCGCCCGGCCCCCCTCACATGCGCGTGCGGACGGGGTTGGCCGTGCGGGTCGGAGCGGCCGGGACGCACCCGCAGGCGGTCGGGTCGGCGGGCTCGCTGGGGCCGAGGGGACGGCCGCCGATCTCCTTGAAGAGCGTCGAGCCCGGGGAGCGTCCGCAGAGGGCGTCGGCGGCGAGGATGACGGCGGCGGCGGTGTAGGTGGAGCGGTCCGCGGGGAAGTGCCGCCGGTTCTCGAACTGCCAGCCGGTCCAGTACGAGCCGTCCTCGTGCCGCAGGTGCTGGATGGTGGCGAACAGCTCCAGGGCGCGGTCCCGGTCTCCGATGGCCTCCAGGGCCAGCACCAGCTCACAGCTCTCGGCGGTGGTCACCCAGGGCTGGTCGCTGACGCAGCGGCAGCCCAGCCCCTCCACCACGAAGGCGTCCCAGCCCGCCGCCAGCCGGCGATCGGCGTCCGCGCCGCGCACCGGCCCGGCCAGTACCGGGTAGTACCAGTCCATCGCCCAGCGGCTCTTGTCGGCGAACGCCTCCGGATGCCGGGCCACCACATGGCCGAGCTGGTCGGCGGCCAGCTCCCAGTCCGGCTGGGGGTCGTCCAGGCGCTCGGCCAGCGCCACCGCGCAGCGCAGCGACTGGTAGATCGACGAGCAGCCGGTCAGCAGGGCCTGATCGGCGGCGGTGCCGTCGGGGTGACGGATCCACCGGATCTCGCCGCGGGCGGTCTGCAGGCCCAGGGCGAACTCCACGGCCCGGCGGACGGTCGGCCACATCCGCCGGGCGAAGTCCTCGTCCCCGGTCATCAGCAGCTCGTGCCACACCCCGACCGCCACATAGGCGGCGTGGTTGGACTCGCCGCCCGGTTCGGTGACCTCGCCCAGCACCCATTTGGCCGGCCACGACCCGTCCGGCCGCTGCACCGAGGCCAGCCACTCGTACGCCCGGCGCGCCGGCTCGCGCAGCCCGGCGGTGGTGAGCGCCATGGCGGCCTCGACGTGGTTCCAGGCGTCCACATGACCGGCCACGTCCCCGATGGGGGCGAACCACGGGATGGCCCCGGACGGCTCCTGCTGGGCGACGATGCTGCGGGCGGTGGCCACCATGTCCTCGGCGGTCACCACCCCCGGTACCGAAGGGGGTTCGTGCACCGGGGGCTCAGACCGCATCCGCCTTCTCCTCGCCGACGAGGTCCTCGGGGCGGCCGGGCGTGGACGGCTTGGTGAGGTAGACCACCACGCTCTTGCCCAGCACCGGGTTGAGCACCGCCTCGGCCAGCCGCGTCGGCAGCGGGCGCTTGACGATGTCCCACACCAGCAGCCGGTGGTAGGCCTTGACCAGCGGGTTGTCGTCGTCGTTCACCCCGACCGCGCACTTGATCCACCAGTAGGGGGTGTGCAGCCCGTGCGCGTGGTGGTGGCCGTCGACCCGGAATCCCAGCGACTTGAGCTTGGCCTCCAGCTCGGCCCGGGTGTAGATCCGCACGTGCCCGCCGGGAGCGGTGTGGTACTCCTCCGACAGCGCCCAGCAGACCCGCTCCGGCAGCCAGCTCGGCACCGTGACGGCCAGCCGCCCCCCGGGCTTGAGCACCCGCAGCAGCTCCCGCATCGCGCTCATGTCGTCGGGGATGTGCTCCAGCACCTCAGAGGCGATGATCTTGTCGAAGCTGTCGTCGGGGAACGGCAGGTCCCGGGCGTCCCCCTGGACGGTGCGGGCGGTGGCCCCCTCGGGGACCTCGCCCTCCAGCCGCATCGCGCCGAACATCTTCTCCACGCCGTCCAGCTCGCTCTGGTCGATGTCGAGCGCGACGACGTGCGCTCCCCGCCGGTACAGCTCGAAGGCGTGCCGTCCGGCGCCGCAGCCCATGTCCAGCACGTGCTCCCCCGGAACGATGGGGAACCGCCGGAAATCCACGGTCAGCAGGGTGGTGCTCCTTCCTAGCGGGACGCTCGTGCGGCCCGGTGACGAACGGCCTTGGGCGAGCGGAGGTCCGCGCCTGCCCGGGCCGCCCCCGCGGCCAGCCGCAGGTAGTTCTGCCGGGCGATGGCCGCCCGGTAGTGCTCGACGGTCGCCCGCGCCACCGCGGGCCAGGCGTATCGCTCGGTGACCCGGGCCAGCCCCGCCTCGCTGAACCGGGCGCGCTCCTCGGGGGAGTCGTGCAGCCGGCGCAGGGCGGCGGACAGCTCCTCGACGTCGCCCGGCTCGACCAGCACGGCCGCGTCGCCGACCACCTCCGGCAGGGCGCCGGCCCGGCTGGCGATCAGGGGGGTGCCGGAGGCCATGTGCTCCACGGCCGGCAGCGAGAAGCCCTCATAGCGGGAGGGGACGACGGCGATCTCGGCGGAGGCCAGCAGCTCGCCCAGCTCCTCGTCGGAGATCCCGGACACGAAGCGCACCCTCTCGCCCAGCGCCAGCTCCCGCACCAGCCGTTCGGTCGGGCCGTCCTTTTGCAGCTTGCTCACCACGACCAGGTGCACGTCGCGTTCGGTGGCCAGCTTGGCGACCGCGCGCAGCAGCACGTCCACGCCCTTGAGCGGAGAGTCGGCGCTGGCCGTCGCCACGATCCGGCCCGGGACGCGGTCGCCGCGCGGATGGAAGATCCGGGTGTCGACGCCCAGCGGCAGGATCTCGATGTCGCGCGGGTCGACCTTGAAGTCCTTGACGATGTCGATCTTGGAGGACTCCGAGACGGTGAGGATGGTCCCCACCCGCCGCGCCACCTGCGCCTGCATGTTCACGAACCCGTACCAGCGGCGCTTGCCCAGCCGCTGCAGCCACCCCCGGGCGGCCTGCAGCTCGATCCTGCGGTCCACGCTGATGGGGTGGTGGATGCTGGTCACCAGCGGCAGCCCCAGCCGGGGGATGCCCAGGTTGCCCAGCCCCAGCACCTGGTTGTCGTGCACCACGTCGAAGTCGCGGCGGCGGCGCCGCAGCTCGCGCAGCGCCCGCAGGCTGAAGGTCAGCGGCTCGGGGAATCCGCCCGTGCGCATGTGGGCGAACTCCAGCACGTCGATCCAGTCCCGGTACTCGTGCAGCGCGGGGGTCCGGAACGGGTCCGGCTCGCGATACAGGTCCAGGCTGGGGACCTTGGTCAGGACGATCTCGTCGGAGTCGAGCTCCGGGTAGGGCTGACCGGAGAAGATCTCCACCCGGTGCCCGAGGGCGGCCAGCTCCCGGCTCAGGTGCCGCAGGTATACGCCTTGGCCGCCGCAGTGCGGCTTGCTCCGGTACGAGAGCAGGGCCACGCGCAAAGGCTCATCCACATCCCCGCTCACGCACCACCCCTGTTCTCTCCTGCCCCGTCTGGGGCCGCAAGGCGCCTGATCAGGGCCGGATCCCCTGATCGGCATCTCCTTGACGCCGTTGCCGAACGAACTACGACCTTAGCCGTCGAAGGTTACCGGTGAGTTCTATGTTAGGCATGGTGTCCAAAAGTGTCTGCATCAGGGCGCACGGCCCCAAGCCGGATGAGGCGGACGTCCGGGATGCCGCGCCCGTCGGCCGCCCGGCGCGGTCTCCCGCGAGGCCCGGCGGGACGAGGTCGGACGAGGTCACCGGCGCGATCCAGCGTACGGGCTCCCGGGAGCGGCCCGGACCGGCGGACGGACGCGCCTCCCCCTCCCCGGGGCGTCCCGCCGGGTCCGGCGTCCGCGCGGACGCGTCGCGGCCGTCCCGACGGCCGGCCCGGCGGAGCGCCGCGGGGAGCCGCCGGGTCGTTCCCTCTCCCGTCCTCCTCCCCCGAGCGGGGGCGGCTCACATCGAGCCGTCCCGGCGGGGCGAGGGGGTGAACTCCACCTGGAGCTCCTTGATGCCGTTGACGAAGTTGGAGCGCAGCCTGCGGGGCTCGCCGGCGGGACGGATGTCGGGCAGCCGGTCGAGCACGGCCTCGAACAGCACCCGCAGCTCCAGCCGGGCCAGATGGGAGCCCAGGCAGTAGTGCGGGCCCCCGCCGCCGAACCCGACGTGCGGGTTGGGGTCACGGCCGATGTCGAAGGTGAACGGGTCCTCGAACACCTCCTCGTCCCGGTTGGCCGACGGGTAGAACATCACGACCTTGTCGCCGGCCCTGATCTTCTTGCCGCGCAGCTCGGTGTCCCGCACGGCGGTGCGGCGGAACAGGTTGAGCGGGCTGGTCCACCGGACGATCTCGTCGGGGGCGGTGCGCAGCAGGCTCCGATCGTTCTTGAGGCGCTCCCACTGGTCGGGGTGGTCGAAGAACGCCTGGATGCCGTTGACCGAGCCGGTCCGGGTGGTCTCGTGCCCCGCGATCACCAGCATCAGCACGAAGAGCTGGAACTCCTCGTCCGACAGCACGTTGCCGTTCTCGTCCGGCTGCAGGAGCCGGGTGGCGATGTCGTCGCGCGGCTCGGCGCGGCGCTCGGCGGCCAGCCGGGAGGCGTACTCCATCAGCTCGGCCGCCAGCTTGGCGGCCTCCTCCTGGGCCCCGGACAGCTCCGGGTCGTTGAAGCCGATGATCTTGTTGGACCAGTCGCAGATCATCTCCCGGTCGCTCTGCGGGGCGCCGAGCAGCTCGCAGATCACATACGCCGGCAGCGGAGCGGCGATCTCCTCGGCGAAGTCGGCGTGGCCGCGCGGGGCGACGTTGTCGATCAGCTCGTGGCAGATGTCCCGGATGTGATCCTCGAGCTTGGCGATCATCCGCGGGGTGAAGCCCCGGTTGACCTTGAGCCGGTTGCGGGTGTGGTCCGGCGGGTCCTGGAACAGCATCATCATCCCGAACAGGGCCACGTCGTCGTCGGACCACTCCTCGAACAGCGAGCCCCGCAGGTGGCTGGAGAACAGCTCCGGGTGCCGGGAGATGTGCATCACGTCGGCGTGCTTGGTGATCGCCCAGAAGCCGGGGACGTTCTCGTTGGGGTCGGGGTGCCAGTGCACCGGGTCGTGGGCGCGCAGCCAGGTGAACTGGTCGTGCGGCACGCCGCTTCGCTCGTAGACGCTCGGGTCGATGACGTTGATCTCAGGGCGCATCAGCGGTCCTTTTCGTCCGGCGCGATCGGGTGAGGGGCGCGCGGTCCCCGCGGTGGTGTTGGCTGAGCGCTTGCTTGGTGGAGCGTTGGTTAGAACCGGTTCTAACATGAGACTCCAGTCTCGACAAGAGTCCAATCCCGCTGGACGAAACCTCTCCGACCGGGGCGAGGGGGCGGGGTCGAGGACCGGTGCGTGAGCCGGTGCGAGGGGGCGGCGTGAAGGAGCGGTGCGCGGCCCGGGGCGCGAGCCGAGGCAGGGAGCACGGATCGATGCGCGAAGAACGGCCCGCCTCCCGGATCGGGGACGGGCCGTGGGCGGCGTGCGGCGCCCTGGGCCGGACGGTCCCGGCTCAGGGCGCCGGCGGCGGCCTCGTCCGGGCCGGGGGCCGGACGAGGCCGGGGGTCACAGGAGCACGAAGCGCAGCGGGTCGCCGTCCAGCCGGCGCACCGCGCCGCGGCGCTCCAGGGTCCGCAGGTGGGCGGCGGCCTCCCCGGCGGCCATGCGGCGGGCCTCCATCGGCATCCGCTCCCACGGGTGCCGCCACCGCATTCCGGCGGTCACCTCCCACAGGGTGACGGGGCGGTCCGACAGCAGCCGGGTGATCTCCCTCATGCGCTCCTCGTGGTGCTCGATGATCGAGCGGGCGCGGGCCGACAGCCCTTCGAAACGGTGCTGGTGGGCGGGGAGCACCTCGCCGACCGTCAGTTCGGCCACCCGCTCCAGCGAGCCGAGGAAGTCCCCCAGCGGGTCCACGTCCGGCAGGTCGTAGGGGTACAGCCCGATGTGCGGGGTGATCCGCGGCAGCACGTGGTCGCCGGTGAAGATCCGGTCCCCGTCCTCCAGATGCAGGCAGATGTGACCGGGGGAGTGCCCCGGGGTCCAGATCGCGCGCAGCTTGCGGCCCGGCACGTCCACCAGCTCCCCGTCGGCCAGTTCGCGGTCCGGCACGGCGGGCGGCTCGATCCGGCTCCGGCCCTGCTCGGAGAAGTCGGCCAGCTCGGACTCCGCCGCCCCGGCCCGGCGCAGCGCGTCCGTCTCCCACCGGCGGTCGCCGACCTCGTCCGCCCTGGCGCGGAACCGCCGCACCATCTCGGCGTCCTCGCGGTGCATGGCGATCCACGCGCCGGAGGCCTCCCGGACCCGGCCGGCCAGCCCGGCGTGATCGGGGTGGAAGTGGGTCACCACCACCCCGTACACGTCCTCCACGGCCAGCCCGAGGGACCGCAGTCCGTCGTGCAGCGCCGTCCAGGCGTCCGGATGGTTCCATCCGGCGTCCACGAGCACCGGTCCGCGCTCGCTCTCCACCGCGTAGACCAGGGTGTGGGCCAGGGGGTTGCCGGGGATGGGGACGGGAACGGTCCAGACACCCCCGCCCAGGGATTCCGGTGCCGGTGCGTCCGGTGCAGGTGTGACGGCCACGCGCGCTCTTCTCTGGCTCTGTGTCGATGCCGGGATGAGGGGTCAGCAGCGTTCGAGGACGGTGGCGGTGGACAACGCCCCGCCCGCGCACATGGTAACCAGCGCCGTGGCGCCCTCCCGGCGCTCCAGTTCGTGCAGCGCGGTGGTGATCAGGCGGGCTCCGGTGGCCCCCACGGGGTGGCCGAGGGCGATCGCGCCGCCGTTGACGTTCACCCGATCCATGTCCGGTTCGTGCACCTTGGCCCAGGACAGCACGATTGATGCGAAAGCCTCGTTGACCTCGAAGATGTCCGGATCGGAGATGCTCATCCCGGCCTTGGCGAGGACCCGTTCGGTGGCCTGCACGGGGCCGTCGAGGTGGTAGTAGGGCTCGCCTCCCACCAGGACCTGCGCCCGGATGCGGGCGCGGGGGCGCAGGCCCAGCGCGGCGGCCTTGTGATGTGACATGAGCAACACCGCGGCGGCCCCGTCGGAGATCTGCGAGGAGGTCCCGGCGGTGTGCAGGCCGCCCTCGCCGAGCACCGGCCGGAGCCGGGCCAGTCCCTCGGCGGTGGTCTCGCGCAGCCCTTCGTCCCGGGTCACGGTCTGCGTCCGGCCGGTCGGGTTGCCCTCGGCGTCCAGCACCGGGGCCTCGATCGGCACGACCTCCCGGTCGAACCGGCCGTCCGCCCACGCCTTGGCGGCCAGCGCCTGCGAACGGACCCCGAACGCGTCCAGGTCGGCGCGGGTCAGTCCGCGCCGCCGGGCGATCCGCTCGGCGGCGGTGAACTGGTCGGGCACATCCAGCGACCAGTCGTCGGGCCGGGGGTCGTCGGGGTGGACGTTGCGGCCCAGCGGGACCCGGCTCATCACCTCCACGCCGCAGGCCACCGCCGTGTCCACCGCCCCGGAGGCGATCATCGCGGTGGCCAGGTGCACGGCCTGCTGGCCGGAGCCGCACTGGGCGTCGATCGTGGTGACGCCGGCCTGCCAGGGCAGGCCCGCGTACAGCCAGGCGTAGCGGGCCAGGTGGCCGCCCTGCTCGCCGGCCTGGGTGACGCAGCCGGAGAAGACCTGTTCGATCTCGGCCGGATCGATCCCCGAGCGCTCCACCAACGCGGTCAGCGTGCGGGCCAGCAGCGCCATGGGTTTGAGCCCGGCGAGTCGGCCCCCGCGCTTGCCGATCGGGGTTCGGACGGCCTCCACGATCACCGGGTCCGCCATGCGGCCTCCTGTAGAACGAGATTCAGTTTCCCTGGTGGAAATGTAACTCGTTCTAGTTCGGTGCGGTAGCCCGGTGCGCCGCGCGGACCCGTGCGCGGGATCAGTCGAACACCACCACTTGGCGGATCGCCTCGCCCTTGCGCAGCGCGGCGATGGCGTCGTTGAGCTCCTCGAAGGCGATCCGGCGGGTGATCAGCCCCTCCAGGTCGAGCCGGCCGGCGCGCCACAGGTCCGTCCAGCGGCGCACGTCGCGCTCCACGTCGGAGCTCCCGTACAGCGAGCTGAGCACGTTCTTGCCCAGGAACAGCAGCGAGAACATGTCCGCCCGCCAGACGTCGTCGGCCCCGCCCGCGCCCACCAGGATCACGTCGCCGCCGCGCCGCACGGCGTCCCAGGCCGCCTGGAGGACGGCCGACCGGCCGACCGCCTCGAAGGCGTGGTCGAACCCGCGCCCGCCGGTCAGCGCGCCCTGCAGCTCGGCCAGCCCGTCCGGGACGGTGGCGTGGGTGGCCCCCATCCGCAGGGCGATCTCGTGCTTGGCCTCCAGGGGGTCCACCGCCACGATCACCGCCGCGCCGGCCAGCCTGGCGCCCTGGACGACCGACAGCCCCACGCCGCCCGCCCCGAACACCACCACGCTGTCGCCGGGGCGGATCCGGGCGGTGTTCAGCGCCGCGCCGACACCGGTGGTGACGCCGCAGCTCATCATGGCGGCCAGGTCGAACGGGACGTCCGGGTCGATCGGGACGGCCGCGGCGGCCGGCACCACCGTCTCCTCCGCCCACGAGCCGCACCCGGCCATCCGGTAGACCGGTGCGCCGTCGCAGGCGAAGGGGGCCCTGCCGAACGCCCCGTCGATCTCGGACGTGCACAGGTAGGGCTGTCCGGCCAAGCAGTCGGGACAGCGCCGGCAGGCCGGGGTGAAGCTGATGACGACGTGATCGCCCACCGCGGGCGCGGTGACCCCCGGCCCGACCTCGACCACCTCGCCGGCCGCCTCGTGCCCCAGCACCGCGGGCAGGGAGGCGGGCAGCACGCCGCTCATCGTCGACAGGTCCGAATGACAGATCCCGGTCGCCCGGATGCGCACCCGGACCTCGCCGGCCTGCGGCGGGCTCAGGGCGACGTCGTCGCGCAGATCCATCTCGGCGGCCCCGGCGGTGTGCAGGACGGCGGCTCGCATGACAGGTCCCTGCCCTTCCCTCGCTGCTGCGCCAAACGCGCGCTGGGTTATTTCTGAAACAGGTTCTATTTGACGGGCGCGGGACGGTCAACCCTCAGGCGGCGCGGACCCGCAGCGAGGCGTAGGCGGGCACCAGCACCCGCCGGGCCGGGCGGCGGCCGATGATCCGGTACGGCCCCGCCGCCGTCACCGTCTCCAGCATCCGGGCGATCTGCGTGCGCGCCACCGCCGCCCCCAGGCACAGATGCCGGCCGGCCCCGAACCACAGCTGCCGGGTCTGCGGCACGTACGCGCGCCGGACGTCGAACGGCCCCACCGCGTTGTTCGCCAGATAGGTCAGCAGCAGCACGCGTTCCCCCGCCCGGAGCAGCCGGCCGCCCACCTCGGCGTCCCGCAGCACCGCGCGCCCGATCACCGGGGCCGGGGTGGTGACCCGCAGCCCCTCCCGGACCGCGTTCGGCATCAGCCCGGGATCGGCCAGCAGGTCCGCCTGCTGCCCGGTGTCGTGCAGCAGCGCCACCGTGCGGGCCGTCCCCGAGGCCCCGGTCTCGGTGCCCGCGATGGCCAGCAGCGTCGCCAGCCCGCGGGTCAGCGGCAGGTCCAGCCCCATCTCGCGGCAGCGGCCCAGGATCGTCTCCGGCCCGGCGGTCCGGTATCCCTCCTCGACGCCCCGGGTGATGTCGTCGACGATGAGGCGGGCCCGGCGGATCCGCTCGGCGGGCAGCACGGTCGAGGCGGTGGTGCCCATCGCCAGCCGGGCCAGCCGCTCCCCGGCGGCGAAGATCTCCCGGTAGGCGTCGTCGTCGGCGGGGGACTCCGGTCGCAGTCCCAGCAGATCGGCGACCAGCCGCCCGGCCAGCACCCGGGCGGCGTCGGCCACGTCGATCGTCTCCCCGTCCGCCAGCCGCTCGGCGAGCCTCCGGTAGTGCTCGCCCTGGGAGCGCTCGACCAGGGTCCGGGCGCCCTCCTCGGTGAACAGGTCCCGGGCGCGGGCGCGCAGCTCGGCGTGTCTGGACCCGCCGAACAGGGCGCCCATCCGCGGGCCGAACAGCTGGGCCCACAGGTGACCCACCCCGCCCTCCTCGGACATCCCGAAGCACGCCGCGTCGTTCAGCACCCGGCGGGCCAGCACCGGATCGGTCACCACCCAGCCGATCCGGGGGAACCGCTGGATCGGGGCGGTGTGCCGGGCCGCCTGCAACAGCGCGAACAGCCCCGGATTGCCCGCCCACAGCAGCCGCGCCTCGTGCCGCGCCGCTACCTTCGCCCCGTGTCTCACCCGCACCCCCGCGCAATGACTCAGGGCGCCCTGAGCAGAAGCGCTCATGGCGCCCGATGCCCGATTCTGTACCTTTGCGCAGGTGAATCTATGGGTGACCGTTCCCGCCTACAACGAAGAACGTCTCATCGAGGGGACGCTGCGCCGTCTGGCCGGGCAGACCGACCGCGGCTTCGGCCTCGTCGTGGTGGACAACGGCAGCACCGACGCCACCGCGAGGATCGTCCGGGAGTTCGCCGACCGGCACCCCGAGCTCACGCTGCACCTGATCGCCGAGCCGCGCAAGGGCACCGGGGCCGCCGCCGACACCGGCATGCGGCACGCCATCGCGCAGGGCGCGACGCATCTGGCCCGCACCGACGCCGACTGCCTGCCCCACCCCGGCTGGATCGCCGCCGTCAAACGCGCGTTCGCCGACGGGCTGGAGATGGTCAGCGGGCCGCTGCGGCCCCGCACCGACGAGTTCCCCCTCGCCTGGTGGGAGCGCCGGCTCCTGCCCGCCGTGCTGGCGACGGCGGCGTTCGCCGGGCGGCTGCGGCCGGGCAACCGCGGCCCCGCCTACCTGGGGCCGTACGTGGTGATGCCGGGCTGCAACCTGGCGATCAGCGCCGCCCTGTACGAGCGCGCCGGGGGCTTCCCGCGCACCGCGATCGAGGAGGTCCACGAGGACCGCGCCCTGGTCAACCGGGTGCGCACGCTCACCACCGCCTACGGGCTGCGCAAGGACGTGATCGTGTACGGCTCGGTGCGGCGGCTGCGGGCCTACGGCCTGCTGAGGACCGTCGCCTGGTACGCCGACCACCGCTACACCCCCGAGGTGGTGGACGTCCGGTGAACCCCGCGAGGTGGGAGCGGCGGCTGTATCTGGCCGCCCATCCGCTGGCCTACCCCCTGCTGAGGCTCCTGGCCCGCCGCGGCCCCGTCGTGCGGGTGCCGGGCGTGGGGGTCGTGGTGAACGACGCGGCCCTGGCCCGGGAGACGCTCATGGATCAGGAGACCTTCCGCAAGGACGGGCCCGGCTCTCCCGGCGACCTGTGGACGCCCGTGCTCGGCCCGTCCGTGCTGCTCAACATGGAGGGCGAGGCCCATCGGACGCTGCGCCGCAAGCTCGCCGGCCTGTTCACCCCCGGCTACGCCGAACGGCTGTGCGCCCGGGTCCTCGCCGGGCCGCTGGAGCGGCTCGCCGCCCGGCTGGCCCGGGGCGAGGAGGTCGACCTGGTGGACGCGATGCGGGTCATGGCCGGGGCGGTCATCGGGAACGTCATCGGCCTCACCGGGACGGCGGACGCCGACGGGCGGGCCGACGGGCGGACGGGGCCCGCGCCGCGGGAGGGCACGGCCGAGGGGATCGTCCCCCCGCAGGGGGCGTGGGACGAGGACGCCTATCGCCGCCTGTTCGAGCAGGGCGAGCGGATCGTGTCGATGGTCACGCTGCGGACCCGCCGTCTCGCCCCTGCGCAGATCGAGCGCGCCCGCGCCGTGCTGGACCCGCTGGGGGAGGTCGCCGCCCGGGCGTACGCCGCCGGGGACGAGGGCACGGTGATGGGCCGGATGCGGCGGCTGGGGCTGTCGGAGGAGGAGGCCCGCGGAGCGGCGGGCGCGTTCTTCCTCACCGGCACCGAGACGGTCGCCGCCTGTCTGCCGCGCCTGATCGCCCTGCTGCACGACTCCGGCGGGCTCGACCGGGTGGCCGCCGACCGGTCGCTGCTGGACGCCGCCCTCGAGGAGACGCTGCGGTACACCACCCCGAGCCCGGTGATGCTCCGCAGCGTGCACGCCCCGGCCCGGATCGGCGGCGTGCGGGTGCGGCCGGGCGACCGGGTGGTGATCGTCACGCACAACTGCTGCCGCGCCCTGGGGCCGTTCGACCTGGACCGGCCGCATCCGCCGGAGCTGCGGCGGCTGTGGTTCGGGGCCGGGCCGCACTTTTGCATCGGCTATCCGATCGCCATGGCCGAGGTCCGGGCGGTCGCCTCGACGGTGCTGGACGCCGCGCCGCTGACGATCGTCCGCCGCCGCCCCGCCCGGGGCGTGCTGATCCCGACCTATCGTGAGCTCGTCGTCAGGAGGGCCGCAGCGCGATGAGGATCGTCGTGACCGGGGCGTCCGGGTTCGTGGGGGGCGCGGTGTGCCGGGCGCTGGTCGGGCGGGGCGTGGAGACGCTCGCCTACGGCCGCCGCCCGCGGGTGGACCCCGCGCACGTCGGCGGCGCCGAGTACCGCTCCTGGGACATCGCCGCCGGGCCGCTGGCGGACGCGCCCGAGGCGGACGCGGTCGTGCACTGCGCGGGCAGCGTCACCGACTGGGGGCCGATCGGCGAGTTCTTCCGCGTCAACCTCGGCGGCACCCGCCACGTCCTGGCCTCCTTCCCCCGGGCGCGGTTCGTGCACGTCAGCACCGCCAGCGTGTACGACCCCCGCCGGCCCACCGTCGCCGCCCGCGAGGAGGAGGCCCCGGTGGACCGCTACCTGAACGGCTACGGCGCCTCCAAGGCGGCCGCCGAACGCCTCGTCCTGGCCGCCATGCGCCGGCGCCCCGCGATCATCCTGCGCCCGCACGCCGTCTACGGCCCCGGCGACACCACCCTGCTGCCCCGGGTGCTGGCGGCGGTGCGCGGCCCGTTCCTGTTCGCCGTGGGCGACGGCCGGCAGCCGATCAGCCTCACCTCGATCGACAACCTGGTCCAGGCCTGCGTGCTGGCCGCCACCGGCCCGGTCGACCGCGGCGTCTTCAACGTCGCCGACGCCGCCCCCGTCGTCCTCGACGACGCGCTCCGCGCCGTGCTGGCCGAACGCGGCGTCCCCGCCCGCCCCGTGTATCTGCCGCTCGCCGCGGCGTGGCCGCTGGCCGCCGTCGTGGAGGGCGCCTTCCTGGCCGCCCGCCGGCCCCGGCCGCCCCGCCTCACCCGTTACGCGATCGGCCATCTGGCGGTGGAGCGCACCCTGGACATCACCGCCGCCCGCGAGGTCCTCGGCTATGCCCCGGCCCCCACCGACTTCACCGGTGCGGCGGACTGGTGAGACCGCCGCTCACCGCAGGAACAGCCCGTACTCCCTGAGCTGGGGCAGCAGGTGGGGCGGCAGGTCCGCCACCGTCGCCAGGTCCTCCGCCGAGCTGAATCCGCCGGTCTCCGCCCGCAGCCGCACGATCCGCTCGGCGTCCTCCAGACTGATCCCGAACCGGGTGAGCTCCACCGCCGGGACCGTGTTCACGTCGATCAGCCCGCCGTCGTCGTAGGGGCGCTGGGCCGCCGGCACGTCCGTCCGCCCGATCAGCAGCTCCCGCGCCGTCAGCGGGTTCTCCATCGCCAGCTTCCGCGCCTCCTGACGCCGCCGCATCCGCGCCTGCGCCTCCTCGACCGCCAGCCGGTTGCTCTGCTCCGGCGTCATCGGGGCGCCCGGCATCGGGGGGAGCGGGGATCCCGGCCGCTTCACCGCCATCACGATCGCGTGGATGACCCAGATCGGCAGCCAAGCCCCGCACGACAGCACCGTCATGACCAGGTGGAACACGTGGATGTCGCTGGTGTTCTGCGCCGCCGCCGGCGTGTGCAGGTGATGGTGGTGGTGCACGTTCACCACGGGCGGCATGGGCGCCCCGGCGCCCGGTGGCAGTTTGGGCGGATACGGCTGCTGCGGCTGCTCGGTCATCGACCCCCCCTCGCCACTCCCGACGAATGGAACGAAAAACCGCTCCGAACGGTTCCCTCAATGGGATCGTCGCGCGGCCCCGACGGTTCATCGCCGCGGCGGCCCATCTCGCGCGGGTCTCGCGCGGGCCTTGCACGGACCTTGCGCGGAGCCGGACTTCCGGCCCCGAGGAGCTCCTCCGGCGGGGCGGCGTCGGGCCGAGGGACCGGTGCAGGAGAAATGCATGAGGGAGCCGCCCGGCCGGGTTCGGGAGGATGCGCCCGGCCGCCGGCGTCCTGTAGACCGGGGTCATGCGCGCATCGCGGCTGGTCTCGCTGCTGCTGTTGCTGCAGGCGCGAGGGAAGATGACCGCCGCCGAGCTGGCCCGCGAGCTGGAGGTCTCCGAACGGACCGTCCAACGGGACGTGCTGGCGCTCTCGGCCGCGGGCGTCCCGGTGTACGCCGAGCAGGGGCGGCGCGGCGGCTACCGGCTGGTGGGCGGCTACCGGACCCGGCTGACCGGGCTGAGCCGGCAGGAGGCCGAGGCGCTGTTCCTGGCGGGCCTGACCGGGCCGGCCGAGGACATGGGGCTGGCCGAGGCGGTGGCGGCGGCCCGGCTCAAGGTGCTGGCGGCGCTGCCGGCGTCGTTGCAGGACGCGCCGGCGCGGACCGGCCAGCGGTTCCACCTGGACGTCGCCGGATGGTTCGACGTCACCGGGCCGCCGCCGATGCTGGCGGCGCTGGCGCGGGCGGCGTGGGGGGACGAGACGGTCGTGCTGCGCTACCGGCGGGACCGCGAGGTGACCCGGACCGTCGACCCGTACGGGCTCGTCCTCAAAGGCGGCACCTGGTACCTGGTCGGCCGGGTGGACGGCGACCACCGCACCTACCGCACCTACCGTGTCGACCGGGTGACCGCCGTGGAGTCCACCGGCCGGACCTTCGACCGCGACGAGTCCTTCGACCTGCGGTCCTTCTGGGCGGAACAGTCGGCGCAGTTCGTGGAGACGCTGCTGCACGAGACGGTGCGGATCCGGCTCACCCCCGCGGGGGCGCGCCGGCTGCGGCACGCCGTCGAGCCGCCCGCGGCCCACCGCGCCCTGCAGACCGCCGCCGAGCCCGACGCGCAGGGCCGGATCGTCACCGACCTGCCCGTCGAGTCCCTCGACGTCGCCTACGACCAGCTGATGCGGCTCGGCCCCGAGGTCGAGGTCCTCGATCCCCCCGAACTGCGCGACCGCATGGCCGAGGCCGCCGCCCGCCTCGGCGCGCTCTATCGGAGCCGCCCGGCCTGACGACGCCCCGCCCGGCCCGCCGGCCGGCGACGGCCGGAGCGCGCGTCCGCACCCCGGTCGTCGCCGTGGGACCCGGGCGTCGCGGGCGCCGAGGCCGGCGCTCAGCGGTAGCCGGTCGGATCGGCGGGCTTGCCGGCCTCCTGGACCTCCACCATGTAGCGCCAGCCGTCGGGACGGCTGCCGTCCACATCGGTGAACCCGTACACCGCGGCCAGGGCGCCGCTGGAGGTGCTCCGGCCGTTCCACCGCGCCACGTCCGGATCGGCGGCCAGCGCCACGACCGCCCGGCCGATGAACGCCGGGGTCTCGGAGATGGCGAAGTGCGGCTCCTTCGCGCAGGCGTCACGCCAGTTCTCCTCGGTGACGCCGTAGATGTCGAGCATCATCTCCGAGCGCAGCCAGCCCGGAGTGATCGCCACCGCCGTCGCCTTGTGCGCGGCCAGCTCCTTGCCCAGCGCGAACGCCATCCGGTTCACCGACGCCTTGGCCAGGTCGTAGAACAGCGAGAACCGGTAGCGGTCCCGGTTGTACTCCTCGGTCCCGTCGGTGATCTCCACGACCAGCCCGCCCGGACGCCGGATCAGCAGCGGGATCGCGTAGTGGGCGGTGACGATGTGGGTCTCCACGCCCAACCGCAGCAGCCGCAGCCCCTTGTCCAGGTCCTGCTTCCACACCGGGTCGGTCCAGTTCGTCAGCGGATCGCCGCCCCAGATGTCGTTGACCAGCACATCGAGCCGGCCCTGCTCGCGGTCGATCCGCTCGACCAGCGCCTTGACCTGTTCGCGGTCCAGGTGGTCGCAGGGCACCGCGATGCCCTCGCCGCCCGCCGCGGTGACCAGCTCGGCGGTCTCCTCGATGGTCTCCGGCCGGTTCATCTCCGAGCGCCGCCCCCGCGTGGAGCGGCCGGTCACATAGACGGTCGCGCCGGCCGCCCCCAGCTCGACCGCGATGCCCCGGCCGGCGCCCCGGGTCGCCCCCGCGACCAGGGCGATCTTTCCCTTGAGCTTCCCCTCGAGCGTCTCGTTCATGAGACCCACGCTCGCACCGAAACATGACACCCGCTGTCGGCTTTTCGCATGGAACACTGCTGCGCGTCCGCCGGGCGGCCCGGCGGCGGCCTCCGGCGGCGAGTCGTTCGCGGTTCGTTCGCGGTGAACGAGGACCCGGCCGGCCCGTGGAGACCCGCGTTCGGCGCGGGGAGGTCCGGACCGCGCGGCCGGGAGCACGACGCCCGGGAGACCCGGCGGCGGCCCGGCGAGGCGCCCGAGGCCGGTGGGCGGACGCTCCGCGACCGCTGGAACCGGTTCACCGGACGCATGTGACGTACGTGAACTAGGACAGACGACACTGCGTCCCCAGAAAGGGGATGATCCACTGACTCAGGGAGCGTGCGGGTGACTGGACAGGGAACGTCGGCGGCGCCGCTGCACCCCCACGATCCGCGTCGGCTGGGCGCCTATGAGCTGGTCGGGCGGCTGGGGGAGGGCGGTCAGGGCGCCGTCTACCTCGGCCGGGACCCCCATGGGCGGCCGGTGGCGGTCAAGACGCTGCACGCCCGGCTGCTCGGCGACCGCAAGGCCATGCGCAGGTTCGTCCGCGAGCTCCGGCTGGCACGCCGGGTGCCCGCCTTCTGCACGGCGCGGATGCTGGCGGCCGATGTGGCCGGGGAGGTGCCGTATTTCGTCAGCGAGTACGTTCCCGGTCCGTCGCTGCGGGAGCTGGTGGCGCGGGAGGGGCCGTTGGAGGCCTCGTCGTTGATGCGGCTGGCGATCGGGACGGCGACCGCGTTGGCGGCCATCCACCGCGCCGGGGTCGTGCACCGGGACTTCAAGCCCGGCAACGTGCTGATGGGCCCGGACGGGCCGCGCGTCGTCGACTTCGGCGTCGCCCGGGCGCTGGACGCCGAATCGGCCACCTTCACCAGCCAGGCCGTCGGCACCCCCGGCTACATGGCCCCCGAGCAGGTGCTGGGCGAGAAGGCGGGGCCCCGGACCGACGTGTTCGCCTGGGCCGGCACGATCCTGTTCGCCGCCACCGGCCGGCCCCCCTTCGGCGACGACTCCATCCCGGCGGTGATGCACCGGATCCTGCACGCCCGTCCGGACCTGTCCCCGCTGCCGCCCGCCCTCGCCGACATCGCCGAGGCCTGCCTGGCCAAGGACCCGGCACGGCGCCCGGACGGGGAGGAGGTGCTGCGACGGCTGCTCGTCGCGGCGGGCGCCGCCCCCGGCCCGGCGACCGGCCCCGCCCTGTACGAGACGGCGACCCGTCTGCTGGCCGGCCCGGGCGGGCTCCCCACCCGGCCGACGCCGGCCGGCCGCCCGTCCCGCCGCCGGGCGCCGCTCCTGGCGGCCGGCGCGGCGGCCGCGGTGCTGCTGACGGTCGTCCCGGTGTTCGTGCTCGCCCAGGGGGATCGCCGCCCCCGGCAGCCCCGGCCGCCGGCCACGGTGACGGTGGGGTTCGTGGGCGCGCTGAGCGGATCGTCGGCGGAGGCGGGCCGGGAGATGCGGGAGGGCGCCCGGCTCGCGATCGAGGAGCACAACGCCGCGAATCCCGCCACCCGCATCCGGCTGGTCGACTACGACACCGGGGGAGCGCGGCGCGGGAGCGAGACGGCGCTGCAGAACGCGGTGGACGCCGGTGCGGTGGCCGTGATCGGCCCCACCGAGAGCGAAGTGGAGGGCTCCACGGGAGTCCCCCTGCGGACCGACGGCATGCCGGCGATCTCCCCCGGGATGACCGCACCGCGGTGGACCGCGGTCTCCCAGGGGCTCTACCGCCGGGTGGTCCCCGCGCGGGACGCCGCCATGCAGAGCCTGGCCGAGTTCGTCGTCCGTTCCGGGGCCGCCGAACGCGTCGCGGTGATCGACGACGGCGAGCACCGGGACCTCACCGATGTCTTCGCCGAGGCGCTGAAGAAGCGGGGCGTGAGCGTCGACACCGTCTACATGCTCGGCTTCTCCGACGAGCACGTCCGCTGGCTGATGAACCGGCTCCGGGACTGGAGGCCGCAGGCGGTGATGTATCCCGGTCCGCGCTGGCCGGCCGCCGGACTGGTCGAGGCGGCGAAGGACAAGGGCCTCAAGGCCCGCTTCTACGTCGGGGAGTGGGCCTTGCGCGGGGAGCCGCCGCCGGAGGGGACGGTGGCGTACTGCGGCTGCCTGGACCCGGCCTGGGCGGATGCGCGGTTCCGGCAGCGGTTCCAGGCCAGGTTCGGGCACCCTCCCTCCTGGTACGCGGTGGAGGGCTACAACGCGGCGCTGCCGCTGGTGTCGGCGGTGAAGGCGGGCCGGACCACCCGCGAGCAGATCGGCCGGCACCTGGACTCCGTGGACGTGCCGGGCCTGGGACAGCGGCTGCGCTTCGCCCCCGGCGGCCGGCTGACCGCCCCGAACGTGTACGTGTACCAGGTCAGGCAGGGACGGATGACGCTGCTGGGCACCACCGCGACCGCCCGCCTGTGACCGCGGACCGCGGAGAGGGCCCGGAAGGGCCGGCAGGGATCGGCGAAGGCCCGGGAGGGGCCCGGAAGGGACTCGAAAGGGCCTGGAGAGGGCTTCTCAGGAAGGGAAGGATCGATGACCACACCGCTCGGCGCGGACGACCCCGCCCGGCTGGGCCGCTGGCGGCTGACCGGCAGGCTCGGCCGGGACGACCAGGGCGTGACGTACCTGGGGGTCGATCAACAGGACCGGCAGGCCGCGGTCAAGCTGCTGCACGCCCCGGCGGGCGGGGAGGCCGAGGCGACCGCGTTCCGGCGGGCGATGGAGGCCGCCGGACGGGTGTCGGGCGTCGGCGTCGCCCGGGTGCTGGACGCCGGGGTCGAGGACGGCCGGCCTTTCTTCGCGCGGGAGCACGTCCCCGGCCCGTCGCTGGAGGAGGCGGTCGCCTCCTCCGGGCCGTTCGCCCCCTCGGTCCTGCTGCGGCTGGCGATCGACACGATCACGGCGCTGGCCGCCCTGCACGGCGCGGGGGTCCGGCACGGCCGGCTCCGTCCCGGCACCGTGCTGATGGGCCCCGACGGCCCCCGGATCATCGACTTCGGCGTCGTCACGGCGTTCGGCCCCGAGGCCGACGTGGCCGCGTGGGCGGCGACGATGCTGTACGCGGCGACCGGACGGCACCCCACCGGCCCGGTCCCCGCCGTCGACCCGGCCGTCCCGCCCGGCCTGGCCGAGGTGCTGGCCGCCTGCGTGGCCCCGGACCCGGCGGCGCGCCCGAGCAGCGGCGAGGTCCTGCAACGGCTGCTCGCCCAGGTGGGCGCGGCCCCCGCCGGCCCCTCCGCCCCGCCGGTGTCCCTCGCCAAGCGCCGGCCCGGAGGGCGCCGGCGCCCCCGATGGCTGCTGCCGCTGACGGCCGGAGCGGCGGCCGTGGCGGTGGCGCTGGCCGCGGCCGGGGCGGTGCTGCTGCGCGGCGACGACGGGGCGACGGCCGGGAGAGACGTGATCCTGGGGTTCGGCGCGCCGTACATGGGAGCCTCGGAGCAGTCGACGAAGGCCATGCTGCACGGCGTCCGGCTCGCGCTCGAGGAGCACAACGCCGCCGACCCCGACATCCGGGTCAGGCTGACGGAACTCGACACGACGGGCCTGACGTACGACGGTCAGGTCGTCGACGCGCTCACCGGCACCGGCATAGGCGTGATCACGCCCGGGGGCGCCTCCTCGGACGACATGAGGAAGGTGATCGGCCTGTTCAGCGTCAAGGAGGTCCCGGCGGTGTCCCCCGCCTACGACGGCGCCGACTTCGAGGGCGTGGGGCTGGACCGCTACTTCTACCGGGTGGTGCCGCCGAGGGACCTCTCCGTCCGCGAGCTGGCCGGGGTCGCGGCGCGGACGGGCCGCGTCCGCAAGGCGGCGGTCGTGCGCTCCCCCGACTTCCGTCTCGACCACCGGATGTCCACCACGGCGGACGAGGTCGTCAGGACGTTGCGCGGCTCCGGGGTGGAGGTCGACCTGCAGGAGATCCCCGTGGAGGAGAACGCGAGCTCCTCGCGCCTGTCGTCCGTCGCCGAGGAGATCGCCGAGTTCGGGCCGGACGCGGTGTTCTACCTCTCCCCGCCGAAGTCCGCCGGCCGGCTGGCCCGGCTCCTGTACGAGGAGGGGGTGAACGTCCGCTCCTATTTCGGCGGGCCGTCGCCGGCGGAGTTCATCGAGGCCGCCGGGGGCCGGGCCGCCGAGGGGACGGTCACCTACCGCCCCTATCTGGACCCGGCCGGGTCCGACGCCGAGCCGGTCCGCCGGTTCCGCGAGCGGTTCCGGGCGGCGCACGGGCAGGAGCCCGGGCCGTACTCGGTCGAGGGCTACGACGCGGCCCGGGTGTTCGTCTCCGCGATCAAGGCCGGCGCCGCCACCCCCGAGGAGGTCAAGCGGCACATCGACGCGATGGACGAGCAGGGGCTCGGGCAGCGGCTGTCGTTCTCCCCGTCCGGGGAGCTGACCGCGCCGGTGGTGTACGTCTACCAGGTGCGGCAGGGACGGCTCGCCCTGCTCGGCCCGTCCCGGTCCGTCCGGCTGTGACCGGGGCGCCCCCGCGTCCGGGCCCGCCGGGCGGGGGCGCACGGGTGCGCACGAGGGGCCGAGCCGCGACGGGCGCGGGAGGGCGAGGGCGCAGGAGCGAGAGAGGAGAGAGTCCGCATCGCGGCCCGCGCCGATGCGGCGCGGGCCGCGGGGCCGTCAGAAGTCGATCAGCCGGGCGGCCACGATCTCCAGCCGCTCGGTGATCTCCTCGACGGTGCCGCGGCCGTGCAGCAGCTCGATCATCTCGATCGTCCACAGCCCGGCCAGCGCCCGCAGCAGCACCCGCCGCGGATCGCCGGCGGGGATCTCGGCGCCGGGGCCGATCGCGGCGCGCGCCAGCAGGTTGGTCATCCGCTCGCCGAACCCGGTGCGCACGTCCGACAGCAGCAGCGCCCGGATCAGCGCCTCGGCCAGCTCCGGCTCGCGGATCAGTCCTCGGGTGGCGCGGGCCAGGACGTCCACGGCCCGTTCGGCGGGGGTGGCGCCGTGCGGGGGCCGCTTGTCGATGCTGCCCTCCAGCACGTCCAGCTCCTCGCCGACCACCGCGACGACCAGGTCCATCTTGGAGGGGAAGTAGCGGTAGAGGGTGCCCAGCGCGACCCCGGCGCGTTCGGCCACGGTGCGCATCTGCATCGCCTCCACGCCGCCGCGGGAGGCCAGCGCCGCCGCCGCCTTGATGATCCTCTTGCGGCGTTCGAGCTGGCTGCGGGAGCGGACCGGGCGCGGTTCGGACCCGGCCGTTTCCGGGATCGGTGCAGAGGTCGGCTCTACGGTCACTGTGCTTGGGCCCTTCCGTGGCGGGCGTCCCCCGGGGGCGGGGTGCGAGGAACGAGCGGATCGTGCGTCACCCAGCCTACAGGCACGGTGAGAACGCGTTATCTGTCAGGGGGCGGCCGACGGCCGGCATGGGAGGCTCCACAAGCTCGGCCGACCCCGACAGTGCATGGACAAACGACTGATCACGGGTTGTACGGGCAGACTCTGGACAGTAATTAGAATCTGTTCTAATTTGGCGCTCTGTCAGGCCGGTTCCGACAAGGGGGCGCCCTGTGGACTTCGACCTCGACCCCACCCAGCGGGAACTGCGCGAGCTGGCCGCCGGCCTGCTGGACCGCCGGGCGACGACCGAACGGCTGGAGGCCCACGACCGGTCCGGCGCGCCGTACGACGCGGACCTGTGGAAGGCGCTGGGGCGGGCCGGCCTGCTGAGCGCCTGCCTGCCGGAGAAGGTCGGCGGCGCCGGGCTCGGCCCGATCGAGCTGGCGGTGATCCTGCGGGAGATCGGCGCCCATGTCGCGCCCGTCCCGGCCTACGCCTCGCTGGCGCTGGCCGCCGTCCCCCTCGCCCTCCACGGAGCCCCCGCCCAGCAGGAGCCGCTGGCCGGGCTGGCCGAGGGCGAGACGGTGCTCACCGGTGCCTGGCGCGAGCCGGGACCGGTGGGCGGGGTCGGCGCCGTCGCCCGCCGCGAGGGCCGCGGTCACCTCCTCGACGGCGTCAAGACGTTCGTCCCCTACGCCGAGCAGGCGGACTGGATCCTGATCCCCGCCCGGGTGGAGGACGCCGGCGTCGGGGTGTTCCTGGTGGAGCGGGAGGCGGTGCGGCTCGACCCGCACCCGGCCGCCACCGGGGAGCCGATGTCCCGCCTCGCCCTGGAGGGCGTCCCGGTGGCCCCCGACCGGCTGCTGGGCGGCAGGGCCGACGGCGCGGCCTGGCGCACGCTGCGCCGCTCGGCCGTCGCCGGGGCGGTCGCCCAGGTCTCCGGGGTCGTCGCGGGCGCCCTGAAGATCACCACCGGCCACCTCGGGGAGCGCGAGCAGTTCGGCCGGAAGCTGGCCCAGTTCCAGGCCGTCACCATGCAGATCGGCGACGTCTACATCGCCGGGCGGGCGCTGGACGCGGCGCTGTGGGCGGGCGTGTGGCGGCTCGCCGAGCAGGCCGCCGACGTCGACGAGGTCCTGGCGATCGCCGCGTTCAACGCCTGCGGGCCGGCGCTGGAGGCCCTGTACACCTGCCAGCACCTGCACGGCGGGATCGGGCTGGACATCGCCTATCCGCTGCACCGGTACTTCGCCTGGGGCAAGCACTACGCCCATCTCCTCGGCGGCGCCGAGGCCCAGCTGGACGCCGTCGCCGACGCGCTCGCCGCCGTCGACTGACCGCATCGAGGGGAGCCGCCGGTGTTCATCGATCTGACCGCCGAGCAGCGCAGGCTGCGCGACGAGCTGCGCGAGTACTTCGCCGCCTGCCTGACCGACGAGCAGCGCGCCGAGATCGCCGCCGACCCGTTCGGGCCCGCCTACCGGGAGCACTGCCGGCGGCTCGGCGCCGACGGCATGCTCGGGGTGGGGCTGCCGAAGGAGTACGGCGGGCGCGGTTACGGGCCGGTGGAGCAGCAGATCTTCGCCAACGAGATCGCCCGCGCCGAGGTCCCCTATCCGCTGATCACGCTGAACTCGGTGGCCCCCACGATCCTGCGGCACGGCTCGCCGGAGCAGAAGGACTTCTTCCTGCCGCGGATCCTGCGCGGCGAGTGCCACTTCGCCATCGGCTACAGCGAGCCCGGCGCGGGCACCGACCTGGCGGCGCTGCGCACCACCGCCGTGCGGGACGGCGACCACTACGTGGTGAACGGGCAGAAGGTCTTCACCTCCGGCGCCCACCACGCCGACTACATCTGGCTGGCCGCCCGCACCGATCCGCGGGCGCGGCGGCACAGGGGCATCTCCGTGCTGATCGTGGACTGCCGCGACCCCGGGTTCTCCTGGACGCCGATCATCACGATGGACGGCGCGCACCACACCAACGCGACCTACTACCAGGACGTCAAGGTCCCGACGTCCATGCTGGTCGGCGAGGAGAACAAGGGCTGGGACCTGATCGTCGACCAGCTCAACCACGAGCGGGTCACCCTCGGCCCGGCCGGGAACCTCGGCCGCCTGTACGACACGTTCGCCGCCTGGGCGCAGGGCGCCGCCGCGGCCGACGGCAGGCCGCTGCGCGACCTGCCCGACGTGCGCCGCGCCCTGGCCCGGGTCCGGGCCTACCTGCGCGTCAACGAGTTCCTCAACTGGCAGGTCGCCGCCGACGCCGGCAAGGGGTGGCTGGGCGCCGCCGACGCCTCCGCCACCAAGATCTACGCCTCGGAGCGGATGCTGGAGGTCGGCCGCATCATCGGCGAGACGCTGGCCCGCCACGGCGACCCGGGCGACCCGGCCGCCCGGGCGTTCATCGAGCGGCTGGACCGCACCGTCAAGGGCTCCCTCGTGCTGACCTTCGGCGGCGGCGTCAACGAGATCCAGCGCGAGCTCATCGCCGTGCTCGGCCTGGGCCTGCCCCGCGCGCCGCGCTGAGCCCGGTCCGGCCCGGCTAGCGGCCGGAGAGCGGCTGCGGCGACGGGTTGGCGGCCGGATCGGGGACGTCCACGGGCGGCTCCGTCGGGGGCTCCTCCGGCGGCGTCGACGGAGAGGGATCCGTGACCGGCGGGTCGGTCGGCGTCGGCGCGACGGGATCGGTCGGCGCCGGGGTCTCCACGCCGCCGGGCGCCGGAGAGGTCGGCCGCTGCGCGCCCGGTGAGGCGGGCGTCGTGGGCGAGGAGGGGCCGGCGTTCCGCCACGGCGCCGACGGAGCGGCCGGGGCGCCGCCGTAGGGGGCGGCCGGATAGGGCCGCACCCCGTACGGGGTGGCGGTGGAGTGCTGCGGCCCGGCCACGCTGGGATCGCCGCCGGTCGCGTTCGGATCGGCGGGACGCGACGTCGCCGTGCTGGGCGCGTTGACCGGCGCGGACCGGGAGACCGACGGGCCGCCCCGGCCGGTGGTCGGGCCGAGCGCGTCCACGTCCGGGCCGCCGGTGTTCTCGGCGCTCGCCCAGGCGGCGACGATGCCGACCGTGGCGGCGGCCGAGGCGGCCAGGCCCGCCACCGCCGACAGGCCCTTGGCGCGTCGCCGGCGCGCCGCCGGGCGGCTCGCGGCGGCCGACCCGATCACCACCAGCGGCGAGGTCGTCGTCACCGTGGACAGCGGCCGCCGCCGCGCGTCGGCGCAGGCGGCCAGCACCTGCTCGCGCAGCCGGTGCGGCGGGCGGTCGGGGACGCGGCGGGCCAGCGTCCGCGGCAGCGTCCCCTTCTCGAACGCGGTGATCAGCTCCGCGTCGTACCGCGAGCCGGGGCGGCGCATCAGCAGGTCCAGCACCGCCCGGTCCAGCCGGGTCCGGGCGGCCTGCAGCAGCTGCCGGGCGGTGTCGACGGCGACGCCGAGCACCGCCGCGATGTCCGGCAGGTCCAGCCATTCGCCCGCCGACAGCACCAGCACCTCGCGGTGGTCGGCGCGCAGCCCGGCCGCCGCCCACAGCAGCGGGTCGTCGGCGGCGCCGAGCCGGTCCGGACGGAAGGCGCGGTCCGGCGCCCCGCGGTCCATGCAGATCGAACGGGCCAGCGCATACAGCCACAGCACCTCGTCGCCGCGCGGCGGGTGCCGCATCGCGGCCGCGAACGTGTCGCGGACGGCCGCCTCCGCGCCGTCCCCCACCAGCGACCAGCAGTAGGCGTACAGGCGGGCGGCATGCGCGTCGTAGAGGGCCTCTGGGGTCCCCGGCATGTGTCCTCCGATCCGGCTGGGACCGCCGGTGCGGACGCGACCGGCGTGAACGGCGGGCGTACCGGTGGAGACCGGACCATAGCGCACTATGTCACATCTGCACAGCGATATGACACCTGAGGCAGGTGCGCAGATGTTCGCATAGATTTCGCGTGATACGTCGATTATTGATCCGGTTCAGCTGGGAAGACCTCCCCAACATCGCTCCACGGGGCCCGGAGGGAGGCGGCGTATGCACCGGCTGACCGTCGACGACGTCTACGAGCACGCCCACGGGATCTGTTTCAAGAACGGCCCGCCCGGCACCGTGGGGGCGGAGACCGAGTGGCTCGTCGTCGACCGGAGGGCGCCCGGGGCGCATGTCGCGGTCGAGAGGCTGCGCACGGTCGTCGAACGGGCCGGACCGCTGCCCGGCGGAAGCGCGATCACCTTCGAACCCGGCGGACAACTCGAATTGAGTTCGGCTCCCTTCGGGGATCTGGGCGCATTGCACCGGGCGCTCTCGGCCGACATCGAACACGTCCGCGCCCGCCTCGCCGAACACGCCCTGGAGCTGACGGGACGGGGCATGGACCCGGCGCGCCCCCCGCGTCTGCAGGCCGACCATCCGCGCTATGCCTGCATGCGCGACTACTTCGTCGCCACCGGATACGCCGAGGCCGGCCTGACGATGATGTGCAGCACCGCCTCGGTGCAGGTCTGCCTGGAGGTCGGCGCCGACCCCGCCGACGCGCAGGCCCGCTGGCGGCTGGCGCACGCGCTCGGACCGGTGCTGGTCGCCGCGTTCGCCAACTCCCCGCTGCGCGCCGGGAGGCCCACCGGCCTGCGCTCCACCCGCCAGGCGACCTGGAGCGTGCTGGACCCGGCCCGCACCCTGCCGGTCGCCTCCGGCCCCGGGGCCGACCCGGCCGCCGACTGGGCGCGTTACGCCCTGGACGCCCGGGTGATGCTGGTGCGGCCGCGCCCGGGGACCGGGGAGCGCTGGGCCGGAGCGCCCGGCATGACGTTCCGCCAGTGGCTGGCCAAGGGCGAGCCCGACCGCGACGACCTCGCTTACCACCTGACCACGCTGTTCCCGCCGGTCCGGCCGCGCGGCTGGCTGGAGCTGCGGATGATCGACGCGCCGCCGCTCCGGTACTGGCCGGTGCCGGTCGCCGTCGCCGCCGCGCTGCTGGACGACCCGCGCGCCGCCGACGCCGCCGCCGAGGCGACGGCCCCGGTGGCCGGCCGGTGGGCCGAGGCCGCCCGGGACGCGCTGACCGACCCGGCGCTGGCCCGTGCCGCCCGCGCCTGCTTCACCGCCGCGCTGGAGGCCCTGCCCCGCCTCGGCGCCGCCGAGCTGACGCCGCTGGTCGCCGAGTACGCCGACCGCTACGTCGACCGGGGCCGCTGCCCGGCCGACGACCTCGATCCCGCCCACCTGCTGGAGGCCACGCCGTGACACCCGATCTGGCCGAGGACGCGCTGAAGGAGCTGATCGCCGCCGAGCTGGCCGCGGTCCGCGACCGCAGCCTGGGACTGACCACCCGGGTGCTGGACGACCCGGAGCTGACCGCGCAGGTCTCCCCGCTGATGTCCCCGCTGGTGTGGGACCTGGCCCACGTCGGCAACTACGAGGAGCTGTGGCTGCTGCGGGCGGCGGCGGGGATCGAGCCGATGCGGCCGGAGATCGACGACCTCTACGACGCGTTCGAGCACCCCCGCGCCGAACGGCCCTCGCTGCCGCTGCTGCCGCCGGACGAGGCCGGCGTCTACATCGGCGCCGTGCGGGCGAAGGTGCTGGACTCGCTGGAGCGCATCCGCTTCCGCGAGGACGACCCGCTGGTCGCGGGCGGATTCGTGTACGGGATGGTGATCCAGCACGAGCACCAGCACGACGAGACCATGCTGGCCACCCACCAGCTCCGCACGGGCGCGCCCGCCCTGACCGACCCCGACGAGCCGCCGCCCCGGCCCGCCGGCGGGCCGTTCCCGGCCGAGGTGCTCATCGAGGCCGGGCCGTTCGAGATGGGCGCCTCCGACGACCCGTGGGCCTACGACAACGAGCGCGGCGCCCACATCGTCGACCTGCCCGCCTATTACATCGACACCTTCCCGGTCACCAACCGGGAGTACCAGGCGTTCATCGAGGCCGGCGGCTACGACGACCCCCGCTGGTGGACCCCCGAGGGCTGGCGGTGGCGCTCCGCCCGCGACCGCCGCGCCCCCGGGTTCTGGCGGCGCGAGGGCGACCGGTGGCTGCGCCGCCGCTTCGGCCGGATCGAGCCGGTGCCGCCGGACGAGCCGGTGCAGCACGTGAGCTGGTACGAGGCCGACGCCTACGCCCGCTGGGCGGGCAAACGGCTGCCCACCGAGGCCGAGTGGGAGAAGGCCGCCCGCTGGGATCCCCTCGCCCGGCGCTCCCGCCGCTTCCCCTGGGGGGACGTCTACGAGGAGGGGCGCGCCAACCTGGGGCAGCGGCGGCTGCGGCCCGCCCCGGTCGGGTCGTTCCCCGCCGGGGCCTCCGCGTACGGGGTGCAGCAGATGCTCGGGGACGTGTGGGAGTGGACCTCCTCGGACTTCGCCCCCTACCCGGGCTTCCGGGCGTTCCCCTACAAGGAGTACTCGCAGGTCTTCTTCGGGTCCGACTACAAGGTGCTGCGCGGCGGGTCGTGGGCGACCCACCCGCTGGTCTGCCGGGGGACGTTCCGCAACTGGGACTATCCGATCCGCCGGCAGATCTTCACCGGGTTCCGCTGCGCCCGTGACGCCGGGTAGGCCCGCCGATGTGCCGCCATCTGGGCTACCTCGGCCCGCCCCGGACCCTGGAGTCGCTGCTCTTTCAGGGCCCGCACTCGCTGGAGGTCCAGTCGTACGCGCCCCGCATGACCTGCGGCAACCTGCTGAACGCCGACGGGTTCGGCGTCGGCTGGTACCACCGGGGGCGGGCGGTGCGGTTCCGGCGGGCGCAGCCGATCTGGACCGACCGCTCCTTCCGGGAGATCGCCGCGACGGTGACGGCGACCTGCGCGGTGGCGGCGGTCCGCTCGGCCACCACCCGCTTCCCGGTGGAGGAGTCGTGCGCCCAGCCGTTCCGCGCGGGCGGGCGGCTGTTCAGCCACAACGGCGTGGTGACGGACTTCGACGGGGTGGAGGACAAGCTCCGGGAGCTGGCCGGGGACCTGTCGCATGCGCCGGACGCCCGCGCCCCCGTGGACTCGGCGCTGGTGTTCGCGGTGGCGGCGCGGCGCTGGCGGGAGGGCGCCGCGCTGGGCGAGGGCCTGGCCGACACCGTGGCCGCCGTGGCGGCGCTCTCGCCCGGCCGCTACAACCTGCTGGCCGCCGACGGGACCGCGCTGGCCGCCACCGCCTGGGGCGACTCGCTGTTCGTCCGGAGCGGTCCCGGAGAGGCGCTGATCTCCTCCGAGCCCCTGGACGACGACCCCGCCTGGCGCGCGGTCCCCGACCGCAGCCTGGTCGTCGTCGACCGGGCCGACCTCGCCGATGTCCGCATCACCCCCCTGTGACCGGTGAAGGAGGACGGTGAAGGAGGACCGGTGGACCGCTTCCTGACCGCAGACGACCTCGACAAGGCGCTCCGCCGGGACGTGGCGGCGGGGCTGACCGCCACTCCCAAGGCGCTGCCGCCCAAGTGGTTCTACGACGAGCACGGCAGCCTGCTGTTCGAGGAGATCACCCGGCTGGATGAGTACTACCCCACCCGGCGGGAGCGGGAGATCCTGCGCGTCCGCGCCGCCGAGATCGCCGCCGCCACCGGGGCGCAGACGCTGCTGGAGCTGGGCGCCGGGTCGGGGGAGAAGACCAGGCTGCTGCTGGACGCCCTGTCGGCGGCGGGCACGTTGCGGACGTACGTGCCGGTGGACGTGTCCGGCGACTTCCTGGCCGCTGCGGCGGCCGGGATCGCCGCCGACTACCCGGACCTGGTCGTGCGGTCGGTGGTCGCCGACTACGAGCGGCATCTGCACCTGCTGCCGTCCGGGCCGCGCCGGCTGCTGGTGTTCCTGGGCGGGACGATCGGCAACTTCGCCCCGGCCGAGCGGATCTCGTTCCTGTCGGGGGTCCGGGCCGTGATGGAGGACGGCGACGCGCTGCTGCTCGGCGCCGACCTGGTCAAGGACGCCGGGCGGCTGGTGCGCGCCTACGACGACGCCCGGGGCGTGACCGCCGAGTTCAACCGGAACGTGCTGCGCGTGATCAACCGGCGGCTGGGGGCCGACTTCGACCCCGGGGCGTTCGAGCACGTGGCGCTGTGGGACCCCGACAACGAGTGGATCGAGATGCGGCTGAGGTCGGCCGCCCGGCAGACCGTGCGGGTCGCCGACCTGAAGCTGACCGTGGAGTTCGCGGCGGGAGAGGAGATGCGCACCGAGATCTCCGCCAAGTTCCGCCGCGAGCGCCTCGCCGCCGAGCTGAGGGCCGCGGGCCTGGCCCTGCAGGCGCTGTGGACCGACGGGGCGGGGGACTTCTCCCTGTCCCTGGTCCGCCCCGCCTGACCGGTCGCGGCCGCACGGCGCCGACCGGGCGCCGGGACCGTGCAGGAGGGCGGGAGACCCGCCGGAACGAGGGAGGGAGGTCCATGATCCGCCGGGCGGAGACCGCCGGTGGGCTGTCGGTGCCCCGACGTAGGGTTGACGGCGTGCGCCGGGGGCGAAAACGGGTGACGATCCGCGAAGTGGCGCAGGCGACCGGATTGTCGCCTGCGGCGGTGTCGTATGCGCTGCGCGGCATCCGCACCTCCGAGGAGACCCAGGAACGCGTCCGCGCCGCCGCCGAGGAGCTGGGGTTCGCGGCCCACCCGATCGCCCGGGCGCTGGCGCTGGGTCGCAGCGGCATGATCGGGGTGCTGTGCGGGTCGCTGGAGGACTACTGGCAGCAGTCGCTGGCGATCGGCATCGGCCGCGCCCTGTTCGGCCGGGACCGGTACGCGCTGATCCTGGACGCTGCCGGCGACCCGGAGCGGGAGCGGGAGCTGGCGCGGCGGCTGCGGGACCAGCGGGTGGACGGACTGATCGTCCAGTCGCTGGATCCGGCCGCTCCGCTGTGGGCCGAGCTGGCCGAGGCGCTGCCGGTGGTGTCCATCGGCGACGCCCTGCACGGCGGGCGCTCCCAGGGCGAGGTGGTGTTCGACAACAGGACGGGGGTCACGCAGGCGCTGGAGCACCTGGCGGCGCTCGGGCATCGCCGGATCGGGGTGCTCACCTCCACCCAGCCCAGCACCCCCGACCGTCCCGCGGACCGGTATGTGAACGCCGAGGCCGGGCGGTTGGAGCTGGAGGTCACCTCGGCCGTCGCCTCCCAGTCCTGGACGGAGGCGGCCGAGACGGCGCTGGAGATGCTGGCCGGACCGGACCGGCCCACCGCGGTGTTCTGCTTCTCCGACTCCATCGCCTACGGGGTGTACGCGGCGACCCGCGCGCTGAAGCTGCACGTCCCCGGGGAGGTGTCGGTCTGCGGCTATGACAACCACCCCATGTCGGCGCTGCTCACCCCGCCGCTGACCACGGTGGACTGGGACATCGACGGCGTGGTCGACGCCGCCGTCCGGGTCGTGGTGGACGCCGTGGACGGCCGTGCCGGGGGTCGTCGCCGGGTGGTGCGCTCCCCGGCGCTGCGGGTCCGCGACTCCACCGGCCCGGCCCCGAGGTGAGGGGCCGGGCGGCGCGGGGCGATTTTTCCGCTATTCGAGTCGTTAAAGTGGGTAAATTCTGTCCATTCCCGACCGAGCAGAGCACGGCGCTGCGGCGCCCGAGGACGTGAACGAGACGTGATCACCTTCGACGGCGTGACCAAGCGCTATCCCGACGGCACCGTGGCGGTGGACGGACTGGACCTGGAGATCCCGGTCGGGCGGATCACCGTGCTGGTCGGCCCGTCGGGCTGCGGCAAGACCACCACGCTGCGGATGATCAACCGGATGGTGGAGCCCACCGCGGGCACCGTGACGGTGGACGGCCGGGACGTGCGCGGCGTCGACCCGCCCACCCTGCGCCGCGGCATCGGCTACGTCATTCAGCAGGCCGGGTTGTTCCCGCACCGCACGGTCGTCGACAACATCGCGACCGTGCCGTACCTGCTGGGGTGGGACAAGAAGAAGGCCCGCGCGCGGGCGTACGAGCTGATGGAACGCGTCGGCCTGGACCCGGCGCTGGCCCGCCGCTACCCCGCCCAGCTGTCGGGCGGCCAGCAGCAGCGGGTCGGGGTGGCCCGGGCGCTGGCCGCCGACCCGCCGATCCTGCTGATGGACGAGCCGTTCAGCGCCGTCGACCCGATCGTGCGCGCCGGGCTCCAGGAGGAGTTCCTGCGGCTCCAGCGCGAGTTGGAGAAGACGATCGTGTTCGTCACCCACGACATCGACGAGGCGGTCAAGCTGGGCCACCGCATCGCGGTCTTCCGGGTCGGCGGCGTCCTGGCCCAGTACGCCACCCCCGACGAGCTGCTGGACCGGCCCGCCGACGACTTCGTCGCCGACTTCCTCGGCGGGGAGCGCGGCATCCGCCGGCTGCGCTTCTTCAAGGAGCTCGACGAGGAGGAGGCCGCCGGCGGCGGGACCGCGGGCGGCCGTACGGGGTCCGGGGGCACCGCGGCCGGGGGCGACGACCGGACCGCGGCGGCGGGGCGGTGACCGCGCCGGCGGCGGCCGCCGACGGCGAGCCGCTCATCCGCTGGGACTGGATCGGGCGCAACCTCGACGGCGTCATCGCCGAGGCGTTCCGCGAGCACCTGGTGCTGTCGTTCGCCCCGGTGCTGCTCGGCCTGCTGATCGCGCTGCCCCTCGGGCTGGCCTGCGCGCGCTGGCCGCGGATCTACCCGGCGGTGCTGGCCGCCACCAGCGTGCTGTACGCGGTGCCCGCCATCGGGCTGTTCGTGATCTTCGTGGCGTTCACCCGGCTCACCTACGCCACGGTGATCATGCCGCTGGCCCTGTACACCCTGTCGGTGCTGGTGCCGGCCGTGGTGGACGGGCTGCGGTCCGTCCCCGACCACGTCCGCCAGGCCGCCGAGGCCCTGGGCCACCGGCCGCTGCGGCGGCTGCTGCGGGTGGAGCTGCCCCTCGCGCTGCCGGTGGTGATGGCCGGGCTGCGGGTCGCCACCGTCGCCAACATCAGCCTGGTCAGCGTGGGCGCCCTCATCGGCATCGGCGGACTGGGCCAGCTCATGGTCACCGGGATGAAGTGGCCCGGCGGCGGGTTCGCCACCCCCGTCATCGCGGCCATCGTGCTGATCGTCCTGCTGGCGCTGGCGGCGGACCTGCTCCTGCTGCTCGCCCAGCGGCTGCTCACCCCCTGGGAGCGGGCCGGAGACGGCCGGCGGGGACGCGCGCCGGCCCGGGAGGCCGCCGCGCCGGAAGGAGCGGGCGCCGCCGGGGAAGGGGGCGCCGCGTGAACGCGATCTGGAACTCCCTGGGCTGGTTCGGCGAGCCCGGGCGCTGGTCCGGCCCCGACGGCATCCCGACCCGGCTCCTGGAGCACCTGTGGTACTCGCTGCTCGCGTTCGCGATCACGGCGGCGATCGCGCTGCCGCTCGGCCTGGTGCTCGGCCACCTGCGGCGCGGCCGGGTCGCCGCGGCCGCGGGATTCCTGGTGACGGCGTCGGCGAACGCGGCGCGCGCCCTGCCCACCCTGGGCCTGCTCATCCTCGCGGTGATCCTGACCTCGGCCGGCGACCTGGTGCCGATCCTGATCCCGTTGATCGCGCTGGCGATCCCGCCCGTGCTCGTCAACGCCCACGCCGGGGTCCGGCAGGTCGAGCCGGGGCTGCGGGACGCGGCCGAGGGCATGGGCATGACCGGGCGGCAGGTGCTGGTCCGGGTGGAGCTGCCGGTGGCGATGCCGCTGATCCTGCTCGGCCTGCGCACCGCGCTGATCCAGATCATCTCGACCGCCACCATCGCCGCCTATGTGGGACTCGGCGGGCTCGGACGCTACATCGTGGACGGCTACTCCCGGCAGGACTACGACAGCATGGCCGGCGGCGCGATCCTGGTGATCGTGCTGGCGCTCGCCGCCCAGCTGGCGTTCGCGGTCCTGGAGCGCCTCGTCGTCTCCCCGGGCGTCCGCCCCGCCGCCCGCGGCCGTGCACGGCCCGGAACGAAGCGGCGCGCCCGCGGCGCGCCCGACGCGATCCCCGCCGAGGGGCGGGGGGCCTTGGGAGGTTCTCGATGATCCGGATGATCCGCGGGGCGGCGCTGCTGGCCGCCGCCGTACTCGCCCTGTCGGCCTGCGGCGGAGGCGGCGACGACCCGCTGAGCGGCGGCGGAGGGGGCGGCGGCGCCGTCGTCGTCGGCGGCGCCGACTTCCCCGAGAGCGGCCTGATCGGCGAGATCTACGCGCAGGCGCTGGAGGCCAAGGGCGTCAAGGTCGAGCGCAAGTTCGGCATCGGCTCCCGCGAGGTCTACTTCGGCCAGGTCAAGAGCGGCGCCATCCAGGTGTTCCCCGAATACACCGGGGCGCTGCTGGCCTACCTCGACAAGGACGACCCGGCGAGCACCAGCGAGGAGGTGACCGCGGCGCTCAAGCGGAAGCTGCCGCCGGAGCTGGAGATCCTCACCCCCTCGCGGGCCGAGAACAAGGACACGCTGGTGGTCACCGCGCAGACGGCCGCCCGGCACGGCCTGACGACGATCGAGGACCTCAAGCCGGTCGCCCGGGACTTCGTCATCGGCGGCCCGCCGGAGTTCAAGACCCGCAAGCAGGGCATCGTCGGCCTCGAGCAGGTGTACGGGCTGACGTTCAAGGAGTTCAAGTCGCTGGACACCGCCGGCCCGATCACCGTCGCCAACCTGCGGAAGGGGCAGGTCCAGGTGGCCAACCTGTTCTCCACCGACGCGGCCATCAAGAAGAACGGCTTCGTCGCGCTGACCGACCCCAAGAACGTGTTCGGCGCGCAGAACGTCGTGCCGCTCGTCCACCGCTCCAAGGTGAACGACACCGTCCGCGACACGCTCAACGCCGTGTCGGCCAGGCTCACCACCGAAGGGCTGCTGGAGATGAACGCCGAGATGTCGGAGAACAAGACCGACCCGGCCGTCGTCGCCGAGAACTGGCTCACCGGAAACGGCCTGGCCTAGCGGCCGCACGGCGCCGCACGGCGCCGGATTGTGCGCTCCGGCCTCCACGGACCTCCCCGCGCGACCCCGCCGGGCCGGCGGGGAGGTCCCGCGCGCTCGGGAGGGCCGGAGCCGGGGCGCGTCGGGCGGCCCCCGGCGCATCCGCCCGCGAACCCCGCCTCCGGAGGCGGCATCGAAGCGGAAAGATGATCACTTGTGCCCGGGCGTCGCGCTGACGGGGCGCCGGGCCGGGTCGAGGAGGAACGATGCCGCAACCCCCCGGCGCCTATCCCGACGGGCGGGGCAACATCCGCTACTGGGACGGCCGGTCGTGGACGAGCAAGGTCTCCACCGGATCGGGGTGGAGGGACGACCACGACGTGCCCTCCGGCTCGCCGCCGGGGGAGTTCTGGCGGGACCACACCGTCTCGGCGCCCCCGCATCGGGCCGCGCACGACCCCGGCGACCCCGCCGTGAACCCGTTTCCGGCGGTGCCCGCCGGGGCGGGCGGCTGCCTCGTCGTCGGCTTCGCCCTCGTGCTGCTTCCCAGGCTGCTGTGGAAGGCCTACCTGGGGTTCATCCACGACCACAGGTGGGCGCTGCTGGCGGCCCTCGTCGTCGTGACCGCCGCCTGGGCCGTGCGGCGGATCGCCGGTCGGCCCAGGCTCCTGGGCCGGGTCGCGGGGGCGGCCGTCTGGGGCGCCCTGCTCATCTCCACCGTGGGCGGCTTCCGTCACGACGACGGTCCCCCTCCGCCGCCGACCCACGACCCGGTCGCCGAGGCGCGCAAGGTCCTGGTGGCCGCTGGGAAGGGCGACACCGGCCTGTGCGCGGGCATGCCGATCGAGTTGACGCTCAAGGTGCGCGACCACTACGGGTTCGTCGACTGCCACGGCGCCTTCGAGGAGATCGGCCGCCAGACCGACGAACGGGAGCTGGAAGAGCTCAAGAACGTGCAGGTCACCGTGGTGGGCGAACGGGACGTCACGCCGTGCTGCGGGCTGCTGGCGGAGGCGACCACCTACGTCACGGTGCGGCTGGGGCCCAATCCGCTGGGCTGGACGCAGATGGAGTTCGCGCCGGGGGCCGAAAGCGGGATTCTCCACGACATCGCCTGGTGAACCCCTCCGGTCTCACCCCCGTCCCCCCAGCCGGCGGGTCAGCTCGGCGGCGGTCGCCCGGACACGGGCGGCCAGGGCGGGCCAGGCGGGCTCGGGACGGGAGTCGCGGTGGAAGGTGACCGTGACGGCCGCGGTGGGGTGGCCGACATGGTCGAAGACGCAGGCGGAGATGCTGGCGAAGCCCTCGGTGACATGGCCGTCCTCGACCGACCAGCCGCGCTGGCGGTCCTCGGCGAGGGTCCGGCGCAGCTCGCCCAGGGAGGCGGGACCGCGGCCGGTGCGGGTCGGCAGGGGTCCGGGGAACAGGGCGCGGACCTGGGCCGCCGGCAGGTGGGCGAGGACGGCGCGGCCGCTGGCGGTCAGGTGCGCGGGCAGCCGCACGCCCACGTCGGTGACCAGGGTGTGGTGCCGGGCCGGCTGCTCCTTGAGCAGGTAGAGGGTCTCCGCGCCGTGCAGGACGCCGAGCTGGGCGATCTCGCCGGTGCGGTCCACCAGGCGGCGCAGCGGCAGGCGGGCCAGCCGTTCCAGCGGCCCCTGCCGCAGATAGGCCGAGCCGATCTCGAACGCCGCGACGCCCAGCCCCCACCGGCGTTCCTCCGGCAGATGGACCACGAAGTTCTCCTCGGCCATCTCCTTCAGCAGGTGGTAGGTCGACGAGCGCGGCAGCCCCAGGGCGCGGGCGATCGCCGAGGCGGGCAGCGGACCGGCCGAGGAGGCCAGCAGCCGCAGCACCGCCAGGGTCCGGCGGGCCGCGGGCACCTGGCTCATGACCCCCGATTGTCTCGTATTCCAGACATCGGCGGCCTCCGCCCCCTGTGACCGGGGAGTCCGCCGCGGGTCCAATGGGGGTATGAGCATCCGTGTGGGGGACAAGGGCGTCGAGGTCGGGCCGCAGCCGCTGACGTTCGACCAGGTCGTGGCGGTGGCGCGGGAGGACGCGCCGGTCGTGCTCACCGAGGAGGCGATCGACGCCATCGCGGCCGCCCGCGCCCATGTCGAGGAGCTGGCCGCCCGGTCCACCCCGGTGTACGGGGTGTCCACCGGGTTCGGGGCGCTGGCGACCCGGCACATCCCGCCGGAGCTGCGCGCCAGGCTGCAGGTCAACATCATCCGCTCGCACGCCGCCGGCTCGGGCCCGGAGGTCGAGCGCGAGGTCGTCCGGGCCATGATGCTGCTGCGGCTGCGCACCCTGGCCAGCGGGCGCACCGGCGTCAGGCCCGCCACCGCCCGGGCCCTGGCGGCCCTGCTCAACAGCGGCATCACCCCCGTGGTGCACGAGTACGGGAGCCTGGGCTGCTCCGGCGACCTGGCCCCGCTGTCGCACGTGGCGCTGGCGCTGATCGGCGAGGGCGTGGTCCGCGACGCCGCCGGCGAGCCGCGACCCGCCGCCGAGGCGCTCGCCGAGGCCGGGATCGAGCCCCTCACCCTCGGCGCCAAGGAAGGGCTGGCGCTGATCAACGGCACCGACGGGATGCTCGGCATGCTGGTGCTGGCCCTGCACGACCTGCGGCGGCTGCTCCAGCACGCCGATCTCGCCGCCGCGATGAGCGTGGAGGCGCTGCTGGGCACCGACCGGGTGTTCGCCGCCGACCTGCAGGCGCTGCGCCCGCACCCCGGGCAGGGGGCGTCGGCCGCCAACCTGCGCGCCCTGCTGGCCGACTCGGAGATCATGGAGTCGCACCGCGGCCCCGACTGCACCCGCGTCCAGGACGCCTACTCGCTGCGCTGCTCCCCGCAGGTGAACGGCGCCGCCCGGGACACCCTCGCGCACGCCGAGCTGGTCGCCTCCCGGGAGCTGGCCTCGGCGGTGGACAACCCCGTGGTGCTGCCGGACGGGCGGGTGGAGTCCAACGGCAACTTCCACGGCGCGCCGCTCGCCTACGTGCTGGACTTCCTCGCCATCCCCGTCGCCGACGTGGCCTCCATGTCCGAACGCCGCACCGACCGGATGCTGGACGTGGCCCGCTCCCACGGCCTGCCGGCGTTCCTGGCCGACGACCCGGGCGTGGACTCCGGCCACATGATCGCCCAGTACACCCAGGCGGCGATCGTCTCCGAGCTCAAGCGCCTGGCCGTCCCCGCCTCCGTGGACTCCCTGCCCAGCTCCGCCATGCAGGAGGACCACGTCTCGATGGGCTGGAGCGCCGCCCGCAAGCTGCGCCGCTCCCTCGACGGGCTGACCCGGGTGCTGGCGATCGAGATCCTCACCGCCGCCCGCGCCCTCCAGCTGCGCTCCCCGCTGCGCCCCGGACCCGCCACCGGCGCCGTGGTCGCCGCCCTCCGCGAGCACGTCCCCGGCCCCGGACCGGACCGCCACCTGGCCCCCGAGATCGACGCCGCCGTCCGCCTGGTGCGGGACGGCGCCCTGCTCACCGCCGCGGAGACCGTCACCGGCCCGCTCGCCTGACCTCGACCTTCCAAGGAGGAGCAGATGTCTGGACCGCGCCCCGTGCGGGCACCGCGCGGCACGACGCCGAGCGCCAAGGGCTGGCCGCAGGAGGCCGCGCTGCGGATGCTCATGAACAACCTGGACCCCGAGGTCGCCGAGCACCCCGACGACCTGGTGGTGTACGGCGGCACCGGGCGGGCCGCCCGCGACTGGGCCTCGTTCGACGCGATCGTCCGCTCGCTCACCGAGCTGGAGGGCGATGAGACGCTGCTGGTGCAGTCCGGCAAGCCGGTCGGGATCTTCCGCACCCACGAGTGGGCGCCGCGGGTCCTGATCGCCAACTCCAACCTGGTGCCGCAGTGGGCGACCTGGGAGGAGTTCCGCCGGCTGGAGGCCGCCGGGCTCACCATGTACGGGCAGATGACCGCCGGGTCGTGGATCTACATCGGCACCCAGGGCATTCTGCAGGGCACCTACGAGACGTTCGCCGCCGTCGCCGCCAAGCGGTTCGGCGGGTCGCTGGCCGGGACGATCACGCTGACCGCCGGGCTCGGCGGGATGGGCGGCGCGCAGCCGCTGGCCGTCACCATGAACGGCGGAGTGGCGATCTGCGTCGAATGCGACCCCTCCCGCATCGAGCGCCGCGTCGCCCACGGCTACTGCGACCTGCGGGCCGCCGACCTGGAGGAGGCGTTGCGCCTGGCCGAGCGGGCCAAGGCCGAACGCCGCCCGCTGTCGATCGCGGTGCTCGGCAACGCCGCCGACGTCGTGCCCGAACTGCTGCGCCGGGGCGCCCCGATCGACGTGGTCACCGACCAGACCTCCGCCCACGACCCGCTGGCCTACCTGCCGCGCGGCGTGGCGTTCGAGGACATGGCCGCCGAGCGCGACAAGGACCGCGACGGCTTCATCCGCCGCGCCCGCGAGTCGATGGCCGCGCACGTCGAGGCGATGGTCGGCTTCCAGGACGCCGGGGCCGAGGTCTTCGACTACGGCAACTCCATCCGGCGGGAGGCGCAGCTCGGCGGATACGAGCGGGCCTTCGACTTCCCCGGGTTCGTGCCCGCCTACATCCGGCCGCTGTTCTGCGAGGGCAAGGGCCCGTTCCGGTGGGCGGCCCTGTCGGGCGACCCCAAGGACATCGCCCGCACCGACCAGGCGATCTGCGAGCTGTTCCCCGACAACGAGCCGCTGGTCCGCTGGATCACCATGGCCCGCCGGAAGGTCCGCTTCCAGGGCCTGCCCGCCCGGATCTGCTGGCTGGGGTACGGCGAGCGCGACAAGGCCGGCGCGGTGTTCAACGACCTGGTGGCGCGCGGCGAGATCAGCGCCCCGATCGTGCTGGGCCGCGACCACCTGGACGCGGGCAGCGTCGCCAGCCCCTACCGGGAGACCGAGGGCATGGCCGACGGGTCCGACGCCGTCGCCGACTGGCCGCTGCTGAACGCCCTGCTCAACACCGCCTCCGGGGCCTCGTGGGTGTCGATCCACCACGGCGGCGGCGTGGGCATCGGCCGGTCCCTGCACGCCGGGCAGGTCTGCGTGGCCGACGGCACCCCGCTGGCGGCCGAGAAGCTGGCCAGGGTGCTGACCAACGACCCCGGCACCGGCGTGATGCGGCACGTGGACGCCGGATACCCCCGGGCCGCCGAGGTCGCCGCGCAGCGCGGCGTGCGCGTCCCGATGGCGGACCGGTGAGCTTCCAGCGGATGTGGGCGGAGCTGCTGCCCATCGGCCGGGACGCGGCGATCGGCGGCTACCGCCGGTTCTCCTGGACGCCGCCGGAGCTGGAGTGCCGGGCGTGGTTCCGCGACCAGGCCCGGCGGCGTGGCCTGCGGCTGGAGGCCGACCGCAACGGCAACCTGTTCGCCTGGTGGGACGCCGGCTCCGGCCCCGCCGTGCTCACCGGCTCGCACCTGGACTCGGTGCCCGGCGGCGGCGCGTTCGACGGGCCGCTGGGAGTGGTCTCCGCGCTGGCCGCGATCGACCGGCTGCGCGCCGAGGGCTGGACGCCGCGCCGCCCGATCGGGGTGGCGGTCTTCGCCGAGGAGGAGGGCGCCCGGTTCGGCGTCGCCTGCCTGGGCTCGCGGCTGCTGACCGGCGCCATCGACCCGGCGCGGGCGCGCTCGCTGCGCGACGGCGACGGCCGGACGTTCGGCGAGGTCATCGCCGAGCACGGACTGGACCCCGAGGCGATCGGCCCCGAGGAGGACCTGCTCGGCCGGATCGGCTGCTTCGTCGAGCTGCACATCGAGCAGGGCCGCGCCCTGCACGCCCCGGTCGGCGTGGCGAGCGCGATCATCCCGCACGGCCGCTGGCGGCTGGACTTCACCGGACGGGGCGACCACGCCGGGACGACCCGCCTGGCCGACCGGCGCGACCCGATGCTGCCGTTCGCCCGCGCCGTCCTGGCGGCCCGGGACGGCGCCGCCGCCCACGGCGGAGTCGCCACGGTCGGCAAGACCGCCGTCGTCCCCGGCGGCGTCAACGCCATCCCCTCCCGCGTCACCGCCTGGCTGGACGCCCGCGGCCCCGACGAGGAGGCCGTGCGGCGGATCGTCGCCGACACCCTCCAGGCGGCCCGCCGCGCCGGGGCCGACCACGGCGTGTCCGTCGAGCTGACCGAGGAGTCCTTCACCGCCGTCGTCGACTTCGACCGCGCGCTGCGCGACCGCCTCGCCCGCATCGTCGGCGGCCCGCCGGCCGCCGACGCCGGAACGCCCGCGCCCCGCGGCGCGGCCGGGGGAGGCGCCGGCGACCGGCCCGGCCCGCACGCCCCCGACGCGGGGACGGCGCCGATCCTGCCCACCGGCGCCGGGCACGACGCGGGGGTGCTGGCGGCCCGCGTCCCGTCCGCGATGCTGTTCGTCCGCAACCCGACCGGGGTGTCGCACGCCCCCGCCGAGCACGCCGAGCCCGACGACTGTCTGGCGGGCGTGGCGGCCCTGACCGCGGTGCTCAAGGACCTGGCCGGGGAGGAGTGACATGCGCTGGCACGCCGAGCTCGCCTGGCTCGGAGACGAAGTGGCCGCCGACGTCCTCATCGAGGCCGAAGGGGAGCGCTTCACCGCCGTCGAGCCCGGTGTCCCCGCCCCGCCGGACGCCGAACGCCTGCCCGGCCTCACCCTCCCCGGGCTGGCCAACGCCCACTCGCACGCCTTCCACCGGGCCCTGCGCGGCCGCTCCCACGCCGGACGCGGCGACTTCTGGACCTGGCGCGACCGGATGTACGCGCTCGCCGAGCGTCTCGACCCCGACGCCTACCGCGCCCTGGCCCGCGCCGTGTACGCGGAGATGGCGCTGGCGGGGATCAGCGTCGTCGGCGAGTTCCACTACCTGCACCACCGGCCCGACGGCTCCCCCTACGACGACCCCAACGCCATGGGGGAGGCGCTGATCGCCGCGGCCGCCGACGCCGGCATCCGCATCACCCTGCTGGACGCCTGCTACCTCACCGGCGGCGTTCACCGCCCGCTGCAGGGGGCGCAGCTGCGGTTCGGCGACGGCGACGCCGACGGCTGGCGGCGCCGGGTGGAGGCCCTGCACGGCGTGGTCGGCGAGGGGGACCGGGCGCACGCCCGGCTCGGCGCCGCCGTCCATTCGGTGCGCGCCGTCCCGCCCGACCAGATCCGCCGGGTCGCCGCCTGGGCCGCCCGCCACCGGCTCCCGCTGCACGTCCACCTGTCCGAGCAGCCCGCCGAGAACGAGGCGTGCCGCCGGGCGTACGGCCTGAGCCCCGCCCGGCTGCTGGCCGAGTGCGGCGCGCTGGGCCCGCTGACCGTCGCCGTCCACGCCACCCACCTGGACGCCGAGGACATCGCCCTGCTCGGCGCCGCCATGAGCGGGGTGTGCCTGTGCCCGACCACCGAACGCGACCTGGCCGACGGGATCGGCCCCGCCCGCGACCTGGCCGACGCCGGGGTCGAGCTGAGCCTGGGCTCCGACCAGCACGCCGTCATCGACATGTTCGAAGAGGCCCGCGCGGTCGAGCTGAACGAGCGGCTGCGCACCCTGCGGCGCGGCCACTGGTCGGCGGGGGAGCTGCTGGCCGCGGCCACCTGGCGCGGCCACCGCGCCCTGGGCTGGCCCGAGGCCGGCCGGCTGGAGCCCGGCGCCTACGCCGATCTGGTCACCGTCGCCCTCGACACGGTCCGCACCGCCGGGACGACCGCCGAGCACGCCGCCGAGACCGCCGTGTTCGCCGCCGCCGCGGCCGACGTCCGGCACGTCGTCGTCTCCGGCCGTCCCGTCGTCCGCGACGGCCGCCATCTGCTGATCCCCGACGTCCCCGCGGCCCTGCACGCCGCCGTCGCCGCGGTGACGGGGGAGCGATGAGAACGGCGCCGACGCGCCGGGGACTCGGCGGGCGCGGGCGGAGGGCCGCCCCGCCGGCGGGTGCGGCCGTGGGGACGGCGCCGCCGGAACGGGACCGGAAGGGACGACGGCGGCGGCGACCGCGTCCGCCGGGTTCGCCGTGCCCGCCGTGTCCGGAGGGCGCCGCCGGAGCGGGTCCGCTCCCGCGCGCCCGGGGCGGGGCGTCGGAGCGGGAGGAGGGACGAGGACGGGGATGAGCGTTCTGATCGATCGGATCGGGGAGCTGGTCACCAACGATCCGGAGCTGGGGGAGGGGCCGCTCGGCGTCGTCCGGGACGCCGCCCTCGTGCTGGACGGCGACCGGGTCGCCTGGGTCGGGCCCGCGGGCCGGGCCCCGGCGGCCGACGAACGCTGCGACGCCGCCGGACGGGCGGTGCTGCCGGGGTTCGTGGACTCCCATGCGCACCTGGTCTTCGCGGGCGACCGGGGCGAGGAGTTCGCCGCCCGGATGAGCGGGCGCCCGTACTCGGCGGGCGGCATCCGGACCACCGTGGCGGCCACCCGGGCGGCCGCCGACGAGGAGCTGCGCGCCGGGCTGCGGCGGCTGGTGGCGGAGATGGCCCGGCAGGGCACCACCACGGTCGAGTGCAAGTCCGGATACGGGCTGACCGTCGCCGACGAGGAGCGCGCGGTGCGGCTGGCCGCCGAGATCGCCGACGAGGTCACGTTCCTGGGCGCGCACGTGGTCCCGCCCGAGTACGTCGACGACCCCGACGGCTATGTGCGGCTGGTGACCGGGGAGATGCTGGCGGCCTGCGCCCCGCACGCCCGCTGGATCGACGTGTTCTGCGAGCGGGGCGCGTTCGACGCCGACCAGACCCGCGCCGTCCTGGAGGCCGGGGTGCGGGCCGGGCTCGTCCCCCGGGTGCACGCGGGTCAGCTCGGACCGGGGCCGGGCGTGGCGCTGGCGGTGGAGTTCGGGGCGGCCTCCGCCGATCACTGCACGTTCCTCACCGACGCCGACGTGGCGGCGCTGGCCGGCTCGGAGACGGTGGCGACGCTGCTGCCCGGCGTGGAGTTCTCCACCCGGCAGCCCTATCCGGACGCCCGGCGGCTGCTGGACGCGGGCGTCGTCGTCGCGCTGGCCACCGACTGCAACCCCGGCTCCTGCTACACCTCCAGCATGCCGCTGTGCATCGCGCTGGCGGTCCGCGAGATGGGGATGACGCCGGCGGAGGCGGTCTGGGCGGCGACCGCGGGCGGGGCCCGTGCGCTGCGCCGCACCGACGTGGGCCGGCTCGCGGTGGGGGCGCGCGCCGACGTGCAGGTGCTGGAGGCGCCCTCGCACCTGCATCTGGCGTACCGGCCGGGAGTCCCGCTGACGCGGGCCGTGTGGAAGGCCGGCCGGCGCGTCGCAGGCGACCTTGCTCCCGCCGGGTGACGACCGCGCGCTCACAGCGGCGGGCACAGGCGGCGTTCACAGGCCGGCCGCCCGCGGGCGGCCGGTCACAGATAGCGGCGGCCGACGCGGACCAGGGGGGCGCGACGCGGGTCGGCGTGGTCGATCGCCAGCACGTCGGCCAGCAGCAGGAGGTGATCGCCGGCGGTCAGCCGCCGCCGGGTCCGGCACTCCAGCGCGGCCGGGGCGTCGGCGACGATCAGGGCCTCCGACCGCGGGCCCCGATGGTGCGGGTGCCCCGCCAGCAGCAGCCGCGCCCCCGGACGCCCCGCCGCCGCGAACCGTCCGGCCAGGGCGCGCTGGTCGGCGCCGAGCACGTTGACGGCCCACGTCTCCCGGCGGCCCAGCACCTCCGCCAGATACGACGACGCGGTCACCGCCACCGCCACCATCGGCGGCTCCAGCGACACCGACATGAACGAGCTGATCGTCGTGCCCAGGTCGTCCCGGCCGTCGCGGACGGTCAGCACCGCCACCCCCGTGGCCAGCGCCGACATCGCGTCGGTGAACTCCCCGGGCGACGGGACGCTCAGCGGATCTCCCATGCGCCCGGGAGGGTCAGCGGCCCGTCGGCGGGCAGCCCCAGCCGCGCCGCCAGCGCGCTCAACGACCCCCAGCCGTCGAACCGTGCGCTCGCCGCCGCGCGGTCCTCGCTGGACTCGGCCGGACGCAGCCGCTCCAGCGGGCTGATGTGCGGATAGGTGCGGACCGGGGCGTCGGCGGGCAACCCGGCCTTCTTGCGGGCCAGGTCCAGCGCCAGCTCCAGCCCGCCCAGCTCGTCGACCAGCCCGTGCTCCTTGGCGTCGGAGCCGATCCACACCCGGCCCCGGGCCAGCCGCTCCACCTGTTCGCGGCTCATGCCGCGGCTCTCGGCGACCTTGGCGGTGAAGTTCTCATAGATGCGGTCCAGGGAGGCGTTGATCCGCTCCCACTCCGAGGGGCTGAAGTCCTTGGCGGCGCTGAACATCCGGGCGTGCTCCCCGCTGGTCACGCCCCCCATCTCGATGCCGATCCGCTCCAGCAGCCCGCTGACGACCGCCTTGCCGGTCACCACGCCGATCGAGCCGGTGATGGTGCCGGGCTGGGCCACGATCGCGTCGGCCGCCATCGCCACGTAGTAGCCGCCGGAGGCCGCCACGTTGCCCATCGACACGATCACCGGCTTGCCCGCCCGCCGGGCCAGCACGACCTCCCGCCAGATGGCGTCGGAGGCGACCGCCGAGCCGCCGGGGCTGTTGACCCGGAACACGATGGCCTTGACGCGCTCGTCGTTCACCGCGGCGCGGAAGGCCGCCCCGATGGTGTCCGACCCCATCGACGGGGTCTGCGACGGCAGCGGCCCGCCCCGTCCGCTGCGGCCCAGCCGGATCGGCCCCTGCCCGTTGATCAGCGCGACCACGTCCCGGTGGCCCGGCTGGGGCAGCCGCTCGGTGAGCCCGTGGGCGCGGTTGTAGCGGGAGACGTAGCGCAGCTGCACCCGGCCGTCCGGGCCGCCGACCCGGCGGCGCACCTCGGCGTACACCTCGTCGCGGTAGGCCAGCCGGTCCACCAGCCCGGCCTCCAGGGCCTCGGCGGCCAGCAGCGGACCCCGGTCGATCAGCTCCCGGACCCGTTCCACGGTCAGGCCGCGCGCCTGCGCGATGCCCTCGGCCAGCTGCCGGCCCGCCGCGTCCACCAGGCGCTGGGAGGACTCCCGGTGCTCGGGGGTGTAGGTCCGCTCCATGAACATGTTGGCCATGGTCTTGTACTCGTGGCGGGCGGCGAAGCGCGGCTGGATGCCCAGCTTCTCCAGGGCCTCCCGCAGGAACGGCTCCTCCATCGCCACCCCGGTCAGCCCGACCTCGCCGCTCGGCTGCAGGCAGACCCGGTCGAAGGCGGACGCCAGATAGTAGGGGACGTTGCCGTTCCCGCTCTCGCCGAAGGTCTCGCTCCAGGCCACGGTGAACTTGCCGGCCTCGCGCAGCGCGGTCACCGCGTCGCGCAGCTCCTGGGCCATGGCCAGCCCGATCGCCCCGCCGACCTTGACGATCAGCGCGCGGACCCGGGCGTCGCCGCGGGCCCGGCGCAGTCCCTCCAGCACGTCCCGCAGGTGAGGGCGGCGCATCGACAGCAACGCCGACAGCGGATCCGCCGGGGCGGCCTCCACGATCCCGTCGGTCAGATCGAGTTCGAGCACCAGCGGGGCCGTCCGCCGGTCGCGCGCTTGCCGGATGATGCTGACGACAGTGCCGGAATTCACCATGCGGCAAGCCTATGCGCTCGCCGGGAGGCTCCCGGAGGGCCGAGCGGACGCGTCCGGCGGGCCGCCGGCGACCTTTGCGCCCTCCTCGGCGGCATCCCGTCGGCCGTCGGCGGGCGTCCGCCGACCCTCGGCGGGCTTGTCGACGAAGCCCGTCAGCGGGCGAACGCCTGGTTGGGGACGACGCTGGCGGTCGCCTGCGCCAGCAGCCGCCCGTCGGCGTCGGTGATCGTCGCGTTGGACAGCATCCGGGTCTTGCCCGGGTGCACGCACACGCCCTCCACCCGGTGGGTCCGCCCGGCCGGCACCGGCCGCACGTACTCCACGCTGAGGCTGAGCGTCAGCATGGGGATGAAGCGCTCGAGCGTGCTGGACGCGGCCAGGCACACGGCGTTGTCGAGGATCATCGCGATGTACCCGCCGTGCACCGTTCCACCGGGGTTGCACAGCTTCTCCTCGGGCGTCCAGTCGATCGTCACCCGACCGGACTCGGCGTCCACCACCGACTGCCCGATGTAGTCGTTGATCTCGGAGAGCTGGGGGAACCTGCCCTCGCCCATCGCCTTGATCAGCTCGGCCCCGGACAGGGTGTTCCACAGGTCCAGCTCGGACTCGACGCTCACGCGCACTCCCGGTCGATGCATCGTGGGGGCGCGCTCGGCGTCCCCCCGTCGTACGAGATTCTCGTACGGCAGGGTAAACGCCCGTTTCCCCGGGGGCACTGTGCCGTTCGTCACGGCCGCCCGCGGAGTCAGCCCCTGGTCAGGCCGCCGGTGGTGGCGCCGGCCCCCAGGGGGGAGGGCGACTCGTAGCTCATCCGGTCCCCGTTCAGGGTGAGGCGCACGGTGCCCCCGATGCAGAACCCCTCGCGCCCGTAGGCGCTGGTGGGCACCTCCCGGAACGTCACCGTGGAGCCCGCGACCTCGGTGACGGTGAGCTCGTTGTCGCATCCCCAGTCGGAGTACACGGCCTTGCCCGTGGTCTCGCCCGCCGTGAGGGTGATCGTCACCGTGGAGACGTTCTCGCCGCCGAGCAGCGACGGCGAGGAGACCCGGCCCTTCCAGACGCCGCCGAACGCCGCCGGGACGCCCGGGCCGCCGCCGTCGGCGTCAGGGGAAGGGGGCGCGTCGTCGCCGCTCCGTCCGGCCGGCTGCTCGGGCGACCGCTCGGGCGCCCGGGCGTTCTGCGCGGGGGAGGCCGTGCGGGCGCTCTGCCCGCCCTCATCGTCCCCGTCCCCGCGGCTGAGCGTCAGCACCGCGCTGGCGAAGATGCTCATGGTCGCCATGAGGATCGCGGCCACCACCGCCCTCGTGCGGATCCGCTCCTGCCCGGCCGGGGCGGGCGAGGTCGGCTGAACGGTCGGCTGGGCGGCCGGCCGCGGGACCTCGTGCACCGAGGGGGCCGAGGGGTCGGGCGCGGGCCGCGCCGGGGGAGCCTGCTCGGCCGCGGAGGGCTCCTGCGGGCCCGCCGAGGGGTCGGCCAGCCGTATCAGCAGGGACCGCGCGGTGGGGCGCCGCGCAGGATCCTTCTCCAGGCACTCGGCCAGCAGCCCCCGCACCCGTTCCGGGACCCCCGACAGGTCCGGCGGTTCGTCGGCGATCCGGTGCAGCAGCGCGGGGATGTCGCCGCCCCCGCCGAACGGCGGACGTCCGGTCGCCGCGTACACCATCGTCCCGGCCCAGGCGAACACGTCCGACGCCGGCGTCGGCGGCTCGCCCCGCAGCCACTCGGGCGCGAAGTAGGCGGGCGTGCCCACCATCTGCGTGGCCGTCTCGGCGTCCACCGCCCGCGCGATCCCGAAGTCCACCACGCGCGGCCCGTCCGGCCCCAGCAGCACGTTGGCGGGCTTGAGATCGCGGTGCACGATGCCGGCGCCGTGGATGGCGGTCAGGGCGCTGGCGGTGTTGACCATCAGCCGGTCCAGGTCCCCGCCGGTCAGCGGGCCCTGCTCCTGCACCCGCCGCTGCAGCGACGGCCCTTCCACGTACTCGCTCACCACGTACGGGTACCGGCCCGTGGTGGAGGACTCCAGCACCGCCGCCGTGCAGAACGGGGCGACCCGCTTGGCCGCCTCCATCTCCCGCGCGAACCGGGCGAGCGCGCTCGGAGAGGTCGTCTTGAGCACCTTGATCGCGACCCGCCGCCCGTCCGGCGCCTCCCCGAGGTAGACGACCCCCTGGCCGCCCTCGCCGAGCCGTCCGATCAGCCGATACGCGCCGATGCGCTCCGGGTCGTCCGCCTCCAGGGGAAGGCTCGGCATGTCGGTTCTCCTTCAAGGAACGGTGAAATCCGCATATAGGACGGCTCCACGTGCCGATCGGTTTCGCGCGCGTATGGTCTGCGCCATGGGAGTCGTCGAAGGGTGGACGCGCTGCGCCCGGGGGCATCAGCACTGGGGCAGGCACGGCGCGGCCGGGATGCTGATCTTCCATCGGGACGCCGAGCTCGGCCCGTGCGTGCTGCTGCAGCAGCGGGCCTGGTGGTGCAGCGGCGCGCTGACCTGGTGCCTGTTCGGCGGCGGCCGGCTCGGCGGGGAGGACCCGGTCGCCGCCGCGCTGCGGGAGACCGCCGAGGAGTGCACGCTCGATGTCGGCGCGCTGCGGCTGCACGGGATGGTCCACGACGACCACGGCGGCTGGAGCTACACCACCGTGATCGCCTCCGCCGACCGGATGCACCCGGTCCGGCCCGCCTCGGCCGAGACCCGTCGGGCCCGCTGGTTCCCGCTCGAGAAGGTCGCCCGTCTGCGATTGTTCGAGCCGTTCGCGGCCAGCTGGCCTAGGCTCGCCACCATGATGTCCCGGCTGGTCCTGGTGGTGGACGCCGCCAACGTGGTGGGCTCGCGCGCCGACGGATGGTGGCGCGACCGGGCCGCCGCGACCGCCCGGCTGCGCGACGAGCTCGCCGGCCTCGCCGAACGGGGGGTCACCGGCCTGCCCGAGGACGTCATCGGGCACGACGCCTCGTTCCCCGAGATCGTCCTGGTGGTGGAGGGCGCGGCGCGGTCCGTGGCCGGCTCCGGGGCGGATCCCGCGCCCGAGGGGCCGGCGGGGGGCGTACGGGTGGTCGCCGCCTCCGGCAGCGGCGACGACGCCATCGTGGAGCTGGTGCGCACCGCCGAACCGGATGCGATCTGCCTGGTGGTGACCGCCGACCGCGATCTGCGCGCCCGCGTCGCCGCCGCGGGCGGCCGCTGCATCGGCCCGAGCTGGCTGCTGTCCCAACTGTGACCGGCCGCGCGGCCGCCGCACGGCCGGGGAGGGGTCAGGCGCCCGGCCCGCCGGTCCGCTCCTCCTCCGGCACCAGCCACACCGCCCCCAGCGGAGGCACCCGCAGCACGGCGGAGGCCGGCTGGGCGTGGTGCGCCTCCTCGACGGCCTCGATGCGGCCCAGGTTGCCCACGCCGCTGCCGCCGTACTCGTAGGCGTCGGTGTTGAGGATCTCCCGCCAGCCGCCCGGGCGGGGCAGGCCGATGCGGTGGTCCTCGTGCGGTTCCCCGGAGAAGTTGACCACGCAGGCCAGCACCGAGCCGTCCGAGCCGTAGCGCAGGAACGACAAGGTGTTCCCGTCGGCGTCGCCGGCGTCGATCCAGTGGAACCCGCCGGGCTCGTCGTCGATCGTGTAGAGCGCGGGCGTGCCGCGGTAGATCCGGTTGAGGTCGCGGACGAGCCTCTGCACGCCGAGATGGTTGGCGCCCTCCACGGCGTCCTCCAGCAGCCACCAGTCCAGGGAGCGCTCCTCGGCCCATTCGCCGCCCTGGGCGAACTCCCCGCCCATGAACAGCAGCTGCTTGCCCGGATGCGCCCACATGTAGGCCAGCAGCGCGCGCAGCCCGGCGAACTTCTTCCAGGCGTCGCCGGGCATCTTGCCCAGCAGCGACCCCTTCAGGTGCACCACCTCGTCGTGCGACAGCGGCAGCACGTAGTTCTCCGAGAACGCGTACACCAGCGAGAAGGTGATCTCGTTGTGGTGGTGGCGCCGGAAGATCGGGTCGCGCTGCAGGTACGCGAGGGTGTCGTGCATCCACCCCATGTTCCACTTGAAGCCGAAGCCCAGGCCTCCCAGATGGGTGGGCCGGGAGACCCCGGGCCAGGCCGTGGACTCCTCGGCGATCATGACGATGCCCGGGTACCGCCGGTAGACGGTGGCGTTGGTCTCCTGGAGGAACGAGATGGCCTCCAGGTTCTCCCGCCCCCCGTACACGTTGGGCGTCCACTCGCCGTCCCTGCGCGAGTAGTCCAGGTAGAGCATCGAGGCCACGGCGTCCACCCGCAGCCCGTCGATGTGGAACTCCTCCATCCAGTAGCAGGCGTTGGCCACCAGGAAGTTGCGCACCTCGGCCCGGCCGTGGTTGAACACGTAGGTGCCCCAGTCGGGGTGTTCGCCCTTGCGCGGGTCGGCGTGCTCGTACAGGGCGGTGCCGTCGAACCGGGCCAGCGCCCAGTCGTCCTTGGGGAAGTGCGCCGGCACCCAGTCCATCAGCACCCCGATGCCCGCCCGGTGCAGCGAGTCCACCAGGTGGCGGAAGTCGTCGGGGGTGCCGAACCGCGAGGTCGGCGCGTAGTAGGAGGTCACCTGGTAGCCCCATGACGGCCCGTAGGGGTGCTCGGCCACCGGCAGGAACTCCACATGGGTGAACCCCATGTCCGTCACGTACGCCGTCAGCTCCTCGGCCAGCTCCCGGTAGTCCAGGCCCTTGCGCCACGACCCCAGGTGCACCTCGTAGATGCTCATCGGCTCGTGCAGCCAGTCGCGCTCCGCGCGCCGCTCCATCCACTCGGCGTCGCCCCACTCGTAGGAGGAGGCGAACACCCGGGACGCGGTCGCCGGCGGCCGCTCGGCCCACTGCGCCATCGGGTCGGCCTTGGCCCGCCAGTGCCCGTCCGCGCCGAGGATCTCGTACTTGTAGGTCGCGCCGGTGCCGACGCCGGGGACGAACAGCTCCCAGACCCCGCTGGAGCCCAGCGACCGCATCGGGTGCGCCCGCCCGTCCCAGTGGTTGAAGTCGCCGATCACCCGCACCCCGCGCGCGTTCGGCGCCCACACCGCGAACGAGGTGCCGCTGACCGGGCCGAACGCCGACGGGTAGGTGCGCACCCGCGCGCCCAGCGCTCTCCACAGCTCCTCATGCCGTCCCTCGGAGATCAGGTGCAGGTCCAGCTCGCCCAGCGTCGGCAGATGCCGGTAGGGGTCGTCCTGGATCAGCTCGGGTCCGCCCGGATAGCGCACCGCCAGCCGGTAGTCCGGCACGGCCGGGCGGTCCCGGTCGCCGTCGCCGTACCGGAGCCGCTCGTGGGGGACGGTGCCGGCGAACACCCCCTGGTGCACATGGTGCAGCGCATGCCGGTCCCCGTCGGGCAGCACCACCTCGACCCGTTCGGCCAGCGGCCGCAGCGCGCGGATGGTGACCCCGTCCCGGTCGGGATGCGCGCCGAGAACGGCATGCGGATCGTGGTGGCGGCCGTCGACCAGCCGGTCGATCTCCTCGCGCATCACCCGAGCCATGGCGATCTGGGCCTTTCTGTCGTCCGCACGGGCTCCTCCAGAGCTCTTCCAGAACCTATGCCTGCCCCTTGACGAGGGAGTTCCACCTGCCGGCGACGATCGGGGAAACGATCGGGAGGGGCCGGTCCACGGTCAGCGCCGCCGGGTGCGCAGGGCGCCGTAGCGGCGCAGGGCGCGGTCGGCCATCGCGTACAGCCGATCGTTCTCCAGGATGAGCCGGCGGGCCCGGGCGGCCGGGGCGTGCCGCACCCAGTGGACCGCGGCGCCGGGGCGGCGGCGGCGCACCACGCCCTCCCCGACCGGGACCTCGTGGCTGCGCAGCTCCTCCTTGTAGCGCCAGCCCACGCCCGGACCCAGGTCCATCTCCTGGATGCCGCGCTCGGCCGCCGCCTCCGCCATCCGCAGGTGCAGCATCATGCCGGGGGAGAAGCGGGAGTAGGCCGGGTCGTACACCGGGAACCAGGTGATCAGCGTGCGGTCGCTGCGCAGCCCGAAGTGCCCGGCCACCGGCCTGCCGTCCGCGTACAGCATGGACAGGCATCCGGCGAACCCCGGCTCACGGGTGTCGTGCAGCAGCTCCACCAGGTCCACCACCCAGCGCCGGGAGAACCGGTCGACGCGGCCCATCGCCCGGTACTGCGCGGACTTCCAGCGCCGCACCAGCGCCAGCGCCGCGGCGTCGCGCACGTCGAAGTCGAACGTCACCTCGCCGACCTGGCGGGCGAGCTTGCGCTCCTTGTAGCGGGTCTGCTTGACCAGTTTCGAGCCCCTGGCCCGCAGCCGGTCGACATAGCCGCCGAACCCGTCGCTCAGGTCCATGATCACCGACCCGAGGGTCTTGCGGGTGTAGGGCTCGAACCACGGCTGCCCGGCCACCAGCGTGCCGTACTCCCACACCGTCAGCCCGCAGCCGCGCAGCAGCTCCCGCGCGTCCAGCCGTTCCAGTCCCGGCGCGTGCACCAGCCCCTGGCACAGCGACAGCCAGCCGCCGATCGCTGCGCCCACGCCCCGCCCGGTGAGCTCGAACGGGAAGAAGCCCACCAGATCCGGCCCCTCCTCCAGCACCGCGACCCGGGCCCCCTCCCGGACCAGGTCCACGGCGCGGGCGTACCCGGCCGACATGAACGGGTTGGCCAGCCGGGGGGTGGCCGCCTGCATCGCGCGCCAGGCGGCCAGCTCGGCGTCCCCCAGCTCACGGGGGCGGATGACGGTGATGCGCATGCGGATTCCGCCTTCAGTAGGCGAGGTCCAGCCAACGGACCTCATACGGGGCGAGGGTGATCCGGGCGTCGCCGACCCGGGTCCGCACCGTCAGGTCGGAGACGTTGACCGCCACCGCCTTGCGGGGCTGGGCCAGCACGCGCACGTCGGGTGAGGAGGCGCGCACGTCGATGATCGGGGTGCCGGCCGGGAACCAGCGGGCGAACGACTGCAGCACCTGCAGCATCCGGCCGGGGGTGCCGCCGTCGGGGACCGAGGTGGTCACCCACAGGCAGCCCGCGCAGGTGCGGTCGCCGTCCTTGGGGATGCGGTTCCAGTACAGCACCGTGGCGGCCCCGCTCTTGGCCTGGTCGATCAGCGACGCCGCGTGCATGGCGGCGCGCTTGTTCTCGTCCCAGGGGTCGTCGCGGGGCTCGATGTAGTACTCGTTCCACCAGATCGGCAGGTCGGTCTTGGACCGCAGCCACGTGTTGATGGCCGTGAACTTGTCCAGCGCGGTGATCTCGTCGGGGTAGACGTCGCGGTCGTCGCTGGCGGTGGGGCCGTCGATGGTGATGAAGTCCGCGCCGCGCTTGTGGGTCAGCCAGTACTCCACGGCGTCGAGGGCGATCTGGTCCACGCTGCCCCATTCGCCCCGCAGTGACGACCCGGGGCCGCCGACATGGCTGTACATGGGGACGTAGGGTCCGCCGACCTTGTTCTCGGGGTTGACCGCCTTGACGGCGTCGTAGACCAGGTTGTACAGGCGGGTGTAGCCCTCGTGGTTCCACCGGCGGAGCCGCGGGTCGAAGAACCCCTTCATCTCGTTCCAGACGGCGAAGTACCGCACGTCCGGGTAGCGGCGCGCGACGGCGGCGGCCAGCCGGGCGAAGTCGTCGTAGTGCTCGGGCAGCGGGGCGACCTCCAGCCTGCTCCAGTCGGTGTCGCCCGGTCGGCCGCCCTTCATCCAGTCGGGGGCGCAGCACAGGGTGATGACGGGGATGCCGCCGGTGCGGCGGATGTAGTCGATCCGCCGGTCCAGCGAGGAGAAGTCGTAGCGGCCGGGCTCCGGCTCGGGGTTGTCGGCGCCCCAGCCCATGATGTGCTGGTTCTGGATCAGCGGCTGGCGGGAGAGCGCCCGGGCGGCCACGTCGCTGGCCGGACCCACGTCGGCGCTGCGATCGGTGTGCGTGAACCCCCACACCGTCCAGGGGGCCCGGTAGGGGGCGCCGACGACGCCGATCTGCCCGGGCCGGCCCCCGCCGGGTCCGGCGGCGCCGTCGTCGTGCAGGATCCAGGAGGTCACGGCGGCGATGACCGCGATCGCGGTGACGAACGCGAAGGCGAGCAGGCCCCGGCGGCCCCGGCGCCGATGCGGCGGCGCCGCGGCGGGGGAGGTGTGCGGATGGTGTCCGGTGCGGCTCATGGACGCACCTCGACTCGGCTGCGGGCCGGCCGCGAGAACGTGAAGGGCTGGCTCTTCACACCGTTGTCGAAGCTCGACAGCAGCGGGACGGGCTCGCCGGTGGTGCGCAGGTCGGGCAGCCGGTCGAACAGCTCCCGGAACATGATCCGCAGCTCCATCCGGGCCAGGTTGGCGCCCAGGCACAGGTGGGGGCCCGGTCCGCCGAACCCCACGTGCGGGTTGGGGCTGCGGGTGATGTCGAAGACGTCGGGGTCGGGGAACGCCTCGGGATCGCGGTTGGCGGCCGGGTAGAACAGCACCACCGTGTCGCCGGCCTTGAGCGGATGGCCGTTGAGCACGTGGTCCCGGGTGACGGTGCGCCGGAACTGGATGATCGGGGAGGAGTAGCGGACGATCTCCTCGATCGCCCCGCCGATGCGCCCGTCGAAGTCCTCCAGCAGCAGGTCGCGCTGGTCGGGGTGCTCGGTGAACAGGCGCAGCCCGTGGGAGAGGGCGTTGCGGGTGGTCTCGTTCCCGGCCACCAGCAGCAGGTCGAAGAACGACCCCAGCTCGCGCAGCGACAGTCGCTCGCCGCCCTCGTCCACCTCCGCGTTCACCAGCGCGGACACCAGGTCGTCGGTGGGGTTCTCGCGCCTGGCCCGGCCCAGCCGGGCCACCAGGCGGTGCAGGTCGACGATGGCCTTGAGGTTGCCGCCCAGCAGCCGCAGCGCGCGAGGGCTGGTCAGCGCGCCGCGCACCCCCGAGTACTCGGTCATGACGTCGATCCGCCGAAGCACATAGGGACGCAGGCGCTCGGGGATGCCCATCATCGCGCAGATCACGTTGATGGGCAGCCGGGCGGCCACCTGGGAGACGAAGTCGCGCGGCCCCTCGGCGATCAGGTCGTCGACGATGCGGGCGGCGGTGGCCTGGATGTCGGTCTCGAGCCGGGCCAGCATCTTCGGGGTGAACGCCCGGGAGACGATCCGGCGCAGCCGGGAGTGCCGGGGGTCGTCCATGTTGACCATGGGGGTGCCCAGCAGCGCCGACAGCCATGACGGCGGTGCGGGGGAGGTGGCCGCGGGCTCGCTGCTGAACGTCCGGGCGTCCCGGCTGGCGGCCACCACGTCGGCGTGCCGGACCAGCGCGTAAAATCCCCGCCCGGATCGCACGAAGGGGATCCTGGGCTCGGGGAAGAACACCGGTGCTCCGTGCTCCCGAAGCCGGGCGAAAGCAGCCAATCGCTCTTTTTCTGGGCGTGCCCAGAATTCCATGCTCAGCAGATCTATATCGGCGATTTCAGAGTTCAGGGACACGCTGTCTCCCCTGGTCACGGAGGTTTCGATAGCGGAAGCCGAGCCTGTGTCAACGTTAACTCGGACACCGTTCGCCGGGGGAATCGATTCGTCCTGCCATGACCGTTGGAACGCCCGTCATGGAGCGGCGGACCGAATTTTTTCAGTTGCCCTGGAAAACCTGATGGAAGGGTCTTGCCGAAACAGGGGGGCGCAATGGGCGGACGGGCGTCCTCCGGAGGCGGGGCGTGCGGCGCGGGGCGGCGGCGCGTTCACGTTCCCATGGCCGTGCCGGGCGTCCCTTCGATGTCCGCCCCCGGACCTCCGCGATCCGCGGCGAGGGCCGGGGCCCGCGTCGCGGATCGCGGGGGTCGGGGCCGCATCGCCCCGCCCGTCTCCGCCGGCCGGCTCAGTCCCGCTCGGAGGGGCGGTCGGACCGGCGGGCGAGCCGTTCCCGCAGCCCGGCCGCGTCGTCGGCCGCCAGCGTCATCGCGTGACCGGCCTGGAGCTGGGCGTCGGTGAGGTCTCGGGTGCGGGTCGCGTACCAGCGTCCGGTGTCGCTGCGCCACACGGTCCAACCGGGGAACTCGGCCTCAATTGCGGCTTTGAGGTCGGCAAAGTCCCCCATCCAGGGCATCCCTCCAAAAGTCCCCTTGTGTATATAAATGTGAATGGAGGGGCGCAAACAGTCAAGCTATCCGTAAGGGCACCCTCGCCGGGCGGACAGCCCCTCGGGGGAGGCCCGGCCGTCAGCCTTCATACATCCAGTCCTCTTCGGACGCCTCATGGGACGCGGCCCTCCCCGGCCGCCGGGACACGACGACGCCGAGCGGCGCCGCCAGCAGGCAGATCGCCAGGACGACGGCCACGCCGCCGCGGATCGACCACAGTCCCAGCGAGAGCATGGCCTGGGCGACCGCGACGTTCACCACGATCGTCACGGCCCCGGACGCGACGACCCGGGCCGGCGGGGACAGCCGGGGCAGCAGCGGCCAGACCGTCAGGGCGGGGGCGGTCAGCAGGAACACCAAGGTCAGCAGGCCGGTGTAGGGGGAGGTGTCGCCGAGCAGGGTGAGGACGGCGCCGGCCAGACCCGCGGCGGAGACGATCGGCGCGAGCGGATGGGACGAAGGAGGCATCACGACCCCAGCACGTGGAAACGCTCGATGAGGACGAAGGCCCACAGGGCCAGCAGCGGCCAGACCGCGTACCCGAGCCACCGCAGCACCGGGCGGGCGCCCCGCCGGGGCAGGCGCCCCCGGATCCGGGCGACCTCGCGGACGACCAGGACGACCACCAGCAGCACCGTGACCGGCACTCCCACCGGCGTCCAGGGGGTCCGGCCGATGGAGAACGGAGCCGGCGGCGCCACCTGGGGCGCCGGCCCCGGCTCGACGCGCAGGGCGAAGACGTCGGCGTCCCGATGCCGGAAGACCGGGCGCAGCTCCGGCGCGGACTCCAAGGCCTTCACCAGGCGGGGGGCGTAGTCCTTCGGCAGCGCGAAGAAGTAGTGGTTGTACTCCTCGTTGCTGCGCGTGGTGAGGAAGAAACCGCCCGGGCGCTGCCGGAGGGCCTCCAGGATCGGCGTGATGTTCTCCGGCCGTCGCGGCGCCTGCAGCTCGGTGTAGTCCCACCGCTCCTGCGCGGACAATCCCCAGGGGGCCTGCGGGAACGCGCCGATCGGTCCCTTGCGCCCGGTCTGCCACACCAGGTTGACGCGACCCTGGGGGGCTTGCCGCAGGATCTCGTGGAACGCCTGCACCTCGCCCGGCCTGACCCGCTCGAAGTTCTCGTTCCCGAAGCGCACGAACAGGAACGACCCCGCCACCAGCAGCCCGCACACCGCCGCCGCGCCCACCGCCCGCGTCGGCCGCGACACCGGGACCGCGGCCGGGAAGAACAGATAGGCCGTCAGCAGGCAGGCGCCCGGCAGGATGAACAGGTACACCCGCAGCGTGATCTCGCCGCCGTAGTGCTGCAGCCCGATCGCCAGGAACGGCGCCAGCAGCAGCACCGCGGCCACCCGGTCGTCCAGCCGATGGAGCCGCCGCCGGCACAGCCCGCACAGCGCCAGCACCACCATCGCCACCGCGATGAGGACCCGGGTCTGTTGGATCGTCGCCAGCTCCGCGCTGCTCCGGGTGATCCGCTCGCCGACGCTGGCGCGCAGGATGCCGAGCAGGTTCCCGATCCCCGAGAACAGGCTCTCGCTCTGCCCCTCCCAGTACGCCTTGGCCATGTAGCCGATCCACGACGCGGTGAGCACCGCCATCAGGACCGGCAACCCGCGCAGCGTGCACCGCCCCGCCAGCACCAGCGCGGTCACGGTGAACAGCATCAGGTACGGGGTGAGCTGATGCGTCGCCACGGTGATCACGACGATCCCGAGCACCACCGCCAGCGCCGCGATCCGCTCGCCCGTCTCCGGGCGGCCCACCGGCCGCTCGCCCGGCGCCGGCCCCCTCTTCGGCCCGAGCGACAGCCACCCGCGCCCGGGCGGCCACGCCGACTCCTCCGTGCGCGGCATGAACCGGTTGAGCAGGATCCCCACCAGCAGCAGGTACAGGGCGAACCCCAGACCCTGGGGGGCGAAGTAGTCCTGCCCCACCCAGTCGGCGGCCACCAGCAGCCAGGCGGCGGTCCACTTGGCCCGCCAGTCGGCCCACACGACCCGCAGGATCAGGTAGTACGCCGCCAGGTACAGCAGCTCCAGCCCCACCGGGGACCAGTGCATGATCGGTTCGAGGTCCTCGATCCCGGCGGCGTGGGCGATGAAGCCGACCGCGGCGAAGAACCCCGGCCAGCTGTAGCGGGCGTCCAGCAGGACATGGGGCTCACCGGTCCGGGTGATGTACTCCACCAGCCCCAGGTGCTGCCAGGCGGTCGGCGGCCGGGCCGTCTCCTCCAGCGCCGGGGCCAGCCCGTGCAGCGCGAACACCAGCGCCACCAGCTGCACGGTCAGCAGCACCCGCCGCGGCCGGGGCAGCGCCAGCGTGGCGAAGAACGTCACCACCAGCACGAAGGCCCCGACCAGCGTGGCGATCGGCAGCACGGAGATCAGCCCGTAGCCGTTCATCGCCGCCAGGTCCACTCCGCGCAGCGGCGCCCAGTACAACGCCAGCCCGACCAGGAAGCACGCCGTCAGCACGCCGACGGCGCGGCCGTGCGGGACGGGCCGGACCCGGGCGAGGGGCTCGGCCGCGGGCGGGGCCTCCCGCTCCTCGGACAGGATCGCCATCACGCACCGCCTCGCCTCGCGGCGGTGCAGGCCCGCCGCAGCGACGGGGCGATCGCCGCGGCCACCGCCGTGTTGACCCCCAGCACCACCCAGCCGATCGCGGTGAGGTCGGTTCCGTCGAACACCAGCGGCACCGCCGCCAGCACCGCCAGGAACCGGACGCCCTGCACCAGGGCGATCGTCCCGGTCGCGGAGCGCACCCGCAGCACCCCGACGTGCATCTCGATCAGCGCCTTGGGCAGGATCGCCACCGCCAGCAGCCTGAGCAGCGGAGCGCCTTCGGCGGCGTACCCCTCTCCCAGCAGCGTCAGCGCCGCCGGGCACAGCAGCACCACCAGCACCACGGTCGGCGTCATCAGGGCGAACGTGCGCCGCAGCGCCGCCCGGGTCGCGGCGGCCAGTACCGAGGAGTCGAACGCCCCCTCCACCGTGAGCGACAGCGACAGGGTGAGCGCCAGCAGCTCCAGCATCATCCCCAGCGCCCACGCCATCTGGAAGTAGGCGTTGACCGCGTCGTCCCGCAGGTGGGCGGTCACCGCGACCGGCACCAGGCTGACCGCGGCGTACTGGAACACGCCCCCCAGCCACCCGCCGCCGAAGTACCGGACGATGTCCCGGCGGGTGGGCCGCTCTCCGCGCCCCAGGTTGTCCGCCCGGTGCCGGGGGATCAGCCGGCCGAAGATGAGCGCGTTGACCGGCACCAGCGCCGCCAGCACCGGGACGAACCACGACAGCACGATCCCGTCGTCCGGGTGCAGCGTCACCGCCAGCACCACCAGCAGCGCCATCTTGGCCGCCCCGAACGCCAGGTTGACCACCGGCACCCAGGTGGCGCGCCGGAGCCCGGTGAACACCGCCTCCTGCTGGTTGAACAGGTTCCACGCCACCGCCAGCAGCACCAGCCACAGACCCGCCCCCGCCGTGCCCAGATGCCCGTACACCGGCGCCCGGGACGGCACCACCAGCCAGAACCCCACCGCCAGCAGCGCGGCGGCCGACGCCCCGAGCCCGTAGCAGGCCAGCACCAACCGCCCGGCGGCCCGGGCGGTCTGCGGCAGGAACCGGATCAGCAGGAAGTTGAGCGTGGTCACCCCGCCGAGGAACATGATCGCCTGGATGACCGCCCAGTTCCGGCCGACCAGGCCCGGATCGTGGTCGTACAGCAGCGCGCCCAGCGTCCAGTACGCCAGCCCCAGCAGCCCGGTGAACGCCCCGTTGGCGACCAGCGCGTAGGCGTTGCGGAAGAGCGGATCGGCCATGTCGCCGCGCACCCCGCTGATCACGGAGCGCACGGGGTTGCGCCCGGCCCGCCGGGACCGGGTCCGCTCGGCCGTCCTCATCGCCGCGCCCTCCGGGCCGCGTACCGGGCCCTGCGCACCACCGCATAGCCCTTGGTCAGCGCACGGTCCAGGGCATAGGTCCGCAGCACGCCCCGGCCGTGCACGATCCGGGCGAACGTCTCCGGCCCCATGTCCCACCGCACCGTGAGCCGGGGCAGGGCCAGCACGTTCTCTCCGCGCGCCCCGCGCCCCCCGCGCGGCAGTCGGTTGGCGACCGCGCACGCCGAGCGGTATCCGGCGGCGGCGACCGCCCGCCGCACCCGCCGGCTGGAGTAGCCATAGGGGTAGGCCATCGCGGCGACCGGCCGGCCCAGACGCTGCTCCAGCAGGTCCTTGCTGCGGGTCAGCTCCTCGGCCAGCGCCGTTCCGGGAAGCTGGTCGAGCTGCGGATGGCTGTGGCTGTGCCCGCCGATCTCCACGCCCTCCGCGGCGGCCTCCCGGATCTGCGACCAGGTCAGCATCCGGTCCAGCGGCCGGCCCGCCGCCGTCTCGCCCGCATCGGCCAGCCAGCCGGTGGTCACGAACACCGTCGCGGTGAACCCTCGGTCGGCCAGCACCGGCAGGGCGTGCTCGTGGAAGTCGGCGTACCCGTCGTCGAACGTGATCGCCACCGGGCGCGCCGGCAGCGTCCCCGCCCCGCGCAGCGCGGCCGCCAGCGCCGACACCGTGACCGGGGTGAACCCGTGGTCCGCCAGCAGCGCCATCTGCGCGGCGAACGCCTCCGGGTGCACCGCCAGCCGTCGGGTGGCGGCGGACGGACGCGGGTTGACCGAGTGGTACATCAGCACCGGCACCGCGCTCACCGCCGGACCTCCGTCGGCACGGTCCTCCGGCGCGGCGGGCGCCGCACGGTCGCCGTGCCCACCGCGTACCCCCAGGCGGTCCACGCCAGCCCGACCGTGATGGCCGCGGCCCGTCGCAGCCCCGCCGGCTCTCCGCGGACCGCCTGCGCCAGACCGCGCCGGACGCCGCGCGGCAGGGTGCGCAGCGCGTGGACGCGTTCGCTGGCCAGCCCGTCGTGGACGCCGACGCTCCGGGTGACCAGCGCCTTCGACAGGCCCTCGGCGTAGCAGCGCCGCCGGAAGTAGGCGAAGCGGGCGCGTTCGGGCGGGACCCGGTGCCAGATCACCGCGTCCGGGTCGTACACCAGCTCCGCCCCCGGGCTGCGCTGCCGCAGCCGGATGCAGAACTCGGTCTCCTCACAGCCCAGCGGGCGGCGGTGGAAGGAGCGGCCGATGCCCTCGGCGAACCCGCCCGCCACCGCGAACGCCTCCCGTCGGAACGAGGAGTTCCCGCCCATCAGGTTGCGGATCGGCCCCGGCGTCATACCCGCATAGGTGCAGCCGACCGTCCAGTCGAACTCGGCGGGGAACCACTCCGGTCGCCGTCCGCTCTCGGCGGGGACGGCGGCGTTCAGCAGCGGATGGGCCGGATCGAGCAGCTCGGCCGCGGCCGGCGAACCCGGCCACAGCGCCAGCGTCCGGCCGCCGACCCCCAGCACCGCCGGGTCCTCGTAATGCTTGGCGAACGCCGCCAGCCAGCCCGGCGCGGCCACCGCGTCGTCGTCCAGGAACGCCACCGCCTCGCCGCTGGCCGCCGCCACCCCGGTGTTCTTGCCGCCGGACAGGCCGCGGGCGTGCGTGTTCGGCACCACCACCAGGTCCCGCAGCTGCGCCGCCAGCCGGTCCCGCAGCTCCGGGTTGTGGTCGACGACCAGGATGATCTCGTGCGGGGCGTGCCGCTGGGCCCGCACCGACGCCACCGCGGCCAGGATGTCCTCCCAGCGCCGCTGGGTGTACACGCAGATCACGACCGAGATGTTCATGGACGCCTCACCCACCGTGAACGCAGCCGGGCGTACGCCTTGAGCAGCCGATCGGCGCGGTCGTAGAGCCTGCGGTCGCCGAGCACCGCGCTGCGCGCCCTGATGAGCGGCGCGGTGCGTGCCCAGTGCAGCGCCGCGCCCGCCGCGTACCGCGACAGCGGCCGGGCCACCCGGCCCTCGGCGATCGGGATCTCCCGGCTGGTCAGCCCCTCTTTGAACTCCTTGCCGCCGCGGCCCATCGCGATCTCGGTGATGCCCGCCGCGGCGCAGCTCTCGGCCAGTTTCAGGTGGCCGATCATGCCGGGCGAGTATCGGCCGAACGCCGGATCGTAGGCCGGGAACCAGCCCGCCATCACCGTTCCGCACCGCAGCCCCAGATGCGCCGACACCGGCCGGTCCCCGGCGTACAGCACGCTCAGCACCCCGAACCCGGTCTCGTGGAAGTGCCGCACCAGCGCCACGATCCACGGCCGGGCGAACCGGTCGCTGCGGCCGGTCCGCACGTACTGGGCGGACTTCCAGGCCATCAGCCGGTCCAGCTCGGCGGGGTCCCGGCAGTCGAAGACGTACCGCAGCTCGCCGACCTCGCGGCCGAGCTTGCGCTCCTTGTAGCGGATCGTCTTATGGGTCTTGGGGGAGGCCGCCCGCACCTTGGCCACGAACGCCTCGAACCCCCCGGACAGGTCCATCACCGGCGCGAGGCGGCGCGCCGCATGGAAGGGGGCGAACATCGGCTGGTGCGCCAGCAGATGGTCGAAGTCCCACACCCCGAGCCGGCACTCCCGCAGCAGCCGCCGGGCGTCCAGTCGCAGGTCGGGCGGGGCGATGATGCCCTGCAGGTCGGTCAGCCCGAACCCGACGGGATGGCCGACCCCCGCCCGGCCCCGCTGGTACGGGAAGAAGGCCGCCACCTCGCCGCCGTCCTCCACGACCGCCACCCGCACCCCGTCGCGGAACCGGTCCACCCCCAGCACGAACTCCGGCGCCAGGAACGGGTTGCCCAGCTCCGGGTCGGTGCGCTGCAACCGGCGCCAGCGGTCCAGCTCGACCGGGCCGAGTTCGTCCGGCCGCACCACGGTGATCTGCATGGCCCCGCCCCTCACTCGACGGTGCTCAACGCGGGCAGGGCCTCGGCCGGGGCGCGGTCCGGCTCCGGGCGCTCCAGCGGGCCCGCGAACCGTAACCGGATCATGGTCTTGAGGACCCGCCAGCCGTCCCGGAAGGTGTTCAGGTTGGACTGCCCGTGCCGGCGCTCGGTCTCATGGCTGGGCACCTCGGCGATCCGCAGGCCGGCGCGCACCGCGTTCACGCACATCTCGGTCTCGATCTCGAAGCCGGTGGACCGCAGGCACAGCCGCTCGACCGCGTCGCGGCGCATCGCCACGTAGCCGTAGCACAGGTCCGACCAGTGCTGCCCGTACAGCAGGTTGGCCAGCTTGGTGAGCATCCGGTTGCCCAGGCTGCGCAGCCCGGTCAGGTCGTCCGAGCCGCCGCCGCAGCCGTACCGGGTGCCCTTCACGAAGTCATAGCCCCGGCACAGCAGCGCCAGGAACGAGTCGAACTCGGCCGGATCCATGCTGCCGTCGGCGTCCAGCATGATGATCAGGTCGCAGGTCGCCGCGGCCATGCCGGTGCGCATCGCCGCCCCCTTGCCGATCGGCGGCTCCACGATGATCTTCGCGTCCGGGCGGATCGCCAGCGCGACCTCCACGGTGCCGTCGGTGGACTGCCCGTCGACGATCACGACCTCGTCGACGGCGGTCAGCCGCGGCATCAGCCAGCGCAGGTTGTCGGCCTCGTTGAGGGTCGGTATCACCGCCGTGACCGTGGGCCATTGAATGCGGCGCCCGGCCGGCTCCAGCCGGGATCCGGGGGCGGTCGAGGAGGCGTCGCGGGAGCCGCCGGCGACGCCGGCCGGACGGCGGGAGTGCACGGGACTCCCCGTCGCGTCCCCGATTCCCGCCTCCTCAGGCGGCGATTGGTCCCATGACGTCGTGAGATTTCGCACTGAGCACTCCCTCAGGTGACACAGGCCGACAATGCGTCCGGCGGGTCGCCGCCGGAACGGGTTCCCAAATCACTGCGAGGGGGGTTCAGGCGATCGGGGCTCACGCGGTCAGGCGGGTGAGCGAGCTCAACGGGACGTGTAACCAGCTCGGCCGGTTGCGCGCCTCGTACCGGACCTCGTACACGGCCTTGTCGAGCTCGAACGCCCGCAGCAGCACCCGGTGCGCCCCCGGATCCGGCCCGCCGCCGTCGGCGTAACCGCGGCAGAAGGCGTCCCGGTTGCGGTCGGCCCACTCCCTGGCCCGCCGCTCCAGCAGCGCCCACTGCGTCGGGTCGGACTCCCGGTGATGCACCCCCGGAGGCCCCGACAGCAGGAACCACGCCGCGTACTCGAACGACCGCAGCATCCCGGCCACGTCCCGCAGCGGATGCGCCGGGGCCCGCCGCTCGGCCAGCGTGCGCGCCGGCTCGCCCTCGAAGTCCAGCAACACCCACCCCCGATCGGTCCGCATCACCTGGCCCAGGTGGTAGTCCCCGTGGATCCGCTGCACCGGCACCGGCCGCTCCAGCTCCGCCAGGTCCCGGTAGGCGGCCCGGATGGGCTCGGCGTACCGGGTCAGCTCCGGCACGTCCGTGCACGCGGTGACCAGCTGCTCCTCCATGCGGGCGGCCGCCTCGCGCAGCGCCCGCGGCGGCACCTGACCGGCCCCGAACGCCTCGGCCAGGTCGCGGTGGACCGAGGCGGTGGCGACGCCCAGCCGCTCCGCCTCGGCCGCGAAGTCCCCGCCCGCCTGATCGGCGGACACCTCCGGCGGACTGCCGTACAGGTCGCGGACGCTGGTGGTGGCCAGCTGCCAGCCGTCGGACGCCGTGCGCAGGAACTCCGACAGCATCCCCACCGTCGCCGGACGGTCCCCGCCCCGGTCGCCCAGGTCGGTCAGGCGCATCTCCGCCCACCCGTACAACCGGGGGATGTGCCGGCACCCGGCCTCCGTCAGCGCCAGGTTCAGCTCCAGGTCCGGGTTCACGCCCGGGACGATCCGCCGGAACATCTTGTAGATATAGGCCTCGCCGTACACCAGCGAGGTGTTGCTCTGCTCGGCGGTGCTCGCCAGCGACGTCAACCCCGTCTCCACCTGCGCGCCGGGCACCCGGTGGAAGCTCAGCGGCCCCACCCGGGCCTCGGCGGCTAGGCACTGCAGCAGCACACCGGTCAGCTCCGGATCGTGCGCGGCGTCGTAGACGTGCACGCCGTCCAGCGCCAGGATCTCGGCATAGCGCAGCCGGTCGGGCAGCCGATGCCGGAACCCCAGCAGCAACTGGTACAGATCGCGGGCGCCGTCCTGGCGCACCGCGACCAGCGTGTGCCGCAGCTCGGGCTCCTCCGCTCCGGGCGGCCCGCCCGGGCCGGTCAGCCGTGTGCCGGAGACGATCTCGACCTGTGCGATCTCCCTGCCCTTGCCGGCGAACCACCGCTGCCGGGGGAGCCAGCCGATCAGAGCCTGTTCGATGTCGCGGTCGGACGGCCGCACGAATCATCTCACCTCGTCTCCTGCCGGGGGGTCGGTCCGCGGAACGGGTTGTTCCTGCCCGGTCGCGCCCGACGTCTCGGCGGGGCGCTCCGGCGGCGGCAGCACGAACCAGTAGAAGCCGTGGCCCGGCAACGTCAGCAGGTAGGGCAGCTCGCCGATCGCCGGGAACTGCACTCCGCCCATGCACTCCACCGGCGTCGACCCCTCGAACCTGCGCAGGTCCAGCTCCACCGGCTGCGGGAAGCGCGACAGGTTGTTGACGCACAGCACCCGGTCGTCGCCGTACTCCCGCACGAACGCCAGCACGCTCGGGTTGGACGCCGGCAGTTCCACATAGCTGCCCAGCCCGAACACCGGATGCCGCTTGCGGATCTCGATCATCTTGCGGGTCCAGTGCAGCAGCGAGTTGGGGTTGTTCTGCTGCGCCTCCACGTTGACCGCCTGGTACCCGTAGATCGGGTCCATGATCACCGGCAGGTACAGCCGGGCCGGGTCGCACCGGGAGAAGCCCGCGTTGCGGTCGGGCGTCCACTGCATCGGGGTGCGCACGCTGTCGCGGTCGCCGAGCCAGATGTTGTCGCCCATCCCGATCTCATCGCCGTAGTACAGCACCGGGGAGCCGGGCAGCGACAGCAGCAGCGCGGTGAACAGCTCCAGCTGGTTGCGGTCGTTGTCCAACAGCGGGGCCAGCCGGCGCCGGATGCCGATGTTGGCCTTCATCCGCGGGTCCTTGGCGTACTCGGCGTACATGTAGTCCCGCTCTTCGTCGGTGACCATCTCCAGCGTCAGCTCGTCGTGATTGCGCAGGAAGATGCCCCACTGGCAGTTCTCGGGGATCTTGGGGGTCTGCGCCATGATCTCCGAGATGGGGTAGCGCTGCTCGCGCCGCACCGCCATGAAGATCCGCGGCATCACCGGGAAGTGGAACGCCATGTGGCACTCGTCGCCGCCGGTGGCCGGATCGCCGAAGTACTCCACCACGTCGGCCGGCCACTGGTTGGCCTCGGCCAGCAGCACCCGGTCCGGGTACAGCCGGTCCACCTCGGCGCGGACCCGCTTGAGATAGGCGTGGGTCTCGGGGAGGTTCTCGCAGTTGGTGCCCTCCCGGGCGTACAGGTAGGGCACCGCGTCCAGCCGGAACCCGTCGATGCCCAGGTCCAGCCAGAACCGCAGCACCTCCAGCATCGCCTCCTGCACCGCCGGGTTGTCGTAGTTCAGGTCCGGCTGGTGGGAGAAGAATCGGTGCCAGTAGTACTGGCCGCGCACCGGGTCGTAGGTCCAGTTGGACGCCTCGGTGTCGACGAAGATGATCCGCGCGTCCGGATACTTGTCGTCGGTGTCGGACCACATGTAGAAGTCGCCGTACGGCCCGTCGGGGTCGGTCCGGGACGCCTGGAACCACGGGTGCTGGTCGCTGGTGTGGTTCATCACCAGGTCGGCGATCACCCGGATGCCGCGCCGGTGGGCCTCGTCGACCAGCTCCACGAAGTCGCCCAGGTCGCCGAACTCCGGCAGGATCTTGGTGTAGTCGCTGATGTCGTAGCCGCCGTCCCGCAGCGGCGACTCGTAGATCGGCAGCAGCCAGATGCAGTCGATGCCGAGCCACTGCAGATAGTCCAGCCGCTGGATCAGGCCGCGCAGGTCCCCGGTGCCGTCGCCGTTGGAGTCGCTGAACCCGCGGACCAGCACCTCGTAGAACACCGCGTGCTTGTACCAGTACGGGTCCCGGGGCCGTTCATGGGTGAAGGTGTCGGGAATGGGGTCGCCGGTCAGCTGGATCGCATCGGAGGGCACGTCGCCGAACGAGCCGGCGGCGCGCGCGGCGCCCTGCTCGTCGAGCTCGCCGCGTTCCTCCGGCATCACGCCGGCGGGCGGGATGTCGGTCAATTCTTCCTGCTCCGTAGCGTGAAGATGTGGGCCGGGCGGATGTGGGGGTCCAAACGGACGTAGTTGGCCTGCCCCCAGTCGTAGGACTCGCCGGACAGCTCGTCGTGGACGGTGAACCGGTCCTGCCAGTCCAGGCCGAGGGCGGGCATGTCGAGGTACACGGTCGCCTCGCGGACGTGGTGCGGGTTGAGGTTGACCACCGCCAGCACCACGTCCTCGCCGAGGCGTTTGGAGAAACAGATCAGCTCTGGCTGGTCGGGGTTGTGGAAGTGCAGGTTGCGCAGCCGGTGCAGCGCCGGGTGCTCGCGCCGGAACGCGTTCAGCTTGGTGATCAGCGGGGCGATGGAGCGGCCCTCGCGTTCGGCCGCCGCCCAGTCCCGCGGTTTGTACTGGTACTTCTCCGAGTCCCGGTACTCCTCGCTGCCCGGGCGCACCGGCTCGTTCTCGATCAGCTCGTATCCCGAGTACATCCCCCAGGTCGGCGACAGCAGCGCCGCCAGGATCGCGCGGATCTCGAACGCCGGGCGGCCCCCGTGCACCAGGTACTCGTTGAGGATGTCGGGGGTGTTGACGAACACGTTCGGCCGCATGTAGACCGCCGCGTCCCCCGCCAGCTCCCGGAAGTACTCCTCCAGCTCCTGCCGGGAGTTCTTCCAGGTGAAATAGGTGTAGGACTGGTGAAAGCCGATCTTGGCCAGGGTGTGCATCATCGCCGGCCGGGTGAACGCCTCGGCCAGGAACAGCACGTCGGGGTCGGTGCGGGCGATGTCGGCCAGCAGCCGCTCCCAGAACGGCACCGGCTTGGTGTGCGGGTTGTCCACCCGGAAGATCCGCACCCCGTGCGACATCCAGTACCGGACGATCCGTCTGACCTCCCGGTAGATGCCCTCGGGGTCGTTGTCGAAGTTCAGCGGATAGATGTCCTGGTACTTCTTCGGCGGGTTCTCGGCGTAGGCGATGCTCCCGTCGGCCCGACGGGTGAACCACTCGGGGTGCTCGGTGACCCACGGGTGGTCGGGGGAGCACTGCAGCGCCAGGTCCAGCGCCACCTCCAGGCCCAGCTCGCCGGCGTAGGCCACGAACGCGTCGAAGTCCTCGATGGTCCCCAGGTCCGGGTGGACGGCGTCGTGCCCGCCCTCGGGCGAGCCGATCGCCCACGGCGAGCCCGGATCGTAGGGACCGGCGGTGAGGGTGTTGTTGGGGCCCTTGCGGAACGTGCGCCCGATCGGATGGATCGGCGGCAGATACACCACGTCGAAGCCCATCTCCGCGATGGCGGGCAGCCGCTTCATGGCGGTCCGGAACGTCCCCGACATGGGACCGCGGCGCCCCATCGGGTCGAAGGAGGCCCCCTCGGACCGGGGGAAGAACTCGTACCAGGAACCGAACAGGGCGCGCTCGCGATGCACCACCAGCGGGAACCACTCGCTGGTGGTCACCAGCTCGCGCAGCGGATAGCGGGCGAGCAGGTCGGAGACGTCCGGGGTCAGCGCGGCCTCCAGCCGGGCGGTCGCGGGGATGGTCGGATCGGCCAGGTCGCGGGCCAGGCGGGTGAGCGGGGCGCGCTCGTGCGACGGCAGCCCTTCGGCGGCGCGGGAGAACAGCCGGGCGCCCTCGGCGAACATCAACTCCACGTCCTGGCCGCGCGGGATCTTGATCTGCGCGTCGTGCCGCCACTGCGCGATCGGGTCGCCCCACGCCTCGATCCGGAAACGCCACAGGCCCGGCTCGGTCGGCGTCACCTCGGTGGCCATCCGGTCGGTGCCCGGCGCCTTCTCGCGCATCGGCAGCAGCGGTCCGGTCTTGCCGAGCGGGTCGCGCAGCACCACCCCGGCGCCGAGCCTCTCGTGGCCCTCGCGGAACACCGTCGCGCTGACCTCGAACGTCTCGCCGACCACCGCCTTGGCCGGCCAGCGTCCGCAGCCCACCACCGGCTGCACGTCCAGGATGGGGATGCGGCCGATCACCGGGGCGGGCGCCGGATCGGGATCGGAGGGCGCCGCCCGCCGCGCATTCGGGCGATCATCGGGCAGATTTCGATCCCGCGCCGTCTTCTGGTCCACCCGCATACCTCACCCCTTGCCTGTTCTTTGCCACCAAAACGGGCAAATTCGCCCGCCTCTCGATCGGCCAGAAAGGACATGCCCGCCTCCGAGGGCGCACCGCGCCGCGGCTTGCGTTAACTTTCGGCAACTTCTTGCGCGCGTGTCGCCAAGCCGATTTGTACGGCGCGCCACGGTGCGGTATCGCCGCGGCGGGACCGGACGCGCACCCGACCGCCTCCCGATGCCCCGCCGTCCCCCATCGCATCGGCGCGGACGCGTGATGAACGATCTACGGCGGCAGGGTTCGGTAACCCCCGGGGTGATCTGCCGGGGGAGGGGTCGCGGGGCGCGGCGTGCAACGCATAGCGTGAACAGACGTGAAGGCAATCCGACGATTCACCGTCCGCACCGTGCTGCCGGAGCGCCTGCGCGGCCTGGAGGAGCTGGTCGGCAATCTGCGGTGGTCGTGGCACCACGAGACGCTGGAGCTGTTCCGCTCGATCGACCCGGCGCTGTGGGAGTCGGTCCGGCACGACCCCGTCCGGCTGCTCGGCGAGGTGCCTCCGGACCGGCTGGCGGTGCTCGCCGAGGACCGGCGGTTCCTGCGCCGGCTCGACGCGGCGTTAGACGATCTGCGGGACTACCTGACCGGCCCGCGCTGGTACCAGTCCGCGGTGAACGAGGACGCGCCGCGCGCCATCGCCTACTTCTCCCCGGAGTACGGGATCACCGCCGCGCTGCCGCAGTACTCCGGCGGCCTGGGCATCCTGGCCGGCGACCACCTCAAGACCGCCAGCGACCTCGGGGTGCCGATCATCGGGGTGGGACTGCTGTACCGGCACGGCTACTTCTCCCAGTCGCTGTCGCCGGACGGCTGGCAACAGGAGCACTATCCGGCGATCGACCCGGGCGGGCTGCCGCTGACCCTGCTGCGCGAGCCGGACGACGGCACCCCGGTGCGGGTGGCGGTCGGGCTGCCGGAGGGCCGCACCCTGCACGCCCAGATCTGGCTGGCCCGCGTCGGCCGGGTGCCGCTGTTGCTGCTCGACAGCGACGTGGAGGCCAACGACCAGGCCGCCCGGAACGTCACCGACCGGCTGTACGGCGGCGGCACCGACCATCGGCTGCTGCAGGAGCTGCTGCTGGGCATCGGCGGGGTCCGGGCCATCCGCGCCTACTGCCGGATCAGCGGGCACCCCTCCCCGGAGGTCTTCCACACCAACGAGGGACACGCCGGCTTCCTCGGCCTGGAGCGCATCCGCGAGCTGATCGACGAGCACGGGCTGTCGTTCGACGAGGCCCTGGAGGCGGTCCGGGCGGGCACCGTCTTCACCACCCACACCCCGGTCCCGGCGGGCATCGACCGGTTCCCCCGGGAGCTGATCGGCAAGTACTTCGGCGGCTCGGCGGCGCTGGAGGGCGTCCCCGTCGACCGGGTGCTGGCGCTGGGGGAGGAGACCTACCCCGACGGCGACCGCACCGTGTTCAACATGGCCGTCATGGGCATGCGGCTCGGCCAGCGCGTCAACGGGGTGTCCCGGCTGCACGGCCGGGTCAGCCGGGAGATGTTCGGCGGGCTGTGGGGAGGCTTCGACGTCGCCGAGGTCCCCATCGGCTCGATCACCAACGGCGTGCACGCCGAGACCTGGGTGGCCCCCGAGATGCTGGACCTGGCCGTCCGGGAGACCGCCTCGGGACCGGACGAGGGCGGCTGGGACGGCGTGCTGTCCGTCCCCGAGGCCGAGATCTGGCGGGTGCGCCGGCTGCTGCGCGAACGGCTGGTGCTGGAGGCCCGCCGTCGGCTGCGGGAGTCCTGGCGGCAGCGCGGCGCCTCCGAGGCCGAGACGGCGTGGATCGACGACGCCCTCGACCCGGACGTGCTCACCATCGGGTTCGCCCGCCGGGTCCCCTCCTACAAGCGGCTGACGCTGATGCTGCGCGACCCTGAGCGGTTGCGCGCGCTGCTGCTGGACCCCGAACGGCCGGTGCAGATCGTCATCGCCGGCAAGGCCCACCCCGCCGACGAGGGCGGCAAGCGCCTGATCCAGGACATCGTCCGCTTCGCCGACCGCGAGGACGTGCGGCATCGGATCGTGTTCCTGCCCGACTACGACATGGCGCTCGCCCAGGTGATGGTGGCCGGGTGCGACGTGTGGATGAACAACCCGTTGCGCCCGCTGGAGGCCTGCGGCACCTCCGGGATGAAGGCGGCCCTCAACGGCGGGCTCAACCTGTCCGTCCGCGACGGCTGGTGGGACGAGTGGTTCGACGGCCGCAACGGCTGGGCGATCCCCTCCGCCGACGGCCTGTCCGATCCCGACCGGCGCGACCGGCTCGAGGCGGCCGCGCTGTATGAGCTGATCGGCGACCACGTCACGGTGCTGTTCTACGACCGGGACGCCTCCGGCCTGCCGCGCCGTTGGCTGGAGATGGTCAAGCACACCCTGGCCACGCTGGGCCCGAAGGTCCTGGCCACCCGCATGCTCCGCGACTACGTCCACGGCCTGTACGCCCCGGCCGCGGCCTCGGCCAGGGCGATGGCCGTCGACGATTACGCCGGGGCCCGGGAGCTGGCCGCCTGGAAGGCCAAGGTCCTCAAGGCCTGGCCCGGCGTCACCATCGACCATGTCGAGTCGGTCGGCGAGGACAGCCCTCAGGTGGGCGCGTGCCTGAACGTCCGCGCGGTGGTCTCCCTGGGCGACCTCACCCCCGGCGACGTCGCCGTGGAGGCCGTCTACGGCCGCGTGGACGAGTCCGACGCGATCGTCTCCCCCTCCTATGCGGAGCTGACCGCCGAGGGTCCGGAGGGCGGCCGGGTGCGCTACGTCGGGGACATCCCCTTGGACCGCAGCGGGCCGTTCGGCTACAGCATCCGGGTGATCCCCCGCCATCCGCTCCTGGCCAGTCGCACCGAGCTCGGCCTGGCGGTGCTTCCGCCGTCCCCGTCCGGCATGACCGACGGCGACTTCCGCTGATCCGCCCGCCGATCCGCCGGCGGGCCGGCGGACGCCGCCGTCGTCGGCCGCCGTCGGGCGGCGGGACCCGCGCCCGTCCCGGCGGCCCGGCCGGCGGGCGTGTCGGCTCAGGCGTTCGGCATGGCCGCATAGGCGGGGGCGAGCGCGTCGACCAGGGACCGGCGGCGGACGGAGACGGCGAGCGGATCCAGCAGCCGCAGCAGCAGGTCCGGCGGACCGGGGACGGCGGGACGATCCTCGCGCGGGTCGGCCGGGGAGGGGCGCGGCGCCCAGAAGTCCTCGGCGGTGAGCGGCTCGTCGGCCGCGTCGAAGGGATCGGCGGGGCCGGCGTCCCGGCGGCCGCCGCGACGGCGCAGGGCGGCCAGCAGGCGTTCCCGGGGGCGGCCCCGCCACTCCAGCAGCAGGAACGGGTCGCGGCCGACCGCCTCGGCCATCAGGTGCAGCACGGCGGCGGCGTGCTCGCACGGCCCGCCGTAGCCCGGGCAGTCGCACATCACGTGCAGGTCGTCGACCGACTCGGGGAGCAGCCGGACGCCCCGCCCGGCGAAGACCCGTTCGATCTCCCCGGGCATCGTCCCGGCCGACAGCAGGGCGCACAGGTCGGGACGGGACGCCAGCCCGGCCTCCACCGCCCGCCAGGCGTCCTCGTCGAGGGCGGCGATGCCGACGGCCACCTCGTGCGACCCGGTGCCGGGGCCCCGGACGCGGGCGCCGACCTCGTGCGGGCGCACCGTCAGGCCGGTCACGCGGCCGCGGCGGGCCAGCTCCCGGCCCCGGCGCATCCTCTCGCGGTCGCCGGACGACTCCAGCACGGCGCGGAGCCGCCGCGACCACCACGGCCCGTCGTCCGCGCCCGGACCGCCGCGCGTCCCGGCCCCGCCGCCCGCCGGGGCGGGGGAGGCGTGATCGGGGGCGCCGCGGGGGACCGTCACTCGCTCACCGCCTCGGGGGAGAGCCGCAGCAGCTCGCGCAGCTCGGCGACCGACAACTCCGCCAGCCACTCCTCGCCGGCGCCGACGACGGTGTCGGCCAGCGCCTTCTTGCGCTCGATCATCTCGTCCACCCGTTCCTCCACCGTCCCCACGCAGATGAAGGTGCGGACCTGCACGGCGCGGGTCTGGCCGATCCGGAACGCCCGGTCGGTGGCCTGGTCCTCCACCGCCGGGTTCCACCACCGGTCGACGTGGATCACATGGTTGGCGGCGGTCAGGTTCAGCCCCGTCCCGGCGGCCTTGAGCGACAGCAGGAACACCGCGGGCCCGTCCTCGGTCTGGAACCGCCGCACCAGCTCGTCCCGACGGTGCTTGGGCGTCCCCCCGTGCAGCCACAGCACCGGCCGGCCCAGCCGCGCCGCCAGGTACGGCCGCAGCATCGACCCGAACTCGGTGTACTGGGTGAACACCAGCGCCTTCTCGCCGTGCGCGACGATCTGGGCGCAGATCTCCTCCAGCCGCTCCAGCTTCCCCGACCGGCCGGGCAGCCGGGAGCCGTCCTTGAGCAGGTGCGCCGGGTGGTTGCACACCTGCTTGAGCCGGGACACGGTGGCCAGCACCAGGCCCCGTCGCGTCCGCTCGTCGGCCTCGGCCAGCCGCGCCAGCATGTCGTCCACCGTCGCCCGGTACAGCGACGCCTGCTCGGCGGTGAGGTTGCAGTAGACCTTGATCTCCTGCTTCTCCGGCAGGTCGGCGATGATCGACTTGTCGGTCTTGAGGCGTCGCAGCACGAACGGCGCGGTCACCCGGCGCAGCGCCTCCGCCGCCTCCGGATCCCCCCGCTCCTCGATCGGCTTGGCGAACCGCTCCCGGAACGCCTCCCGCGGCCCCAGCAGCCCCGGATTGACGAATTCCATGATCGACCACAGTTCGGTCAGCCGGTTCTCCACCGGCGTCCCGGTGAGCGCGATCCGGTTGCGCGCCGGGATGCTCCGCATCGCCCGCGCCTGCCGCGTTCCGCTGTTCTTGAGCGCCTGCGCCTCGTCGCAGATCACCCGTCTCCACTCGATCCCCGCCAGCGCGCGCACGTCCCGCGTCGCCGTCCCGTACGTCGTCAGCACCAGGTCCGCCCGCCGCGCCGCCTCCGCGAGCCGCTCCCCCCGCCGCCGTCCGCTTCCGTGGTGCACGTGCACCCGCAGCTTCGGGACGAACCTGGCCGCCTCCCGCTGCCAGTTCCCCACCAGCGACATGGGCGCCACCAGCAGCGTCGGCGCGACCCGCGCCCCGCCCGAGCGCTCCAGCGCCAGCAGCGCCAGCGTCTGGACGGTCTTCCCCAGCCCCATCGAGTCGGCGAGGACGCCGCCCAGCCCCAGGTCGTCGAGGAACTTCAGCCAGGCCAGGCCGCGCTCCTGGAACGGGCGGAGGGTCGCGGTGAAGCCCTCGGGGGCCTCGACGGGGGCGAGGCGGCGCTCGGCCTCGCCGGACAGCAGATCGCCCAGAGGACCGTCGGCGCGCACGCCGAGCAGGGGGAGCGTCTCGTCGCCGGCGTGGACGGCGGCGCGCACGACCTGGCCGGCGGTCATGGCGCCGGTGCGGGGGCGGCGCAGGAACTCCAGGGCGGCCTCGAGCCGGGCCTCGTCCAGCTCGACCCACCGGCCCCGAAGGCGGACCAGGGGCGCCTTGAGCCGGGCCAGCTCGGTGAGCTCCTCCTCGGTGAGGGGGTCGTCGCCCACGGCCAGATCCCAGCGGAAGTCGACCAGGGCGTCGGGACCGAGACCGGAGGAGCCGGAGGAGGCGCTGGGCTCGCCCCGAGAGCGGACGGTGAGCCGCATGCCGAGCCTGTCGCCGGTCCCGGCGCGGTCCGCCCACCGCGGAAGCAGGACGCCGAACCCGGCGGCGGACAGCAGCGGGGCGGCCCGCCGCAGGAAGCGGAACGCGCCGGCCGTGTCGGTGCGCAGCTCGGCGGGGGCGGGGCCGTCCAGCGCGCGGGCCAGCTCGGGGAACAGCCGCAGCGCCCGGCCCAGGCCCGCCAGCAGGGCCCGTCCGGCGTCGGGCAGGGAGGCGGCCGCGCCCGCCCAGACGGCCGCGGCGGGCACGTACAGGCTGGGATCCTCGCTGCTCTGCAGCGCGAACTCGATGCGCCAGGCCTCCTCGGGCGGCTCGGGCTCGACGAGCCGGAAGCAGGTGCGCAGCGGGCCGGACGGACCGGCGGCGGAGGCGGCCCAGGCGTCCAGTTCGGCGGCCAGGCCGGCCAGGTCGTCGCCGGGCTCGACCCGGACCCGCGGGTCGGGTCCGGTGAGGGCGGCGAACCAGCGTTCGGCCAGGGGGAGGGGGTCGGGGGCCCGGCCGCGCCGGGGCGGCAGCAGCGGATGGGGCACGACGCCGCGCACGATCGTGTCGACCAGGCAGCCGAGGGCCTCCCGGAGCACCTCGCCCGCCGGGCGGCCCCCCTCGGCGGCCCGGCAGGCGGGGGGCATGGCCGCGGCCAGCCGGCGCACGCGTTCGGCGTCGTCGGGGACGGGCCGCCATCGGGCCGCCGGGACGCCGTCCTCCCGACGCAGGCTCGGCAGCGCCCGGCCGCGTCGCACCAGGTCGGCGGCGACCTCGGCGAGCAGCGCCAGATAGCGCAGGTCGGCGCCGGGCACCACGTCGGCGGCGCCTTCGGCGTGCCGCAGCAGCGCCATCGCGGCGAACGGATCGAGCGCCGTCGCCGGCACCCGCCATCTCCGCAGTTCGGGGGCTCCGTCCGGGGGCCGGACGGCGGTCAGCTCGGGGGAGGGGACGGGTCGCCCTTCCGCGGTCGGCAGCAGCAGGTCGAGGGTGATCCGCGCCCCGCGGCGGAGGAACGGCGCATAGGAGGTGCCCGTCAGATCGGCCGCGAACGGATGCGCCCCGTCCCCGCCCGGCCGCTCCGGGGGGCCTTCGGCCCACAGGCACAGCGCACCGCCGTGCCAGACGGCGTGGGCGACGAGCATCGCGGGAGCCCTCCGTTTCGCGACGGCCTCACGGCGGCGGGCGGCCTCTCCGAACCTCCACGGGCCGCTCGCGAGGCCTCACAAGCTAGCAGCGGCCACCGACGCCACGGGGGCATCGGGCGGCGCGCCGGTACCATCCGGGTATGCGGCAGGAGTTCCGAAAGGCTCTGGTGACCGGCGCCTCCAGCGGGATCGGGGAGGCCTTCGCACGGCTGCTGGCGGCGCGCGGCGCCGATCTGGTGCTGGTGGCCCGGCGCGATGACCTGCTGCGGCGGCTGGCCGAGGAGCTGTCGACGCGTCACCGGGTCGGCGTGGAGGTCCTGCCCGCCGACCTGACCGATCCCGGCGATCTGGAGCGGGTGGCCGGCCGGCTGACCGACGAGCCGGTCGACCTGCTGATCAACAACGCCGGGTCCGCCGCGTTCGGCCCGTTCGCCGAGGTCCCCCCGGCCGAGCGGCTCGCCGAGATCGACCTCAACGTGACGGCGCTGACGCGGCTCACCCACGCGGCCCTGCCGGACATGCTCCGGCGGGGGAGGGGCGGGGTGCTCAACGTGGCGTCCATGGCCGCCTTCACCCCGTCGCCCGGCAACGCCGTCTACGGGGCGACCAAGGCGTACGTGGCCGCGCTGTCGGAGAGCCTGCACGCCGAGGTGATCGGCAGGGGCGTGCACGTGACCGCGCTGTGCCCCGGGTTCACCCGCACCGACGAGTCGGCCGGGCCCGATCTGATCTGGCTGCGCCGGCAGGACGTGGCCCGCGCGGGCCTGGAGGCGGTGGCGGCCGGCCGGGCCCTGTGCGTCCCGGGCGTCCAGTACAAGGTGGCGCTCCCGGCGCTGCGCACGGCGCCCAGGACGCTGCTCCGCACGGCCGTCGACCGGACGTGGCGGCGTGCGGCGCGGACCCGGACCGGCGACTGACCCGGCCGGCCGCCGGGGATCTCCGCCGACCGTCGAGGGCGGAGCGCGGCGTCGGGGAACCGCGTCGCCTTCACCGGCGTCCAACCCGGTACACCAAACCGGTACAAAGGTGATCGGGATGGCGTTCTCGGGGGCCTCGTCGTCATCCCATGCCTTCCGGCGCCGAAGCCCTTCCGATCCGCGCGGGCGAAGATAGGGTGACGGGGGAGCGATGGAGGGAGCAGTCACGTCCGGGGACCGCATCGGCCACTACCGACTCATCCGCACGCTGGGCGAGGGCGGGATGGGGGTCGTTCACCTGGCCGAAGACCCCCAGGGCCGGCACGTGGCCATCAAGGTGCTGCGCCCGGGCGTGGCCGGGGACGCCACGGCGGTGCGCCGACTGGCCCGCGAGGTGGACTCCATGCGGCGGGTGCACAGCCCGCACGTCGCCGAGATCCTGGACGCCGACGTCACCGCCCCGCAGCCCTACATCGTCACCCAGTACGTTCCGGGCCGCACGCTGGAGGAGATCGTCGAGGATCCCGACGGCGGCCCGCTGTACGGTCCTGCGCTGCAGCGGCTGGCGGTGGGGCTGGCCTCGGCGCTGTCGGCGATCCACGGCGCCGGGATCATCCACCGCGACCTCAAGCCCGGCAACGTGATGCTGCTGGACGGCGAGCCGATCGTGATCGACTTCGGGATCGCGCAGGCCGCCGACGCGACCCGGTTGACCGCCACCGGCATGGTGATCGGCACGCCGGGCTATCTGGCCCCGGAGATCATCGAGGGCGAGGACGCCGGACCGCCCTCGGACGTGCACGCCTGGGCCGCCACGGTGGCGTTCGCGGCGACCGGGCGGCCGCCGTTCGGCACCGGCCCGTTCGAGTCGATCTTCTACCGGATCATGCAGGGGCGGCCCGACCTGGACGGGGTGCCCGAGGCGCTGATGCCGGTGATCCGCGCGGCGATGGCGCGCAATCCGGCGGAGCGGCCCACCGCGGTGACGCTGGTGCAGCTGACCCGGCGGATCCACTTCGAGGCCACCATCACCGACCAGACCCGGGTGGACTCCTTCCGCTCCGAGCCCCGGCCCGAGCACCGATCCGGGCCCCGGCCCGAGCGCTCCGCCGCGCCGCCTCCGGCGGAGGATCCGCCGACCCGGCGGCTGGACCAGGTCGGCGAGTTCGCCATGCCGCCTTCCTCCGCCTCGTCCGCCTCCTCCGTCTCGTCCGCCTCGTCCCCCCGCCGGACCGCCCCGCAGCCGCTTCCGCCGCCCGAACCCGCTCCCGCTCCGGCTCCCGCCCCGGCGCAGCCCGAGGACTTCGTGGGACGGCTGCCGCCCGCGGCCCCGCCGCCCGGCCCGCCGCCGGCGCCCGGCCCCTACGACCGGCCCTACGCGGCCCCGTCCGCCCCGGCGGCGACCGAGCCGCCCCGGTGGGGTCCGCAGCCGTATCCGCAGCCGCAGCCCCCGACGCCGGCCCCCGGCCCTCCCCCCTACGCCCCGTACCCCTCCTCCGCGGGGCGGCCGGCCACCGGGCACTCCCCGGCGCCTCCGGCGGAGGCGACCGCGCCCGACCAGGTGCGCAAGCCGTACGGCTGGTATCGGGTGCTGAACTGTCTCCTGCTGGCCGCGCTGCTGGGGTTCGCCTGGCTGGCCCCGGTGCTGGCGGTGCTGGCGACGATCGGCGGCACCCTGCTGCTGCGCATGGGCGACCGCGCCGCCAAGAAGCTGGAGTCGCGGCGGACGCTGCGCGGTCCCCGCTCCGGGGACGCGGTCGGGGCGGCGCTGCGTTCGCCGCTGGCCCTGCCGGGCGCGCTGGTCACGACCGCCCTGCTGTCGGCGGCTGCGCTGAGCACGGTGTTCGTCGTGCTGCTCGCGGTGCTGGTGGCCTCGCCGGATCTGAGCGCCACCCGCAGCCTGGCGGTCGGGGCGATGGCCGTGATCGGGCTGCTCACCCTCGCCCCGGGCAGCGGGGCGCCGCGCCGCCAGCTCGTCCGGATCTGGGGGGCGGTGGCGCCGCGCCGCGAGGTGGCCGCTCCGGTGGCGCTGGCGGTGGGGCTGTTCGCGGTCGTGCTGATCGCGCTGTCGTACGGGGAGACCCCCGACCTGTATCCGTTCCCGTCGCTGGGGCTGCGGCTGGACGCCCTGCGCGACGAGATCCGCGGCATCGGCGACCTGTGGCCCTGGTAGCGGCCGGAGCCGCGGACGCCGGCCCCGGAGACCGGGCGGGCGGCGCCCGGTAGGGTCGGGCCTGTCGGAACCTTCATGCGGAAGTCCATGAACCAGCGATCGGGAGAACTCATCGGGCGGATCGGCCCTTACCGCGCGCTCGCCCGGGTCCGGGCGGACCGGACGGGCGTGGTCTACCGGGGCACCGACCCGGCCGGACGGGACGTGGCGATCCGCGAGCTGCCGCCGGAGCTCGTCGCCGGCGACGCCGAGCGGCGCCGTCTGGCGGAGGAGATCGCGGTGCTGCGCCGGGTGCTCAGCCCGCACGCCGCCGACGTGCTGGACGGCGATGCGCACGCCGAGCCGCCGTACGTGGTGACCCGGTACGTGCCGGGGCGTTCGCTGGCCACCGCGGTGGCCGGGAAGGGGCCGCTGCGCGGCGCCGCGCTGCGGCGATTGGCGCTGGGGCTGGCCAGGGCGCTGACGGCGGTCCACGAGGCGGGCGCGGTGCACCGGGACCTGCGGCCGGGGACCGTGCTGATGGTGGGCGGCGAGCCGGTGGTCGCCGACTTCGGACCGGTGCCCGCGCCGGGCGCGGCCGGGGTCGGCGAGCCCGCCTATCAGGCTCCGGAGGTCGTGGCGGGAGAGATCGCCACCGCCGCCTCCGACGTGTACGCATGGGCGGCGACCGTGGTGTTCGCCGCGACCGGACGGCCCCCGGCCGGCGCGGGCGCGCCGCCCGAGGAGGTCCCCGAGCCGCTGCGGCCGGTGCTGACGGCCGCGCTCGCCCCGGAGGCGACGGCCCGCCCCGCCGCGAGCGCGCTGGTGGAGGCGGTCGCCGCCGTCGACCTGGGGCCGCCGGAGGAGCCGGCGGCGCCGGTCGTGCAGGCCGCGCCGCGCGACGACACGGACGTCCCGGCCGTGCCCCGGTCGGGGCGTCCGTCGCCGACGCCGACGGCGCCGCGGGTCGAGCTGGGGCCCGCGTGGTCGAGGCTGCTCGCGGCGCTGACCGTGGTCCTGGTCGCCGCCGCGGTGATCGTGGTGCCGGCGGCCGGCGCGGCGGCGGCCGTGCTCGGGGCGGTGGTGCTGCGGACCCTGGACTCGGCGGCGGCCAGGGGCGCGGCGTCGCCCGGGCCCGGGGACGCGGGACGGGCGCTGTTGCGGACCGCGCTGACGCTGCCGTACGCCGCCGCCGTCGCCGTGGCGGTCACGGTCGCGCTGGTGGCGATGGTGGCGGTGGACGTCCACGCCGCGCCGCTGTGGGCGTGCGCATGGGGGGCGGGCGCGGGCGTCGCGGCGCTGTGGGCGGCCCCCGGCATCGGGGCGCCCCGCCGTCAGCTGGAGCGGATGTTCGCCCGCCTGGCCCCCGACCCCCGCAGGATCGTGCTCGTCGGGACGGCGCTGGGCGCCCTGGCCTTCCTCACGGTGGTCGGGACGGTCTCGTTGACGCCCAGCTTCGCCCCCTTGTACGGCTTGCAGAACACGCTCGTGGCGGCCCTCGAACGGTTGCAGAACGCCTTGTCCTGACCTTTCCGCAAGGCCTCGGCGATGTGACCTTCGCCACTTCGTCCGTCTCGGTCCGCCGGGTCGGCGAGGGCGTTCCCGGGAGCGGGCGGTGCGCCGCACACCTTCTCTCACCGGCCGATTTGCCGGTATGCTACTGGTGGGTAACATTTGGGGTGCACGGCTTGGAACCAGGACCCGGAGCCGAAGCCGGTTCGGCCGTTTGGCAGGCTGGTGCGCATCAGCTCCGCGTCGACCCGCCCGGGCGGCGCCCCAGGCCCGCTCACGGCGGCCATATTGAGTGCAGGGAGGTCGGTCGACGGCCATGAACATCGTCGTCTGCGTGAAGCAGGTTCCCGACACGGAGAGCCCGCGCAAGTTGAAGTCCGATGACAACACGCTCGACCGCGGCGCGGCCGACGGTGTCATCAACGAGCTCGACGAGTACGCGATCGAGGAGGCGCTGCTTCTCAAGGAGGCCCATGGCGGGGAGGTGACCGTCCTGACCATGGGTCCGGAGAAGGCCACCGACTCGATCCGCAAGGCGCTGGCGATGGGCGCCGACAAGGCCGTCCACCTCGTGGACGACGCGCTGGCGGGCAGCGATGCGCTGGGCACCTCTTACGCGATCCAGCAGGTCCTCGGCCGGATCGGCTTCGACCTGGTGATCTGCGGCTCGGAGTCGACCGACGCCCGCACCGGCATGCTGCCGGCCATGCTGGCCGAGCGGCTGGGCGTGCCGCAGCTGACGCTGTCCAGCAAGGTCGAGATCGACGGCTCGACCATTCGGGTGCAGCGCCTCACCGACTACGGCTACGACAAGGTCGAGGCCGCCCTGCCCGCCGTGGTCAGCGTGGTGGAGAAGATCAACGAGCCGCGGTACCCCTCGTTCAAGGGCATCATGGCGGCCAAGAAGAAGCCGGTGGAGACCCTGAGCGCCGCCGACGCCGGGATCGAGGCCGACAAGGTCGGCCTGGCCGGTGCGGCCAGCGAGGTGGTCGACGCCACCGAGGCCCCGCCGCGCGCCAAGGGCCAGATCGTCACCGACGAGGGCGATGGCGGCGTGAAGATCGCCGAGTTCCTCGCGTCGAAGAAGTTCATCTGAGAAGCGGGGAAGGAGAGCAACGGACATGGCAGAGGTTCTCGTCCTCGTCGACCACGTCGACGGTGAGGTCAAGAAGGTCACCCTGGAGCTGCTGACGGCGGCCCGTCGCCTCGGCGAGCCCGCCGCGGTGTGGGTGGGGCCCGGCCTGGAGGGCGCCAAGGAGAAGCTGGCCGAGTACGGCGCGGCCAAGATCTACGTCGCCGCGGACGAGGAGCTGACCTCCTACGTGGTGGCGCCCAAGGTGGAGCTGCTGGCCCAGCTGGTGGCCGACAAGTCCCCGGCGGGCGTGCTGGTGGCCGCCACCGGCGAGGGCAAGGAGATCGCCGGCCGCCTGGCGGTCAAGCTGGACTCCGGCGTGCTGACCGACGTGGTGGACGTCGCCGAGGGATTCGTCGGCGAGCACTCCATCTTCGGCGGTGCGATCATCGCGCACGCCAAGGTCAAGCGCGGCACCCCGATCGTGGCGGTGCGCCCGAACGCCATCGCCGCCGAGCCCGCCCCGGCCGCCGCGGCCGAGGAGCAGGTGTCGGTGACCCTGTCGGACGCCGCCAAGTCGGCGAAGATCGTCGAGAGGGTGGTGCAGGAGAAGGGCGAGCGCCCGGACCTCACCGAGGCCGCGGTCGTGGTCTCCGGCGGCCGGGGCGTCGGCAGCGCGGAGAACTTCAAGATCATCGAGGATCTGGCCGACGCGCTCGGCGGTGCGGTGGGCGCCTCCCGGGCCGCCACCGACGCCGGCTGGTACCCGCACCAGTTCCAGGTCGGGCAGACCGGTAAGACGGTGTCGCCGCAGCTGTACATCGCGGTCGGCATCTCCGGCGCCATCCAGCACCGGGCCGGCATGCAGACCTCCAAGACGATCGTGGCGATCAACAAGGACCCCGACGCGCCGATCTTCGAGCTGGTCGACTTCGGCGTGGTGGGCGACCTGTTCCAGGTGGCCCCGCAGCTCACCGAGGAGATCAACAAGCGCAAGTAGCCCTCAGGCGAGTCCTCGCAGAGGGTCCGCGTGCGGCGGCCGGTGACGGCGGAACGTTCCGCCGTCACCGGCCGCCGCCGGTTTCCGGCCCGGTCTTCGGCGGCTTTTCCTCCAGGGCGCGAGACTGGCGGAGGGCCGGAGGGGTAATTCCGTTATGTCGTCGAGACCTTGACGGTGCCGTTCTGGAACAGTCGGGCGCCATGTCCGCGTTGATCCAGTGGGTGTACCGGCCTGCGGACCCGAGGGAGCACATGAGCGCGATAGCCGATCGAAACAGGCGGGCCCGGTCGGTTCCGCAGGGGAGGCTGGCCACCGCCTCCCGTCCTCATCCGGTCCCGCCCGGCGCGGAGCTCGCGCTCACGGTGACCGACGTCGCCGAACTCGGCGACCGGTTGCGCGACAACATCGCCGGCGCGGTGCGGATGCCCGCCGAGGTGCTGGACGTGGTGCTGGCCACCGTGCTGGCATGCGGGCACCTGCTGGTGGAGGACCATCCCGGAGTCGGCAAGACCCAGCTCGCCCGGACCCTGGCGCGCAGCCTGGACGGCCGGTTCTCCCGGATCCAGGCCACCGTGGACCTGCTGCCCGCCGACATCATCGGCGCCAACATCTGGCAGGCCGACTCGGCGACGTTCGAGTTCCGGCCCGGCCCGGTGTTCGCCAACGTGGTGCTGGTCGACGAGATCAACCGGGCCACCCCCAAGACCCAGTCGGGACTGCTGGAGGCGATGGAGGAGCGCCAGGTCACCGTGGACGGGGAGAGCCGGCCCATCCCGCCCCCGTTCATCGTGATCGCCACCCAGAACCCGACCGCCGGATACGACGGCACCTATCCGCTGCCGCCCGCCCAGCTCGACCGGTTCCTGGCGGTGGTCTCGCTCGGCTACCCCACGCCGGAACAGGAGATGTCGCTGCTGCGGGCCGGCCCCGAGCCGGAGGTGAGCGCGGTCGCCGACCCGACGCTGCTGCTGGCCGCCCAGCAGACGGTCGCCGCGGTGCACGCCTCCGACGAGCTGCTGCGGTACGTGGTGGACCTGCTGTCCGCCACGCGCGTCCACCCGCTCGCCGCGGTCGGCGCCAGCCCGCGCGCCGGGCTGCTGCTGCTGGCCGCCGCCCGGGCGGCGGCGGCCCTGGACGGGCGGGAGTTCGTGCTGCCCGACGACGTGCAGACCATGGCCCGTCCGGTGCTGACCCACCGCATCCAGCCCTCCGGGGCGGGCGGGGCCGACGCCCAGGCCGAGATCGTCGAGGACGTGCTGGCCAAAGTCCGGGCCCGATGAGAGCCGCGACCTGGCTGCTGTGCACGGCGGTGCTGGTGTTCGTCGCCGGCGCGCTGCCCTCGCTGGCGTTGTTCGCGCTGGCGGTGGGGATGCTGCTGCTGACGCTCGGGGCGGCGGCGTCCGTGCTGGTCGCCCGCGTGCGGGTGCGGGCCGACCGGACCGTGCTGGAACGCGAGTTCACCGAAGGGCGGCCGCTGCGGCTGCGCTTCGAGGTGAGCATGCCGTCATGGCTGCCGGTCCGCCTGCACGTCCGGGTGGCCCGGCGGCTGTGGGCGGAGGTGGACGGGGGCGGGGTGGTGGAGCTGCCCCTCGAACGGCGCGGCGCCTACCGGATCGAGCCGTCGGTCCTGCGGATCGGCGACGCCCTGGGGATCTTCCGGAGCACCGTCCGGGTCGGGACGCCGGAAGAGGTGCTGGTGCTGCCGCTGCCGGAGGGCGGCGGGCACGCCCCGCCGGCCCGCGGCCGGGCCGCCGAGGAGACCGAGCCGGACGGGCTGCGCCCCTATGTGCCGGGGACCTCGGTCAGCCGGATCCACTGGCTGTCCCTGGCGCGCGGCCAGGGGCTGCACGAGCGGCGGCTGGGGCCGCCGCCGGCCGGGCTGCCGCTGGTGGTGATCGACACCGCCGGGCTCACCGACCCCGGGGAGGTCGACTGGGTGGCCCGGACCGCCGCCGGGCACGTGCGGCGGCTGGCCCGCGACGGCGGCTGCGCGGTGCTGCTGCCCGGTGACGCCGCCCCGGCCGCCGTCGTCGACGAGGACTCCTGGCGGGCGTTGCACCGCAGGCTGGCGACGCTGGAGGCGGGCGGCCCCGCCCCCGCCGCCGTCGGCCCCGACGTCGTCGTCATCCGCTTCCCCGCCGGCCTGCCGCCGGGACCGCGCCCGCTGCCCCCGCCCCCGGGCGTCGTCCCGATCCCGGCCGGCCCGCCCGCGGGCGCGCCGGCGGACGGGACCGGACGGTGGAGGAGGGACGTCGGCCGCCGGCGGGGGGAGGCGCCCTCCTTCTCCGGAGGGAGGCGGCGGTGGTGATCCGCGCCGCAGGACTGCTGGCGGCGGTCGCGGCGGCGATGGGGGCCTGGTCGGCGCTGCTCGGTGCGAGCGTGCTGTGGGGCTGGGTGGCCGCGATCGCCGCCGCGGCGGTCGTGATCTGGGGCCGTGCCGTCACCCGCCTGGTCGGGCTGCTGGTGCCGGCCTGGCCGCCGATCGCGATCCTGGCCGGGGGCGCGCCGCCTCGGGCGCTGTGGCCGGGGGAGTGGCCGGAGGTCGCCTCGGCGCTGTCGGACGGGTTCGACCGGCTGGCGACCCTCGGGCCCGGCCACGCCGCGGGAGACCCGTGGCCGGCGGCGGTGTGGCTGATGCTGGCCGGGCTGGTGTGGCTGGCGGCGGCCGCGGTGGCGGCCAGCGCGCCGCGTTCCGCGGTCCGCCAGACCGCGGCGCTGTCCCTGGCGGTGCTGCCGTGGGCGATCGCGGTGATGGTCCGGCAGACCGACGAGACGTCCTGGCAGGGCGCCGCGGTGGTGCTGGCGGTCGCGTCGTGGTTCGCGCCGGGCGCCGCCCGCCGATCCGCCGCCGCCCGGCCGATGGCGGTGCTCGGTGTGCTCGCCGCGCTGCTGGCAGGGGCCGTGGCGCACGTCGCCGGGCCGCGCGTCCAGTGGTTCGCCGTCGACGACATGATCGACCGGGAGCCCCAGTTCGCCACGCTGGACACCGCCCAGACCTACGGCCCGCTGCGCGGCCGGAGGACCGGCGCGACCATGCTGGAGATCTCCTCCCCGCAGCCTGCGCTGTGGCGGATGCAGGTGCTGGAGCGGTTCGGCTGGCGCGGCTGGGAGGTCGGCGGCAGGTTCCTGCGCGAGGAGCTGCCCCAGCCCGCCGCCCGGACGGTCGAGGTGGAGGTGACCGTCCGCGGGCTGCGCAACGACATGGTCGTCGCGCCCGGCCGCATCGTCGGCCTCCAGGCCGGCGGCCGGGTCCTCCCCGGCTCCGGGGAGGCCTGGCGGATCGCCCCGATGCCCGGGGCCGGCGACGTGTACCGGGTGCGCAGCCAGGTGGTCACCGCCGATCCCGCCGTGCTGCGGAACGCCCCGCAGCCCCAGGACGACCCCCGGCTCGACGCCTACACCCGGCTCCGCGACACGTGGAGCGGGGAGTGGCCGCGCCGCGGGCCGGGCTCGTTCGGCGGCCCCTTCGATCCCGAGGAACCCGCCGGGCTCTACCGGGGCTGGCTCCGCTACAGCTGGTACGGCCAGGTGGCCGATCTCGCCGAGACGGTGACGGCGGGGGCCCGCACCCAGTACGAGAAGGTCGAGCGGGTCCAGCGGTTCCTGACCCGGGACGGGGGGTTCCGCTACTCCACCGAGGTGGAGCGCACCTCGCGCCCGCCGCTGGCGGACTTCCTGCTGCGCACCCGCACCGGCTACTGCCAGCACTTCGCGGGCGCCGCCGCGCTGATGCTGCGGATGGTGGGCGTGCCCAGCCGGGTCGTTGTCGGGTTCGCCACCGGCGTCGAGCAGGACGGCCGGTACGTGGTGCGCGACGCCGACGCGCACGCGTGGATCGAGGTCTACTTCTCCGGGGTCGGCTGGGTCCCGTTCAACCCCACGCCCGCCGCCGCCGACGCCGTCGTGGACCCCTCCCTCGACCCGTTCGCCCCGCCGGCCTCCGCCGAGCGGAACGGCCGGGCCGCCCTGCTGCCCGGGGCGGTGCTGGCCCTGGTGCTGATCATCGCCCTGGTGCTCACCGTCCGGCGGGGCGGCTCCGGTTCGGCCCGTTCCGGTCGCGAGCGCGCCGACCGTCTGCTGGAGCGCTTCGCCCGCGCCGACGGCGATCCCGTCCGCCCCGGCACCACGCTGCGGCAGTTGCGCGTCCGGCTGGCCCGGATCGGGCCGCGGATCGCCGAGACGGCGGCCGAGTTCGAACGCGACCGCTACGGCCCGGGGGGCGGTCCTCCGCTCCGGCGTCCGGTGCTGCGGGTGCTGCGGGCCGCCGTGCGCGATCTCGGCCCGGTGCGGACCCTGCTGCTCCTGGCGGGACGGCCCGTCACGCCCCCCGCCGCGGGCGGGGCGCGTCGCCTCCCGCCGTTCCGCCGCGCCCCCGAAGGCGCCTCCGAAACGACGTCTCCGGCGGAGCGGCCGCACGGGCGCGCCTCCTCGGGGGAGCGGCTGCTCCGCTGAGGAGGCGCCGGACCGGGTCAGGCGGCCAGCGCCCGTTCGCCGTCGGCCGCGTCGCGGGACGCGGCGGCGCGGACGTCCGCCAGATCGGAGACCGCCCCGATCGGCAGCATCGCCGAACCGGCCGCGATCAGCAGCGCGAACAGCGCCACCAGGCTCAGCCCGCCGCGCAGGGAGGTCGCCTCGGCCAGCCAGCCGATCAGCACCGGACCGACCAGCAGCCCGCCGTAGCCCATCGCGCTGACCTGGGCGACCGAGGCGTCCGAGCGGCCCGGCGCGGCCGTGCCCGCCAGCGAGATCAGCGTGGGCACGATCGTGCAGACCGCCAGTCCGGTGAACACGAAGCCCGCCAGCGCCACCGGGGTCGCGGGGGCGCCGAGCACGACGCCGGTCCCGGCCGCCGTGCCCAGGCTCGCGGCCACCAGCAGGCGCCGGGTGCCCAGCAGCGTCCGCACCCGGTCGCCGACCAGCCGGCCCGCCAGCATCGCCGCCTCGAACAGCGGATAGCCCAGCGCCGCCACCCATTCGGCCGTGCGCAGCTCCCCGTGCAGCAGCAGCCCGCTCCAGTCGGCCACCGCGCCCTCGGTCAGGAACGCCATGAACGCCAGCGCCCCGATCACGTACACCGCGACCGGCAGCCGGGCCCGTCCGCCGCTCGTGCGGGCGGCCGGGCGGGCGCCGTCGTCCAGGTAGGTCCGTCCCAGCGCCAGCGCGACCGGGACGGCGGCCAGCGCCACCCCCAGGACCGTCTGGGTGTACGACAGCCCGATGAACGCCGTCAGCGCCCCGAACAGTCCGCCGGACATCGCGCCCACGCACCAGCCGGCGTGCATCCCGCTCATCAGCGGCCTCCGGTACGCCCGTTCCACCACGCTGNCTCATCAGCGGCCTCCGGTACGCCCGTTCCACCACGCTGGCCTGGGCGTTCATCGCCACGTCCATGACCCCGAAGGACATGCCGAACGCCGCCACCGCCGCCAGCAGCAGCCGGTAGTCCGGGGCCAGCGCCACCAGCGCCGCCGTCGCCCCCGACAGCGGCGCCGCCGCCCGGAGCACCGCCCGGCTCCCGGCGCGCGCGATCACCCCGCGCAGTCCCTGCATCGCCGCCAGGGCGGCCACGCCCCAGACCAGCAGCACGGTGCCGGCGGCGCCCGGGCCGATGTCGAATTTGCCGGTCAGGGCGGGCATGCGGGACACCCACACGCCGCACAGCAGGCCGCCGAGGGCGAAGGTGGAGAATGCCCCGGCTCGTGCCCGAAACAGCACTTTCACTCCTTTCATCTCGGGGGTGACCCGCACGCCCCGCCCGCCATGCCGGCGGCGCTCCTTTTGGCCCGTTCCAAAGAGCGCGCTGCGGGCGGGCCGCCCGCGGAACGCTTGAGAGCACCCCGTCCCTCCGGCACGGGTGCCGGGGCGTCGGGCGGGGCCGGCTTCGGGCCCCTCGGCGGCGGCTTCGGGCCGCCGCCGCTCGTCGGGCGGTGGAGGGCCGGCGCCGTCTCCCGGCGCCGGTCCGGGGTGCGAACGGGGGAACGTCGCGGGGCGAGGGGCACCCTCTGGTGGTCCTGCGGTCGGTGTCGTTCGGTCTCGGATCGGTTCGGCGGTCGGCCCGGCCGCGGCTCGACCGGGGTCCCGGCCCGGCCTGCACCGAGGTCCCGGGCGGGATCGGGGCCCTCACGGCCGGAGGCGCGGCCCGCTCCGGCCGGGATCGATGAGCGGTCCGGTCAGGGCTCGGGGGCCTCCCGACCGGATTCGGCGGGCGGCTCCGGGCGGGGCGTCTCCGCCGTGGCCGGGACGCCGCCCTCCGCAGGGTCCGCCGGCGCCCCGCCCGGAGGCGGAAGGTCCTGGGCGGGGGTCGCCATGGCCAGCAGGCGACGTTCGAGGGCCTGCCACTCCTGCTCGTCGTAGACGTCGGGGGCGTGGCTGACGACCTCCCACAGGCCCTCGGCCGCCAGGCGGACGACCATCGCGGTGATCGGGTCGGGCTCGCGGGCCGGGTCGACGCGGTGCCAGCGCGCCATCGCCTCGCGGAGCGGGGCGATCAGCTCCGGATCCGCGGCGGCCGCGGTGATGGCCGACCAGCGTCGGCGGGTCCGGCCGCCGTCGGCGCCCCCCAGCACGTGGAACGTCGCGCGCACATAGGCGCGGGTGTAGGAGCCGGGGGAGCCGTCGTCCAGCTCGGCCACGAGGGCGTCGAACTCCTCGATGACCCGCGAGACCATCGCCCTGATCAGGGCTTCCTTGGTGGGGAAGTGGTACAGCAGGCCGCCCTTGCTGACGCCGGCGCGCCGCGCGACGGCCGACAGCGTCAGCGCGGCGGTGCCGTGCTCGAACAGCACGGCCTCGGCGGCGTCGAGGAGGGCGGCGCGTTTCACGGCCCCTTACTGTACCGTCCGGACGGTACAGTGCCAACCGGACGGCCGCGCGGCCGTCCGGCCGCGGGGCGCGGCTACTGTGGACGTGTGGTGACCTACCTCGACCATGCCGCGACCACCCCCATGCTGCCCGAGGCCGTCGAGGCGATGACCGCGGAGTTGGGCAGGCTCGGCAACCCCTCCTCGCTGCACGCCGTGGGCCGTCGCGCCCGCCGAGTGGTGGAGGAGTCCCGCGAGATCATCGCCGAGGCGTTCGACGCCCGTCCCAGCGAGGTGATCTTCACCGGGGGCGGCACCGAGGCCGACAACCTGGCCGTCAAGGGCATCTACTGGGCGCGCCGAGCCGCCGATCCGGCCCGGATCCGGATTCTCGCCAGCGCCGTCGAGCATCATGCGGTGCTGGACGCGGTGCAGTGGCTGGCCGACCACGAGGGGGCCCGCGTGGAGTGGATCCCGGTGGACGGCACCGGCCGGGTGGACCCCGCCGTGGTCAAGGAGATGATCGGTCCGCGCGGCGGCGACGACATCGCGCTGATCACCGTGATGTGGGCCAACAACGAGGTCGGCACCGTTCAGCCGATCGCCGAGCTGGCCGCCCTGGCCCGCGAGCACGACATCCCGTTCCACACCGACGCGGTCCAGGCCGCCGGGCAGCTCCCGGTCGCCTTCGCCGCCTCCGGAGTGCAGGCCCTCACCCTGTCGGGGCACAAGCTCGGCGGACCGCTCGGGGTGGGCGCGCTGCTGCTGGCCAAGGGCACCGATCCGGTCCCGGTGCTGCACGGCGGCGGCCAGGAGCGGGACGTGCGCTCCGGCACCCTCGACACCCCCGCCATCGCCGGGCTGGCCGCCGCGGTCCAGGTCGCACGCGCCCGCCGGGACGAGGAGGCCCGCCGCCTCACCGAACTGCGCGACACCCTGATCGCCCGGGTCAAGGCCGCCGTTCCCGACGCCGTGCTGAACGGCGACCCGGTGCACCGGCTGCCCGGCAACGCCCACCTGTCCTTCCCCGGCTGCGAGGGCGACGCGCTGCTGATGCTGCTGGACGCCCATGGCATCGAATGCTCCACCGGGTCGGCCTGCTCGGCGGGCGTCGCGCAGCCCAGCCACGTGCTGCTGGCGATGGGCGCGAGCGTCGAACGCGCCCGCGGCTCGCTGCGCTTCAGCCTCGGCCACACCTCTACCGAGGCCGACGTGGACGCCCTCGCCGCGGTCATCGGCCAGGTCGTCGAACGCGCCCGGCGCGCCGGCCTCGGCTGACTCCTCGCGGCCAGCCTCCGGCGGGCCCCGGGGCGGAGGCGGGCCGGTCGCCGCGTCCCGCGGGCCCGGCTAGGGCCGGTAGGGGGCCAGCGCCCGCCAGCCCGGGTCGGGGGCCGAGGCCACCTTGGCCTTGCCCTCCGGCCAGCCGGCCGCCAGCTGGTCCAGGCGGGCCAGCACCCCGGAGTCGGGATCGGCGTACAGGTGGAACACCCGCAGCCCGTCACCGGTCTCCCGCACCGCCAGCACCGCGTCCGGCTCCAGGGCCTCCAGCTTGCGCTCGAACTCCCGCAGCGCCGAGGCGGACGGCTCCACCGGCAGCCGGTCGGGGTTGCTGTGCGCGTACGGCACCGACACCGCCACGTGCAGGTCGCACAGCGGATGGTCCTGCCGGTGCAGCGGGAAGCGGGCCCCCAGCCGGGCCGGGTGCCCGCGCGGGGTGCGGCCCTCGCCCGACAGCCAGGTCGGCTCCCGGAACGGCTCGGACACCTGCGACACCACCGCCGGCAGCATGGTCGGCGGCAGCGAGTCCATCGGCTCCTCGGCGGCGATGGCGACGTCGCCGACCCAGCGGGCCACGTCGTCCTCGCCCAGCGCCCAGATCAGCACGTGCTCGGCGACCTGGTCGCGGACGTCCTCGGCCACGAACAGGAAATCCGGGTGGTAGACGACGACGTGGATGCGCGCCCGCCCGTGGTCCACCCGCATGCCCAGCCGCACGTACTCCAGGTCGAACTCATGATCGCCCAGCACCAGCCGCTGCCGCAGCATCTCCGGGTCGGGCTGACGCGCCGGGTACAGCGCCCAGCCGCCGGTGTCGGCGGGCGCGGCCCGCACCCAGCGCTCGGCCAGCCCGCGCAGCTCGGCGTCGCCGCCGCCGCTCACGGTCAGCGACGGGGCGCCGTCGTCCGGGCGTCCGATCTCCCACTGCAGGCCCTGATGGATCTTGCGCACCCGCAGCGACATCTCCTCGACCAGCTCGGTCGACAGCCCTTCGCCGAGCGCGGCCTCGATGTCCGCGCGCGTCTGGGCCCACCAGTCCCAGAACTCGGTGATCGCGGGGGCCGGGGTCGGATGCGATGTGTCGCGCGGTCGGCGGAAGAGTCCCATAGAGGAGCAATCGTATTGCCCTTCGCGGACGCCGGTGGGGGCGAGGCGGAAGCCGCCGCCGGATCGGCGCGGGGGCGCCGCGGGGACGCGTAGCCTGGAGAGGTCATGACTTTGCGCGTACTCGCCGCCATGTCGGGCGGCGTCGATTCAGCGGTGGCCGCCGCCCGCGCCGTCGAGGCGGGCCACGAGGTGACCGGCGTCCACATGGCCCTGTCCAGCAACCCCAAGTCCTACCGGACGGGGGCGCGGGGCTGTTGCACCCTGGAGGACTCCCGGGACGCCCGCCGCGCCGCCGACGTGATCGGCATCCCCTTCTACGTGTGGGATCTGGCCGAGCGGTTCGACCGTGACGTGGTGCAGGACTTCGTCAGCGAGTACGCCGCCGGCCGGACCCCCAACCCCTGCCTGCGCTGCAACGAGAAGATCAAGTTCGCCGCGCTGCTGGACAGGGCGCTGGCGCTGGGCTTCGACGCGGTCTGCACCGGCCACTACGCCCGGCTGGAGAACGGCGTGCTGCGACGCGGGGTGGACGAGGCCAAGGACCAGTCCTACGTGCTGGCCGTGTGCACCCCCGAGCAGCTGGCGCACGCGATGTTCCCGCTGGGCGGCTCCACCAAGGCCGAGATCCGCCGCGAGGCCGAGCGGCGCGGGCTGCGGGTCGCCGACAAGCCCGACAGCCACGACATCTGCTTCATCGCCGACGGCGACACCCGCGCGTTCCTGACCGAGCGGCTCGGCCCCGCGCCCGGCCCGATCGTGGACGTCTCCGGCGAGGTCGTCGGCGAGCACCAGGGCGCCTACGCCTACACCGTCGGCCAGCGCCGCGGCCTGCGCATCGGCCGGCCCGCCCCGGACGGCAGGCCCCGCTACGTGCTGGACGTCTCCCCGGCGACCAACACCGTGACGGTGGGGCCGCGCGAGGCCCTGGACGTGCACGAGATCGTGGGGGAGCGGCCGGTGTGGCTGTCCCCCCGCCCCGACGGCCCGCTGGAGTGCCGGGTCCAGCTGCGCGCGCACGGCGAGGTGTACGACTGCACCGTCGAGACGGACGACGACCGGTTGCGGATCCGCCTGCGCTCCCCGGCGCGAGGGGTCGCCAGGGGGCAGGCCGCCGTCCTGTACGACGGGGACCGGGTGCTGGGGTCGGCGACCATCGCGGAGACCTCGCGGGTGCAGCGGTGAGATCACCGAAGGTACCGTCTGAGGCATGGACTTCGGAGTCTCGACCTTCATCACCGACGAGGGCATCGGTCCGGCCGAGCTCGGCAGGGCGCTGGAGGAGCGCGGGTTCGCCGCGCTGTTCGTGGCCGAGCACACCCACATCCCGGTGCGCCGCGAGTCGCCCTGGCCGGGCGGCGGCGAGCTGCCGCGGGTGTACTACCGCACGTTCGACCCGTTCGTGGCGCTGACCGCGGCGGCCGTGGCCACCGAACGGCTGCAGGTCGGCACCGGCATCGCCCTGGTGATCCAGCGCGACCCGATCATCCTGGCCAAGGAGGTCGCCTCGCTGGACCGGGTGTCGAACGGCCGCGCGATCCTCGGCGTCGGGGCGGGCTGGAACCGCGAGGAGATGCGCAACCACGGCACCGATCCGCGCACCCGGATGCGGCTGATGCGCGAGCGGGTGCTGGCGGTCAAAGAGCTGTGGACCAAGGACGAGGCCTCCTTCCACGGCGAGTTCGTGAACTTCGACCCGGTGTTCAGCTGGCCCAAGCCGGTGCAGGACCCGCACCCGCCGGTGCTGGTGGGCGGCTCGGGCCCGACCACGTTCGACCGGGTGATCGACTTCGGCGACGGGTGGATGCCCATCTACGGGCGCGACACCGAGGACCTGGCCGCCAAGATCGACGAGCTGCGCCAGCGGGCGGGGCGCCGGGTGCCGGTGACGATGTTCGGCACGCCGCCCAAGCCCGAGGCGATCGACGAATGCCGGAAGGCCGGGGTGGACCGGGTGCTGTTCGGGCTGCCCACCGAGCCCGCCGACGCCACGCGGCGCAGGCTGGACGAGATGGCGGCGTTGATCGGCTCCTAGGCTGAGGGGACGTGGCCGAGAACACGACGTATCCATGGGAGCCGGGCGCCGCGACCGGGGTCGGCTCCTACCCGGGCCGGGATCCGGCGGAGGCGCTGCGGGTGGTCCTCGGCGAGCTGCCCGGCCTGCCGCATCTGCCGGAGCTGCCCGCCCGAGGCCCCGGGGCGGACCTGATCGGCCGCACCGCGGGACTGCTGGTGGACCTGCCGGTGGAGCTGCAGCCGTCCGGCTGGCGGCTCACCGGCCGGTCCGGCCGGGACCTGCGGCGCGCCCACGACCGCATGGCGCACGACCTGGACGTCCTGGAGGAGCTCGCGGGCTCCTGCGAGGGGCCGCTGAAGATCCAGGTCTGCGGCCCGTGGACGCTGGCCGCCGCCGTCGAGCTGCCGAACGGCGAACGGACGCTGAAGGACCCCGGCGCGGTCCGCGATCTGATCGCCTCCCTCGCCGAGGGGACGGCCCGGCACGTCGCCGAGGTGCGCCGGCGCGTGCCGAAGGCGCGGATCCTGCTGCAGCTCGACGAGCCGGGGCTGCCCGCCGTGCTGGCCGGGACGGTCCCCACGGCCAGCGGCCTGTCCCGGCTGCCCGCCGTGGAGGGGCCGGTCGCCGAGGACGGGCTGCGCCGGGTCATCGAGGCGGCCGTCGAGGAGGCCGGGGCGTGGCCGCTGGTGCACTGCTGCGCCCGCGACGTGCCGTACGCGCTGCTGCGCGCGGCGGGCGCCAAGGGCATCTCGGTCGATCTGCGCCTGGTGCCGGACCGGGACGACGACCCGATCGGAGAGGCCGTCGACGCCGGGATCGCGCTGTTCCTCGGCGTGCTGCCGGGGACGGACGCCGCGCTGCCGCCGTTGCAGACGACCGCCGGGCCGGTGCGCGAGCTGTGGCGGCGGCTGGGGTTCCCGGAGCGGCGGCTCGGCGAGCAGGTGGTGGTCACTCCGGCCTGCGGGCTGGCGGGGGCCTCTCCGGCGTATGTGCGCGCCGCCCTGGAGCGCTGCCGGGAGACGGCCCGCACCCTGCACGAGGCCCCGGAGTGACGGGCGACGCGACGATGGGCGACGACGCCGGGGCGTCCGTGCCGCGGGGCACGGACGCCCCGGCGCGGGGTCGGCGGGCGCGGTGCGCCGCCGACCCCGAGGGCGCGTCATCGGCGCGGGTCAGGAGCGGGTGAAGTCGGCGATCTGCCCCAGGACGATGGGGTCGACCAGGAACCCGAGGTGGGTCTGGCAGGCGACGAAGTTGTTGGTCGCGCCGCTCAGCCGGGTGCTGGTGTAGGGGATGATGATGCCGTCGCAGGGCGAGTACCAGGTGGCGTAGCGGGTGTCGCCGGGGGTCTCGTCGCCGCTGGTGATCTGGGCGATGAACGACGAGCCCGGGTACATCTGCTGGCAGGTGGTGAAGATCAGGCAGGCGGCCGCGTAGGTGGTGCCGTGGTTGGCCCCGGCGATCGAGGCCAGCCGGCCGACGTTGGGGTGCCCGTTCAGGACCTTCAGGTAGTACAGGCTGACCAGCCCGCCCATGGAGTGGTTGACGATGTCGACCTGGGAGGCCCCGGTCCGGGCCTTGACCTGCTCGACGTAACTGGCCAGGCCGCGGGCGTTCTGCACGTTGTCGCCGTAGGAGTTGTACTCGTAGGCGAACAGCTGGTCGCTCCGGTAACCGTGGAGCCGGAACACCGACATGGCGGTCACCCAGTTGGACGCGCTGCCGGTGTAGCCGTGCACGAAGATCACGGGCCTGGTCGGCGCGGCCTGGGCCGCCGGCGTGATCGCGAATGTCGCCAGGGCCGCGATCAGGGCCGTGAGGATGCCGAACATCCGGCGCATGAGGGCCTCCTCGGAAAGACGGACGCAACGCTGTGAACGATGACTGACCGACCCCGTCGTGCACATCGGTGAAATCACCGGTGCGATCACCGGGGTCCCGGGCGGTCCGTTCGCCGGCCGCTCGCGACCGCCCGCGGGCGCCGGGCCCGCCTTTGCGCCGGGGCGCGCCGCCGCGGCCGAGCTCGGCGGTTTTGTCGGCGGCGCACGCGACAATGAGGGCCATGAGCGTGACAGGATCCGGGGTCCCGGCCGAGGCGGCCCAGCGGCACATGGAGCTGAGCCGCCGGATCGACGAGGCCAACTACCGCTACTACGTGCTCGACCGGCCGACGCTGAGCGACGCCGAGTACGACTCGTTGATGCGCGAGCTGCGCGAGCTGGAGGAGCGGCATCCGGCCCTGGTGACCCCGGATTCGCCGACGCAGCGGGTCGGCGCGCCGATCACCACCGACTTCGCCCCGGTCGAGCATCTGGAGCGGATGCAGAGCCTCGACAACGCGATGACCGACGAGGAGCTGCTGGCCTGGGGCGACCGGGTGGTCAAGGAGGTCGGCGCGGGCGCCTCGTATCTGTGCGAGCTCAAGATCGACGGGCTGGCGGTCGCGCTGGTCTACCGGGACGGGCGGCTGGTGCGCGGGGCGACCCGGGGCGACGGGCGCACCGGGGAGGACGTCACCAACAACATCCGCACCATCGACGTGGTCCCCGAGCGGCTGTCCGGCCGGGGCTGGCCGAGCCTGCTGGAGGTCCGCGGCGAGGTGTTCCTGACCGTGGAGGCGTTCGAGAAGATCAACGACGCCATGGCCGACCAGGGGCGGGAGCCGTTCGCCAACCCCCGCAACGCCGCCGCCGGATCGCTGCGGCAGAAGGACCCGCGGGTCACCGCGCGGCGTCCGCTGAGCATGCTGGTGCACGGGTTCGGCGCCTGGGAGGGCCGGGAGCGGCCGCGCAGCCAGGCCGAGGCGTACGAGCTGATGGGCGAGTGGGGGCTGCCGGTCAGCGAGCTGTACCGGGTGGTCGACGACCTGGACGGGGTGCGCGAGTACATCGCCTACTACGGCGAGCACCGGCACGAGCCCGCCTACGAGATCGACGGCGTGGTGGTCAAGGTCAACGAGCTCGCGCTGCAGCGCCGGCTGGGCTCCACGCTGCGGGCGCCGCGCTGGGCGGTCGCGTTCAAGTACCCGCCCGAGGAGGTCAACACCAAGCTGCTGGACATCAAGGTCGGCGTGGGGCGCACCGGCCGGGTCACCCCGTACGGGGTGATGGAGCCGATCAAGGTGGCCGGGTCCACGGTGGCGTACGCGACGCTGCACAACGCCTCCGAGGTCAAGCGCAAGGGCGTGCTGATCGGCGACACCGTGGTGCTGCGCAAGGCCGGCGACGTCATCCCCGAGATCGTCGCCCCGGTGACCGCGCTGCGCGACGGCACCGAGCGCGAGTTCCACATGCCCGAGACCTGTCCGGAGTGCGGCACGGAGCTGGCCTACGAGAAGGAGGGGGACGTCGACATCCGGTGTCCCAACGCCCGCTACTGCCCGGCCCAGCTCCGTGAGCGGCTGTATTACGTGGCCAGCCGGAACGCCCTGGACATCGAGGCGCTGGGCTATGTGGCGGCGACCGCGCTGACCCAGCCGCTGGAGCCGGCCGTCCCGCCGGTGCGCAACGAGGGCGATCTGTTCCACCTGACCGTGGACCGGCTGCTGCCGATCAAGACGGTGGTGCGCGATCAGCGCACCGGGCTGCCCAAGATCGACGAGAAGACCGGCGAGCAGAAGGTGGTGTCCTTCTTCGCCACCAAGGAGGGCAGGCCCAAGAAGATCGTCGAGACCCTGTTCGCCGAGCTGGAGAAGGCCAAGAAGCAGCCGCTGTGGCGGGTGCTGGTGGCGCTGTCGATCCGGCACGTGGGCCCCAAGGCGGCGCAGAGCCTGGCCCGCGAGTTCGGCTCGATGGACGCGATCATGGCGGCCGACGAGGAGGAGCTGGCCGCCGTCGACGGGGTGGGGCCGACCATCGCCGCCTCCATCAAGGCCTGGTTCGAGGTGGACTGGCACCGTGAGATCGTCGACAAGTGGCGTGCGGCCGGGGTGCGGATGGTCGACGAGGAGGCCGGCGGGCCGCGCCCGCTGGAGGGCGTCACGGTGGTGATCACCGGATCGCTGGAGAACTACAGCCGGGACTCGGCCACCGAGGCGGTGCAGCGGCGGGGCGGCAAGGTGACCGGCTCGGTCTCCAAGAAGACCGACTTCGTGGTCGTCGGCGACAATCCCGGGTCTAAATACGACAAAGCGCTCAAGCTGGGTGTTCCGGTGCTGGACGAGGACGGGTTCGGTGTCCTGCTCGAGCAGGGGCCGGAAGCGGCCAAGGCCGTAACGCAGCCCGCCGAGGGGTGATCCCTCCCCGGGATCCGCGGTGACCCGGCCTCGATGCGCAGGTCACCGCCCCGGCCCGGGGCGCGGTGGCGTGGACGGCCGCGACGGCGGGTCCCCGCGGAGTCGCGGGAGGACGAGCGCCGGGGGTTACCTAACGATATGGTGTAACTACCCAACGATGATGATCGGGGCGCGAACCGGGGAAGTTACCCCATAACGCAACGTATCCAGGCGATTCCATAAGACGACCAAGGGGCGCGCTCTCCTCACCGTTCCACGTCATCCCACTCGTCCCTCTCGAGGCCGTGATGAAGGACCCCCACACCACGCGGAACACCAGGCCACGGCGCGGATCCCCGCTCTGGATCTACTTCGTCGCGGTCATCGGCGTCGGGGCCGCCGCGTTCGCCGCGGCGATGCACGGCGCCACCCGGGCCGATCTCGACGCGCTGGCCGCCAACCCGGTGTTCTGGATCCTGGCCTGCTTCATCGTGTTCGGCGAACTGCGGCCGATCGTCACGGCCGGTGCCGCCGAGCACACCGGGGCGACCGCCTCCACCACCTTCTCCTTCGCCGCGCTGCTGTACGCCGGCCTGCCGGTGGCCGTCGCGCTGCAGACACTGGCCGTGGTGGTGTGCGGGGTCTTCCGGCGGCACGCCGTCCACCGGGTCGCCTTCAACGTCGCCCAGTGCACCCTCAGCCTGACCGCCGCCGCACTGGTGCTGCGCGCGTTCGGGATCAGCGCCGCCGCCGCGCCCGACCGGCTGTGGGTGCCCGACGGGGGCGACCTGCTGCCCATCGCGCTGGCGGGAGCGGCCTATTTCATCTGCAACGACCTGTTCGTGTGCACCGCGGTGGCGCTGCACGAGCGCACCTCGCTGATCGAGACGCTCCGCTGGGACCTGGGATATCAGGTGCTGGTGCACGTGGCGCTGCTGGCGCTGGCCCCGCTGGTGGTGGTCACCATGGACCGATCGGCGGCGTTCGTCCCGCTGATCGCGCTGCCGTTCCTGGCGGTCTACCTGAACGCCTCGGTGTCGGTGCGCCGCGAGCACCAGGCCCGCCACGACGGGCTCACCGGACTGCCCAACCGCAAGCTGCTGACCCTGCGCACCGAGGAGGCGCTGGCGGCGGCCCGCGCCGACCGGGCCGGCGAGCGACGGGTCGGGCTGTTCCTGCTGGACCTCGACCGCTTCAAGGAGGTCAACGACACCTTGGGGCACCCCACCGGGGACCGGCTGCTGCAGATCGTGGCGCACCGGCTGACGCACAGCGTGCGCCCCGGCGACCTGGTGGCCCGGCTCGGCGGGGACGAGTTCGCGGTGCTGCTGCCGTCCGTCCGCGACGAGCAGGCCGCCCGCGAGGTCGCCGCCCGGCTGCGGGTGGCGCTCGGCGAACCGGTGCGGCTGGAGGGCCTGTCGTTCGACCTGGAGGCCAGCGTCGGCATCGCCCTCTACCCCGATCACGCCCCCGACTACGGCCTGCTGGTGCAGCGCGCCGACGTGGCGATGTACGAGGCCAAGGTCAACCGCACCGGCGTGGAGGTCTACAGCCCGGCCAAGGACCGCAACTCCCCGGTCCGCCTCACCATGCTCGGGGAGCTGGGACGCGCCGTCGACCGCGGCGAGCTGGAGCTGCACTACCAGCCCACGATGCCGCTGGCGGGCGGCCCGCCGCTGGGACTGGAGGCGCTGCTGCGCTGGCGGCATCCCGACCGCGGACTCCTGGGGCCGGAGGCGTTCCTGCCGATCGCCGAGCAGACCTATCTGATGTGCTCGATCAGCCAGTACGCGCTGGACGCCGCGCTGACCCAGCTCGCCGCCTGGTGGCGGGAGGGACTGACCACACGGATCGCGGTGAACGTCGCGGCGCGCGACCTGCTGGATGTGTCCTTCGCCGAGACGGTCGCCGCCGCGCTGACCCGGCACGGCCTGCCGCCCGACGCCCTCCAACTGGAGATCACCGAACGCGCCCTCGCCCGCGACCCGGCCTATGCGGCCGGGACCCTGGACGGCCTGGCCCGGCTCGGGGTGCGGCTCGCCCTGGACGACTACGGCACCGGCCGGTCCGCCCTGGTGAGCCTCAAACGCCTGCCGGTGGAGGAGATCAAGATAGACTCCTCCTTCATATCCCGGCTGGCGGACAGCGCCGACGACGCCGTGATCGTCCGCTCCATCGTCGAACTGGCCCGCACCCTGGGTCTGCGCTCGGTCGCCGAAGGGGTCGAGGACGCTTCGACCGCTCAGCGGCTGCGCGACCTGGGCTGCGATGCGGCCCAGGGGCGGCTGTTCGGCCGCCCGATGGACGCGGACGCCGCCACCGACTGGCTCCGCCGCGCCATGGAACGGGCTCCGGAGCCGGCCGCATGATCCCCCCGATCCGCGAGGAGACCGATGCCTGCTCCGCTCCGTTTCGTCATCTTCATGTTCTTCACCGGGGGAGCCCTCTTCCTCGGCCTCATCACCATGGCCAACGCCGACCTCCCGACCAATCCGCCGCAGGCCGAGGACTTCTACGAGCAGGTGCCGATAGTGATCGGCGGCGGGTTCTGCACACTGGCCAGCGCCGTCATCGCCGCCGGCGCGCTGGCCGGCCTCCTGGACACCCGGCGGACCGCCGCGCCCGCCGCGGCCGTTCTCCCGCCCGTGCCGCCCCAGGGCCATGTCCCCTCGCCGATGCAGCAGCAGCTTCCGCCGTCCGGCGTCCCCTACCCCGGTGCGCCGGGTCCCCAGCAGCCCGGCCAGCCCGGCCAGCCCGCCTGACCGTCCCGGCGGGATCGTTCTCCACCGCCTGCCGGCGGGGGAGTGTCGAGATGCACTCCCGATCATGTCCCGGCCGGCGGACGGCGCCGACGACGCCGTGATCGTCCGCTCCATCGTCGGATCGACCCGCGCCCTGGGGCCGCGTTCGGTCGCCGACGGGGCCGAGGACGCCCGATCGTCCGGCGGGAGCGCGTGAGCCGGGCAGCGACGCGGTCCAGGGGCGGCGTCCGGTCGCCCGATGGACGCCGGTACCGTCATCGACCGGCTCCGCCGCGCCGGGGAACGGGCCCCGGAGCCGACACCTGACCCCCGATCTGCGAGGAAGCCGATGTCCCATCAGCTCCGTTACTTCATTTTCGTGCTCTTCACCGGGGGAGCCGCCCTCTTCAGCATCATCGCCCTCTCCAACATCCAGCCCGTCACCGGCCAGGAGGAGGCCCACGAGTTCTACGGGCACCTGCTGGCGGTGATCGCCTGCGGTCTCACCGCGGTGGCCTGCGCCGTCATCGCCGGCTGCGCGCTGAACGGCCTCCGGGACCCCGTGCGGTCCGCCCCGCCCTACGGCGCCCCTCCGGCCATGCCGCCCCACGCCGTCCCTCCGCCCGTGCCGCCCCAGGGGCACGTCCCGCCGATGCAGCAGCAGCAGCTGCCGCCGCCCGGCGTCCCCTACCCCGGTGCGTCGGGCCCCCAGCAGTCCGGCCAGCCCGGCCAGCCCGGCCAGCCCGCCTGAGCGCGCCCTCTCCGACCGGGCTCATCGCGCGGGCCGGCGGGCGAGGGGGACGCGGAGCTGCGGCCGGCGGCCCGCGCTCTCCGGTAAAGGGTTCGGAGGCCGGTCACGGAGGCCCATAGGATGGCGGACGAACCAACCGATCGCAGAAACGGCTTCCATACATGTCCGCCATCACCCGTGATGAGGTGGCTCATCTCGCCCGGCTGTCCAGGCTGGCGCTGGGCGAGGAGGAGCTCGACCACCTCGCCGCTCAGCTAGATGTGATCATCTCCGCGGTCGCGCGGGTGCAGGAGGTCGCGGCGGAGGACATCCCGCCGACCTCGCACGCGCTGCCGCTGACCAACGTGTTCCGACCGGATGAGGTGCGGCCGTCGCTCAGCCCCGAGCAGGCGCTGGCCGGGGCGCCCGCAGCCGAGGAACAGCGGTTCCGGGTGCCGCGGATCCTGGGGGAGGAGGCCTGAGGTGAGCAGCGAGCTGACCCGCAGGACCGCCGCCGAGCTGGCGGAGCTGATCGCCTCCGGCCAGGTCTCCGCGGTGGAGGTCACCCAGGCCCACCTGGACCGGATCGCCGCGGTCGACGGGCAGGTCAAGGCGTTCCTGCACGTGGACGCCGAGACCGCGCTGGCGCAGGCGCGCGCGGTCGACGAGCGCCGCGCGGCCGGGGAGCGCCTCGGCCCGCTGGCCGGGGTGCCGGTCGCGCACAAGGACGTGTTCACCACCGCCGACATGCCCACCACCGCCGGATCGAAGATCCTGGAGGGCTGGCGGCCGCCGTACGACGCCACCGTCACCGCCCGGCTGCGCGAGGCCGGACTGGTGATCATCGGCAAGACCAACCTGGACGAGTTCGCGATGGGCTCGTCCACCGAGAACAGCGCGTTCGGGCCCTCGCACAACCCGTGGGACCTGAGCCGCGTCCCCGGCGGCTCCTCCGGCGGATCCTCGGCCGCGGTCGCCGCCTACGAGGCGCCGCTGGCCACCGGCACCGACACCGGCGGCTCCATCCGTCAGCCCGCCGCCGTCACCGGCATCGTCGGCGCCAAGCCCACCTACGGCGGCTCCTCCCGCTACGGGCTGATCGCGTTCGCCTCCTCGCTGGACACCCCGGGCCCGTTCGGCCGCACCGTGCTGGACGCGGCGCTGCTGCACGAGGCGTTCTCCGGCCACGACCCGCTGGACTCCACCTCCATCGACCGCCCGGTGCCGCCGGTGGTCGAGGCCGCCCGCCGCGCCGACGTGGCCGGGCTGCGCGTCGGCGTGGTCAAGGAGCTGGGCGGCGAGGGCTACCAGCCGGGCGTGCAGGCCCGCTTCAACGAGGCGGTGGAGCTGCTGGAGTCGCTGGGCGCCAAGGTCGCCGAGGTGTCCTGCCCGCACTTCACCTACGCGCTGCCGGCCTACTACCTCATCGCCCCGTCGGAGTGCTCCTCCAACCTGGCCCGCTTCGACGCGATGCGGTACGGCCTGCGGGTCGGCGACGACGGCGTCCGCAGCGCCGAGGAGGTCATGGCCCTCACCCGGGCCCAGGGCTTCGGCGCCGAGGTCAAGCGGCGCATCATGCTCGGCACGTACGCGCTCTCGTCGGGCTACTACGACGCCTACTACGGCAAGGCCCAGCAGGTCCGCACCCTGATCATCCGCGACTTCGAGGCCGCGTTCGAGCAGGTGGACGTGCTGGTGTCGCCCACCACGCCGACCACCGCGTTCCCCATCGGCGACCGCGTGGACGACCCGATGGCGATGTACCTGGCCGACCTGGCCACCATTCCCTCCAACCTGGCCGGCAACGCCGCCATCTCCGTGCCGTGCGGGCTGGCGGACGAGGACGGCCTGCCGGTCGGCCTCCAGGTGATGGCCCCTCCGCTGGCCGACGACCGGGTCTACCGCGTCGCCGCCGCCGTGGAGAAGGCGCTGCAGGACCGCTGGGGCGGCCCGCTGCTGGCCAAGGCCCCCGAGCTCGTGGAGGTTGACCGATGAGCGCCGCGCTGATGCCGTACGAGGAGGCGCTGGCCAAGTACGAGCCGGTGCTGGGCGTGGAGACCCACATCGAGCTGGGCACGGCCTCCAAGATGTTCTGCGGGTGCCCGACCACGTTCGGGGCGCCGCCCAACACCCAGGTCTGCCCGGTGTGCCTGGGGCTGCCGGGCTCGCTGCCGGTCGCCAACAAGGCGGCGATCGAGGGGATCATCAAGATCGGCCTCGCGCTGAACTGCACCATCGTGGAATGGTGCCGGTTCGCCCGGAAGAACTACTTCTATCCGGACATGCCGAAGAACTTCCAGATCTCCCAGTACGACGAGCCCCTGTGCGTCGACGGGCATCTGGACGTGGAGGTCGACGGCGAGACCTACCGCATCGGCATCGAGCGCGTCCACATGGAGGAGGACACCGGCAAGTCCCTGCACGTCGGCGGGGCCACCGGACGCATCCACGGCGCCGACTACTCGCTGGTGGACTACAACCGGGCCGGGATCCCGCTGGTGGAGATCGTCACCAAGCCGATCACCGGCACCGGGGACAAGGCGCCGCTGGTCGCCCGCGCCTACGCCACCGAGCTGCGCGAGCTGGTGCGCGCCCTCGGCGTCTCGGACGTGCGCATGGAGGAGGGCTCCATGCGCTGCGACATCAACGTGTCGCTGGCTCCGCGCGGCTCCGCCGAGTGGGGCACCCGCACCGAGACCAAGAACGTCAACTCGCTGCGCTCGGTGGAACGGGCCGTCCGCCACGAGATCGAACGGCAGGCCGCGGTGCTGGAGTCCGGCGGCACGGTGGTGCAGGAGACCCGCCACTTCCACGAGGACACCGGCACCACCACCAGCGGGCGCAGCAAGGAGGAGGCGCAGGACTACCGCTACTTCCCCGAGCCGGACCTGGTGCCGATAGCGCCGTCCCGCGAATGGGTGGAGGAGCTGCGCGCGAGCCTGCCGGAGCTGCCCGCCGCCCGCCGCCGCCGGGTGCAGGCCGAATGGGGCCTGACCGACCTGGAGCTGCGGGACGTGGTCAACGCCGGGGCCCTGGACCTCATCGAGGACACCGTCAAGGCCGGCTGCGCCCCCGCCCCCGCCCGCAAGTGGTGGATGAACGAGCTGTCGCGCCGGGCCGCCGAGCAGGGCGTGGAGCTGTCGGACCTGCCCATCACCCCCCGGCAGGTCGCCCGCATCCAGGCGCTGATCGACGAGGGCTCCCTCAACGACAAGCTGGCCCGCCAGGTCTTCGAGGGGGTCCTCGCCGGCGAGGGCGACCCCGACCAGGTGGTGGCCGCCCGCGGGCTGAAGATCGTCAGCGACGAGGGCGAACTGTCCGCCATCGTCGACCAGGTGATCGCCGACAACGCCGAGGTCGCCGAGAAGGTCCGCTCCGGCAAGGTCGCCGCCGCCGGCGCCCTGGTCGGCGCCGTCATGAAGGCCACTCGGGGACAGGCCGACGCCGCCCGCGCCCGCGAGCTCATCCTGGAGAAGCTCGGCGCGAGCTGACGAGCGGACCCGCGGGGCGCCCGCTCCGCACCCCGCGCCTCCCGCCGGCCCGCCCTCGCCCGTCCGTGGGCTCGCTGCGGGCGGACCGGCGCGGGTCGTGGGGAGGGGGCGACCCCCTTCGTGGCCCCCCTGGTGTGTCGAGCCGGTCCGTCCTCGCTTCGCTGCGGGCGGACCGGCTCGACATGCGCGAGCAGATGGGGCCGGTCGGGGTGTGGGCCGGGGAGCTCGCAGGGTCCGCTTCTCCGTGCGGCTCTAGAGGGGAACGCGCAGGATGCGGTCGTCCTGTGCGGACGGCGTGCCGCGGCCGTCGTGGTTGCTGGTGGTGATCCACAGCGACCCGTCGGGGGCGCGGACGACGGCGCGCAGCCGGCCGTACTCGCCCTCATAGTGCGCGATCGGCCGGCCCACCCGGCCGTCCGGGGCGAGCGGGATCTGCCACAGCCGCCGCCCCCGCAGCCCGGCCGCCCACAGCGAGCCGGAGGCGTACGCCAGGCCGGACGGCGACGCCTCATCGGTGGTCCAGGTCAGCAGCGGGTCGGTGTAGCGGCCTTCGTCGTCGCCCCGTTGCACGCCCTCCACGTGCGGCCAGCCGTAGTTGCGGCCCCGCTCGATCAGGTTGATCTCGTCGAAGCGGTTCTGCCCGAACTCGGTGGCGTACAGCCGGCCTCGCTCGTCCCATGCCAGGCCCTGCACGTTGCGGTGCCCGTACGACCAGACGGGGGAGGCGAACGGATTGCCCGGGGCGGGCCCGCCGTCCGGGGTGACCCGCAGGATCTTGCCGCCCAGCGAGCCCCGGTCCTGTGCCAGCTCGGTCCGGTAGACCTCGCCGGTCGCGACGTACAGCAGCCCGTCCGGCCCGAACGCGATCCGCCCGCCGTTGTGGTTGGCGCCCTTGGGAATGCCCGTGACGATCGGCCGCGGCTCGCTCAGCGACCGCCCGTCGAACCGGAAGCGCACCACCCGGTTGTCGTCGGCGGCCGTGAAGTACAGGTACACCCGCCGGTCGCGCTCGTAGGAGGGGGACACCGCGACCCCCAGCAGGCCGCCCTCGCCGCCCGGCCGCACTCCCGGGACCTCGCCGATCGGGGTCACCCGCCCCTGCGGCGTCACCCGCAGCAGCCGGGCCGTGTCCCGTTCGGTGACCAGCGCGTCCCCGTCGGGCAGGAAGGCGATCGCCCACGGTGTCCGCAGCCCCGTCGCCAGCGTGCGCGGCCGGCCGGGAGCGGCGGCCGTGGGCCCGGCGGCGGGGGATCCGTCCGGGGCGGTGGCCGGCAGCGGAGGCGGAGTCCGCGCGCCGCCCTCCGGGTCGGACGCGCAGCCGGCCAGCACGACGGCCGCCGCGCCGAGCGCGCCGACGGCACGGACGGCGCTCCGGACGAGACCGTCTGCGCCGATGAGCTCTGCGCCGATGAGCATGGCTGGGCACCCCCTCCCCGTCACCCTGCCACACCGATGCCGGCCCCGGTGGGCGCCGAGTCGTACGATCCGGGACTATGACGACATTGTGGGTGGCCCGCCCCGAGATCGCCGAGGCGGTGGAGGACGTGGCCGGCGTGACCGTCGAGGTGTGGGCCGAGGGACCGCCGCCCGGCCCGGTGGAGGACGTGGAGTTCTATGTTCCGGCGTTGCAGCCCTCGCCGGAGCAGCTGGCGCTGATGGCGCGGATGCCGCGGCTGCGGGTGGTGCAGCTGCAGACCGCCGGGTTCGAGCACATCGAGCCGCACCTGCCCGACGGCGTCACGCTGTGCAACGCCCGGGGCGCGCACGACGCGGGCACCGCCGAATGGGCGGTCGGCGCGATCATCGCCGGGCTGCGGGAGTTCCCGGAGTTCGCCGCCGCGCAACGGGAGGGCCGGTGGACCTACCGCCAGACGGCGGCGCTCGCCGACTCCCGGGTGCTGCTGGTCGGGTACGGCTCGATCGGGCAGGCCGTGGAACGCCGCCTGAAGCCGTTCGAGGTGGAGATCACCCGGGTGGCGAGCCGGGCCCGTGAGGGCGTGCACGGGGTGGAGGAGCTGCCCGAGCTGATCGGCCGCGCCGACGCGGTGGTGCTGGTGGTTCCGGCGACCCCGCGGACGAAGGGCATGATCGACGCCGCGATGCTGGCCCGGATGAAGGACGGCGCGCTGCTGGTCAACGCCGCCCGCGGCAGCGTGGTGGACACCGACGCGCTGGTCGCCGAGACCTCCCGCGGCCGGCTGCGCGCCGCGCTGGACGTCACCGACCCTGAGCCGCTGCCGCCCGGTCACCCACTGTGGCGGTGTCCCGGCGTGTTCATCACCCCGCACGTCGCCGGCTCCACGCCGGCCTCGGTCCGTCGCATCGCTCGACTGGTCCGTGACCAGGCCGTTCGTTACCTGGCGGGGGAGCCGCTGCACAACACGGTCGCCGGATCGCCCCGTCCGGCTCCACGGATTGGTCACGGAAGGTAAAAAACCGGCCCGGATCACCGCTCGACGGGCGATGATCGGCCCATTGGAGACGAAGCTCCGGCGGGGATCGTTGAAGCCGGGTGGACGCTGAGACTCAATCGCTCCGTGACCTACGGAACGTACATTGAGCATCACAGTGACCCCGCAGCGGAACCACGGTGCAGACGACGCCGCCGGCTCGGCCGGTGACCGACGACGCCCCGGGAAGGGGCGGTCTCGTCCCGGCAGGAGAGCATCGGCCTTCCCCGAGACGGACGACGGCGCCGGAAACGATCTTGCGTACCGGTTGCGTTGATGTCGATGACGGTCGACGCCGCGGTCCCCGGGGGCCGACGGTCCGGACAGCAGAGAGCGAGCGGCGGATGAGCGGCGAGAGCGCCAGGCGGTTTCCGCCTCGTGTGGTGCCGATCGGCGTGGCCGCGCTCACCGTGATCGCGCTCGCCGTCGGCTCCCTGGTGGGCTGGGGCGGCGTCGTCCTGCCCGCCTGGGCGGAGAGCGTCGTCGCCCTCGCGGCGGGCGCGTCGCTGCTGACCGCGGTGGTCCCGCTGCCGCTGCGGCCCGGCCGCGGCGGCTCCGCCGGGGAGCCCGCCGAGGAGCGTCCCCGGCGTCGAGATCCCCGGCGCGACTGCTGGAGCTGGTTCGCGGTGGCCGCCGCCTGCTGGCTGGCGGGCGCCGCGACCGACCTGTTCTCACCCGGCCTGCTGGGCACCGGCAGCGGGGCGCTGTCGCTGGCGGACCTGTTCTACCTGGCCGCGATGGCCGCGTTGACCACCGGGTTCGTGGTCCCGATCCGACTGCCCAGGGACGTGGGGACCTGGACCCGCTACCTCGCCGATACCTATGTGTGCGTGGCCGCGTTGTTCGTGTTCGGCTGGGTGGCGGAGTTCGACCGGCTGTACCACCTGTCGGGGGAGACGCCGGCCGAATTCGTGCTGGACCTGCTGTATCCGCTGGTCGGGACGATGCTGGTGTGCGGGGCGCTGCCGTTCGTGCTGGGCGCCGCCCGCGCCTACCGGGCCGGAGTGTGGATGGCCTATCTGGCGTTGGTGGCGTTCGTCGCGGCCGACATCGCCTCCATGATCGACCGGCTGCACGGCGGCGCCTCCTCCGTCGATCCGGGGGACATCCCGCGGGTGGCGGGCCTGCTGCTGCTCGGCCTGGCCCCCTGGATCCGCCCGATGCCCGCCGTGGAGCGCCCGCGCGTCCCCTCCGGGGAGGCCGACGACGCCGAGCCCGCCGCCCCCTGCGGCCGCATGATCGGCCCCGGGCTCACCCCGGCGGCGGTGGCGGCGGCGTCCGCCCTGTTCGTCGCGGGGCACTCGCTGACCGGCAGCCAGGGCTCGGAGCCGGTGGTCACGATCGTCGCCGGGTCCGCGGTGCTGGTGATGCTGGCGCGGCTGGCCGGGCTGCTCCGCGAGAACGACGGGCTGCGGCGTGCGGTCGAGGCGGGGGAGGAGCACTTCCGGGCGCTGGCTGACAGCATCAACGACGTGGTGGTGATCTGCGACCTGACCGGCGGGATCCAGTACGTCTCCGACCGGGCCCGCCAGGTCTACGGCCACGACCCCGACGATCTGGTGGGCCGGGGGCTGGCCGAGCTGATCCATCCCGAGGACCTGCCGCACCTGGAGGAGGTCTACGGCGAGTTCCTGGCCTCGGACCAGGCGGCGCTGCGGGTGTCCTGCCGGGTGCGCGCCGCCGACGGCACCTGGCTGCCCACCGAGTCGACCGTCTCCCGGTACACCGGCTCGCGGGTGCTGGTGACCACCCGCGACCTGTCCGAGCAGGCGGCGCTGCGGCGTCAGGTCACCCATCTGACCTTCCACGACGGGCTGACCGGGCTGCCCAACCGGGCCTACTTCGAAGAGCGCGTCCGCGAGGTGCTCTCCCGGGAGGCCGCCGCCGACCGGGTCGCGGTGGTGTTCGCCGACCTCGACGGGTTCACCGCGGTGAACGACTCGGCGGGGCACGCCGCCGGGGACCAGGTCCTCGCCCAGGCCGCCCGCCGGCTGCGCGCCGCCGTCCAGGCCGACGACACGGTGGCCCGATGGGGCGGCGACGAGTTCGCCGTGCTGGTGGAGGACGCCGCCGAGGCCCGCGCGGCGGTGGAGCTGGCCGAGCGGCTGCTGCGGGTGCTGACCGACGAGCCGTACCGGGCGGGCCACCGCGAGGTGGTGCTGAGCGCCAGCGTGGGGCTGGCGTTCGCCGACAGCGATCGGGCCGATCAGGCCGGGCGGGAGGAGGGGGCGGCGCCGGCGGCCGATCGGCAGAGCTGGTCCGACCTGATCCGCAACGGCGATCTGGCGATGGCGCGGGCCAAGGAGCTGGGCGGCGGACGCGTGGAGGTGTTCGCCGCGCACATGCACGCCGATGTGGTGCGGCGGCTGGAGCTGGGCGCCGAGCTGCAGCGGGCGCTCAGCGAGGAGCAGTTCACCGTCGAGTTCCAGCCGGTGGTGGAGCTGGCCACCTCCCGGGTGACCGGGGTGGAGGCGCTGGTGCGCTGGTGGCGCGGCAGCGAGTCGGTGCCGCCGCAGGAGTTCATCCGGCCCGCCGAGGAGTCCGGGCTGATGGTCCAGCTGGGCGAGTGGGTGCTGCGGGAGTCCTGCCGACAGGTGGCCCGGTGGCGCGCCGAGTCCTGGGACGTGGGGCTGTCGGTGAACTTCACCGCCCGGCAGATCGCCGCGCCGCGGTTCGTGGAGTCGGTGGCGGCGGCCCTGGAGGAGACCGGTCTGCCGCCCAGCGCGCTCACCCTGGAGGTCCGGGAGGAGGTGCTGGTCGAGGACGCCGGGCAGAACGTGCGGCGGCTGACCGCGCTGCGCGATCTGGGGGTGCGGCTGGCCATCGACGACTTCGGCACCGGCTACGCCTCGCTGGCCTATCTGGGGCAGCTCCCGGTGGACGTGATCAAGATCGACCCGTCGTTCGTGGCGGGGCTGGGCCGGGACGACACGCTCACCCTGCTCACCCGGACCATCGTGCGGCTGGGCAGTGATCTCGGTCTCACCGTGGTGGCCGAGGGCATCGAGCGTCCCGAGCAGCTGGAGCTGCTGCGCGAGATGGAGTGCCCGCGCGGGCAGGGGTTCCTGGTGGCCCGGCCGATGGCGGCGGGGCCGGCGGAGGCGCTGCTGCGCACCAATCTCACCGACCGGGGCGGTTCCGCCGACGCCGAGCGGGGGCCCGGCGGTCCCGGTCTGCCGCTGCACGGACCGGCCCTGTCGCCGGGCTGAGTCCGTCTCGGATGGTGAGATGATTTATCCACGGATTTGACGCCGGTCGGGGGAGTCGGCGATTGTGTACCCGTGCAGAGCATCTTCTCGATCCTCGTAGTACTTGGTCGGCGCGCAGGCTGACCAAGTCGCTTCGCCTGCGCGCTCCCCTCGATTCGCCATATCCGGCGCGAGGGGTTTTTTGTTGGCCAGGATCACTCTCCCATCCAAGGAAAAGGCATGACCACCGAACGAATGACGGGAGCTCAGGCGCTGGTCCGCGCACTGGAGAACGTCGGGGTCGACACCGTGTTCGGCATCCCCGGGGGAGCGATCCTCCCGGCCTACGACCCCCTGTTCGACTCCAAGCAGGTGCGGCACATCCTGGTCCGCCACGAGCAGGGCGCCGGGCACGCCGCTCAGGGATACGCCATGGTCACCGGCAAGGTCGGGGTCTGCATGGCCACCAGCGGCCCGGGGGCCACCAACCTCGTCACCCCGATCTCCGACGCCTACATGGACTCGGTGCCGATCGTGGCCATCACCGGCCAGGTCTCCAGCTCGGCCATCGGGACCGACGCGTTCCAGGAGGCCGACATCGTCGGCATCACCATGCCGATCACCAAGCACAACTTCCTGGTCACCGATGCCCGGGACATCGCCCGCACCATCGCCGAGGCGTTCCACATCGCCTCCACCGGCCGTCCCGGTCCGGTCCTGGTCGACATCTCCAAGGACGCTCTGCAGGACACCGTCGAGTTCGCCTGGCCCGAGTCGCTGCGGCTGCCCGGCTACCGGCCGGTGACCCGCCCGCACTCCAAGCAGATCCGTGAGGCGGCCCGGCTGCTGGTGGAGGCCGAGCGCCCGGTGCTGTACGTGGGCGGCGGCGTGATCAAGGCGGGCGCGGCGGCCGAGCTGAAGGTGCTGGCCGAGCTGACCGGCGCGCCGGTGGTCACCACGCTGATGGCCAAGGGCGCGCTGCCCGACAGCCACCCCCTGCACATGGGGATGCCCGGCATGCACGGCACCGTCGGCGCGGTCGGCGCCCTGCAGCGCTCGGACCTGTTGGTGGCCCTCGGCGCCCGCTTCGACGACCGGGTCACCGGCAAGCTGGACAGCTTCGCCCCCGACGCCAAGGTCGTGCACGCCGACATCGACCCGGCCGAGATCTCCAAGAACCGGCACGCCGACGTCCCGATCGTCGGCGACGTCCGCGAGGTCATCGCCGACCTGATCGTGGCGGTGCAGGCCGAGCACGAGGCCGGCCGCCGCGGCGACTACAGCGCCTGGTGGAAGCAGCTGAACGCCTGGCGGGAGACCTACCCCCTGGGGTACGACCACCCCGAGGACGGTTCGCTGGCCCCCCAGTACGTGATCGAGCAGATCGGCAAGATGGTCGGCCCGGACGCCTACTACGTGGCGGGCGTGGGCCAGCACCAGATGTGGGCGGCCCAGTTCATCAAGTACGAGCGGCCCGGGGCGTTCCTCAACTCCGGCGGCGCGGGGACCATGGGCTATGCGATCCCGGCGGCGATGGGCGCCAAGGTCGCCAAGCCCGACGCCCAGGTGTGGGCGATCGACGGCGACGGCTGCTTCCAGATGACCAACCAGGAGCTGGCCACCTGCGTCGTCGAGGGCATCCCGATCAAGGTCGCCGTGATCAACAACGGCAACCTGGGCATGGTCCGGCAGTGGCAGACGCTCTTCTACAACGAGCGCTATTCCAACACCGACCTCCACTCCAAGCGGATCCCGGACTTCGTCAAGCTGGCCGAGGCCTACGGGTGCGTCGGGCTGCGCTGCGAGCGGCCCGAGGACGTCGAGGGCACCATCGCCAAGGCGATGGAGATCAACGACACCCCGGTGGTCATCGACTTCGTGGTCCACAAGGACGCCATGGTGTGGCCCATGGTCGCCGCCGGGACCAGCAACGACGACATCAAGATCGCGCGCGACATGGCGCCCGACTGGGAGAACGGGGACTGACCCATGAGCCGTCACACGCTCTCGGTGCTGGTGGAGAACAAGCCGGGCATCCTGGCCCGGGTCGCGGCGCTGTTCTCCCGGCGCGGGTTCAACATCGACTCGCTGGCGGTGGGCACCACCGAGCATCCGGAGATCTCCCGGATGACCATCGTGGTGAACGTCGAGGACCTGCCGCTGGAACAGGTCACCAAGCAGCTCAACAAGCTGGTCAACGTGCTGAAGATCGTGGAGCTGGATCCGGCCTCCTCGGTGCAGCGCGAACTGATCCTGGTTAAGGTGCGGGCCGACGCCGAGACCCGGTCGCAGGTGCTGGAGACCGTCCAGCTGTTCCGCGCCAAGGTGGTCGACGTGGCCCCGGAGGCGGTCACCATCGAGGCCACCGGCAACCGTGACAAGCTCGAAGCGCTCATCCGCGTGCTGGAGCCGTTCGGCATCAAGGAGTTGGTCCAGTCGGGGATGGTGGCCATCGGCCGCGGCGCCCGCTCCATCACCGATCGCTCCCTGCGAGCCCTGGACCGCAGCGCCTGAGCGCGCCTTCATCCATAGAGAGGTAGTTCCAAGTGGCGGAGATGTTCTACGACGACGACGCCGACCTGAGCGTCATCCAGGGCCGGCACGTGGCCGTGATCGGCTACGGCAGCCAGGGGCACGCGCACGCGCTGTCGCTGCGCGATTCGGGGGTCGACGTGCGGGTCGGGCTCAAGGAGGGCTCCAAGAGCCGGGCGCAGGCCGAGGCGGACGGCCTGCGGGTGGTCACCCCGGCCGAGGCGGCCGAGGAGGCCGACCTGATCATGATCCTGGCGCCCGACCACGTCCAGCGCGACCTGTACAACAACGAGATCAAGCCGGCCCTGGTCGAGGGTGATGCGCTGTTCTTCGGGCACGGCCTGAACATCCGGTTCGGCCTGATCGAGGCCCCCGAGGGCGTGGACGTGGCCATGGTCGCCCCCAAGGGCCCCGGCCACCTGGTGCGTCGCCAGTTCACCGCGGGCCGGGGCGTGCCGGTGCTGGTCGCGGTGGAGAAGGACGCCACCGGGAACGCCTGGCCGCTGACCCTCTCCTACGCCAAGGCGATCGGCGGGCTGCGCGCCGGCGGCATCAAGACCACCTTCGCCGAGGAGACCGAGACCGACCTGTTCGGTGAGCAGGCCGTGCTGTGCGGCGGCGTGTCCGAGCTGATCAAGGCCGGGTTCGAGACCCTGATCGAGGCGGGCTACCAGCCGGAGGTGGCCTACTTCGAGTGCCTGCACGAGATGAAGCTGATCGTCGACCTCATGTACGAGGGCGGCATCCAGAAGATGTACTGGTCGGTCTCCGACACCGCCGAGTACGGCGGTTACACCCGCGGTCCGCGGGTGATCACCGAGCAGACCAAGGAGGCGATGAAGCGGATCCTCGCCGAGATCACCTCCGGCGAGTTCGCCAAGGAGCTCGTCGCCGAGTTCGACGGCGGCCAGACCAACCACCTCAAGTACCGCAAGGAGCTGGGCGACCACCCGATCGAGCAGACCGGCGCCAAGCTCCGCCCGATGATGAGCTGGCTGAACGACTGACGCCCCGGGCCCCGTGAGGGGCGCCCGGCGCCCGCCGGGCGGGGCGGGCGGACGCGGTCCGCCGCCGGGACGGCCCGCCGCGACATCGTGTCGCGGCGGGCCGTCGTCGTCTCCGGGGCGTCGGACGACGCCCGGATGCATACTCGGTATTGCCTTGGGCATACGCAGTATGCATACTGCGTATATGTCCATACGTCACGGCATCCTGGCGCTGCTGTCCCAGGGACCTCGCTACGGCTATCAGCTCCGCGCGGAGTTCGAGGCGTCCACCGGCGCCACCTGGCCGCTCAACATCGGCCAGGTCTACTCCACCCTGGCGCGGCTGGAACGCGACGGCCTCGTCGCCAAGGCCGACGCCGACGCCGAGGGACGGTTCGTCTACCGCATCACCCCCGACGGCGAGGAGGAGGTACGCCGCTGGTTCGCCACTCCCATCGCCCCCGCCGACCGGCCGCGCGACGAACTGGCCATCAAGCTGGCCATGGCCGTCACCACCCCGGGCGTCGACGTCCGCGCCGTGGTGCAGACCCAGCGCACCGCCACGCTGCGCGCCCTGCGCGACCTGACCCGCCTCAAGGCCGACGCCCCGCCGCTGCCGGCGGACGCCGCCGACGCCTCCTGGCGGCTGGTGCTGGAGTCCATGATCTTCCAGGCCGAGGCCGAGGTCCGCTGGCTGGACCACTGCGAGGCCTTCATGACCCGCCTCGCCCTCGAGCGCCGCCCCGCCGCGGCCCAGACCGGCCCCGAGGCCGAGGCCGCCCGCCCCGACGAGCGTCCGGAGGTCCGCCGGTGAACGTGCTCGTCATGCGCGAGGTGTCGCGCGATCACGGGACCGGCCCCAACGTCGTGCACGCGCTGCGCGGCGTCAGCCTGCACGTGGCGCCCGGCGAGTTCGTCGCCGTGATGGGCCCCTCGGGATCCGGCAAGTCCACCCTGCTCACCCTGGCCGGCGGGCTCGACACCCCCACCGCCGGACAGGTCCTGGTCGAGGGCACCGACCTCGGCTCCCTGGGCACGGCGGCGCGGGCGGCGCTGCGGCGGCGCAGCATCGGCTACGTCTTCCAGGACTACAACCTCATCCCCACCCTGACCGCGGCGGAGAACGTCATGCTGCCCCGCGAGCTGGACGGGGTGCGCACCCGCCGCGCCCGCCGCGAGGCGCTGGACGCGCTGGCCGAGGTCGGCATCGGCGAGCTGGCCGACCGGTTCCCCGAGGAGATGTCCGGCGGCCAGCAGCAGCGCGTCGCCATCGCCCGCGCCCTGGTCGGCGAACGACGCCTGGTCCTGGCCGACGAGCCCACCGGCGCGCTGGACAGCCGCTCCGGCGAGGAGATCATGCGGCTGCTGCGGGCCCGCTGCGACGCCGGCGCCGCCTGCCTGATGGTCACCCACGAGTCCCGGCACGCCGCCTGGGCCGACCGGGTGGTGTTCCTGCGCGACGGCGTGATCGTCGACTCCACCGGCGCCCCGACCGGCCCCGAGAGCCTGCTGGAGGACGTCCGATGAGTCTCGGCGGCCATCGGGCGGCGCTGCGCATCGCCTGGCGGGACGCGTGGCGCGCCAAGGGGCGCAGCGCCCTGGTGCTGTGCATGATCGGGCTTCCGGTGCTGGCCATCGTGATGCTGGCGGTGCTCGACAGCACCCGCGAGTGGAGCGCCGTGGAGCGGCTGCCGCACGAGCTCGGCCGCGCCGAGGCGCGGGTGCAGTTCGCCGGCGGCCCCATCCGCCAGGACGTCCTGGGCGAGTCCTGGATCCGCGCGGGCGACACCACCGAGCCCGTGGACGCCTCGCAGGTGGCACGGCTCGTCACCGCCCGGTTCGGCCCGTCCGCCCGCGTCGTGCCGTACGTCACCGGCGACACGCAGGTGCGCACCCCCCGCGGATACGCCCAGGTCGAGGTGCGGGAGCTGGATCTGCGCGACCGGATCACCACGGGCATCCTCACCGTCACCGCGGGGCGGCCGCCCGCCTCCGCCGACGAGGTCGCGATCTCCCCGGCGCTGCGCGACCGCGGCTATCGCATCGGCGACACGATCATCCTCACCCGCGACGACACTCCCAAACGGATCGTCGGCCACGTCGTCGACCCCGACGGCGCCGCGTCCGCCTCGTTCGTGCAGACCCTGCCGGGCAGCGGGCTCATCGCCCCGCAGCACCAGGGGCACGCCTGGCTGCTGTCCACCGGACGGCCGGTCACCTGGTCCGACGTCGAGCACTTCAACCGGTCCGGACTGGTGGTCGCCTCCGCCGAGCTGATCCGCAACCCGCCCGCCGGCGTCGGCGTGCCGAACGGTTCCGGACGCCCCCCCGCCGAGAAGGCGGTCCTCGCCCTGACGATCACGATGATCGTGCTTGAGGTCGTGCTGCTGGCCGGACCCGCTTTCGCGGTGGGCATCCGCCGGCAGCGCCGGCAGCTGGCGCTGGTCATGGCCGCCGGCGGACAGCCCCGCCATCTGCGCGCCATCGTGCTGGCGGGCGGTGCGGCGGCCGGCGCCGTCGCCGCGCTGCTGGGCGCCTCGGCGGGACTGGGCCTGGCCGCCGTGGCGGTGCCGATCATCGACCGCCACACCGACGCCCCCATGGGACCGTTCGAGGTGCCGTGGCCGCTGGTGGCCGTGCCGATGGCGTTGGGCGCGTTGAGCGGGCTGCTGGCCGCCTACGTGCCCGCCGCACAGGCGGCGCGCATGGACGTGGTCGCCGCGCTGGCCGGGCGGCGCGAGCGGGTCCGTGCCCGGCGTGGCTGGCCGATCGCCGGGGCGGTCTGCATCGCCGGGGGAGCGGCGCTGTGCCTGGTCGGACCGCGGCTGTTGGCGGAGTACGGCATCGTGTTCGGCACGGCGGCGATCGTCGTGGGCGGCGTGCTGGTGTGTCCGCTGGCGGTGGGCGTCGCCGCGCGCCCCGCCCGATCGCTGCCGTTGCCGCTGCGGCTGGCCGTTCGCGACAACGCCCGCAACCGGGGGCGCGCCGCCCCCGCCGTCGCCGCGATCATGGCCGCGGTCGCCGGCATCACCGCGCTGGCCATCGGGGGCTCCAGCGAATTCGCCTGGCGGCGCGCCAACTATCAGCCTGAGCTCCCGATGGGCGCGGCCTATGTCTCCCTCACCGCCGAGCACGCCGACCGGGTCCGCCGGGCGATCGAGCAGGAGCTGCCCGGCGTCCCGATCCACGCCCTGCACCACATCGGCCCGTTCGGCGACTGCGACACCGGCTGCCGCTGGCTGAACACCGGAGTCGATCCGCAGCTCGGCCCCTTCGGGACGCTGGTCGCCGAGCCCGACGCGGTCCGCATGCTGCTGGGCCGGGAGGACCCGCAGGCGGTCCGGACGCTGCGCGAGGGCGGCGTGGTGCTGCCCGAGGGCAGGACCGCCCCCGGCGGCCGGCTGCGTGCGCAGATCATGGAGCAGCGGCCGCCGGATGCGAACGGCACGGTCCCCCAGCGGGTGCTGCGCACCGTCGACCTGCCGGTCGCCACGGTCGCCGAACGGCTGCCCGGGGAGTTCCCCGCGCTGGTGTCGCCCCGCACCGCGCGGGAGCTGGGCCTGCCGACCGCGTTGACGTACTACGCCATCGACCGGGCCGACCACCGGGTGACGCCCGCCGAGCAGGAGCGCGTCAACGAGCGCATCGCCGGGGCGCTGCCGGAGGACGTCCGGCTCGAGCTGTACGTCGAGCGCGGGTTCACCGGGTCGTTCGCGACGCCGCTGGTGCTGCTCGCGCTGGCCGGCGGGGTCATGGTGGTCGGCGGATCGCTGATCGTCACCGGGCTGGCCGTCGCCGACGCCCGGCCCGACCTGGCCACCCTCGCCGCGGTCGGCGCCCGGCCGCGCACCCGGCGGCTGCTGACGATGGGGCAGGCCGCGTGCACCGCGCTGCTGGGCTGCTGGCTGGGCATCGCCGCCGGCCTGGCCCCCGGGATCTCGGCGGCCCGCGTGCTCACCCGGGTCCCCGGGACGCCGATCGAGCACGACCCGCCGCCCGGCGGCGTGCAGCCGATCGTGGACATCCCCTGGTCGCTGCTGGCCGCCGTCGGCCTGCTCGTCCCCGTGCTGGCGGCGCTCGCGGCGGGCCTGTTCACCAGGTCCCGTCTGCCGGTCGTCCGGCGGATCGCCTGAGCCGCCGCGTCCGGAGCGGTCGGACGGGGTGCGGGGCCCGGCGGGCCCCGCACCCCCGGGTTTACGTCCGCCGACGCGTGTCTTGTCCGGGCCGTTGGCGTTCGCTGGTCTCTCGACCACCCACCCCGGCGCCGATGCCAATATCATCACCAGTACCCGGTGGAACCGGGGAGGACGGTCATGGCCCCCGGTTCGGAGTCGTCGATCACACGCACATCCCGCGCATCGGGCGAACGGAGAAGCGGCGCGGGTTCGGGGTCATGGCTCCCAGACGAGCAGGAGGCCGCATTGCGCGCGTTGCCCGCACAGGGGTCGGCGAGATCGCTGAGCGGCGGGGAGCCGTGCCGTCGCGCCGGCGCGGGAGAGCGCGGGTGAGCACCGCGCGCCTGCGGGAGGCGCTGCGGCGGCATCGGGTGTTCCTGCCGCTGCTGCTGGTCGCGGCGGGGCTCCGGGCGACCGCCATGCTCGGCTACCGCTGGGTGATGTGGTTCCCCGACTCCTACGACTACATGGCGTCGGCGGTCGCGCTGGAGCCGGGGCTGATCCGACCCAGCGGTTACCCGCTGCTGCTGCGGCTGCTGGAGCCGCTGCACAGCCTCGCGCTGATCGCGGTGCTGCAGCACCTGATGGGGCTGGGCATCGCCGTCCTGATCTACGGGGCGCTGCGCCGCAGATTCGGCGCGCCCGGCTGGGCCGCCTCGCTCGCGGCGGCGCCGGTGCTGTTCGACGCGTTCCAGATCCAGCTGGAACACATGGTCCTGTCGGACACCCTGTTCGTGTTCCTGGTCACGGCTGCGGCGGTGGTGCTGCTGGGCGAGCACACGCCCCGCAACGCCGCGCTGGCGGGCGGGCTGCTGGGACTGGCCGCGCTCACCCGCACGGTCGGGATGCCGTTGCTGGTGATCGGCGTGGGCTTCCTGCTGGTGCGGCGGGCCGGGTGGCGGCCGGTGGCGGCGCTGGTGGGCGCCTGCGCGCTGCCGATCGCGTGCTACCTGCAGTGGTACCACTCCCACCACGGCCGCTGGGAGATGACCCGCAGCTCGGGGATCTTCCTCTACAGCCGGGTGATGGCGTTCGCCGACTGCGAGAAGATGCAGCCGCCCCCCGAGGAGGCGGCCCTGTGCGTGGCCGCCGCCCCGTCCGAGCGCAAGGCGGCCGGCTCCTACGTGTGGGGCCAGTTCGCCCCGGTGCGGCGCATCCCCGGCGGCGCGTTCAACGTCGAGCAGAACCGGGTGGCCGGGTCGTTCGCCAAACGCGCCATGCTGACCCAGCCCGGCGACTACGCCCGGACGATCGCGGTCGACATCGCGCGGACCTTCCAGTGGGGGCACCCGGTCTATCCGGAGGAGTTCACCTACGGCCACTACCTGTTCCGCGGCCAGGACGAGGTGGCGCGCCCCGACGAGCATCACATCCCCATCCTGCAGGCCTATGACCCGGGCCGGGTCACCACCGCCGTGGTCGAGCCCTACGCCGGGTTCCTGCAGGTCTACCAGCGGCACGTCTACCTGCGCGGCACCGTGCTCGGGGCGATCCTGGCCGCCGGGCTGGCCTGGGCGTGGATCGGGCGGCGGCGCGGCGCCGGGGCGGCGCTGCTGCCGTGGACCCTGTCGGCGGTGCTGATCGTCGTCCCGCCGGTGACCGCGCAGTTCGACTACCGGTACGCGCTGGCCGCGGTGCCGCTGGCCTGCCTGGCCGCCGGCATCGCGTTCTGCCGCGGCGGGCGCCGCGCCCCCCAGGAGGTCCGCCCGCCCGCCGATCCCGCGCCGGCCCGCGAGGATGCGCTCGCCGAGCCGCCGGTCGTCGCCGTGCCCTGATCGGCCGCGGCCGTCATACGCTCGGGTGTGAGCGGGCCCGTCCGGCGCCGTGCCCGGCCGGTCCGCCTCCGCCCGCCCCGCTCGGGCCGGCGTGCCCTCCGGGCGCGGGATGCACGCCGTCTTCGCCGTCCCTCGTCCTCACCGGCGCCGCCGGGCGCCGCGGGCGGCGCGACGGCCGCGTTCCGCGGCTCGCTGATCGGGGCATTCGGCGCGTTAGGGGACGTGTGGACGGGGGTGTCAGGCTTCGCCCGCGGCGGGGGCTAGACTCACCGTACGGGGGCGAGGCACACGAGGGGGTGGGCTCGCTGACCTTCTCAGCCGACAATCCGCATCCGTAAGGACTTTCGTTTTGAGCAAGCCTGTCGTCCTCGTAGCCGAAGAACTGTCACCGGCCGGCCTGGAGCTGCTGGCCTCCGACTTCGACGTCCGCCACGTCGACGGAGCGGACCGGGAGGCGCTGCTGCCCGCCGTCGCCGACGTGGACGCGCTGATCGTGCGCAGCGCCACCAAGGTCAACGCCGAGGTGTTCGAGCACGCCAAGAGGCTGCGCGTGGTCGCCCGCGCCGGGGTCGGCCTGGACAACGTGGACGTGGAGGCGGCGACCAAGGCCGGCGTCATGGTCGTCAACGCCCCGACGTCCAACATCGTCACCGCCGCCGAGCACGCCATCGCGCTGCTGCTGGCCACCGCTCGGAACGTTCCGCAGGCCCACGCCGCCCTCAAGCAGGGCGAGTGGAAGCGCTCCAAGTACACCGGCGTCGAGCTGCAGGGCAAGACGGTCGGCGTGCTGGGCCTGGGACGCATCGGCGTGCTGGTGGCGCAGCGGCTGGCCGCGTTCGACATGCAGATCATCGCCTACGACCCGTACGTGCAGGCGGCCCGGGCCGCGCAGCTGGGCGTGCGGCTGGTCACCCTGGACGAGCTGCTGCGCGAGAGCGACTTCATCACCGTCCACCTGCCCAAGACGCCGGAGACCATCGGGCTGATCGGCGACCGGGAGCTGCACAAGGTCAAGCCGTCGGTGCGGATCGTCAACGCGGCCCGCGGCGGGATCGTCGACGAGAACGCCCTGGACCTGGCGCTCAAGGAGGGCCGGGTGGCCGGCGCCGGGCTGGACGTGTTCGCCAGCGAGCCGTGCACCGACAGCCCGCTGTTCCACCACGACAACGTGGTGGTCACCCCGCACCTGGGCGCCAGCACCCACGAGGCCCAGGAGAAGGCCGGCACCCAGGTGGCCCGCTCGGTCAAGCTGGCGCTGGCCGGCGAGTTCGTGCCGGACGCGGTCAACGTGCAGGGCGGGGCGGTGGCCGAGGACGTCAAGCCCGGGCTGCCGCTGGCCGAGAAGCTGGGACGCATCTTCACCGCGCTGGCCGGCGGGGTGCCGGTCCGGCTGGAGGTCGTGGTCCGCGGCGAGATCACCGCGCACGACGTCAAGGTGCTGGAGCTGGCCGCGCTCAAGGGCGTGTTCCTGGACGTGGTCGAGGACGCCGTCACCTTCGTCAACGCCCCGCTGCTGGCCCGGGACCGCGGCGTCGAGGTCACCCTCACCACCAGTGAGGAGAGCCCCGACTGGCGGAACGTCGTCCAGGTCAAGGGCACCATGGCGGACGGCTCGGTGATCTCGGTCTCCGGCACGCTCACCGGCCCCAAGCACATTGAGCGGATCGTCGAGATCAACGGCTACGAGATGGAGCTGCTGCCCGCCGAGCACATGGCGTTCTTCTCCTACACCGACCGGCCGGGCATCGTCGGGGTGGTGGGCAGGCTGCTGGGCGACGCCCAGATCAACATCGCCAGCATGCAGGTGGGCCGCAGCGCCAAGGGCGGCAAGGCCCTGATCGCGCTCACCGTCGACTCCGCCATCAGCCCCGACCTCCTCGAGGCCATCCGCACCGAGATCGGCGCCGACATGGGCCGCCGGGTCGACCTGGACGGGTGACGGCCCCCAGGCGTCCCGCGGCGCGCCCGATCACGTGACCCCACGGCGCCCCAGGCCCGTATCGGGCCTGGGGCGCCGTGTCGTCGGCCCGCGGGGCCGGCGCCCGAGGCGCGGTCGTCCCCGGGGTCGTGGCGGCGGTGCGTCCGCGTCCCGGTGGGCGACGCCTCCTCCCGAGCGGTGTCCGCGTCCATGCCCGCGGTCGGGCCTTTCGGCGTGCGGACTCGGCGTGCAGGCGACCTCCCTCCGCGCCGCGTCCCTCCGCGCCGCTGTCCGCATGGTGTGCGCCGCGGCGTCGCCCGCCGGCGGCGGCAGCGGGCTCCGGCGGGGCGGTTCACGATGATATGTCTCAAAATATGAGACAGCATGCCATGTGGTGGGACAAAGGGAATTACGGGCAGGTAACATCGCAGGTGAGAACAATCAGGCGGCGCTGCGTGGAGATCCTGCGAGGCCGCCGCAGCCGCCCTGTCCGACACCCCCGGATCGGGAACGTCGGCGGAGGGCGGCCGCGTGCCGGAAGCGGTCGATCAAGGAGTTTCGGATGGACAACACGCATGCCTCGCAGTCGCCGGAGGACGTTCGCCGGGAGGCCGCCAAGGCCCTGCAGGACGCCCTGGACCGTCGCGACAACGGGGGTCGTACGCCCCGCTGACGGGCCCGCAGGGCGCTGCCGCCGGCCGACGGCGGCGGCGTCCTGTCGTTCCGGGCCGAGATTGGTCCGGAATATGAGATCCATGACCAATCAATGAGATCGATGCATTAGGGTACGGCCATGGCTTCCAGCAGCACCCGTACGATCCGACTGGCCGTCATCCCCGGAGACGGGATCGGGCCCGAGGTCGTCGCCGAGGGTCTCAAGGTCCTCGACGCCGTCGCCGACGCCCACGGGCTGTCCTTCGACCGGACCGACTACGACCTGGGCGCGGCGCGCTGGCACCGCACCGGGGAGACCCTGCCGGACTCGGTGCTGGAGGAGCTGCGCGGCCAGGACGCGATCCTGCTGGGCGCGGTCGGCGACCCGTCGGTGCCGAGCGGAGTGCTGGAGCGCGGGCTGCTGCTGCGCCTGCGGTTCGAGCTGGACCACTACGTCAACCTGCGCCCGGTGAAGCTGTTCCCGGGGGTGAGGACCCCGCTGGCCGATGTCGCCCCCGACGACGTCGACATGGTCGTGGTGCGCGAGGGCACCGAGGGGCCCTACACCGGGGTCGGCGGCGTGCTGCGCAAGGGCACCCCGCACGAGGTCGCCACCCAGGAGAGCGTCAACACCGCGTTCGGCGTCGAGCGGGTGATCCGCCACGCCTTCGAGCGGGCCGCCGCCCGCCCCCGCAAGAAGCTCACCCTGATCCACAAGGACAACGTCCTCACCTACGCCGGCGACCTGTACCAGCGCGTCCTCAAGCGGGTCGGCGAGGAGTACCCGCAGGTCACGACGGACTACTGCCACGTCGACGCGGCCACCATGTTCTTCGTGACCGACCCGGGGCGGTTCGACGTGATCGTCACCGACAACCTGTTCGGCGACATCATCACCGACATCGGCGCCGCCATCGCGGGCGGGATCGGGCTGGCCGCCTCCGGCAACGTCAACCCCGACCGCACCGCCCCGTCGATGTTCGAGCCGGTGCACGGCAGCGCTCCCGACATCGCCGGGCAGGCCAAGGCCGACCCGACCGCCACCGTGCTGTCGGTGGCCATGCTGCTGGACCACGTCGGGGCCCCCGAGGCCGCCCGACGGGTCGAGCAGGCCGTCGCGGCGGACCTGGCCGAGCGCGGCACCGCCGTCCGCGCCACCCACGAGATCGGCGACGCCATCGCCAAGCGAGTAGCCGGCTAGCGGCACGCCTGCGCCGGCCGACGGCGAGACTCTCCGGGCGTGCCCCACGGGCGCGCCCGGTTTCGTGTGCGCCCGTGATCTCAGGAGAGCCGGACGAAGTATCACAATAGGGAGTGCCGGCACGGCAACGGGGCCGCCGGTCGCTCCGGGAGAGGACCTAGATCATGAGCAGCACCCTCGACTTCAGCATCGAGCTTTCCCAGCACCGCACTCCGGACGAGGAGCGCGAGCGCATCCTGGCCGATCCCGGATGGGGCCAGCACTTCACCGATCACATGATCACCATTCGCTATTCGGCGGACCGCGGCTGGCACGACGCCCGCCTGGAGCCGTACGGGCCGATCTCGCTGGACCCGGCCACCCAGGTGTTCCACTACGCCCAGGAGATCTTCGAGGGCACCAAGGCGTACGCGCAGCCGGACGGGTCGGTGGTCACCTTCCGGCCGGAGGCCAACGCCGCCCGGTTCAACCGCTCGGCGCGCCGTATGGCGATGCCCGAGCTGCCCGAGGACGTGTTCATCCGGGCGCTGGAGCTGCTGGTCAGCACCGACCGGGACTGGGTGCCGCGGACCGAGGGCTACAGCCTCTACCTGCGTCCGTTCATGATCGCCACCTCGCGGACGCTGGGCGTGCAGCGGCCCTCGCAGGAGTATCTGTTCATCGTGATCGCCTCCCCGTCCGGGCTGTACTACTCGCGGGGGATCAAGCCGGTCACGGTGTGGGCCTCCCCGGAGTACACCCGCGCCGCCCCCGGCGGCACCGGCGAGGCCAAGTGCGGCGGCAACTACGCCGCCTCCTTCCTGGCCCAGGCCGAGGCCGTGGAGAACGGCTGCGACCAGGTGGTGTGGCTGGACGCCACCGAGCACCGCTGGGTCGAGGAGGTCGGGTCGATGAACCTGATGTTCGTCTACGGCTCCGGCTCCGACGCCCGGCTGCTCACCCCGGCGCTCACCGGCACCCTGCTGCCCGGCGTGACCCGTGACTCGCTGCTCAAGCTGGCCCCCGACCTGGGCATCCCGGTCGAAGAGGGGCGGATCAGCATCGACCAGTGGGAGGCCGACTGCGCCTCCGGCGCGATCACCGAGGTGTTCGGCTGCGGCACCGCGGCCATCATCAGCCCGGTCGGCGGGGTCAAGACCCCCGACCGGGAGTGGCGGATCGGCGACGGCGAGCCCGGCCCGATCTCGATGCGGCTGCGCGAGGAGCTGATCGGTATCCAGTACGGCACCCGTCCCGACCCGTACGGCTGGGTCCACAAGATCATCTGATTGGTCATCTGATTGCGTCGTCCGCGGCGGGCCGGGGCGTGGACGGGCCTCGGCCCCCGCTCGCCGTATTCCGTCCTTTGCGGCTTCCGTCGGGTCTTTCCGTGACTTTGCCGGGTGTTCCGTTCTTTTTCGGCGATCTTCGGTGTTTCCCGGGTCTCCTTCGGCAGGTTTCGCGGTCGCCGAACAGGGCCGACGCCGGTGCTCCGTCTCGGAACGTGAGACCGATGTGACGCCCCTGTGATCGCTGTGATAAACAGGTTGTCACTATGCGCCACGGCCTGATCATTATTGGCTGGCGCGTCGGCTAACGGGACACCGCCGGCGCGCAGACCTCTCACGTCCGTGAGGGGTCTTTTGCTTTTCCGGGCACCGGACGCGCGCGGGCATCCGCGAAAGGGAACCTGATGCAAGGCGACGGCTTCCACGTGTACGACACCACGCTGCGAGACGGCTCGCAGCAGGAAGGGCTCAACCTCTCCGTGCCCGACAAGCTCGCCATCGCACGCCACCTCGACGACCTGGGCGTCGGGTTCATCGAGGGCGGCTGGCCGGGCGCCAATCCCAAGGACACCGAGTTCTTCAGACGGGCTCGAACAGAGCTGGACCTGAAGCACGCGCAGCTCGCCGCGTTCGGCGCGACCCGCCGGCCGGGGACGAAGGCCGCCGACGACCCCCTGGTGGCCGCTCTGCGCGACTCGGGCGCGCCGGTGGTGACCCTCGTCGCCAAGAGCCACGACCGGCATGTCGAGCTGGCCCTCCGCACGACCCTGGAGGAGAACCTCGCGATGATCCGCGACACGGTCTCCCACCTGCGCGCGGAGGGCCGGCGCGTCTTCGTGGACGCCGAGCACTTCTTCGACGGCTTCCGGGCCAACCGGGCGTACGCGCTGGAGGTGGTGCTCACCGCCGCCGAGGCCGGCGCGGACGTGATCGCATTGTGCGACACCAACGGCGGGATGCTGCCCGACGAGCTGGCCGAGGTGGTGCACGAGGTCGTCGGGACCGGCGCCCGCGTGGGCATCCACTGCCACGACGACTCCGGCTGCGCGGTCGCCAACACGCTCGCCGCCGTCAAGGCCGGGGCCACCCATGTGCAGGGCTGCGCCAACGGGTACGGCGAGCGCAGCGGGAACGCCAACCTGTTCACCGTGATCGGCAACCTGCAGCTCAAGCGGGGCATGCGGCTGGTGTCCGACGAGCAGCTGGCCGAGATGACCCGGATCGCGCACGCGATCTCCGAGGTCACCAACGTGGCGCCCAGCCCGCAGCAGCCGTACGTGGGGGTGTCGGCGTTCGCGCACAAGGCCGGGCTGCACGCCTCGGCCGTCAAGGTCGACCCCGACCTGTACCAGCACATCGACCCGGCGAAGGTCGGCAACGACATGCGGATGCTGGTCTCCAGCATGGCCGGGCGGGCCTCCGTGGAGCTCAAGGGCCGCGAGCTGGGCTACGACCTGTCGGGGGAGCGGGCCCGCAAGGTCGTCGAGCGGGTCAAGGAGCTGGAGGCCGAGGGCTACACCTTCGAGGCCGCCGACGCCTCCTTCGAGCTGCTGCTGAAAGAGGAGTTGAACGGCGAGCGCACCCGGCACTTCGACGTGGAGTCCTGGCGGGTGATCGTGGAGCGCCGCCCCGACGGCGAGGTGGTCAGCGAGGCCACCGTGAAGCTGCACGCCAAGGGCGAGCGGATCGTGTGCACCGGCGAGGGCAACGGACCGGTGAACGCCCTGGACCGGGCGCTGCGCACCGCGCTGGAACGGCTGTTCCCCGAGCTGGCCCGGATGCAGCTGACCGACTACAAGGTCCGCATCCTGGACCTGGGGCGGCGCGGCACCGGAGCGGTGACGAGGGTGCTGCAGGAGACCAGCGACGGGGAGACCTCCTGGAGCACGGTCGGCGTGGACCAGAACGTCATCGCGGCCTCCTGGCAGGCCATGGAGGACGCGGTGACCTATGGGCTGCTCCGCGCCGGGTACGAGCCGAACGCCGGGTGAGACCGCCCCCCGCCGCGGGGAAGGGACGACGGCATGAGCCGACAGGTCAGCGACGATCCCCGCGCGTCGCGGTACGAGATCACCGTGGACGGCGACAAGGCCGGTTTCATCGACTACCGGAAGGGCCGCCGGGGGACGCTGGTGTTCACCCACACCGAGGTGGACCCCGAGTACGAGGGCCAGGGCGTCGCCGGCGCCCTGGCCCGGGGCGCCCTGGACGACGTGCGCGCGCGGGGCCTGAAGGTGGTCCCGCTGTGCCCGTTCGTCCAGCGCTACATCGACCGGCACCCGGAGTATCGGGACCTGGTCGTGCAGCGCTGACTCAGCCCTCGGCGTTCTTGGGCCTGGGGTCGGCGCTCTGCACGACCTCGAACGTCCACAGCTCCGAGGCGCTCGCCGCCGGGCCGCCGCGGCCGTGCCCGTGGCCCTCGCCGTCCTGGGCGGCGTGGGAGTGTCCGCGCTGGAAGTCCTGGCTCTGCAGCCACCGCTGGAAGTCCTCTTCGGATCTCCAGAGCAGTGAGGCTAGATGAAGCTAGCCGAGCTGCGAGGCGGAGGAGGGCTTCGCAGTGGGGCAACCGGCAACTCAGACGGAGATAGACGCTTGGGTGAAGAAGTGGTCGGCTCACATCCCCGAACGTGACGCCGAGTGGGTAGCGGAGCTGGAGAGGATCGTTCGGCTACCTGAGGACGACTGACCACCAAGGCAAGGCCCCCGCTCCGGCGGGGGCCTCGGTGTCTCCGGGGACTTTTTTCTTTCGTCGGCCTGGGTGTCGTCTCCAAGCCCGAGCATGCTGGAGGCCCCCACCGGGGGGCGATGGGGGCCTCCTCGGCGTACCCCTGACAGGCGCCTAGTACCTAGTAGCGGAAGCGGGAGGCGGGTCCTCTGTCCACCCGGTTCCGACTCAACCCACCTCCCACTGGGGCCCCTCGACCAGGCGCGTACCCTTGGTGACCACCTCCCTTCTGCGCGCGGTGTCTCGCCGGTCTCCGGCGCCGGGGAGTCCCCTCCTTAGCTCTCCGGCGTATCCATCGGAAGGCCAGCGGGCCTAGATAGGCGAAGAGCGCTCCCCAAGCGGCACCGACCACTAGGGAGGCAAGAGTCACGGCAAGCAGATCAGACTGGTAACCCATCACAGCACCGTCCAGACCGTCTTTCCGCCCTCCGGCCTGGTCTCGTAGCCCATATCCCGGGCAATTTGGGACACAATCATGAGCCCACGGCCCGATTCCGCCATCGGGATGGCCTTCCGCACCCACGGGATGGCCGGAGAGCGGTCTGTGACCTCGATTCGGAGCCTTTGCTCGCCTGGACCCGCCGTTTCAGAGGTCACCCGGAAGATGACCATCTCGTTTGGGAAGTAGATCGACTGTTCCCTCACGGCGTTGGTGACCAGTTCAGAGGTCACGAGGACGGCCTCGTAGGCCAGATCCCCCATCCCCAGCCGTCGAGCCCGGTCTTCGGCGTAGGTGCGGGCTCTACCGACCTCCGAGGGGTCGGTGGTCAGGAACAGATATTCGTTGTTCACGCCGGTGGGGTCGGGATCGAGTCTTACGGCGGTGTCTGTGCAGGCTACTGGCTGATTCATCGGCGGCTCCAGATCGGGTCTAGACCCATCTTGAACAGAAATGCACACTGGGTATCGACAACCTCACTCCTGCGACGGAGCAGGGTCGGCAACCGGGACCTTGGTTGCCGCATAGGGGTCAGTGGTTGTCGGAGGTTGCGGAGCCGGCTTCGGAGGTTGCGGTGGTGGATCGGCCGAGATCCAAGAACTTGCAAGTCTTCGGCGACCAAGTGCGGGCATTTCGGCTGAATGCCGGCTGGTCACAGGACCAGCTAGGTAACAAAATCCACGTATCCGGCACCTACATAGGGAAGGTCGAGAGGGGAGAGGTACGGTGCCAGCGCAAGCTGGCCCAGGCGCTCGACGCCGCCTTCGAACTTCCCAACGCCCTGACCCAGCTCTGGGACAACCTGAACCTGGCCTCCGCCTTCCCTGACTGGTTCGACTGGTACAGGGTGGAGTCCGGGGCCCGTAAGCTCCGCACCTACCAGTGCTTGGTGGTCTATGGCCTGTTGCAGACGGAGGACTACGCCAGGGCACTGCTCGGTGGGGACGAGGAGGCGGTGTCCGCACGCATGGAGCGTCAGAAGATCCTCACCAGGGAAGACCCTCCACCTCCTCAGGTAGAGGTGCTTCTCACCGAAGGTGTGCTCTACAACCCGGTGGGTGGGAAGGAGGTCATGCGCGGCCAGCTTGAGCGGCTGCTGGCCGCCATGGCAGACGGGGTTCGGATCAGGGTCGTGCCGGGAATGACCCCACCCGAGGGCAGTGTGGGTGCGTTTGTGATCGCCCAGATGCCCAACCGGAGCGAGTTGGCCTACGTCGAGACCGCCCTTCGAGGGCTGAGTCTCAGCGAAGCTGAGGACGTAGACACCTTGATCACGGCCTATGATGCGATCGGAGCGCACGCCCTGCCCGTATCGATGACGAGGGATCTCGTCGTCAAGGTTCTGGAGGAGAGATGGACCTGAAGAGCGCCGTCTGGCGCAAGTCCAGCCACAGTGGTGGCAACGGTGGCGACTGCGTGGAGCTGGCCGACCTCACCCCTGAGGTCGGCATCCGTGACAGCAAGAACCCCGAGGCTGGTCACCTGACGGTGTCCCGCCAGGCTCTGGCCGGCCTCATCGGCCGGATCAAGGCCGACCAGGTCTGACCGGCAACCTCCTGAGCCCTCCGGCCCAGCCGGAGGGCTTCTCTCTTGCCCGTGTACGAATGTACGGGAATGTTGAAAGTTCAACTCGATCTTGAAGAAGTTGAAACTTATATCTTTACGCTGGTGTTATCCTGTTTCAGGTGTTACGCCCGTTTTCAGGCCGCACCATTGTGGCTATGGTTGGACCAGCTCACCCCCTTGATCCGGTTAGCGACCGGATAACGTACTACGCGAGTGACTACGGCTACCGTCTGGAGGGGCAGGCGTACGAGGACGGCTGGATCTTCCAGATGAAGCTTCCCCTCGGGCAGCCTCTCACCCCGGAAGGGATGCCCGACGACGTCACCCGGCTCATCCAGCAACTGAGCAGGGGCGTCTTCTACCACTGCGAGATCACCAGGGGGACCTTCTACATAGCTCTATGGGTCCCCGGCCGGGTCTACAAGAAGTACATCGAGGGGGTAATGCCAGAGCCTGTGCGTCCAACCGGGCCGATCCAGATCGTGCCGCCCCTGTCCTCGGAACCCTGACTCCTCAGAGCCCTCGAGACCACCCCTCTCTCGGGGGCTCTCCCCTGAGTAGTTGGTCCAACCATCAGGCTGCCATCGGGTGTACACAAGGTAGCGGTCCGTGCCCTCCACGGGACGCAGCAGCTCGAAGTGCTCGAACCCTTCCGCGGACTCCACCAGGCCCGCCCGTCCGGCGAACCGGCGTTCCAGCTCGGCCCGCATCTCCTCGCTGACGGTCAGGACGTTGAACTTGACCACCGACACGTGCGCTCCCCCTTCCGTGCGGTCAGCTCGACCTTACTCACGCTCTTTCCGGATGATCGTCCCCGAACCTCCCCGGCGTCACCATCGTCGGACTCAATAGATCCGGGCCGTGAGAATCCCCCGTGTTCGGGGCCGTGGGAAGGTGAGGACCGTTGAGCACCGACGAGACGGGACATGTCCCGCCCGACCACCAGCAGACCGCTGAATTCCGCGTCAGGAACGACGGGCCGACCGGCTCGGACGCCGGAGAGGCCGAGGTCACGATGACCGATCCGCCCTCCGACGAGGAGGAGGCCTCCCGCACCCGCGCCGACTCGGCGGAGGAGACCGTGGCGGACGCGCCGGCGGAGCGGGTCGAGGACCCGGCGCCCCAGGACGCCCCCGCCAAGGCGGGTCCGTGGACCGAGCAGTTCGGTTCCGAGGAGGCCCGCCGCGAGGAGGAAGAGGAGGCGACCGCGCCGCATCCGAGCCTGGCCAAGAACACGCCGCCCGCCGCGAGCGTGGTCGTCCAGGCGGCTCAACGGCCGGAGGAGTCCTCCGCCGCGTCCTCCTCGGCGTCCCCGCCGGCCGCGCAGCCCGCGTCTCCGCCGCCTTCGCCCGGCGGTGCGACCCCGCCCGGCGGCGTGCCGTCCGCCCCGCCCGTCGCGCCGGCCGCGTCCGCGCATCCGGCTCCGCCGTCCCCGCCGGGAGGGCCCGCGACGCCGGGGAACGCCCGGTCGGGCCGCCCGCCCAAGGCGCTGCTGCTGACGGCGGGCGCGGTGGCGCTGGTCCTCGTCGTGGCGGTCGTGCTGGGCCTGGCCGCGCGGCCCGGCGGCGACGACGGGACCGCCGCCCCCCGGCCCACGAACGGCACCGCCTCGGCCGCGCCGCCTGATGAGTCCGCCGCGCCCGATCCCGGCACGCCGCCCGGCGCCGATCCGGCGCCCACCGAGGCCCCGACGGCCGAGGCCCCCGAGCCCGGCGCCCCGCCGTCCCAGGACGCTCCGCCGTCCCAGGCCGCCCCGCCACGGGCCCCGATCGGGCCGGTGATGACCGGTGACGGCCTGACCTACCGGCTCGTCCAGCAGGATCCCGGCTACTTCGAGGGCCTGATCGTCATCACCAACCGGGGGAGCGCCCCGATCACGAACTGGTCCCTCACGTTCCAGGTCCCCGGGGCGAACGTGAAGAACATCTGGGGCGGCCGGCTGGTGCGCGGCGGGGCGGACGTGGAGATCCGCAACCTCGACGGCGCGCCCGCCCTGCAGCCCGGGGCCACCTGGGAGGTGCGGTTCGGCGCCGAGGGGACCCCGACCCAGCCGCGGTACTGCCTGTTCAACGGCCGCTCCTGCGGATTCCGGTGACGGAGGGGCCGAGGAGGGGCGGGGCGCGGGCCGTGGACGCCGCGCGGGACGTCGACGGGCGCCTGATTAGGCTTCCAACCGTTGATGTCCGCTACGGAAACTCACGGGACTGAAGGTTGCGTATCGCAAGGTTCTCCACCGGAGACGAGATGTCCTTCGGGGTGGTCGAGGGCGATTCCGTCGCCGCCATCGCCGCGCATCCGTTCGGGGAGCTGCGGCTGACCGGCGCGCGGTTCGCCCTCGAGGACGTCCGGCTGCTGGCGCCGATTCTGCCCAGCAAGGTGGTGGCGATCGGAAAGAACTACGCCGAGCACGCCCGCGAGATGGGCGGCGAACCGCCCGCCGAGCCGGTGATCTTCTCCAAGCCGTCCACGTCCGTGATCGGCCCGGGGGAGGCCGTGGCCTATCCGAGCAAGATCACCCAGCGGGTGGATTACGAGGGCGAGCTGGCGGTGGTGATCGGCCGGATGTGCCGGGAGGTGCCCGCCTCCCGGGCTCGGGACGTGATCCTCGGCTACACCTGCGCCAACGACGTCACGGCCCGGGACCTGCAGCAGCGCGACGGGCAGTGGACGCGGGCCAAGGGCTTCGACACCTTCTGCCCGCTGGGGCCGTGGATCGAGACCGAGACCGACCCCGCCGACCTGGCCATCACCACCACGGTGAACGGCGAGGTCCGCCAGTCGGCGCGCACGTCGGAGCTGATCCACTCCGTCCCGGCGTTGATCGAGTACGTCAGCCAGGTGATGACCCTGCTGCCCGGCGATGTGATCTTGACCGGCACCCCGGCCGGAGTGGGTCCGTTGAAGGTCGGCGACGAGGTCTCGGTGACCGTGGAGTCGATCGGCACGCTGACCAACCGCGTGGCGGAGCGGGACTGAGGTCCCGGCTCCGCTCCTCGGCCGTTCGGCCGACCCGGTGGCGCTCCGGCCGCTCCCGGGAGGCCGTCGGCCGGGCTCGCGCATCCCGAGAGGCCGTATTCGCCGGTCGAACGGGATGCCGACCGCATGGGGGCGCCGGCCCGGTGAGGGAGCCCGGAGGGGGCGGGTAATCGTTTTGGTAGCCGCACCCGAAGTCCGGTAAGCTTCTCAGCCGTGAGCGGGGCTCAACGAGCCCGGCGCCCACACTGGGGTATGGTGTAATCGGCAGCACGACTGATTCTGGTTCAGTTAGTCTAGGTTCGAGTCCTGGTACCCCAGCTCCGGGTCGGCCCGGTGAGCGGCTCACCGGACCACCTTCTCCGCCCGAGAAACGTCTCGCGAGAGGCGATTCGAGGAAAGAGAAAAGATCCGATAAGCTGGCCGAGGCCAGAGCGGGAAACCGCAAAGGCCGATACCAGGTAGGCCCCCGTCGTCTAGTGGCCTAGGACGCCGCCCTCTCAAGGCGGTAACGGCGGTTCGAATCCGCTCGGGGGTACGACAGAAACCGCGGGTCGGGACAGGGTCCCGACCCGCGGTTCGTTTTCCGCGGCTGCTCGCGTCCGCCTGCGCTCATCGGCGGCCACGAGCCCCGTCCGACCTCGCACGAGCCGGGCCTTGCATGGCCACGGCGTCGTCCGGTCCGGCCGGCCCGACGCCGTTCCGCCCGGCGGGGCCGGTCGCGGCCGGCGCCGTGCGGAGGGCTCTCGCCGCGGGACGAACGTGGGACGGACCGGGATGGAGAGGCCGGTGCCGCCCGAGCCGACGGGACGGGAGGGCGGGCACCGGCCGGTGCGGAGCGATCGGGCGCCGCGCCCGGCGGCGCCCGACGGGGCTCACGAGGCGGCGGGACGCCGGGAGAGCGACTCCGAGAGGGTGAGCTCGGCGCCCGTGCGGGCGACGACCTCCTCGGGGTCGACACCGGGGGCGGTCTCCACCAGCACCAGGCCCTCGGAGGCGACGTCGAGGACGGCCAGGTCGGTGATGATGCGGTCGACGCAGGCGCGTCCGGTGAGGGGAAGGGTGCACTCCTCGACGATCTTGGGAGAGCCGTCCTTGGCGGTGTGGGTGGTCAGCACGATCACCCGGCGGGCGCCGTGCACCAGGTCCATCGCCCCGCCCATGCCCTTGATCATGGCCCCGGGGATGACCCAGTTGGCCAGGTCGCCGCGGGCGGAGACCTGCATGGCGCCCAGGATCGCGGTGTCGATGTGACCGCCGCGGATCATCCCGAACGACAGCGCCGAGTCGAAGAAGGACGCTCCCGGCAGCACGGTGACGGTCTCCTTGCCCGCGTTGATCAGGTCGGGGTCGACCTCCTCCTCGCGCGGATACGGGCCCACCCCCAGGATCCCGTTCTCCGAGTGCAGCATGACGTGCACGCCGGGCGGGATGTGGCCGGGCACCAACGTGGGCAGGCCGATGCCCAGATTCACATATGAGCCGTCGGTCAGTTCGGCGGCGGCGCGGGCCGCCATCTCCTCGCGCGTCCAGGCCATCAGGTGCGCACCGTCCTCTTCTCGATCCCCTTGGCCGCCGCCTGCTCGGGGGTCAGCGGCACCACCCGCTGGACGAACACGCCCGGAAGGTGGACCTCGTCGGGGTCGAGGGCGTCCACCAGCTCCTCGACCTCGGCGACGGTGATCCGGCCGGCCATCGCGGCCAGCGGGTTGAAGTTCCGGGCCGCCTTGTTGAACACCAGGTTCCCGTACCGGTCCCCGCGCCGGGCCCGGACCAGCGCGAAGTCGGTGACGATGCCGCGTTCCAGCACGTACTCGACGCCGTCGAACTCGCGGACCTCCTTGGGCGGGGAGGCCACCGCGACGCCGCCGTCGGGCGCGTACCGCCACGGCAGGCCGCCCTCGGCCACGGCCGTTCCGACTCCGGCCGGCGTGTAGAAGGCCGGGATGCCGCAGCCGCCCGCGCGCAGCCGCTCGGCGAGCGTGCCCTGCGGGATCAGCTCGACCTCCACCTCCCCGGCCAGGTACTTGCGGGCGAAGGTCTTGTTCTCGCCGATGTAGGAGCCGGTCACCCGGGCGATCCGGCCCGCGGCCAGCAGGACGCCCAGCCCGCCGCCGTCCACGCCGCAGTTGTTCGACACCACGTGCAATCCGGTGGGCCCGGCCTCCAGCAGCGCCTCGATCAGCACGTTCGGCACGCCGCTGAGGCCGAAGCCGCCGACGGCCAGCGACGCTCCGTCCGGGACATCCGCGACGGCCGCCGCCGCGCTGGCCACCACCTTGTCCATGTCCCCACCCTCACGGATCTGTTCGCATAGTGAACTTTCGTTCATAAATTCGCGGAGCAGTTTGCGTCGTGGATTCGGCGATGTCAACAGCGCCGGAGCGCCCTGGGACGGCCCTGTCGGCCGGTGCGGCCGCCTCGGTCCGCGCCGGCCGGACCGGACGGAGCGGCCTGCGTCGAACGCGCCGGCGCGCGCCGGCCCACGCGATCGCATCGGCCGGCGTCGGTCCGTGCGGTCCGTGCCGGCCCGCCGCCGCGTGGGATCGCCGTCCGCTCCGGCGCGGGATCGGGCATCGGGAGGCCGGCGCGTGTCTGCACGTGTCCGCGCGTGTCCGCGCGTGTCCGCCGTCGCTCGCCGTGCCCGTCTCTCCTCCGTCGCGCTCCCCTCCGCCGAGGGCGGGCGGCGATCGGTCCGCGGCCGGGGGCGGGCGTGCATCGGGGAACGGCGGGAGGCGCCGGAGCGGTCGGGACCGGCGAGGCGAGGGGCGGGAGGGCTCCGGGGGAGGGGGTCGGAGCGGCCGGAGAGGGCGTCAGGGCAGCGGCGAGCGGTCGGCGGCATGCCGGACCGCCGACCCTGCGCATGGCAGAAAACGTTCTAGTCGCCTTTCAGGAATCTGCCCGGACATCTCGTCCATACCCACGAAAAGTGGCTATGAATCAGGGGTTTTCGGATCGTGTCGGCGTTGTTACATTGCCCAGCAGACAAGAATTCATTTCAGTCGTCTGGGAGGTGCGATGACCGGGCGAGCAGTGCGGCCGGCCGCGCCAGCGCGGCCCGAACCGCCCCCCTCGATGGTGGAGCGGATGACCCTGATCCTGGACGCGTTCGCAGGACGCTCGGCCCGACTCACCCTGGAGGACGTGGCCCGGCACACCGGGCTGCCCCGCTCGACCGCGCACCGCATACTCGACCAGTTGGTCAAGCAGCGCTGGTTGGACCACAACGCCCACGGCTACGGGCTCGGGCGGCGGGCGCTGGGCCTCGGCGGCGGAGACGGCGGGCAGAGCCGGATCCGCGAGGTGGCCGCGCCGCTGCTGCACGAACTGCAGATCACCACCGGGCTGGTGGCGCACCTGGCGGTGCTGGACGGGGCGGAGATCTACTACCTGGACAAGGTCGGCGGCCGGCTGGCCTCCTCGGTGCCCTCCCGGGTCGGCGGCCGGGCCCCGGCGCACTCCACCGCACTGGGCAAGGCGATCCTGGCCTGGCTGGAGCCCGAGCGGGTCGACGCGCTGTTCGGCCCCGGGCTGTGCCGGCTGACCAACCGCACCATCGGCGACCTGAACACCCTGCACCAGGAGCTGCACCGGATCCGGCGGCGGCGCGGGCTGGCCTTCGAGCGCGGGGAGTCCCATCCCGGCATCGCCTGTGTGGCGGCGGCGATCCGCGGCGAGGAGGGCCCGGTCGCCGGCATCTCCCTGGTCGGCGACATCCGCACCCCGCTGGAGAACGTCGCCCCGCTGGTGGCCGCCGCCGCCCGGGAGGCGTCCCTGAGCCTCTTCCCCGGCTCCGGCCCCTCGGCCCGCCGCGCCCGGGGCCGTCGCCCCTGCCCGCCGCCGCAGCCGGAGGACACCTGGTCGCCCGAGGCCATGAACCGTCTGCTGGCCCTCGACGCCCGCGACTGGCTGTGACGGCCGCGGACCGCGGCCCGCCCGCACGACCGCCCCGGCCATCGCGCGGGTCCGGGAGGAGGGGAGGCGTCCCGGGCCCGCGCGGGCGGGAACGCCGCCGAGGCGAGCCGAACGGCGCGAAGGACGCCGGACCGCGCGCCGACCGCCCGGGACCGGCGTCAGCCCCATCGGTCGGCCCTGGCCCAGGGGTCGGGGGCGACGGAGGCGCCGGACCCGTCGATGCCGAAACGGCTGCGGAAGAAGATCATCGGGCGGCGCTCGGGGGCGACGCGCTCGACCGCCAGCACATGCCCGACCACCACGTCGTGATCCCCGGCCGGATGCACGGCGTGCACGTCGGCGTGCACCCGGGCCAGCACCCCGGGCAGCGACGGGGTGCCCCACGGGGAGACCTCCCATACCAGGCCCTCGAACCGGCGGCCCTGCGCGGACCCGAACCGCTCGCACACCTCCTGCTGCTCCTCGGCCAGCACGTTCACGCAGAACCGCCCGGCCCGCCGGATCCGCGGCCAGGAGCGCCCCCGACGACCGGCGCAGAACAGCACCAGCGGCGGCTCCAGCGACACCGACGCGAACGCCTGACAGGCGAAGCCCACCGGCTCCCGCCCGTCCAGCCCGGTCACCACCGTCACCCCGGTGGCGAACAACCCCATGGTCCGGCGGAACTCCAGCGAGTCGGGGCCGGGGCCGGTGGAGGGCGCTGGCTCGGCTGACATGGGTCACCTCTCGGGCTGGCCTGGCACGGCCCCTCGACCGTAGGGCGTGTCCGCACGGCGCCGGTAAGCGGGATCCCGTTGAGCGGAAGAGGCCGCTTTCGGTCCCTCATCGGCGCCCGCCGCGGCGCGTCCCGCTGATCGGGATGCGCCGGGCGGCCTCGATGAGGCGCTGATTACGGTCCCGGCAACGCCATTGCCGACGGACCGAGGGACGATGACCACCGAGCTGACCCACGCGTCGACGTTGCGCGAACTCGTCACCGATCAGGGCGTGCTGCGCTACCGCGAGGCCGGTGACGGCCCTCCGCTGCTGCTGTTGCACGGGTCGGGCCCCGGCGTCACCGGCTGGCGGAACTTCCGCGGCAACCTGCCGGCGCTCGCCGAGCACTTCCGCTGCCTGGTGCTGGAGTTCCCCGGCTTCGGGGTGAGCGACCCCACCGACCGGCATCCGATGGTCGCCGCGGGGGACGCGGTGAGCAGGTTCCTGGACGGGCTGGGCCTGCACCGGGTGGACGTGATCGGCAACTCGATGGGCGGGATCGTCGGCGTCCAGTGGGCGCTGGCGCACCCGGACCGGGTGCGGCGGCTGGTCACCGTCGGCGGCATCGGCCCCAACCTCCTCAGCCCCACGCCCGCCGAAGGCGTCAACCTGCTGACGGAGTTCGTCGAGGACCCCACCCGCGAGCGGCTGGCCCGGTGGCTGCGCTCCATGGTCTGCGACCCGGCGCTGGTGACCGAGGAGATGATCGAGGAGCGCTGGCGGCAGGCCACCGACCCCGCCGTCCTCGCCGCCTCCCGCCGCATGTACGGCCGGGAGGCCGTCGCGGCCCGCGCCGCCCGGGCGGCCGCCTCCCGCACCCCGCCGTACTGGGCGATGCTGCACACGCTCAAGGCCCGCACCCTCATCACCTGGGGCCGTGACGACCGGGTCAGCCCCGTCGACATGGCGCTGCTGCCGATGCGGACCATCCCCGACGTGGAGGTCCACATCTTCCCCAACTGCGGGCACTGGGTGATGATCGAGCAGAAGGAGGCCTGGGAGCGCACCGTCCTGGCCTTCCTGACCCGCAAGGACGCCTCATGAGCGCGGCCGGGTGGGACGCCGAGTACGACCTGGTGGTCGTCGGCAGCGGCGGCGGCGGGATGACGGCCGCGCTGACCGCCCACGAGCTGGGCCTCGAGCCGCTCATCGTGGAGAAGGGCAGGAAGTACGGCGGCAGCACCGGCCTCTCCGGCGGGGGCATCTGGATCCCCGGCAACCCGGTGCTGCGCAGGCGCGGCCTCCACGACTCCCGCGAGTCCGTCCGCCGTTACCTCGAACGGCTCACCGCGGGACGGGTCCCGCCGGAGCGGCTGGAGGCGTTCATCGACAACGGCCCCGCCGCGATGGAGCTGCTCTGCAGGAGCAAGTGGATGAAGTTCTCCTGGACCAAGGGCTACTCCGACTACCACCCCGAGCTGGAGGGCGGCAGCCCGCTGGGCAGGTCCATCGAGCCCAAGCCGTTCGACACCCGCAGGCTGGGCGAGGACGAGAAGTACCAGCGGGCCAACAGCATGAAGGGGCCGCTGGGGCTGTGGGTGACCGCCAAGGACTACCACGACCTGGCGATGGCCAAGCGGACCTGGCGGGGCCGCCGCGCCGTGCTGGTCGCCGCCTGGCGCGTGGCCTCCAACCTGATCCGCCGTCGCCACATGGCCGCCGGAGGACGGGCCCTGGTGGCGCGGATGCGGATGGCGCTCAAGGACGCCGGCGTCCCGCTGTGGCTGCAGACCCCGATGACCGACCTGGTCACCGACGAGGACGGCGCCGTGATCGGGATCGTCGCGGAACGCGAGGGCGCCGCCGTGCGGATCAGGGCGCGGCACGGGGTGCTGCTGGCGACCGGCGGCTTCGACCACAACCCCCGGATGCGCGCCGAATACCTGCCCGAGGGCGGCCGGGCCGACTTCGGCATGGGAGCGCGGGAGAACACCGGCGACGGCATCCTCGCGGGGATGAGGCTCGGCGCGGCCGTCGATCTGATGGACGACGCCTGGTGGATGCCCGCCGTCCGGCACCCGTCCGGGGCGCCGATCCCGCTGGTGTCCGAACGCGCCATCCCCCGCCAGGTGATCGTGAACGCCGAGGGCCGCCGGTTCACCAACGAGGCCGCCCCCTATGTCAACTTCGTCCACGACCAGCTCGCCGGCGGGCATGTGCCGTGCTGGATGGTGATGGACGCCAAGGCCCGCGCCCGCTACCCGTTCGCGCAGATCCTGCCGGGGGCGCCGATCCCGCGGGCGTTCTATGAGGCGGGCGTCGCGTTCCGGGCCGCGACCCTCGCCGAGCTGGCCGAGGAGATCGGCGTCCCCGCGGGCGCCCTCGTCGAGACCGTCGAGAGGTTCAACGGACACGCCCGCGACGGCGCCGACCCCGACTACGGCCGGGGCGAGAGCGCCTATGACCGCTACTACGGCGACCCCAGGCTCAAGAACCCCAACCTCGACGTCATCGACACCGCCCCCTTCTACGCGTTCCGGATCGAGGTCGGCGACCTGGGCACCAAGGGCGGGCTGGTGTGCGACGAGCACAGCCGGGTGCTGCGCGAGGACGGTTCGGTGATCGAGGGCCTGTACGCCACCGGCAACACCTCGGCGTCGGTGATGGGCAACGAGTACGCCGGGCCGGGCGCGACCATCGGCCCGTCGATCGTGTTCGGCTACATCGCCGCCAAGCATGCGGCGTCGCGGGCGGGACGGATCTGACGGTGCTGCCATGACGGTGCTGACGGTGCGGGTCGCCGAGGTGGTGCGGGAGACCGCCGAGGCCCACACCCTCGTGCTGGAGCCCGCCGAGGAGGACCGGGACCGCTTCGCCTACCGGCCCGGCCAGTTCCTCACCATCCGGGTGCCCACCGAGGCCGGCCCCGTGGCGCGCTGCTACTCGCTGTGCAGCTCGCCGGTGTGCGACGACCTGCTCAAGGTGACCGTCAAGCGGGTCGCCGGGGGCCTGGGGTCCAACTGGATCTGCGACAACGTCACCGCGGGCGACGTGCTGGAGGTGCTGCGGCCCTCCGGCACCTTCACCCCCGCCTCGCTGGACGAGGACCTGCTGCTCGTGGCGGCGGGCAGCGGCATCACCCCGGTGATGTCGATCCTCAAGTCCTGCCTGGCCGCCGGGCGCGGCTCGGTGGCCCTGATCTACGCCAACCGCGACGAACGTTCGGTGATCTTCGCAGGCGAGCTGCGCGCCCTGGCCCGGCGGCACGGGGAGCGGCTGACCGTCGTGCACTGGCTGGAGTCCCTGCAGGGCCTGCCCACGGCCGCCGCGCTGCGCGCGCTGGCCCGCCCCTACCGGGGGAGGGAGGCGTTCGTGTGCGGGCCGGAGGCGTTCATGGAGCTGACGATCTCGGCGCTCACCGGGCTCGGCGTGCCCGCCGAGCGCGTCCATGTGGAGCGGTTCTTCTCGCTGTCGGGCGACCCGTTCGCCGAACCGGAGCCCGAGGAGGACGCCGCCTCCGGCGCCGACGCGACCGTCGAGGTGGAGATCGACGGCCGGACCCGCACCGTCGCCTGGCCGCGCTCGGCGCGGCTGCTGGACGTGCTGCTGCGCGCCGGGATCGACGCCCCGTACTCCTGCCGCGAGGGCTCCTGCGCCGCCTGCGCCTGCGTGCTGCTGGAGGGCGAGGTCGCCATGGACGCCAACACCGTGCTGGATCGCCGGGACCTCGACGACGGGCTCATCCTCGCCTGCCAGGCCAGGCCGCTCAGCGATCGCCTCAAGGTCAGCTACGACGGCTGACCGCGACACCAGGGGAGTTCAGGCCATGCGCAACCGCGTGCTCGATGCGATCATGGAACGCGCCGAGGAGATCCGCGAGCTGGGGCCGGTCGGCGAGCGGCTCGGCAGACTGGACGAGAGGTCCGTGCGGGCGCTTCGGGAGGCCGGGGCGATCCGCTTGCTCCAGCCGGCCGAGTACGGCGGCCTGGAGGCGCACCCCCGCGAGTTCGCCGAGACGGTGATGGCGATCGCCGCGCTGGACGGATCGACCGGATGGATCGCCGGGATCGTCGGCGTGCACCCCTGGGAGATGGCGATGGCCGACCCGCGGGTGCAGGAGGAGATCTGGGGCGAGGACCCCGACACCTGGATCGCCTCCCCGTACGCGCCGATGGGCATCGCCCGCCCGGTCGACGGCGGATACGTCTTCAACGGGCGATGGCAGTTCTCCTCCGGCACCGACCACTGCGACTGGATCTTCCTCGGCGGGATGCTGGGGGACGCCGAGGGGAGGGCGGTGCGGCCGCCGCAGGCCCTGCACCTGATCCTGCCGCGCTCGGACTACGAGATCGTGGAGGGCTCCTGGGACGTCGCCGGATTGTGCGGCACCGGCTCCAAGGACATCATCGTCCGCGACGCGTTCGTGCCCTCCCACCGGGTCATCCCGTTCGCCAAGGTCCTCGACGGCACCGCGCCGCGCGAGGCGGGGCTGACCAACCCCACCTACCTGGTCCCGTTCTCTACGGTGTTCCCGCTGGGCATCACCGCCGCCGTCATCGGCATCACCGAGGGGGCGCTGGCCTGCCACCTGGCCTACCAGCGCGACCGCGTCCAGATCACCGGCACCCGGATCAAGGACGACCCCTACGTGCTGTACGCGATCGGCGAGGCCGCCGCCGAGATCTCCGCCTCCCGCACCGCGCTGATCGACAACGCCTGTCGCATGTACGACAAGGCCGCCGCGGGCAAGGAGATCACCTTCGCCGAACGCGCCGCCGGCCGCCGCGTCCAGGTCCGCGCCGCCTGGCGGGCCGTCCAGGCGATGAACGAGGTCGTGCTCCGGTCCGGGGGCAACGCCATGCGCCGGGACAACCCCATCCAGCGTTTCTGGCGCGACGCCCACGTGGGCCTGGCCCACGCCATCCACGTCCCCGGCTCGGTCTACCACGCCTCCGCCCTGACCGACCTGGGCCTCGAACCCCCGCCCGGCCCCATGCGCTCGATGATCTGAGCCGTCTCTCAACCGCCCGCTCCGCGGTCCGGCGCGGTCGGCCGTCCGGAGCGGCTCCACCCTTCGGAGGCGGTCACCGTGCGGGCGCGCGGATCCACCGGCTCGACGGGGCGGTCCTCATAGGGGGTGGAGAGCACCACGTGGGAGTTCATCTCCCCGTGCGCGCCGAGCCGCTCGAGCAGTCCCTCCAGGTGCGCCATCGAGGCCGCCCGCACCTTGAGCATCGTGCACCACCCGCCGCTCAGCTTGTGCACCTCGACGACCTCGGGCAGGTCCTCGGCGGCCGTGGTCTTGAGCAGGCAGCGGCCGAGCGCGCAGCGCATCTGCACGAAGGCCGTCAGCGGCTGCCCGACGCGGGCCGGGTCGATGCGCGCCCGGTAGCCCAGGATCACCCCGGACTCCTCCAGCCGGCGCACGCGTTCGGCGACGGCGGGCGGGGAGAGGTTGACGCGGCGGGCGAGCGCGTTGAACGAGAGCCGCCCGTCGCGTTGGAGCTCGTCGATGATGCGCCAGTCGATCCGATCGAGCGGTCTTTCCATTCCCCAAGCCCTCCCGGCGTGATCCTTTGCGATGGGCAGGCGCGACGGGCGAACTTCCGTTCTTTGCCCATTCAATGTCGCATATGACGCTTTTACCGTTCAGGGCATGGTCACCGATGCCCGGCCGGCCCGGAAGGGAACGCGCAGGACACCGATGGCGGCGCTGTGCTCGGGCGTCGCCCTGATGAACGCGGTGATGGCGATGGCGGGCGCCGCGAGCACGCTCGTGGTGGGGGATCGGCTCGGGACCGGCTGGGGCGGCGTGCCGGTCACCGCCGGCGTCGTCGGGACGGGCGCGGGCGCGCTCGTCCTGACCCGGCTGATGCGGCGGGCGGGCCGGCGGGCCGCCCTGATCGCCGGCTATGTCGCGGCGTCGGTCGGGGCCTGCCTGACGGTCGCCGGGGTCCTGGGGGCCGGCGTGGCCGTCCTGATCGCCGGGATGCCGCTGCTGGGGATCGGCAACGCGGGGGCGCAGCTGTCGCGCTACGCCGCCGCCGACCTGTATCCGCCGCGACGGCGGGGGTTCGCGATCGGGCTGGTGGTGTGGTCGGCCACCGTCGGGGCCGTCGGCGGCCCGCTGCTGCTCGATCCGGCCGACGACGCGGCCGCCGGAGCGGGCCTTCCGGCGCTCGCCGGGCCCTTCCTGCTGACGCTGCCGGCCTGCGCCGCCGCCGCGCTCGTCTCCGTCGGGGCGCCCGCCCGGACGGGAGGGGACGCCGCGCCGCCCGGGCCGCGGCGCGCCCTGGTGCGCGCCCCGGCCGTCCGGTCCGCGCTGGTCGTCATGGGGACGGCGCAGGTCGTGATGGTCGGGGTCATGACGGCCACGCCGCTGGAGATGCACCGGCACGGCGACCACCTGGGGACGGTCGGGATCGTGCTGTCGGCGCACACGCTGGGCATGTACGCGCTGTCCCCGGTGACGGGCCGGCTGTTCGACCGCTTCGGGCCCCGGCCGGTGGCCCTGCTCGGCCTGCTCGGCCTGGTGCTCTCCTCCGGGCTGGCCGCCGTCGCCCCGGCGCGCGCGGCGGCCCTCTTCCTCCTCGGCTACGCCTGGAACCTGTGCTTCGTCGCCGGCAGCGGCCGGCTCGCCCGGGACCTGCCCGAGTCCGAGCGGTCCCGCGCCGAGGGCGCCGTCGACGCCGCGGTCTGGATCTCCGGGGCCGCCGCGAGCCTGCTCTCCACCGTGATCATGTCCGCGGGCGGCTACGGAGCCCTCGCCGCGACGGCCTGCGTCCTCGCCGGGGGGACCGCGCTCACCCGGCTCCGCCCGGGCCACGACGCGCCGACGGCCGCCGGTCCCGGGACGGCGCCCGGGTGAGACGGCCGGGCCGGGCGCGCCCCGGCCGGTCGTGCCCTCCTCGCGCCCCTTCCCCGCAGCGGACGGGTGGCTTCCTCACAGCAGACGGGTGGCGGTGCGGCCGGCGACGTCGACCTGCACCTCGTCGAAGCGCCCGGGGTGCTCGGCCAGCCAGACGCGGTCGGCCAGCACGAGAGGGTCGACCGGCTGGACGTGCGCGGTGCGCCACGGCCGACGGCGCAGGAAGGCCACGCGCATCGGCTTCGCCGGGAGCACCCCGTAGGCCACCGTGATCGCGTCGCCGGGCGGGTGGAGGCGCCGGACGCGGTGGGCGCCGAGCACGAGCTGACCGCGGGCCGCCTGCGGCAGCAGGGTGTGGGTGAACGGAGCTCCGCCGCCGGGGTCCACCACCAGGCGGAAGGGGGGCCCGCCGTCGCGGCGGAGGCGGGCGGACCACCCCGAGAGCGGTAAGACCAGCCGGTCCGCACGGTCACGGTCGGCGCCGCCCGAGGCGTGCGGCGCCGTCATCCGGCGGCCTCCGGCGCGCATCGCGGGCAGCGTCGGGTCAGCGGACGCAGCTTCAGCCGGGCGAAGGCGATAGGGGCGCCGCAGTCCTGACAGCGGCCGTAGTCTCCGGTCGCCATGCGCTCCAGGGCCTCGTGCAGCTCGGCGGCGTCCGCCTCGGCGAGGGTGATCTCGGCGTACAGGGCGGTGCGCTCGCCGTCGGACCCGGTGTGGTCGCGCAGCTCGGCCAGCAGCCGGTCCAGCTCCAGGCTGCGCCACAGCAGCCGGCTCTGCAGCTGCTCGCGCAGCGCCTGGAGCTGGACGCTGGAGAGGTGACCGGGGGCGTCGAGCGGCATGGAGGACCTCCTTCGCCGGTCGGGGTCTGGGGGACGCGGCCGACGCCCGCCCGATCGCGGATGCGGGCCGGTCGCCGGCCGGGACGCCGCATCACCGCCGCCGCTGCTGGCAGCGCACGCAGAAACGGGCGTACGGCAGGATCTCCAGCCGGCCCTCGGGGATCGGCTCATTGCAGCCCTCGCAGATCCCGTAGGTGCCGGCGTCCAACCGGGCCAGGGCGGCCTCGACCTCTTCCAGGGTCTTGCGCAACGTGTCGAACCGCGTCAGCGCCGCCTCGTCGGAGCGCAGGTCGCCCCGGCTCTCCAGGACGGCCAGCTCCGCCGTCCGGGCATGGCGCTCCTGCTCCAGCCGTTCGCGGGCCAGTCGGGCGCCTGTGCCGCCCGGCCTGCGATCGTCGGCCGTACCGCGAGTGGCGTCGTTCACGGTCATCGCAGAGACTCCCTTCGGGCACCGCCTCGGTGCCGGGTAATCGAAAAGCCCCCCACGTCGTCGTGGAGGGCTGCGCCGCCGGCGTCCGACCGCGGACGCGGACGGGGACCGGACGCCGACGGCGCGACTGGGTTCCGGCTTCTCCGTCCACCATGAGCGGAGGACGCGGCGACCGCCATCGGGGACGACACTCATTTCCTCGGTGAGCGGGCATGTATCCCCCGGGCCGGATGTTCCCGGCGGCTCGGGGACGGCGGCACGATGGACATATGAGGGCGCCTACCGCGGATGAAGCGCCCGCAGCCCGGCCGGGTGAGGCCGGAGATGACGGGAGACTGCGTTCGGTGCGGCTGTTTTGGCGGGTGTTCTGGCTGAACGCGCTGGTCGGCGCGGTCGCCACCGTGCTGTTGATGATCGGCCCCTGGACGGTGTCGGCCCCCATCCGGCTGATCGAGGCGGTGGTGCTGCTGGCCGGCCTGGCGGTGCTGCTCACGTTGAACGCGGCCCTGCTGCGCTGGGGCCTGGCGCCGCTGGAACGCCTCACCCGGATGATGACCACCGTCGACCTGCTGCGCCCCGGGCAGCGGCTGCCCGTCACCGGCAGCGGCGAGGTCGCGGCGCTGATCGACACCTTCAACCAGATGCTGGCGCGGCTGGAGGCCGAACGCGGGGCCAGCAGCGCCCGCGCCCTCTACGCCCAGGAGGAGGAGCGCCGCCGCATCGCCCGGGAACTGCACGATGAGATCGGCCAGAGCCTGACCGCCGTGCTGCTGGAGCTCAAGCGGCTCACCGACCGGGTCCCCGAGCCGTTGCGGGAGGATCTCGCCTACGCTCAGGAGACCACGCGCAACAGCCTGGAGGAGGTGCGCCGCATCGCCCACCGGCTGCGTCCCGACGTGCTGGAGGACCTGGGACTGGTCAGCGCGTTGACCGCGCTGACCTCGCAGTTCGCCGCCCACACGTCCCTGCGCATCCACCGCAGCCTCTCCTCCGGCCTGCCGCAGCTGAGCCCGCACGTGGAACTGGCGCTGTACCGGGTCGCCCAGGAGGCCCTGACCAACACCGCCCGCCACGCCGACGCCACCGCCGCCGAGCTGAGCCTGACCCCCGTCGACGGCGGGGTGCTGCTTCGCGTCGACGACGACGGCAAGGGCATCGAGGGGCGGCCCGAGGGCACCGGCATCCAGGGCATGCGCGAACGCGCCCTGCTGGTCGGCGGAGAGCTCACCATCGGCCCCGGCCCCCGGGGCGGCACCCGCGTCTCCCTGTTCGTGCCCACCAGCTCTGCCGGCGAGGAAAAGACATGACAGCCATCCGCAAGACCCGCATCCTGCTGGCCGACGACCATGCGCTGGTGCGCCGGGGCGTCCGGCTCATCCTGGACGGCGAACCCGATCTGCAGGTGGTCGCCGAGGCCGGAGACGGGGCCGAGGCGATCGAGCTGCTCCAGGAGGTGGAGGCCGACCTGGCCATCCTGGACGTGGCCATGCCCAGGATGACCGGCCTGCAGGCGGCCCGTGAACTGTCCCGGCGCCACCCGGACCTGCGGCTGCTCATCCTCACCATGCACGACAACGAGCAGTACCTCTTCGAGGCGCTCAAGGCGGGCGCGGCGGGGTACGTGCTCAAGTCGCTGGCCGACCGCGACCTGGTGCAGGCGTGCCGGGCGGCGATGCGCGGCGAGCCGTTCCTGTACCCCGGCGCGGTCACCACCCTGATCCGCAGCTATCTCGACCAGGCCCGCCAGGGCGGCCCGCTCGACACCCCGCTGACCCACCGCGAGGAGGAGATCCTCAAGCTCGTCGCCGAGGGCCACTCCTCCAAGGAGATCGCCGACACCCTCGTCATCAGCGTCAAGACCGTCGAACGCCACCGCGCCAACATCCTGGCCAAGCTCGGGCTCAAGGACCGCCTGGAGCTGACCCGCTACGCCATCCGCACCGGCCTGATCGAGCCCTGACCCCGCCGCCGGCCGTCCCCACGCCGCGCCGCCCGGCCGGCCGAGCCTCCCGCCCCGGCCCGATGATCGCGGGACCGGAGGCGCCCTTGGCGCGGGCAGGTATATCTGTGTGCCGGGACCGGTCCGTCATCACGAGAACGCAGGCGACGAGGTGAACGAGACCGATGGCGAACGGCTGGGTGCAGGCGTCCGAACCGATGACGCTGGGGGCGGGTGCGGTGACCCTCGTGGAGGGGGCCTCCTTCTGCGTGTGCGCGCCGTCCGGGGACATCGCGCCGGGCGGGGCGCATGGGGTGTTCTTCGCCGACACCCGGGTGCTGTCCCGGTGGGAGCTGCGGATCGACGAGGAGGCGGTCGAACCGCTGACGGTCGTCCCCAAGGAGCCGTTCCGGGCGCTGTTCGTGGGCCGGGCGCGGCCCCGGCCGGGACGGGCCGACAGCACCCTGCTGGTGCAGCGGGACCGGTACGTGGGGGTCGGCCTGCGCGAGGACGTCACCTTGGAGAACCTCAGCGGTGAGCCGGTCGGCTGCCGGGTGGAGCTGGCGGTCGACTCCGACTTCGCCGACCTGTTCGAGGTGAAGGCCGACCATGTGCGACGGCGCGCCCGGGTGGAGCAGGAGGCCGTCGCCGGAGAGCTGCGGATCACCGGGCGCTTCCCCGACGGGCACACCCGCGGCGTACGCCTCACCTCCGACCAGGAGATGATCGCGGGGGCGGGGAGGCTGGCCTTCCGGGTGGTGGTGCCGCCGCGGGAGACCTGGCGGGTCACCCTGCAACTGCATCCCAGCGTGGACGGGCACGAGCCGCCCCCTCGCTACCCCACCCACCGACCGGTGGAGCAGGCCGTCCCGGTGCGGCGGCTGCGGGACTGGGAGCGCGAGTCGCCCGAGGTCGAGTGCGACGATCCGGCGCTGGAGCGGGCGCTGCGGCGCAGCCGGCTGGACCTGGGGGCGCTGCGGCTGTTCGACCCGGACGCGCCGGAGGGGCCGAGCGCGGTCGCCGCGGGGGCGCCGTGGTTCATGACGCTGTTCGGGCGGGACTCGCTGATCACCTCGTACATGTCGCTGCCGCTGGACCACGGGCTGGCGGTCGGCACCCTGCGGGCGCTGGCCAGGCGGCAGGGGACCAAGAGCGACCCGCTCACCGAGGAGGAGCCCGGCAAGATCATGCACGAGCTGCGGTCGGGCACCGACACCGCCGGGATGCTCGGCGGATCGCAGGCGTACTACGGGACGGTGGACGCCACGCCGCTGTTCGTGATGCTGCTGGGCGAGCTGTACCGGTGGGGGCTGCACCGCGACGAGGTGGACCGGCTGCTGCCGCACGCCGACCGGGCGCTGGAGTGGATCGAGGAGTACGGCGACGCGGACGGGGACCTGTTCGTGGAGTATCGCCGCAAGACCGACCGGGGCCTGGTCAACCAGGGCTGGAAGGACTCCTTCGACGGGATCAACTTCGCCGACGGGCGGATCGCCGAGCCGCCGATCGCGCTGGCCGAGGTGCAGGGGTATGTGTACGCCGCGTACGTGGCGCGCGCCCACATCGCCCGGGAGCGCGGGGACGCCGAAGTGTTCGGGCACTACCGCGACAAGGCGCTGCGGCTGCGCAAGGCGTTCAACGAGACGTTCTGGCTGGAGGACCGCGGATACTTCGCCGTGGGACTGGACCGCGACAAGCGGCCCATCGACGCCCTGGCCTCCAACATGGGCCACTGCCTGTGGACGGGCATCGTCGACCCCGCCAAGGCGCGCAGCGTGGCCGACCGGCTGATGTCGCCGCAGATGTTCAGCGGGTGGGGCGTGCGGACCCTGGCCTGCGACATGGGAGCCTACAACCCGATGAGCTACCACAACGGGTCGGTGTGGCCGCACGACTGCGCGCTGATCGCCACCGGGTTGATGCGGTACGGGTTCGTGGCGGAGGCACACCGGCTGGTGCGGGGGCTGCTGGACGCCGCGACCGCGTTCGGAGGACGGCTGCCGGAGCTGTTCTGCGGCTTCGACCGCTCCCGCTATGAGGCTCCGGTGCCGTACCCGACCTCCTGCTCGCCGCAGGCGTGGGCGGCGGCCGCGCCGGTGCAGCTGCTGCGCGTCCTGCTGCGGCTGGATCCGGCGATCCCGCAGGGGCGGGTGTGGTGCGCGCCCGCCCTGCCGGAGTCGATCACCGAGCTGACGGTGCGCGGGCTGCCGCTGGCGGGGGGCCGGGTGACGGTGACCCGCGACGGGGTGACCGGCCTGCCGGACGGGGTGGAGCTCATCGCCCGGCCCCGCGATCCGCTGGCGGCGCTGGAGGGGCGGCCGGAAACGGCCACCCGAGGTTAGGCATCGTTCACTCAAGCCGGATTGCGAAGAAATCTTCAATCTGAGTTATAACTTTTTCGGGGTCGATCCCCCGCGGTCTTCTTCGACGAGCTGAGCGAGCCCACCGGGACGGCACGGGCTCCGCCCCGGCCGCGCATCGCCCGAGGCGAGGAGGGTTCGCCGGCCGCTTGTCGCACCCAGGAAAGGAGGCCTCCGCCCATGAGCAGCCTCGGTGCCGTTCCGCTGCGGGTCGCACTGGTCGCTCCGCCGTGGTTCGACGTTCCGCCGCGCGCCTACGGCGGGATCGAGGCGATGGTCGCCGACCTGGCGACCGCACTGGACCGACGCGGGCACGAGGTGGTGCTGATCGGCGCCGGCCGGAACGGCACCCCCGCCCGATTCCTCCCGACCTACGCCGAGGCTCCCTCCCCCCGCCTCGGGGAGCCCGTCCCCGAGGTCGTGCACGCCGCCGCGGCCACCCGTCTCCTGGACGAGCTGGACGTGCACATCGTCCACGACCACTCGCTGGCCGGCCCTCTGACCGCCCGCGGCCGCGCCGTCCCGACCGTCGCGACCGTGCACGGTCCGGTGACCGGGGACCTGGCCCGCTACTACGCCGAACTGGGCGACGCCGTGGGCCTGGTCGCCCTCTCCGACGCCCAGCGCCGCGCCGCCCCCGGCCTCAACTGGGTCGGCACGGTGCCCAACGCCGTCGACGTGGACACCTTCCCGTTCCGCGCCGACAAGGAGGACTTCGTCCTGTTCATCGGCCGGTTCAACCCCGACAAGGGCGCGCACCTGGCGATCGACGCGGCACGCGCCGCCGGCCGCCGCATCGTGCTGGCGGGCAAGCTCAACGAACGGCCCGAGCGCGACTACTTCGCCGCCGAGATCGAGCCCCGCCTCGGCCCCGACGTGGAGTACGTGGGCGAGGCGGACGGCGCCCTCAAGCGCGACCTGTTCTCCCGCGCCCGCTGCCTGCTCTTCCCGATCCAGTGGGAGGAGCCGTTCGGCATGGTGATGATCGAGGCCATGGCGTGCGGCACCCCGGTGGTCGCCCTGGGCCGCGGCGCCGTCCCCGAGGTCGTCGTCGACGGCCGCACCGGCTACATCCTGGACGACCCGGCCGACCTCCCCGAGGCCGTCGACCGGGTCGACCGGATCCGGCCCGCCGACTGCCGCGAGCACGTGGCGGCCAACTTCGACGTCTCCGTCATGGGGCGCCGGTACGAGCAGGTCTACCTGTCCCTGCTCGGTCTTCCCGCCGGCCGGCCGCCGTTCACGACCGTGCCCGACGGCCTGGCCCTGGCCGGCTGACCGCGAGCCGGTCCGACCGGCCCCGGCCGCATCGTCCGGGCGGCCGGGGCCGCGCGGGCACGCGCCGGCGGCGCCGAGCGGGTGAAGGGGATGCCGCACGTTCGAACGTCGCCGGGCCGTCACGCCTCCGCGGCGTCTCGGGCGGGCGGCCCCGGCGTGCGTCGGGGGCGCCGCCGCGGCC
>NZ_RRYT01000020.1 GCF_006363815.1 Thermomonospora catenispora
GCGCGCAAGCCGCGCACGGCCGGCCGGGCGCGCCGGCCGCGGCCCTGCGGCGCTCACACCCGCCCGCGGGCGCGGAGCGCGCGCAGCACGAAGCGGCGCAGGGGCAGCTCGAGGGGGAGGAAGCCGTCCTCCCCGCGGTCGGCGATGCCGCGGCCGAACATGTAGGCCGCGGCCAGGTCCAGCCCGAAGGCCTCCTGATCGAAGGGCAGAGGGACGTCGGGGGCGCCGGCGTCGACGGCCTTCCAGTAGGGCTGTTCGACGGGCAGGCGCTCCCCCTGGTCGACCACCACCCCGTCCTCGGCGGTGACGAACACGTCGCGGACCAGCTCGCCGCCCACGTACCGGCGGAACCAGCAGCCGGAGACCACGGCGTGCAGGACCAGCACCCCGGCGGTGCCGCCGGGGAGGGCGCGGCCGACGGTGTCGGCGATGCGGCGAGCGTCCTCGTCCATCCCGTACAGCCGCCGGTCGCACACCAGCAGCGCGCGCTCATAGGCCCCGACGAACACCTCGTCCTCGTACGGCCACAGCGCGAAGTCCAGCACCGTCTCGCCGGTCTCCACCACGCCCGCGGCGGGGTGCAGGCCCTGGGCGATCCCCGCGGCGGCGGCCGCGTCCGGGCTCATCCCCGGGCGGAAGACCTCGGCGGGTTCCCCCTCGATGGCGCAGGCGAGCGCAACCGACCAGGCCATAGTCTCCCCTCCTGCCGCCCGCCCCGTCGCGTCCCTGCGCCGGGGCGGCAGCCGCCAGCGTAACCCGCATCGGAGCGGGCGGCGAGCGGCGGCCGCGTCACCAGCCGCGGGTGGCCAGCCGCTCCCGGTCGGCGAGGGCGTCGACGTTGATGCCCACCATGGCCTCGCCGAGCCCGCGGGAGACCTTGGCGATCACGTCGGGATCGTCGTAGAAGGTGGTGGCCTTGACGATGGCCTCGGCGCGGCGGACCGGGTCGCCGGACTTGAAGATGCCCGAGCCGACGAACACCCCCTCGGCGCCGAGCTGCATCATCATGGCCGCGTCGGCGGGGGTGGCGATGCCGCCCGCGGTGAACAGCACCACCGGCAGCTTCCCGGTCTGCGCGACCTCCTTGACCAGCTCATAGGGGGCCTGCAGCTCCTTGGCGGCCACGTACAGCTCGTCCTCGGGCAGCGCCGAGAGCCGCTTGATCTCGGAACGGATCCGCCGCATGTGGGTGACGGCGTTGGACACGTCGCCGGTGCCGGCCTCGCCCTTGGAGCGGATCATCGCGGCGCCCTCGGCGATCCGGCGCAGCGCCTCGCCGAGGTTGGTGGCGCCGCACACGAACGGCACGGTGAACGCCCACTTGTCGATGTGGTTGCTGTAGTCGGCCGGGGTGAGCACCTCGGACTCGTCGATGTAGTCGACACCGAGGGCCTGCAGCACCTGGGCCTCGACGAAGTGCCCGATCCTGGCCTTGGCCATCACCGGGATGGACACCGCGTCCATGATGCTCTCGATCATCTCGGGGTCGCTCATCCGGGAGACGCCCCCCTCGGCGCGGATGTCGGCGGGCACCCGCTCCAGGGCCATGACCGCGACCGCGCCGGCGTCCTCGGCGATCTTGGCCTGTTCGGGTGTGACCACATCCATGATCACGCCGCCCTTGAGCATCTCCGCCATGCCGCGCTTGACCCTGGCGGTCCCGGTCTCGGGGGCGGTCTGGCCGGGCTGGGCGGTCTGGTCGGCGGGGACGGAACTGGCAGTGGACACCGGGTTACCTCACGAAACGGACGACTATGGCATGTCCATGGTATGCCTGCCCGACATGCACTACGACTCGCCGAAGTGTCGCTTGTGTCTCGTTCGGCGTTACACGGTGTCGGGGCTCAGGGGATCGTGGGGCCGTCCTCGTTGAGGAACACGACCCAGACCTGCCCGGGGGCGAACGTCATGGGGCGCCCGTCCGCCGTGGTGAAGGTCGTCCCCTGATCGGCGGCGGGGCGGGACCAGCGCGCCTCATAGGACTTCCCGTCGCGCAGCACGAGCGCGCGGCCGCCGCCGACGGTGTGGATGACCGGGGTGTAGGCGCCGTTGACGTCCCGGTAGCGGGACCGGGTGGTCTTGGTGTACTGGACGACGACCGTCCGCGGGCCGATCACCCCGCCCTCGGCCGCGACGTTGGTGCGGCCGCCGTGGGTGGTCAGCCAGCGCCTCTGGGCGGCCGACCAGGTGAAGCCCATGGTCGCCGAGGGCCACCGGGCGGTGAAGGACGCGGTGGGCCGGCCGCCGGGGGGCGCCGGGCCGAAGCGGAAGCCGATGTCCCGGGGCCGGTCGGCCCGGGGCGCCTTCTTCAGCAGCTCCCGCGGGTCGGCGTACAGGTTGTAGGGGATCCGCCGGGCGCTGGAGCGGAAGTAGACCGAGCCGGCGGTCTCCTGGGAGATCTCATGGATCGGGGCGCGCCGGATCTGCCTTTTGAACGCGGGGTTCACGCCCGAGAAGGCGAAGGCGGGCCGGCCGTACTGGCGCAGGATCTCCAGGTCGGAGACGCGGGCGCTGCGCACCGGCCCGACCGTCCGCGGCAGCGCGGAGGAGTAGATCGCCATCAGCCTGGTCTCGCCGCCCTCGACCTGCTCGACGTAGACGATGTCGGCGGCGCGGACCCCCGACTGCGGCAGCGCGGGCCGGGTGTTCTCGATCTTGACGGCCAGGACCGGGTTGTCCAGCCCCTCGGAGCCCCCGTTGAACGGGTGGTACGGCAGGGCGGTCGCGGTCGGCGACGCCGAGGCGATGGGCGGCCGGGTGGTCCCGTTCGGCGGCGATCCGTCCGATGAACAGGAGGTCAGCCCCGCTCCCAGCGCGCCGAGGGCCATCGCGGCGATCGCCCGGCGTTCCGCAAAGCGCACATCCAGCCCTTCCCTCGACTTTCACGTCGAACTGGGCCGAGAGTAACCGACCGGACACGATGCTTGAACCCGTCGGAGGTCGGGCTTCTTCGCCTGCGGCGGCCGCGCCCCGCGGGCGAAGGAACCCGGCGACGGAGCCCGGCGAAGGGGCTCGGCGGAAGAGACCGGCGGAGAAGTCAGAACTCGGGCGGATCGTCGTCGATCTCGAAGAAGTCGGGCACCGGCGCCCTGCCCGCCAGCGGGATCACCCGCACCAGCAGCTTGCGTCGCGCGTTCCGGGTGGCGGCCACCGCGTCGTTGTAGAACCGGCGGGCGAAGGTCACCTTGCGGCAGGCCGCCTCCAACTCGTCCAGCAGCGCGGTCCCCTCCCCGCGCGACTCCAGCGTGGCGCGGAAGTCCGGCTGGCCGACCACGGCGCGCAAGGCGCGCGACAGGTCGCTCTCGGCGAACTCGCGACCGTCGGCGTCGGCGGTGCGGGCCTCGTGCGCGGCGGTGGCCAGCACCAGGCTGGTGGCCGGGTCCAGCAGCCGGGAGGCGGCCAGCTCCAGGGCGACGGCGGCGCGCCGCACCAGCGCGGCGTCCAGCGCGGCCCGCGCGGTCTCCACCCGGACGTGCAGCCGGTCCAGCCGGGTCGCCCGCCACGACACATACAGCCCCGCCAGGACCAGCACGGCCAGCCAGAGCAGCAGATCGGGCAGCCAGGAGGGGATCATCAGGCGGTGACTCCGGCCTCGACGACCCGCGCCCCGTCCACCGCGACGGTCTCATAGACCCGCACCACGTCCCGCGCGACGGTGGACCAGTCGTAGGCGCGCACCGCCGCCCGGGCCTCCGCCGACAGCTGCTTGCGGCGGGCCGGGTCGTCCAGCAGCTCGTCGGCGGCCTCGGCCAGCGCCCGATGGTCGCCGACCGGGAACAGCACCCCGGCCCTGCCGTCCTGCAGCACCTTGCGGAAGGCGTCGATGTCGCTGGCCAGGATGGGGGCGCCCGCCGCCATCGCCTCGGCCAGCACGATCCCGAACGACTCGCCGCCGAGGTTGGGGGCCACGAACACGTCCACGGAGTGGTAGGCGCGGACCTTGTCCTCGTCGCTGACCATCCCCAGCAGCGCCACCCGGTCGCGCAGCTCGGGGGAGACCTTGGACAGCACGTCGTCGGCGTCCCCCGGACCGGCCACCAGCAGCCGCAGCTCCGGCCGGCGCCGGCCGAGGATCTCGAACGCCTTCAACAGCACCTGCAGGCCCTTGCGGGGCTCGTCCATCCGGCCGAGGAACCCCAGCGTGCCGCCGCCGGGCCTGGGCTCGGCGCCGTCGCCGCGGCCGGGCCAGCCCGGCAGCGGGTCGGCCATCGCGTACCGCTCGGTGGCGACCCCGTTGGGGATCAGCACCGCGTCGCCGCCCAGATGCTCCACCAGGGTCTTGCGGGCCGCCTCGGACACCGCGATCCGACCGGTGATCTTCTCCAGGGCGCTCTGCAGGATCGGGGCGGTCACCGACACCACCCGGGAGCGCTCATAGGAGGCGTGGAACGTCCCGACGATGGGGCCGTCGGCCGCCCAGCAGGCCAGGATGCCCAGCGAGGGGGCGGCGGGCTCGTGGACGTGCAGCACGTCGAAGCCGCCGTCGCGGATCCAGCGCCGCACCCGGCTCGCGGACAGGAACCCGAACGCCAGCCGCGCCACCGATCCGTTGTAGGGCACCGGCACCGCGCGGCCGGCGCCGACCACGTAATGCGGCAGGGGGGTGTCGTCGTCGGCGGGGGTCAGCACCGACACCTGATGCCCGGCCGCGAGCAGCGCCTCGGCCAGGTCGCGGATGTGCTGCTGGACGCCGCCGGGGACGTCCCAGGTGTACGGGCAGACGATCCCGATCTTCACGACAGATCCTCCACCCAGACTTTCTGCAGCATATGCCAGTCCTCGGGGTGTTCGGCGATGCCCTCTTGGAAGGCCAGCGCGAGCCGCTGGGTCATCGCGCGGACCTTCTCCTTGCGGTCACCGGTGTCCGGGACGGGGATCTCCTCGTGCACCCGGGCCGCCCATTTGTCGCCCTCGTACCACAGGGTCACGGGGAACAGCGCGGCGCCGGTCTGCACCGCCAGCGCGGCCGGCCCGGCGGGCAGGCGGGCGGGTCGGCCGAAGAACTCCACCTCCAGGCCGCCGGCGGTGAGATCCCGGTCGGCGACCAGGGCCACCAGCCGGCCGGCGCGCAGCCGCCGCGCCAGCGTGCCGAACGCCATCGCGCCGGTGCTGCCGCCGCCCAGCGGCAGCACCTCAAAGCCCAGGCTCTCCCGGAACGCCAGGAACCGGTCGAACAGCGACTCGGGGCGGAGCCGCTCGGCGACGGTGGTGAACGAGTAGCCGTGCAGCGTCACCCACGCCCCCGCCTGCTCGTAGTTGCCCATGTGGGGCAGGGCGAGCACCACGCCGCGGCCGGCGTCCAGCGTGGCGAAGACCCGCTCGTGGCCGCTGACGATCATGTCGTTCAGGATGCGCTCACGGCTGATCTCCGGGAGGCGGAAGACCTCCATCCAGTACCGCATGTAGGAGCGCATCGCCCGCCTGGAGAGCAGGCGGACCTCCTCGTCGACGGCCTCCTTGCCCAGCACCCGGCACAGGTTCTTCTCCAGCTGCCGCACTCCCCTGCCGCGCTGCCGCCAGGCGCGGTCGGCCAGCGAGGCGAACAGCGTCCGCGCGGCCCGCTCGGGCATCCTGCGGACCACCTTCCAGCCCAGCGCGTACGCGGCGTCGGCGGCCCGCTCCCGGATTCGGGCGGGGTCGGGAAGGGTCATGCACTCGGCTCCGGAACGCGCGACGGGGAGGCGCCGTCGGCGAGCGCCTGCCGGCGGACCGCCATGAACCGCTGACCGACGGTGAAGGTGCTCAGCACGGCCAGCAGCCACAGCGCGCCGGCCAGCACGTGCGGGACGCCGAGCCCGTCGAGCCCGGTCGCCACCAGCACGATGATCAGTCGTTCGGAGCGTTCGGCGATCCCCACGTTGCAGGTGTAGCCCAGCCCTTCGGCGCGCGCCTTGGCGTACGAGACGACCGCCCCGGCGACCAGGCAGTACAGCGCGAGGTAGGCGAGCGGGCGGCGGTCGGCGGCCAGCAGCCCGGCCATCAGCCCGGCGAAGATGGCCGCGTCGGCGACCCGGTCGGAGGTGGAGTCCAAGAAGGCGCCCCAGGGGGAGATCTTCCCGGTGACCCGGGCGACCGCGCCGTCCAGCATGTCGAACACGACGAACGCGGTGATCGCCACGGTGCCCCAGAAGAACTCGCCGCGGGGGAACAGCCCGAGCGCGCCGGTGACCACGCCCACGGTACCGATCACGGTGATCATGTTGGGCGACACTCCGGTACGCGCCACGGCCTGTCCGATCGGGGTCAGGACGCGTCCCAGCGCGGGCCGCAGTTTGTTGAGCATCGCCATCCGTTCTCGTCTCGGGATACGAAAGGCTCCGGGCGGATTGCCACGGGGCGCCCATCGTAGTGGCTGATCTGGCGGCAGGCGGACCTCGGGGCGGTGCCGCGCCTCCCCGTCTGGGCACACCTTGCCGCACCCGTGCCGTACATCTGGGTCTTTTCCGGGGATGACCCCTTGTGTTCGGCGTCAGGTCGGGAAATCGTGGTGCAACGGGTGTGACGCCGGTCACCCCACGGCGCCGCACTCGGCACCCCAACGGCCCGATCCGAGGCCGGAGCGGGCCGAAGCCGTGCGGGCCCGAGGGGCCCGCCCGTCCGAGGGAGGCAGCCATGGCGGAGAAGACTCACCCGGGAGCCGCGGGCAGGGCACCGAAGGCCGTCCGGCCCGACGAGATCCGCAACGTCGTGCTGGTCGGCCATTCCGGGGCGGGCAAGACCACCCTCGTCGAGGCGCTGCTCGCTGCGACCGGTACGATCCAGCGGCCCGGTCGCGTCGAGGACGGCTCGACGGTCAGCGATTACGACGAGGTCGAGATACGCCAGCACCGCTCGGTCAACCTCTCGGTGGCGCCGCTGGAGCACCGCGGCGTCAAGGTCAATCTGCTGGACACCCCCGGCTATGCGGACTTCGTCGGAGACCTGCGGGCCGGGCTGCGGGCCGCCGACGCCGCATTGTTCGTGGTCTCGGCGGTCGACGGCGTGGACGGGCTGACCCGGATGCTGTGGGAGGAGTGCGCCCAGGTCGGCATGCCCCGAGCCGTGGTGATCACCAAGATCGACCAGCAGCGGGGCGACTTCGACGAGGTGCTGGCGGCCTGCCAGGAGGCGTTCGGAGAGGGCGTGCTGCCGTGCTGGTTCCCGGTCGGGAACAAGCTGTTCGGCCTGCTGACCCAGACCTGTTTCGACTACGCCTCCGGCACGCGGGTGGAGTGCGAGCCCGACCCGCAGTACCTGGACCGGATCGCCGAGCAGCGCAGCGCGCTGATCGAGGGGATCATCCAGGAGAGCGAGGACGAGACCCTGATGGACCGGTACCTGGCCGGCGAGGAGCTCGACGTCGCGTCGCTGATCGCCGACCTGGAGAAGGCGGTCGCGCGGGGCGGGTTCTACCCGGTGCTGTGCACCGCGGTGCCGCACGGCGACCGGCCCGGTCCGGTGATCGGCGTCCTGGAGCTGCTGGAGGTGATCACCCAGGCGTTCCCGTCTCCGCTGGAGCACGGCCTGCCCCCGGTCACCACGATCGACGGCCGGCCGGTCGAGGACCTGACCTGCGACCCGGACGGGCCGCTGCTGGCCGAGGTGGTCAAGACCGTCTCCGACCCGTACGTGGGACGGATCTCGCTGGTCCGGGTGTTCTCCGGAACGCTGCGCCCGGACACCGTGGTGCACGTGTCCGGGCACGGGCTGACCGACCGCGGACATGAGGACCACGACGTGGACGAGCGGATCGGCGCGCTGTCCTCGCCGCTGGGCAAGCACCAGCGGACCATCGACGCCTGCATCGCCGGGGACGTCTGCGCGATCGCCAAGCTGACCCGCGCCGAGACCGGCGACACCATCTCCGACAAGGACCGGCCGTTGCTGATGACGCCCTGGCGGATGCCCGACCCGCTGCTGCCGGTCGCCATCGAGGCCAAGTCCAAGGCCGACGAGGACAAGCTCAGCCAGGCGCTGTCCCGGCTGGTGGCCGAGGATCCGACGCTGCGGCTGGAGAACAACGCCGAGACCCGCCAGCTGGTGCTGTGGTGCATGGGCGAGGCGCACGCCGACGTGCTGCTGGACCGGCTCAAGTCGCGGTACGGGGTCGAGGTGGAGACCGTCGAGCTGCGCGTGCCGCTGCGGGAGACGTTCGGCGGACGCGCCCGGGGCATGGGCCGGCACGTCAAGCAGAGCGGCGGTCACGGCCAGTACGCGATCTGTCATGTGGAGGTCGAGCCGCTGGGCTCGGGCGAGGGGTTCGAGTTCACCGACAAGATCGTCGGCGGGGTGGTGCCGCGCCAGTTCATCCCGTCGGTGGAGAAGGGCGTCAAGACGCAGATGGCGCGGGGCGTGGTGGCCGGATATCCGGTGGTGGACATCCGGGTCAAGCTGTTCGACGGCAAGGCCCACTCGGTGGACTCCTCCGACATGGCGTTCCAGACCGCCGGGGCGCTGGCCCTCAAGGACGCCGCGAGCAAGGTGCCGATGCTGCTGCTGGAGCCGGTGGACGAGCTGGAGGTGCTGGTGCCCGACGAGTACGTGGGCACGGTGATGTCGGATCTGTCGGCGCGGCGCGGCCGGGTGCTGGGCAGCGAGTCGGTGCCCGGCGGCCGGACGATGATCAAGGCGGAGGTGCCGCAGCTGGAGATCACCCGGTACGCCATCGACCTGCGCTCCATGACGCAGGGCACCGGCACGTTCACCCGCCGGTTCCTGCGGTACGAGCCGCTGCCGTCGCACCTGGCCGACAAGGTGGCGGCCACCGGACAGCAGGGCTGAGCGTTCCGCGGCCGGGCGCCCGGCCGCGGGGCGCTCAGTCCTGCGGCCAGGCGTCGGCCACCAGACGGCGGGTGTCGCGCAGCAGCTGGGGCAGCACCTTGGTGCGGCCGATCACCGGCATGAAGTTGGTGTCCCCGCCCCAGCGGGGCACCACGTGCTGGTGCAGGTGCGCGGCGATGCCGGCCCCGGCGACCGCGCCCAGGTTGAGGCCGACGTTGAAGCCCTGCGCTCCGCTGGCCTTGCGCAACGCGGTCAACGCCCGCTTGGTGTAGGCGGCCAGCTCGGCGGTCTCCGCGTCGTCCAGCTCGGTGTAGTCGGCGATGTGCCGGTACGGGACGACCATCAGGTGCCCGGAGTTGTACGGGTAGAGGTTGAGCACCACGAACACCGCTTCGCCGCGGGCGACGATCAACCCTTCCTCGTCGTCCATCTCGGGGATCTCGCAGAAGGGACACCCGTCCCCCGGCCCGGAGCCGGTGGGCTTGCCCTCACCCTTGATGTAGGCCATCCGGTGAGGCGTCCACAGCCGCTGGAACGAGTCGGGCACGCCCGCTCCGCCGCGTTCCTCCTCCAGGTCCCACGGCGGCTGGTCTCCGCCCCCGGCCGCGTCGAGACGTGTCTGCGGCAGGTCGGGTTCCTTCGGCTCTACGCTCAAGACGGCGCTCTCCTTTACTCGCCTGTCAATGCAGCATAGAGAGCGACGGGCGGGCGATTGAAGCCGGGCCACGCCGTGCGCCGGATGTCGGTGCGGGGAACCACGGCGTTTCGCCCCTGCCGCGGCGGCCGATTCCGACACGATGGGCATCTGCGACGGACCCGGTGGAAAGCACCGACGATCGACAGCGGTGGGGGCGGGCGATGAGCGATCTGGACGACAGCCGTTCCGCCGAGGGCGGGATGCGCGACGAGGAGGCGGGACGGCCGGGAGGCGGGGTGACGCCGTTCTTCCCGGGCCCGTCGGGACGGCACGCGACGCCCCCGTCGGGGGTGCCGCTGTCGGGCGGGCCGCAGCCGCTGAGCGCCCCCACGGCGGCGCCCCCGATGGCGCCGCCGCCCTCCCCTCCCCCGCCCGGGGATCAGGCGGTGGCCGGTCCGGGCGAGAACCGGCCGGAGACCGCCGCGGTGGTCAAGGGCCGGATCACGATCGAGGACGAGGTGGTGGAGAAGGTCGCCGCGCTGGCCGCCCTGGAGGTGTCCGGCGTCGCCGCGCTCAGTGAGCGCGCCGACGAACCCGTCCGGGTCCGGGTCCGCGACAACGAGGCGACGGTGGACCTGACCGTGGTGGTCGAGTACGGCTGCGTGGTCATGGACGCGGCCCGGCGGCTCAAGGCCAACGTGGCGCGGGTGATCAGCCGGATGCTGGGGATGCGGGTCGGCGCCGTGAACGTGATCGTCGACGACGTGCTCCCGCCCGGCGGTCCCGACGCGCACCGGGCTCCGCAGGGGAAGGGCATGTGAGGCCGGACCGGGATCCGGCCGCAGGGGTCAGGCCAGGGGGAGGTCGCAGGTCTGCGGGACGGTGGCCCCCACCGAGCGGACCTGGATGCGCTCCACCTGGTCGGCCAGCACCTGGCGGAAGGTGAAGGTGTAGGGCTGCCCGCCCTTGAGCTGGGCGGTCTGCTTGCGGCTGGTCAGGCCCTGCAGGTGGACCTCGACCTGGACGAACGATGCGCCCGACGTCTGCACGGTGACCTGCAGGTCGGTCATGGTGTACCGGACGGCGCCCATGCCGCGGGGGCAGTAGCGGCGGACCTGGCCGCCGGCCTGGGCGAGCGGGTCGCCGGAGCCGCCGATCTGCTGACGGTCGATCGGGTCGCCGCCGGTCGCGGCGGTGCCGCCGCGACCGGCGGTCGGCCGGACCGGGTCGTCGACGGGCGCGGCGGGCCCGCCGTCCTGCGGGGCGGTCGGCCGTGCTCCGCCGGAGGTCCGTTCGTCCGCCGCCGTCCGGGCTCCGTCGCCGGAGTTCAGCAGCGGCAGCGCCAGCACCACCAGCGCGGCCACCACCAACAGCAGGGAGCCGCCGTACCCGAGGTACCGCAGCAGACCGGCGTGCCGCGTCGCAGTCTTCATCGGCTCTGCCTCTGATCGTGGTCGGGGGTCGAGGGCGGCGACCCGCCGGGCCGTCCCCGGCCGATCTCCCGGCCACGGGACGGCCCGGCGGGGCCGACGGGTCAGATCTGCACGCGCTGCTCGACCGCCTGGACGATCTCCTCGATCGCCTCGTCGATCGGCACCCCGTTCTTCTGCCTCCCGGTGCGGTAGCGGAACGACACCGCGTCCTTGGACACATCGTCGTCCCCGGCCAGCAGCATGTACGGGATCTTGGCCTTCTGGGCGTTGCGGATCTTCTTCTGCATCCGGTCGGCGGAGGCGTCCACCTCGGCCCGGATCCCCCGGGCGCGCAGCGCGGCCATCACCTTCTCCAGGTGCGGCACGTGCGCCTCGCCGATCGGGATGCCGACCACCTGAACCGGCGCCAGCCACGGCGGCAGCGCCCCGGCGTAGTGCTCCAGCAGCACCCCGAAGAACCGCTCGATCGAGCCGAACAGCGCCCGATGGATCATCACCGGCTGCTGCCGGCTGCCGTCGGCGGCCTGGTACTCCAGCTCGAACCGCTTGGGCTGGTTGAAGTCCACCTGGATGGTCGACAGCTGCCAGGTCCGGCCGATCGCGTCCTTGGCCTGCACGGAGATCTTCGGGCCGTAGAACGCGGCGCCGCCGGGGTCGTCCACCAGCTCCAGGCCGGAGGAGGCGGCGGCCTCCTGGAGCGCGGCGGTCGCCTCGGCCCAGTCGGCGTCGGTGCCGATGAACTTGTCGGAGTCGTCGCGGGTGGACAGCTCCAGGTAGAACTCGCTGAGCCCGTAGTCGCGCAGCAGGTCCAGCACGAAGCCCAGCAGGCTCTTGAGCTCGTCGACCATCTGCTCCCGGGTGCAGTAGATGTGCGCGTCGTCCTGGGTCATCCCGCGCACCCGGGTCAGGCCGTGCACCACGCCGGACTTCTCGTACCGGTACACCGACCCGAACTCGAACAGCCGCAGCGGCAGCTCGCGATAGGACCGCCCGCGCGCCCGATAGATCAGGTTGTGCATCGGGCAGTTCATCGGCTTGAGGTAGTACTCGCCCCCGTCCACGTCCATGGGCGGGAACATGTCGTCCTTGTACCAGCCCAGGTGCCCGGAGACCTCGTACAGGGCGCCCTTGGTGATGTGCGGGGTGTAGACGAACTCATACCCCGCCTCCTCGTGCCGCTTGCGCGAGTACTCCTCCATCACCTTGCGGACGATCCCGCCCTTGGGATGGAAGACGGCCAGGCCGCTGCCGATCTCGTTGGGGAACGAGAACAGGTCCAGCTCGACGCCGAGCTTGCGGTGGTCCCGCTTCTCGGCCTCCTCGAGCATCTTCAGGTACTCGTCCTGCTTCTCGCGGGACTCCCAGGCGGTGCCGTAGATCCGCTGCAGCTGCGGGTTCTTCTCGCTGCCGCGCCAGTACGCCCCGCCGGAGCGCATCAGCTTGAACGCCGGGATGTGCCGGGTGGTCGGCAGGTGCGGGCCCCGGCACAGGTCCTTCCAGCACAGCTCGCCGGTCTTGGGGTCCAGGTTGTCGTAGATGGTCAGCTGTCCGGCGCCGACCTCCACGCTGGACCCGTCGTCGGCCGAGGCGCCGCCCTTGAGATCGATCAGCTCCAGCTTGTAGGGCTCGTCGGCCAGCTCGGCGCGGGCCTCCTCGTCGGTGACCGCCCGCCGGGAGAACCGCTGTCCCTGCTTGATGATCTCGCGCATCCGCTTCTCGATGCGCTTGAGGTCCTCGGGGGTGAACGGCTCGGGCACGTCGAAGTCGTAGTAGAAGCCGTTCTCCACCGGCGGGCCGATGCCCAGCTTGGCCTCGGGGAACAGCTCTTGCACGGCCTGCGCCATGACGTGCGCGGTGGAGTGCCGCAAGATGGCGCGGCCGTCTTCGGAGCCGATCTCGACGGGCTCGACCACGTCGCCGTCCTGTACCTGATAGGTCAGGTCGCGCAGCTCACCGCCGACCCGGGCGGCGATGACGTTCTTGCCGTCCGCGCCCAGCGCCTCGCCCGCGGTGGTGCCCGCCGCCACCACCTGCTCGCGTCCGTCGAGGGTGATGCGCAGCTCAGACACGGTGGACACGGGTTCTCCTCGGTCGGAAGGGTCAGGGTTGTCGGCGCCCGATGGTATCGAGCCGCCGACCTCACCGGGGGCAGCCGGCTTCATGATCGGGTTCCTTTCCGCTGTGGGGAGCGGGCTCCGGGAAACACCAAGGCCCCGGGACCGCTCCCGGGGCCTGGCCGAACGCTCGTGGTCAGCGCGTGAGCGAGCACCGCCGGGAGACGCCCGGCGTAGTCGTGGTCTCGGTCATGCTCTCGAACGCGCCTGCCATGCCCGCCATCATATCCGCCGTCGCGCCCCCGCCGGCGCGTCTCAGGCCCGCCGGGCCTTCGGCGTGCCGTACAGCTCGTCCATGTCCTCCAGCTCGCGGCCCTTGGTCTCGCGGACGGCCGTGCGGACGAACACGAACGCCACGGCCGCCGAGAGCGTGTAGAAGCCGTAGGCGAAGCCCAGGCCGAGGTCGGCCATGGCCGGGAAGGTCATGGTGATCAGCCAGTTGGCGACCCACTGGGCGGAGGCGGCCACGGCCAGCGCGGCGGCCCGGATGAAGTTGTTGAACATCTCGCCCAGCAGCACCCACACCACCGGTCCCCAGGTGGCGCCGAAGGAGAACACGTACAGGTTGGCGGCGACCAGCGCGACCGGGCCGGCCACCGGGCCGAGCGCCGGCTCGCCGTCCACGACGGGCGCGGTGGCGAACGCGACGGTCATGACGGCCAGCGTGACCGTCATCCCGGCGGCTCCGGCCAGCAGCAGCCGACGGCGGCCGATCCGGTCGATCAGCGCGATGGCGACCAGGGTGGTGACGATGTTGGTGATCGAGGTGATCACCGAGGTGAACATGGCGTCGCCCTCGCTGAAGCCGACCGCCTGCCACAGCGAGGAGGAGTAGTAGAAGATCACGTTGATGCCGACGAACTGCTGGAAGACCGACAGCAGGATGCCCACCCACACGATCGGCAGCAGCCCCAGCCGGGGGCCGCGCAGGTCGCGCAGCTGGACCGGGCGGTCCTCGCGCAGTGTGCGGGCGATGTCGCGGATCCTGGCCTCCACGTCGGCGGCCGGCCCCATCACCCGCCGCAGCACCGGCCGGGCCTCCGCCTCGCGGTGCCGCTTGACCAGGAAACGCGGCGACTCGGGGATGCTCAGCGCGATCGCCCCGTAGATCACCGCGGGCAGCGCCGCGCTGGCGAACATCCACCGCCAGGCCGTGCCGCCCAGCGGGAACTCCCCGGACGCGCCGCCCTCGGAGATCCGGGCGATCAGGTAGTCGGCCAGCAGCGCGGCGAAGATGCCGGTGACGATGGCCAGCTGCTGCAGCGAGCCGAGCCGGCCGCGCAGACGCGCGGGCGCGATCTCGGCGATGTAGGCGGGTGCGATCACCGAGGCCGCGCCGATCGCCAGTCCGGCCGCCAGCCGCCAGGCCGTCAGGTCGTAGGGGGTGACGGCCAGCGCCGAGCCGATCGAGCTGATCACGAACAGCAGCGCGGCCACCAGCATCGTGCGGACCCGGCCGATCCGGTCGGCCAGCGGCCCGGCCAGCCATGCGCCCGCCGCACAGCCCAGCAGCGCCGAGGCCACCACCAGCCCGACGACGAACGAGCCGAGGCCGAACTGCCGGCGCAGCGCGTCCACGGTCCCGTTGATCACGGAGGTGTCGTAGCCGAACAGGAATCCGCCCACCGCCGCCGCCGAGGCGATCATGGTGGCCACGGCGGTGTTGTGCTCGTGGTGCGCAGGGGACGCGGGAGACGGTGTGCTGTCTTCGGCGGTCATGGCCGGGGCTTGCCCGCTCCCGGTGGGCTTATGCGAGGTCGTGCGGGTGTCCGGGCGGTGATACCTCGGAGCCGGTCGCAAGATCCCGCTGCGGGGGCAGGCCGCCGGACGGGACCGCTCCTAAGCTCGTGCTCGATGAGCGAGCATCCCACAGGCCGCCGCCCCGACAGGGCCGGCTCCCTCTATGCGATGTCCCGCCGCGCGTTGGCGGACGCCGCACTGCGCGCCCCCAAGGAACCGCCGCGCCGGCTGACGCCCGACCGCCGCTGGGTGCGCTGGCTGGGACAGTCGCTGCTGCTGGCGATGGCGGTGGGCTTCGTCGGCGGGTCGATCGCCATCCCGCTGATCCTGTACGCCCCGCCGCCGCGCCCCGTGGTGGCGTCGCTGCTGGCGGTGTCGCAGGCGGCGCCGCTGGCGCTGGCGTGGCGGTGGCCGCTGGTGGCCTGGCGGATCAGCGCGTCGGGCATGCTGGCCGGGGCGCTGCTGCTGCGCGAGGCCTACTTCTGGCCGTGGCCGGTGACGTCCTGGCTGGCGTTCGTGGTGATCTGCTTCTTCGTCGCGCTCGGGTACGAGCGGTCGGTCGCGGCGGGGGTCGGTGCGCTGACCGCCGGCGGTCTGCTCGTCCCGGCGGTGGCGGTGGCGGGGATGCCGGACTGGTTCGGGTTGATCCTGGCCGGGATCGTGGTGCTGGCGCTCAGCTTCGGGGACGCGGTCGGCGGACGGTACGCCGCCGAGCTGAGCTTGGCCGAGCAGGAGGCGTTGCGCCGGCAGGATCTGGCCCGGCAGGCCCGCCTGGAGGAGCGCGCCCGGATCGCCCGGGAGCTGCACGATGTGGTGGCCCACCACATGTCGGTGATCGCGATGCAGGCGGAGGCGGCGCCGTACAAGATCCCGGATCTGCCGGAGGCGGCCAAGGACACGTTCGCGCTGGTGCGGGACGCGGCCCGGGAGGCGCTGACCGAGACCCGCCGGGTGGTGGGACTGCTGCGGGCCGAGGACGACGACGCCGAGCGGCGCCCGCAGCCCGGGCTGGAGCGTCTGGAGGACCTGGTCGCCGGGGCGCGGCAGGCCGGGCTGACGGTCGACGCGGTGATCGTGGGGGTGCCGCGTCCGGTGGCGGCGGGAGTGGACCTGTCGGCGTACCGGATCGTCCAGGAGTCGCTCAGCAACGCCGCTCGCCATGCGCCCGGCTCCCATGTGCGGGTCGAGGTCGCATACCGGTCGGATGCGCTGGCGGTGACGGTGACCGACGACGGGCCGCGCACCGCCCCGGCCGAGCCGGGCGGTGGGCACGGGCTGGTCGGGATGCGCGAACGGGTGGCGATGCTCGGCGGCGCCCTGTCGGCGGGCCCCGTCGAACCCGCCGGCTGGAGGGTGGCCGCGACGCTTCCCTACGGGAACGAGTGACGCCGCAGGGGGCGCCCCGGGGCCGTCCCCGCCTAGGGTGGTGATCGTGACCATTCGCGTGCTGATCGCCGACGATCAGGAGATGATCCGCGACGGACTGGCCGCCCTGCTGTCGTCCGCTCCCGACATCGAGGTGGTCGGACAGGCCGGCAACGGGGTGGAGGCCGTGGCGCTGGCCGGCGAACTGGCCCCGGACGTGGTGGTGATGGACGTCCGGATGCCGGAGATGGACGGGCTGGCCGCCACCGCGAAGATCGTCGGCGAGCCGCTCGACGCCGACGACGGGAGTGCGACCGGGCCTCGGGTGCTGGTGCTGACCACGTTCGATCTGGACGAGTACGTCTATGAGGCGCTCGGCGCGGGGGCCAGCGGGTTCCTGCTCAAGGACGCGTCGGCGGCCGACCTGATCAACGGGGTGCGGGTGGTGGCGGCCGGGGACGCCTTGCTGGCCCCGTCGGTCACCCGGAGACTGATCAGGGACTTCGCCCGGCGCCGACGGCATCAACGACCCAGTCCGACGGCGACCGCCGCGCTGACCCCGCGCGAACTGGACGTGCTGCGGCTGATCGCGCGCGGCCTGTCGAACGCGGAGATCGCCGCGGAACTGGTGCTGGCCGAGCAGACCGTCAAGACCCACGTCGGGCATGTGCTGGCCAAGCTGGGCCTGCGGGACCGCACCCAGGCCGTGGTGTTCGCCTACGAGAACGGCCTGGCGGGCTGATCGGGGACCGCGGGGGCGGGCTGGGCCTGGATGGCGGTGATCGCCACCGCGTTCACGATGTCCTGCACCGTGGCGCGCGGCGGCAGCGCGTTCACCGGCCGGCGCAGCCCCTGCAGGACGGGGCCGATCACGCTGGCCCCGGCGGCGCGCCGGCGGCGCACCAGGGCGTCCCCGATGTCCAGGTCGGGGACGGCGTAGACGGTGGCCTCGGCGGCGACGTCGTCGTGCGCGACCGGCCCCTCCACCGCCAGGCCGGGGGCGCGCTCGCGGACGATCTCGACGGCCCGGGACCGTTCCGCGTCGTCGTCGGGCCCGTCGGGTCGGGACAGGATCGCGACCCGGGGGTCGATGCCGAACCGGCGGGCGGTGCCGGCGGCCGACAGCGCGATCGCGGCCAGCCGCTGGGGGTCCGGGGAGGGGACCACCAGGCAGTCCCCGTACACCAGCACCCGGTCGGACAGGCACACCAGGTGCACGCTGGAGACGATCCCGGCACCGGGAGCGGTCTTGACGATCTCCAGGGCGGGACGGACGGTGTGCGCGGTGGTGTGCACCGCACCGGACACCATTCCGTCGGCGAGGCCGAGGTGCACCATCAGCGCCCCGAAGTACTGCACGTCGGTGACCAGGTCGCGGGCCAGCCGGTAGGTCACGCCGCGGTGCTTGCGCAGCCGGGCGTACTCGACCGCGAACCGTTCCCGCAGCTCCCGGTCGAAGGGGCTGACCACCCGGGCGGCCGAGACGTCCAGGCCCAGCTCGGCGGCCTCGGTGCGGATCGTCTCCTCGTCGCCGAGCAGGGTCAGGTCCGCGATGCCGCGGCGCAGCAGGATGTCGGCGGCGTGCAGCACCCGCGGCTCGTCGCCCTCGGGCAGCACGATCCGCCGTCGATCGGCACGGGCGCGTTCCAGCAGCTCGTACTCGAACATCAGCGGGGTGACCGCGCTGCGGCGGCGCACCCCGAGCCGGCGCGCCAGCTCGGCGCCGTCGATGTGGTCGGCGAACAGGCCCAGCGCGGTCTCGATCTTGCCGTGCGCGTCGGGGGTGAACCGGCGGCCGGTGGCGGCCGACAGCCGGGTCGCGGTCTCGAAGGTGTCGCCCTCGGTGATGATCACCGGCAGCCGCACCGACATGCCGTCCAGCAGCCGGGCGACCGATTCCGGCAGCTCCATCCCGCCGGTCATGATGATCCCCGACAGCGCCGGGAAGGTCGGGGCGGCGTGCGCGGTGAGCAGGCCGGGCAGCAGCGCGGCGGCCCGGTCGGAGGGGATCAGCACCGCCACGCCGTCGGTGAGGCGGTTGAGGATGTTGGGCAGCGTCATCGCGCCCACCATCAGCCCGGACGCCTCCCGGCCGAGCTGGTGCTCCTCCCCCAGCATCAGATAGCCGCCGCAGGCGTCCATCAGCGCGCTGATGGTCGGCCGCTCCAGCCGGGGGACCTCCGGCAGCGCGTACACCGGCAGGTCGTCGGAGCGCACGCAGGCCGCGCGGACCTCCTCCAGCCGCCCGGGCGGGACGCGGGTGACGACGACGGCCAGCGGCTCGGCGCCCTCGCCGCGGGTCTCCTTGACGGTCAGGTCGACGGCCTCGGCGGTCTGCCGCGGGGTGCGTTCCAGCCCGTTGACCACGCAGATCACCGGGACGCCCAGCAGGGCGCCGACGGCCGCGTCGAATCCGGCGGGCGCGGGCTCGCCCACGTCGCTGTGGTCGGCGCCGACCACCACGACCGCGGCGCACCGCGCGGCCAGCCGGCGGTAGCGCCTCTCGATCTCGCGGACGGCGGCCTCGCGGTCGGCGTGCAGGTCGTCGTAGGTGACCCCGATGCAGTCGTCGTAGGCGCACGTCAGCTTGAAACGGCTGCGCAGCGTCTCCACCAGGTCGTCGCGGACGCCCCGGCGGACCACCGGGCGGAACACCCCGACCGATCCGACCCGCCGGGACAGGAGCTCGGTCAGCCCGAGCGCGATCGTCGCCTTGAGGCTGGCGGCGTCACCGGCCGCGACGTAGACCCCACACGTCGTCATAAGGGTGATCGTCCCAACATCCGAAGGGAGGCCCGTATCCCGGGTGCCGGTCAACGGGGTCCGCGCACCCGGCGGGTTCGCCGCCGGGTGCGCGAGGACGCAGCCAGATTACGTGCTCGGCGCGACGCTCAGCGGGACGGATCGAGGACGAGCTTGCCCATGGTGCGGCGGGCGCGCAGGTCCTCGTGCGCCCTGCGGGCCTCGCTCAGGCCGTACTCCCCGCCCTTGATCACGCGCAGCCGCCCCTCGGCGGCCAGGGCGAACAGCTCGTCCAGGGCGGTGCGCATGACGTCGCCGGGCAGCTGGAACACGTGCGTCAGCCACATCCCGGCGATGGTGGTGGAGTGCGCCATCAGGCTGGCGGGCTGGACGGGCGTCGGGGGCTTGCGGGAGGCCATCCCGTAGAACGCCAGCCGCCCGAAGGGGGCCAGCGCGTGCAGGCTCTGGTCGGTGACCGATCCGCCGGTCATCTCCAGCACCACGTCGACGCGGCGGCCCCCGTTGGCCTCGATGAGGGCGGCCTTCATGTCCTCCGCGCCGGCGTCCACCGCCACGTCGGCGCCCAGCTCCAGGGCCAGGTCGCGCTTCTCCGCGGAGGAGGCGGTGGCGATGACGCGGCCGGCGCCCCATGCCTTGGCGAGCTGGACGGCGAGGCTGCCGACCCCGCCGGCGGCGGCGTGCACCACGACGGACTCGCCGGGCGCCATGTGAGTGCTGCGACGCAGCAGCACCCAGGCGGTGGCGCCCTGCACGACCATGGCCAGCGCGGTGACGTCGTCGATCCCCTCGGGCACCTCCCAGGTCAGGGCCTTGGGGGCGGTGGCGTACTCGGCGTACCCGCCGGATCCGACCAGCGCCACCACGCGGCGGCCGTCGGGGGTGCGCCCCACGACCTCGCTGCCGGGCACCAGCGGCAGGGTGGAGCGGCTCAGGTAGCTGTTCTCGGCCCGGTGGGTGTCGGCGTAGTTGACGCCCGCCCGGGAGACCTCGATGAGCACCTCGTCGGGGCCGGGTTCGGGACGGGGCAGCTCGGCCGGTCGCAGCACCTCGGGACCGCCGAACTCGGTGATCTGGATCGCGCGCATCGCAGTGTCCCTCCTCGTCGATTCAGCGGGGGCCGGGGGCGCGGCGGAACCGGAACGGCTCCGAGGGGCGTCCCTTGACGACGAACCAGGCCTCGCCCGCGCCGTCCGAGGCCAGGATCGCCATGAACGCCTCCACCACGTCGGAGACCTCGAGGATGGGGAAGCCGGCCTTCTCCAGGTCCTCGCGGGTGTCGGCGATGATGGCGGTGTCGGCGAAGGAGGGGCACAGGGCGTTGATGCGGATGTTCTCCGACAGGTGGTTGGGACCCAGCCCGCGCACCAGCCCGATCACGGCGGCCTTGTTGGCCCCGTAGATCGGGTCGAAGGGGGTGGCGACCAGCCCGGCCATGCTGGCGGTGGCGATGATGTCCCCGCCGCCGCGGGCGCGCAGCGCCGGCAGGGCGGCCACCACGCCGTAGACCACGCCGTCGAAGTTGATCGCCATGGCGCGCCGGTAGGCCTCGATGTCGAAGTCGCCGCCGATCCCGGTGCGCGCCGACACCCCGGCGTTCAGGAACGCGATGTCCAGTCCGCCGAACCGCTCCACCGCGGCGGCGACGGCGGCCTCGTTGTCGGCCGGTTCGCGCACGTCGCAGCGCACGAACGCGCCGTCCAGCTCCTCGGCCAGCGCGGTGCCGCGTTCGGCGTCGATGTCGGCCAGCAGGACGTGCGCCCCCTCCTCGGCCAGCCGCCGGGCGACGGCCGCTCCGATGCCGTTGGCGCCCCCGGTGATCCAGGCGACCTTCCCGGCGTGGCTCTGCCGGCTCGTCGCGTCCATCTGCACCTCCAGTGCCCCGAGCTCGTAAGTGACTGACGCGTCAGTTACTGTATCGCCATGGACTTCGGTTTGAGCCCTCGGGCCCAGGAATACCTGGGTCGCCTGCAGGAATTCATGGACGAGCACGTCTACCCGGCCGAGCCCGTGTACGAGGCCCAGCGGGCCGAGCTGATCGCCGCCGGACAGGAGGGCACCGTCCCGCCGGTGGTGGAGGAGCTGAAGGCCGAGGCCCGCAGGCGCGGTCTGTGGAACCTGTTCCTGCCCGACGCCGACGACCCCGCCCACGGGCTGACCGTCACCGACTACGCCTCGCTGGCGGAGGTCATGGGGCGTTCCCCGCACCTGGCGCCGGAGGCCACCAACTGCGCCGCCCCGGACACCGGGAACATGGAGGTGCTGCACATGTTCGGCACCCCCGAGCAGAAGGAGCGCTGGCTCAAGCCGCTGATGAACGGCGAGATCCGCTCGGCGTTCGCGATGACCGAGCCGGACGTGGCCTCCTCCGACGCCCGCAACATCAGCACCCGGATCGAGCGGGACGGCGACCACTACGTCATCAACGGCCGCAAGTGGTGGATCAGCGGGAGCCTCGATCCGCGCTGCAAGGTGATGATCGTCATGGGCAAGACCGACCCCGACGGCGATCCGTACCGGCAGCAGTCCATGGTGCTGGTGCCGATGGACACCCCCGGGGTCGAACTGGTCCGGCCGCTGCCGGTGTTCGGGTACTGGGACCAGCACGGCCACTGCGAGATCACCTTCACCGACGTGCGGGTCCCGGTGGAGAACCTGATCGGCGCGGAGGGCGACGGGTTCGCCATCGCCCAGGCCCGGCTGGGCCCCGGCCGCATCCACCACTGCATGCGCGCCATCGGCGCCGCCGAGCGGGCGCTGGAGCTGATGTGCCGGCGCGCACTCTCCCGGGTGGCCTTCGGCAAGCCGCTGGCCCGGCAGGGCGTGGTCCAGCAGCAGATCGCCGAGTCCCGGATGGCCATCGAGCAGGCCCGGCTGCTGACCCTCAAGACCGCCTGGCTCATCGACAAGCACGGGGTCAAGGCCGCCCGCAGCGAGATCGCCGCGATCAAGGTGATCGCGCCGCGGGTCGCGCTGGAGGTCGTGGACCGCGCCATCCAGGTGCACGGCGCCGCCGGCGTCAGCGGCGACACCCCGCTCGCCCGGATGTACGCTTCACTGCGCACCCTGCGGATCGCCGACGGTCCCGACGAGGTGCACGTGCGCTCGGTGGCGCGTACCGAGCTGGGCAAGTACCTCGACGCCTGACCCTCGCCACGGCCGCCGTCGGGGAACGCCGGCCCGCCGTCTCACCGGCGGCGGCCTCCGCGTCGGTCCGGCCCCGAGGCCGCGCGCGGCTCCTCGGGCCGCGCGTTCCGCCGGGCCGCGGGCGGGCCGGCCCGGCTCTCCGACCTCGGGCGTGACCGACCGTACACTGATCTGCGCGCTTTGTGTCGCATTCCTCCACCGGGTGGAGGTCTGCATGCTGCAAGGAATCTCATGACGAACACCACGGGGGACGCCGGGGCCCGGCAGCGGATGACCCACGCCCGCCGCCGGGAGCAACTGCTCGCCGCGGCGCTCGGCGAGTTCGGACGACGCGGCTTCCACCTCACCCAGATGGAGCACGTCGCCTCGGCCGCGGGCGTCTCCAAGGCGCTGCTGTACCAGCACTTCGCCTCCAAGGAGCAGCTGTTCGCGGAGGTGGCGGGAGCGATCGTCACCGAGCTGACCGAACGGATGCGGGCCGCCGTGGCGGCGGTCGCCCCCAAGAGGTCCCCCGTGGAGGGCATCCGCGCCATGGTGCGGACGCTGTTCGACTACGCCACCGCCGAGCCGGCCGGGTGGGCGCTGGTGGTGCGGCATCTGGACAAGCCGGAGGTCGGCGACGACCTGCGCGAGCTGCGCGACCGGCTCGGCGAGGCGTTCGCCGACCTGCTGCTGCGCCGCCGCCGCGCCGACCCGACGCTGACCCCCGCCCAGCTGGCCGCCAACGAGCGCCGCGCCCGGCTGCTGGTGCCGCTGATGTACGGGTCGATGCTGTCGATGGTGTCGTGGTGGCTGGAGCACCCCGACACCCCCCGCCGCAAGGCCGAGGAGATGGCGGTCGAGTTCATCTGGCTCGGCCTGGACCGCATCCGCGCCGGCGAACGCATCCGGTTCGAGGACTGATCGGCGGCCGAGGCGCCGGCTCCCCCTCCCCGCCCCGGGCGGATCAGCGCACGAGCGCCCGCAGGGCCTCGCGATCGAGCTTGCGGGAACGGCCGGCGCGGGGGAAGCCGGGCAGCACCACGATCCGGTCCGGCAGCGCGCCCACGTCGATGACCTCCGGCAGCGCCCGCCTGAGCCGCTCGGGGAGCGTCTCCGGGGGCACGCTGCCGTCCGGTGTCACCGCGACCACCACCTCCTCGTCGAGGGTCTCGGGGTCGGACAGGCCGACCATGGCGGCCTCGGCGACGCCGGGCAGCGCGGCGATGGCGGGCTCGTACAGGCCCGGGTAGATGTTGACCGAGCCGCGGATCAGCATGTCCTTCTTGCGGCCCAGCATGACCAGCCGGCCCTTCTCGTCCAGCCGGGCCAGGTCGCCGGTGTGCAGCCACTCCAGCGGCGGCTCGCCCAGGTAGCCCAGGCAGGTGTTGGGACCGCGCAGCAGCAGCTCGCCGTCGGCGGCGACGCGGGCGCTCACCCCCGGCAACGGCGCGCCGAGCAGATCGCCGTCGGCGCCGCGGTCCCAGTGTGCGAGCTTCTCCTCGGCGCCGGCGATCGACACCGGCAGCATCTCGGTCATCGCGTACACCGACAGGATCTCGGTGCCCTCCCCCGCCGCGGCCAGCGCCCGCCGCAGCACGCCCGGCGACACGGGGGCCGAGCCCAGCAGCAGGTACCGCAGCGTCCCGGGCAGCCGGTCGGTCTCCTCCAGCATCCGCGCCAGATGCACCGGCACGCAGAAGGCGTGGGTCACGCCGCGGCGCGCCACCTCCGGCAGGAACCCCTCGACGGGGTCGCGTCCGGACGGGATGGACCAGCGCGCCCCGGCGATGAGGGCGGGCAGCCCCAGCATGAACCCCGCGTCGTGGACCACGTCGCCGGGGCCCAGCGGGAAGCGTTCCCGGCACAGCTCCAGGCCCGCGGCCAGCGAGGCGGCCGAGTGCACGACGCCGCGCGGCCTGGAGGTGGTGCCGGAGGTGAAGACGACCACGGCCGGGGCCTGCGGGTCGCGCCGGTGGGCGGGCTCGGGCGCGGGCCCGCGCATCAGGTCGGCGAGGTCCAGCGCCCCGGCCGGGACGCCGGGAAGCCGGGGGCCGACGTGCACGTGCCGCATCCGCAGGTCGGTCACCCCCGGCAGATACAGGCCGGCCCGGCGCGCGACCCGTCGCAGGGCGCGGATCCGGTTGAGGGAGTAGAGGGCGGACTCGGCGATCACCCAGCGGGGGCGGGCGGCGCGCAGCCGGGCGGCGAACATCTCCGGTCCCGCCCCGGGGTCGGCGATCACCAGGGTGCCGCCGGCGGCGACCACCGCCAGCGCGATGATCACGGTCTCCGCCGAGTGCCGCACCCCGACCAGCACGCCCTCTCCGGGCCGCAGGCCCGCCGCGCGCAGCCCGTGCGCCACGGCCAGCACCCGGTGCCGCAGCTCCCCGTAGGTCATCGTGCGATCGCGCCGCCCGTGCACCAGCGCCACCGCGCCGGGATCGCGCTCGGCCCGGGCCAGGACCCGCCCCACCAGGTCGGCGTCGTCGACCTCGCGGGGCGGGCGGGGGACGTAGGAGGGGGGATGCGGCCGCCGGGCGGGCAGCCGCACGTCGACGACCTCGGGGCGGTGGTCGCCGTGGCGGGCGTACCAGGCCAGGGTGCCGCGCAGCCCGTAGGCGCGGGCGCGGCGCATCGACCAGTACACCCACACGTCACGGCGGCGGCCGTAGGCGCGGGTCACCCTGCGAACGCGGTTGACCAGCACCCGGTCGTCGTGGACCTCCTCGATCGGGGCGCGCGGGAAGCCGCCGGACCGCTCGTACAGGTCGGCGGTGATGCCCAGCGTGCAGGCCGGGCTCATCACGTACGGGCCGAGGTAGTCGGGGCCGCGGTTGCCGGGCCGCCATCGTCCGAACAACGCCGCCGCCTCCTGCAGCAGCGGCAGCAGCCGGCGCTCCCGCCAGGTGAGGGGGAACTCATCGGTGCGGGGCCGCAGCCCGCCGGCGACCATCTCCAGGCCGTCGGAGAACGCCCGGGCGATCGCGGCGGTCCAGTGCGGCGGCGGGATGCAGTCGGCGTCGGTGCGGGCCAGATGGGTGGCGCCGCAGGCGATGGCGTGCCGCATCCCGGTGTCGGCGGCCGAGCCGGTGCCCTTCTGCGACTCGTGCAGCAGCTCCAGCCGCAGCTCGGGATGCGCGGCGGCGAACTCGCGCACCACGGCGGCGGTGCCGTCGGTGCTGGCGTTGTCCACGACCACCACCCCGTCGGGACGGCGGTGCTGGCGGGCGATGGCCTCCAGCGTCGCGGTGATGCCCGCCGCCTCGTTGTAGGCGGGCACGACGACCCACAGCTTCATCGGCTACAGCTCCATGAACACCACGCCGAGGCTGATCCCGCCGGCCAGCCCGAGCAGCGCCACCTTGTCCCCGGGACCGCACCGTCCGTCGGCGATCGCCAGCGACAGCTGCAGCGGGAGCGTCGCCGACGCAAGGTTGCCGTGCTCGGGCAGGGTGAGCACCAGCCGGTCGGCGGGGATGCCGGCCTGTTCGCGGAGGATCTCCAGGTACGGCACGGCGACCTGATGGACGCACACGACGGCGAAGTCGTCCCAGCTCAGCCCGGTGCCGGCGAGGGCCTTGTCGAACAGCCCGGTGCCCATCGCCAGGAACGCGTCCCGCAGCCGCCGCCCGTCGGCGTGAAAGTAGGTCTTGTCGAGGTCGCGGGGGTGCATGGTGCCCCCGCCGGGGAGGGTGCCGACGTCCCAGACGGTGGAGTCGGCGGCGAAGGCGCGGTGGAAGATCCCTCCGCGCGGCACCGGCTCCAGCAGCGCGGCGGCGCCGCCGTCGGAGAGGGTGTAGCCGGGGAACGCCTCGACGAACTGCCGCAGGTCGCGCACCTTCCAGCGGATCGCCCGGGACGGCACCTCGCCGGTGCACACCAGCACCCGACCGTACTGTCCGGACTGGATCAGCGCCTCGCCGATCTGCACGGCGTTGAGGAAGCTGTTGCAGGCGTTGGAGACGTCGAACACCGGGCAGGCGGAGCCGAGCTTGCTGGACACGATGTGGGCGGTGGCGGGCTCGACCAGGTCACGGCTGGCCGAGCCGAAGATCAGCAGGTCCACGTCGCCGGGCGTCAGGCCCCGCTCCGCCAGCAGCCGCCGGGCGGCCCGCACCGCCAGGTCGGAGGCCTGCTCGTCGTCCTCGGCCACATGCCGGGCGTCGATCCCGGTCATCCGGGCGACGATGCCGGGCAGCGGCCGGTAGCCGGCGCTGTGGCGGGCGACCCGCTCCTCGACCTCGGCGCTGGTCACCGTCCGCTCCGGCAGCACGGCGGTCACCCCCGTGACGCCGACCCGGACCGCGTGCTCGGTCATCACGCCCCCTTCCCCGGCACGGTCCCCCGTCCGCCGGGTGTGACGGCCGCCGCGTACGGCCGCCGAAAGACCATGATCGTTACTTTGCGGTGAATACCAGATCACACCGGTTTCCGATCCGACAAACCGGGCCCGACCAAGCCCAATCGGGACGGTCTACCGGATCGAAGCCGATGCACACCGGACGAACCGGATGGAAAATCCCTCGGATTTTACCGATCACGCACAAGAAGGTGATAGTTCGTCGTTACCGACCGGTCAGATTCCTTTATCGACCTGTCATCGTTCATATCGCCGACGCCAAGCACTCACCTGCTCCACGGCGCCGCGTGCCCGACGACGGGCCGCCCGACCGGCACCGAGGCCGGAACGGATCGGGCGGGTTCCGCCGCCCCCCTTCGGTGCGCCGGGGCCGAGGAGTGTCCGGTCGGCGGAAGGGCGGGTGCGCCGGCCATGACGGGTCAAGTCGAGCAGCGGGTACGGCCACGCCATGACGCGCACCCCCGGCCGCACGGGGAGGTCATGATGCCGGCAGGCAGGATAGGACCCGTAGGCGCCGTCCGCGGGATCCTGACGTTCGAGGGGAGCGCCGAGGACGTCGCCCGGGCGCGCAGATTCGTCGACCGAGCCCTGCGCCGTCATCCCCGGCGAGAGACCGCGGTCCTGCTCACCAGCGAGATCGTCACCAACGGCGTGGTGCACGGCGAGGGCCCGATCACGGTGGTGGTGCTGGAGTCCGAGGCCGGAGTGCGCGTGGAGGTCACCGACGCCGGATCCGGGTCGGTGCCGACGCTGCGGAAGTCCGGCACCGACGCCGAAGACGGCCGGGGCCTGCTGCTGGTGGACCGGCTGGCCAGCCGATGGGACCATGTGCGCACCGCCGCCGGACTGACCGCCTGGTTCGAACTCGACGCCCCCGCCCACTGAGCGGCCGCCGCCCGCCGGACCGTCCGGAGTCCGACGCGGCCCCCGGACGTCCCGGACGGCGGGCCGCCGATGCGGCAGAGCACGTCCTGATCACGGATGCCTTCGAACGGCCCGCAGGCTCCGCCACGAAGCCCGGACCGCACTAACATCTGCCACGCCAGGACCTATGGCACGCTCTGCACCGAAACGGCCCGACATGGATGATCTCGAGCACCGACCCGCCGGGTCGGCCACGCTGCTCCCTCCTGCCCTGCGGCATCTGTTCAGCGACGGAGGCGCGGGACGTGCCCTGTCGGTGGAGCTGCCGCCGGGGAGCGTGGTGTGGCCCGACCCCGGCTATCCGCAGCGCCACCCGGTGCGCCGACCGGCGTTCTGGGTGAGCGACGATCCGGTGTCGGGGGAGCTGTGGAGCGCCCTGCGCGCCGAGCACCCGCGGTCCGGGCTGTGGCCGGTGCTGCTGGACGAGTCCACCCAGCCGTGGTCGGCGGGGCAGGTGGCGCCCGAGCCGGTGTCGGAGATCGACAACTACGATCCGGCCGCGTTCATGGCCGAGGTGTGGGAAGACTGGTGCGCCCAGCAACCCGACGACGACTACTCCGAGCTGGAACCGTTCGGCCGGCACTGCCCGGGGCTCGCACCGCCCGGAACGCTGGTGCACGACCCCGACGAGCTCGCCGACCGGTACGCCCGCACGCTCGCCCGGCGGGGCCTGTCACTGGGCCTGGCGGCCGTGGACCGCGGCGCGGACGCCCTGGCCGCGATGGGCTGGCAAGGGGCGCTCAACCACAACGAGTGGACCGCCCCACTGGCGGCCGTGGTGCGCGGCTGGGAGGACCGCTTCGGGGTGCGGGTGGTGGGGCTGGGCTTCAACACCCTGGACCTGAGCGTGGCCGCGCCGCCGCTGACGGCGCGGCACGCCCTGCAGGTGGCCGCCGAGCACTGGGCGTTCTGCCCGGACATGATGTTCCAGGGCCCCGGGACGCTGACCGGGTACGCCGAGGAGATCCGCGGCAAGACCTCGTGGTCGTTCTGGTGGGACTGACCGCCCCTCAGGGCACCAGTTCGCGGTCGGCCGCCGCCGTCGGCTCGTGCTCCTCGGAGAGGACCAGATCCAGCAGCCCGGGGAAGCGGGCGTCAAGGTCGTCGCGGCGCAGCGTCAGGTAGAGCTTGCGGCCCTCGGGCCGCTGGCGGATCACTCCGCTCTCGCGCAGCACCCGCCAGTGGGTGGTGAGGGTGGACTTGGGGGCGGGGATGTCGATCGCCCCGCAGGACGTCTCCTGACCCGAGGCCAGGGCCCGCACGATGCTGAACCGGATGGGGTGGCCCAGGGCGTACAGCACGTCCACGAGCCTGATCTGCTCGCGTGCGGGGTGGTGCAACACGGCCATGAGGCCCACCCTACGGCACGTTCACCGCCCCTTGGGCCTCCCGGTACGGCCTGGTGAAGAGAAGGTCGCCGGCCGGTCGGAGCCGCCCGCCGGACCGGGCCCCGCCCGGGTGCGGGAAGCGGATCCGAGTCCGCTCGGGCCCGCGCCGGAGGCCTTCGGAGGGCCGCTCCCCCTCGGTCCGGCGAGCCGGTTTTCTGCTTCGGCGCAGAATTCCGGGACGTGCTTGTGCACGATGTGACAAGTTCCCCTCTGAGCGGAATGGGCGGTTGCCCCCGTGGAGCGACCGATGGCATCCTCGCCTCGTTCGCACGTCCGCTGGACGCTCGACGACCCCGCCGGAGGAGACACCATCAGGCGCACCCGACGAGCCGCCGGGCCCCGGCGCTGGCCGCCCGCCGTGATCGCCACGGCGGTGGCGGGAACCCTGATCACCGACATCGGCCTGGTGGCGTTCGCCGACCTCGGCGGCGGGAACGCCCCGGCCCCCGGACGCGACGACCGGCTGGTGTCCATCTCCCAGGACGCGGTGCGGCCCGCCCTCCCGGTGGTGGCCCCGCTGCGCGAGCGCCGCACCCCGCATCTGCTGCTGGCCCACTCCGGGACGCTGCCCGCGGAGGCGGTCGAACGGGTCCGCCGGACCAAGGGCGTCGCCGCCGTGGAGGTGGTCGACGCCGCCCAGGTGCAGGTCGCCGGGCGGCGGGTGGGGCTGCTGGGGGTGGAGCCGTCGACGTTCCGCGCGTTCGCCCCGCCGGCGTCGGCCGCCTCGGACCAGTTGTGGCAGACGGTCGCGGCCGGGGATCTGGTGGTGTCGTTCGAGCTGGCCCGCGCCGCCGGGCTGACGCTGGGCGGCACGGTCCCCGCCGGCCGTGTCTCGGCGCCGGGCCAGGCCAGGCTGGGGGCGTACGCGTCGCTGGGGATCAAGAACGTGGACGCCGTGGTCTCCCGTGCGCGGGCCCGGGAGCTGGGCCTGCCCGCCGGGAACGCGCTGATCGTCAGCGTGTCGGGCAAGACCGACCCGGCCCGTCTCGGCGCCCGGCTGCGCAAGGCGCTGCCGCGCGGCACCAAGTCCTCGGTGCTCGCCTCGACCGCCCGGTCCAGGACGCGGCAGGCCCCTCAGGTGACGGGACGGCCGGACGGGCTGCGCGGCGACGTCACCACCATCACCGGCAACCAGATGACGCCGCGGATGCGGAACGTGGTGCTGGAGATCAACAACCGGTTCGGGCCGTTCCCGGTCATCGGCTGCTTCCGCACCGGCGCCGACGCCCAGGACCATGCACGGGGACGGGCCTGCGACTTCATGGAGAGCACGGGCGGGCGGATGCCCAGCGCCAGCGCGCTCCGGCACGGCGACCAGGTCGCCGCCTACGCCGTCGCCAACGCCTCCCGGCTGGGCATCCACTACGTGATCTGGAAGCAGCACATCTGGAACGTCCGAGGCGGCGGCTGGCGACGCATGGAGGACCGCGGCTCCCTCACCCAGAACCACTTCGACCACGTGCACATCTCGGTGTTCTGAGCGGGGAGCGGCCCGGTCGCCGCTCGTCTCCCCTGACGCCGGGCGCATCCGAGGCGCCCGACGCGCCGACCGCGCCCTGTGCCGCGGGCGGGCTCGTCACCACGGCCGCAGAGGACATGCCCGACGGTGAGATCGACACCTCACTGCTCCCGCCCATGGCCCCCGACCCGGTGCGCGACGGCCCTCACAACGCCGGCCGCCCGGCCGATGATCGCCGCCGCCTGCACACCGGCCTGCAGCACCGCACCCGAAGCGGCGTCATCGGTCGCCCCTCACCGGGGACCGCCGAGAAAGGCCGTCCTCGCCTCACCCGTACAGGGCTGCTCGTACAGGGCTTCGCCTCCGTACCGGACCTCCTCGGGCGGCCTCGGCACAGGCCGGAACGACCTGTGCCGCAGGCCGCGATGACCGGAGCGGCCCTCGCTCCCGACAGCCCGCTCTGCGGCCGCAGGCTCGCCCCGGAGCGGGCCCGGGAACACCCTTGGCCGGCGACGTACTGGGAAACGATCGATCACATCCTGGAGCACGACGAGACAGTCGCCCGTCGCTTCCGAGCAGCCGCCGCCTCAGAACCCCCGAGTCAATGAAACGCCTCCCGCAAGGGCTCTCGTTTCCGGGAAGCCCGACCCGCCCGCAGACCCGTCGTCCGTGAACGGAGGGGGAAGCCCGACGCTCCTGCCTGCCGCCGTCCAGGACGAACCGCGCAGGCCGGGGTCAGGGCGTGAAGGTCGTTCGCCCGATCGAGGGCGCTCCGCCTCCCGAGTCCCGGCCCTGGTCGCTCCCCGCCGAAAGCCGCTGCGCGACCCCCCTTCAGGGGGTGCCGAACAGCGTCCGAGGCGGCACGGGGACGTTCACGTCCTCGCCGTGCAGGGGGGCGACTCCGGCGCTGAAGCCGGCCAGGGCGTCGGAATCCATGCAGCGGGCACGGATCGCTCCCCCGGCCGCCCGGCGGGTCAGCTCCGCGTCGGGCAGCTCGGCGTCGGAGGCGGCCAGGACGAGGTTGCCGAACCGGCGTCCCCGCAGCACTCCCGGATCGGCCAGCAGCAGCGTGTGCGCGAAGACGCCGCGCAGCGTGGCCACCATCCGCCGGGCGAACTCCAGGCCGCGCCCGTCGGCGATGTTGGCCAGGTAGACGCCCTCGGGCCGCAGCACGCGCCGCACCTCCCGGGTGAACTCCTCGGTGACCAGGTCCTTGGGGACGGTCGTGTCGGCGAACGCGTCCAGCACCACCAGGTCGTCGCAGGCGTCGGGCAGCGCCGCCACCCCGCTGCGCCCGTCGGTCACCCGCACCCGCAGGCCGCGCACGGTGCGCAGCGGCAGCCGCGTGCGCACCAGATCCAGCAGAACCGCGTCGGGTTCCAGCACGATCTGCCGGGAACCGGGCCGGGTCGCCGCCACATAGCGCGGCAGAGTGCAGGCGCCGCCGCCGATGTGGACGGCGTCGATCGGCTGGCCGGGCGGACGCACGCAGTCCACCACGTCGCCCATCAGCCGCATGTACTCGAAGCTCAGATGGGTGGGGTCGGCCAGGTCCACATAGGACTGCGGGACCCCGTCGAGGGTGAGCAGCCAGCCGCCGGCGCGGTGGGGATCGGGGCGCAGCTCGACCCGCCCGTCGGCGCTGCGCTCGACCTCGGGCGCCGCTTTGCGGATGTCTCGTCGCCGGCCCATGGGCCTCCTCTCCCTGTCCGGTTCGCGGGGTGCCGCACGGCCATGCCGCGCCGCCCGTCATGTCGGGAACGCCGACGACCGAGTCCGACCGACGACTTGCCCGCCCGCTTTACCTCAAGTACATTCCCCCGAGACCGATTCGTGACCAACCCCCACCAGGAGGTCCGGTCGAGGCCGCCGCGCGTCCCGCGGTGCGGCCGCGTCGTCGGAACGTCGAGGACCCGAGCGTAACGGGCGGGCCCGGCCCCGGGCGCCGGGACCGGAGGCCGACCCGACCGGCGCTCCACGGAGAGCCATGGACCCGATAGGCAGAAAGCTGCTCGAAGTCGCCGAGAAGGAACTCGGTTACACCGAGAAGGCCGGCGGCTACACCAAGTACGGGAAGTGGTGGACCGAGCACGTCGACGCCGACCACGACCCGTACTTCACCACGGCGCCCTGGTGCGACATGTTCCTGGCCTGGGCGGCCGACAAGGCGGGGGTGACGGAGCAGGTCGGGCGGTTCGCCTCCACCGTCGAGCACGCCAAGTGGTTCGCCGCCCACGACGCATGGGGCGGCGAACCCGAGCCCGGCGCGATCGTGTTCTTCGACTGGAAGGGCTCCAACGACATCGAGGCCGTCGACCACGTGGGCATCGTCACCGCGGTCGACGGCGGCAAGATCCACACCATCGAGGCCAACGTCGACGGCGTGCATCTGCGGAAGAAGGTTCGCGACGAGAGCGTCATCGCCGGCTACGGCTACCCGTCGAAGGTGAAGCCGGCCGCGCAGACCGCCAAGTACGTCCCCAGGCACGCCGCCCCGCCGCCCTCCCCCCGGCAGCTGACCGAGGCGCCCGGCGAGCAGGGGCGGGCCGCCGCCACCCGCGAGGCCGCCAAGGCCTCCGACGAGGGCGAGTCGCTGCTGTCGGGTCCGCAGGACGCGGTGCTGACGGGGCTGATGGCCGTGGCGGTCGTGGGGTCGGTGGCGCTGTCGGTCGGCAAGGCGGTCGCGGCGAAGATGCCCACGAGCTCTCCGGTGCGGATCCGCAAGCGCGGCAAGCACCACCGCCGTCCGGTGGCGCTGCCGCCCGACGTCACCCCCGAGCAGCTGGACCGGGCCGAGGCCGTCACCGCGCCGATGCCGGCGGTCAGCGCCGCGGTGGCCGCCGAGGCCGAGGACCGCGAGTTCTGGGGCCGGATCGAGCACCTCAAGGAGGACCAGGAGCTGGCGTTCTGGGACTCGTTGCACGCCGAGCTGGCCGAGGCCTCGGAGCGGCACGCGCTCCCGGCCGGCCACCGGATCCCGTCCTCGCTCAACGCCTGAGCCGGATGCCGATCCGCCGGTGTGCGGCCGTGCGGGCGCCCGCACGGCCGCACACCGGGCGTCCTTTGTCAGTGCAGGCCGTGGCGGATGCGGGCGGAGTGCATCCGCGCCGCCGGCCCGGTCCGTGCGCGGGCCCGCATCAGGCCGCTGCGTTTGGCATGGGACCGGGTCCGGGTCATATGAACCGCACGGCGCCATGCGCTGCGATGACGCATCCGGCGGCGCCGCCACAACCAGGCCACGACCGCCGCGGTGGCCACGGCGGCCAGACCCGCGCCCGCCGTGCCCGCCCTCGGGCCGGACCTGCCGGCGAACTGGCTCTTGACCTCGCTGAGCTTGTGCTGGGCCCGGGCCTTCACGTCGGCCTTGGCGGCCAGCGCCTCCATGGTCTCGCCGATCTCCGCACGGGTGCGCTCGATGTCGGCGGCCGCCCTCGACTCACTGGTGGTCATCGCGTGCTGTCTCCTCACGTGCAGTACGGCTCGCCGAAGGAGTTCCCTGCCGCGACACTGCGGACGAGTCCGACGACACGCGCTTTGCCGCAACTCGCCGTGATTTTGAGGGCCCGGATGCGAACTCGTTCCCTTGCGCCCGCTCCCTCGCGCGCCGCTCCTCAGGTCACCGGGCGCAGGTGCGGGCGGCGGCGCAGCCTGATCGACGCCAGCGTCATGGCCAGGACGGTCAGCGCCAGTGCGCACACCGTGCCGTGCGTCAGCCCCCGGGCCAGGTAGCCGCCGTCGGTGTGGTCGACCGCATAGGTGGCGATCTCGCGGCTGAACCAGAACGGCAGCAGCCGGGCCGCCGAGCCGGCGGGGTCCATCATCATCTGCAGCCCGACCACGGTGAGCAGCAGCAGCGTCCCCTCCAGCTCGCGCGGCACCAGCACGCTGAGCACCAGCCCGAACGGGGCGGCGACCGCCACCGTCAGCAGCATGATCAGCGCGATGGCGCCGTGCTCGACCCGGTCGGCGTCGACCCGGATGAGCAGGAAGTACGGCGCCGACAGCACCAGCCCCAGCGTCCACAGCGCGGCCAGCCGCCCGGCGTACAGATGACCGGTTCCGTACCCGGACAGCCGCAGCCGGGGCTCCAGCCCGCGGGCGGCGCTGCCGCTGAACAGCGCCGCCGTGCTGAGCGCCCACCCCAGCCCCAGGCACACGAACCGGATGGACTGGCCGAGGTGGTCGCCGCGGCGGCTCAGGTAGAACGCCAGCGGCAGCATCAGGATGATCACCAGCACGGCTCGGCGTCGAAGGATCTCCCGGACCGTCATCTCGGCCACTGTCAGCACCTTGATCATGCACGCGCCTCCGTCGTCCGCGCCGGGGTCAGGTCGAGCACGGTGTCGACCCGGTCGAGTTGGTCGAGCAGATGGGTGACCACGACGATCGTCTTGCCGGCGTCCCGCCACGCCCACAGCTGACGCCAGAAGTCCACGTAGGAGCCGCGGTCGAAGCCCTGGTACGGCTCATCGAGCAGCAGCACGTCGGGGTCGCCGAGTCCGGCCATGACCAGATTGAGCTTCTGCCGGGTGCCGCCGGACAGGAACCGGGCCTGCCCGGCCCCGGCGGGATCCCAGTCCAAGGCGGCGGCGTATGCGCGGCCGGCCCGGACGGCGGCGCCGCGTCGCATGCCGCGGCCGGCGCCGACCAGCGCGAAGTGCTCGTCGGGCACCAGGAAGTCGCTGGTCCCGCCGTCCTGGGGGCAGAAGCCGAGGGTGCCGCGGAGGCGGACCTCCCCGCGGTCGGGGGATTCCAGTCCGGCGCAGATCCGCAGCAGGGTGCTCTTGCCGCAGCCGTTGGCCCCGACCACCGCGGCTATCTCCCCGGCCCGCACGGTCAGGTCCACTCCGGACAGCACGGTGCGGCGGCGGTGGCGCTTGACGATGCCGCGGGCCTCCAGCCGGACCGGGCCGGGCGCGGACCGGCGGTGCGGCGCGGACCGCACGGGTGATCCGACGCTCTCGGCGACGGCGGCGGCATAAGCGTCGGGAGGCCCGAACGCCGCCAGCGGGGCCTGCCGGCTGTCGCGCAGGTGCACGGCCGCCTCGGCGACCACGTGCCGGGCCAGGGCGGGGTCGATCCCCCGCCGTCGCAGCTCCCCGTCCAGGGCGTGCAGCCAGGCATCGGTGTTCATCGGGTCGCCACCTCCCGCAGCAGCGTGTCCACCCCGCGCGTGAACGTCTCCCAGTCGGCCGCGGTACGGCGCAGCATCTCGCCGCCCGCCTCGGTGATCCGGTAGTACTTGCGGGCCGGACCCGACTCCCCTTCACGCCATTGCGCGGTGACCATGCCGGTGCGTTGCAGGCGCAGCAGCACCGGGTAGAGGGTGCCGCCGCGGATCGGTCCGAGCCCGGCCGCGTCCAGGGACTGCGCCAGCTCGTAGCCATAGGACTCGCGGCGGAGCAGGACGGCCAGAACGCACAGGTCCAGTACTCCGCGCAGCCATTGGCCGCGTCGTTCGTGATCCACGCGCGACAAGCTAGCACAGCCATCTAGATAGCACCGCAAACTAGTTGGAATCCGCCGTCGGCGGGATCAGCGGCGACGCGAGGCCGCCGCCGCGGCGCGACGGCGCCGGCGCATCAGCGGGCGGGTCGGAGGTCGGGGGGCGCGGGGGATGCGAAGGACCGAGCGGCGGATCACCGGGCGGCGCCGCGCCGAGCGGTGCGCCAGGGGTCCCCGCCCGGCGGCGTGCAGCTCGTCGATCAGACGGTCGAGGTGGACCAGCAGCTCGCCGTGCAGCGGCCAGTGGCCGGAGTCCTCGCGCAGCAGGCCGCCCAGGTCGTCGCGGCGGCGGCGGGCGCGGGACAGCCGGCTCGCCAGGTCGCCGGTGCACCGGGCGGCGTCGGCGGCGGTGGCCGCGGTGACGGCGCGGGTGTAGAGGTCGGTGCCGCGCGACAGCTCACGCAGCGCGGCGGCCAGCCGGTCGCGCACGTCGGCCTCCCACATCGCGGCGCCGAGGCCGGCTCGGTCGGCGTGCACCAGGGCGGTGCGGTCGGCCATGGAGCGGGCGAGCCCGCGGATGCTCACGGCCGCGTGTTCCAGGTGCTCCAGCGCGGTGCGCAGCACCGGCCCGGCCCGCCCGGCCGAGCCGACCCGGGTGCGCGGGTTGAGCCGGGCGCTGTCCTCGGCCTCGGTCAAGGCCCGGTCGACCTCGCGGATCTGCCGGGCCAGTTCGCGGGAGCGGTGCAGCCAGCGGTCGGCGGTCCTGCGGTCGGGCTCGACCGCCAGCCCGTCGGCCATGTGCTCCAGCAGCGTCCCCATCGACCGGCCGAGCTCGGCGACGGCCTCGGCGGCCGGCCGGACCCGCACCGGAGAGGTCAGCAGCCCGGCCGTCATCCCCACGCCGGCGCCGATCAGCGTCTCGACGATCCGGTCCAGCGCGGCGGTCTCGCTGCCGAGCTGCAGGATCAGCATCGCGCTGATCGGCACCTCCAGCATGTGGTCGCCCAGCCGCAGCAGATGCCCCAACGCCAGCGCGGCGGCGACGGTCGCTCCCAGGCTCCACCAGGTGAAGCCGACCAGGTCGACCAGGACGACCGCGACGATCACCCCGGCGGTGACGCTGACGATCCGTTGGACGCCGCTGCGCAGGGTCTGCAGCAGCGAGACCTGCACCACCAGCAGCGCGGTCAGCGGGGCCAGCACCGGCGCCGGCTCATCCAGCAGCCGCAGCGCCATCAGATACGCGGCCACCGCCGTCGCCACCAGCCTGGTGATGGCGACGGCGGCGGGCTGCGCCCTGCGGACGGCGATCCGGATCAGCCTCGGCGGGGCGACGGTGCGAAGACGACGGCGTACGGCATGGCGTACGAGCACGATGCGGGAACCTCGGCGGAAAGGGGTGATCGAACGGAGATCGAACGCGATCGAGGGATCGGAACGGGTCGGACGGACGCCCGATCGGGCGGAATCAACGACCCTCTAGGTTCGAACACCGCTCTCCGGCCGTTATTCCCGCTCGATTCCCGTGTCCGATCCCCGCCGGTGCGGCGTTCCCGCATCGTGCGCCGGACCTCAGCGCGAGACGCGCACCTCCCGCAGGCTCTGCACCGGGTGGTCGCCCTCGCTCTGCAGCCGGTACTCCTGGCCGAACATCTCGCGGTGCTCGTCGATCACGCGCTCGCTCGGCGGCTTCTCGTCGCCGTGGATGCGGCTCTGCATCCGCTCGAACCGCTCGTGCGCCTCCCGGACGTATCCGGCGCCCAGCGTGGTCAGGTCCACCTGGGTGGCCAGCAGTTCGCGGATGTACTCCTTGTTGGGCTCGAAGGTGACCGGCGGCGGCAGCTCCCGGGCCAGGATCGACTCCGGCTCGCGTCCGTCGTGCTTGCGCATCAGCTCGCAGGCCAGCCGCAGGTGCTCCAACTCCATGTTGAGGTGCAGCTCCCAGACGGCCTTCACCTTCGGATCGCTCTCGGTCTCCATGAACGAGTGGTACATGTAGCACTCGTTGTACTCGTGGTGGACCAGGCGCTCGTACCAGGTCTCACCGGGGTCGACCAGCGATTCGTAGTGGGTGACGTGCTCCTCCTCGATGAGGCCGATCTCCTGGTAGAGCTGGCGCGCGATCGGCTCCATGTACTGGGGACCGACGTTCATGTAGAAGTTCATGGTCTGCTGCTCGGCCGCCATGATGGTCAGCGCGTGCAGTTTGGAGATCGGCTGCGCCTGGTTGCGGTCATAGGGGGTGCGCACGTTGTCCATCGGGTCCCGGTGATGGAGCATCGTCGGGCGGCCCGGCATCACCTCGGTGAGGTTGTCGACGAGCTTCTCCGCCTTGCGGTGCTCGATCATCTCGTACAGGTTGGCGTACCGGTACAGGTGGTCGAAATCCTCCAGCACGCCGAATTCATAGGCCTGCTTGAGATAGGGATCGGGCTCCATCCGGGCCACCCACCCGGTCAGATCGACCGCCACCTGCTCATAGGCGATGGTCGTCTCCAGCACCGAGGATTGGCCGGGCAGCAGCCAGTTCACGGTCTTCTGCTGCTGCTGTTCGATGTACCGGACCTCGGCGAGCTGCTGTTTGACCTCCATCTCCGGACAGACCCGGGAGAAATGGTGGCTGAAGAAGATCGCCTCGGTCTCGATGCCGTTCATCGTGATGATGCGGCATTTGGTGTAGGGGTCGGCGCGATCGGGGTCGACGGGCTCGACGTTGAGCTCGCGCCAGTTGCGCAACTGCCGGTCCAGCGGGATGCCTCGGTGCTCCAGCGGGTTGAACGTCATCGTTTCGCTACACCTCACTGTGTCGTCGGTCGCTCGCCCGCCGTACCCGGTGATCGGTCGGTCTTCACCCATCCGCACCGCAAATTTGATTTGGTCACAGACGCGCCGTACCGCAGGCATGATCCCGGTCTGCACCGGGTAGGGGGCCGCGCGCATCCGACGACCGTTGTGAGGAGTGGAGCGATGGCCCAGGCGACGATGGTGAAGAACGACGTGGTCGATCTGCTGGTGGCCCAGCACTCGCAGATCCGGGACCTGTTCGCCGAGACGATGGACTCCGCCGGCGATCGGCGCAAGGACGCGTTCCGGCGGCTGGTGCGGCTGCTGGCCGTGCACGAGACCGCCGAGGAGGAGATCGTCCATCCGCTGGCCCGGCGCAGCCTGCCCGGCGGCGAGGGCATCGTCGACGACCGGCTCGCGGAGGAGCGGGAGGCCAAGGAGCTGCTGGCCGAGCTGGACGGGATGGACGTGGAGGACCCGCGGTTCCTGCCCAAGCTGGACCGGCTGCGGATCGCCGTGCTCACCCACGCCCGGGCGGAGGAGCGGTACGAGTTCTACCGGCTGGCCGACGAGTTCGACGACTCCCAGCGCGCCGCGCTGGCCCGCGCGGTCAAGGCCGCCGAGGCGACCGCCCCCACCCGCCCGCACCCGGGCACCGAGAGCGCGACCGCCAACCTGCTCACCGGTCCGGTGAACGCGATGGTGGACCGGATCCGCGACATCCTGCGCAAGGGCTGATCGGCCCGCCGCTCCCCGGGCGCGGAGCCGGTTCAGCGGGGGAACCGCGGCTCCACGATCGTCTCATCCGCCACGGCCTCCCGGTGGAGGCCGCGCGCCTGCGGCAGAAGCCGGAACAAGACCGGCGAACCCTCCCGGTGCGAATCGGACAAGGTTTCGGACTCGCCGAGCACGGTCACTATCCGTCGCACGGAGTGATCGCTTCCTTACGCTTTGCATCGGGGGTTTCTCAGGCGATGAAGACGATCAACAGCGCGCGGCCTTGGACGGTGGCCGCGGGCTCGACGGCGGCGGTCACCGCCGCCCTGGTCACGGCCGGACTGGTGATCAAGGAGATCGCCGGTCCGGAGCTGCACGTGGCCGCCGTCCGCGACAGGGCGGTGCTCAACCGCGAGGAGGCGCGCGCCCAGACGGTCGCCGTCACCACCGACAGGCCGGGGAAGGTGCGGGCCCGGCTCGACGGCCGGCCGCTGGAGCTGCGGTCCCACGGCGGCAGGCTCGTCGCCGACCTCGGCCCGCTGCCGGAGGGCGAGCACAAGCTGACCGTCACCGCGCCCGGCGGACTCCCGCTCACCGGCGGCACCGTCACCCGCACCTTCCGGGTGGACGCCACGCCGCCGTCCATCACCGTCGACGCGCTACGGCCCGCCGCCGCCGACGGGAGGCCCGCCCATCTGCAGGCGCGTTCGCTGCGCGAGCCGTTCACGGTGACCGGCCGCCTCCGCGGCGGGAGCCGGCTGCTCCACGAGGGACGTCCGGTGAAGCTCGACAAGGGCCGCTTCACGCTGCGGTACCGGACGCCGCCGGACGCGGTGCGGCTGACCGCCTATGACGCCGCCGGGAACCGCCTCGAGCGGCACATCCCCGTCGTCGTCCCGCATCCGGAGATCCGCGCGGTGCACGTGACCGCCCTGGCGTGGGCGTCCGAGACGCTGCGCAACCGCGTGCTGACGATGATCCGCGAGGGCCGGATCAACGCCGTCCAGCTCGACATCAAGGACGAGGACGGCATCATCGGCTACGCCTCGCAGGTCCCGCTGGCCCGCGAGGTCGGCGCGGCCCGCCCCATCTACGACGCCCGCAAGGCCATCGACGAGCTGCACCGGATGAACGTGCGGGTGATCGGCCGGATCGTGGCCTTCCGCGACCCGCAGCTGGGCCGGGCGTCCTGGAAGGCGGGCAAGCGCGACCGCCTGGTGCAGACCCCCGGCGGCCAGGCGTACGGGGCGCACTACGGCGCCCAGTCGTTCACCAACCTGGCCAACCCCGAGGTCCGCAAGTACAACATCGACCTCGCGGTGGAGGCGGTCAAGCTCGGATTCGACGACATCCTGTACGACTACGTGCGCCGCCCGGACGGCCCGCTGAAGTCGATGCGCTTCCCCGGCCTCAAGGGGTCGGTGGAGGACAGCGTGGCGTCGTTCATCGCCGAGACCCGACGGCTGGTCCGCCCCCACGGGGCGTTCCTTGGGGCCTCGGTCTACGGCATCGCCGCGACCCGGCCGCTGGAGATCGGCCAGGACATCGCCAAGATCGGCAAGCACGTCGACTACGTCGCGCCGATGCTGTACCCGTCGCACTGGGCGCCTGGGGAGTTCGGGATCGGCAACCCCAACGCGCAGCCGTACAAGACGGTCTACGCCTCGATGCTGACCTTCCACAAGGTGCTGCGCGGCACCTCGGCGCAGGTCATCCCGTGGCTGCAGGACTTCTCGCTGGGACACCCCTACGGGAAGGCCGAGGTCAGGGCGCAGATCGACGCCGCCGCCAAGACCGGCAGCAGATCGTTCCTGCTGTGGGACCCGGCCTGCCGCTACCACCCCGAGGCCCTCGAGCCCCGTGAGAACTGGAAGAGCGCATGAACGCAACGATGACGCGCCTCGCGGCGATCGTGTCGGCGGGGGCGCTGGCGGTGTCGGCCTGCGGAGACTCCACCGAACGGGCGGGCGACGCGGCCGGGAAGGCCGCCGGGAAGACCGCCGACGCGTCCGCCCGACCGGTGGACCCGGCGTCGGTGCGCGCGAACGAGCTCGGCCGGGTGCCGGTGCTGATGTACCACCAGATCGTGCCCAAGCCCGCCAGCGTGTACGACCGGACCCCGGCCGAGTTCCGGGCCGAGCTGGAACGGCTGGCGCGGGAGGACTATGTGCCGATCACCGCGACCGAGTTCGTCACCGGGCGGATCGACATCCCGGCCGGCAAGCATCCGGTGGTGCTGACCTTCGACGACTCCACGATCAGCCAGTTCGCCCTGGGGCCGGACGGCGCCCCGCGGCCGGACACCGCGGTGGGGATCCTGCTGGACGTCGCCCGGCGGCATCCGGGGTTCCGGCCGGTGGCGACCATGTTCGTCAACTCGGCGCCGTTCAACGACCCGGACGGGCGGCGGACGCTGACCTGGCTGCACCGGAACGGCTTCGAGATCGGCAACCACACCGCCACGCACGTCAACCTGGGCTCCTCCAACGCCGCCACGGTGCAGCGGGAGATCGCGGCCAACCAGAAGGCGATCACCGCCGCCGTGCCGGGGGCGACGGTGCGGACGCTGGCGCTGCCGTTCGGGATCAAGCCGAACCCGCCGTCGCTGGCGGTGCACGGTGAGCACGGCGGAGTCCGATACCAGCATCTGGGGGTGTTCCTGGTGGGGTCGAACCCCTCGCCGTCGGTGTTCGACGCGTCGTTCGACCCGCAGAACATCCCGCGGATCCGCTCGCAGGGTCCGAAGGGACCGGACGCGAACTTCGCCTCCACCCGGTGGCTGAACGACCTGGCCTCCGGCAAGGTCGACCGCTACACCTCCGACGGGGACCCGACGAAGATCTCCTATCCGCGGGGGACGACCGCTCAGATCGCCCCGGCCTGGCGGAAGCTCGCCCGACCCTACTGAGCCCGGGCCGCCTCCCGCTCCGACGCTCCGCGGGCCCGGTCCCGCCGAAGACGAAGGTCCCGCCGCCCGGTCGCGGCGGGACCTTTCCTTCGGCTCTCCTCGGCCGGGTCTCAGTCCTTCGCCGGTCGCCTGCGGAGCGCGGCGGCCCCGCCGGCCAAGGCGGCGATCACCAGCACCGCCAGGATGACCCACCACCAGGAGGCTCCGCCGTTCTGATCGTCCTGCGACCCCGCCGGGACGGCGGCGGGCGTCGACGCGGTCTCCTGGGACGGCGCGGACCGGTCGGCCGGGGTCGAGGGGGCGGCCTGCCCCTCGACGGTGAAGGCGAAGCGGCCGGAGATCGGGTGGCCGTCCCGGGCGACCACCCGCCAGCCGACCGTGTACTCGCCGGGCGGCAGCTCCGCCGCCAGCGGCTGGGTCACCACGGCGCCCTCGGCGACCGCCCCGCCGCTCTGGTGCTCGGCGCCGTCCGGGCCGGTCACCACGACCCGCGGCTCGATCGACCGGTTCACCTCGTCGGTGAAGGTCAGCACGACCTCCTTCGGCGGCGCCACGGTCTGCCCGTCGGCGGGCGAGGACTCCTTGAGGGAGGTGTGCGCCTGAGCGGTCGGGGCCAGCCCGATCAGCAGGGCGGCCATCAGGGCGGGCAGCAGTCTGCGGGCATGCGTCATCGTGTCCTGGTGTCCTTTTCCTTCGTTCGGCCGGTGTCCTCTGGTCGTCACGCGCACCGAACGAGAGGCGGCCCCCGCAGCACCACCGAGTGGCGGATCTCCGTCCTCCGCGGCCGGGACGGCGTGTCGGGGTGCGGCGGAAGCCGGCGATCGGGGACCGGGAGCGGCTCCGGCGGCGCGGGCAGCGCGGCCAGGGCGAAGGCGGCCAGACGCCGGGCCAGCGACCAGGCCAGCCGCTCGCCCCGGCGCAGCCACCACGCCGCCGCGACGGCCGCGAGGAGATGCGCCAGCGTCATCCGAGGGCCGCTCGTCCCGGCGGCCTGCCCGACGTGCACGGCGTGCGCGGCGGCGGGCGGCCCCTGGTCCGCCTGCACGGCCGAGAACAGCACGTGCAGCCCGAACTGTCCGCCCAGCAGCCCGCCAAGGATGGTGGGCAGCGAACGCTCGTGCCCGGACAGCACCCAGGCCACCGCCGTCGTCCCCGCCCAGCCGATCGCCGCGGTGAGGACGGCCGCACGCGCGTCCGTCGCGCCCGACGCCGCGCTGTGCCCGATCAGCGTCAAGGACACGCACACGGCCGCGAAGACCGAGGCGCGCAACAGGCGGGCGGGCGGACGTACGGGCATGACGGCTCCATCATGCCACCCGGGCCCCCACCCCACTGTCGAACACAGGTTCGATCTCTGGCCTAGACTCGGCGTCATGACGGCGTTCCAGGCGTCCCTGCTCGGCTGTGACGAGGACCCCCGGCCCGGTCCGCTCGGCGACACGGTGCACCGCACCCCGCTGGCCCACCGGGCCTGGATCGACCTGCGCCCCGGCTGGCTCCTCGGCGCCGACGACCTCTTCGAGCACCTGTTGACGGTCGTCCCCTGGCGCGCCGAACGCCGCCGCATGTACGACCGGATCGTGGACGTCCCCCGTCTGCTGGCCCGCTACGACGAGGGCGCCCCCCTCCCCCACCCCGTCCTGCGGGAGGCGCTCGAGGCCCTCAACGCCCACTACGCCGGCGAAGCCGGCTGGCCCTTCCGCACCGTCGGCCTCTGCCTCTACCGCGACGGCCGCGACAGCGTCGCCTGGCACGGCGACACCGGCGGCCGAGGCGCCACCGAGGACACCATGGTCGCCATCCTCTCCCTGGGCGCCCCTCGCACCCTGGCCCTGCGCCCCCGGGACGATCACCGCCGGACCGTCCGCCGCACCCTCGGCCACGGCGATCTGCTCGTCATGGGGGGTTCCTGCCAGCGCACCTGGGAGCACGCCGTCCCCAAGACCGGCCGTCCCGTCGGCCCTCGCATCAGCGTCCAGTTCCGTCCGCGGGGCGTCCACTGATCCCTTGACGATGCGCGAACCGCTCCCGGGATGCGCTACTCTTTCTTCCGACGGCACGCCCCGAGCGGCCGCCAAGGGCGATTAGCTCAGTGGGAGAGCGCTTCGTTCACACCGAAGAGGTCACTGGTTCGAACCCAGTATCGCCCACACAGGTCAGCCCCCTAATCCGATCATCGGACTAGGGGGCTGAGTGTCTATCTGGGTGACTATGGCTCCCCGTTGGGCTCCCGTACGGCGGTGAAGATGCGATCCATCGCCGTCGCGCCATCGTCGATGACCGGCCGAATCTGATGCCGGTACACAGTCTCTGTGACACCGGTTCCGCTGTGTCCGACCAACCGGGAGATACTTTCCAGTGGGATACCTCTGTCGGACAGCACCGACACGAAGCTGTGCCGCATCTCCCGGGGCGTCCACTCTGCGGCAACCAGACCGGCCCGAGCGATCACGCGCCGGAACTCCCGCCGGACGTTGCCGGCGCTGAGTCGCCCGCCGGTCCGCGTGGCAAATACCAGCCCGTCACCCTGCCAGTCCTCCCGGGTCGCCTCCAGATGTACCCACAGCGCTTGCAGGGCATCGACGCAGCGCTGTGGGAGCTTGAGCGTCCGGCGAGACTTGGCGGTCTTGGTGTCCCCGCTGGCACGCACGGACCGCCAGACGTGAACCGCGAACTCCTCGTGTTCCCATCCGGCCTCACCGACTGGCCGCCACTCCTACGGCCTACGTGGCTCTCCGCCAGCCGGAACGGGTTCAGGAGTACGCTGACCAGGCGATGCCTGTCTTCGAGTCGTCACAGTCCTGCTGGAGCCAGTCCTTGGTGCGGCTGGACATCGCCACTGCCCTGGTGGTTGCCGAGCGGCCAGAGCCGGAACAGGCCGGACGGCTCGTCACAGACGCCTTGACCATCTCGGCTGAGCGTCCAATCACCTCGGTACTCAGCCGAAGCCGAGAGTTCTTGTCCGTCGCCTCGCGTTGGAGCAAGTTGCCCGAGATCGTCGAAGTAGCCGAGACCCTGCGAGCCGCGGAGCGCCGGTGACCCAAGGCTCAACACTGTCCCCCCAGCATGAGGATTGGCTCCGCTTTGCGGAGCTGACCTCGATGAAAGATCACTGGGATCGCCCAGGCTGGACCCCGGATCGACAGGCCTACTACTGGTACCTGACGTTCAGTTCCCCCGACCTACGGGAGCTTGCCGGCTACTGCCAGGATCAGCTACGGCTGTCCTACCTTGACCCGGTGCCGCTCGATGGCCTGCATCTCACGCTGCCAAAGATCGGCTGGTCAGACGAGCTGTCGGCCGATGAGGTAGACCTAGTGGCGGCAGCAGGCATGCGCTCATGCGCCGACCTTGAGCCCTTCACGCTGACGGTGGGGCCACTTGCCGGTTCACCCGGTGCCGTACGCTTCAGCGTCGCCCCCTGGGAACCGGTCGTGAAGCTGCACCAGCGTCTGCAGAAGGCCGTCAGGACCGTACGCGGGGCAGCATGCAAGGAAGCAGAGTTCCGGCCGCACATCGGAATCGCCTACTGCAACAGCAAGGTGCCTGCCGAGGAGCTGATCACAGCGGTGGAGTCCCTGCGGGGCCTGCCGCCAGTCGATGTCCAGGTCTCCCAAGTGGAACTCGTATTGCTCCGCCGAGAAGACCACATCTATAAGTGGTCAACCGTCCACACGGTCCCCTTGGCTGGCCTGGACATCTGAGCAGACAACCAGCCCTCAGAGCACCACCAGGCGCAACGGCGTCTGTGAGAACTTTCTGTACGTCTTCAAGGCGGCCCGGCAAGCGGGCCGCACGGGCGGCCGACTCGGCGCCGGCTCCCGCCCTCCGCTGGCGCTCCACCGGGAGACCGGCCGACAGCCGGTCGGCTCGCCCGCAAGAGGAGGACCAGTTCCGGGCCGCGCTCAGTCGCACGTACCGTGCAGGCCGCCGGGTGGCCGAGCGCCGGGGGCTGGGCGTGGGTGCCGCTGACCGGTTCCCGCCTTGCGCGGGGACCCCTCGCGGGGGCCGCCCCTCGGGCCATGCGGGCAGGCGGCAGCGCCAGCCCGTTCGCCGGTTCAGGCTAGCGGCCCCCGCCCCCGCGCAAGTCCGGAACCGTCCAGCTCCAGCGTGCAGGCCGTCGAACACTCCCTGGGGTGACCAACTGGGTGACAACCGGCGCGGACCACGCTGGACCCTCACAGACGAACATGGACCGTTTCGCCAGGTCAAACGGACTACGAGCGTGATCAACCGTTCGATGATCTTCGTTCACACCGAAGAGGTCACTGGTTCGAACCCAGTATCGCCCACCAGAGTTTCACCAGGTCAAAGGCCGGTCCCATACAAGGGGAACCGGCCTCTTCCGTTGTGCGGGCGTCGATCCGGGCGGATGCCTGACCAACTGCCTGACTAAGTGGTCCGCCTGCCCTCCGGGGATCCACCCGGCCTCCGGGAAGATGCGATCCATGACGGTCGCCTCCTCCTCCATCACGGGCCGGATCTGCCGCCGGTACGCCTTCTCCGTGACCGTCGTCCCGTTGTGACCGACCAGGCGGGACATGTGCTCCAAGGGCACGCCGCTGTCCGACAGCACCGACATGAAGCTGTCCCACATCCCCCGAGGGGTCCACCCGGCGCCGACCGGCCCGGCGCGATCGATCACACGCCGGAACTCCCGCCGGACGTTGCCGGCGCTGAGCGGGTCGCCGGTACGGGCGGCGAACACCAGGACGCCGTCCGGCCGGGCCGCCCGCGCGTCGCGAGTGCGGTCCCACAGAGCGGCCAGGGCGGCGACACGGCGTTGCGGAAGCTTGAGGAGCCGCCGGGACTCGGCGGCCTCGGCGTCTCCCCGGGCCGTGTGCTCCGAAGGCCGGACCGCACCCCTCCCCGCACGCCGGCCGGGAGCGGCAGGGGCCAGCCCCTCACTCCTGGCAGACGCGGCGGAACGGGACCTGCGGCATGTACCGCTTCCACTCCTGCTCGGTGATCTCGCCGGCCTTCTCGCACAGCGCGGCGCGCACCCGCTGCGGGGAGACGGGGCTGGTGCGGATGTGGCCGTCCCTGGCGACGCTGTGCAGGACGCCGCCGTCGGCGGAGAAGACCAGGTCCTTGACCTCGTCGGCGTGGGTGGCGACGATCAGTCCGAACTGGCGGCCGGTGGCGGTGTCCCAGAGCCGCACCCTCCCCTCCCTGTCGCCGGTGGCCAGCAGCGAGCCGTCGGGCGAGAAGGCCGCGGCGGTCACGAGCGGCACGCGACGCTCGTCCTGCAGGGCGCTCATGGCGGGGCCGAGGGCGCTCCGGCGGTTCACGTCCCACAGGACGGCCTCTTGCGAGTCCGTCACCCCGAACGCCTTCGTTCCGTCGGGGCTGAGCGCCCACAGCCGGGTGAACGGCAGCGGACCGGACTTCACCCGGCCCGAGGGATACTCGACGAGGCCATAGCCGCCCACGGCGACGAAGCGGCCGTCGGAGGTGAAGGCGACGGTCGCCTCGGACAGCTCGCCTTGGACCTCCGAGGCACGGATCTCCATCCTGTTCAGGACGTCCCCGGACGCGACGCTCCACGTCCACAGCTCTTCTCCCACCACGGCGCTCACGGTCCTGCCGTCGGGGGAGAAGGCCGGGGGCACGGGGCTCAGCAGGGAGCCGACGGGAGGGCGCAGGGAGGCGACGCGGCCGCGGGTGCGAGTGTCCCAGACCTCGATCCTGGCGTCCGTGTCCTCGCCCACGCGGATCGCCAGGCGGCGTCCGTCGGGACTGAGCGCCACATCACGGGCAAGAAAGCTTCCATAGGGCAGGTCGGTCTTCAGCCGGCCGGGTTCCATGGCGCGACGGCGGACGTTCCAGAGGTCGGCTTCGCCGTCGTCGAAAAGCACCAGCAGTTCCCCGTTTCCGCTGAACCTCGTGGCATCACCGAGCCTTCTGGACTCCGAGATGGGAAGCCGGGTGCGTTCGGTGAATTCGGCGACGTCCATCGAAACCACGCTGCCGTTCCCCATCACACAGCGCAGGGCGCGGTCGTCGCGGCCGAATCGACAGTCGACGGCGACCTGTTTGTCGATCCGGTAGTCCATGATGGGCTCGCCGCCGCCCGCCTGCAGGTCCCACATGGTGAAGCCGATGGCCATGTAGCGCCCGTCGGAGCTGAACGCCGGGACGTCCGGCCACTGGAAGGGGAAGGCCTGGTCGAGGACGAGTCGCGCACCGGTGTAGGAGGACACGGTCACCGGGTCGGCGGTCAGGTCGAAGGACCAGACGTCCTTGGCCGTCACCAGGATCAGGTTCCGCCCGCGCGGGCCGAAGGCGACCTTGCGGATCTGCTCGTCTTCGAGGGCGTCCGGGAGCCAGGAGGCGGGAACCTTCGCGCCCCTGGCGAGGTCCCACAGTTCGAATCTGCGGTCGAAGGAGAGCGCGACGTAGCGGTCGTCAGGGCTCACCGCCCACTCGATCACCTCCTCGTCCCAGTCCAGGAGCACCCGCCGGGACCGGACGTCCCACAGCTCCGCCTTTCCGTCCTTGCGGACCTGGGGTTCGCCGTTCGGCTTCAGCACCATGGAGCCGCTGTCGACCATCAGCAGGTTCCCGCTGTGGCTGAACCGGAACCGGTGCTGCCCGGGACCCAGATCCCCGCCGATCGGGCGTCCGGTCGCGACGTCGAACAGCTGACCGTTGTTCGGGGTCACCCTGGTGACGGCGGTGCGCCCGTCCGGGCTGAGGGCCACGGGATGGGGGACGCGGGTGTCGGCGGGGAACTCGCGGATCTCCCGGTGGGTCTCGGCGTCCCACATCCGCACGGCGGTGCCGGTGCCGGAGATCACGGTGTCGCCGTCGGGGCTGAGCGTGACCGCGTTGCGCCGCGTCCCGCCCGGCGGCACGAAGACGTCGTGCTGCCACTGGTACAGGGCGCTCAGCATGGCCTGGTGGGTCTCCTTGTCGTCGGCCAGGGCGCCCGCCGCGACGGCCAGCCGCCGGCCGGTGCGCGGATCGGTGCCGCGCAGCTCCTGGGAGCGGTCGGCGAGTCGTACGGCGACCGCCTGGTCGCGCTGGCGGGTCACGGTCCGGTGCTGCTCGACCACCACCGCCATGGCGGCGATCGTCACGACCAGCAGCACCGCCAGCGCCCCCGTGACCAGGCCGCGCAGCCGGATGCGACGTCTGGTCAGGGCGGCGCCGGCTTCGAGGAAGGCCCGTTCGACCGCGTTGGGCATCAGATACCGGCGGCCGGTGGCCGCCCAGTCGAGGGCCAGGCGCAGCCGGGTGCCCTGGTAGAGGTCGCCGCTCTTGCGGCCGCCGGAATCCCAGATCCGGGCCGCCTCCGCCAGCGACTGGTGGATCGGCAGCCCGTCGCGATCGGCGTCCACCCATTCGCGCAGGCGGGGCCAGGCGCGCAGCAGCGCGGCGTTCGCGATCGCCACGGTGTCGTCCTCGGCGACCAGCAGTCCCGCCGCGGTGAAGGCCTCGACGACCCGTCCGGCGGCCTCATCGTCGGCGAAGTCGGCGGCGTGCGCCTTGCGCAGCGTGTCGGCGGCGCCCTCGCCCGGCAGCACCATCCGCAGCAGCACCCGCGGCACGGCCTCCTGGGCCGCCGGATCCAGCCGCGCGTAGACCGCCTCGGCCTCCTCGCCCAGGGAGAGCGGCGGAGCCGCATCGGTGAGCGCGCCGCCGGCGGCCTCGCTGCCGGCGGCCAGCAGCACACCGGTCTCCGCGTCGCCTTCCGCGCCGCCGATGAGCGACATCAGCACCTGCCGCGCGGTGGGACGCTCGGCGGGATCTTTGGACAGCGCGGCGGCCACGACGGAACGCAGCGGCTCGGGAAGGACGTCCAGGTCCGGCCGGCGGTTCATGATGTCGTCCATCAAGGCCGGAATGCCGTCGCCCTCGAACGGGGGACGGCCGAGCGCGGCGAACAGCACCACCGCACCCCACGCCCACACGTCCGCGGCCGGGCCGGCACGCCCGCCGGTGATCACTTCAGGCGCCATGTAACGCGGGGTGCCCTTCATCCCGGTGCGGCTGCGGGTCATGTCCTCGGTGCGGGCGAGGCCGAAGTCGATCACCCGCGGCCCGTCGGGGCCGAGCAGCACGTTGGCCGGCTTGAGGTCGCGGTGCACCACCCCCGCCTGGTGGATCGCCGCCAGCGCCGTGGCCACCCCCACCGCCAGCCGCTGCAGCGCGTCCCCGGTGTAGGCGCCGCCGCCGTCGACGGACCGTTGCAGGTCGGGACCGGGCACGAACTCGCTGACCACGTACGGCGGGGTCGACTCCAGGTCCGCCTCCAGCACCCGCGCGGTGCAGAAGGAGGCCACCCGCCGCAACGCCCGGACCTCCCTGGCCAGCATCTCCCGGCGGGCGTCGGCGAGGAGCTCCCCGTGCAGCGTCTTGATCGCCACCCTGGTGCCCGCCGGGTCGTAGGCCTCGTAGACCACTCCCTGCCCACCGGCCCCCAGCCGGCCCGCCACCCAGTACTTGCCGAGCTGACGAGGGTCTCCGGGGACGAGCGGCGCGGCGCCCATGTCTCCTCCTTTCCGCCTCTTCAGACGCCGCACCGGGATGTGAAGTTTTAGCGGATCTCCATCATCGATATGACCTGCACTTTTTATCGGCGATGCCCACAGACGCCCTCTAGGTCCGATTCGACGTTCGCGCCCGCAGGAGGCGATCATGGCCTCCGCGAGAACGCGGCCCGGTGCGATGCGGACCGCCCGAAACCGTCTCGCAGACCGTGATCGTCGAGAGGAACCGGACGGTGCCCCCGAGATGAGCGGCGTCGACTCGGTGCGGGAGCTGATCGAACTGATCAGGGGAAATCCTGACGAGTGCAACTTCACCGGCGGGTTGAGCGAGGAGGACATCGCCTGCGCCGAAGCCGAGCTGGCGGCGACGTTCCCGCCGTCCTATCGGCTCTTCCTCCGCGAACTGGGCAGCTGCGAGGCCGGCGGGGTGGAGCTGCTGGGCGTCTACCGGACGCCGGCGCGGGGCGACCGGCTGCTGGGGACGGTGTCGCAGACCTTGGACGCCCGCCAGGACGAGCGTTTCCCGCCGAATCTGCTCGTCATCGAATACGACGGCATGGGCGGCATCATCGCGCTGGACAGCGCGGAGCAGAACGCGGACGGCGAATATCCGGTGGTCGCATGGGATCCGGGCGCCGAGGCCCGCGGCGGACCAGAACGTCTGGCCGAGGACTTCGGGGACTACGCGCTGCGCCGCTGTCGGCTCGGCCTCTCCTGACGCCACAAGTCCTGACGCCACAAGACTCGGGGCCGAGGCGTCCTTCCGGGCGGGTTTCCGGGCCGGTGGGTCCGCCGGGGCGGCCGGCGCATCGTCACGGCTTCCGTGTCCGCGGGAGCGGACGGGCAGACCGCCGAGATCACGCGGAATGTCAGAGGAGTTCCCTAGGGTCTCCCGACATGACCGGGCGGGGAGCACAGCCATGAACGGCCCGACGACGGACAGGCCGACGACGGAGCCGGAGTTCGCCGATCCGGAGGAGGCCGGGCGGTGGCGGACGGCCCGGCGCGCGGTGCTCGACCATGTCCTGAGCGTGATGGCCGAGCCGGCGTGGGCGAACGGTCTGGTGCTGCGGGGGAGCATGGCCATGCTGGCATGGGCGGGAGAGGCCGCGCGGGAGCCCGCGGACCTGGACTGGGTGCTCCCGCCGCCTCCGATCGTCCCGGTGGACCCCCCCTGCATCCGTACCCCTATGTGGACGCCCTCGAGACGGTGCAGCAGTGGCCGGAGGCCGCCGAGGGCGCGGCGGCGTACGAGATGTGGCGGGACGAGGAGTTCGACACCGGCGGGCTGCATCCGGCGCTCCCGCCGGAAGGACTGCACTACGTCCTCGAACCGCTGCGCGAGGATCCCGGCATCGGCCTGTACGAGGAACTGATCCGCCTGCTCACCCGGCGACCGGAGGCCGCGCCCGGCGTGCTGGTGGACCCGGCCTCCGCCGAGCGTGACGTGCTGGGGGGTTACTACCGGCTGTACAACGCCTCGGGCGTCCGGCTCGTGATCTCCTGGCAGGCCGAAGGGCTGCCGCCGGGCCGGGTGCAGCTGGACTTCGCCCGGGACGAGTGGCTTCCCGAGGCCCCGGTCCCGGCGGCGGTGCCGCGGGCCGACGGCGGTGAGCCCTCGGTGGTGCCGGCCGCCGGGCCGGAGCTCTCGCTGGCGTGGAAACTGCTGTGGCTGCACACGGACCGGCTCACCGAGAGACGGTGCCGGGGCAAGGACCTGTACGACGCGGTCCTGCTGGCCGAGGCGGAGCGCACGGCGCTGTCGCGCCCGCTGCTGGAGAAGGTCTTCCGGCGGGCCCTGGGACCGGGGTCGGCGGGCCTCGATCCCTCGTCGATCCTCCGCTGGGAGGTCGACTGGCGGTCCTTCCAGGCGACCTGCCCCCCGGGCTCGGGGGACGGCCGAGGAGTGGCTCGGCCGGCTTCATGCGGCGCTGGCCCCCGTGTTCCGCTGAGGATCGCCGGCCGCGCGATCCGGCACCTCGGCGCTCACCGGGGGCGCCGCCCGCACGCGCCGGAGACGGGGCCTCCCCGGCACCCGCGCTCTGCGGATTCACGCGATCGCGCGTCCGGACGGCGCTGCACGTCGCGGCGCCGGGTAGAACGACCGGCAGGCGCGGGTGCGTTCTTCGAGGGCCCTTGGAGACCGGCGGACGCAGCCGAACGTCCGGAGCAGTTCTCCGGCCTGCTCGGAGGCGGGGCGGAAGCGGTGCTCGCGGGCCTGCTTCACGGCCTGCGCCACGCCTGACACCCTAGAGCACGATCAGTTGAAGATCTCGATGGAGCCGGTGATTCGCCCGGTGACCGATCACCGGTCCGTGCCCTGCGCCGCAGGGGTCCGGTTCCTCCCCGCGTGAAGGCGGGGTCTCGGAGGTTTCTATGAAGGCGATCACGCTGGAGCGGTACGGAGGGCCCGAGGATCTGCGGGTGAGCGAGCGTCCGGAGCCGAAGGTGGCGCCCGGCGAGGTGCTGATCCGGGTACGGGCGGCCGGGGTCAACCCGGTGGACTGGAAGCTGGCCGCAGGCCGGCTGGACGCGATGATGGAGACCCGGTGGCCGCTGATCCCCGGTTGGGACGTCGCCGGGGTGGTCGAGGCGGTGGGGCTCGACGTTCCCGAGTTCTCCGTGGGCGACGAGGTCATGGGGTACATCCGCAAGGACGTGGTCCAGCTGGGGGCGTACGCGGAGTACGTGGCCGCGAACGTGCGGTTGCTGGCCCGCAAGCCCGCCTCGATGAGCTGGGAGGAGGCGGCCGGGCTGCCGCTGGCGGGGCTCACCGCCCTGCAGGCGCTGGACCGGGTCCGCGTCGGCGAGGGGGACACGGTGCTGGTGCACGCGGCGGCCGGCGGCGTGGGGTCGCTGGCGGTGCAGATCGCGGTCGCCCGCGGCGCACGGGTGATCGGCACGGCCAGTGAGCGCAACCACGACTTCCTGCGGAGCCTGGGCGCGGAGCCGATGGCCTACGGGGACGGGCTGGCCGAACGGGTCAGGAAGGCGGCGCCCGGCGGGGTCGACGCCGTGCTGGACCTGGTGGGCGGGACCGCCGACGTCTCGCGAGAGGCGGCCTCGCAGGTCGAACGGATCGTGTCCGTGGTCGATCGGGAGGCCCCGCAGTGGGGCGGGCGGTACGTATGGGTGCGGCCCGACTCGGCCGGCCTGAGCGGGCTGGCCGACCTCGTCGAGGCCGGGCGGCTGACGGTGCCCGTGGAGAAGGTGCTGCCCCTGGAGGAGGCGGCGGAGGCCTGGCGGCTCAGCCAGACGGGCCGCACCCGGGGCAAGATCGTCCTCTCCGTCTCCTGACGAGGACTCCCCCACCGGTCGAGAAGGCCTCCCCGCGGTGCGGGGACCGCGGGCACCGGGCCCGGCGGCGATGCGCGGCCGGGCCCGGTGCGGCGGCGGACGACGAGATGAGAGGGTGCGCATGACGCGTCAGCGGGCGTTCCGGCCCGAGGAGCTGGACGGGGAACGGCTGGAGCTCTACCGGGCGATCACCGCCGGTCCGCGCGCCGGGGGGCCGTTCCGGCTGGTGTCGGAGGAAGGGGTGCTGCTCGGCCCGTTCAACGAGTTCCTGCTGTCGCCCCTGGTGGGGGACGCCCTGCAGCGGCTGGGGGCGGCCATCCGGTACGAGAGCGGGCTGAGCGACCGGGTGCGGGAGATGGCGATCTTGACGGTCGCGGCGGCCTGGGACAGCGCGTTCGAGCGGCAGGCGCACGAGGCGGTGGGACGGGCGGTCGGGCTGACCGATGAGGAGATGACGGCGATCGCCGAAGGGGCGCCGCTGGAGCCGGAGGATCCGCACGAGGCCGCCGCGCTCCGGCTGACCCGGGCGCTGGTGGCGGGGGACGTGGACGAGGAGACCTGGACGGCGTGCGTGCCGCCGCTGGACCGGGAGGCGGTCTTCGAGCTGACGACGCTGGTGGGTTACTACGCGACGCTGGCGCTGCAGATGCGGGTCTTCCGGGTCTGAGCCCCGCCTTGAGGGACCGGCGGGGCGGCCCGGCGCCGTCCGGCGGTCCTCTCGGCGAGGATCGGCGGCGCTCCTCGCTCCGCATGCCGGCCGGGAACGCGCGCTGTTCCCGGGCGGCGTATCCGTTCACCGGGCCGCGGATCTCGTCGATCGTCACGGGCGCGTCCCGGCCGGGGGCGGCGGCGCGGTGACGGCCGCGTCCGGATCGGTCGTGCCCGAAGCGACCGCCCCGACCGCTACGATCTCCGCATACCCGATCACGAAAGGCGACCCGACAGATGACGGACTTCGGGCTCGGAGCCGGCTTCGAGAGCTTCCAGCAGGACATGGAGGCGATGATGGGCGGCTTCACCGAGATGCGAGAGCGCATCAAGGAGATCACCGGTCGCGGTGAGGCGGCCGACGGGCGGATCGTCGCCGAGTACAGCGCCGAGGGCGGGCTGACCAAGCTGGAGCTGGACCCGCGGGCGCTGCGGCTGCCCTCGGCCGATCTGGCCGAGCAGATCCGCACGGCGGTCAACGCCGCCTCCGAGGACTTCCAGCGGCAGGTGCGGGAGTTGACCAGCGCCCAGTTCCCGATGTCGGAGAACCCCGAGGAGGAGGGGCTGGACCCGGCCCAGGCGCTGGCCTCCCTGGACAAGATCGCCAACGGGTTCGCCAGCCAGATGCGGGAGCTGGCGCACGAGCTGGGCGTCCAGCAGCAGCGGATGCAGGAGGTGATGCAGCAGTACCGCCGCTCCGGGCCGCCCCGCTGAGGCGGCCCGCCCGAGCGCTACTTGCTCTTGTGCTCGGTGGTCCCGAAGGGGGTCTCGACCTTGGACGAGGTCTTGACGCCGTCCGGCCCCCCGTACTCGACCGTCCCGGTCCGCTTGTGGACGTCGCCGCCCTGCGCCTGGACGCTGCCGTACCCCTCGACCTTGCCTTGACCGGTCTCGAAATTGTGCTCGCCTGAGATGCCGCCGGTCACGCCGACGTTCGGCAGCGACACGCTCGGCGAATTGGGCTGCTGCGGGTTGGGCGTGTAGCTGCCGGGGGTGGTCCAGCCGACGTTGGCCCCGTACTTGAAGCTGCCGTCCTTGCCCCGGCCGATGCCGTCCTCGTCGGTGTACTCGACGTTGCCGCCGAAGGACAGCCCGCTGGCGTCATGCTTGCCCTGGTAGGACAGGTCGCCTCCGGCGAAGCCCTCGTCGCCCCACTTGACGTGCCCGTTCACGGTGTGACTCATGCCGCCCGCGTTCACGGTGGCGCCGCCGCCCACGTTCCAGGTGTGGTTGGCGTTGCGGTCGGCGTCCAGGTCGATCGACGGCACGGGAGTCTTGACGCCGGGAGCGGTCGCGCCCGGCGTGGTGCGGAAGGCCAGCGCCCCGTTCACCGCGTTCTGCGCCAGGTTGGCCAGGGCGGTGGCGGACGCGGTGAGCTGGGCCTGGGCGAAGTCGCCCAGGGCGGCCTCGTTGCCCTTGAAGTGCTGCAGGGCGGCGTTGACCATCGTGCCGCCCTGGAAGACCCCGGCGGCGAGCTGGGCGGCGGCGGCCAGGATTCCCGTGGCCACGTAGGTGATGGTCAGGCAGGTGCCGGCGATCGCCAGGCACTTGGCGTAGACGGGGGCGGTGAACACCCCCGCCAGCGCGGCGACGGCGACCGCGGCCAGGCCCGCCAGGAAGGTGCCGATCGCCACGGCGAAGATCGCGAAGGCGAACAGCGCCCAGGCCAGCACCAGCAGCGCGATGCTGATGATCTTGCAGAAGACCTGCATGATCGTCAGCTGTGAGCACAGCTCGTCGACCTTGGTCTCATAAGCCCGCCGGTCGTCGGCGTCCCATGCCGTGGCGGGGACCGCCCGGAGCGAGCCGCGCAGCTGCTCGACCGTCTTGCCGATCTCAGTGGAGGCCTTGTCCCACTTCTGGGCGGCGCTTTCCAAAGTGAGCGGGTTTCCCTTGGCCAGCCGGAACTGGAAGCCGATCATCACCGCCGGAGGCAGGATGAACTGGGCCACATCGGTCTCCAGCTGGGCGGTGCCCATCAGGGCGTTGTAGGAGTTGAAGGCGCTCATCAGATCCCCGTCGCGTGCCGCCGGCCGTCTCAGACCCGCCGGATGGTGCTGTGCTCTTCGGCGGACTGGTAGTTCTTCACCGTGGTCTCGATGCCTTTCACCAGGCCGTCGAGCATCTGCAGGTGGGTGTTCAGGTCCTCGTAGGCGAACTGCAGGGCCGTCGGGTACGTCATCGCCGCCATCGTGCAGGTGATGCTGAAATCACCGCCCTCGATGGTGCCGCCGCTGTTCAGCTCCTCGCGGGCGGTGGACAGGTGGGGCTTGACGTTGGTCTCGATGTCCCGGCCGTGTTTGGCGATGTGGGTCCTGTTGACCTCGATTCCCTTGCCCATGCCCACCTTTCCCGACGGTCGTGGATGCGGACGGTGACGCCCGTGCCCGCATCATCGCATCTTGGCGAGGCAGAATATCTGGAATCGATATCTTTCGTCTCGGCCGTGGTTGCTGCCATAGCCGAAGTGGTCGACCCAGGCGATCCCGTTCGCGCCGGGCACGTCGCCGCAGTGACGCTGCACCACCGGGCCGGTGTGAAGGAGCTCACGGCGCAGTTCGCCCAGGTCCTTCGGCACGTCCGCCTGATGGGTCGCGCGCAGGACCCGCCAATGGGCGTCCTCGCCGTCGCAGTCGACGATCACGGCCGCCCGGTTGAGGCAGTCGTCCTCGTGGGCCGAGGTGATGGTGAAATCGAGCGGGTCGCGGGCGGTGGGGTCGTCGGAGCCCGGCACGCAGCCCGGCAGGCACAGCACGGCGACCAGCAGCGCCGCGCCTCGACGGGGCGCGGAGAGGAACGACGTGACGGCGGACCATCCGGGAATGACGACCACCCCATGGAGCACGGCGCACGCGGCGCGTCGGGTCTTTTCGACGAGAGGGTAGAACAGATCGTTGCCGCAATATAGTTCAACCTTTGACTATTTCGATAAGGTGACGGCATGGCCGATGACGAGGTGGACCCCGCCCCCGAGCTGGACTTCTGGTCGTTCATCGAGTTGGCGGGACGGCGGCTGCGCGAGCACGGGTTCGGCGACGGGCTGGCCACCCAGGTGCTGCTGACCCTCAACCGGGCCTCCGACATCGTCACCTACGACCTGGAGGCCGCCGTGCACCGGCCGCGGGGGCGGTCGTGGTCGGCGTTCCGGCTGCTGTTCGTCACCTGGCTGGCCGGGCCGCTGGAGGCCAAGAAGGCGGCCGAGCTGACCGGGATGAGCCGGGCGGCGGTGTCCGCGCTGAGCAAGCCGCTGGTCGCCGAGGGGCTGTTGCGGCGCACCCCCGACGAGCGGGACCGGCGTGCGGTGCTGTTGTCGCTGACCGAGCGCGGGCGGCGGGAGATGGCCGCCACCTTCGAGGCGCAGCGCCGTCGCGAGCTGGAGTGGACGTCCGTGCTGACCGAGACCGAGCAGCGGATCCTGGTGATGCTGCTGGACAAGCTGATCACCGACCGGCACCAGTTCGACGTGCGCGGCCGCCGGTGACCCTTGACCGGAGTCGGAGACCTGCCGGATAGTTGGTCAATGATTTGACTATTTCACGCCGGAGGCCCACAAGGCCGTGACGGCTCGGGAGGCGAGATCATGCCCTACTACCGGCGAGTCGGTTCCGTTCCGCCCAAACGGCATACCCGACACCATGCGCCCGGTGGCGGCCTGTACTACGAAGAGCTGATGGGCGAGGAGGGGTTCTCCAGCGACTCCGCCCTGCTGTACCACCGGCACATCCCGTCGGCCATCGTGGACGCCGCCCCCTGGACGCTCCCCGACTGCAAGACCGAGCCCAACCACCCGCTCAAGCCCCGACACCTGCGGACCCACGACCTGTTCCCCGGCGAGGAGTGGCGGGGGCGCGATCCGGTGAACGGCCGGCGGCTGCTGCTGGGCAACGACGACGTGCGGATCTTCTACGTCGCCGCCGGACAGGCCTCGCCGCTGTACCGCAACGCGATCGGCGACGAGTGCGTCTACATCGAGTCCGGCACCGGCAGCGTGGAGACCGTCTTCGGGGTGCTGAACTTCCGGCAGGGCGACTATGTGGTGCTGCCGCGCGGCACCACCCACCGGTGGATCCCTGCCGGGGACGGTCCGGTGCGGGCGTACTGCATCGAGGCGTCCTCGCACATCCAGCCCCCGCCGCGCTACCTGTCGAAGGCCGGGCAGTTCCTGGAGCACGCCCCGTACTGCGAGCGCGACCTGCACGGTCCGGAGGAGCCGCTGCTGGTCGACGGGGAGGACGTGGAGGTGCTGGTCAAGCACCGCGTCCCCGGCGGCGTCGCCGGGACCAGGTACGTGTACGCCCGGCACCCGTTCGACGTGGTCGGCTGGGACGGGTGCCTGTATCCGTACACGTTCAACGTCGAGGACTTCGAGCCGATCACCGGGCGGGTGCACCAGCCGCCGCCGGTCCACCAGGTCTTCGCCGGTCAGGGCTTCGTGGTGTGCAACTTCGTGCCCCGCAAGGTCGACTACCACCCGCTGGCGATCCCGGTGCCCTACTACCACTCGAACGTGGACTCCGACGAGGTCATGTTCTACTGCGGCGGCGACTACGAGGCCCGCAGGGGCTCGGGGATCGGGCCGGGCTCGGTGTCGCTGCACCCGGGCGGGATCGCGCACGGCCCGCAGCCGGGCGCCTATGAGGGCGGCATCGGCAAGGACTTCTTCGACGAGCTGGCGGTCATGGTGGACACGTTCCGGCCGCTGGAGCTGGGCGAGGGCGGCCTGGCCGTCGAAGACCCCGGTTACGCCTGGACGTGGGCGGGACGGGGGCCGCGGTGAACGAGACCTGGTTCACGGGGCTGCTGGACGACGCCGCCGTCTTCCCGCCCGGTTCGATGCCGCTGCCGGAGGCGATCGACGCGCACGCCCGGCACCGCGCCGCCCCCTACGCCGACCTGGTCGGCCCCCTGGTGCTGCCCGCCGCCGCGCTGGCGGAGCCAGTCGAGCTGCCCGCGCTGGACGTGGTGATCACCCTGCCGGAGGGGCCCTCCCATCTGCTGCCGGCGCTGGCCCGGGCGGCGGGGCTGCCGGTGCGGGTGCGGGCGGTCGAGGTGGCCGTCCCGGAGGAGATGACGCCGGGACGGCTGTTCGCCGAGCTGGAACGGGCCCTGGAGACGGTGGGCGAGCTGCCGGTGTTCGTGGAGATCCCGCGCGACGGCCGCCGCCACGCGCTGATCGCGGCCTGCCAGGGGCCGCGGTTCCGGGCCAAGTTCCGCACCGGCGGGCTCACCGCCGAGATGCACCCCGGCGAGGGCGAGCTGGCCGAGGCGATCTTCGCGACGGTCAAGGCGGGGGTGTCGTTCAAGGCCACCGCCGGGCTGCACCACGCGGTGCGCAACACCGATCCGGACACCGGGTTCGAGCAGCACGGGTTCCTCAACCTGCTGGCGGCCGTGGACGCCGCCCTGAGCGGCGCGGACGAGCGGACGCTGGCCGGCATCCTGGCCGAACGCGACGGTGCCGCGCTGGTCCACCGGCTCACCGCCGCCGGACCGCGGCGGGCGCGCCAGGTGCGGTCCCGATTCCTGTCCTTCGGCACGTGCAGCATCGCCGAACCGGTGTCCGAACTGGCCGAGCTGGGCCTGGTGCCGCTCTCGTACGTCGGAGAAGGAGCCCTGCGGTGACGACGATCGACATCCCCGACGACTCGCCGTTCGGCCTGGCCAACCTGCCGTACGGGGTGTTCTCCACGCCGGAGACGGCGCCGCGGGTCGGGGTCCGGGTGGCGGACCGGGTGGTGGACCTGGCGCAGGCGCTCGGCGACGAGGTGTTCGCCGCCCCGTCGCTGAACCCGTTCATGGCCCAGGGCCCGCGGCGGTGGGCCGAGGTGCGCGAGCGGGTCGCCGAGCTGGTGTCGGGCCGGATCCCCGACGAGGCGGTGCATCCGGTCGACGGGGTGCGGATGCACCTGCCGTTCGAGGTCGGCGATTTCGTGGACTTCTACGCCTCCGAGCACCACGCGGCCAACCTGGGGCGGCTGTTCCGGCCCGGGGCTCCCCCGCTGATGCCCAACTGGCGACACCTCCCGGTCGGCTACCACGGCCGCGCCGGGACGGTGGTGGTGTCGGGCACCGACATCCGCCGCCCGTGCGGCCAGCTCAAGCCGCCGGACGCCGACGCCCCGTTCTTCGGGCCGTCGCGACGGCTGGACATCGAGGCCGAGCTGGGCTTCGTCGTCGGCGTCGGCTCCACGCCGGGCTCCCCGGTGCGCTGCGACGACTTCGCCGACCACGTGTTCGGGGCGGTGCTGGTCAACGACTGGTCGGCGCGCGACATCCAGTCCTGGGAGTACGTGCCGCTGGGACCGTTCCTGGGCAAGAGCTTCGCGACCTCGGTGTCGGCGTGGGTGGTGCCGCTGGCGGCGTTGGAGGCCGCCCGGGTCGAGACTCCGCCGCAGGACCCCGAGCCGCTGCCCTACCTGCGGGAGAACGAGCCGTGGGGGCTGGATGTGGAGCTGTCGGTGCGGTGGAACGGCCAAGAGGTCAGCCGTCCCCCGTACCGGGAGATGTACTGGTCGCCGGCGCAGATGCTGGCGCACATGACGGTCAACGGCGCCCATGTGCGCACCGGCGACCTGTACGCCTCCGGCACGATCTCCGGGCCGGAGCGCGACCAGCGCGGCGCGTTCATCGAGCTGACCTGGAACGGCAGGGAGCCGATGGAGGTGAACGGGCGGCCGCGCGGCTTCCTGGAGGACGGCGACGAGGTGGTGATCACCGCCACCGCGCCCGCCGCCGGCGGCGGCCGGATCGGGTTCGGCGAGGTGCGCGGCCGGGTGCTGCCCGCCCGCCCGGGCGAGGACGATTGACCGTCCTGCGGGTCTCCCGGGGACCCGCGGGGGCTAGCGGCCGGTCGGGCGATGCGCGCGGACCGGCCGCGGCCCCATCGGCCGGATGTCGAAGTAGCCGTAGAACCCGCTGGCCTGCAGCAGCTTGCGGAGCTGCGGACGCGGGCCGACCAGGGCCAGGGACTTGCCGTGCAGCCGGGCGCGGCGGCGGACGGCGATCAGGACGCGCAGCCCGGCGGAGTCCATGAAGCCGACCCGCGACAGGTCCACCACCAGGCCGTCCTCGGCCAGGAGGAGCCCGCGGACGAGGTCGATGCACAGCCGGTGCGCGGTCATCGCGTCCACGGTGCCGACCACCCGAGCGATGATCTGACCGTATTCGGGGTTCAAGATCGTGCGCAGGTCCATACGGACCTCCCATGCATGATCGGGGATGCGGCCGGGGGGCGGGCCGGTCGACGTCCTCGCCGACGGCGCGGCCGGTGCGGGCCGGGCGCGAGGAGCGTGCTGCTCGTTCGATGCGGATCGCCGCCTGGGGGAAGCGGATCGTGTTGTGAAGCGGCGTCGGGCGCCCGGCGGCGGGGTCGTCACCCCATGAATCGACAAAACAGTACAAATCCGACTGTACCCCACTCCTTCTCCGGCCGGACGATCATCAAAGCCTCCGAGGAGACCCGCCGTCGGACGGGGAGGAACCGACCCCCTGCGGAGGAGCGGGGCGGGCGATTCGCCGGCCGGCGTCGGCGCGGAGCGGTTGTGGCCCTCCAGGCCCCCGCCGGGCCCCGGATGGGCGCGCGCACAGAACGCGCCCGGCGCCGTTGACCCCCGCGGCGCGCCCGCCGGACGCTGTGCCCGACGACGAGGAGGGCGCGATGGTACGCAGGCTCGTGGCGCTGCTGGCGACGCTGCTGCTGGCGGGGGCGCTCGCTCCGCCGGGTCAGGCCCGGGCGCGCGCACCGCACAGACCGGTGATCTTCGTGCACGGGTTCAGCGGCTCGGGCGGTCAGTTCGAGACCCAGGCGCGCCGGCTGACCTCCAACGGCTACCGGGGCGACCTGATCGAGGCGCACGAGTACGACTCGCTGTTCCAGGAGAACACCCGCGAAGAGGTGTACGCGGCCCTGGACGCCCGGATCGACCGGCTGCTGGCCAGGTCGAGGGCGGACAAGGTGGACCTGCTGGCGCACTCGCTGGGCACCGTCCTGATGCAGGAGTATCTGCGCAGCTCGCCGAAGCGCGCGGCGAAGGTCGCGCACTACGTCAACCTCGACGGGGCCCCGTCGGCCGACCCGCCCGGCGGGGTGCCGACGCTGGCGGTCTGGGGCGAGGGCTCGCCGGAGCGCCGGATCGGCGGCGCCCGCAACGTCCGCCTCCCCGACCAGGCGCACACCGAGGTGGTCACCTCGAAGGAGACGTTCGCCGAGTTCTTCGCGTTCTTCACCGGCCGGGCCCCGCGCACCACCGAGATCACCGCGGAACGCGGGGCGATCGCCCTCTCGGGCCGGGCCGTGCTGTTCCCCAGCAACCTCGGAGCCGCGGGCGTGCGGCTGGAGGTCTATGAGGTGGACCCGCGGACCGGCCGGCGCCGCACCCGCCTCCCGGTGGCGATCCGGACGACCGGGCGGGACGGGTCGTGGGGGCCGATCCCGGCCCGGCCCGACGCGCACTACGAGTTCGCCCTGGTGTGGAGTCCCACCTCGGTGCACCACCTGTACTTCCAGCCGTTCCGTCGCTCCGACCGGCTGGTGCGGCTGCTGACCGGCCGCCCCGGCGAAGGGCTGTCGGGACTGATGGAGACCGGGGACCGGCACGTCAATCTGGTGATCAGCCGGCAGCGCGAGTGGTGGGGCGACCAGGGCGCGGCGGGCGACTCGCTGCGGATCAACGGCCGGGAGGTGCTGAACGCCGCCAACGCCCCGCGCGCCGAGCGCGTCATCGGGATCTTCGCGTTCGACGCGGGCGTCGACCGGATCACCGACCTGTCCGAGCCGCTTCAGCCGTTCTTCGGCCAGCCCTTCATGACCGGGATGGACGTGTACGTCCCGGTCGGGCGGCCGGTGACCGTGACGGTCCGCCCGCGCGGCGGGAACGGCGAGGTCGACACGCTGACGGTGCCGGGCCTGCCCTCCAGCGGGCATCGGATGAGCCTGCAGTTCGACGATCACCTGGGCTGACCGGCGGCCTCACGACGAGGGCTCCGGGGCGGTGCGCCGGAGCCCTCGGTGCGCTCGCGCTCAGGGCTTCGCGTCCCAGGGGGTGTAGTCGGTGATGTTCCAGGGCAGCGTGAACTCGTAGATCACGAGATAGGCGATGATCAGGGCGCCGGCCAGCAGGCCGCCGACCACCGCCAGGATCGTGTTGCGCCTCTTCGTGCGCGGATCGAGCGCCTTCTCCCTGGCCTTCTCCGCGGCGGCCTTGGCGCGGTGCAGCGCCCGCTGCGCCCAGGCGAACTCCGTGGCCAGGATCGCCAGCCCGACGATGATCCCGAGGATGCCGGGGCCGGGGGCGATCATCATCACCAGCCCGCCGGCCAGCACGGTGACGCCGACCGTGAACACCCCGATCCGCCAGGTGGTGTTGAGCAGCCGATTGCGTCGGATGAAGGCGCGGAACCGCTGGAACCGGCCGGCGACCGCCTCGGTGGCGTCCTTGACGGCCTCCCCCGCGTCCTCTGCCATGTCCCCGACCGCTTCGGCCGTCTGGCGCATCATCTCGGCCTGTCTCGTGCGTCCGTCGTCACCGCTCGCCACGTTGGAACCTCATGTGCTCTCCCCGGCCGAAGGCCACGGTCGTTTTCCGCTCCACACGGCCTGACGTCTCAGAGTACTGATCAGTGCCCGCCCGTCCGGGGGCGGGCGGCACGGCCGTCCGCCCGCCCCCGGCCGACCGCACCGGGTACGACGCACCGGCCCTGTGCCCGGTTCACGGTATTCGTTCCACCGGCCTGATCGCATCGGGTCTCCGGCACCGGCGACCCGGCCCGGGTCCGGCGAGCCGAGGACGGATCCGGCGGACCGGGACCAGCGGGACACCGCGCATGCGACACGGCGGAAATCTCCGCCCTTCCGGGCGAGAAGGATGCCAAGGAATGATCCGCCCAGGTCAGGGCACTGTTCTTAGGAACAGGGGAAGGACCGCGACGGACGACAGCAGAGGAGTGTTCCCGCAAGTTCGCGCAGTTACGCCAGGTGGAACCCGGGGACATGGGAGGCAGGGAATCCGTTCAGCTCCGATGGAGGAGCCCGCGCGAGCGGGACCGACGTTCTAAGGAATTGGGCCATGAACCGCAGCACGATCGTCTCGGCCGAGCTCGCCCTCCGGCTCGTCGTCCCCGATCGCACGACCGTTCCCCTGCTCGCCGAGATGGAGTACGCGGCCGACGATCCGTACGCCGTCCGCATGCTGTTCTACGCCGGCAACGACGATCCGGTGGAGTGGATCTTCGCACGGGAGCTGCTCACCGTCGGCATCGTCCGCCGGGTCGGCGACGGCGACGTGCAGGTCTGGCCGGGCGAACCGGACGACGACCGGATCGTGCACATCGCGTTGTCCTCCCCCTTCGGGGACGCGCTGTTCGAGGTGCCGCTGCCGCCGATGGCCGACTTCCTGCACCGCACCTACAAGGTGGTCCCCGCGGGCAGGGAGCCGGAGTTCATCGACATGGAGGCCGAGCTGGAGAACCTGCTGTGGTCCTCCTGAGCCCCGCCTACCGCTCCGGCTCCTGTTCGAGCAGCGCGATCTGCCGCAGCTTGTTCGTCGCGTCCAGCGCCGCGACCTTGTACGCCTCCGCCAGCGTCGGATAGTTGAACACGGCGTCGACCAGATAGTCGACCGTCCCCCCGCACCCCATCACGGTCTGCCCGATGTGCACCAGCTCGGTCGCCCCGGTGCCGAAGACGTGAACCCCCAGCAGCGACCGGTCCTCAGGGGACACCAGCAGTTTGAGCACTCCGTGGGAGTCCCCCATGATCTGCCCGCGGGCCAGCTCCCGGTACCGCGCCACCCCCACCTCGAACGGAACCTTGGCGGCGGTCAGCTCATCCTCGGTCCGCCCCACGAAGCTGATCTCCGGAACGGTGTAGATCCCGATCGGCTGCAGGTCGTGGATCCGGCTGACCGGCTCTCCGCACGCGTCGTGCGCCGCCAGGCGCCCCTGCTCCATGGAGGTCGCCGCCAGCGACGGGAACCCGATCACGTCGCCGACCGCGTAGATGTGCGGCACCTGGGTGCGGAATCGCTCGTCCACGGCGATCCGGCCGCGGGCGTCGGCGCTCAGCCCGGCGGCCTCCAGGCACAGCTCGTCGGTCACGCCCTGCCGCCCGGCCGAGTACATCACCGTGTCGGCGGGGATCTTCTTGCCGCTCTCCAGTACGGTCAGCGCACCCCGCGGACGCCGCTGCACCGCCCGCACCGTCTCCCCGAACCGGAAGGTGACCGCCAGATCCCGCAGGTGGTACTTGAGCGCCTCGACGATCTCCAGGTCGCAGAACTCCAGCATCCGCTCGCGCCGCTCCACCACCGTGACCTTGGTGCCCAGCGCGGCGAACATGGAGGCGTACTCGATCCCGATCACGCCGGCGCCGACCACCACCATCGTGTCCGGCACCCGCTCCAGCCGCAGGACCCCGTCAGAGTCGATCACGGTCTGATCGTCGAACTCCACGCTGTCCGGACGCGCGGGGCGGGTGCCGGTGGCGATGACGATCTTGTCGGCGGTGACCTTGCGCTCGTGCCCGGTCTCGTCCATCACCCCCACCGTGTGGGGGTCCAGGAACCGGCCGGTGCCGGTCAGCACGGTGACCCGGTTGCGGGAGAGCTGGCTGCGCACCACGTCCACCTCGCGGTTCACCACGTGGCGGGTGCGCATGGTCAGGTCGGCGATGGTGATCTCGTCCTTGACGCGGTAGCTCTGCCCGTACAGCTCGCGCTGGTTCAGCCCGGTCAGGTAGAGGACGGCCTCCCGCAGCGTCTTGGACGGGATGGTCCCGGTGTTGATGCAGACGCCGCCGATCATGTTCCGCCGGTCGACGACCGCGACACGGCGACCGAGCTTGGCCGCGGCGATCGCCGCGCGCTGGCCGCCGGGCCCGGATCCGAGCACGAGGATGTCGAAGTCGTACACGCCCCTCAGTCTGCCGACCATCGGGCGACCGCGGAGGAATTTCAACGATCGTGTCTTATGGGAGGAGATCCCACCAAACCCGTCTCAAGCAGACGCACACCTGCGATCGCCCTCCTCGGGCCGGTCTCCGGATCGGCCGCGGGCCGCGGCGGGCGGCCGTCGATCAGGGGTCGACGTCCTCGGCGGAGCGGGCCGCGAAGACCTCCATCGCCTTGGCGGTCACCGGGCCCGGGGCGGCCGGCAGCTCCACCCCGTCGATCGCCTTGATCGGCTGGACGTCGCGGGTCGTGGAGGTCAGGAACGCCTCCTGCACGCCGGTGAACTCCTCCAGCGGCACGTCCTCCTCCTCGCCGCCGCACCACTCCAGCACCAGCGCCCTGGTCACCCCGGCCAGGCATCCCGCCGACAGCGGCGGGGTGACCAACCGCCCGTCCCGGACCACGAACACGTTGGAGCCGGTGCCCTCGCACAGGTTCCCGGCGATGTTGCCGAAGATCGCCTCGCCGCCGCCGCGCTTCTTGGCGTACGCCAGGGCCAGCACGTTCTCGGCGTAGGAGGTGGTCTTCAGGCCCGCCAGGGCGCCGTGCTCGTTGCGCCGCCACGGCACCACGCACACCTCGGTGACCGGGGGGAGCGGCTTCTGCTCCGCCACGATGATCGTCGCGGTGGGCTCCTCGTTCCCGCGGTCGGACCCCAGCGGGCCGGCGCCGCTGGTGTAGGTGATGCGGATCCGGGCCAGCGGCCAGTCCGGGGACGCCGCCAGCGTCCGCCGCACCCCCTCCCGCAGCATGTCGGCGTCCGGTTCGGGCAGCCCGATCCCCGCCGCCGACCGGGCCAGCCGCTCCAGGTGGCGGGTCAGCGCGAACGGCTCTCCCCGTACCGCCTTGACGGTCTCGAACACCCCGTCGCCCACCAGCATCCCGTGATCGAGCACCGACACGCGGGCGTCCTCAGGGTCGCGCAGCACCCCGTTCACCCAGATCTTCACCTGCAGCCACCTCCAACAGCCGAGCCGCCTTCAGCTCGGTCTCACGCCATTCCCGGGCCGGCTCCGACCCCCACGTTATGCCCGCCCCCGTTCCGAATCTCAGCAGGCCCTCCTGCGCCCAGAAGGTGCGTATGCCCACCGCCAGGACGCCGCGCCGGGCGTCGGCGTCCACCCAGCCCACCGCCCCACAGTACGGCCCCCGGGGCTCCGGCTCGAGCCGGTCCAGCAGCGCCAGCGCGCTGGACTTCGGCGCGCCGGTGACCGAGCCCGGCGGGAAGGTCGCCGCGATCAGCTCGGGCCAGCCCGCGCCGGACCGCAGCCGCGCCCGCACCGTGGACACCAGATGCACCAGGCCGGGGTGATGCTCCACCGCGCACAGCGCCGGGACCTCGACCGTGCCGACCTCGGCGACCCGGCCCAGGTCGTTGCGGACCAGATCCACGATCATCACGTTCTCGGCGCGGTCCTTGGGCAGCAGGTCGGCCTCGGTGCGCCCGGTCCCCTTGATCGGCCTGGACTCGACCACGTCCCCGTTCCGCGACAGGTACAGCTCCGGCGAGGCCGAGGCGATCTGCAGGCCGGGCAGCCGCAGCGTCATCGCGTGCGGGGCGGGGTTGCCGCGGGCCAGCCGCGCCCCCAGGCCGGTCAGGTCCGCGTCCGGCGGCGACGGCGCCGACAGCACCCGGCACAGGTTGGCCTGATAGACGATCCCGTCGGCGATCGCGTCCCGGATCTCCCGGACCCCCGCCAGATAGGCGCCCTCGTCCAGGGACGAGGTCCACTCCCCCGGCCTCGGTCCCCGCCAGGGCCCACGGGGGTGGGGCGCCCGCCGCACGTCGGTGAAGCGCGCGCAGGCGACCTCGCCCTCATAGGTCACCGCCACCGCCCACCAGCCGCTCGACTCCAGCGCCGTCAGATCGGCGGTCACCTCGGCCAGCCCGGTGGCCAGCACCCCTCCGACATGGGCGAACGCGTCCGTCATGGGGCAAGTGTCCCGCCTGCGACGCGCCGCGCGTCCCCCCTGGTCGCCGGTTCGGCGGGAAACCGGTTTGGGGAAGCGGCCCACATTCGCTAGTCTTTTCTGCGTCAGCGAGCGGCGGATCTTCCGCAGGGGGATCTTCCGGGAGCGACAGGCGGACGTGGCTCAGTTGGTAGAGCATCACCTTGCCAAGGTGAGGGTCGCGGGTTCGAATCCCGTCGTCCGCTCTAGGAGGCCGCGGGGCCTCACGCGGTGGAGTGGCCGAGCGGCCCAAGGCAACGGCCTGCAAAGCCGTACAACCACGGGTTCAAATCCCGTCTCCACCTCGGGCGGTTAGCTCAGTGGGAGAGCGCTTCCCTGACACGGAAGAGGTCACTGGTTCAATCCCAGTATCGCCCACGCGACCGGCGGGCCGGTGTGGAAGGCGACGACAGGAGCCGACCGCACCGGCCCGTACGCATTTTCGGGCATTCCGGACCTTTCCAGACCGCACACCGGCCGGGGCCCTCTCCGGCCGCCGGATGACGCGCCGCTCCCCCATCGCCCGGGCGTGACCGCGCCGCTCGACGGCGCCCCGCACTCCGGACGCATCCGGCCGGCCGGGCCGCCCCGCCCGTCCGGAGGATCCCGCGCGATGGCACCCTCGGCAGGACTCGAACCTGCACCCGCCGGCTTCGAAGGCCGGTGTCCTGTCCGGTTGGACCACGAGGGCATCGTTCCGTCGGCGGCACGGCCGTATGGACGACCGTGCCGCCGACGGAGCGAGCCGGACGGGCGGGGCCGAGTCCGCGTCTCACCGCCCGCCGGCTCGCCGCCCGTGACGGGCGGCATCGGGTCATAGCGATGACATCAGTGGCGCAGGCCGGATTCGAACCGGCGATCTCGGGTTTATGAGACCCGCGGGGACGACCGAACTCCCCCACTGCGCTCCGAGCCGCTGAAACGTTTTCCCTCCGCATCGCCCGACGCGAATCCGGGCCCCTTGCGGCGGGACGTACGGCGGCTGCCGGGAAATCCGCCGAACGCGGTCCTCCGGCCGTATGAAGCCCGTCGATTTCCGCGTCCCGCGACGACCCGGGAATGTCGGCTCCGGGCCGGGAAACGTCATCCGCTATGGAATTGTCACGGCGGGACGACCCGCTCGACGACGCTGCCCCGAGCGGGGTCTCCGCAGAGCACCGCGGACGTGCCGGCGTCCCCGGGACGGCGTCCGACGCCATGAGAAAAGCCGCTCCGAATGTCCTCCGGAACGGCCTTCGAACAGCGGGAAAGGGCTATTCGAAGGCGTCGTCCGGAGCGATGCCGCACCGCGGCGCCGGCCGCATGCGAGCGGCGAAGCGCCTGTTCACGTCATCACCTCCGACCTTTCCGGCGTCACCATCACGGTACGTTCCCCCTCGCCCGGGGTCAACGGAATTTCCCGGCGCATCGGGATCAAATCCGATCGCCGCTCATCTGCGCGGCGGCCAACGCGGCCGACATGCATGAGAAGGCGCACGAGAATCCGCCCGAGCGGGTGCGCGGGTCTCTCGGATGGTCGTGCTGACCGGGGCGGGGATCTCCACCGACTCCGGCGTCCCGGACTACCGGGGCCGTCGGGGATATGGACCCGGGATCCGGAGCCGGCCGAGATCTTCCCCCATGAGCGCTTCGTCGCCGACCCCGAGGTCAGACGCCGCCATTGGCGGCACATCGGCGAGCCGTACCGGGCCGACGTGCGGCCGAACGCCGCGCATCGGGCGCCGGCGAAGCCGAAGGCGTCGGGCGTGGCGGTGCGGATCCTCACCCAGAACGTCGACGGGCTGCACCAGAAGGCGGGGTCGTCGCCGCGCAAGGCGGTGGAGCTGCACGGCACGCTGGCGACGACGCACTGCCTGAGCTGCGGCGCGACCGAGCCGACGGCCCGCGCGCTGGAGCGGGTCGCGGCCGGCGTCGGCGACCCGCCCTGCCCGGGGTGCGGCGGCGTCCTCCAGCCGTCCGTGGTGATGTTCGGCCAGTTCCTCGACCCGGAGACGTCGTCGCCGGCGCGGAACGTCGCCGCCCGCAGCCGGCTGTTCCCGGCGGTCGGCACGTCGCTGACGGTGGAGCCCGCCGCTGGCCTGTGCGCCCTCGCCGTGGAGCACGGGGCGACGCTGGTGATCGTCAACCGCGATCCCACCCCCTGCGACGAGCCGGTCGCCGAGGTCGTCCGCGAGCCCATCGGCACCGCGCTCCCCCGGATCTGCGCGGCTCTGCGGTCGGCCGCCGCCCAGCGCCCGGAGGGGCCGGCGGCCCCCCTCGAGCGGCCCGCCGGCGGGCGCGGACCGGTGGGGGTGGAGGCCGCCCGCGGACCGGTCCGCCGGGCCGGGCGCCGGCGCGGAGGTGACTTCCCGCAGAAGGGGAAGGGTGTCCCTCGTCCCGGCCCATCGCCGGTGAAGGAGGCGACCATGGACGTGGTGCCGTTCCGGACCCCCGGACTCGGGGACACCAGTTATCTGCTGGTGCACGAGGGGATCGGGGTGCTGGTGGACCCGCAACGCGACATCGACCGGTTCCTGGACGCGGCGGCCGAGCGGAACGTGACACTGCGGTTCGTCGCCGACACCCACCTGCACAACGACTATGTCTCCGGGGCCTGGCAGGCGGCCCGCCGGACGGGCGCGGAGCTGGTGATGCCGGCCGCGGCCGCGCCCGCCTACCCGCACATCCCGGCCTTCCACATGGAGGACATCAAGGGCGAGGCGGGGCTGGTGCTGCGGCCGATCCACACTCCCGGCCACACCCCGGAGCACACCAGCTACCTGGTGCTGATCGACGGGGTCCCGGTGGCGCTGTTCTCCGGCGGGAGCCTGCTGGTGGGCTCGGCCGGACGCACCGACCTGCTGGGCGAGGAGCGCGCCGCCAGCCTGGCCCGGCTGCAGCACCGGTCGCTGCACCGGCTGGCGGGCCTGCCGCGCGAGGTGCTGGTGCTGCCCACGCACGGGGGCGGCTCGTTGTGCACGACGGCCGAGCCGGGGGCGGCGACCTCCACGATCGGCGCGGAGGCGGACGGCAACCCGCTGCTGGCCGTGCGGTCGCCGGAGGAGTTCGCCCGGCGGCTGCTGGCGCATCCCCGGCCGATCCCGGCGTTCTATCGGCGCATGGGCCCGCTGAACGTGCGCGGAGGGCCGCCGATGCCCTCGCCGGACGTGCCGGTGCTGTCCGCCGCACGCCTGCCGGCGGACGTGCAGGTGGTGGACATGCGGCCGCGGGAGGCGATGGCGGCCGGGTTCCTGCCGGGCGCGGTGGGGATCGAGCTGGGCGAGGACTTCGGCTCCTGGGCGGGCTGGCTGCTGTCGCCCAGGACGCCGCTGGTGCTGGTCGCCGAGCGGGGACAGGACGTGACCGAGGCCGTCACCCAGCTGGCGCGGGTCGGACTGGACGCGGTGGCCGGGGTGGTGACGGATCTGAGCGGGGTCGAGACCGTCTCGTTCCGGGTGGCCGATCTGGACGCGGCGGTGCGGATGGCGCGGCGGCCCGACGTCCAGGTGCTGGACGTTCGGATGCCCTCCGAGTACGAGGAGGGCGTCGTCCCGGGGTCCTTCCGCAGGTTCCTGCCCGAGCTGTTCGCCAAGGGGCCGCCGAAAGGGCTGGATCCCGCCCGGCCGGTGCTGGTGGCGTGCGCGTCGGGTCGCCGTTCCACCATCGCCGCGTCCCGGCTGTGCGCCTGGGGGCACGCCCCGGTCGTGCTGTCCGGGGCCGGCGCGCCCGAGCTGGCCGCGCGCCTCGCGGAGGCTCCGGCCGGGGCCGCGGCCCGCGACCTCCCCCGAAGCGCCCGCCCCGCCCGCACGGCGCGTCCGGACGGCGGCTGAAGCCGCCGGGCGGTGCGCCCGCGGGCCGGACGGCTCTCGATGCACGGGCACAAGGGGGATCCGGCTGAGATCATGTCCGCGGAGGGAGCCGATGGCGGTTTTCGCGTGCGCGGGCTGTTCGGCCGTGCTGACGGTCCCGGTCTCCCGGGTGGAGCTGCCCGATCACGTCCATCAGCAGTACGGGTACGGCCTGCTGCCCGCGGCGATGGAGCCGGGGACGTACGCGGTGGACCCCCATCCGGGCGGGCCGCCGTGGCTGGCCTGGGAGGAGGTCGGAAAGGCGGGGGCGGCGGCGCGCGGATGGCATGCGCGGCGGGACGTCGTGTCGGACGGACCGCGGGGAAGGATCGTGCTCGCGCCCGGCGATGTCCGCGGCACCGTGCCGGTCCCGGAGTGGGACGACGGCCACTGCTGCGGCCTGGCGGGCATGAACGGGCCGAACATGATGTGCGGACGATGCGGCCTGGCGGTGGCCACGCGGATCGACGACTGCGGGCTCTGGCAGGCGGTCTGGTTGGAGCCGCAGGCCGTACGGCGGGTCGACGACGGCGCCGAGCGGCCGGTGGCGGGCTGGGCGGAGCTCCTGGAGGATCCGCCGTGGATCCCGCCGGTGGAGGAGTCCGGCCGGTGGAGCCCGCGGTGGGCGGCCTCGGCGGCGGTCGCGCTGGCGCATCTGCTGGCGGCGTCGGGCGGGGCGGGGGTGGCGCTCCCCCGGGGCCGCCTGTTCTCCCTGACGCTCGGGCGGGCCGTCCGGGAGCCGGTCCCGGCGGGATCGCCGGCCAAGACCCTCGCGCCGGCCGGGCCGGGGCTGCCCGATGCGCACGCGGACATCGTCATGGTCCCCCGGCACCCGCAGACCGGCGAGCCGTGGGCCCGCGCCGCCGGGACGATCGTGCCGCTGGCCGCCGGGGTGTGGTTCCCGCTGGCCTTCCCGCGGGAGCGGCGCCCGGCCCCCAGAGCGACAGACGGGGAGGCGGCCGGCGACTTCATGGAAGGGGCGACGATGCCGCCGGACCGGACGTTCCGCCCCGATGGGAAGGTGTTCCTTCAGACCCTGGCGCGGCTGCCCGCGGTCCGCGAGCCGTGGCTGCGGGCTATCTACGAGCGCTGCCGTTCCGCTCCCTGGAGCGCGCCCTTTCAGTAGGCCTCCTCCCCCGCCCGAAGGCGGGGTCTCCTCAGGGGTGTCCGATGACGACGCGTCCCGGGCGCATCCCCGCCCCGGGTCCGGCGCCCGTGACGACCCCTCGCGCCGCGGGGCGTCAGAGAAGGGTGAGGATCTGAGGGCCGTCGTCGGTGACGGCGACGGTGTGCTCGACGTGGGCGGCGTTGCCGCCGTCCGCGGAGCAGACCGACCAGCCGTCGGAGGCGATCCGGTACTCGTCGCGGCCACCGGCCATCAGGCTGGGTTCGATGGCGATGACCAGGCCGGGACGCAGCCGGAGACCGCGGCCGGGGCGGCCCTCGCTGGGCACGAACGGATCTTCGTGCATGGCACGGCCGATGCCGTGGCCGGCGAAGTCGTTCTGGATGCCGTAGCCCGCCGAGCGGCCCACCCGGGACATGGCGTGCCCGACGTCTCCGAGGGTGGCCCCGGGGACCGCGGCGGCGATGCCGGCGGCGAGCATCCGCTCGGCGGTCTCGATCAGCGCCAGGTCCTCCGGGCGCGCGGCGCCGACGGTGAAGCTGACCGCGGCGTCGGCGTGCCAGCCGTCGATGTGGGCGCCGCAGTCGACGCTGAGCAGGTCCCCCTCGCGCAGCCGGTAATCGGTGGGCAGGCCGTGCATGAGGACGCCGTTGACGGAGGTGCAGATGACGCCGGGGAACGGAGTGGCGCCGAACGGAGGGTGGTAGCCGAGGAACGACGAGCCGGCGCCCGCCTCGGCGATGATCGTGCGGGCCAGCTCGTCCAGCTCGCGCAACGACACGCCGGGCGCGGCGGCCCGGCGGATCCGGGCGTGAACGGCGGCCACCACCCGGCCCGCCGCTCGCATGGCGTCGATCTCCCCGGGCGTCTTCAGCTCGATCACGGATGTCCTCTCCACGAACTGGTAGATAGTAATACTGGTATTACTATTCCAATCCGTGATCGTCCGCCGACGCCGGCACGGCGGGGCGCACGCGTCCCGCCGTGTCCGCCCGGCCGCTCACCGGGAGGCGAGGATCTCGTCGAGCTTTTCGAAGCCCTCGTTCACGCCCTGTCGCATGCCCGAGGCGGCCATCCCGTCGCGGTCCTCCACGGACTGGAACACCGAGGTGCCCACGTACCGGGTCCGGCCGTCCCCCAGCCGCTGGAACTCGGCGGTCTCCAGCGTGACGTGACCGGGCAGTCCCTCCCACTCGAAGGTCTGCACGATCCGACGCGGCGCGGTGACCTCGTGGAAGCTGCCGTGGAATCCGTCGCTGCCGTCCGGGCCGGACGTCTCGTACCGGTAGGAGCCGCCGGTCCGGGCGTCCCAGCGATCGATGGACAGCGTGTAGCCGCGCGGCCCCATCCAGCGGGCGACGGTCTCCGCGTCGGTGAACGCCTCGAACACCGCGTCCGGCGGCGCGTCGAAGACCCGCTTGATGACGATGTCCTGCCTGCCGGGCTCGATGACGAACTCAGTCTCGGCCATGATGTGCTCCTTCGCACTCGTGCCGTATCCGGTGTCGTATCTGGTGGATTGCCCGGACAGGCCGATCGAACTGGACGGCACGGGGGAGGGCTCCCGCGCCGAGGGGATCGCCGTCGACGCCCACGAGCGCATCGGGACGGCCCGGAGGCCGCCGGAGCCGCGTCGCCTCTCCGCCGGACCGCTCGTCGTCACGGCGCGGCCGTCGGCTGGGCGGGGCGCCGCTTCAAAGCCGCGTCCTCGGTCGCGGCCCACACGCCGAGGAGGCACAGCGCCTCCGCGGAAGGGGAGCCGGGTTCGGCCGAGTAGGCGTAGATCCAGCGCTCCCCGTCCTGGAGCTGCAGCGCTTCGACGTGCAGGGTGAGCTCGCCGACGACGGGGTGGCGGAACCGCTTGGGCCCCCGGCACCGGGTGTCGACCTCATGCTCGGCCCACCAGGTGCGGAACTCAGGGCTGGCGACGGACAGCTCGCCGATCAGCGTGTGCAGCCGCCCGTCGCGCGGGTAGCGGCCGGCGGCCTCGCGCAGGACGCCGACGGTCACGCGCGCGTGCATCTCCCAGTCGACCAGCAGCTCGCGCGCCGCGGGGTCCAGGAACACCCAGCGCGCATGACTCGCCCCCGGCTCCAGGCCGGGCAGCAGGGCGCGTCCCAGGGGGTTCGCCGCGTGGACGTCGCCGCGCACATCGACCACGATCGCGGGGATGCCGAGGTCGTCGAGCATCAGCCGGGTGGCCGCGTCCAGGGGCGCGAGCCGCGGCTCGGCGGGCTCGGAGGCGGCGGCCGCAGAGCGGACGAGGTTGTGCAGGTACCGCCGTTCGACCTCGGCCAGCCGCAGGGCGCGGGCGATCGCGTCGAGCACCTGGTCGGACGGCTGCAGGTTCCGGCGTCCCTGCTCCAGGCGCGTGTAGTAGTCCAGGCTCACCCCGGCCAGNCAGGTTCCGGCGTCCCTGCTCCAGGCGCGTGTAGTAGTCCAGGCTCACCCCGGCCAGCATCGCGACCTCCTCGCGCCGCAGCCCCGGGACGCGGCGCCGGCCGGCGGTCCGGATGCCCACGTCCTCGGGCCGCACCCGCGCACGCCGGGTGCGCAAGAACTCCTGCAGCTCGCCGTTCTTGGTCATGGTTCCACGGTAGGCGCGAGGCGCGCCGGAAGGGTGGGTCTGTGCGTCCCAGGATCACGCCGCCTCTGGCCGTGGGGGTGAGCGGGCCCGATGCTCGAGCCATGACAGCGATCGAGCAGACCGTTTCCCTCGGTGACAAGGCCGTACGACGCATCGGGTTCGGCGCGATGCAGCTCGCCGGCCCGGGGGTGTTCGGGCCGCCCAAGGATCCGGACGCGGCCCGCGCCGTCCTGCGCCGCGCCGTCGAACTCGGCGTCGATCACATCGACACGGCGCAGGTCTACGGCCCCGACGTCGTCAACGAGCTCATCGCCGAGGTGCTGCACCCTTACCCGACCGGCCTCCTCATCGCCACGAAGGTCGGCGGCGCCCGCGACGAGACGGGCGGTTGGGTCCGCGCCTCCCGCCCGGAGCAGCTCCGGGCGACCCTCGAGCAGGATCTGCGCACCCTGCGGCGCGACCGGATCGACCTGGTGTACCTGCGGCTGGGGGTCGGGGGCGGCGGGCCGGCCCCCGTGCCGCTGGCCGATCAGCTGGGCGCCCTGACCGAGCTGCGGAAGGAGGGCAAGGTCGGCCTCATCGGCCTGTCCACGGCCTCGGTCGACGACCTCCGGGCGGCGCTGGCGATCACCCCGATCGCCGCGGTGCAGAACCCCTACGGCATCGGCAACCGTGAGGACGAGCCGGTGCTGGAGCTGTGCCGCGAGCACGGCATCGCCTACGTCCCCTACTACCCGCTCGGCTCGGCGTTCACCGGCGGTCCGCAGGCCCTCGCGAGCGACCCGGTGATCGCGTCGGTGGCGGCCAAGCACGACGCCTCGGCCTCCCAGATCGCCCTGGCGTGGCTGCTGGCCCGCTACGACCGCATGCTGCCGATCCCCGGCACGAGCTCGCTCGCGCACCTGGAGGAGAACGTGGCCGCCGGCCGCATCGCCTTGGACGAGGAGGACCTGGCCGCTCTGGAGAACGCCGGTCATCTGGGCGCCCCGGCCTTCTGAGCCCGGCCCGCCCGGCCCGCTCGCGCGGCGCTCCGAAGGGGGACGGACGTCGGCACGGCGGGCCGGGCGCGGCGAGGTCCCCGGGGAGACGGGGGCGGGCCGCGGAGCGGCCCCGCACCCGGGGGCCTCGCAGACGGCCGGCGCCCTCGACGCCTCGAACGCCGCGGACTTCCGCCCGCCCGGGGCGCGGCCTAGGGGCGATGCGCGAAGAGGTCGGCCGGGAAGGGGTCCAGATAGGTCTGCCGGGACAGATAGCCGAGCCCTTCGCCTTCGGCGTGGTGGCGCAACAGGGCGATCGGGACGCTCAGCGGCGCCCGGCCGCAGTGGTACGCCTCGATCGCGGCGAGGATGTCGCGGCGGCGAACGGCGTCGAGGCGGCCGCTGACGAACCCCAGGACATGCTGGAGCGCGTTGACGTGACGGCCGCGGTCGGCGCGCACGGCCAGCGCGGCGGTGAACGCGCGACGGTAGTCGGCCTCCAGTTCGGCGGGATCCCGGGCCCCGGCCTGGGCGACGATCCGGCCCGTCTCGCGGTAGCCGACCGGTGCGTGCGCCAGCAGCTGCATCTTGTGCCTGCCGTGGAATTCCACCAGGTCCCGGGGGCGCCAGCCGCCGCTGAAGAGCTCCCGGAGTCTGGCCTGGGCGAACACGCGCTCGATGAAGTGCTCGCGCAGCCGCGGGTCGCGCAGCCTGCCGTCCTCCTCGGCGGGCAGCTCCGGGAGCGCGTCACAGATCAGGTCGGCGAACAGGCCGCGGCCCCGGCGGTCCGCCGGCCGCCCGTCGTCGTGCCCGTCGGGACTCCCGGGCGCGTACCGGGGCAGGTTCCGCAGCCCGCAGCTGGGAGAACGCGACTTGAGCACATACCCGTCCAGCCCTTCCAGCAGGGGGATCCGCTCCTCGGCCAGCCGGGTCATGGCGGCGGTGTGGTCGGCCGAGCCGTCCTTGGTGACGAGCCTGCCGTCGGTGAGCAGGCGCAGGGTGGGCCGGGGGGCGCCCAGACCGATCTCCATCTCCGGGCAGACCGGGACCCAGTCGACGTGGCGGGACAGCTGATCGGTGAGGAACCGGTCGCGGCTGTGGCCGCCGTTGTAGCGGACCGGTGCGCCCAGCAGGCAGCTGGACACCGCCAGCCGGGGACGGGGGTGTCCTCGTCCGGTGGCGGGCGCGGGAGCGCTCACGAGGGCTCTCGCCTTCCGGACGGCCCGCGGTCCGGTCGCCGTCCTGGGATCATGCGCACCACTCCACGTCGCTGGTCGTTCGACCGTTCCTTTCCCGTCCACGGCGACGAGCACCTACAAGCACCTGCAAGAAGGACAAAAGTGATGAAAATCCCGTCCCGTCGGGCCGTTCTCCGTGGAGCCCTCCGCGAGCCCGCGCAGGCGCGGCCGCCTTGATCCCGCCGCGCACGGGCCAGGGCCCGGGCGGCGCACTCCACCACGCCCATGCCCGGGCCCTCCCGGGGCGACGACCGTGGCCTGGGGCCTCGAGATGACCGGCCGCCGCGCTCCCGGGCCGAGGCCGCGCTCCCTGGATCGCCGCCAGGCCCCCGGCGGGCGAACGCCCCGCCCATGAGACCGGGAGGTCCATGAGAGCGCACCGCTCCGGGGGCCGTGCGGGGCTTCGGAGGACGTTGTGGGGGGCATGCGCATCCGATCGGATCGGCTGGTGCCCCTCACATGACGGCCGAGGGGGCGGACTCCGTCGCATGCCCTCGGCCGGGCGACGGGCTCCACCGCCCCGGTCCGGGGCGGTTCGGCGCCGGCCGACGGCCCGCCACGGCGCCGGGGCGATATCCGAGGATTCTCCCGGGAACGGAGCAGTCATGCCGGACACCGCCCGCGGTCACGCGGTCTCGGCGCTGTTGACCGTGGCCGCCGTGGCCGCTGCATGCTCCGTCCGGGACGCCGGGGCGGCGGAGGCCGCCACCGCCCTGTTCGCCGCGGTGCAGCGGGGCGACGGCCGGGCGGCGTGCGCGGCCCTGTCGCCCAAGGCCGTCTCCAGCGTGGAGACCGGCGGATCGCGGTGCCCGGAGCGGATCCTCACGTTGGGGCTGCGCGGCGGGCCGATCCATGACGTCCGCGTCTGGGGCGACCGGGCGCGGCTGCGGGCCGGCGAGGACACGGTGTTCCTGGTGAGGCTGTCCGGGCTGGGCTGGAAGGTCGCCGCCGCAGGATGCCGGCCGCGTCCCGGCCGTCCGTACGACTGTGATGTGGAGGCGTGAGATGCGGGCGATCTTCTTCCTCATCATCGCGGTGGTGGTGCTCGGCAACGCCTGCTTCATCACGATCGGGCTGCTGCACCGCTGAGCGGAGAGAGCATGGGCTTCCTGCGCCGCAACTCCTTGACGCTGTGCTTCCTGCTGCTGATGGCCGGGGCGCTGGTCGGGCAGGCGCTGGCCGGATTGGCCGACCGCAACGAACGACAGCGCGCCGAGGGCGCCGACGCGATCTCGCTGGGCGAGTACGTCACCTCCGCGTCCTACGCGGTGGACGTGGCCGAGAACTGGCAGTCGGAGTACCTGCAGTTCTTCCTGCTGATCTTCCTGACGGTGTGGCTGGTGCAACGCGGGTCGCCGGAGTCCAAGGAGCCGCGCAGGGCCGGCGCCGAGAGCGACGAGGAGCAGCGGGTCGGGCGGCACGCCGCCGCGGACTCTCCGGAGTGGGCCCGCGCCGGCGGGCTGCGCGGCCTGGTGTTCTCCCGGTCGCTGGGCCTGGTGATGGGGGCGTTCTTCGTGCTGTCGTGGACGGCCCAGTCGGTGGCGGGATGGGCGGCCCACAACTCCGACAGGCTCGCCCGCTACGAGGACGACCTCTCCTGGGGCGAGTACCTGGCGTCCCCGGACATGTGGAACCGCACGTTCCAGAACTGGCAGTCGGAGTTCCTGGCCGTGGCGTCGATGGTCGTGCTGTCGATCTACCTGCGGCAGCGGGGGTCGCCGGAGTCCAAACCGGTCGGCGCCCCGCACGGCGCGACCGACGTCGAGGGCTGATCCCCGGCGCCGAGGGCCGGTCACAGAACGTCCGGAAGGCGGGCGGGGCGGTCTGAGGCGGGCCACACGTACGGCAGGTCGTCGGGGACGCCGGGGAACAGCGGCCCGTAGTGGGCGGGGTCCTTGCGCAGCAGGGACGACTGGTGGCTGCGGTGGAAGGAGGGGTCGCCCAGCCAGGGCGGCAGCTCGCCCGCCCGCTCCAGATCCTCCTGGGTGCGGACGCGGCGGACGCCGGTGCCCCGGGCGAGGTCGGCGAGGAGGGTCGCGGCGCAGGTGTCGGCGCGACCGGCGGAGCACCATTCACGGCAGATCTCCAGGCCGTAACGGGTCAGGGCCTCCTCATAACCGGCCCACATCCGCACGGCCGGATGCCGCCGCCAGCCATAGCCGGGAACGGTGAGCCCGCGCAGCACCTGGACGGTCTCCACCCGCTGCTTGCCCAGGCGCCGGGCGTCCAGCACCCGTGCGGTGGCCGCGAAATCCGGATACGGCAGGAACGTCTGCATCAGCGTTCCCTTCCCGATCGCACGGAGTCGTCCGCCTTCCCTGCCCGTGATCCGCGGCCTTGCGCCCCGGTCCCGTCCACGCCCACGGCCTCCGGCCGTTCCGCACGTCTCCTCGAACGGCCTCATCCGGCCGCGCCGGCCCCCGGAGGCCCCTCGTCGATCCGGCGGGCGCCACCGCCGCGGCTCCTGCGCAGCAAGGGGTCCAGAAACCACAGCCACAGCGCCAGCGCGGCCAGCGCCGCCGCGGTGAGGACCGGCAGCACCCCGTCGAACAGGTAGTCCAGCACCAGCAGCGTCGCGGCCATCATCGACACCGCCAGCGCCGACGTCCCGATCATCCCGTAGAGGTTGGCCCGGTGGACCAGCTTCTCCTTCATGCCCCTGCGGAACAGCACCCGGTGCTGCGCGGCCGGGGCTATGTAGAGCATGGAGGCGACCGCGGCGCTCACCAGCGCCACGTAGAACAAACCGCGGTCGGCCGCATCGACCTTGGCGAACCCCGGGGCGAAGGGAACGGTCAGCAGGAACGCGAACAGCACCTGGACCCCGGTGACGGCGACCCGGAACCCCTGGAGCAGCTCCATGAAGTTGCGGTCGGCGCGTTCGGCCGGGGTCTCGGGGGGAGATGCCGTCCGCAGCCGCGGACCTTCACTCGTCATGGGCGTGTTTTACCGCCGCCAGACCCGGGTAAACCCGATCTTCGCGGGCGCGGACACGCCAGGTGCGCATCCGCCCGCGGATTCCGCTACAGTTACCAGTGCAGCGCCGAGCACGACTCGGAAGCGGCAAGCGGACGTGGCTCAGTTGGTAGAGCATCACCTTGCCAAGGTGAGGGTCGCGGGTTCGAATCCCGTCGTCCGCTCTGGGGCCCCGCAGCGCGGCCTCACTCGGTGGAGTGGCCGAGAGGCGAGGCAACGGCCTGCAAAGCCGTGTACACGGGTTCAAATCCCGTCTCCACCTCTACCTGACATGGGCGATTAGCTCAGTGGGAGAGCGCTTCCCTGACACGGAAGAGGTCACTGGTTCAATCCCAGTATCGCCCACGCGTTCGGCGGGCCGGTGCGTCCGACGTCTGAAAGGCGTCGTTCCGCACCGGCCCGTACTCATGTCGCGCTCGTCACCCGCTTTCGTCCCTTTCGGTTTTCCGGTCCTTCCCTTCGGTTCTTCCGGGCTTCCGGCGGTCGTCGGCCGCGCGGACCGTGAACCTCACCGGACCGCCGCCGACCGGCGGCGCCGGGCCCGACGGGCCGCTCCGGTCGAGGCGGACGGGCGTGCGCGCCCGAGGCCGCGGGGCCAGACCGGTGGGCGGGGGCGTCCGGGGCGGACGCACCGGCGATGGGCCGGCTCCGCTCGGGCCGGGGCTGCGGGCGGGCGGTCTCGGCGGGATGCGGGCCCGGCTCCAGCCGGGTTCCGGTGGGGTTCGCGGTCCGGTCCGGAGGATGCGGCGGAACGCCTCATCGCCGGGGAAGGGTGGCCGGGTCCTCCTCGGGGTAGGAGCCCTGAGTCGAGCAGCGTTTCCGCAGCGGCGGGGCGGGGTCGGTCCCGTGTTCCCGAGGCGTCGAGTCGTGGGCGGCCGGTCCCGGAGCGGCCCCGCCCCGCCGCGGAGATCCAGGGGGAGTCGCCATGCCCCGAGCCGTCCCGGTGCCGCCGGGGATGCGGTTCACGACGTCCAAGCGGGTGACGCCGCAGGATGTGGACCGGGCCGAGGAGACGGTCAGACGGGTGCTGGCCCGCGTTCCCGACCGGGTGCTGTCGGTGCACGTGACGTTGGACCGGCGGACCGATCCGGTGGGGCCGAGCCCGGCGCTGGTGCGGATGCGGGTGGAGCTGGCCGGGCGCTGTGCGGACGCGCAGGCCGCCGCGCCGGCCATGGAGCGGGCGGTCGCGCTGGCCGGTGAGCGATTGCGGCGCCGGCTGGAGTCGACCGGCCGGGACCGAAAGGGCTCGCGACGCCGGGTGTCCTCCTGAGAAGGAGGCCGGAGGGAGGCCCTCTGCGGCGCCGCCCGGCCGATCCCGCGGACGCCGGGTCCGTCAGGCGAAGCGGGCGCTGGGGACCGGTCCGGGAGAGTCGACGCTGCGCCGGGGCCCCTGGGCCGGCCACAGGTGAGCGACCCTCGCGACGAAGGCCGTGAGGGCTTCGTCGGGATCAGGCGGGGCCTCGCCGTCGCCGGGGACGGGGGCGGGGTCGGCGGCGAGGATGTCGGCGGCCAGCTCTTCAGGGGGCCGGGTGTCCGGAGGAACCGTCTCGCTCTCACCGCCCGGCCGAAAGAGCGTCTTCTCGTCCCAGGGGGCGATGGCCACCTGGTGGAGGAACGTGCTGATGTCGGCGCTGACGCCCGACGGGTCGGTCCAGCAGGTGGCGTGTTCGAAGAGGATCTGGCCGGAGGTGCGCCGGTAGAGGGCCGACAGCAGCTCCTCGGAGGCGTCGCCGAGGTCGTAGGCGACCACGAGGGTGTCGGTGCGGGAGGGGTCGAACTCCTCGGCGGGGAGGGCGAGGAACCGGGCGGCGGCCAGCCCCAGGGCACGGCTGCCCTGATCGGGCAGGAGCGAGACCGTCCGGGGGATGCGGCCCGCGGCCTCCAGGACCATGCGCAGCCGCAACAGCGCGCGGTGGCACTGGCCGAAGGAGTCGGTGGTGTAGGCGTAGCGCCCGATCATGCTGCCGAACCCGAACGGCGACAGCGTCAGCACGATGCCGCCGGTCATGGCGAACTGCCAGCCGCGCAGGTCCCGAGAGTCCATGGGACCGGCCGAACGCGCCGCCCGGGCGCGGTCGATCATCCGGGCGAGACGGTCCCGCGCGGGAGACCAGCGCTCGTCGTCGGGGACGGGGAGGGCGGACGCCTCCTGCGCGGCGCGGTCGATGTCCCCCGCCAGGAGGGCGTTGTAGGCCAGCAGGTAGCGATCCGGCCAGGGGGCGAGCAGCGCCTCGTGCTCGGTGAGGACGGTGACGGCCTCGCCGTGGCGGTGGCCGCTCTCCAAAGCGGTCACCAGTTCACGGACGATGCCCATCTCGCCGGGAGCCAGGGCCAGCGCCTCCCGGAGCGCCACGGCGGCCACGGCGAAGGCGCCGTGCTCGACGCAGGCGTAGCCGTAGTCGAACAGCGCCCGCGGGTCGCGGGGATCGGCCGCCACGGCGGACGCGGCCCGGACCAGATCGGTGAAGCCCATCAGCTCGGCGGCCCGGCCGACGAGCGGGGCGACGTCCCCGACGGGCAGCCGCTCGGCGGTGAGGCGCAGATGCCGCATGAGCCCGGGGACGTCACCGGCTTGGGCCAGCTCGTGGGCCTTGGCGAGATCGTCGTCCATGCCGACGTACGCTACTTCGCCGGACATACGGCGATCATCCGATTTTCCTCCCGTTCGTTGCACCCATTCCGGGTCTCGCAGGATCCGTCGCCGACGCGGCGAGGGAACACCCCTTCCCGAAAAGGGATTTCCTTCACCCTTTCACTTTTCGGTAAAGATCCCGCGACATGCGGGTCCCTGTCCCGGACCCACGTCACGGCCGTTTCCGACGCCCTCGACAGGAACGGACGATCGTCGGACGCGATCCCCGGGCCGGGGAAACGACGTCCTGCGCCGTGCTCCCTCGGGTCGCCGCGCTCCCTCGGGTTCCGGCGATATGCGTGCTCGATGCGCTCCCGCGCGGTCGACGCCGACGCGCGCCGGAATCGAACAAGGGGCGCGACGCGGGCCGACAGCCGTCGATGCGGTGACGCATCGTTACGGTGGTGTCATGCGAGCGTGGAGCGTGACGTCTCCGGGACCGATGGCCACGGGGCCGTTGCAGCCGGTGGAACGGGAGCCCTCCGAACCGGGTGCGGGCGAGCTGCTGCTGCGGGTGCGGGCCTGCGGGGTGTGCCGGACCGACCTGCACGTGGCCGAAGGCGATCTCCCGGTGCGCCTGCCGGGCGTGACACCGGGCCATGAGATCGTCGGCGAGGTGGTGGCGGCCGGCCCGGGATGCCTGCACTCCCCCGGCGACCGGGTGGGGGTCGCGTGGCTGCGGTACACCTGCGGGTCGTGCCCGTACTGCCGGCGCGGCGCGGAGAACCTGTGCCCGCAGGCGAAGTACACCGGATGGGACGCGCACGGCGGCTACGCCGAGTACGCGATCGCGCCCGACGCCTACGTCTACGACCTGCCCGCCGGACGCACCGACGTGGAGCTGGCGCCGCTGTTGTGCGCCGGGATCATCGGCTACCGCGCGCTGCGCCGCGCCGAGCTGCCGCCGGGCGGCCGGCTGGGCATCTGGGGGTTCGGCGGGTCCGCCCATCTGACCGCGCAGATCGCGCTGGCCGAGGGCGCGGCGGTGCACGTGTTCACGCGCTCCCCGGCGGCCCGAAGGCTGGCGCTGGAGCTGGGAGCGGCCTGGGCGGGCGACTCCTTCGACCGCTCCCCCGCCCCGCTGGACTCGGCGATCGTGTTCGCCCCCGCCGGCGAGCTGGTGCCCGCCGCGCTGGAGCGACTGGACCGGGGCGGCACCCTCGCCATCGCCGGGATCCATCTGTCCGACGTCCCGACGCTGAACTACCAGCGGCACCTGTTCCAGGAACGGCAGGTCCGGTCGGTGACCGCCAACACGCGCGCCGACGGGCAGGAGTTCCTGCGGCTGGCCGGGCGGCTGCCGATCAAAGCGGCCACCGTCTCCTACGGCCTGTCCGACGCCGACAGGGCGCTGTCCGATCTGGCGGCCGACCGGGTCAACGGAGCCGCCGTGCTGATCCCCGAGCGCTGACCGCGGCGTTCAGACCACCAGCAGGGTCTTGCCGACGGTGGCGCGGGACTCGATCGCGGCGTGCGCGTCGGCGGCGCGTTCCAGCGGGAAGCGCTGCCCGATCACCGGGCGCAGCCGGCCCGCCGCCGCCTCCTTCAGCGCGTGCTCGGTGTAGGAGCGCAGCTCCCGCGGATCGGGCTCGGGCCGCAGGAGCGTGACACCGCGTTCGGCGGCCTCGTCCTCCTCCACAGGGGCCCAGCCGCCGCTGGCCAGGCCGTAGCTGATCATCCGGCCGCCGCGGGCGAGCAGGCCGAACGCGGCCCGCGCGATGTCGCCGCCGACCCCGTCGAAGACGACGTCCACCTCACCCGCCCGCCGCGTCCAGTCCGGCTCCCGGTAGTCCACTGCCGTCTCGGCGCCCAGCTCACGGGCCAGGGCGGTCTTGCGCGGACCCCCCGCCGCGGCCACGACGTGCGCCCCCTCGGCCCGGGCGAGCTGCACCAGCAGGGTGCCGACCCCGCCGGCGGCGGCCTCGACGAGCACCCGCTCGCCGGGCTTGATCGCGGCGTGCCGCACCAGCATGGTCGCGGTGCGCCCGTCGGCCAGCAGCGCCACCGCCTCATCCAGCGCCAGCCCGTCGGGCACCGGGAAGACCCCGACGGAGTCCACGGCGACCCGCTGCGCGTAGGCGCCGGAGCCCCCCGTGCTCGTGACGACCCGCGCGCCGACCAGGTCGGGGTCGACGCCGTCCCCCACCGCGACGACCACGCCGCCCACGCCGTTGCCGGGGATCAGCGGCGTCTCCACCGGCCCGAACGGCCCCTTCCCGGCACGGATCTGGGTCTCCACGAACGTGATGTTCACGAACGCCGTCTCGATCAGCGCCTGCCCCGGTCCCGCCACCGGGTCGGGCGCCTCGCCGGGCACCAGCACCTCCGGGCCGCCGGTCTCTCGCATCCACACCGCGCGCATTCGTCCCACCTCTCCCTGATCGGAATCGGGAACCAACCTGCGACCTCAAGCGCGCTCAAGGTCAACTCCTCCGCGCGGCGGTACGCTCGCCGCGTGCTGACACTGACCACCCGCCGCCTGCTGCTGGAGCCGTGGCAGGAGCGGCACGCCCCTCACCTGCTCCGGCTGGCCACCGACAGCCGGGTGATGCGCTACATCAGCACCGGCGTGTGGAGCCCCGGCTACGCCGCCCGCCGGCATGTGCAGGCGCTGCGGCACTGGGCCGACCACGGATTCGGCTGGCGCGCCGTCCACGACCGGCGGGACCGGTCGTTCCTCGGGCTGGTGTCGCTGATCCGTCCCGCCTCGCCGGTCGCCGGGATCCCCGAGCCCGCGTTGGAGATCGGCTGGTGGGTGGCGCCGGACGCGTGGGGCCGCGGGATCGCCACCGAGGCGGCCTCCGCGATGCTCGCCGAGGCGTTCGACCGGTTGGAGGCGGCGGCCGTGGTGGCCCGATTCCATGCCGCCAACATCGGCTCCGCCAGGGTCACCGCCAAGCTCGGTCTGGTGCCGGTCGGGGAAACCACCGGCCCGAACGGCGAGCCGATGCGGATCTGCGCCTTGACCGGCGCCGACTACCGGAGTGACCGGCCGGTGAAGGACGACCGGAAAAGGCCTGGGTGATACGACCGCATTTCAATGCAATCACGAAAATCGGCAGATTATGATCTGCGGGACACGGGCGGCATGATGATCGCCCTATGCTCGCTCGGGGATGTGCCGCCCGTTGACCACCGGTGAGGGCGGCACGGTCGCGGACCAGGAGCCTGATGGATCAAACGATCTTCATCGTTGACGTCCAGGGGTTCGGTTCGCCTGAACGCACCGCCGACGACCAGGAGAAGATCCGCCGGGGGCTGGAACGGGCGCTGCGGAAGGCGTTCGCCGACTCCGGTCTGAACTGGGACGCCTGCCACTACGAGGACCGCGGCGACGGCTGCCTCATGCTGCTCCCCCAGGAGCACCGCGAGCGCCTGGTCTGGCCGCTGCCCGGGCACCTGGCCAGGGAACTTCGCGAGCACAACGCCCGCCATCGGCCCGAGGCGCGGATCCGATTGCGCGCGGCGATCCACTTCGGCGACGTCACCAGGGACGGCCAGGGGTACAGCGGCAACGCCATCATCACCACCCGCCGGATGGTCGACGCCCAGGAGCTGAAGGAGGAACTGGCCGCCTCCTCCGCGCCGCTGGCGTTGATCGTGTCGGACTGGATATTCGAGAACGTCGCCCGGAAGAGCCACAACCACCAGCACCGCGACTATCGCCGGGTGACGTTCGACTTCAAGAGCGATCAGTCCGGCAACGCCTGGATCAGGCTGCCCGAGCCGCTGAATCGCGATGACGACTCCTCCCGCGACCGGTCGATCCCGCGGCCGTGGACACCGCCCGTCGGGCCGTTCACCCGGTCCGCCGGCGCCCTGGGCGTCGTGCTGCTACTCGTCCTGTCCCTCACTGCCGGGGGCGACGCCCGGCTCGGCGGATGCCCGCGCCCGCCCGCCGAGATCCGGGTGCTGGTCTCGGCGGAGAAGGAGAGCGTGATCCGGACGGTGTCCCGGGATTTCGAGCGGGTCTCCCGGGACGCCGACGGCTGCCCGACCGCGCACGTGCGGGTGGCGGCGGTGCCGTTCGCCGGCGCGGTGGACGACTCCCTCGCGCAGGGCTGGCTGGACGGGGACCAGGGCGAGGTGTCCGCCGAAGCCGACGTATGGCTGCCCGACTCCGGTCTGGAGGTCTCCCGGCTGCGGCGGCTGCTGGAGGACGGCCGGGCCCCGGGGGTCTCGGTGCACTCCCTCGGCTCCATCGCCCAGTCGGTCGTGGTGGCGGCGGCGCCCCGGCGGCTGGTCGAGAGGCTGGGGCTGGAGGCCGGCGCCTACCGCTGGGAGGACATGCTGGACTGGCCGCGGCGGCTCCCCGACGGGGTGTCCTTCGCCCGCCCCTCGCCCCGCTCCTCCAGTGTGGGGCTGGCCGCCACGGTCGCCCTGTACCGCGCGACGCTGAACGTGGGGGCGCTGACCGCCGAGACGATGGGCGCGGCGGGCGTGCCGCAGCGGCTGCACGCCGTCGAGCACATCATGACCCACGGCGACGAGGACCCGGTGCGGCTGCTGTGCGCGCTGCGGAACGCCCCGCCCGACAGCGAGCTGCGCCGCACCACGTTCCTGGTCTCCGAGAAGATCGCTCTGGACTATCGCGGCGGGGAGCCGCTGGGCGGGCGGTGCGGACCGTCGTCGACCGCCCCGGAGCTGGTGCCGCTGTACGCCGAGGACGGGGCCCCGCTGCTGGACCACCCGTTCGTGGTGATCGACCGGACGGAGCCGCCGCGCAGCCCGGCGCGCAGCGTGGCCATCGAGGAGTTCTACCGGTACCTGCTGAGCGATCAGGCGCGGCAGCGGTTGCGGCAGGCCGGGTACCGCGACCCGACCGGCGCCGGCCCCGACCGGGACTCGCCGGTGCCCTCCCGGCCGCCGGTGCGCGAGCAGTACGGCCTGTTCGACGACCGGGCTCTGCTGGAGACCTGGGACCGGGTGCGCCGTTCGGCCCGCGTGCTGCTGGCGATCGACCAGTCCCGCACGATGTCCGAGCCGTTCCCCTACCACAAGGGCACCCGCCTGGCGGCGGCGGTGGACGCGGTGTGGCTGTCGTTGCGGCTGGTCGGCGCCCGCGATGAGATCGGGCTCATGGGTTTCGCCGCCGATCTGTCCGGGAGCCGCGACCACCGGTTGCTGCTGCCGCTGGGACGGCCGACCACCGGGCATCGCAGGAACATGGAGCGCGCGCTGCGCGGGCTGCGCGCCGTGGACGCCGCCCCGTCGCTGCACGATGCGATCGGCGCCGCCGTGGACCGGCTGCGCGACGACGACGATGGACCGGACACCACGGACGCGGTCATCGCGATCGCCGACGGCACCGACCCGGACGGCCCCAGCACCGCCGCGCTGGCCGACCGGCTGGCCGCCGGAGACCCGGTGCGGTTGTTCGTGATCGCGTTCCGCGCGGACGGTTGCGCGTCGGGCCTGGACGAGGTGGCCCGCGACAGCGGCGGCGAGTGCTACGAGGTCGACGGGATGGCCGGGATGCGCCGCGCGCTGGACGGCATCGCGGCGGGGTTGTGGGGTGTCCCGCACTCATGACGTCCTCGAGCGGATCCACGGCGGCGGGCGTGCGCGCCCTGCTGTGCGCGATCATGGCGGTGGCGCTGGCGGCGGCCGGCTGCGCCCCGGCGGACGGCGGGCGCCGCGGGACGATCGTGTTCGCCGACGGCCGGGACACCAGCCAGGGTGCACAGATCAAGGCGCTGGTCAACCGGTGGAACGCCGATCATCCCGGCCAGTACGTGCGGATGGTGGAGCTTCCGGAGTCCACCGACGACCACCGCGCCCAGCTGGCCGCCCGCGCCCAGGACGCGGTGGCCGCCCCGTCCGCCGCGAACGGCTGCATCGACGTGATCGCCCTGGACGTGGTGCGGACCGCCGAGTTCGCCCACTGGGGGTACATCGAGCCGTTGGACCCGGACGAGTTCGATGGGAAGGAGTTCCTGCCGACCACGCTGGAGACCGGCCGGTACCGGGGGCGGCAGTACGGCATCCCGCTGCGCGCCGACGTGGGACTGCTGTACTACCGCAAGGACGTCCTCGACGCCGAGGGGATGCGCCCCCCGCAGAGCTGGGAGGAGCTGCGCCGCCAGGCGATGACGGTGGCGCCCCGGCACGGGCTGGCCGGATACGTCACCCAGCTCGACCGGTACGAGGGCTTCACCGTCAACGCCCTGGAGGCGATCTGGGCCGCCGGGGGGAACGTGGTGAACGACAAGGGCGAGGCGGTGGCGAACCCGGCCGAGGCCGTCCGCGGCTTCCAGCGGATCCCCCAAGGGCTGCGCGAGGGGTGGATCCTCGCGGATTCGGTCGACTACAACGAGGAGGGGGCACGGACCGCTTTCCAGGACGGCCGCGCCCTGTTCATGCGGAACTGGACGTACGCGTACCGGCTGCTGGGCGCCCAGGGCTCACCGGTGCTGGGCAAGTTCGGCGTGGCGCCGCTGCCGTGGCCGTCGGCGCTCGGCGGGTGGAACCTGGCGTTGTCGCGCTGCTCGCGCAACCGGGACACCGCCCGGGCCTTCATCCGCTACCTGACCAGCGAGTCCAGCGAGCGGGCGCTGTTCACCGGGGCGGGGTTCGCCCCCGCGCGGCGGGCCCTGTACGAGGATCCGACCCTGGTGCGGGCCTATCCGCATCTGCCGCAGATTCGCCGGACCGTGGAACGCGCCCGGACCCGGCCGGTCACCCCGGACTACGACTGGTTGTCGAACACCGTGCAGGAGCACCTGTACCCCACGCTGACCGATCCGTCGGCGGTGGCGCACCGGATGTCGGATCTGGTCGGGGAGCTGCGCGGCCCGACCTCCGCCGGATAGCCGCAGGTCGGTCAGGACCTGCGCGCCTTGGCGGTGCGCCGGCGGTTCTCCTTCTTGATCGCCTTCACCAGCTCGTCCTTGGACATCCGGGAGCGCCCCGGGATGTCCAGGCGCTTGGCGACCCGGTACAGGTGCTGTTTGCTGGCGTTGGCGTCGACGCCTTCGGCGCTGGGCACGGTGCGGGAACGCGAACGGGAGGCGGCGGCCCGTTCGTCGGAGGGGCCGGTGACCTCGCCCGCCTTCTTGCCACCCTTGGGCAGCCAGCGGTCGCCGATCTTTTCGAACATGTGCTTGAGCGCACCGAACGCGGTGCGGTGCGCGCGTTCGCCCTCGCCGTACTCCTCGACGGCCGAGTCGTGGGCCTTGGTCCAGGTCCGCTTGGCCTTCTCCGAGGAGCGCCGCACCGTGGACGGGAGCTCCTGGCGGCCGGGCATCTGCCTCTCCTTCCCTGCGACGACCTGCAGGGTCTACCCGGCCACGGCCCTCTCATGCGCAGGCCGGTGGAGCGCGTCATAGGCGCGGACCCGCTCCAGCAGCTCGGCGGCCAGGACGGGGCTGCGGGCGGCGACGAACGACACCGGCCGCTCGTGCATGGAGCGGCGCGCCGTCAGCGGTTCCCCGTCCATCCCGAGCACATGGCCGCCGGACTCGGCGACCAGGAACATGCCGGCGCACACGTCGAGCAGGGCGGCGTCCCGGCACACCATCGCATCCAGCGCCCCGCACGCGATGAGCGCCAGGTCCAGCGCGGGCGCCCACATGTTGACCACCCGCTTGCAGCGTTCGCTCATCCACCCGGCGAAGCCGTGACCCCAGGCGCGGCCGTCCTCGGCGTATCCGGTGACCAGGGACAGCGTCGCCCGGTGCAGCGGCACCGCGGCGGCGGGGACGGGGGCGGGCTCCAGCCGGCCGCCCCGCACGCAGTGCACGGTCCGGTCGGTCAGCGGGTCGGCGACGACCGACAGCACCACGTCCTCGTCGTGGAACAGGGAGATCGCCAGGGCGCAGTGCGCGATGCCGTACCCGAAGTTGTTGGTGCCGTCCAACGGGTCGACCGCCCACAGGAACTCCTCGTCCCCCCACCGGCCGAGCCCGTCCTCCTCGGCCACGATCCCGTAGCCGGGATAGGCGTCCCGAAGCTCGTCCACGATGACCTTCTGGGCGATGAGGTCGGCGGTCAGCTGGACGTCGTGCGCTCCCTTGTAGGCGTTGATGAACCGCTGCCCGAACTGGTCGCGGATGGCCGCGCCCGCCTCCGCGACGGCCCTGCGGGCGGCCGACAACTGCGACGTCCAGGCGGCGGCGTGTCCGTCGGTGATCACGTTCATGGGGGAGTCTCCCTGTCCCGGCCCCGGCTGCGCCTTATTCGATATTCCTCCGCCAGGACGGCCGGCGCCAGCGCTCCGAGCACGGTGACCAGCACCGTGGTCGCCCCGGCGAGCAGCTTGTCGCGTCCGGACGGGGACTGCAGATGCTCCAATACCCCGAGCTGGCCGAGGACCAGCAGCAGCACCGTCACCGTCAGCAGCGCCAGCCACATCGTGGTCATCCGGTGCCGCCAGGTGCGCCGGCGCTCGACGGCGCGGGCGTGGCCCACCAGCCCGCCCGACAGCCGGGCCAGGGCGGCCCGTTCGGCCTCGCGATGACGGCTGAGCACCAGCGGAGCCAGGTCGCGGGCGCCGGTGTCCAGCACCGTGCGCAGCGCGAACACCGCGCCGTGCACCGCCCAGATGGGGGTCACGTCGGGGGCGGTGAGGGTGGACCGCCAGCCGCCGCCGGGGCGTTCCAGATCCAGCAGCCGCAGCGTGGCCGACAGCACCACCGGGTGGCTCAGGTCGTACCCGCATTCGCACAGCGCGGCCAGCGCCCACGGGGTGGCGAAATGCCGGAAGTCCATGTGCACCGGCCGCTGCGGGTCGACCGGGGTGGTGAACGAGGTCGGCTCCCACGGCTCGGGCCGGTCGTGCCGGAACGTCCGCAGCAGGTATTCGCACCCGGACGCCACGGTGCGGTCGGTGGGCGGTATCCCGGCCCGGCACAGCGCCAGCAGGGCGGCCGCGGTGTAGGCGGGCGAGGAGGAGACGGTCCCGTCGTCGGCCGCGCTGGTGGCGCCCCAGCCGCCGTCCGGGCATTGGGCGGCCCGCAGCCACTGCACGCCCTGCCGTACCGCCTCGGTGCGGCCGTGGCAGGCCAGCATCCGCACCGCCCACGCGGTCGGGAACACCAGCGGGCGCCCCTCGTCCAGGCCGGTCGAGGCCCAGCCGCCCTGCCGCTGCCGGCGCTCCAGCCAGGCGAGCCCGCGGTCGACGGCCTCTTCGACGCCCGGGCCGCGGCGGGCCTCGTGGAACGCCCACAGGCAGGCGCAGGTGCTCTCGGTGATCGACACATCGGCGGTGCCGCCCACCAGCGACCACTTGATCTGCCAGCCGCCGTCGTCGTTCTGCATGCCGCGCAGCGTCTCCAGGCCGCGCTCGACCTGCTCGCCGGCGCGGTCGCGGGCGCCGTGCAGGCTGATCAGCACCCCGTGCGCGGTGGACATGGTGCCGATCGAGCCGCGTCGCTGCAGGTACTGATCCCAGCCCCAGCGGCCGGATTCGACGGTGCGGCGGCGTTCCACGAACGCCGCCGCCCGGTGCAGGGCGTCCTCGATCCGGCCGGCCAGTCCCGGCGCGCTCCGGGCGGCGCGATGCCAGTCGCGGGCGGCCTCGAAGTGCTCGGGGCGGTGCAGGTCGCGGCGGCGTGACCGCAGGTCGGCGACCGGCAGCGGCCGCAGGCCCGTCCGCCCCGCGTCATCGGGCGGGTCGCCGCGCAGCACCGCGGCGACCGTCAGGTGCGCCGCGCCGTCGTGCCGGTCGGTCCGCACGGCGGCGTCCAGCAGTCCCAGCGGCTCGATCTCCACGTCGAGATGCCGGGCGGCCAGCTCGCGCACCAGGGCGTTCAGCTCCTGCGGGTCGTGTCCGGGCGGGTCGCCGGCCGCCGTGAGGCGCGGAGGGGTCAGCCGGCCGCCGACGTCGTGCACCAGCATGTGCTCGCCGTCGGCGTCCAGCAGGACCAGATCGACCAGGACGGGTCGGGCGTCGGGCGATCCGCCGGGCGGGGCGGGCCGCCGGAGCTCGGGGACGCTCATCGGCCGCCCGATTCCTCGGCCGCGGCGGGCGCGGGAAGCGGCAGGCCGTACAGGCCGTCGCGGGCCAGGAACTTCTCCCGGCTGATCCGCACCTGGGAAATGGCGCGGTGCACTCCGACCTTCAGGATCGGCTCGCTGTAGGTGTACCCGCGCGGATCGACCGAGTCGAAGAACCGTCCGGCGGGGTCGAGGGCGGCGTAACTGCCGGGCATCACGTCGTTGTCCTCGGGAATCAGCCGGATTCCCGCCGACTCCACGCGGAGATTGCGGGAAACGAAGTCGGCGAACTGTCGGGGGGTGACCAACAACGGTTCGACTTTACCCGAGTTCTGCCCGGCCACGGGCAGCACCTGGAACACCTTCCACCGTTCCGGCCGGGCCGCGATGATGAAGTCGACCATGTCCTCGCGCCAATTGCGGGCGGTCACCACGGTGTTCACCTTGAGCCGGAAGCCCAGCTCGCGGATGCGACGGCACAGCGTCAGATACTCGGCGGGCGTCATGACGCGGCCCGCCGTGGCGCGGCCGAGCGCGCGCAGCGTCCGCGGGCGGGCGCTGTCGACGCTGACGGCGATCCAGTCCAGCACGCCGCGCAGCCGCTGCAGCATCGCCTCGTCCAGCAGGCTTCCGTTGGTGACCACCGAGGTGACCATGCCGAGCCGGTGCGCCAGCGTCACCAGGTCGACGAGCCACGGGCACAGCAGCGGTTCTCCGCCGGCGAAGGTGAGCTTGCGGAATCCCGCCTCGGCCAGCAGGGTCACGACCAGTTCGGCGTCGCGCCGCGGCAGATGCCCCTCCGGCAGCACGGTGCGCCGGACGTCACGGAAGGCGGCGAAACAGAATCGGCAGCTCATGTTGCACGGCTGCCACAGATGGAAGTTGACGGTCTCGACCGGCACCTGCGGGGAGTCGGATACAAGCACCGGCGCGGGCTCCCTGGGTGATGGCGGATTCGTCGCCGCCTGACGGCTGTGACCCTGACCACAGGATAAACACACCGAACGTCGCAGATCGAGGCTTCATCACAGAAATATCGTGTTGTGTGTCAAGTTACCGGTTCGCCGAGGCGGTGTTTCGGATTGCCCTCCCGCCGGCCGTCCGCGCCGTCCGGGAAAACCGTGTCACCTGCCACAAAGCGTGTTTACCGGAGTCGGTCGGCGGCGGGTGAATGACCGCGGGGCTCCCGGGAATGCCCTCCCGCATGATCGGTGCGCACGTGCTGGTCGGGTACGTCCCCGACCAGCAGGCCGACGAGGCGCTGGCGCTGGCCCGCGCCATCGTCGCGCTGACCGGCGGCCGGCTCACCGTCGCCGCCGTCCATCCGCCCGGCCGGGTCGGCGCGGCGGGCGAGGCGGCCGACACGCTGCGCCGGGCCGCGGCGGTGCTCGACGGGGAGCCCGCCGACTTCGTCGTCCAGGAGAGCCGAGGGGTCGGCCGCGGGCTGAGCGTGCTGGCCGGAAAGGCTGGGGCGGATCTGATCGTCATCGGCTCGGCCGGCGGAGGCGCCCGCGGACAGATCGCCGTCGGCGCCGTCGCCGACCATCTGCTGCACGCCTCCTCGGAAGCGGTGCTGCTCACCCCCTCCGGCCACCGTCCCCCGGAACGGCTGGAACGCATCACCGTCGGCTATGTGCACCGGCCGCAGTGCGACGAGGCGGTGGAGCGCGCCGCGATCGCCGCCGACCGGTTGGGCGTTCCGCTGCGGCTGCTGACCCTGGCCTTGGACGACGCCGACCGGGACGCGCTGCGCGACGACCTGGCGCTGGCGGTCCCGCTGGCCGTCGAGGCCGGCGGGCTGGACCCCGATGCGGTGCAGACCGAGCTGGCCCCGGGGCGCGACGTGGCCGCCGCGCTCGCGGCCGCCGAATGGCTGGACGGCGAGCTGCTGGTGTGCGCCAGCAGCGAGGACGCCGCCGTGCATCGGGTGTTCCTGGGCGAGACGGCGCTCAAGGTGCTGCGCGCCGCCCCCTGCCCCGTCGCCGTGCTGCCCCGCGGCCCGGGCTGACCCGGCGCGGATCCGGCGGGGCGGTCCGCCGGATCCGCGCCGGGTCAGCGCGCACCGATCCCGGTGAGGGAGCGGACCGACAGCTCCGCGTGCCGGGCGGGGTCGGCCTTCTCCCTGCCGAGCAGCGCTCCCGCGACCGCGCACAGGAACCCGAACGGGATCGACACCAGTGCCGGGTTCTCCAACGGGAACCAGTGGAAGTCCACCCCGGCCGGGAGCAGCGACAGGCTCCGCCCGGTGACCGGGTCGGTCTTGCCGGAGACCGCCGGGGAGAACGCCGCCAGCAGCAGCGCCCCCGCCAGCCCGCCGTAGATCCCGCACACCGCGCCGGTGGCGGTGAAGCGCCGCCAGCACAACGCCAGCACCAGCACGGGCAGATGCGCCGAGGCCGCGATCGCGAACGCCAGCGCCACCAGGAACGCCGCGTCCAGATTCCGGGCGAACACGGCCGTCGTCACCGCCGCCGCGCCGATCAGCGGCGCCGCCGCCCGGGCCGCCGCGACCTGCTGGGCCTCCCGGGGCCTGCCGTCCATCAGCGCATGCCCGAAGAGGTCGTGCGCCAGTGAGGTCGCCGAGGCGATCATCGGCCCGGACGCCGCCGCCGCGAGGGCGGTGAGCGCGATCGCCGCCACCAGCGCCGGCAGCGCCTCCCCGCCGGACGGGCCGCCCACCTGCCCGCCCAGCGCCCGGGCCAGCTGCGGCACCGCGGTGCCGCCAGCCGGATCCGCGGCGGCGACGGCCCGCGGGCCCACCAGGGCGGCCGCGCCGAACCCCAGCACCGACGTCATCAGGGAGAACACGCCGACCAGACCGATCGTCCAGTGCACCGACCGACGGGCGGCCCGGCCGTCGGGCGCGGTGAGGAGGCGGGCCACGACGTGCGGGAGCCCGACGGTGCCGAGCACCAGGGCCAGCGCCAGGCTGAGGAAGTCCAGCCCGGCGAGCAGGACGGCGGCCGGGTCGCCGTCCTCCTCCCGGCCGTGCCGCAGGCCGGGCTCCAGGAAGTCGTCGCCGTGCCCGCTGGCCTCGGCCGCCGCGCCGAGCATCGCCCCGGCGTCGAACCCGAACCGGGCCAGCACCAGCGCCGTCATCACCGCCGCGCTCGCCATCAGCAGCGCCGCCCCGAGGATCTGCACCCGGGTGGCGCCCTTCATGCCGCCGCAGGCGACGCAGCAGACCGTCAGCAGCCCGACCGCGACGACGGCGGCCGCACGGGCGGCGTCGGCGGACACGCCGCCGAGGGAGCCGCCGGAGTGCGCGCCGAGCAGCAGCGTCGCCAGTGCGCCCGCGCCGGCCATCTGCGCCAGCAGGCAGCACCCCGAGACGGTGAGGGTGGAGACGGCGACGGCGATGCGCACCGACGGCCGCCGCATCCGGTACGCCACCACGTCGGCCAGGGTGAACCGGCCGGCGTTGCGGATCTGCCGGACCAGCGGCAGGGTCAGCGTCCAGGCCGCCGGGAACCCGATCGCGTACAGGAAGCCGTCGTAGCCGGACAGGGCGATGATCCCGGCGACGCCCAGCAGCGAGACGGCGGACAAGTGCTCGCCGGCCAAGGCCAGCCCGTTCTGCGGGCCGGAGAAGGATCGGTCCCCGGCGAAGAAGCCCTCCGCGTCCCGGGCGCCGCGCCGCGCCCGGACGGCGACGCCCACGGTGATCACCGCGAAGGCCAGGAAGAGCCCCAGCGTCAGCACCCGCCCGCCGTCGTCCGCGGTGGCCGGGGGGTTCATCGGCTCGTGCGCCTCGGCACGGGGCGGCCCAGGTCGGTCCACTCCCCGGAGACCGCGTCGCGCCGCAGCCCGGAGACGGGCGAGGGCGAACGGCGCCGCGGGGCCGGGACGGCGGGCGCGCGCTCGGCGGCCGGCGGCCCCGGGGGCGTCGGCGGCACGACGGGCAGACGCGCGGTGGTCGCGCGCCCGGCCTCCGCCCGGAGCTCATCGGCCAAGGGGTCGAGGGCGAACCGCGTGTAGAGCGCGTGCAGCGCCGCCAGCAGCCAGGGGACGGCGAACTGCAGCAGCCCCAGCGTCAGTCCCGCGTTGAACTCCCCCAGCACCGGCCGCTCCATCAGCTCCCCGGCGAACGCCGACAACAGCGCGTACGCCAGATACCAGCCCAGCGCCAGCACGGCCGTCATCAGCGTGAGCGCGCGGTGCCGCACCCGCAGCGCCCGGAACCGGTCGTCTCGTGCGATGGCCGCGTAATCGACCGTCATGCGTCTCCCCCCTGTGGCCTGGCGCCCCCGGACCGAACACTCCTCTATGAGATCAGAGCATCACGGAGCGTACGAACGGTTCGCGGAAACGATCGGGGTCCCGGGACGGGGCGGCCGGCCCGGCGGGATCAGGACCAGGCGGGATGCCCGACTCCGGGCGGTCCGAGCGGGCGGGCGCCGGCCTCTCCCTTCTTGACCGGCACCGCGTAGATCTGCGGGGTGGCGATCGGACCGCGCACGAACGCCAGCCACTTCCCGTCCGGAGACCAGGTCGGGTCCATGTCGTGCGCGGGGTCGGCGGTGAGCCGCCGGAGGTTCGAGCCGTCGGCGTCGATCACGGCGATGTCCGCGGCCTTCCCCTCGCCGTTCATGAGGGTGAACGCCAGTTCATCGCCGTCCGGCGACCACGCCGGGTCGGCGGCGCCGTGGGGGGCGTCGGTCAGCTTGGTCCAGCCCTTGTCGGGCTTGTCGGGGTCCAGGCAGTAGATCTGGCGGGTGCCGTCCCGTCTGCTCCAGAACGCGATCTTGCCGTTCGCGGACCAGGCGGGGTCGTCCTTGGCGGCCTCGTCGTGGGTGAGCTGGACGGTGCGTCCGGTGGCCACCTCGCTCACGTGGAGCTGCGGGACGCCGTCGACCTTCACCATCGCCGCCAGACGCCGGCCGTCGGGTGACCAGGCCACGCGGCTGCGCGGCACGACCCCCGGCCCGACGCGGCGGAGCCCGCTGCCGTCGGCGTTCATGACCCAGACCTCGGAGGCGTCGGCGCCCGGTCGCCACCGGGTGAAGGCGATCCGGTCCCGGTCGGGGGACCACCGCGGCAGCACGTCGCACCCCTCGCCCTGGAGGATCGGCCGGGCCTGGGCGACGGTCGGGCCGGGTGTCAGCCGGCCCACCCGGGCGTGGCACTCCTCGGCCCAGCCGGGCGCGAAGTCGATCCGGACCAGCATCGGGTCGTCCGGCGGTCCCGAGGAGGCGGTCTCGCCGCCGTCGCCGTCGGGGATCAGGATCGCCGCCGCCAGTCCGGCCGCCGCGATCAGCGCGCCGGCGACGAGGGCCGGGATCCGGCGCCGCGGCGGGCGCCCGGCGTCCCCTTCTCGGCCGGCGGGCGCGGTGGGCTCGGCCGACGGCGAGGGGTCGGTGTCCGGACGGGGTTCGGGAGGCGGCGGCTGCGGGGAGGGCGCCGGCCGGGTGTCGGCGACGGTCGCCGCGGCCTGACGCCCGGTCGCGGTCTGCACGGTCTCGGGGTCGGCGGCGGTCTCGCCCGCGGGCGCGGACCGTTCCTCCTCCTCGGGCGGCGTGCCGCCCCACGCCTCGGCCACGGTGCTGGCCGCCGCCGACTCGCCGCTCCCGCCGACCAGCGACAGCAGCAGCTCCTGCGCGGTGGGGCGGGCGGCGGGGTCCTTGGCCAGGGCGCGGCGCACCAGCGAGGCCAGCGGCTCGGGCAGCGTCCCCACCTCCGGCTCGGCGTGCACCACGCGCGCCGCCATCACCTGGAAGGTGCCGTGTCCGAACGGGTTGCGGCCGTTCCCGGCGAACGCCACCAGGCAGCCCCAGGCGAACACGTCCGCCGCGGGGGTGACCGGCCGGTTGAGGATCATCTCCGGGGCGATCCATCCGGGACTCCCGATGACCTGTCCGGTCCGGGTGTGGACGTCGGCCGCGTCCAGCGCCCGCGCGATGCCGAAATCGATCACCCGGGGTCCGGAGAGGGACAGCAGCACGTTGCCGGGCTTGAGGTCGCGGTGCACCAGGCCGGCCGAGTGGATCGCCAGCAGCGCCGCGGCCACCCCCACGGCGACGCCGTGGAGCTGCCCGGGGGTGAGCGCCCCGTGCTCGGAGACATGCTGCAGCAGCGACGGCCCCTGGATGTACTCGGTGACCAGGTAGGGGCGGCCGTCGTCCTCACCGTGGTCGAGCACCTGCGCGGTGCAGAACGACGCCACCCGCCGGGCGCTGCGCACCTCGTCGCGGAACCGTGTCAGGAACGCCCCGTCCCCGGCCAGCTCGGGCCGGATCACCTTGACCGCCACCGGCGGCCCGCCCGGCCGGCGGCCGAGGTAGACCGTCCCCATGCCGCCTTCGCCGAGCCTGGCCTCCAGCGCGTACGCGCCGATGCGCCGCGGATCGTCTGGACCGAGCGCCCGCCCGCGCCGCCGTCCGTCGTCCATGGTCGATCCGCCTCTCCGCCCGGGCCCGGGAGCCGTCCGCCGCCCGCCCGGCGCACAGCGGACCAAGCGGACGATATCGGTGTTTGCCGTCACATCGATAGATGTGTCGGACCCTCCGTTGGTTCACGAGCGCCCGCAGGCCGGGCCGGCCGGGGGCGCCCGCCGCGCCTCCACGCGGGAGCCGGGCGCCGCCTGCGGAGAGGGCGGCGCCTTCAGCGGTCGGCGGAGATGGCGTCCAGACGGCGCAGGATGACGCCCTCCCGCAGCGCCCACGGGCACAGCTCCAGCTCACCGAGCCCGAACAGGTCCATGGCGGCGTCGGCGACGATGGCGCCGGCCGGCAGCAGCGGGGCGCGGCTCTGGGAGACCCCGGGCAGTTCGGAACGTTCCCGTGCGGTCATCCGGGCCAGCTTCTCGCTCCACCCGATCAGGTCCTCGTGCCGCAGCACCCGCTTGACCAGCGGGCCTTCGGCGGAGGGGGCGGCGCCGGCGATGCGGGCGAGCTGCTTGAAGGTCTTGGAGGTGGCCACCGCGTGATCGGGCGGGCCGTACCGGGCCACCTCGCCGACGTGGCGGGCGATCTCGGCGCGCACGTAGCGGCGCAGCTCGCGCAGCCGCTCGGGGTCCGGCGGGTCCCCGGCCAGCCGGTCGCGGGTCAGCCGGCCGGCCCCCAGCGGCAGCGAGATCGCCACGTCGGGGGCCTCGTCGATGCCGGAGGCGATCTCCAACGAGCCGCCGCCGATGTCGATCACCAGCAGTCGTCCCGACGACCAGCCGAACCAGCGGCGCACCGCCAGGAACGTCAGCCGCGCCTCCTCCTCGCCGGGCAGCACCTGCAGACCGGCCCCGGTGGCGGCGTTGACCTCGGCGAGCACCTCCTCGCCGTTGGCGGCGTCGCGCACCGCGGAGGTGGCGAACGCCAGCAGGTCCTCCACCCCCTTGTCCTCGGCGATGCGCAGCGCGTCCCGGACGAAGGACGTCAGCAGCCGGCGGCCCTCCTTGCTGATCCGGTCGCCGTCCAGCAGGTCGGCGAGCCGCATCTCCTCCTTGTGGGAGTAGGCGGGCAGCGGCCGGGCGCCCCGGTGCGCGTCCACCACCAGGAGGTGCACGGTGTTCGAGCCCACGTCCAGCACGCCGAGTCGCATGATCTCGACGGTATCGAACCGGTGCGGCGCGGTGATCCACCGGACGGTCACACCGAGGGCGCCTGAAGGTCACACGGTGGTGCCCAGCCCGCCGTCCACCGGGATCACCGCCCCGGTCACGTACGCGCCGGCGCGGCTGGACAGGTAGATCGCCACCCCGGCCATGTCGTCGGGCCGTCCGATGCGCCGCATCGGCGCCGCCGCGGCGATCTGCTCCCCGAAGGCCTCCAGCGTGGCGGCCATCATCTTGGACTCGAACGGTCCGGGCGCGACGGCGTTCACGGTGATGCGGCGGGGCCCCAGCTCGCGGGCCAGCACCCGGGTCATGTGGTGCAGGGCGGCCTTGCTGGCCGAGTACGCGTAGGTCGGCAGCAGCGGGACGTGCAGCCCGTCGATGCTGCCGACGTTGATCACGCGGGCCGGGTCGTCGTGGGTGGCGGCGGCCTCCAGCATCGGCAGGAACGCCCGGGTCAGGAAGAACGGGGCCTTGAGATTCAGGTCGAGCACCTTGTCCCACGCGAAGGCGGGATACTCCTCCAGCGGCGCGCCCCAGGTCGCGCCCGCGTTGTTGACCAGGATGTGCAGGGCCTGCTCGCGCTCGCCGATCTCACGGGCCAGCCGCAGGCACTCCTCCTCGGTGGACAGGTCCGCGGGGATGGCGCTGACCTCGCCGTATTGCGACAGCTCCTCGGCGGCCTCGGCGCAGGCGTCCGGCTTGCGGGAGCTGATGTGCACCCGCGCCCCGGCCTGCAGCAGTCCGCGGGCCATCATCATGCCGATGCCCCGGGTGCCCCCGGTGACGACGGCGACCTTCCCGGTCAGGTCGAACAGGTCCACGCTTCCCTCCCCTGATCGCAGACGGAACGTTCCCGGCATTGTGGACCATCCGCTCCTCCTGTCGGCGCCCGGGGCGGCAGGGGCGGCCCTCCCCGGAGTCGACGGGCGCCGGGGAGGGCCGGTCAGGGCAGGTCGGCGGGCGTGGGGAAAGAGGGCTGGGCGCCCGCGCGGCGGACGGCGGCGGCGCCGACGCGCACGGCCAGCCGGGCGGCGGCGACCAGGTCGTCGCCGCGGGCCAGCCGCAGGCACAGCGCGGCGGTGAACGCGT
>NZ_RRYT01000021.1 GCF_006363815.1 Thermomonospora catenispora
CCAGACGACGCGGCCGACGACGCGGCCGGCGAACGGTCCGGTCCGGCGGACCCGGCCGGCTCGGCCCGCTCGTCGGCCGACGCGGGCGGCAGGAAGTCGGGCCGGGGCCGGCGCCGGGGCCCCGGCGGCCGGCGCACGCCGTCCTGACCGTGGTCACCTGTCATGTGCCCAGCGTAGAAGGCGCCCCTCGCGGGCGGCGGACGCGCCGGGGCGAGGTCGGGGGTACGGTGGTCGGACACCGAGGTCTCGAATTGGAGCGACCGTGCCCCACGACGTCACCGAAGCCCCCGGCGTCGCGCTGGTCCGCCCGCCGGGGCCGCGCCTGGCGGAGGGACTGGTCACCCACGTCGACCGGCGGCCGGTCGACGTGGCGCTGGCCCGGCGACAGCACGAGGCCTATACGGCGGCGCTGGCCGCGGCGGGCTGGCGGATCCACCGGGTCCCGCCCGCCGACGATCTGCCCGATGCGGTGTTCGTGGAGGACACCGTGGTCGTGGCGGACGGGCTGGCGGTGCTGGGCCGCTGCGGCGCCCCGCAGCGGCGCGCCGAGGTCGCCGGGACGGAACGGGCCGTACGGGAGCTGGGACTGCGGATCGAGCGGATCGAGGCCCCCGCCACCCTGGACGGCGGCGACGTCCTCCAGGTCGGCGACACCGTCTATGTCGGGCTGTCCGGCCGCACCAACGAGGAGGGGGTCCGCCGGCTGGCGGCGCTGCTGGGGCCGCTGGGGCGGAGGGTGGTGCCGGTGCGGGTCGCCGGCGCGCTGCACCTGAAGTCCGCGATGACGGCGCTGCCGGACGGCACGTTGATCGGCATGCCGGATCTGGTGGACGCCTCGGCGCTGCCGGGCCTGCGGGCGGCGCCCGAGCCCGCCGGCTCCCATGTGGTGGTGCTGGGGGAGGAGCATGTGCTGCTGGCCGCCTCCGCGCCCCGCACCGCGACGATGCTGCGCGCCGAGGGGCTGCGGGTCACCGTGGTGGACATCACCGAGTTCGAGGCGCTGGAGGGCTGCGTGACCTGCCTGTCGGTGCTCGTCCCCGGACGTCCTCCGCACCGCTCCCGGGAGGAGGTCCGGGCCGGCGACGCCGGTCGGGCGGTGCCCGGGCCCGGCGGCCGCGGCGCCGGGAAACCACCAGCCCCATGAGTTGTCTCACATCGCGGGATCGAAGCCTGTAACACACTTGTCATCGGGTACCTTGTGAGGCGTGTTCGCGTCCCGTGGGCTGCTCCTCCTTAGCGGCCGCAGCGGGGGTCGGTGACGGAAGGAAAGGTCGGCTCCCTCGCTGCGGGATCTTGACGTGTTGTCGACCGCGAGGACGTTCGAGCAGAGGGAAGCACCTTCATGAAGTCCAAGCAGCAGCCCAGCGGCATGCCCTTTCAGCGGTACCGTCCGTTCACCCCGGTCGACCTGCCGGACCGCACCTGGCCCGACAAGACGATCACCAAGGCGCCGCGCTGGCTGTCCACCGACCTGCGCGACGGCAACCAGGCCCTGATCGACCCCATGGACGGGCACCGCAAGCTGAAGATGTTCGAGCTGCTGGTGCGGATGGGCTACAAGGAGATCGAGGTCGGGTTCCCGGCGGCCAGCCAGACCGACTTCGACTTCGTCCGCCGCCTGATCGAAGAGGACCGGATCCCCGACGACGTGCGGATCTCGGTGCTGACCCAGGCGCGCGAGGAGCTCATCGAGCGCACCGTGCAGTCGCTGGTCGGGGCCGAGCGCGCCACCGTCCACCTGTACAACGCCACCGCGCCGCTGTTCCGCCGGGTGGTGTTCGGCATCGGCCGCGAGGAGTGCAAGGCGCTGGCGGTCGAGGGCACCCGGACGGTGATGAAGTTCGCCGAGCAGTACCTGGGCGACTGCGACTTCGGGTACGAGTACTCGCCGGAGATCTTCGTCGACACCGAGCTGGACTTCGCCCTGGAGGTCTGCGAGGCGGTCATGGACGTCTGGCAGCCCGGTCCGGACCGCGAGATCATCCTGAACCTGCCGTCCACCATCGAGCGCGCCACGCCCAACGTCTACGCCGACCAGATCGAGTGGATGAGCCGCAACCTGTCGCGGCGCGAGTTCGTGTGCCTGTCGGTGCACCCGCACAACGACCGCGGCACCGGTGTGGCGGCGGCCGAGCTGGCGGTGATGGCCGGGGCCGACCGGGTGGAGGGCTGCCTGTTCGGCAACGGCGAGCGCACCGGCAACGTCTGCCTGGTCACGCTGGGCATGAACCTGTTCTCCCAGGGCGTGGACCCGGAGATCGACTTCTCCGACATCGACGAGATCCGCCGCACCGTGGAGTACTGCAATCAGATCCCGGTGCACGAGCGGCACCCCTATGCCGGGGACCTGGTCTACACCTCCTTCTCCGGCTCGCACCAGGACGCCATCAAGAAGGGCTTCCAGAGCCTGGAGGAGGACGCGGCCGAGGCCGGCGTGCCGGTGGAGCGGTTCCGCTGGGAGATGCCCTACCTGCCCATCGACCCCAAGGACGTCGGCCGCACCTACGAGGCGGTGATCCGGGTCAACAGCCAGTCCGGCAAGGGCGGCGTGGCCTACATCATGAAGACCGAGCACCGGCTGGACCTGCCGCGCCGCCTGCAGATCGAGTTCTCCCGGGTGGTGCAGGAGCGCACCGACGCCGAGGGCGGCGAGGTCACTCCGGAGGAGATGTGGCAGATCTTCGAGCGCGAGTACCTGTCCCCCGGGCCGCGCATCGGGCTGCTGGCGCACCGCGCCTCCTCGCGGGTGGACGAGAAGGACCACCTCACCTGTGACGTCCGGGTGGACGGCGAGATCCGCGAGATCGAGGGCATCGGCAACGGACCGATCTCGGCGTTCGTGGACGCGCTGGCCACCGTGGGCGTGAACGTCCAGGTCCTGGACTACGTCGAGCACTCGCTCAGCGAGGGCACCGACGCCAAGGCCGCCGCCTATGTCGAGTGCGAGGTGGACGGCGAGGTGCTGTGGGGCGTCGGCATCGACCCCAACACCGTCACCGCCGCTCTCAAAGGCGTGCTGTCGGCGGTCAACCGTGCGGCGCGGCGCGGCTGACGCCGGCACGCCGTCCCGGGCTCGTCTCCCGCGCACGTCGGCGGGAGACGCCCGCCCCTGTCACCCGGTGCGCACACACCTGTGATCAGGCCGTCGACGGGCCCCGGTCGGGACGATCTTCCGGTCGGGGCCCGTCACGCACCTCTCACGACCCCGTGACGGCGGGCGAGGGGCACGGTGCTCTCGGCGCGTCGAGGAGACCGGCGGGGCCGCCGCGCCCGTGCCGGGGGCCGCGGCGCGCCGGTCGGCGGCCGTGGGAGGCGCCGATCAGTCGGGCTCGTCCAGCACGTGGCGCACCAGGTCGCGCAGCGGCCCGGTCAGCTGCGCCTCGCCGACCGTGGCGACCCGCCCGTCTATGTCGATCTCATAGCTGAACCGGTCGGGGGCCTCCTCCGCCGGCGGCGCGCCGTCCAGGTCCACCCGGTCGAGCAGGTCCCGCAGCACCGGGTCGGAGGCGGCGTCGCGCTCGCCGCGGCGTTCGACGCCGGCGAACCCCCCGCTGCGGATCACGCGCACTCTCACGACTCCACGCCCACCTCGCGCCAGGCGTCCCGCACCGCACGGGACTCGGTCCCGCCCGCACCGTACAGCCGCTCGGCGGTCTCGACGGTGGCGGCGGCGAACGCGTCGAACTCGATCGTCGGTTTCATCGCGTCCCCGGTCAGCGTGTCGTACCAGATCCGGCCGGCCTTCTCCCAGGCGTGCCCGCCCAGCGCGACGGCCGCCAGATAGAAGGCCCGGTTGGGGATGCCGGAGTTGATGTGGACGCCGCCGTTGTCGTGGTGGGTCTCCACATAGTCGTCCATATGCCCGGGCTGGGGGTCCTTTCCCAGCCGCGGGTCGTCGTAGGCGGTGCCCGGCTCCTTCATCGACCGCAGGCCGACCCCGTTGACGTCCGGGCCGAGCAGGCCCGCGCCGATGATCCAGTCGGCCTCGTCGGCGGTCTGCCGCAGGTGCCACTGCTTGACCAGGGAGCCGAACACATCGGAGATCGACTCGTTCAGCGCCCCGGACTGCCCGTGGTACTCCAGGTCGGCGGTGTGCTGGGTGACGCCGTGCACCAGCTCGTGCCCGGTGACCTCCAGCGGCCCGGTGAACGACAGGAACAGCCTGCCGTCGCCGTCCCCGTAGACCATCTGCCGGCCGTTCCAGAAGGCGTTGGCGTATCCGCGGCCGTAGTGCACCGTGGAGACCATCGTCATCCCGGCCCCGTCGATGGAGTCGCGCCGGTAGATCTCCGCGAAGAAGCCGAACGTCACCCCCAGCCAGTCATAGGCCCGGTCGACGGCCGCATCTCCGGTGGGGGCCTGCCCTTCGGCGCGCACCAGGTCGCCGGGGAGCCGTTCGCGGTGGCGGGCGTCGTGGACGGCGCGCTCGGGGACGAAGTCCTCGGTGGGCGCGACGGGGGCGAAGGCGACGGCGCGTCGTTCCGCGCGGTGCGCGGAGCTCATCGTCAGGGTGCGGCGGGCCATCTCCCGCAGCGCCCGGTCGTCGGCCGTCTCGGCGAGGTGTTCGAGGATGTGCGGCGGGAGGATCGTGCATCTCATGGCACCACGCTGACAGTCGAATGCGGTTCAGGACACACCCTTTCCCGTTACTTGTAGTGACCTTGCGGTCAGCATTCCGTGAGGGGAGGGGGTCGGTCGCGGCCCGTCCGTTTTCGCCTCGCTCCGCCGCATGCGGGACAATGGGCGGGTGCCCCTCTACCGTGACGAAGGAATCGTGCTGCGCACCCAGAAGCTGGGTGAGGCGGATCGCATCGTCACGGTGCTGACCCGCCGCAACGGCCGGATTCGGGCGGCGGCCAAAGGAGTGCGCCGGACCACCTCCCGGTTCGGAGCCCGGCTGGAGCCGTTCACCCATGTGGATCTGCAGTTCTACGAGCGGCGCTCGCTGGACCTGATCACTCAGGCCGAGACGTTGCGACCGTACGGAGAGCCGCTGGTGAGCGACTATCCGCGCTACACCGCCGGGACGGCGATGCTGGAGACCGCCGAGAAGCTCACCACCGAGGAGAAAGAGCCCGCGCTGCGGCAGTTCCTGCTGCTCCTCGGCGGGCTGCGCACCCTGGTGGACCGCTCGCACGACCCACGGCTGGTCCTGGACGCGTTCCTGCTGCGGTCGCTGTCGGTGGCCGGCTGGGCTCCGGCGCTGGACGAGTGCGCCCGCTGCGGCGCGCGCGGCCGGCTGCGGGCGTTCTCCATCGCGGCGGGCGGGGCCATGTGCGCGGCCTGCCGGCCGCCCGGCTCGGCCACTCCCGCCCCCGCCACGCTGGAGCTGATGGTGGCGCTGCTGCGCGGGGACTGGGAGCACGCCGACGCCAGCGAGGCGCGCCATCGGGCCGAGTGCAGCGGGCTGGTGGCCGCCTATCTGCAGTGGCATCTGGAACACGGGATCAGGTCGCTGCGGCACGTGGAGCGCGCGCCGCACGGGCCGGTCACCACCGAGAAGGACATCACCGAGGAGCCAGCGTGAAAAGGGCCGTCCAGCCGCCGTACCCCCACCCCAGCGGCGCCCGCCCCCCGGCCATCCCCAAGGATCGCATCCCCCGGCACGTGGCCATCGTGATGGACGGCAACGGGCGCTGGGCCAAGCAGCGCGGCCTGCCGCGCACCGAGGGGCACAAGATGGGGGAGCACTCCCTCTTCGACGTGATCATGGGCGCGATCGAGCTGGGCATCCCCTATCTGTCGGCCTACGCCTTCTCCACCGAGAACTGGAAGCGCTCTCCGGAGGAGGTGCGCTTCCTGATGGGCTTCAACCGGGATGTGATCCGCCGTCGTCGCGATCAGCTGCACGCCATGGGGGTGCGGGTGCGCTGGGCGGGCCGCAGGCCCCGGCTGTGGCGCAGCGTGATCAAGGAGCTGGAGGACGCCGAGCGGCTGACCCGCGACAACGACGTCCTCACCCTGCAGTTCTGCGTGAACTACGGCGGACGGGCGGAGATCACCGACGCCGCCGCGGCGATCGCCCGGGACGTGGCGGCGGGCAGGCTCAACCCCGACAAGATCACCGAGAAGGTGTTCGCCCGCTATCTGTACCGCCCCGAGGTGCCGGACGTGGACCTGTTCCTGCGCCCGTCGGGGGAGCAGCGCACCTCCAACTTCCTGCTGTGGCAGTCGGCGTACGCCGAGTTCGTCTTCCAGGACGTGCTGTGGCCCGACTTCGACCGGCGGCATCTGTGGCAGGCCTGTGAGATCTACGCCACCCGGGACCGCCGGTACGGCGGCGCCGAGCCCAACCCGGTGCCCGCGAACGGCTCCACGCCCTCGCCGGGGCGGTCCTGAGGGCCCGCCGAGGTCCGGAGGGACGAGGCTCGAGAGAGCGCGGTGCACGGTCGTTCCGGCGGCCGTGCGCCCGGCCGCCGGAGGGGCCGCCCGCGGCCGAGCGGGCTCAGCCCGCGCAGTCGGGACAGGTGCCGAAGACCTCCACGGTGTGGGTCACGTCGGTGAAGCCGTGCTCGGCGCCGACGGCCTCCGCCCAGCGCTCCACGGCCGGGCCCGCCACCTCGACCGTCCGGCCGCACTCGCGGCACACCAGATGGTGGTGGTGCTCGTCGGTGCGGCAGGCCCGGTAGACGGCCTCACCGTCGTCGGTGCGCAGCACGTCCACCTGCCCGGCCTCGCTCATCGCCTGGAGCGCCCGGTAGACCGTGGTCAGGCCGATCTTCGCGCCGTCGGCCCGCAGGGAGGCGTAGATGTCCTGCGCGCTGCGGAACCCCTCGCTGCGTGCCAGCGCCTCCCGCACCGCGTCCCGGCGGGCCGTCATGTGTGCACCTCCGCCTCGGCTGTCTCGTCGGCTGTCTCGTCGTCCGCGCCGGAAGGCAGTGTACGACCGAGCCGCCTGCGCCGGGAGAGGGAGCCGCCGAACGAGCGCACCAGCACCAGCGTCACGAACACCGCCAGCGCCAGCAGCACGATGGACGGCCCGGGCGGCAGGTCGTATTCGAACGAGGCCACCAGCCCCGCCACCGCCGAGAGCACGCCGATCCCCATCGCCGCCAGCATGGTGTCCCGGAAACCCTTGGTGACCTGCTGCGCGGCCGCCACCGGGACCACCATCAGGGCGCTGACCAGCAGCAGCCCGATGGCCCGCATGGCGATCACCACGGTCACCGCGGCGGTGACCGCGATCAGCAGGGACAGCGTCCGGGTGGGCAGCCCGCTGGCCCGGGCCACCTCCTCGTCCTGGCACAGCAGGAACAGCTCCCGGCCGAACAGCGCCACCACCGCCAGCACCGCGACCGACAGCGCCGCCACCACGTACAGGTCCTCGGGGGCGACGCTGGAGATGGAGCCGAACAGGTAGGACTGCAGGTCCCTGCCGCCGCCCTCGGCGTTGGTCAGCAGCACGCCCCCGGCCAGCCCCCCGTAGAACAGCAGGGCCAGCGCCACGTCGCCGCCGGTGCGGCTGCGGGCGCGCAGCACCTCGATGGCCGCGGCGCCCAGCACCGACACCACCAGCGCGCCCAGCACGGGGGAGGTGCTGGTGAGCAGGCCGAGCCCGATGCCGGTCAGGGCGATGTGGCCGATGCCGTCGCCGAGCAGCGCCAGTCGGCGCTGCACGATGAACGTGCCGACCGCCGGGGCGGTCAGACCGATGAGCACCGCCAGCGCCAGGGCGATGCGCATGAAGTCGAACTGCAACAGGTCGGTCACGTCGGATTCCAGGGGGTCAGCGAGCCGGGGGCGGGTTCGGCGGCGTGCGGATGCTGGTGCCGGTGGCCCGGCCGGGCGCACTCGCCCTCGGGCGCCGGCGGAGCGCCGGTGCGGACGATGCGCCCCTGCTCCAGCACCGCCGCCCGGGTGATCAGCGGTTCCAGCGGGCCGAGCTCGTGGGCCACCAGCACGACGGTGCGGCCCTGGCGCACCAGGTCGCGCAGGACCTCGGCGAGGGCGGCCTGGCTGGCGGCGTCCACCCCGGCGGTCGGCTCGTCCATGACGAGCAGGTCGGGCTCCCCGGCCAGCGCCCGGGCGATCAGCACCCGCTGCTGCTGCCCGCCCGACAGCCGCTGGGCGGGCTGTCCGGCCCGGTCGGTCAGCCTCATCTGCTCCAGCGCCCGCCGCACCGCGGCGCGGTCGGCGGCCGTGGCGAACGGACGCAGCCGGGAGCGGCGGGCGATCCGCCCGGAGGCCACCACCTCGCGGACCGTGGCGGGCACGCCGCCGCCGACGGTGAGGCGCTGGGGGACGTAGCCGATCCGGTGCCAGTCGCGGAACCTGGCGGGCGGGACGCCGTAGATCTCGGTGCGGCCGCCCGACAGCGGAACCAGCCCCAGCAGCGCCCGCACCAGGGTGGACTTGCCGGACCCGTTGGCGCCGAGCAGGGCCAGCACCTCTCCGGGCTCGACCCGCAGGTCGATGCCGTGCAGCACCTCCCGTCCGTCCAGCCGGACCCGGCCCCCGGTCATCGCCAGCGGCGGAGCCTCGGCCGCCATGCGCGCCTCCCGTTCGCCGTCGCGTGGTGGGGTGTCCTCGGCGCTCATGCGCAGTCCAACGCAGTGCGCAGGGTCTGCAGGTTCTTGCGCATGAGCGAAACGTAGTCGTCGCGGGAGCCCTCGGCCAAACCCTCCACCGGGTCCAAGACGGCGGTGCGCACCCCGGCCTCGCGGGCCAGCGCCTGGGCGACCTTCGGGCTCACCAGCGTCTCGGTGAACACCGTGCCGGCTCCGGTCTCCCGGATCGTGCGGGTCAGCTCGGCCAGCCGCCGCGGCGAGGGCTCGGCGGCGGGGTCGACGCCGGCGACGGGCACCTGCTCCAGGCCGTACCGGTCGGCGAGGTAGCCGAACGCGGCGTGCGCGGTGATCATCGTCCGCCGCCTGCAGCCCTTCAGACCGGCCTGGAACTCCCGGTCCAGCGCGGTCAGCCGCGCGGCCGTGGTCTCGGCGCCGGCCCGGTAGTCCGCGGCGTGGTCCGGATCGACCTCGGCCAGCCGTTCGCCGAGCGCGGTGGCGACGGTCGCCATCCGGCTCGGGTCCAGCCACAGGTGCGGGTCGAAGGAGGTCCGCTCGTGCTCGGATCCCTCGCGCTCCTCGTCGTGGCGCCCGCCGGTGTCGGGCGGCGGCAGGGTGCGCACGAGGGAGGCCGCGTCCAGCCCGTGGTCTTCGGCGTGCTTGGACACCGCCTGGTCCACGGCGGGCTGCAGCCCTTTGACGTACACCACCAGATCGGCTTCGGAGAGCGCGGCGATCTGCCGCGGGGTCAGCTCCAGGTCGTGCGGCTCGGCGCCCGGGCCGGCCAGCGTGTCGACCGACACCGCGGCCCCTCCCACCTGCTCGCTCAGCCAGGCCATCGGGTAGAACCCGGCGATCACCCGAGTGCCGGAGTCGGTCCGGGATCCGCCGCCGCAGGCGGCGACGGCGAGCAGGGCGGCGGACAGCACGGCCGCCGACCGCGCGGCCCTCGACCGCACCGATCGGGAGGGCGCCGACCGGGAGGACGCCGATCGGGAGGAAAGGCGACGCGGGGTGCGAGAGGTGAACACCCTCCCATACTGGAGAAAATGAAAATGATTGTCAAAATCAGCCCATGATCCGGGCCACCGCCGACGCCGTCAGCACCGCGATCGCGGCGATCCGCAGCACCCGCCCGCCGGTCTGCAGGGCGGGCCAGTTCAGATAGGCGAACCAGGCCAGCAGCAGCGCCAGCGCGCCCAGCGCGGCCGCGGCGGGCCATCCGGTGCCCGCCATGCCCGTCGCCAGCAACGCGAAGACCGCCAGCAGCGGCACCCACACCGGCAGCCGATGCAAGAACACCACCGGCGCCGCGCTGCGGCGCTCGATCGCCCCCCGCAGCCCGGGGGCGTGGGGATCGGGTCGTGTGCTCACCCGCCCACGGTAACGCCGCTCATTAGGATGGCCGAGTGATCGCCGTTACCCGGTACCGGGTCCCCGAGGAGGAGACCGAACGGTTCGCCGCCGAGCTCGGCGCGATCCTGGAGGGCCTGGCCGCCGCCCCCGGATTCCGCGGCGGCCGGATCGGCCGCACGGTCGACGACCCCGCCCTGTGGGCACTGGTCACCGAGTGGGACGGCGCCGGTCACTACCGGCGCGCCATCGGCCTGCCCGAGGTGCGGATGCGGCTGATCCCGCTGTCGGCGCTGGCGATCGACGAGCCCGGCGCCTACGAGATCGTCGCCGCCCGCTGACCGGGCCGCCGGCGCGGGTCGCGTCACGTCATCGACGACGTTGCCCTAAGCTGGGAGGCCTTGAGGGGAACCGGAGCCCGGGACCGTGCGGCACGGAGGGTCCGGCGTCCCCGCACCGGGGATGACAGATCGCTTCGGCCCGTTGCCGGGCGTACCAGACAGTCCCGCCGACCGCCAGCCGGATGGAGAGTTCAATGGCCCGCCGACCCGACGTGATGGACACCATCGTCAGCCTCGCCAAGCGGCGAGGCCTGGTCTACCCGTCGAGCGAGATCTACGGCGGACTGCGCGCCTCCTGGGACTACGGCCCGCTCGGCGTCGAGCTGAAGAACAACGTCAAGCGCCAGTGGTGGAAGTCCATGGTGCAGGGCCGCGAGGACGTCGTCGGGTTGGACTCGTGCGTGATCCTGGCCCGTGAGGTCTGGGAGGCCAGCGGCCACGTCCAGGCGTTCGTGGACCCGCTCACCGAGTGCACCTCCTGCCACAAGCGCTTCCGCGCCGACCACCTGGAGGAGGCCTACGAGGCCAAGCACGGCCGCCCGCCCGGCGGGCTGGCCGACGTCAACTGCCCCAACTGCGGCACCAAGGGCGCCTTCACCGAGCCGCGGATGTTCAACGGCCTGCTGAAGACCTACCTCGGGCCGGTCGAGGACGAGTCCGGCCTGGCCTACCTGCGGCCGGAGACCGCGCAGGGCATCTTCATCAACTACCTGAACGTCCAGCAGTCGGCGCGCCGCAAGATCCCCTTCGGGATCGGCCAGATCGGCAAGTCGTTCCGCAATGAGATCACTCCGGGCAACTTCATCTTCCGGACCCGCGAGTTCGAGCAGATGGAGATGGAGTTCTTCGTCGAGCCCGGCACCGACGAGGAGTGGCACCAGTACTGGATCGACGAGCGGATGCAGTGGTACGTCGACCTGGGCATCCGCAAGGAGAACCTGCGGCTGTACGAACACCCGGCCGAGAAGCTGTCGCACTACTCCAAGCGCACCGTCGACATCGAGTACCGGTTCAACTTCGTCGGCAGCGAGTGGGGCGAGCTGGAGGGCATCGCCAACCGCACCGACTTCGACCTGTCCACCCACGCCAAGGCCAGCGGCCAGGACCTGTCGTTCTTCGACCAGGAGAAGGGCGAGCGGTACGTGCCGTACGTCATCGAGCCCGCGGCCGGCGTGGACCGGTGCGTGCTGACCTTCCTGCTGGACGCCTACGCCGAGGACGAGGCGCCCAACGCCAAGGGGCAGATGGAGAAGCGCACCGTGATGCGGCTCGACCACCGCCTCGCGCCGGTCAAGGCCGCGGTGCTGCCGCTGTCGCGCAACGCCGACCTGTCCCCCAAGGCCCGCGATCTGGCCGCCCGGCTGCGCAGGCACTGGAACGTGGAGTTCGACGACGCCGGCGCGATCGGCCGGCGCTACCGCCGCCAGGACGAGATCGGCACCCCGTACTGCATCACCGTCGACTTCGACACCCTGAACGACGACGCCGTCACCGTCCGCGAGCGCGACTCCATGAAGCAGGAGCGCATCGCGATCTCCCAGGTGGAGTCCTATCTGGCGGCCCGGCTGGTGGGCTGCTGACCCGCTCCGCCGCGGGCGTCGGCGCCGACACCCGCGGCGGAACGTCCCCGTGCGGGCGCGTCTTCCGGTAGCGTGGCGGAGACCCGTAGGCCACCGACGGAGGGACGCACATGAGCGACCACCGTCGCAGCCATGCCCCGGTCGACGGCGAGGCCGGCCGCCTCGCCCGTCTGCTGGTGCTGGCGCTGGGTCTGCTGGGCTTCGTGATGCTCCCCGGCGCCGGGCTCTCCTCGGCGGGGCTGGGCATCGGGATCCGCACCGGCGCCGCGCAGCAGCCGCCCGCCCACCAGACGGGGCGCGGGCGCGCCGCCGCCGCGCCCACCGCCTCCGCCGCGGGGCAGGTCGTCGAGGAGGCCCAGGTCTGGGCGGCCCCGCCGCCGCACGCGGCGGCGCTCGCCGATCTGGCCCTGCCCGCGCACGAGGCCGGCCCGCCGGCGCCGGCCTCGTCCGGCCTCGCCGTCGTCGAGCACGGTCCGCTCGTCGCGAGTAGCGTACGGACGGCCCCGCCGCGCGGACGCGCCCCGCCGGTCTCCACGGGCCTGTGAGGTTCCCGTCCCGCCGGTGGCACCGGGCCTGACGCCCGCCACCGGAGTCCCGTGATCCGCCGGGGCGGCGGATCACCGTTCCCGTGGAGGTCTTTTGTCCCGTCCCTTGGCATGGCGGGCGATACTCTCGCTCGCCATCATCGCCGGATCCATCTACGTCATGCTCACCCAGCCCGCCAAGCTCGGGCTGGACCTGCGCGGCGGCACGCAGATCGTGCTGGAGACCAAAGACGGCCAGAACGTCAAGGCCGACCGCGAGTCCACCGACCGCGCCCTGGAGGTGCTGCGCAAGCGGGTCGACGCCCTCGGCGTGGCCGAGTCGTCCATCGCCCGGTCGGGCGAGCGGCGCATCATCGTCGAGCTGCCCGACGTGCAGGACCCCAAGCAGGCCGCCGAGGCCATCGGCCGCACCGCCCAGCTCACCGCGCATCCGGTGCGCACCAACGACGGCAAGCCCGGCAAGGGCGAGCAGATCCTGCCGGACGAGGACGGCAGGCCGATCATGCTCCGGCCGGCCGCGATGTCCGGCGCCCAGATCGGCTCGGCCAGCGCCGCCTTCGACCAGCAGAACGGCCTGGGCTGGTATCTGACCGTCGACTTCCGCGGCAACGGCGGCAAGATCTGGGAGAAGATCACCGCCGAGGCCGCCTGCAAGCTCGGTGACGACCGGCGGATCGCGTTCGTGCTGGACGGCAAGGTGATCTCCTCGCCGCAGGTGGAGGATTCGGTGCCCTGCAACGTGGGCATCGGCGGCGGCTCCACCCAGATCACCGGGCGGTTCACCGCCGAGTCGGCCAAGGAGCTGGCGGCGCTGATCCAGGGCGGCGCGCTGCCGGTGCCGGTGGAGGTCGTCGAGCAGCGGGTGGTCGGCCCGACCCTGGGCGAGGAGGCCATCGAGGCCAGCTGGAAGGCCGCGGTCATCGGCATCGCCCTCACCGGCCTGTTCATCGTCTGGATCTACCGGCTGCTCGGCTTCCTGGCCACCATCGCCCTGGCGGCCTACGGCGTGATCTCCTACGCCGCGCTGGTGGCGATGGGCGCCACGCTGACGCTGCCCGGCCTGGCCGGTTTCGTGCTGGCCATCGGCATGGCGGTGGACGCCAACGTGCTGGTGTTCGAACGGGCCCGTGAGGAGTACCAGCGCGCCCCGCGGCGGGGCACGCGGCCCGCCCTGGTCATCGGGTTCCAGAAGGCCTGGTCGGCGATCGCCGACTCCAACGCCACCACCATCCTGGCGGCGGGCCTGCTGTTCTTCCTGGCCGCCGGTCCGGTGCGCGGCTTCGGCGTCACGCTGACCATCGGTGTGCTGGCCTCGCTGATCTCCGCGCTGCTGATCACCCGGGTGCTCGCCGAGTGGGCGGTCTCCCGGCGGCCGATCGCCAAGCGCCCGGCGCTGACCGGGATCGGCGGCATCGGCCGGGTCCGCACCTGGCTGGACCGCAGGCAGCCCGACCTGATGGGCCGCCGGGCCCTGTGGCTGACGCTGTCCGGCGCGGCCGTGGCGCTGGCGCTGGCCGGCATCCTCACCCAGGGCCTCAACTACGGCATCGAGTTCACCGGCGGCCGCCAGGTCGTCTACGACACCAGCCAGCGGATGGACATCAACGACGCCCGGAAGGCCGTCTCCGACGCCGGCTTCCCGCGCGCGGTGGTGCAGACCGCCGGCCGAGAGGGCGACGACATCTCCGTCCGCACCGAGAAGCTCACCAACGCCGACGTCGACAAGCTGCAAAAAGCGCTGGCCGACGCCGGCGGCGGCACCGTCACCAAGGAGCGCGACGAGCTGATCGGACCCAGCCTGGGCAGCGAGCTGCGCAAGAAGGCGCTGATCGCGCTCGGGGTGGCGCTCGCCGCGCAGCTGGCCTACCTGGCGTTCCGGTTCCGGTTCACCTTCGGCGCCGGCGCGGTGCTGGCGATGTTCCACGACGTGATCATCGTGGTCGGGGTGTTCGCCTGGCTGGGCAAGCCGATCGACGGCGTGTTCCTGGCGGCGCTGCTGACCATCATCGGTTACTCGGTGAACGACTCGGTGGTGGTCTACGACCGGATCCGCGAGCTGTGGCGGAGCGAACCGGACAAGCCGTTCGCCGAGCTCGCCAACCGGGGCTCCCTGCAGACCATCCCGCGCACCGTCAACACCGGCATGGGGGCGATCTTCATCCTGGCGGCGCTGGCGCTGCTGGGCGGCGACTCGCTGACCGACTTCGCCATCGCCCTGCTGCTGGGGATCGTGGTCGGCACCTACTCCAGCGTGTTCGTCGCGACCCCGGTCACCATCATGCTGCAGGCCCGCAGCAAGACCCAGGCGCCCAAGCCCAAGCTCGTCAAGCGGCCGGCCCAGCGCCTGCCGGGCGACTCCGGCGCGGTGGTGTGACCCGCTGAACACGACGAGGGGCCGTGCCCGGATCGGGCACGGCCCCTTCGCTTCGCCGTCATTCCGCCTCGATCTGCAGGGCGGCCACCCGGGACCGGGCCTGGGACATCGCCTCGTGGTACTTGGTCTCCCACTCGGGGTCGTCGTCGGGGATGGCGGCGATCGACTGACGGCCGAACTCCACCGGCCCCCGCCCGGTGTGGACGACCTTGCGGACGACCACCGTGGTCACCCCGTCGGCGGACGAGGTGTGCACCTCCCAGCGGGCGTCGGACTCCAGCACCCGTTCCTCGCCGCCGCCGCGGAACGCGTTGACCACCAGGGCGACGGCCAGCGCGATCACCAGCACCGTGACGAGCAGTATCAGCAGCCTCATCGGTCCTCCAGCCGCCGGAGGGGCGTCACCGTCGGGGAAGCAGCGCGCCGCCGGGGTTGCCCGGCGCATAGACCGTGATGCCCTGCGGAAGCGCCTTCAACTTCTCGATCTCAGCACAGGTCGGGCACTTGTTGTACCCGTCCTGGCGGGCCTTGTTGGCCGCCGCCTCCAGACGGGCCTGCTCGACCTTCGCCTGCGCCTCGCTGACCTGGGCGAAGGCGGCCTGCGCCCGGTCCACCGCCTCCTGCACCTTGCTGGGCAGGGACACCTTCACCAGGTTGAAGTGGATGTTGGTGAGGAAGTCGCCGCCCAGCGTGTTGCGCAGGTCGGTGGCCAGCTGCCGGTTGATGGCGTCCTGCACCTTGGCGATGTTGGCGTTGTTGCTCTGGGCCTGCACGTTCGCCCGCTGCTGCCGGGGGTTGGAGCCGGTGTTCTGCACCAGGGCGCAGGAGGAGATCAGTTCCGCGCAGCGGAAGCTGTTGATCTGGGTGCGCAGGTTGTTGTCGATCACCGGCCGGACGATCTGGTTCAGGAACGCCGTCCAGCCCTCGTCGCCCTCCCAGGCGAAGTAGGTCTTGCCGTTGGGGGCGCGGAACTTGCGGGTGCCGAACTTGTCGTCGAACTTCTTGAGCGCCTCGTGGTCGAGGTTGAGGGTGAAGTACAGCGTGCCCTCGATGCCCATGTTGACGCCGTCGCTGCTGGGGACGGTGACCACGTCCACGCCGCCGCCGCGGTCGCCCTCGCCGCGGTTGGAGGTGATGGTGTAGAAGCGCTGCTGGGCGGGGTACTTGTGCACCTTCGACCACCAGCCGGTCCACACCCGGCCCGAGCCGGGGTCGATGACCTGCCGGATCCGGGTGTTGTCGAAGAAGCCGCCGTTGCGCACGACCGCCACTTCTCCGCCGTCGGTCCGTTCGAAGCCGCGCAGCAGTCCGTTCAGGAAGGGCAGCGCGACGACCAGCAGCACGATGGCCGTTGCGATCGCACGGCCTCGGCTCATCTGAGGCGATGGCTTCATCGGGGGTGCTCCAATTCACCGGCGAATCGATCGCCGATCAGGGGGTCATCTGACAGGGGATTCACACTTCAGACGCGGAGCGAACGCGTTCGGATCCACAGTGCCACGGCGACGGCCGCCGAGAAGCGGTCCGCGCCCGCGCCGTCGGCATGGACCGGGGCGCGACCGGGGCGTGGACCGGGAGCATGGGCCGCGGGCGCTCGGCTCATCGCGCCGAGGGCGCCGGCCGGGGGACCGGCCGGGGAGGCCGGCGGAGACGTCGACGGAGATGTCGACCGGAGCGTCGCCGGAGAGGCGTGACGATGCACGCGGCGGGACCGCCGGTGGGGGCGCGGAAGGCCGCCGCGCGGGCGGTGCGCCCCCACCGGCGGTCAGGCGAAGGCGCCGGGCGGGGTCTCGGGGCACTCGGCCTGGATCACGTGCATCACCGCGTTGATCAGGGACAGATGCGTGAAGGCCTGCGGGAAGTTGCCCAGGTGCCGACCGGTGTGCGGGTCGATCTCCTCGGCGTACAGCTGCAGCGGGCTGGCGTACGACAGCAGCTTCTCGCACAGTCGCTTGGCACGATCCAGCTCGCCGATCATCACCAGCGAGCTCACCAGCCAGAACGAGCAGATGGTGAACGTGCCCTCCTTGGAGGAGAACCCGTCGTCGGTCTCCTCGGGCCGGTAGCGCAGCACCAGGTCGTCCTCGGTTAGCTCCTCGGCGACGGCCAGCACCGTCTCCCGGACCCGCTTGTCGTCGGGCGGCAGGAAGCCCAGCAGCGGGATCAGCAGCACCGAGGCGTCCAGGGCCTTGGTGTTGTAGTGGGCGGTGAAGACCCCCCGCTCGTCCAGCGCGTTGGCCAGCACGTCGGCGTGGATCTCATCGGCCGCCTTCTGCCAGCGCTCGGCCAGCTCGAAGTTGCCGCGGATGCGGGCCAGGCGGGCGCCCCGGTCGGCGGCCACCCAGCAGAACACCTTGGAGGAGGTGAAGTGCTGCGGCTCGCCGCGCACCTCCCACATGCCGCAGTCGGGCTTGCGCCAGTTGGCCAGCGCCTCCTCGACCTGCTTGACGATGATCTTCCACAGCCGGTCGTCGAGGCGGTCGCGGTGCCGCACGAACAGGTAGATGGAGCCGATGATGGCCCCCCACACGTCGTGCTGCGCCTGGGTGTAGGCGTCGTTGCCGATCCGCACCGGCCGCGCCCCGTCGTAGCCGCTCAGGTGGTCGAGCGTGGTCTCCGGCAGCTCCTCCCGGCCGTCCACCCCGTACATGATCTGCAGCCGCCCGTCGGCGGCCTCGGCCACGTCGGTGATGAAGTAGAAGAAGTCGTTGGCCTCCCAGTCGAAGCCGAGCGTGTAGAACGCCCACAGGGCCATGGTGGAGTCGCGGATCCACGTGTACCGGTAGTCCCAGTTGCGCTCGCCCTTGGGGGTCTCCGGCAGCGAGGTGGTGGCGGCGGCCGCCACCGCCCCGGTGGGCGCGAACGTCAGGCCCTTGAGGGTGAGGGCGCTGCGCTGCAGGTGGCTGCGCCAGGGATGGTCGGGGAACTTGCCGCGTTCCAGCCAGTGCTGCCAGTGGTGCACGGTCCACACCAGCCGCTGGTGCGCCTCTTCATAGGTCTGCGGCGGCTCGTGCTCGCTCCACGACAGCGCCACGAAGCGGGCCTCGCCCTGCTTGAGCAGGGTGCGGCCGGTGGCCAGCGAGCCCTCGAACCCGATGTTCATGTCGGTGGTCAGCCGCAGCTGCAGGCCGTTGCCCTCGCAGACCGCCTCGTGGTAGCCCTCGCCGGTGTACCGCCAGCGGGCCGGCTTGCGGCCGTAGTCGAACACCGGCATGCAGTCCAGCCGGACCTGCACCTGGCCGTTCACGCAGCGGACCATGCGCAGCAGCACGTGGTCGGCGTCGTAGTCGGTGGGCGCCCGGCGGTGCGTGTTGGAACGCTCGGTCTCGTGGTGCCAGGGGCCCATGAGCAGCGCGTCGGTCACCACCAGCCAGCCGCCGTGGGTCCACCAGGTGGTCTCCATCACCATGGTCCCCGGGATGTAGCGCTGGGCCGCGGGGACCTCCACCCCCGCCGGGCCGACCCGGAAGTACCCCGCGTCGCGGTCCAGGATCGACCCGAAAACGCTGGGCGAGTCCATCCGCGGCAGGCACATCCACTCCACGTTCCCGCTCGGCGCCACCAGCGCGGTGGTCTCGCAGTCCGACAGGAAACCGTAGTCGGCGATGGGGGCGAACGGCTCGCCCGCCCTGCCCCCGGCGACCATCGGTCTCACAGCCTCACCTCCTGTGTGCGTCCATGACTCCCTCGCACGGTGCTCGGGAGTGCCTCGCGCCCCGCTCCCCGGGGACGACGGATGTCTGGAATGTCCGATTGGAATAGACCACTAAACCGGGTCTGACCTGCGGAAATGCGGGCGCGATGCAGGGGTGCCGAACGTTGTTCGACAAGGCGGGTACAGTCCCCGCACAAGCGTGGAATCGGAGCGTGAAGGAGCTCCTCGTGCCGAAGTACGTATACGACTTCACCGAAGGCAACAAGGACCTCAAGGACCTGTTGGGGGGCAAAGGGGCGAACCTCGCCGAGATGACCAATCTCGGGCTTCCGGTGCCCCCCGGGTTCACCATCACGACGGAGGCCTGCCGCCACTACCTGAAGCACGGCACCGTCCCCGAGGGCCTGGCCGCCGAGATCGACGAGCACCTGGCCGCGCTCGAGAAGCGGATGGGCAAGCGGCTCGGGCAGCCCGACGACCCGCTGCTGGTCAGCGTGCGGTCGGGGGCCAAGTTCAGCATGCCCGGCATGATGGAGACCGTCCTCAACATCGGACTGAACGACGAGTCGGTCCGCGGCCTGGCCGCGGCGGCCGGCGGAGACGCCGCCGGCGAGCGGTTCGCCTGGGACTCCTACCGACGGCTCATCCAGATGTTCGGCAAGACGGTGCTGGGCATCGAGGGCGAGCTGTTCGAGGAGGCCCTGGAGGACCTGAAGCGCTCTAAGGGTACCGACAGCGACCTGGTGCTGGACGCCGAGGACTTCAAGGCGCTGGTCGGCACCTACAAGCAGATCGTGCGCGAGCACGCCGGCCGGGAATTCCCCACCGATCCACGCGAGCAGATGGACCTGGCCGTCAAGGCCGTCTTCGACTCCTGGAACGCCCCGCGGGCGGTCCTCTATCGCCGGCAGGAGCGCATCCCCGCGGACCTCGGCACGGCCGTGAACGTGTGCTCCATGGTCTTCGGCAACCTCGGCATGGACTCCGGCACCGGAGTGGCCTTCACCCGCGACCCGGCCACCGGCCGGCAGGGCGTCTACGGCGACTACCTGCAGAACGCGCAGGGCGAGGACGTGGTCGCCGGCATCCGCAACACGGTCCCGCTCTCGGAGCTGGAGCGGATCGACAAGAAGTCCTACGACGAGCTTCTGTCGATCATGGAGACGCTCGAGAACCACTACCGGGACCTGTGCGACATCGAGTTCACCATCGAGCGCGGCAAGCTGTGGATGCTGCAGACCCGGGTGGGCAAGCGCACCGCCGCCGCCGCGTTCTGCATCGCCACCCAGCTCGTCGACCAGGGACTGATCACCCAGGAGGAGGCGGTCACCCGGGTCACCGGCGCGCAGCTGGCCCAGCTGATGTTCCCCCGCTTCGACGACTCCCGCGCCGCCGAATCCACGCTGCTGACCAAGGGCATGAACGCCTCGCCCGGCGCCGCCGTCGGCAAGGCCGTGTTCACCTCCGAGCGGGCCGTCGAGCTGGCCGGCAAGGGCGAGGACGTCATCCTGGTGCGCCGCGAGACCAACCCCGACGACCTGGCCGGCATGGTCGCCGCCCGCGGCATCCTCACCTCCCGCGGCGGGAAGACCTCGCACGCCGCCGTGGTCGCCCGCGGCATGGGCAAGACCTGCGTGTGCGGCGCCGAGGAGCTCGACGTCGACGTCAAGGCCGGACGGTTCACCGCCCCCGGCGGCGTGGTCGTCGACGAGGGCGACGTGATCTCCATCGACGGCTCCACCGGGGCGGTCTACCTCGGCGAGGTGCCGGTGGTGAACTCCCCGGTCGTGGACTACTTCGAGGGCGAGCTGGCCGCCGCCGACGGCGACGAGCTGGTCAAGGCCGTGGACCGGATCATGGCCTGCGCCGACGCCAAGCGCCGGCTGCGGGTGCGCGCCAACGCCGACACCCCCGAGGACGCCGCCCGGGCGCGCCGGTTCGGCGCCCAGGGCATCGGGCTGTGCCGCACCGAGCACATGTTCCTGGGCGACCGCCGCCGGCTGGTGGAGAACCTGGTGCTGGCCGAGACCGACGCCGAACGGCAGGCGGCGCTGGACGCCCTGGAGCCGCTGCAGCGGCAGGACTTCATCGGGATCTTCGAGGCCATGGACGGCCTGCCGGTGACCATCAGGCTGATCGACCCCCCGCTGCACGAGTTCCTTCCCGATCTGACCGAGCTGTCAGTCAAGGTCGCCACCGCCGGCGAGGACGCCGATCCCCAGGACGTCCGCCTGCTGGAGGCGGTGCGCCGGCTGCACGAGCAGAACCCTATGCTCGGGCTCCGTGGAGTGCGGCTCGGTTTGGTGATTCCAGGACTTTTCGCCATGCAGGTGCGGGCGATCGCCGAGGCCGCCGCCGAACGGCGCAAGGCCGGCGGGGATCCGCGGCCGGAGATCATGATCCCACTGGTCGGAGCGGTGCAGGAACTGGAGGCCGTCCGCGAGGAGGCCGAGCGGATCCTGGCCGAGGTCGCCGAGGCCACCGGGGTGGACGTGCCCGCGATGATCGGCACCATGATCGAGCTGCCGCGGGCCGCGCTGACCGCCGGGCAGATCGCCGAGGCCGCGGAGTTCTTCTCCTTCGGCACCAACGACCTCACCCAGACCACCTGGGGCTTCTCCCGCGACGACGTGGAGGCCGCGTTCTTCTCCCAGTACCTGGAACTGGGCATCTTCGGGGTGTCGCCGTTCGAGACGCTGGACCGCGACGGCGTGGGCCGGCTGATCCGCATCGCCGCCGAGGAGGGCCGGCGCACCCGCCCGGACATCAAGCTGGGCATCTGCGGCGAGCACGGCGGCGACCCCGACTCGGTGCACTTCTGCCACGAGGTCGGGCTGGACTACGTCTCCTGCTCGCCGTTCCGGATTCCCGTGGCCCGGCTGGAGGCCGGCCGCGCGGCGATCGCCGGGGAGGCCCCCGACAGCCGCTGACGGCGGCCGGCGGACGGGGAGGCGCGGCCCCCGGGCCCGAGGGGCGGCGCCTCCGGACGACGGGCGGAGGGGCGGACCGGTGCGCGCTCGGGCCGCGCCGGCCCGCCCCGCGGCCGGGAGGCGGAGAACGGGTGAACCGGGCACGTTCCAACGATCGTCCAACTAGTGTGGTCAGCCCGATGACGTTGGAACGCGAACTGCCCGGAACCGAGCCCGTCGCCGACGAGCCGCAGGACACGCCGACCGAGGAGACCGAGCAGGAGGCCCCCGCCCGACGGCCTCGGCGGCCCTGGCTGTTCTGGCCCACCGCGATCGTGGTCGGACTGCTGGCGATCGCGGTGCTCACCCCGCTCGGCGCGGGCGCCCGGGTGTGGTACCAGGCCCGCCAGGACGAGCGCCCCCGGTCGGACGCCATCCTGGTGCTGGGCGCCGCGCAGTACAACGGGGTCCCCTCTCCCACGCTGCGCTGGCGGCTGGAGCACGCCGTCAAGCTCTACCGGGAGGGCGTCGCCCCCGCGATCGTCACCGTGGGCGGCAAGCGGCCCGGCGACGTCTACACCGAGGCCGAGGCCGGCCGTCGGTGGCTGATCGACGAGCGGGGGGTCCCGGCGGACCGCGTGGTGGCCGTCCCCGCCGGCACCGACACGCTGGAGAGCATGCAGGCGGTGGGCCGGAGGTTCCGGCAGCTCGGCTGGGACTCGGTGGTGATCGTCACCGACCCCTGGCACAGCCTGCGGTCCAAGAAGATGGCCGCCGACCAGGGACTGCGGGCCGCGGCCTCGCCGACCCGCAGCGGGCCCAGCGTGCAGACCCGCGACACCCAGATCAACTACATCGTCCGCGAGGCGGGCGGCTACCTGTCCTACGTCCTGTTCGGCCGCAGCGTGCGGTCCCCGGCGGAACTGCGTCCCTCGAAGACGCCGAACTGACACGTCATATCTGACGTCATGTCACAGGTAGGGCTTAACCTGACCAATCCCGTTGCTTCGCGATAAAGGCAGACGGAGGGTCGGCTCACCCTGTTCGGTGGGTATGAGTCGTTCCCCGGGATGGGCAGGACCCTATGAACGACCACGACTACACCGACTTCGACCGGGCGCGGTGGGCGCCGGAGCCGCCCAAGCGCCGCGATCGCACCCCGTTCGAACGGGACAGGGCGCGGGTGCTGCACAGTGCCGCGCTGCGCCGGCTGGCCGCCAAGACCCAGGTGGCGACCCCCGGCACCGACGACTTCCTGCGCACCCGGCTGACCCACTCGCTGGAGTGCGCCCAGGTCGGCCGGGAGCTGGGCAAGTCGCTGGGCTGCGACCCGGACGTGGTGGAGACCGCCTGCCTGGCGCACGACATCGGCCACCCTCCGTTCGGGCACAACGGCGAGGCGGCGCTGGACGTCGTCGCCCGGCCGTGCGGCGGATTCGAGGGCAACGCCCAGAGCCTGCGGATCCTCACCCGGCTGGAGCCCAAGTCGTTCGCCCCCGACGGCCGCAGCGTCGGGCTGAACCTGACCCGCGCCTCCCTGGACGCGGTGATGAAGTACCCCTGGCGCAAGGCCGACCGGCCGCCGGACGCGCCGCTCGGCGGCTCCGGCGGCCCCTACGGCGTCTACGAGGAGGACGCCGACGCGGCCGCCTGGGTGCGCCAGGGCGCCCCCGGGCGCCGGCTGTGCCTGGAGGCCCAGGTCATGGACTGGTCCGACGATGTCGCCTACTCGGTGCACGACCTGGAGGACGCGCTGGTGGCCGGGCATGTGGACTTCGCCCGGCTGGCCGACCCGACCGAGCGGCGCGCCGTCGCCCGGACCGCCCGGCGGCTGTACTGCCCCGACGTCGACCTCGCCGAGCTGGAAGAGGTGTTCGCCGAGCTGATGGCCGAGCCGTACTGGCCGGACCGCTACGACGGCGGCCCGCGCACGCTGGCGGCGCTGAAGAACCTCACCAGCACGCTGATCGGCCGGTTCTGCCTGGCCGCCGAGCAGGCCACCCGCGCCCGCTACGGGCCGGGCAGGCTCACCCGCTACGCCGCCGACCTGATCGTCCCGCGGCGGCAGCGGCTGGAGTGCGCGCTGCTCAAGGGGGTCACCGCGCACTATGTGTGGATCAGCCACCGGGCCGTGCGGGCCCGGCAACGAGAACTGATCATGGAACTGGCCGAGCTGGTGGCCGCCGGCGCCCCCGCCACCCTGGAGGTCCAGTTCCAGGAGGCCTGGCGGGAGGCGGACGACGACGCCGCCCGCTGGCGGGTGATCGTCGACCAGATCGCCTCGCTGACCGACACCTCCGCGATCGCCCTGCACCGCAGGCTGCGCGCGGCCGCGTGAGGGCCCGAGGGGGGACGGTCCGGCGGCGGCGGCCCGGCAGGCGATCCGGTCCGCGTCGATCTACCCAAAGGACACAGGAGGGCTCTACCCTTTGGCGCACCTTGAGGCACGCTCTGTGGTTGCGAGGACTGAGGTGACGGATCCGGTGGCGTGGCGCGCCGAGGTGGACGGCACCGTCGTCCGGCTGACGGTGGCGGACGGGACGGTCTTTGCCGGGTGCGGGTCTCAGCTCCATGCGTTCGACGCGGAGACCGGCGCCGAGCTGTGGAGCGCCGACACCGGGACCCCCGGACCGTTCCGGGTCGCCGGAGGCGTCGTCTACGCCACCGGCGGCGGGCACGTGCGGGCGATCGACGCGCGCACCGGCGAGGAGCACTGGCGGTTCCGCGGCGCGATCCCCGTGCGCCCGGCGGTCGGCGGCGGCCGGGTCTGCGTGATCGGCGACAGCCCTCGCTGGGGCCGCACCCTCCATGTGCTCAACGCCCGCAACGGGGCGGAGAAGTGGCGGATGGAGGCCGACCCGAAGCTGGCGCCGCCGGCGTGCGACGGCGACCTGATCTATGTCGGCTGCGCCGACGGGGCGCTGCTGGCGCTGCGCGCCCGCAACGGCCGGGAGCGCTGGCGGGTCGAGCCCGACCAGTGGCATCCCGACTGGCCCGAGCGCGGCGGCGGGATCGAGCCGCTCGGGCTGGCCGACGGGACGCTGCTGGTGGCCGGACTGCCGTACGAGCCGCCGCCGTTGGGCTTCGTGGCCGCCGTCGACGTCCGCACCGGCCGGGAGCTGTGGCAGCAGCCGGCCGGCTACGACCCCGGAGAGGGGCGGCCCGACGAGGGCGACCCGCCGGCCGCCCTGGTGCCGGGCGGGATCTGCGTCGCCGCGGCCGGCTCGCTGACATATCTGGAGCGCGACTCCGGGCAGGCCACCCGGTTCCAGTGCACCGAACCGGTCCGCTGCTCGCCGCCCGTCATGATCGGCGGGTTGATCTGCGTGGGCACCTCGAGCCAGCTCATCGAGGCGTTCGACGCGGTCACCGGACGCCGCGAGTGGGTCGTCAAGGACGTCCAGCGGCCCGCCGCGGCCGGCCCGCCGCCGCTGGCGGCGGTGCACGGGCGGCTGGTGGTCGGCGGTCACCGCCGCGTCTACCAGATCGATCCCCGCACCGGAGCGACCTACCCCTCCGTGGCCCGGTGAGCGGCGGGATGGCCGCGGCGCGGCGCGGCCGGTAGGTTCGGCCGGGTGGTGAGCGAGACGTCCGAGCGGCGATGGGGCGCCAGCGCCGCGGTCCGGACGACGTTCCTGGTGCACGGACTGGTCAGCGCGGCCTGGGTGGCCCGGATCCCGCAGATCAAGGCGGAGCTGGGGCTGAGCGAGGGCGCGCTGGGAGTGGCGCTGCTGGGCAGCCCGGTCGGGGTGGTGATCGCGGTCCGCCTCACCGGCCGGATCGCGGCGCGCTGGGGGAGCGGTCCGGTCGCCCGGGTGTCCGGGGTGGCGGCGGGACTGGCGCTGGTGCCGCTGGGGCTGGCGGACGGCCTCGGCGCGCTGACCGCCGCCCTGACGGCGTTGGGCCTGGCGCTCGGCGTGCTGGACGTGGCGATGAACGCGCAGGCGGTGGCGGTGGAGCGGCGGGAGGGCCGCCCGCTGATGTCGGGGATGCACGGGGCCTGGAGCGTCGGCGCGCTCGGCGGCGCGCTCACCGGCTCCTGGGCGGCGCACCTGGAGGTGCCGGTGCCCCTCCACCTCGGCGCGGCCGGGGCGGGGCTGGCCCTGGCCGCCCTGCTGGGCACCCGCGGGCTGCCGGACGACGCCGAGCAGCGGACCGCCCTCGACGACGGCGCGGCCGGGGACGGCGACGGCGCGCTGCGGGCGGCCCGCCGGCCGCTGCTCATGCTGGGCGTGATCGGGTTGTGCTCCTTCCTCGGCGAGGGCGCGATGGCCGACTGGAGCGCCGTCCACCTGCGGGAGACGCTCGGCGCCGGAGCGGGCGTGGCCGGACTGGGCTATGCGGGCTGTGCGGTGGCGATGGCCGTGGCGCGGCTGGCCGGGGACCGGGTCATCGCCGCGGCCGGCCCGGTGCGGGTGCTGCGCGCCGGCGGACTGCTCGCCGCGGCGGCGCTCGGCGCCGGGCTGCTCAGCGGCCATCCGGCGCCTTCGGTGCTCGGGTTCACGCTGTACGGGCTGGGCATCGCCGTGGTGGCCCCGATCACCTTCGGCGCGGCCGGCAACCTGCCCGGGGTGCCCGCCGCCACCGGCATCTCCTGGGTCACCTCGATCGGATACGCCGGCTTTCTGGCCGGTCCCCCCGTCATCGGGTTCGTCGCCCAGGGCGTCGGCCTGAGCTGGGCCCTGGCCATCCCGGTGGCGTTGGCGCTGGTGATCACCGCGCTGGCCGGGGCCGTGCGGACCGCCCGGAGTTGATCACAGTTCGGCGGTGAAGAGCATGCCGTATCGCCTGCTCCGGTATGGTCTGACGGGATGAGCACCCTGCAGCGGTCCCGGCCGGCCCCGGCGACGGCCTTGCGTCCGCATCGTCTGCGTGAGCTGGCGCGGTTCGGCACCGTCGGCACCCTCGGCACCGTGATCTCGATCGGCGGCGCCAATCTGATGCGCGCCCTGCTGCCCGTCGGCCCGGTCGCCACCGTGCTCATCCCCACCATGGCCTCCACCCTGTTCTCCTACCTGGCCAACCGGCACTGGACGTTCCGGCACCGGCACACCGAGGGCTCCGGACGCGAGGTGGCGCTGTTCTTCGGCCTCAACGGCGCCGGGATGCTGATCCAGGCGTCGTGCGTGGCGTTCACCCACTACACGCTGAGGCTGAACGACGCGCTGTCCTACAACGTCGCCCTGGTGACGGGCCTGGGCCTGGCCTCCGCCTGGCGCTACTGGTCGTACCGGAAGTGGGTCTTCCGGCGCACCGCCCGTGTCTGACCGGCTCGCCGAGGAGTGGGACCGACACCGCCCCGTGGTGTTCGGCGTGGCCTACCGGATCCTGGGCAGCGTCGCCGACGCCGAGGACGTCGTCCAGGACGTGTGGTTGCGGGCCGCGTCCGCCGACCTGGAGGGCGTGCGGGACCTGCGCGCCTGGCTGACCACGGTGGCAGCGCGACGAGCCCATGACCTGGCGACCTCCGCCCGGGCCCGGCGGGAGGGCTATGTCGGTCCCTGGCTGCCCGAACCGCTGCTGACCGGCCCGGACGCCGCCGAGCCGGTGCTGCTGGACGAGACGGTGAGCACCGCGATGCTGCTGGTGCTGGAGGAGCTGTCGCCGCCGGAGCGGGTGGCGTTCGTGCTGCGTCACGCCTTCGAGGCGCCGTACGAGCGGATCGCCGAGGTCCTGGGCCGCTCCCCGGCGGCGTGCCGGCAACTGGTGTCCCGGGCCCGCCGCCGCATCGCCGCCCGCCGCGACCACGGCGGCCCGCGCGCCACCAGGGCCGAGCGCGACCGGGTGATGGCGGCGTTCCGCGACGCCTATCTGAAGGGGGACACCGCGGCGCTGGCGGAGCTGCTGGACCCGGACGCGGTCTACCTCACCGACGGCGGCGGGGAGGTGTTCGCCGCCCGCCGGCCGATCCGCGGCGGCTCGCGGATCGCCGAGGTGATGACGCGGGTGGGGCGGCGCACCCTGCGGGCGCACCCCGTGCCGGCCGAGATCAACGGGGGTCCGGGACTGCTGCTGTACCGGGACGGAGCGCTCGTCGCCGTCGACACCGTCGAGATCTCCGGCGGCCGGATCGTCGCCTACCACCGGGTCCTCAACCCGGCCAAGCTGCGGGCCGTGCGCCGGGCGGCCGGCGCGGACCGGGCCGCCGGGGCCTCGGCGCCGCGAGGCGGGCGATCGGGCGGACGGCCGCGGTGAGGACCGCCCGCCCGATCGCCCGGGGCCGGGGTCTCCCCGGCCGGCGGGGTCAGTCGAAGTAGTCCGGCTGGGTCTGCACGTTGAGGACGTCCAGCTTCACCCGTTCGGCCTTGTCGGTGCGCTTGTCCTTGATCTGCAGCACGTCCAGGCCCTTTTGGATGTCGCTGGAGTAGATGTGGCCGTTGTAGTAGTAGGCCGACCACGAGCCGCCCAGGATCAGGCGGTCGTCGGAGAGCGGGCCGCGCTCGAACCAGGCGATCTCCTTGGGCCTGCGGGAGTCGGTGAAGTCCCACACCGAGATGCCGCCCTGGTACCAGGCCTGGACCATGATGTCCTTGCCCTTGACCGGGATGAGCGAGCCGTTGTGGGCCACGCAGTTCTCGGTGTCGGCGTTGGTCCGCGGGATCTTGAAGTAGCTGCGGAAGACCAGCTTGCGCTTGTCGCCCTTGCCGACGATGTCGTAGATCGCGTCGGCGCCCTTCTCCGGGCCGACGGCCGGGTTGCAGGTGGCCCCGGCGCCGCCGCCCAGCTCGTCGGTGAACACGACCTTGTTCCCGGCGTTGTTGAACGTGGCCGAGTGCCAGAAGGCGAAGTTCTCGTCGTCGCGGACGATGTCGATGACCTTCGGCGCGACGGGGTCGGAGATGTCCATGAGCACGCCGTCGCCCATGCAGGCGCCCGCGGCCAGGTTCTTCTTCGGGTACACGGTGATGTCGTGGCAGCCGGTGGTCGGAGTGGTGTCCTCGTCACCGGGGTTGCCGCCGTCGGGGAACAGCACCGGCTCGGCCACCACCTCGGCCTGGGTCGGCTTCTTCAGCGGCACCTTGATGATGGAGATCTGGTCGAACTCGTACTGGCAGTCGGGACCCACCGAGCTCGGACCCAGCAGGTAGGAGGACACGTACACATAGACCGAGTCCCGGTCCTTGCCCTTGCCCGGCACCAGCGTGTGGGTGTGCGAACCGCAGTCGGTCTCCACCGACTTGATGTAGCGCGGGTTGCGCACGTCGCTGATGTCGAAGATCTTGATGCCCTCCCAGGCGGTCGGGTCGGTGACCGGCTTGGGGGTGCTCTGGCAGGAGTCGTCGCTGCGCGAGGAATCGGTGGACAGGAACAGCAGGTTCCCAGCGACCGACACGTCGTTCTGCGCACCGACGCAACGCACCTGGCTGACGATCTTCGGCTTGTCGGGCCGGCTGATGTCGTAGATGACGAAGCCCTCGTAGTTGCCCGCGATCGCGTACTTGCCCTTGAACGCCAGGTCGGTGCCGAAGGCCGCCTCGGTGGCGAAGTCCCCTTGCTTGGGGACGTTCGCCAGATGCCTGATGTTGGCGGTCTTGGCGATCTCGTCGACCCCCGGCGCATCGGCCGAGGAGGCCGGGACGGCCGCCACGCCCGATAAGGCCAGCGCGAGGCCGCCCAATGCACCGAGGGCGATCCGCCGCATGGATGCCCATCTGGTCCTGGATGACACGCTATGCGCCCCTTTGCTCCGGTTCCACCGATTCCAGTAACGCACGGAGTATCGCCCGGACCTTGCCGAAATACCAGACCTTTGATGGTTTGTAAGGATTTCAAGGTTGAGGGAAAACTGTCGGGAGTTGACGGTGCTCCGTCGCCGACCTGGGGCGTGTGACGGACGTCGACGGCATGATCACCATCGGTGATGGGGGGCGGAAGGTCGACGGAGGGGACCGGGCGGGCCGACCTTTCCCGTTTCCCGCCGAAGACGGCCCCCGCCCCCGAGAGGGGCCGGTGTTCTCGTGCCGCGTCCCCTGAGAGACGTCCCCCGAGATCGGCCGCCCGCCGCCGACCGTGCCGTGAACATCTCGAGATCGCGGACGCCCTTCCCGTCCGCCCGCACGATGGGTACCGTCCCCGTGCGTGGCGTGTGAAGGAGCGGCAGGGTGAACGGACATCGGTGGACCGGTTGCGTCGCGGCGGCGGTCCTGGCCGCCGGGCTGACGGCCGGTTGCAGCGGCGACGAGCCGGAACGGGCGGCGCCCAAGGCCACGGTGCTGGTGCCGGGCAGACCCGGTGAGCCCAACAAGACGATGACGGTCGGGCCCGCCTCGCCCAAGCCGCCGAACGCCGCCGACGTCACGTTCGTGCAGATGATGATCCCGCACCACCGGCAGGCGGTGGAGATGTCGGCGCTGGCCCCCCGGCAAGGGGCCGACCCGAAGGTCAAGGCGCTGGCCGAACGGATCGACGCCGCCCAGACGGCGGAGATCTCGTCCATGCAGTCCTGGCTGAAGCGGCACGGTCATGGCACGCGCGGCGATCACGGCGGGCACGGCGGGCACGGCCGTCCGGCGGCGTCGCCGTCGCACGCCGACATGCCCGGCATGGCCTCCCCCGAGGAGATGGCCAGGCTCCAGGACGCCCGGGGCGGGGAGTTCGACCGGCTCTATCTGAATCTGATGATCAAGCACCACGAGGGCGCCCTCGTCATGGCCCGCAAGGTGCTCGCCGAGGGCGCCGACGTGCAGATTCAGCAGATGGCCAAGGAGATCGTCACCACCCAGAACGCCGAGATCGTCCGAATGCGCGACCTGCTGCGCGGCCTCAAGGAGTGAGCGGCCTGGGGGGCGACGCGGGCCGCGCATCGGGCCCGCTCTCCGACGCCGCCGGGCCGCCTGCGCGGCCGGGCGGATCAGCGGCCGTCCCTGTTCGTCGCGAGGCGCCCGGAACTCGACCGACGCCGACCTCCCGCGGCGTCGCGCCGACGCCCCGCTTGCGGATTTAACAATGCTTTAACGGACGGTTTCTCGGTGCGGGTCGGAACGGTGTCGAATGTCCTGGTCAGTGCGTGTTTGTCGCAGAGTGGACCGTTCTGTATCGGTGATGATTTGGCAATGCGCTCATTACGGGTGCGACTTATGACCGAAATGTGATGATTCAAGAATTCCCTGCGTCGACGATCTTGGAGGTGCTTCCTTGACGAGAGCACGACGGACGCAGGGACTCACCCGGCGCTCCTTCCTGGCCCGCGTGGGGGCCACCGGAGGCGCGGGGGCGATGTTCGCCACCATGGGCGCGCTGGGGCTCGCCCCCTCCGCCGAGGCCGCGACCAAGACCCCCTTCCAGCCGCCGCAGCCCTCGGACTTCCGGCTGCGCGGCCGCGCCGCCGCCAAGGTGCTGGTGCTGGGCGGGGGCGTGGCCGGGCTGACCGTCGCCTACGAGCTGGGCAAGGCCGGCTACGACTGCACCGTGCTGGAGGCCCGCGACCGGGTGGGCGGGCGCAACCTCACCATGCGGGGCGGGGACAGGCTGGAGGAGATCGGCGGCGCCGCCCAGCGCGCCCGCTTCAGCGACGGCCAGTACATGAACATGGGGCCGGCCCGCATCGCGCAGTGGATGACCACCATGGACTACTGCCGCGAGCTGGGCGTCCCCCTGGAGGTCTTCGCCAACTCCAACGCCGAGGCGCTGATCTACAACGAGTCCTCCGGGATGACCGCCCCGGTCAAGTGGCGCACCGCCAAGGCGGACGTCTACGGCTACATCTCCGAGCTGCTGGCCAAGGCCACCGACCAGGGCGCGCTCGACCGGCGCCTCACCGAGACCGACAAGGAACGACTGCTGTCGTTCCTGTCGAGCTTCGGAGCGATCGGCCCCAAGTCCAGCGGCTACGCCTACACCGGCACCGACCGGCGCGGCTACCGGGTCGACCCGGGCGCCGGGGACCAGGCGGGCACCGTGCTGGGGCCGCCGCCGTCGCTGTCGGAGGTGCTGGCCAGCGGGGTCGGCCGCTCCTTCTCCTTCGAGCTCGGCTACAGCCAGGCCATGCTCATGTTCCAGCCGGTCGGCGGCATGGACGCCATCCCGCGGGCGCTGGCCAAGGCGGTCGGGCCCGGCCGCATCAAGACCGGCGCCGAGGTCACCAAGATCACCAACCTGGCCGAGGGCGTGGAGGTCCACTACGTCAAGAACGGCAAGACCCATCTGGCCAAGGCCGACTACGCCGTCGCCGCCCTGCCGCCCAACATCCTGGCCAAGATCCCCCACAACCTCGGGGCGGGCGTCCAGGCCGCGCTGGAGTACCCCACCGTCGTCTCCGCCGGCAAGCTCGGCATCGAGTACACCCGCCGCTGGTGGGAGCTGGAGGAGAACATCTACGGCGGGATCACCAATACCGACCTGGACACCTCGGTGATCTGGTACCCCTCCTACGGCTACGGCACCGAGCGCGGGGTGCTGTTGGCCTACTACAACTCCGGCCGCGACGCCCAGACCTACGACCCGCTCACCCACGCCCAGCGCCTGGAGCGGGCGCTGCAGGCGGGCGCCAAGATCCACGGTCCCAAGTTCCGCAGGGACATCGCCGCCTCCCTCTCGATCGCCTGGCGCCGTCAGCCCCATCTCGAGGGCGCCTGGGTGAGCTGGCCCGCCCGCGGCGCCGAGTACCGGCTGCTCAACCGGCCCCAGGGCAACGTCTACTTCTGCGGCGACTGGCTCAGCTACGAGATCGCCTGGCAGCACGGGGCGTTCGAGTCGGCCCGCAAGGTCGTCACCGAACTGCACCAGCGGGTGCTGAAGTCCTGAAGACGGGCCGAGCCCCTGCGGGGCCGCGGCCGCGTCGGCGGCCGGCCCGCCCTCCCGGCGGACCGAAGAGGCCGCGCCCGGCTCCGGCGGCCTCCGTCGAGGGCGCCTCGGCCGGTCGCCGGCCCGGGCGCCGGTCAGAAGCGGATGAACTCCACGACGATGCGGCCCGCCGGCGCGTCACGGGTGCTGCCGACCACCGCCCAGTCGTCCCCGAGCCCGTGCAGCCAGCCGGGGAACCGGCCCAGGAGCCGGCCGTCCGCGACGCGGTACACCAGCACGTGAGGGGAGCCGCCCTCGGCGCCGGTGACGGCCACGAGACCGTGGGTGACCATGGTCCTCCAGCTCGCCGACGAGTGCTCCAGCCCCGGATCGGGGGCGGTCCACCGGGTGCGTCCGGTCGCGAAGTCCAGCAGCGCCAGCTCACCGCGATCGCCCTGGTCGCGGATCAGGACGGAGCGGCCGTCGCCGTCGAGCGGCATCCCGGGCCGGTCGGCACGCCAGACGGTCCTCCCCGTCCTCAGGTCGAACAGTTGCGGGCGTCCGTCCTCGGTGGAGGCGATGACGCGGCCGTCCGCGCCGATGAACTCCATGCCCGCGCTCAGAGGGGCGAGGAACTTCTCGCACTCTCCGTCGGAGCCGCGGTGGCTGAAGACCTTCCGCGTCCACATGCGGCGACCGGATTCCGCGTCGACCGCCTGGACGGTGACGGTGCAGCGCTCGTCCCCTTCGGGGGGATCGTGATCGGTCGAGATCAGCGTTCGCCCGACCACGAGCTGGTGCCAGCCGAGCTCTTCGGCCCGGCCGGGCGCCGGGCGTCCGGTCCGGGTGTCGCGCACGCCCCACAGGGAGGGGCTCTTGCGATCCTTCGGGCGCCAGCCGAGCCCGGCCGAGGTCGGGACGTAGTCGCCGGTCGGCGCGGCGAGCGGGGCGCGCACTCCGATCCTGTCGTCGGGGAACGAGGACTCCGCGGGGACCGTCCAGCGGACCTCGCCGGTGCGCGGTTCGTGCCGGGTCGTGGCGCACTTCTCCGCGGCGTCGCACGCGCTGACGAAGATCGCGTCCTGGGTGACCAGCAGGCTGCGCGCGGACTCCCCGCGCCACAGGGTCCGGCCGGTCGCGGGGTCGATGACCGTGAACGGGCCCTTCCCGTCCGGGTCGTCCTTCCGCCAGTCCACGATCACCTCGTCGGTGACGCGCCGCACGTGCTTGTCGCCGGACGGCGAACGCCACAGCCGCCGGCCGGTGGCGACGTCCAGACCCATCACCGCCTCGTCGGTCAGGACCACCGCGACCCGGCCGACGACCACCGTCCTGTTGAGCCCGGCGGGCGTCTGCGCCGACCATTGCGGCGCCGGCCCCGCCCGCTTCGGCGTCGGCGGGTCGTCCGGCGGGAAGAGACCCGACGTGCAGGCGGCGAGGGACGAGACGGCCGTGATCGCCGCGCCGATGCGCAATCCGGTGGACAGGCCCATGATCCGTATTGTCTCGGGGCGCTCCGGGCCCGGACGGGAGGGGACGGCGGCCGGAGCGGGATTAGACTCGCGGCGTGGCAGGCCGGATTCGCAACGAGGACATCGCGCTCGTCCGTGAGCGGTCGCCGATCGCCGACGTGGTGGGGGAGTACCTCCAGCTGCGCAACGCGGGTGGAGGCGACCTGAAGGGGTTGTGCCCCTTCCACGATGAGAAGACGCCGTCGTTCAACGTGACCCCCTCGCGGGGGCTGTACTGGTGCTTCGGCTGCGGTGAGGGCGGGGACGTCATCACCTTCGTGCAGAAGATGGAGCACCTGACCTTCACCGAGGCGGTGCAGCGGCTCGCCGCCAGGGCCGGCGTCGAGCTGCACTACGAGGAGGGCGGCTACGCTCCTCGCCGCCGGGACGGGCAGCGCGCCCGCCTGGTGGAGGCGCATCGGATCGCCGCGGAGTTCTACGCCGAGCAGCTGGCCTCCGACGAGGCGCTGATCGGACGGCGGTTCCTCGCCGAGCGCGGCTTCGACGCCTCGCACGCCGAGCACTTCGGGGTCGGCTACGCCCCCCGCGGCTGGGAGACGCTGGTCCGGCACCTGCGCGGGCGCGGATTCACCGACCAGGAGCTGATCACGGCCGGGCTGGCGCGGGAGGGCCGCCGGGGGCCGGTGGACCGGTTCCGGGGACGGCTGGTGTGGCCGATCCGGGACATGACCGGGGACGTGATCGGGTTCGGCGCCCGCAGGCTCTACGACAACGACGACGGCCCCAAGTACCTCAACACCCCCGAGACGCCGCTGTTCAAGAAGGGCTCGGTGCTGTACGGGGCGGACCTGGCCAAGAAGGAGATGGCCCGGCGTCGCCAGGCGGTGATCGTCGAGGGCTACACCGACGTGATGGCCTGTCATCTGGCCGGGGTGCCGACCGCGGTGGCGACCTGCGGGACCTCGTTCGGCGAGGAGCACGCCAAGCTGCTGCGCCGGTTGCTGATGGACCAGCCGGACGCCCGTGCCGAGATCATCTTCACCTTCGACGGGGACGCCGCCGGGCGGCGCGCCGCGCTGCGCGCCTACGAGCAGGACCAGCGGTTCGCCGCGCAGACCTTCGTGGCGGTGCAGCCGGACGGCCTGGACCCCTGTGAGCTGCGGCTCAAGCACGGCGACGCGGCGGTGCGCGACCTGATCGCCTCGCGGACCCAGCTGTTCGAGTTCGTCATCCGCGCCACCATCGAGCGGTACGACGTCAGCACCAACGAGGGGCGGCTGGCCGCGCTGGACGCCGCCGCCCCGGTGGTGGCGGGGATCAAGGACGCCGGCCTGCGCAAGATGTACGCCGCCAGCCTGGACCGCTGGCTGGGGATCATGGACGAGGAGCTGGTGCTGCGCCGGGTCCGCGAACAGGGGATGCGCGGCCGCGCCGCGGACGGACGGCCGGTGCGGGTCACCGGCGGGCGGCCGGACGCCGGGCGTCCGGCGGCCGGCGGGCGGTCCGGGCACGATCTGAGCGACCCGGACGTGCGCCGCGAGTGGGAGCTGCTGAAGTTCGCCGTGCAGCGCCCGGCGATCGTCGGCCCGGCGTTCGACGAGCTGCCGGCCGCGGCGTTCACCGCACCGCCGCACGCGGCGGTTCGGGAGCTGATCGCACAGGTCGGCGGGGTGGCCTCGGCCGGCGGGACGGATTGGGCGGTGCGGCTGCGCGAGGCCGCTCCGAACGAGCAGATCGCCGGCCTGGTCACCCGGCTGGCGGTGGAACCGCTCCACTTCACCGGCGAAACGGACGACCGATATGCGGCCGAGTTGCTCGCCCGGATCGCAGAACGCCAGCTCACGAGCGAGATCGCAGCTCTCAAGGTCAAACTGGAACGGCTGAATCCGGTCGAGCATCCGGAGGACTACGCCCGGCTGTTCGGGGATCTGGTGGCGCTTGAGCAGCGCAGACGCGTGATGCGGGAGCGTGCTCTCGGGGCCCCATAGCACACTTTCTGTGAAATTGGGTGCTGTGATCTAGGCCTCGCTTGACGCACACTGTGGTTGTGGGCCCTTCGGTGCTGCCAAGCGAAGCGCCATCGATTGACCAGGTGGCGGACCTTGTTGCGCGTGGGAGACGGCGCGGCGGTGTGACCGTCGACGACATCGCCGCCGCGATCGATCGTTCCGAGCTGCCGGCGGATTCGCTCGACAAGATCGTCTGGATGCTCGCCGAGCAGGGAGTGGAGGTCCTCGAGTCCTCCGGCGAGGCCGAGGAACTCGCGCGAGCGGACGAGAGCGATCTCGGCAAACGGGCGCCGACGAGCGACCTGGTCCGCATCTACCTGCGGGAGATCGGGCGCGTACCGCTGCTGACGGCAGAAGAGGAAGTCGAACTCGCCAAAACGATAGAGGCGGGCCTGTTCGCCGAGGAGAAGCTGGCCCGATCGGCCGTGCTCTCCCCGGTGGAGCGGCTCGACCTCGAACTGCTCGCACAGGAGGGAGTCCGTGCGAAGCAACGTCTCATCGAGGCCAACCTGCGCCTGGTGGTCTCGATCGCCAAACGCTACGTGGGTCGGGGGATGCTCTTCCTCGACCTCATCCAGGAGGGGAATCTCGGACTGATCCGCGCCGTCGAGAAATTCGACTACACCAAGGGTTTCAAGTTCTCCACCTACGCCACCTGGTGGATCCGCCAGGCGATCACCCGGGCGATCGCCGATCAGGCGCGCACCATCCGGATCCCGGTGCACATGGTGGAGACCATCAACAAGCTGGCGCGGGTCCAGCGGCAGCTCCACCAGGATCTGGGGCGGGAGCCGACCCCGGAGGAGATCGGCCGGGAGATGGGGCTGACCGCCGAGCGGGTCACCGAGATCCAGCGGATCGCCCAGGAGCCGGTGTCGCTGCAGTCGCCGATCGGCGAGGAGGACTCCGATCTCGGCGACTTCATCGAGGACGCCGACGCGGTGGTCCCGATGGAGGCCGCGGCGTTCATCCTGCTGCAGGACCAGCTCGAGGACATCCTGCACACGTTGTCGGAACGGGAGCAGCGCATCATCCAGCTGCGCTTCGGCCTGACCGACGGCCATCCCCGCACCCTGGAGGAGGTCGGCCGCGAGTTCGGGGTGACCCGGGAGCGGATCCGCCAGATCGAGTCCAAGACCCTCGCCAAGCTCCGCCATCCCTCCCGCGCGCAGATGCTGCGGGAATACCTCGAGTAGCGCCCGGCCGCAGATTCAGGTCGGGCGACCGCGGGCGCGAGGCGGTCGCCCGACCTGTTCCTGCGGCCGGCTCGGACCTCGCGTCGCCCGCGACGGCGGACGCCGCGGCCCGCGCCGCGGGCGGCGCGCGGGAGCGGGGCCGCGGACGCCCGTGCGCCGGCGGCGCCGGGGACGACGGGGACGACGGCGCCGGAGACGGTGAGGACCCGGAGACGGTGGGGAGCCGGCGGTGAGAGCCGCGCACCGAGGGGCGCCGGTGGGGGCCGATGGGGCGTCTGGACCGGTGGAAGAGGTCGTTACCGGGGCATAACCCCCGTTCGTCGTCTACGGTGGGGTCATGCTGATCGTCACGACTGATGGCCTGCCGGGATATGAGATCCGCAGGGTGCTCGGCGAGGTGTTCGGGGTCGCCGTCCAGACCGATCAGGGCACCGCGCCCCCGGCGGGGAGCTCCCCCAGCAGCGGGACCTTTCGGGTGACCGGCGAGCAGCCGGCCCTCGGCCTGTCCCGGGCCCGCCGGGAGGCCGTGCAGCGGCTCGCCGAGGAGGCACGCCGGATGGGGGCCACCGCGGTGGTGGGGATGACCTTCGACAACGCCTTCGTCAGCAGCGGCTCCGGACGCGGCGGCCACGAGGTCTGCGCCTACGGCACCGCCGTCGTCGCCGAGCCCGTCGCCCCCCAGGCCCGGCACCACTCCTCCGACGGTTACGCCAAGCCCGCCGCCCCCCAGCCTCAGCCCCAGCCGGTCCACCCGTACGCCGATCAGCCCGGCCGCCCGCCCATGGTCGCCCGCAACCTCACCATCGGCCTGCACAACGAGAGCCCGCGCTGAGCCGCGCGGAGAGCGCGGAGAGGACGCCCGCCGCATCCGCGCGGGCTGCGGACGCGCGCCGCCGCGCGCTCCTCAGCCGTTGTGACGGCGGGCCAGCTCGGCCCGGACCTGGGCCACGACGTCCTTGGCGGCCGTTGTGACGGACTCCAGTTCCCGCAGGTAGGACCAGTAGTCGGGGTGGGGGCCGGTGAGCCGGCGCGGGGCGGCCTCCAGCCGCTCGGCCAGGGCGTCCAGAGCGCCGGCGTGGCGGGAGGAGAACTCCGGGCCGGCGTTGACGACGAAGCGCTGGGCGTCGCGGACGACGAAGCGTGCGGCCTCGGCGGGGGCGCCGGGGTCGGCTGCGGTGGCGTTCAGCTCCTCGAGGCGATCGGTGACCTGACGGGCGCGGCGGTCGGCGGCGGTCAGCTCGGTGCGGGCGGCGGTCACGGCGTGGCGGGCCTGGCGCCACTCGCCGCGGGCGGCGTGCCCTTCGGCCTCGGCGATCCGCTCCCGGGCCCGGGCGACGCCCTCCTCGATGGCCTCGGGGGCGTTCTTGAGGTCCTCCCAGCAGGCCAGCGAATAACCGCGCAGCAGGGCGCGCATCGCGGCGCGGACCGGCTCGACGCGGCCGGCCACGGCCTCGGCCCTCGTGCGCACGGAGGCCAGCGCGTTGCGGACCTTCTCGGCCTCCTTGGGCAGCTCCTCGGCCTGCTCGCGGGCGCGTTCGGCGCCGTTGCGGACCTCGTCGGCGGCCTGCAGCGCACCCGCCAGACCCAGCCCGCCCAGCCCGGCGGAGGACAGCCGCTCCAGCGTCTTCCGGGCCCGCGTCAGCTCGGCCTCGGGGTCGGTGACGTCCCAGCCCTCCGCACGGGCCCGCTCGACGGCGGTCTCGGCCGCGGCGACGGCCTCCCGGGCGGCGTTCAGCCTGGGCGGCAGCCGCTCCAGCGCGGCCTCCAGACCGGCCATGCGGTCGGCCAGGCGGGCGGCGAAGCCGTTCAGCTCGGCGGTGACCTTGTCCAGGCCCTCGGCGGCCGACTCCAGGGCGCGGCGGGCGGCCCGGTACTCGGCGGCCGAGCGGTCCGGGTCGTCCAGGTCGTGGGAGTCCAGCACGGCGATGTAGGCGGCGGCGGTGGCGTCGGCGCGCTCCTTCAGCGCCGCCATCTCCCGCCGGGCGGAGGCGCCGGCGGCGGGGTCCAGATCGGCGAACAGGGTGACCCGTCCCTCGACGTACCGTTGCGCCTGATCCATGTCGTAGAACGCGGTGGCGGCCCGTTCCCGGGCGGCGACCGCCGCGTTCCGCGCGGCCTCGACCGATCCGCCGCGGCGTCCGCGGCGGCTCCGATCACCTGCTCCCCACAAAGCGACTCCGCCGTTCCGCCGTGCCGACCGACGCGGGAGCGCTCCGCGCGCCCCGCGTCCCCGTCCGTTCCCCAGTGTGGCCTACTCCGGACATCGGGTTCACCGTCGGGAGGCGTCGGGATCTCGTTCTCGGGGCCGACGAAAGGGGCGGGAACGGATAGCATCGGCCCGACGTCATTACGAGTGACGTCGGCCGAGAGAAGAGCGATCATGGAGGCACTGTGGGTGTCAGTCTGAGCAAGGGCGGCAACGTCTCGCTCACCAAACAGGCGCCGGGACTGACCGCGGTCACCGTGGGGCTCGGGTGGGACGTGCGGACCACCACGGGCGCCGACTTCGACCTCGACGCCTCCGCGATCGTGGTGGACGCCGGCGGCAAGGTGCTGTCGGACCAGCACTTCGTGTTCTTCAACAACCTGCGCACCCCCGACGGGGCCGTGGAGCACTCGGGGGACAACCTGACCGGCGTCGGCGAGGGCGATGACGAGCAGATCAAGGTGAACCTGGCCGGGATGCCCGCCGAGGCGCAGCGGGTGGTGTTCGCGGTGTCGATCTACGAGGCCGACAAGCGCGGGCAGAACTTCGGCCAGGTCCGCAACGCCTTCATCCGCGTCGTCAACCAGGCCGACGGCAGCGAGCTGGCCCGCTACGACCTGACCGAGGACGCCTCCACCGAGACCGCCATGGTCTTCGGCGAGCTGTACCGCAACGGTGCGGAGTGGAAGTTCCGGGCCGTCGGCCAGGGTTACGCCTCCGGGCTGGCCGGGATCGCCATGGACTTCGGGGTCAACGTCTGACGACCCGCGGTATCGGGGGGCATCTCACAGCACTGCCGACAAATCGAACGGAGTAGGAGCGACCCGATCATGGGAGTTTCCCTCGCCAAAGGCGGCAACGTCTCGCTGACCAAGGCCGCGCCCAACCTGACCGCCGTCGCCGTGGGCCTGGGCTGGGACGTGCGCACCACCACCGGCGCCGACTTCGACCTGGACGCCTCGGCGCTGATGCTGGGAGCCAACGGCAAGGTCCTGTCGGACCAGCACTTCGTGTTCTTCAACAACCTGCGCAGCCCGGACGGCTCGGTCGAGCACACCGGCGACAACCTCACCGGTGAAGGGGAGGGCGACGACGAGGTCATCAACGTGGACCTGACCCGGGTTCCGCCCCAGTGCGAGCGGATCGTCTTCCCGGTGTCGATCTACGAGGCCGACAAGCGCGGCCAGAGCTTCGGCCAGGTCCGCAACGCCTACATCCGCATCGTCAACCGCACCGACGGCAGCGAGCTGGCCCGCTTCGACCTGACCGAGGACGCCTCGACGGAGACCGCGATGGTCTTCGGCGAGCTGTACCGCTACAACAACGAGTGGAAGTTCCGGGCGATCGGCCAGGGCTACGCCTCCGGGCTGGCCGGGATCGCCATGGACTTCGGCGTCAACGTCGGCTGATGCGTTGACGTTCCCCGCCTAGCAGAGACACATCCATGATTCTTCGTACCTTCGGGTGGTCGTTCGCCGTCACCGCCCTCGGTCTGCTCGCCGCGCTGCTGTACGGCGGCCCGGCGGGGTTGGCGCTGGTGGCCGTCCTCGCCGTTTTGGAGATCTCTCTGTCGTTCGACAACGCCGTGGTGAACGCCAAGGTGTTGGAACGGATGAGCCCGTTCTGGCAGAGGATCTTCCTCACCGTCGGCATCGCGATCGCGGTGTTCGGCATGCGGCTGGTGTTCCCGCTCCTGATCGTGGGGATCACCGCCCAGCTCAACCCGGTCGAGGCCATCGATCTGGCGTTCAACGACCACGAGGCGTACGCCGATCGGATGCATGAGGCGTATCCGATGATCGCGGCGTTCGGCGGCATGTTCCTGATGATGCTGTTCCTGGACTTCGTGTTCGAGGAACGCGCCGACAAGTGGCTGCCGTGGCTGGAACGCCCGCTCGCCCGGATCGGCAAGCTGGACCAGCTGTCGGTGGTGGTGGCCGGCATCGCGCTGGCCTACGTGGCCGGCAACCACGCCGAGGATCCCGGCCGGGTCATGATCGCCGGCGTGCTCGGCATGGTGACCTACATCCTGGTCAACGGGCTGGGCGAGCTGTTCTCCCAGAGCGGCGACGTCGACGAGGACGACGAGGAGGACGGCGCCTCCGCGCCGGCCAGGACCGGGCCCAACGGGCTGGTGCTGGCCACCGGCAAGGCCGGCTTCTTCCTGTTCCTCTACCTGGAGGTACTGGACGCCTCGTTCTCCTTCGACGGCGTCATCGGCGCCTTCGCGATCAGCACCGACCCGGTCGTGATCATGCTGGGCCTGGGCATCGGCGCCATGTACATCCGGTCGCTGACGGTGTTCCTGGTCCGCAAGGGCACCCTGCACGAGTACGTCTACCTCGAGCACGGGGCGCACTGGGCGATCGGCGCGCTGGCGATCTGCATGCTGATCGGCATCGGCACCCACGTGCCGGAGTGGATCACCGGCGGCCTCGGGTCCGCGCTGATCATCGCCGCGTTCCTGTCCTCGGTGCTGCGCAACCGGCGGGAGAACGGCGAGCAGATCGCCGGCGGCTCCGGCGAGCAGGCCGAGCTGGAGTCCACGGGTGTGTCGGGCGGCTGACTGACCGGTCTCCTTCGACGCGTGTCCGCCGGGGCCCTGGTCCCCGGCGGACACGCGTGTCGTCGAGGGGCCGTCGGTGGAGGGGGCGCATCCGCTCATGTCCGTCTCGTTGCAGAAGGGGCAGAAGGTCTCGCTGGTCGGGCCCGGCGGCGGCGCGCTCACTCGGGTCAGGATGGGCCTGGGCTGGGACGCGGCCGTCAAGAGGGGCCTGTTCGGCCGGAGGAGGCCGCAGCCGATCGACCTGGACGCCTCGTGCCTGCTGTTCGACGCCTCCGGCAACCTGACGGACGCGGTCTGGTTCCGTCAGCTGCGCAGCAAGGACGGCGCCGTCCGGCACACCGGGGACAACCTCACCGGTGAGGGCGAGGGCGACGACGAGTCGATCATCGTCGACCTGGCGGCGCTGCCGGCCGGCATCGCCCAGCTGGTCTTCACCGTCAACTCCTTCACCGGGCAGGGCTTCTCCCAGATCGTGAACGCGTTCTGCCGGCTGGTGGACGAGACCACCGGAGAGGAGCTCGCCCGCTACGACCTGTCCGAGACGGGGCCGCACACCGCGCAGATCATGGCGAAGGTCAGCCGGGACGGGCAGGGCTGGTCGATGACCGCGATCGGGGCGACCGCCACCGGCCGCACCTTTCAGCATCTGCTGCCGGAGGTGACGGCCCACCTGTAGGCGGCGATCGCCGGATCTGGGGGTCGATTTCTTCACTTTCCTTGCCATGGGTGAGTATCTACGCGTCAGGCCTTGAATGTGTCGTAGGGCGCAAAAGGCCACAGATCCGTCTATCGTCAGCGGTGGGCCGTGCGGCGCCGTCGAGATGTGGCCCGTTCCACCATGGAAAGGATCCGCTTCCATGCGACACTTCGACCACGTCTCCGCGGCCCGGCGCAAACGCCTGTTCTACCGGCACCCTCGGCCGTTCGGGCGGGACAGCGATCCGCGCGTGCTGGCGGTGGCGTTGGGCGCCACCCTCTACAGCCCCGCCACCCGGCCCGCCCTGCTCGACGACATCGTCAAGGCGGCCCGGCGCGGGGTGATGAGCATGGTGGTGTGCCTGGAGGACGCCATCCCCGACGACGAGGTGCCCGCCGCCGAGGCCAACCTGGTCGCCCAGGTGCGCCGCGCCCATCGCACCGGGGCCCGCGTCCCGCTGCTGTTCATCCGGGTGCGCACGCCCGAGCAGATCGGCGATCTGACCCGGCGGCTGGGCGACGCGGTCGAGCTGATCAGCGGGTTCGTACTGCCGAAGTTCACCGCCGCCGCGGGAGAGGCGTTCTTGGACGCGCTGCGCGAGGCCTCCGCGCAGGCCCCGCGCCCGCTGCTGGCCATGCCGGTGATCGAGAGCCGCGAGGCGGTGTACCGGGAGACCCGCACCGAGATGCTGCACGACGTGGCGCGGTTGCTGGCCAAGCACGCCGACCTGGTGCTGGCGGTGCGGCTGGGAGGCACCGACATGTGCGCCGCCTACGGCCTGCGCCGCCCGCCCGACCTGACCATCTACGACATCCACCCGGTGGCCAGCGTGATCGCCGACGTGGTGAACGTGCTGGGCCGCGCCGACGGCAGCGGCTTCGTGATCACCGGCCCGGTCTGGGAGTACTTCTCGGCCGGGGAGCGGCTGTTCAAACCCCAGCTGCGGCAGGCCCCGTTCGAACGCCGGCACGCGATCGGGCTGCGCCGGCACATCATCAGCGCGGAGCTCGATGGGCTGATCCGCGAGGTCCACCTGGACAAGGCCAACGGCCTGATCGGCAAGACCGTCATCCACCCCTCCCACGTCCCGGCGGTGCACGCCCTGTCGGTGGTGACCCATGAGGAGTACTGCGACGCCGCCGACATCCTCGGAGAGACCGGCGGGGGAGCGATGGCCAGCAGCTACGCCAACAAGATGAACGAGGCCAAGCCCCACCGCGCCTGGGCCGAGCGGCTGATGCTGCGCGCCCAGGTGTTCGGGGTGGCCGCCGAGGACGTCACCTTCGTGGAACTGCTCAAGGCGGCGGGCGGCACGTGAGCGTCTGGAACGGGACCTGGGTGGCCGAACGCCTGGGGGTGCGGCTGACCGACGTCGACCGCCCCCTCGGCGTCGGACTGACCGACCTGGTGGGACTGGCGATCCGCCGCAACCCCCGCCGCGCCCACCTGCTGGTGTCCGCCGTCCTCGGCAAGCACGTCCCCACCGACCCGCGGCTGGTGTACGGGGCCGGCCTGCTGCTGGGCCGCCGGATCGCGGGCCCGCCCCCCGCCGCGGCCGTCGACGCCCTGCGGCGGGCCCTGGCCTCCGGACCGGCGACGGACGGACCGGGGCCGCGCCCCGCCCGCCCGGAGACGCCCCGGGGCCGGGCGGACGCCGCGGCCCGGCTGCGGGACGCGCTGACCGGCGGATCGACGGACGGGAGGTCCGCCCTGGTGATCGGATATGCCGAGACGGCGACGGCGCTGGGGCATGCGGTGGCCGACGCCCTGGGGGACGCCGTCTATCTGCACTCGACCCGCCGCCCGGTGGAGGGGATCGCGCCGTACGGAGGGTTCGAGGAGGAGCACAGCCACGCCACCAGCCACCTGCTGCTCCCCGCCGACCGGAGGCTGATGGAACGGGACGGCCCGGTGGTGCTGGTCGACGACGAGCTGTCCACCGGCACCACCGCCCTCAACACGATCGGGGCGCTGCACGCCGCCCGCCCGCGCCGCCACTACGTGGTGGCGGCGCTGGTGGACGTGCGGGGACGGCGGGACCGCGCGCGGATGGCGGCGTTCGCCGAGCGGCTGGGGGCGCGGATCGACACGGTGGCGCTGGCGTCCGGGCGGGTGGAGCTGCCGCCCGACGTCCTGGCCAGGGGACGGGCGCTCGCGGCCGGGACGCCGGATGCGGCGGAACCGGCGGCGGGGGAGCACCCCCTCGTCCGGGTGGATCCGGGATGGCCCGAGGGGCTGCCCGAGGGCGGCCGGCACGGGTTCACGCCCGAGCACCGGGAACGGCTGGAGGAGGCGCTGCCCGAGATGGCCGCCCGGCTCGCCGCCGCGCTGCCCGCGGAGGCGCGGCGGGTGCTCGTGCTCGGCTTCGAGGAGCTGATGTACGCCCCGCTCCGGCTGGCCGAGGCGCTGGCGGACCTGCTCCCCGAGACGGAGGTGCGGTACTCGACGACCACCCGCTCCCCTGTGCTGGCCGTGGACGACCCCGGCTACGCCATCCGGACGCGGATCGCCTTCCCAGCCCACGACGCCCCGGCGGACGGGCCGGGGGAGCGGTACGCCTACAACGTGGCCGGAGCGGGCTTCGAGGCGATCGTGCTGATCGTGGACGCCGTGGGGGACACGCCGGAGCTGGCGTCGGGGCTGCTGAGGCGTCTGCGCGGCATCGCCCCGGTGGTGCTGGCCGCCCTGCCGGTCCGGCCCGCCCGACGGCCCTGGTCCTGCGGGAAGGAGACCGGATGACCCCCGAGCCGCTGCGCGGACCGGATTTCGGCAGCTACCCGGCCGAGGACGTGGCCTGGCTGCTCAAGGACCTGTCCCAGGTGAAGCTGGAGGCGCCGATCGAGGAACGGGAGGCGGCGATCCAGGCGGGCCGGGCGCACTACGCCGAGTCGCTGCCGGTGGAGTACCAGCCCGGCCCCGAGTACCGGCGGCTGTTCCACCGGGCGCTGGAGGCCTCGGCGTCCCGCCTGGCGTACGCGGTCGGCCTGGTCACCGAGCTGATCCTGGCCGAACGGGGCCGGGAGACGGTGCTGGTGTCGCTGGCGCGGGCGGGCACCCCCGTGGGGGTGCTGATCCGCCGGTGGGCGCGGGCAGCCCACGGGCTGGACCTGCCGCACTATTCGCTGAGCATCGTGCGGGGCCGGGGCATCGACCGGGTGGCGCTGCGCTACCTGACCGAGCACCACGACCCGGCGTCGGTGATGTTCGTGGACGGGTGGACCGGCAAGGGCGTGATCACCAGGGAGCTGACCACGGCGTTGGAGGCGTACTTCCGCGACACCGGGGTGCGCTTCCCCGGCGATCTGGCGGTGCTGGCCGACCCGGGACGCTGCACCCGCCTGTACGGGACCCGCGAGGACTTCCTGATCCCCTCGGCCTGCCTCAACTCCACGGTGTCCGGTCTGGTCAGCCGCACCGTGCTGAACGACGAGCTGATCGGGCCGAACGACTTCCACGGCGCCAAGTTCTACGCCGAACTGGCCCCTTCGGACGTGTCGGGGGTGTTCCTGGACGCCGTGTGCGCCCGGTTCGGGGAGGTCGCCGAGCGGGTGGCCAGGGACTGGCCGGCGCTGCGGGAGGCCGACCGCACCCCCGACTGGTCGGGCTGGGCGGCGGTCCGCCGGATCGGCGAACGGTACGGCATCGACGACCTCAACCTGATCAAACCGGGGGTGGGGGAGACGACCCGGGTGCTGCTGCGCCGCGTCCCCTGGCGGGTGCTGGTCCGCTCCGACGCCCTGGCCTCCGGGGACCTGGCGCACATCCGGCTGCTGGCGGCCGAACGCGGCGTCCCGGTGGTCGAGGTGGAGCCGGACGCCCTCCCGTACGCCTGCGCGGGACTGGTCCGCCCCGACGTCGGGCGGGGAGGCGGCCGGTGAAGACCGTCGTGTGCAGCGACCTGGACCGCACGCTGATCTACTCGGCGGCCGCGCTGGGCTGGGAGGGGCCGGACGAGACCCTGCCCCGGCTGCTGTGCGTGGAGCACTACCGGGCCGAGCCGCTGTCCTACGTCACCGAGACCGCCGCCCGGCTGCTGGAGCGCCTCGCCGACGCGGCGGTGCTCGTCCCCGTCACCACGCGGACCCCGGAGCAGTACCGCCGGGTGCGCCTGCTGGAGAAGCCCCCGCCGTACGCGATCTGCGCCAACGGGGGGCACATCCTCGTCGACGGGGTCGCGGATCCCGAATGGGCGGCGCGGGTGCGCTCCCGCCTCCGCGTCGCGGCGGAGCTCGCGGAGGTGCACGGGCACCTGACCCGCGTGAGCGGGGAGTTCGTGCGCACCGTCCGGACCGCCTCGGACCTGTTCTGCTACGCGGTGGTGGAGCGGGCGGCGCTCCCGGACGGCTGGCTGGCCGACCTGACGGGCTGGTGCGCCGAACGCGGCTGGCGGACCTCGCTGCAGGGACGCAAGGTCTACTGCATCCCCGACGGGCTGTCCAAGGCCGCGGCCGCGGCGGAGGTGGCGCACCGGACCGGGGCCGGGCGGATGCTGGCCGCCGGTGACTCCCTGCTGGACGTCGAGCTGCTGGAGGCCGCCGACGCGGCGCTGCGGCCCGCCCACGGGGAACTGGCGGACGTCGGCTGGACCGCCCCCCGCACCGCGGTCACCGCGGCCCGGGGCGTCGCGGCGGGGGAGGAGATCGCCGAGCGGCTGCTGGCGCTGGCCCTCGACCCGGACGCGGTGCCCGCCGCCGGGACCTGGCGCGCTCTCCTGCACGACGGCGAACGGCCGTCGCCCGGGCGGACGCCCTGAGACGGGCCCTGGGCAGGCCCTGGACAGGCCCTAGGCAGAACGAGGTCCACGGGTCACCCTGGGAGAGTGAGCTCCTGGCTGAAGGGCGACGAGGCCGCGCTGTGGCGGGCCGCCGCACGAGTGCTGGACGCCAACTGGACCGGTCGCGGGACCGTGCCCTCGCCCGGCCTGTATCCGCACCTGTGGAGCTGGGACTCGGCGTTCATCAGCATGGGGCTCGTCCGGCACGACCGGTCCCGCGCCGAGCGGGAGCTGCTGGCGGTCTTCCGCGGACAGTGGGCGCGCGGGCTGGTCCCGCACATCGTGTTCCACCCCGAGCTGCCGCGCTTCGGCTATTTCCCCGGGCCGGACCTGTGGCGCAGCCGTTCCGTGCCCGGGACGCCGCGCGACCTGGACACCTCGGGGCTGACCGGGCCGCCGTTGCAGGCGCTGGCGGCGCTGCGGCTGCACCAGTGCGCCGACGCGGGCGACGCCGAGCGCAGCCGAGCCTTCCTGGCCCGGCTGTATCCGCTGCTGACGGCGCAGCACCGCCATCTGGCCGAGGAACGCGACATCGGGGGAGCGGGACTGGCGGCCATCTGCCATCCGTGGGAGTCGGGGATGGACGACAGCCCCTCCTGGGACCGGCCGCTGTCGGCCCTGGACCTGCCGCCCTCCCGGTACGCGCCGCTGCGCCCGCCGGGCGCGGGCGTGACGGCGGGGGAGGACCACGACCGGTACGTACGGCTGGTGACGCTGCTGCGGGACGCCCGCTACGAGGCCGGGCACCTGCGGGACGAGCATCCCTTCCTCGCCGAGGACCCGCTGTTCAACGCCGCGTATCTGGCCTCCACGCACGCGCTGGCGGAGATCGCCCGGATCATCGGGCGGGACCCGGCGCCGCATCTGGAGGACGCCGCCCGCATCCGTCGGGCGCTGCTGGACCGATTGTGGGACGGGGAGTGCTTCCGGGTGCTGGACCTGCGCTCCGGCGAGCTGATCCCCACGATCACGGTGGCCTCGTTCGGCCCCCTGCTGGACCCCGAACTGCCCTCGCCCGCGCTGCGGGCGCTGGTCGAGCTGCTGCTGTCGGCGCGTTTCAGCGGCGCCGCGGGCTACCCGGTGCCCTCGTGCGATCTGCAGTCGGCGAGCTTCGACCCCACCCGTTATTGGCGCGGCCCCACCTGGGTCAACACCAACTGGCTGCTGTGGCTGGCGGCGTCCGTGCACGGGCTGACGATCATCTCCGACCTGCTGCACGGGACCACGCTGCGGCTGGTGCGCCAGTCGGGGTTCCGCGAGTACTTCGACCCGTTCGACGGGAGCGGGTACGGCAGCCACGACTACAGCTGGTCCGCCGCCCTGGTGCTGGATCTGCTCGCCGCCCGGCGCGCCTCCCACGCCGCGTGATCGGTACGTTGAGGCCCATGCTGCCGTTGTTCCAGCGCAATCGTCTCCCCCGAGCCGTGCGGGACGCCCTCGACCTGGGCCGCGGCGAGCGCCCGCTGGCCCACGCCCCCACCCGCGGCGGCTCCCATGTCGTCGCCACCGGATTCGCGCTGCACCTGCCGACCGGCGACGGGGGGTTCCTGCGGCTGCCGTGGGAGCGGATCGACCGCGCCTCGTGGGACGGGCGCGTGCTGCACGTTCACCAAAGCGGGGGTCGTTCGCACCGGATCGGGCTCACCGACCCCGGGTCGGTGCCCGAGACCATCCGGGAGCGGGTCACCTCGACCATCGTGGTCAACCATCCGGCGACCCTGCCCGGCGGCGGGAAGGTCCGGATCACCGGCCGTCGTTCGCCGGCCACCGGCCGGGTGCGCTGGGCGCTGGTGTTCGAGGCCGGGCTCGACCCCGACGATCCGGGGCTGCGCGCCCAGGCCGAGCAGATCCTCGAGGACCTCCGCCGCCAGACGGGCCTGTGACCGTGCTTCAGTGAGAACCGCGCGGCGACGGCCTGGCGCTCCCGGCCGGCGTTCCGGCCGTCGACCCCGAGGCGGAGGTGCCGCCGGTGGTGGAGGCGCTTCCCGACGGGGCTCCGCCGGCGGGGCCGGAGAACCGTCCCGAGGGCTCCCCGCCCACCTCGGCCATCGGCTCCCGCTCCGCCTGCCTGGTCTTCCGGGAGCCTGCGGTGCGTTCGGTGATCCGGTTCTTGGCCGTGCCCGCCAGCATCCCCGACTTGGCGCGCAGCGTCTCGGCCGTCTCCTGCACCTTGGGGTTCTCGGCCAGTTTGCGGGACTGCTGCACGATCTGCTCATAGCGCTCCCGGCCGGCCCTGGTCCCCAGCACGTAGCCGACCGCGGCGCCGAGGAGGAACGGAATCCTGATCTTCATGGCATACCTCCGTGACCGTCTGAGTGCCACCCCCATACCCACGGAGGCCGCGGCCAGTCCCGCGCCGAGATATGCGTGCGCGAGCACCCCTTCGGATGCGCTAATCTGGTTCCGCCGCGGTGCGAGGGAGACCTTCCACCGGGCAGAGCGTCGATCCCGCGTAGCTCAATTGGCAGAGCAGCCGGCTGTTAACCGGCAGGTTATTGGTTCGAGTCCAATCGCGGGAGCCAGGTCGAGCACTGTGAAGACGCAGGTCAGGCCCCGTCCGGACGATCCGGAGCGGGGCCTGAGCCGTCTCTGCCCGACTAACTGCCTGACGAGGACCCGGGCCGGGGACGGCCCGAGCCACGCTCGTCGCGGCGTCCTCCGGAACCGGCCGGAGGGAATCGGCCGCCGGCATCGGCGCCGTTCCCGGGGTTCTGCGACGGGGCTTTGCGCCATGCGGGCACGCCGGCCCCGCGGCGGCCGCTCAGCGGCGCTCGGGGCCGTCGCGCAGCGGGTCGTAGAGGATCGCGACGGGGGCGCTCCAGGTGAACCGGTCCGCCCGGTCCGCGCGCTCCGCGGAGCGGCCCTCGTCGGGCTCCTCGTGCTCCCGTGCGGAGTCGGCGCGTTCGGTCGCTTCGCCGGGCCGGCCTCCGGCGCCGGGGGCGGGCCCGTTCACATCGTGATGGTCGTGCGGTCGTCGTTCCATGAGGGTTCCATGAGGGCCTTTCGAGCGGTTCGCCGGGCCGAGCATAGCGCCGGCGACGCGGTCGGGTCGGGCGGCGGGCCGTGCCGCCGCGACGGGCTCGGCGGCTCAGGCGCCGGCGGCGGACTGCGCGGCCCGGTACCGCGACGGTGGGATGCCGTAGCGGGCGACGAACGCCTGGCGGAGCGTCTCGGCCGTTCCGAAACCGCAGCGGGACGCCACGGCGGCCATCGGCAGGGTGGTGGTGGCCAGCAGGTGCGCGGCGGCCTCGACGCGGGCTCGGCGCACGAGACGGCCGGGCGTCTGCCCCAGATGCTTGAGGAACAAGCGGGTCAGATGACGTTCGCTGACGCCCGCGCGGGCGGCGAGCGCGGTCGTGGACAGGTCCTCGCCCAGATGCGCGGTGATGTGGTCGACCAGCCTTCTGACCAGTTCGTCGGCCGGCGGCGGCGCGCTGGTGAACATGCTCATCTGCGCCTGGTTGCCCGGCCGCTGCAGATAGGTCACCAGATAGCGGGCCACGCTGCGGGCCAGGGCGGCGCCGTGGTCCTCCTCCACGAAGGCCAGGGTGAGGTCCAGGGCGCTGGTGACGCCGGCCGCGGTGCACAGCTCCCCGTCCCGGATGAAGATCGGGTCCGGGTCGACGACGACCTCGGGATGGCGGGAGGCCAGGCTCGACGCCCACCCCCAGTGGGTGGTCACCCGCCGGCCGTTCAGGAGGCCGGCGGCGGCCAGGACGCTCGCCCCGGTGCACACCGAGGCGATCCGGCGGCTCTCCCGGGCCAGCCTGTGGACGTGGGCGACGAGCGAGGAGTCGGCGGCGGCCCTCTCGTGCCCGATCCCTCCCGACACGATGAGGGTGTCGAACGGACCGGTGACCCGTTCGAGGGACTCGTGGGCCAGGAGCGTCATCCCGGCGCCGCAGGTGACGGGGCGGCCTCCCGGGCTGGCCAGGCGCACCCGGTAGGCGGGGTCGGCGCCGTGCAGGTTGGTGATCTCCAGGGTCGAGGTGATGCACGCGATGTCGAGCAGCTCCGCCGCGTCGTAGCCGACCACGAGCACACGCCGTTCGGTCATCGAAACCTCCAGGGGACCCCGTCCGGCGGCGGAGGGCGCCCAGGGGCGAGCCTATGTCCTCAGGACGGGTCTCCCAAGTTTCCCGACCGGTGCATCGCCCCGCCCGCCCTCTCGGGCGCCTGCGGAGGCACGGTGGGCTCATGACCCGAACCGCATCGGCTCTCCGCTCCCGCCCGTGGGTCCGGTTCGCCGGGCACTACGTCGAGATGGTCGTCGCGATGTTCGCCGGGATGGGCGCGGGGAGCCTGATCTTCGCGGCCGTCGGGCTGAAACCGTCCTTCGAGCGGAGCCCTGAGCCCGCCTTCCTGCTGATGGCGTTCACCATGTCCGTGGGCATGGTCGTGCTCATGCGCCTGCGCGGCCACCGCTGGCCGGCCGTCCTGGAGATGTGCGGCGCCATGTTCGCCCCCGCGCCGCCGCTGCTGCCGTTGCTGTGGCTGGGCGTCATCGACGGCGCGACTCTGATGGTCGTCGCGCACGCGGTGATGTTCCCCCTCATGTTCGCCGTGATGCTTCGGCGCCGCGCCGAGTACACCCGACACCCCCACCGAGGGGCCCGCTGACGTCCGGCGCGCCCGGAGCGGGGGCGGCGCGTTCGGGGGCGGCGTCGCGATTCGCCTCGCTCCTCGCGCGGTAGGGCAAGATCGGCTGCAGATCGTCCCGGCGTGGTGGAACGGTGGCTCGTCCGGCGGCACGCCACCTGCCCCCTGTCCCGCTTCGCGGGGATCCGACCGTTTCCCCGCCGAAGGGCGGGGTCATCATGGAGGTTCTCATGACCTATCCCGATCCGCGTTATTTCGGTGACGGCGGGGAGGTCAGTGCGGTGTACCGGCCGGACGGCAGCGTGGCCGAACTGATCTATCCGAACGGGACCAAGGTGCACTACCTGTCGACCGGGGCCACGACCGGCGGTCTGTTCGGGCTCTACCGGTACGAGATGAGCGCGGAGCCCGGCGGCCCCGGCCCGCACTTCCACCGGACGCTGGCCGAGTCGTTCTACATCCTGTCCGGGTCGGTCCGCATCTACAACGGCGAACGCTGGATCGACACCCGGCCGGGCGACTACGTGCACGTGCCGATCGGCGGCATCCACGGGTTCCGCAACGACTCGGGGGAACCGGCGTCGATGCTGCTGCACTTCGCGCCCGGGGCGCCCCGCGAGGGCTACTTCGAGGGGCTGATCGAGCTCGCGGACGCCGGCGAGGAGGAGCGCGCCGAGTTCTACCGCAAGCACGACAACCACTGGATCTGATCGCGGCCGCCGGGTCCGCTCAGCCCGCGAACGGGACGCCGGGGAGCCCCTCCCCGGCGTCCGGGACGACCAGGACGGCCCCGTTGGGGGCGGGGGCGTCGGGCGGCAGGTCCACCGTCGCGGTGGTGACGTACAGGTCGCGCAGATCCGGGCCGCCGAACGCGCAGGCGGTGGTCAGCGGAGCGGGCAGCTCGATGGTGCGGTCCAGCCTCCCCGCCGGGGTGTAGCGCAGGATCCGGCCGCCGTCCCACAGGGCGACCCACACGCAGCCGAGGGCGTCCACGGTCAGCCCGTCCGGCCATCCCGGAGCGGGCACGTGGACGAAGACGCGGCGGTTGCGGATCGCGGGGCCGTCGCAGTCGAACACGTCGATGCGCCGGGTCGGGGTGTCGACGTAGTACATCAGACGGCCGTCCGGGCTCCAGCCGATGCCGTTGCTGACCGTCACCCCCGTGACGACGGTCGCGGCCGCGCCGTCCGGGGCGATGCGGCGCAGGACCCCGTCGGGGGCGGACTGGTCCTCGCGCATCGTCCCGGCCCACAGCGCCCCGTCCGGGGCCACCGCGGCGTCGTTGCCCCGCACGCCCTCCCGGGGGAACGTCGCCAGCCAGCGGAACGTCCCGTCCTCCTCGTACAGGCCCACGCCGTCGCGCAGATTGACCACCAGGCCGCCGGCGGCGCGCGGTTTGGCCGCGCCCACGGGTTGCGGGGTGCGCAGCACGGTGTCGGCGCCGGTGACCGGATCGTAGGCGTGGACCTCGCAGGAGGGGATGTCCACCCACAGCAGGCGACCGGTGTCCGGATCCCAGGTGGGGCCTTCGCCCAGCACGGCGCGTCCGGGCACGGCGATCTCATACGGCATGTCCGCTCACCAAGGCTCGGGGAGTCGCTTGACGGGTCGTCGAACCGCCGAGCAAGCGTAGAACGTCACGGCCGCAGACGCCCGCTCCGGACGCAATGGACCATGCGGGCGAGACGGGATTGGATCTGTTCCGTGGACCAAGACGGCCGACAGGGTGAAGGGGGCGCACATCCGTGAGAGGGAGGCATGCATGAGCGTCGCTTTCCTGGTGACCACGCTGATCGTGGTGGCGACCCCCGGCACCGGGGTGGTCTACACGCTGGCGGCGGGCCTGTCGCGGGGCCGTCGGGCGAGCCTCGTCGCCGCGTTCGGCTGCACCCTCGGCACCGTCCCGCACATGGTCGCGACGATCACCGGGGTGGCGGCGGTGCTGCACGCCAGCGCCACCGCCTTCCAGGGCCTGAAGCTTCTGGGGATCGGCTATCTGCTGTTCATGGCCTGGACGATGCTCCGCGACCGGAGCGACCTGCTGACGGGACACGGCGGTGCCGAGCACGTCCCGGCGGTCCGGGTGATCGTGTCCGGGATCCTGATCAACCTGCTCAACCCCAAGCTGACGCTGTTCTTCTTCGCCTTCTTCCCGCAGTTCGTGCCGGCGGGGACGGCGGACCCGGTGGGGCGGATGCTGCTGCTGGGGGCGGTCTTCATGGCGGTCACCCTCGTGATCTTCTCCGCGTACGGGCTGCTCGCCGCCACCCTGCGGGAGCGGGTGATCTCCAGGCCGCGGGTGATGACCTGGATCCGCCGGACGTTCGCCGGGTCGTTCGTGGCGCTCGGCGCGCACCTGGCCACCGCCTCGCGCTGACCGCCCGAGGCCCGATCGCCCGAGGCCGGACCGTCCGCCGCTCCGGGCCGCCCGTGCTCCGGAGTTGACCTCAAGCGTTGTCGAGGTTGAAGGCTGCTCCTGAGACGAAGGGAGCGCGCAGATGAAGATCATCGAGGTCAGGGAGTTCGGCGGCCCGGAGACGCTGACGGTGAGCCGGGCCCCCGAGCCGGTGCCCGGACCGGGGGAGGCGGTGGTGGGCATGGTCGCCGTGGACACCCTGTTCGTCGACACCATGATCCGCTCAGGGCGGGCCCGGGACTTCTTCGCCGTCCGTCCCCCGTACGTGCCCGGCGGCGGCGGTGCCGGGCGGGTGCTGCGGGTCGGCGAGGGGGTCGACCCGCGCTGGGTGGGGCGGCGCGTCCTCACCTACACCGGCGACCTGGGCGGTCACGGCGGCTCCGCCGAGCGGGTCGCGGTGCCCGCCCGCGGGCTGATCCCCGTTCCGGACGGCGTGGACCTGCGGGTCGCCGCCGCGCTGCTGCACGACGGCGTCACCGCCCTGGGCCTGCTCGAAGGGGTCGGGATCGGGCCGGGGGAGCGGGTGCTCATCGTGGGCGCGACCGGCGGTATGGGCGTCCTGCTCGTCCAGCTCGTCCGCGCCGCCGGAGCGCACGTCATCGCCGCGGCGCGCGGCGAGCGCAAGCTCGCCCTGGCCCGCGAGCTGGGGGCGGACGAGGTCGTGGACTGCGCACGGGACGGCTGGACGAACGGGCTTGGCGAGGTGGACGTGGTCCTCGACGGCGTCGGCGGCGACGTCGGCCGCGCCGCGTTCGAGCTCGTGGCCCGCGGCGGACGATTCTCCGCCCACGGAACCCCCGCCGGCGGTTTCGCGACGGTGGACGCCGAGGAGGCCCGGCGGCGCGGCGTCACCCTGCGCGGCATCGCCGACCTGCGGTTCGACCTGGCCGAGCGGGTCCGGCTGGCCGCCGCCGCGCTCACCGAGGCCGCCGCCGGACGGCTCCGTCCGGTCATCGGGCAGACGTTCCCGCTGGAGCGGGCGGCCGAGGCGCATGCGGCGATCGAGGCCCGCCGGGTCGTCGGCAAGACCCTGCTGCTCACCGGCTGATCCCCCGGCGCCCCCGCCGACGAGGGGCGAGACCCGCCGGGGGCGCGGACGCCGCCTGGGGCCGGAGGGGGCCGGGACACCGCATGACCGCCGCATCGGGCCGTTCCGGGAACGTTGCGGAATGTCGGGTTACCGTGGCGCACATGGAGGTGGCGCTGGCGGTGGTCGCCACGGTCGTGGTGACCGGGCTGGTGGGCGTGGTGCCGTTGTGGCGGCGCCGGCGACGGGAGCTGGGCAGCCCGGTGGACCGGGCGACCTTCCAGACTTTGCACACCGCGTCGCTGGCGGCGCCGCCGCTGCGGGCCGGGCTGACCGAGCAGGCCGCGCAGAAGGCGGGACGGCACCTGCGCGAGCTGCTGGGGTCGGCGGCGATCGCCATCACCGACGGCGAGCGGGTGCTGACCTGGGACGGGGCGGGTGAGCACCACAAGGGCGCGGCGCTGGAGCACGCCGCCGGGCCGATGGCCGCCGGGCGGACCGAGGTGCTCGGGCCGGACGTGGTCGCGTGCGAGCGGCTGGACTGCGAGATCCGGCACGCGGTGGTGGTGCCGCTGACCACCGACGAGCGGGTGGTGGGGACGCTGGCCGCCTACGGGGCCGACGTGTCGGCGGGACTGGTGCGGGCCGCCGAGGAGGTCGGCCACTGGGTGGACGCCCAGCTCCAGCTCGCCGAGCTGGACAGGTCCCGGACGCTGCTGATGGAGGCCGAGGTGCGGGCGCTGCGGGCGCAGATCTCGCCGCACTTCATCTACAACTCCCTCACCACCATTGCCTCGTTCGTGCGCACCGACCCCGAGCGGGCGCGCGAGCTGCTGCTGGAGTTCGCCGACTTCACCCGCTACTCCTTCCGCCGGCACGGGGACTTCACCACGCTGGCCGAGGAGCTGCACTCCATCGACCGGTACCTGCTGTTGCAGCGAGCCCGGTTCGGAGACCGGCTGCAGGTGACGCTGCGGATCGCGCCGGAGGTGCTGCCGGTGGCGATGCCGTTCCTGTGCCTGCAGCCGCTGGTGGAGAACGCGGTCCGGCACGGCCTGCAGGACCGGGCCGGCCCCGGCCACATCACGATCATCGCCGAGGACGCCGGCGCCGACGCGGTGATCAGCGTAGAGGACGACGGGGTCGGGATGGACCCCGACCGGCTGCGCGCCATCCTGGCGCACGGCGCGCCCGACGGGGAGTCCGGACCGGAGGCGGCCGGGATCGGCCTCGGCAACGTCGACGAGCGGCTGCGGCAGGTGTACGGCGACGAGTACGGGCTGCGGATCGAGACCGCGCCCGGGGCCGGGACGAAGGTGACGCTGCGGGTGCCCAAATATCGCCCCGGGGTGGCGGCTGTTTGACTTTTCCCGGTCGCATTCCGGACGCTTGGGGACGATCCCAACGTGAGCCGTCGCACATGAGGAGGCCCCGGTGGCCGGTCTGCGCGTCCTGGCGGTCGACGACGAGGCACCGGCGCTCGACGACCTGGCCTTCTGGTTGCGCGCCGACCCCCGCATCGAGGAGGTCGCGCTGGCTCGGGACGGCACCGCCGCGCTCCGGCAGGTGGACCGGGCGCTGGCCGAACGGCGGCCGATCGACGCGGTGTTCCTGGACATCCGGATGCCCGGGCTGGACGGGGTGGTGCTGGGCCGGCTGCTGGCCCAGTTCGCCCGGCCGCCGCGGATCGTGTACGTCACCGCCTACGAGGAGCACGCGGTCGACGCCTTCGAGATCAAGGCCGCCGACTACCTGCTCAAGCCGATCCGGCCGGAGCGGCTGGCCGAGGCCGTCCGCCGGGTGGCCGAGGAGACCGGCGGATCCGCAAAGGCGGCGGCCGATCGGCCCGCCGATCCCGTCCCCTCCCCGGACCTGGTGCCGGTGGAGCTGGCCGGGGTGACCCGGTTCGTGGCCGCCGCCGACGTGTGGTACGTCGAGGCGCAGGGCGACTACGCCCGGCTGCACACCCCCTCCGGCAGCCATCTGGTCCGCATTCCGCTGGCCGCGCTGGAGGAGCGCTGGCGGGCCGCCGGGTTCGTCCGCATCCACCGCCGCCACCTGGTGGCGCTGCGGCACATCGAGGAGCTGCGGCTGGAGTCGGGCCGCTGCACCGTCCGGGTCGGCGGCACCGAGCTGCCGGTCAGCCGCCGCCACACCCGCGAGCTCCGTGACCTGCTCGTCCGCAACGCCAGGAAGTCGCAGTGAGCGGCCGGCCCCAGCGCGTCCTGGTCACCAGCCCGCGCACCCGGGCGGCCCGCCGGCCGCGCCGGCCGGTGACCCGGGAGATCGACGAGCAGACCGGGCTGGGCGAGGTCTACATGCGCTCGCTGATCCGCTCCCAGCTGCGCCTGGGACTGACCGTGTGCACCGTGCTGGGCGTCCTGGTCGGCGGGCTGCCGCTGCTGTTCGGTCTGGTCCCCGAGCTGCGGGAGGCGCGCGTCGGCGGGCTGCCGCTGGCCTGGCTGCTGCTGGCGGGCCTGATCTATCCGATGTTCGTGCTGTGCGGCTGGTGGTACGTCCGCCAGGCCGAGCGCAACGAACGCGACTTCGCCGAGCTGGTGGACCGCGACAGATGACCGGCGGACGGGCGTGAGCGGTCGAGGAGCACGCGGAGCGAGGCCATGAGCACCGCCTACGGGCTGACCGCGGTGTCGCTGGTGGTGGCGGCGACCGTGCTGATCGGGATGTTCGGGCTGCGGATCTCGCGGACCACCTCGGACTTCTATGTGGCGTCGCGGACGGTCTCGCCGCTGCGGAACGCCTCGGCGATCGGCGGGGAGTATCTGTCGGCGGCCTCCTTCCTGGGGATCGCCGGGCTGATCCTGGCCTACGGGGCGGACATGCTGTGGCTGCCGGTCGGCTGGACCGGCGGCTACCTGGTGCTGCTGGTGCTGGTCTCCGCGCCGCTGCGCCGCTCGGGCGCCTACACGCTGCCGGACTTCGCCGAGGCGCGGCTGGAGTCGATGACGGTGCGGCGGGTCACCAGCGTGCTGGCCGTCCTCATCGGCTGGCTGTACCTGATGCCGCAGCTGCAGAGCGCGGGACTGGTGCTGCGCACCGCCGCGGGCACCCCGGTGTGGGTGGGGACGGTGCTCGTCGCCGTCGTCGTGACCATCAACGTGCTCTCCGGCGGCATGCGCAGCATCACGATGGTGCAGGCGTTCCAGTACTGGCTGAAGCTGACCGCGCTGGCCGTGCCGGTGCTGTTCCTGCTGATCGCCTGGCGGCAGGACGCCGCCCCCGGGCTCGGCGGCGACGCCCCGCCGACGTTCCCCGAGCGCACCACCGTGTCGATCGGCACGGACGTCACCGTGCGGGTGCCCGCCCCGGTCACCGTCGAGGTCCGCGGCCGGGTGGACGGGGCCGGGCGCGCCGGGCCGCTCACCCTGACGGCGGGGGAGCACACCGTCGCCCGCGACACCGTCGTCACGTTCCCGGCGGGCGCGGCGGTGCCGCACGTGGCGGACCTGCCGGTGCGCACCGACGCCGAGTGGCTGCGGCCGCTGGCCGGGCGCGAGTACCCGATGTACGCGACCTACTCGCTGATCCTGGCCACCTTTCTGGGCACCATGGGCCTGCCGCACGTGCTGGTGCGCTTCTACACCAACCCCGACGGCCGGGCCGCGCGCCGCACGACGGTGCTGGTGCTCGGCCTGCTCGGCGCGTTCTACCTGCTGCCCGCGCTGTACGGGGCGCTCGGCCGGATCTACGCCCCCGAGCTGCTGATGACCGGCCGGACCGACGCGGTGGTGCTGACCCTGCCGGGGCGGCTGATCGGCGGCACGCTCGGCGACCTGCTCGGCGCGCTGGTCACCGCGGGCGCGGTGGCGGCGTTCCTGTCCACCTCCTCGGGGCTGGCGGTGTCGGTGGCCGGGGTGATCGCACAGGACCTCATGCACGGCGGGGTGCGGTCGTTCCGGGTGGCGACGCTGCTGGCGCTGCTCGTCCCGCTGGGGCTGGCGCTGTCGGTGCGGGCGCTGGCGGTGGCGGACGTGGTGGGGCTGGCGTTCGCGCTGGCCGCCTCGACCTTCTGCCCGCTGCTGGTGCTGGGCATCTGGTGGCGGCGGCTGACCGTGGCGGGGGCGCTGGCCGGGCTGATCGTCGGCGGCGGGCTGGCGGGCACGGCCGTGGCGTGGACGATCATCGGCGGGCCGCCCGGCGGACTGGCCGGGGCGCTGCTGGCCCAGCCGGCCGCCTGGACGGTGCCCGCCGCGTTCGCCGTGATGATCGGGGTTTCGCTGATCACCCCGCGCAGCGTGCCCGCCGGGGTGGCGCGCACCATGGTCCGGTTGCACACCCCCGAGACGCTGGCCGTCGACCGGGGGACCTGGCACCCCAAGGGGGCGTGACGATCAGGGGTGCGGGGTCGGTCCGGGCGGCGGCAGGTGGCCCGGAGGCGGCGGAGGGGCGTGGCCGGACTGCGGATCGGGCGCGGCGGGCGGCGGGAGGTGGCCCGGCTGCTGCGCGGAGGCGGCGGGCGAGGGGGCGTACCCGGGCTGTCCGGGCTGCGGGGCGGGAGGCGCGCCCGCGGAGGAGTCCTGCGGGGCGGCCCTGCGGCCCAGCCGGCGCGCCCCCTCCACGGCCGCCTGCGCCATCCCCGCCGCGGTGCGCAGCACTGCGGCGGGCTCCACCACCGTGCCGCCCACCCGGTCGGCCAGCGTGCGGCGCCGGCCGCCCAGCATCGGCAGCGCGTTGAACAGGAACAGCGCCACCGCCGCCGCCCACACCACGAACGACAGCAGGAACTGCCCGAGCAGCAACAGAATGCAGGCCACCGAGTACAGGCCGCTCTCCGACGCCGTGGTGACGAGCGCCCGCAGCAGCGAGCGCCTGACCCCGGGACGGGTGCCGTGCGTGCTGCGCACCCGCAGCCCCAACAGCCCCTTGCCCAGGGTCCGCCCGGCGAACTGCACGGTGGCGAACTGGTACAGCAGCTGCAGCACGATCAGCGCCGCGAAGCCCTGCACGACGATGTCGACCGCCCCGCCCCACACGCTCTCTCCGGTGGCGCGGGCGACGCCGGCCAGGTCTCCCTGGGAGCTGAGCAATTCGAAGACGCCGGTGGTCGCCGCCTTGAGCGCCCCCTGCGTGCTGATGTAGTCGACCAGCCGGGTGTAGGTGAGGAACCCGAGGCCGGCCACGAACGCCGCCACGACCAGCGCATCGATCAGCCAGGCGGCGAACCTGCGTCCCAGGGGCGCGACGGCCGGGGCCTCGGGGGACGACTGCGGGGGGACGGGGGACGGATTCGGCGCGCCCGGAAAAGGGCCGCCGGGAGAGGGAGTGCCGTACAAGAACGGACCTTTCTGACGCTCGGACGAAAGGGCGTGATCGAAGACTAACGAAGCGTCCGGCGGGCGGGGCGGGCCGCGGGAGCACCGTCCGGAATCGGCCTCCTCCGCACGGCCGGCCCCCGCGGCATGCCGTTCGTCGCACGGATTCGACCGTTCACCGATCGCGCGCGGCGGATCGGCGCAGCCGCCCGGCGGCTCACCGCAGCCCGGCGCCAGCCCCCTCCACGCGCGGGGCGGAGGCTCCTTACCGTGACGTGACCCCCGTCACAGCCGAGGAGGGAACCCGTGACCGTCGATAAAGAAGCCGACGGCGTGCAGACGCCGTATGAGCGGGTGCAGCGCACACCCGAATTCCAAGAGCTCCGGCGCCGCTTCCGCGCCTTCGCGTTCCCGGCCACCGTGGCCTTCCTGGCCTGGTACCTGCTGTACGTGGTGCTCTCGGGCTGGGCCCGCGGCTTCATGGGCACCCAGGTGATCGGGTTCATCAACGTGGCGCTGATCTTCGGCCTGCTGCAGTTCGCGTCCACGTTCCTGATCGCCTGGCTGTACTCCCGGCACGCCGAGCGCACGCTCGACCCGATGGCCGCCGACCTGGCCGCCCAGGTGGAAGGAGCCCCCAAGTGAGCCACGAGACCCTGGCGATCGTGCTGTTCCTGGTGTTCGTCGGCGCCACGCTGGCGATCACCGTCTGGGCCGGCCGGCAGACCAAGAGCGCCTCGGACTTCTACGCCGGCGGCCGGTCGTTCTCCGGGGTGCAGAACGGGCTGGCGATCGGCGGCGACTACATGTCGGCCGCCTCGTTCCTCGGCATCGCCGGCATGATCGCGCTCTACGGCTACGACGGCTTCCTGTACTCCATCGGCTTCCTGGTGGCCTGGCTGGTGGCACTGCTGCTGGTCGCCGAGCTGATGCGCAACTCCGGCAAGTACACCATGGCGGACGTGCTGGCCTTCCGGATGAGCCCGCGCCCGGTGCGCACCGCCGCCGGAGTGTCCACCATCACCGTGTCGATCTTCTACCTGCTGGCCCAGATGGTCGGCGCGGGCGCGCTGGTGGCGCTGCTGTTCGGCTTCACCTCCGAGTTCGCCAAGGGCGCCACCATCGTGCTGGTCGGCGCGCTGATGATCATCTACGTGACGGTCGGCGGCATGAAGGGCACCACCTGGGTGCAGATCATCAAGGCCGTGCTGCTGATGGGCGGCGCCACCCTGGTGACCCTGCTGGTGCTGGCCAAGTTCGGGTTCAACCTCTCCACCCTGCTGCGGGACGCGGCCGAGCAGAGCGGCAAGGGCGAAGCGTTCCTGGAGCCCGGCCTGCGGTACGCCACCGACGAGCAGGGGCTGACCGGCAAGCTGGACCTGATCAGCCTCGGGCTGGCGCTGGTGCTGGGCACCGCCGGCCTGCCGCACATCCTGATCCGCTTCTACACCGTCCCCACCGCCCGCGACGCCCGCAAGTCGGTGCTGTGGGGCATCGGCCTCATCGGCGCGTTCTACCTGCTCACCCTGGTGCTCGGGTTCGGCGCCGCCGCCCTGGTGGGCAGCAAGGCGATCGCCGAGGCCAACCCGGCCGGCAACACCGCCGCGCCGCAGCTGGCCCAGGAGATCGGCGAGCGGATCTTCGGCGAGGTGGGCGGCACCGTGCTGCTGGCGGTGATCGCCGCGGTGGCGTTCGCGACCATCCTCGCCGTGGTGGCCGGCCTCACCCTCGCCTCGTCCTCCTCCTTCGCCCACGACCTGTACGCGCACGTGTTCCGGCGCGGCCAGGCCACCGAGGCCGAGGAGGTCCGGGTCGCCCGGATCGCCGCGCTGGTGATCGGCGCGGTGTCGATCGTGCTCGGCATCTTCGCCCAGCGCCTGAACGTGGCCTTCCTGGTGGCGCTGGCGTTCGCGGTGGCCGCCTCCGGGAACCTGCCCGCGATCCTCTACAGCCTGTTCTGGAAGAGGTTCAACACCGCGGGCGCGGTCGCGGCCATCTACGGGGGTCTGGGGTCGGCCGTGCTGCTGGTGTTCTTCTCCCCGGTGGTCTCCGGCTCCGAGAAGGCCCTGTTCACCGGTGCGGACTGGGCCGTCTTCCCGCTGGAGAACCCCGGCATCGTCTCGATCCCGATCGGCTTCCTGTGCGGCTGGCTCGGCACCGTGCTCAGCAAGGAGTTCAACGCCGCCAAGTACGCCGAGATCGAGGTCCGTTCCCTCACCGGCGCGGGTGCCGAGCGGGCCGCCTCCCACTAGGTGAAGACCTCCGGTCCCGTCCCCCATCCCGGTGGCGCCCGGCGAGGACGGGACCGGCGGACGACGGGGCCGTCCCCGCCGCAGGCCGGGGACGGCCCCTTGGCGTCCCCGGCCTGCGGCCGGCTCGGCGGAAAGCCCGCCCCCGCCCGGCCCGGGCGGGGGCGGAGGGGGATCAGAAGGTGCCGACCGGGACCTGGTAGTTCTTGGCCAGCTCGGACTCGGTGGCCTCCTGGACGGTCACCACTCCGCCGGGCGCGCCCTTCTTGGGCTGGGTGATGTAGGTCTTACGGGTGGCGGGCTTGTCCCAGTAGGAGAAGTCCATCGGGGTGCCCAGACCGTCGTCGAAGGCGTTGCGGGACCGGTGCGCCTTGATCAGGCCCTCCCGGGTGAGGTCCTTGGCCTCGCAGGCCTTCTTCAGCGCCTCGGTGACGATCTTGGCGCCGCCGTACCCGTTGACCACGCCGCTGTCCAGCGGCTGGCCGGGGTACTTCTTGGAGTAGTCGTCGGCCAGCTTCTTCATCGCCGGCAGGTCGGAGCTCATCGGGGCGCCGGCGGTGGCGATGAAGAAGCCCTGGGCCAGCGCCGGCGCGGCCGCGGTGTCCAGCAGCTGCGGCGAGAACGCCGAGTTGCTGCCCAGGATCGGCTGCTTCATCCCGCGGGAGCGGGCGATGCCGGCCAGCGAGGCCGCCTGCCGGGGACCGGCGCTGATCAGGATCGCCTTGACGCCGGCCTGGTTGAGCGCGGCGACCTGCGAGCTCATGTCGTTGTCGGTCGCCTTGATCTTCTGCTCGACGATGGTCAGGTTGTTGTGCTGGGCGGCGTACTTGGCGCCGCGCAGCGCCGACTCCCCGTAGTCGCCCTCGAAGTAGACGTGGCCGATCTTGTCACCAGACTTGATCATCTTCTTGTCCAGCATCCACTGGATGCCGTTGATCATGTCCACGTCGTAGGTGGTGCCGGTGACCTGGATGTACTGGTTGCCCAGCAGCGCGGTGGTCCAGGCGCTCGGGATGGTGAAGATCTTGTCGGACTCGATCCGCTGCTTGACCGCGCTGACCATCGGGGAGCCGAGGAAGTGCGGCAGAGCCAGCACCGAGCCACTCAGCTCGCTGTAGATCGACACGGCCTTCTGCGGGTCGTAGCCGTGGTCGCGGACCACCGCCTCGATGGTCCGACCGCAGATCCCGCCGGCCTTGTTGATCTCCTCGAAGTGCAGCTGCTGGGCGTTGGTGATGCTCTTGCCCAGCGGGGCGTACACGCCGGTCAGGTCGGTGGCCAGACCGAGCTTGATGGTCTTGTCGGTCACGCCCGGCCCCTGCTTGACCCCGTCGGCACCGGTTCCGCCGGAGCCGCCGGTGGCCTTGCCACTGCCGCAGCCGGCCGTCGCGGCGGCCAGCACCAGCGCGGTGAGCGACACCGCCGTCTTGCGCAGAGAGGACTTCATGCTGGTTGCTCCTCAGGTTCCATTCGGGGAGAAGGGGTGGACTTGCGGCGGGCGGCGGTGGACGCGCGCAGGCGTTGCCACAGCCCCATGAGCCCGCCGGGAAGGAAGAGCACGACGGCGACGACGATGGCGCCGTAGAGGATGCGGGACGCCTCGGCCGGGGAGACTCCCCCCGAGCCGGGCGGGGCGATCAGCGGCAGGCCGTCGGCGTAGCGGGTGAACAGCGGGGGCAGCAGCGACACGAACACCGCCCCGATCACCGCTCCGGCGACCGTTCCCAGTCCGCCGATCACGATCATGGCCAGGTACTCCAGGGAGAGCAGCAGCCCGAAGTAGTCCGGCACGGTCCTGCGGAACGCCATGGCCAGCAGCACTCCCGCCAGCCCGGCGTACATCGACGAGACCACGAACACCGCGGCGCGGTAGCGGGCCACCGGGACGCCCATCACCCCGGCGGCGATCTCGTGGTCGCGGATGGTGTTCATCGCCCGGCCGGGGCGGCCGTTCAGGACGCCGCGGGCGATCCAGGCGGCCAGCAGCAGCAGCGCCAGCGCCAGGAACCACAGCTTCTCCAGCGCCCGGAACGGCACCTGCAGCACCACCAGCTCGGGGGTGTCGGCGAAGCTGAACCCGGCGATCTCCAGCGGCGGCACGTCCCGTCCGTTGGCGCCGCCGGTCACCGCGTGCGCGTTGTGCAGGATGTGCTGGCCGATGAACACCAGCGCCAGCGAGGCGATGCCCAGGTAGGTGCCGCGCAGCCGTCCGGCGATGGGGCTGAACAGCCCGCCGGCCAGCCCGGCCAGCAGCACCGCCCCCACCACGGCCAGCCAGGTGGGCAGGCCCAGCCCGGCCAGGCCGTTCCCGGACTCCCCGGCGAGGTACACGTACCCGTAGGCGCCGACCGCCAGGAAGAACGCGTGCCCCAGGGACAGCTGCCCGGTGGAGCCGGTCAGCAGGTTCAGCCCGATCGCCCCGATCGCCGCGGCCATCGCGAACACCCCGGCCTGCAGGAAGAACGCCTCGGCGTAGAACGGGACGGCCACCATGACCGCCAGGCCGACCGCCCAGGCGACCAGCCTCGGCAGGGAGGGCAGGGGGGAGGTGCGCTCAGACACGGGCCAGCTCCCTCGTTCCGAACAGTCCGGCCGGCCGGATCAGCAGGATCACGATCATCACCAGGTACGGGGCGACGTCGCCGAGGCCGCGGCCCAGGAACGTCAGGTCGTTCTGGTAGCCGCTGGCCAGCGACTCGGTCAGCCCGATGATCAGCCCGCCGACCAGCGCGCCGGTGGTGGAGTCCAGACCGCCCAGGATCGCCGCCGGGAACGCCTTGAGCGCCACCAGCGAGGTCGACCGGTCCAGCCCGGGGGTGGGGAAGACGGTCAGGAACAGCGCCGCCACCGCGGCCAGCGCCCCGGCGACCGCCCAGGCGGCCAGCGAGACCCGGTTCAACCGCACGCCCATCAGCGCGGCGGCCTCCCGGTCCTCGGCGGCCACCCGCATCGCCACGCCCCAGTCGGTGAACCGGAACGCCAGCAGGAAGCAGGTGATCAGGGCGACCGCGGTCACCAGGGCGGCCAGCCGGGTCTGCGGGACGCTGATCCCGGCGACCTCCACCACCGCGCTCTGCCACGGGTCGCCCATGGACAGCACCTCGGTGCCGATCTGGCGGGTGAGCTCGGTGGTGATCAGGATGTCCACCCCGATCGTCACGATCGCCAGCACATGGTGGTCGCCGGCCCGGGAGCGGCGCAGCACCAGCAGCTCCACCAGCGCCGCGACCGCCGCGGCGATCGCCACCCCCGCCAGCAGCGCCGGCCAGAAGCCCAGCGGGCCGACCAGCTTGGCCACCGCGAACCCGCCGACCAGCAGCAGCGAGGCGTGGGCGAAGTTGACCACCTCGGTGGCCTTGAAGATGATCACGAAACCGAGGGCGATCAGCGCGTACACCGAGCCGATCGACACCCCGTTGACCAGCAGCTCCGCGAACGTGGTCACGCGCGCCCCCCGTTCGCCTCCGCGCCGTCGTGACGGGCGCCGTGGCGTCGTGGCGCGCTCATCCGCTCCTCGCGTCGCGCACCCGCGTCGCGGAACGCGCCGTGCTCGTGCGGCTCACTCATGCCTTCTCCTGTTCCTTGACCGCCTGTTCGCCCAGGTAGGCGCGGATCACCTCGGGGTCGCTCTGCACCGTCGCGGGCGGGCCGGAGGCGATCTTGCGGCCGAAGTCCAGCACGGTCACCTCGTCGGCGAGCCGCATCACCATGCCCATGTCGTGCTCGACCAGCAGGATCGAGATGCCCAGGTCGGCACGGGCGGCCACGATGACCTCGGCCATCTGCCGGCGCTCGCCCCCGTTCATCCCGGCCACCGGCTCGTCCAGCAGCAGCAGCTTGGGCTCCATCGCCAGCGCGCGGGCCAGCTCGACCCGCTTCTGCACGCCGTAGGGCAGCAGCCCGACCGGGGCGTCCAGGTACTGCGCGACGCCCACGTAGCGGGCGATCTCCCGGACCCGCTCGCGGTGGCGGCGGTCCTCCCGGCGGGCGTACGGCAGCCGCAGCCCGGCCCCCAGGAACCCGGCCCGGGTCAGCCGGTGCCGGCCGAGCATGATGTTGTTCTCCACGCTCTGCAGCTTCGAGAGCGCGATGTTCTGGAACGTGCGGGCCACCCCCAGCGCCGCGATCTGGTGCGGCGCCATCTTCGTCAGCTCGGCGTCGCCGAAGCGGACGCTGCCCGAGGTGGCCTTGTAGACGCCCGACAGCACGTTGAAGCAGGTGGACTTGCCGGCGCCGTTGGGGCCGATGAGGGCGTGGATGCTGCCGGGCTCGACGGTGAAGCCGACGTGGTCGAGCGCGGTGATCCCGGCGAACCGCACCGTCAGGTCGGTGACCTTCAGCTCGCTCATCCGGCCCACCTCGACAGCGCCGGAGGCCGCGCGAACTCCGCCGCGGCGTCCTCGTCGTCGCCCAGGCCCAGGTAGCGGCGGCGCACCTCGTCGGTCGCGGCCAGCTCCTCGGCCGGGCCGTGCAGCGTCACCCGGCCCACCTCCAGCACGTAGGCGGTGGTGGCCAGGCGCAGTGCCAGTGCGGCGTTCTGCTCGATGAGCAGCACCGCGGTGCCCTGCCGGTTGATCTCGGCGATGCACTCGCCGATCCGCTCGGCCATCAGCGGGGCCAGCCCCAGCGTCGGCTCGTCCAACAGCAGGACCTTGGGCCGCGCCATCAGCGCCCGGCCCATGGCGAGCATCTGCTGCTCGCCGCCGGACAGCAGGCCGGCCCGCTGCTTGGCGCGTTCGGCCAGCACCGGGAACAACTCCAGCACCCGCTTCCTGGCCGCGGCGACCCCCGCGCGGTCCCGGACGCCCAGCGCCCCGGCCCGCAGGTTCTCCTCCACGGTCAGCCGCCCGAAGATGCGCCGTCCCTCGGGCACCTGGACCACGCCGGCGGCGACCACGGCGTGCGGTTTGAGCCCGCTCAACGTGCGACCGCCCAGGGCGATCGTGCCCGCGTCGATCGTCCCGCGGTGGAACGGCAGGGTCCCGGAGATCGCCCGCAGCAGCGTGCTCTTGCCCGCACCGTTGGCCCCCAGCACGGCGGTCACCGCGCCCTCGGGAACCTCCAGGGAGACCTCGCGCAGCGCCTGCACGGCCTTGCCGTAGCTCACCGAGAGTCCGCCGATCGCGAGTGTCCCACTCGCCATGGCACCTCCCATCGATTTCGTGTGGGAGGCACACCAGCATGTGAGCTGTGACACCGTCCAGTGCCCGGGACAAGTCGAGTCAGGCGTCCAACTGAATCCGGTTCAGGTTGTGTGCTCTCACAACGCGGGCCCGTTTCGGGTCCCCCTGGTATGAAGCGCCGGGCGGTGCATGGCAGGGTGATGCACGTCACCGAGGAGGAGGGCAACCTTGCCTGCTGCCATCCCCGTCATCGCTGATCAGCGCCTGGCCGAGGTGGCCGGCGCGGTGTCGCGGCGCCTGCTGGAACGGCTCGACGACCTCACCGACCGGGTGGTCGCCGAGATCCTCGCCGACGATCCGGGCTACGCCGACTTTGTGCCGCATGACGATCTGTGGCAGACCATCCACCAGATCCTGCGCGAGAGCATCGACCACATGGCGCGTCGCGCGCTGGGCGAGGAGCCGGTGGTCACCACCGCGGTGGTGATCGGCCGTCGGCGCGCCGAGCAGGGGCTGCCGCTGGAGTCGCTGCTGCGCGCGTTCCGGGTCGGCGGGCGGGTCTGCTGGGAGGCGATGATCGAGGTCGTCTCCGAGTCCGACCCCGACTCGCTGCCGGTGCTGCTGCGCTTCGCCAGCATCGTGTGGCACACCAACGAGCTGCAGTCCAACGCGGTCGCCGAGGCCTACCGGCGGACCGAGTCGGAGCTGCTGCGGCGCAGCGACGAGCGGATGGCGGCGCTGCTGGACGCCCTGTTGGAGGGCCGCGGCGCCGACGGCGGGCTGGCCAAGGTCGCCGCCGCGGCGCTGGACCTGCCGATGAACGGCCGGTACGCGGTGGCGGTGCTGCGCCCGCTGCGCCGCGACGAGGGCTTCCGGCGCCCCGAGCGGGTCGGCGACCTGCGGTTCGTGTGGCGGGTGCGCGCCGACGCCGACGTGGCCGTGGTGGAGCTGGGCGACCGGAACCCGCAGGACGTGGCGACGGCGCTGCGTCCGCTGTTCACCGGGCAGGCCGGGATCAGCCCCGCGGTGGAGGGGCTGGCGGCGCTGGGCCGGGCCCGCTGGCTGGCCGAGGTGGCGCTGCAGACCTGCCGGCCGCAGGACCACCGGATCGTCCGGCTGGACGAGCGGCTGCCGGTCGCGCTGGTGGTGTCCCAGCCGGAACTGTCCGGCTATCTGGGCGACACGGTGCTCGGCCCGCTGGAGGCCCTGGACCCGGCGGACCGGGAGGTGCTGTTGGAGACCCTGGCGGCCTGGCTGGACTGCGAGGGCTCGGCGGCGCGGACCGCGGCCCGCCTGTACTGCCACCGCAACACCGTCTTCAACCGGCTGCGCAGGCTGGAGCAGCTCACCTCGCGCTCTCTGCACCGGCCGCGGGACGTGGTGGAGCTGGCGCTGGCCCTGGACGCGCTCGACCTGGTGACGACGGACGCCTCCCGGGAACGCCGTCCCGCCTGACCGGCCGGCCCGGTCTCAGCTGATCCGGTGCGGGTCGATCCGGGCCCACTCGGCGTCCCACTGGGCGTACCGGATCCGGTCGCAGCGCCGCCGCACCAGCCAGTAGACGAACAGCAGCGGCGCCCCCACGCCCGCCGTCCCGCCGACGGCGGCGTACCCGGCGTCGACCAGGGTGCGCGAATGCGGCCGGGGCCGGGCGACGGGCCTGCCGGAGCGGTCCACCCAGATCTGCCGGCGGGCGCCCACCTCGGCGTCCTTCCAGGCCGGGATCCGTCCGGAGCGGACCGCGCCGTTCGGGGCCCGCCAGGTGGCCTGCACGGTCCGGTGCAGGTACCGCTCGCCGGACACCCCGCCGGGCCCGGTCACCGTGGCCGTCGCCTCCCAGCGGGTGGCGTGCTGCCGACGTTCGGCGCGCACCCCCGCGTCGTACGCCCGGGCGCCCGCCCACACCGCCAGCGCGGGGGCGGCGAGCAGGAACACCAGCACGAGCGTCACGCCCACCGTCCACTGGACGCGGTCGACCCGCCGACGCATCTCGTTGCGGTCGAATCCGAAACGCCGCCGCAGGCGCCCCAGCCGTGTGGGCGCCCCGCCGCCCTCTGGCCAGCGCATCGCTGTGCCACCTCCCGGGTAGGGGGTCCCGCTGAGAGGTGTCGTACCCTCTGGTCAGACGGTATTCCCGGGCGGTGGGGCGACCACACGGCCCGCGGCGCCGCCGGTCGCGCCGTCGTCGGTCGCGTCGGCGGACTCCGGATCCTTCGACTCCTCCGGTCCGGCCGGGCGGTGCCGGACCGCCAGCGCCAGCAGCGCGCCCAGCGCGCACAGCCCCGCGGTGATCCAGAAGATCTCCCGGTACTCGGTGCGCAGCGCCTCCTGCACCGCCGCCTGATACTCCACCAGCCGCCGCCGCGCCTCCTCGGCCGGCAGCCCGAACGCCAGCGGCATCTGCAGATCGGCGGTCAGCGACCGGAACCGGTGCAATCCCCACGCGGTCAGCGCCGAGACGCCCAGCAGCATCCCCATCATCCGGGTCACCACCACCGCCGCCGAGGCCACGCCGTGCTGGGCGGCGGGCATCCCGCGCAGCCCCGCCGAGGACACCGGCGCGATCACCAGTCCCAGCCCGAATCCGGTGATCACCAGGTCGACGTCCATGCGGGGGAGCGGACCGTAGGAGGCGGCGGCCGGATCGGCGGGCCAGCCCGCGATGAGCAGATAGCCCGCCGCCGCCAGCGCCATCCCGACGACCATCGGCCACCGGTCGCCGATCCGATGCGCCGCCAGCCCGCCCAGCACCGCCGCGACCGGCAGGGCCGCCAGGAAGCGCACCAGGATCAGCGCGCCTCCCGTCGAGTCCTCGCCCAGCAGCGTCTGCGCGACGAGCTGCACGTCCACCAGCGTGACCATCAACGCCGCGCCGGACAGGAAGCTGACCCCCAGCGCGGCCAGGAACGGTCCCCGCCGCACCCCGGTCAGGTCCAGCAGCCGGGTCTTCGCGCGGACCTCCCACACCACGAACGCGACCAGCGCCGCCGCGCCCAGTCCGAGCATCGGCGGGCCCCACGGGGGCAGCGGCCCCTCGGCGGGCTCGTCGTTGTGCAGGCCCGCCACCAGCAGGCCCAGACCCACCGCCAGCAGCACCCCGCCCGCCACGTCGATCCGCGGGCGGACGGCGGGCCGGGCGTCGGCCGGGACGGTCAGCTGCACCGCCGCCATGGCGGCCAGCGCGACCGGGACGTTGATCCAGAAGATCGCCCGCCAGTCGCCCAGCCAGGCCGCGACGCCCGCCCCGTACAGCGGGCCGAGCACGCTGCCCAGCTCCTGCGCCGCACCGACGGCGCCCAGCACCACCGGGCGGCGTCGCTCCTCCCACAGATCCCCGGCCAGCGCCATGGTCACCGGCAGCAGCGCCCCTCCGGCCACCCCCTGCAGCGCCCGGCCGGTCACCACCGTGACCAGGTCGCCGGCGAGCGCCGTCAGCGCCGACCCGACGGCGAAGACCAGCAGGCAGCCGTGCAGCAGCGGACGCCGCCCGTAGCGGTCCGACAGCCGGCCCAGCAGCGGCATCGCCGCCACGTATCCCAGCAGGAAGCCGGTCAGGATCGGGGTGGCCCGCTCCAGCCGGTTGATCGGGATGCCCAGATCATCGAGGACCTGGGTGAAGATGGTGGTGATCACATAGGCGTCCAGCGCCGCCAGCAGCACCACCGCGCCGCCGACGCCGATCGCGACGCCGCGCCCGCGCACCGGACCGCCCATCGGTCACGCCGAGGGCTTGAACGTGTAGGCGGCGTCGAACTCGGTGAAGGTGATCGTCACCGCGCCGTCCCCGTCGCCCGAGGACACCGGGACCGTGCCGCGCACCTTCAGCAGCCGGTGGTCGGCGGCGGACACCCACACGTGCCCGGTCAGGTCCGCGCCCAGGCCCGGGACCAGGGGGGCCGCCGTCTCCTCGGGCACCGTCACCTTGACCTTGTAGGCGTCCTTGCCGCCGACCCGCTCCCGCGCCTCGGTCCGCGGCGACCGCGCCGCCGTCAGCAGCTTGGCCAGGCCCCGTTGCGGGTCCAGCACCGCCGACGGGTCGTACAGCGCGATGATCTGGCTCCGGGGCGCCTTCTGGTAGCCGGCCCCGGTCAGGCCCTTGTAGTACACGGTGTCGCCGACCAGCACGAAGTCGGTCTCCACCGTCAGGCCCGCCTGCTGGATCTGCAGCCGCCCCTGGGCGTCGCCGGATCTGAGCAGCTTCACCTCGCCGCCCCGCACCGCGATGTCGGGCCGCCCTTCGGTGGTGATGGTGAACGCGACGCTCTTCAGGTCGCGCATCGCTGCGGCCGCCTGCTGCAGCGTCTGCTCGCCCGGCGGCAGGGCGGTCTCGTTCTTCTTCCGTTCGGGGTCGCCCGAGCAGCCGGTGAGCGCGACCAGGCATGCCAGCAGTGCGGCGATCGGACCTCGGATCCACGACATAGGGCGGACCCTACCGACGTGCCGCCCGATGCGTCACTGCATGGGAGTGATGATCGGTGATGTCCCGGCGGGCCCGGGAGGTGATTCTCGGTGGCCGTCCGTCACCCCCGCGGTTATCATTGCCGCGGCGAGCACGGGTGGACCACGCGCCGCTCGTCGGGGGCGGTAGCTCAGCCGGTCAGAGCAGCGGACTCATAATCCGTGGGTCGTGGGTTCGAGCCCCACCCGCCCCACACAGACGCCGGGCGAGGGTGCTCAAGGGTCCGTTCGCAGCCCCTGGCGTCCGAGCCCCCTCACCGCTCCCCTCGTTCACGCTCGTTCAAGGTCCCCGGATCTCCCTGCGCGGGCCTCGCCCGGGATCCCTCGTCCCGCCCTCCGCGCGCCCGTGCCCTCGACCCGTCCGCGCCGATCCGCCGCCGCATCTCCCTTCCTCTCCGCCGCGCGCACCGGCCCCGTCGGCGGCGTGCACGGCGGGGCCGGACGGGCGATGAGCGCCGCGCCTCCAGACGACCGGGACCGGGAGACGGCCGCCCGTTCCGGGGCGCCGTGATCGGGACGCCCGCGACGCGGGTATCGGAGCCTGCGGCGGGGCCTTTTCGGCGAAGGCGGGGTTCTCGTGCGTCATGGAAGAGGGCGCGTGTTCGGGGGACGCCGCCGGCTGTGGCCATTTCCGGTCAAAACACACCGCAGTTGACTACGGGTGTGTAACAAAACGGAACGGACAAATGGCATTCACGGTCTGTTCGCCCCTAAGGTCACGGCGACATGACGCATTCCCTGGAGGTGCGGATGAGAGGCTGGGGCGGACGAACGCTCACGGCTGTGACCCTCGCCGGCGTGATGTCCCTGGGCACGGCGATCCCGGCCGGGGCCGAGCAGGCGGACGACATCGCCGAACGTCTCGAGGCCATTCCCGGCATGACCGTGCTGTGGGAGCGGCCCTCCGGCGACCCCGGCTACCGGTTCTTCATGCTGAGCTACCGGCAGCCCGTCGACCATCGGCGGCCGCAGGCGGGGACGTTCGAGCAACGGTTCACCCTGCTGCACAAGGACACCGATCGGCCGATGGTGCTGCACACCACCGGCTACCACGTCAGCGAGCTGCCCTCGCGGTCGGAGCCGGCGCAGCTGGTGGACGGCAACCAGATCTCCGTCGAGCAGCGGTTCTTCACGCCGTCGCGGCCGCAGCCGGCGGACTGGTCCACGCTGACCATCTGGCAGGCGGCCACCGACCACCACCGGCTGGTCGAGGCGCTCAAGCCGATCTACTCGGCCAAATGGGTGTCCACCGGGGCCAGCAAGGGCGGCATGACCTCGGTCTACCACCGCCGTTTCTACCCCGACGACGTGGACGCGACCGTCGCCTATGTCGCGCCCAACGACGTGGTCAACAGCGAGGACAAGGCCTACGACCGTTTCTTCGAAACGGTCGGTTCCGATCCCGCCTGCCGCGAACGGCTCAAGGAAGTCCAGCACGAGGTCCTCGAGCGGCGCGAGGAGTTCGTGCAGCGCTACCGGGAGTACGCGAAAGAGAACGGTTACACCTTCGCCAACCTCGGCGATGCGGACCGGGCGCTGGAGGCCACTGTTCTCGACGTGGAGTGGGCGTTCTGGCAGTACTCGCTGGAGTCCGACTGCGTCAAGGTGCCGTCCGCCGACGCCTCCACCGACGAGCTGTGGGAGTTCGTCGACGCCACCGCGGGCTTTTCCTTCTACACCGACCAGGGGCTGGAGCCGTACGTGCCGTACTACTTCCAGGCGGGCACCCAGCTCGGCTGGCCGTCGCCCAAGTTCCGCCACCTCAAGGACGTGCGGCGCTACCCGAAGATCTATGAGCCGCGCCAGTTCGTCCCGGCCGGGCTGCGCGGACAGATGCGCTTCGATCCCCGCGCGATGGCCGACATCGACCGGTGGGTGCGCACCCAGGGCAGCCGCCTGATGTTCCTCTACGGCGGGAACGACCCGTGGGGCGCCGAGCCGTTCCGCCTGGGCCCGGGCACCCGTGACTCCCTGTGGTACGAGGTCGAGGGCCTCAACCACAGCGCCCGCCTGATCGAGCGCCTGCCGCAGCGGCAGCGCGAACAGGCCGTGAGCGCGCTGCGCCGCTGGCTCGGCGTCGCCGACGCCACCACCTTCCAGCTCAAGACCGTCAGCCCGCTCGACGGCCACGACGAGCTGCAGGACCGGCGTCCTCCGCTCTGACGTCCCGCGCCCCGGCGTGCTCTGACGTCCCGCGCCCCGGCGTGCTCTGACGTCCCGCGCCCCGGCGTGCTCTGACGTCCCGCGCACACCGGGCCCGCCCGGAGGGGCGGGCCCGGTGCCGTTCTCCGGGCCTCCTCCCGGGCTTTCTCTCCGGTGCCTCTGCGGGTCCGCTCCGGAGACGGATGCACCGCCGTCGTCGGGACATGAGGCCCCCTGGCGCCGCCCGCACGTCGCCCGGTCGTCTCCGCTCCCGCCCGGCCGCGGCCGGCGCGTCCGATCGCCTACCCGGCCGTCCGGTCGCGGTCGCGCCGGCTGCGGCGACGCAGCACCCACAGATCGATCACGGCGATCACCACGACCGCCGCGCAGATCGCGGCCGCGATCCACAGCCCGGCCCCCGGCTCTCCGCCGCCGATCGCGGCGGCGCCGAACAGCGCCGCCCCGGCGAGACCGGCCACCAGGGCCAGGGCCGACAGCAGGGCGCGGACGCCCAGGGCGCTGCGCGCGGTGAGCGGCTCGTCGCTGGCCGGAGGCCGTCGGTCGTGCACCGGCATCGGCTACCTGCCGAAGGTTCCGACGAGGGTGCCGGTGCCGATCGCCTTCCCCTCGATCGCCTTCCGGCACTCATCGGCGGTGAGGCCGGGACGCAGGCCCGACGGCTCCGACGGCGCGACCGGCCGGAAGAGGCAACGGTGCGGCTCGTCTCCGACCGGCGGATGCGGGCCGCCGTAGCCGGTCCTCCCGTAGTCGTTGCGGCCCTGCACCGCCTCGGCGGGGCTCTCGCCCGCCCGCAGGCCCCGGGTCCGCGGCGGGATCCCCGCCGGCCGCCAGTGCGCGAACGTCCCCACGGGAGCGTCGGGGTCCTCGCACAGCAGGACCAGTTCGGCCGCCTCCTCGGGCGCGTTCGACCACTCCAGCGGCGGCGGGACGTCGCCGGCGGCGTGGGAGTGCTCGGCGGGGATCGGCGCGTGGTCCTCGAAGGCGTCGCTGCGCAGTTCGAGCTCGGGCATGTCGGGGTCGTGCCCGCTGGAGGCGGACCGATGCGCCCGTCTTCCACCGCATTGAACCCGGTGGGCACCGCATTGAACCCGGCAAACGGGGAAGGCGCTCGGTGACGGACGACCCGACCGCGAGCGCCTCGGGACCGCGTGCGCTCCGGGCGGGCAGGGGAGGCGGCCGGGAGCGGCCGGGGCGAGGGTCCTGAGGACGAGGGACGAGGCTGGAGGAGCGCCATGATCGACAAGACCCCTGACGAGACCGACGTGCTGGGCGCCGCCCTGCCGCTGGAGGTCGAGGACGACCTCGGTCCGCTGCTGGACCGCATCGGCGGCGCCCGGATCGTCCTGCTGGGCGAGGCCGGCCACGGCGTGCACGAGTTCTGCGCCTGGCGGGCCGCGCTGACCCGCCGGCTCGTCTGCGAACACGGCTTCTCCTTCGTCGCCGTCGACGGGGACTGGCCGGACTTCCGGGAGGTCGACCGCAGCGTCGTCGGCGCGCCGGGGGCCGTCTCGGACCCCGGCGACGTGCTGGAGGGCCGGCGCCGCTGGCCTTCCTGGCTGTGGGCCAACGCCGAGACGGCGCGGTTCTGCCGCCGGCTGCGCGACCACAACCTGACCCTGCCGCCCGAACGCCGGGTCGGCTTCTACGGCCTGGACCTTTACAGCATGTGGGACTCGCTGCGGACGGTGCTGGACCATGTCGCCGACCACCGGCCCGAGCGCCTCGAGGAGACGCTGGCCGCCTACCGCTGCCTGGAACCGGCCGGACGGGACCCGCAGGAGCAGGCCCGGCGCCGCGCACTGGTGCCCGAGGAGTGCCTCGAGGAGGTCATGGCGCTGCTGACCCGGCTGCGCCGCGCCGCCGTGCCGCGCCCGGCCGGGGGCCTGGCGCAGGAGCTGGACGCCTGGCAGAGCGCCGAGGTCGCGGCCGGCGCCGAACGCCACTACCGGACGATGCTCGGCGGCGGGATCGGGGCGTGGAACGCGCGCAGCGTCCACCTGGCCGACACCCTGGATCGGCTGCTGGACTTCCACGGCCCGGGAGCGCGGGCCGTGGTGTGGGCGCACAACACCCACGTCGGCGACGGACGCGCCACCCCGATGGCCGAGCACGGCATGGTCACCCTCGGGCAGCTGGTCCGCGACCGGCACGGCCGGGACCGGGTGGTGGCGGTGGGGTTCGCCGGCGGCCACGGCCAGATCATCGCCGCGCCGCGGTGGGGCGCCCCCATGGAGGTCATGCCGGTGCCGCGGCCGGTGCCCGGGTCGCTGGAGGCGCTGCTGGCCGCCGACGTGGAACTGGACCACGCGTTGTTCGTGTTCTCCGACGGCCCCGAGCAGGAGTGGCTGAACGTCCCCCGCGGCCACCGCGCGATCGGCGTGGCGTACGACCCCGATCGCGACCGTCGGCGGTTCGTGCCGACCAGGCTCGCCGAGCGGTACGACGCATTGTGCTGGTTCGCCCGGATGTCGCCGCTGGTGCCGCTGCACGCGGAGGCCGTCCGGCGGGACGAGCGGGAGACCGTGCCCAGCGGCGTCGTGTGAGCCGGCCCGGCGACGCCGGCCGGGTCGGCGACCGCCCGCCGGGCCGGCGTCGCCGTGGTGCGGGGTGCACGGGCGGGGTGATAACCGGTACCCGAGGCCGGAACGGAAAGAGGTGGATGCGACGTGCTGGTCGCTTTCTCGGTGACCCCGCTCGGTGCGGGGGAGGGAGTCGGTGAGCTGGTGGCCGAGGCGGTCCGGGTGGTGCGGGCCAGTGGCCTGCCCAACCGGACCGACGCCATGTTCACCACGATCGAGGGCGAGTGGGACGAGGTGATGGCCGTGGTCAAGGCGGCGACGGAGGCCGTCGCCGCCCGCGCCCCCAGGGTCAGCGTCGTGCTCAAGGCCGACATCCGGCCCGGTGTGACCGACGCCCTCACCGCCAAGGTCGAGTCGGTGGAGCGGCGCCTGGCCGAGGACTGACCCGCCCGCGCGGCGGGCGCGACGGGAAGACCCCCGGCGGGGACCGCGGTCCCCGCCGGGGGTCGTGCGCGTGCGGCCGGACGGGGCCGGCGGAGGGATCAGGCGCCCGCGGTCTTGGGGAGGCAGGCGCGGACGCCGCCGTCCCGACCCCGGCCGAAGGCGGTGATCCGCTCGATGGGGTCGCCGTGGTCGCGCGGGTTGGTCCACTCGGTCTCGTCGCCGACCGCGACCAGGCCGTTGGACAGCTCCTTGACGTCGCCCTCCTCGAAGATCAGGATCCCGTCCGCCTTGGCGCCGTACAGGGCGGCGCCGGCCAGGCAGTCGGCCTGCAGCTCCTTCTGCAGCGCCACCAGGTTCACCTTCAGCCGGTTCTGGATGGCGTGGCCCCACTCGTGGGCGATGATCAGGTACACCCAGGCGTCGCCCTCGGCGTAACCGGCGCGCATCAGGTTGATGTCCCAGGCGATGTAGTCCTCGGGGATGCAGTAGAAGGCGTTGAACTTGGCCGCCGGCTGTCCGGCGCAGGTCGGGGCGGCGGCCAGGTTGTTGCCGTCGTAGCCTCCCCGGATCCGGGGGGACCGGTAGACGCCGGTGAAGTGATCCGACCAGTGCCTGCGCCAGAAGGCGTCCACCACCCGCTGCGCCGCGGCGATGTCGTGCTGGAGCTCGGCCTCGTTGATCGGCTTGCTCGGGGTGGGGCCGCCGGCGTCGGCGGGCTGCGGGCTGCCGGTGGTGCGCGGCGCGGAGGCTCCCGGTCGGGGGCTCTCGTCGGAGGAGGGGACGTCGAGTTTGAGGGCGCACCCGCTGGATGCCAGGAGGGCACCGCCCAGAGCCAGGGCGATCAGGGAACGCAGGGGGTTGAACATCGTCGGTCTCCGTATCGTCCAAGCGCTGGCCGCGCGATCGAACCGATGATCAGACGGAGAAGGCCGACGAAACGGTTGCACCCTCCGGTGTGAGCAATCGCATCATGATCGACGCGAACCCGCGGTGACGGACCGGCGTCCGGTCGGGGAAGGCGCCCGGGTGCGCCGCCGCATGGGATCTGCGGCCCGACACCGGGCGGCCGTTCACCGACGACCCGCCGGAGCCGCTCGATCCGCCCGCCGGCCGGGCGGGCCGAGCGCCCCGCCCGGCACCTTGTCCGAGGCCGTCGGCCCATGGGAGCGCAACACGATCGGCGGTCCCAGGGACTCCAGCGCCTCCACCGGATCGGCGGGCGGCTCGTACACCGGACGGGCGGCGAGCAGACGGCGGGTCAGCCGCTCCTGACGTTCCAGATCGCCCGGGGGCCCGACCGGCAGCCGTTCCACCCGCTCGCCGTCGATCTCGTACGCCCGGCACACCAGCAGGTCGTCGCGGCCCCGGGCCACGTCCAGGTGGGTGACGGCCAGCGCGTCGACCCCGCCGGTCGCCTCCAGCGCGTACCGCAGCGCCACCAGGTCCAGATGCCCCACCCGGAACGCGCCCTGCCAGGGGCCGAATCCGTTGTGCCGGTCCGGCAGGTCGGCGGTCAACGCCGGATCCTCGGTGACGAACGGCCCGGGACCGTGCCGGGTCATGTAGGTCCGCACCACCCCCAGCCGCTCGGCCTGCGCGCCCGCCTCCTCCAACAGCGTCTCGGCGTTGGCGAACGTGGTCGTGGACCAGGTCGTGTACGGGTGGAGGCCGTGCCACTCGTCCAGCAGCACGCCCTGCGCCCCCTCGAAGACCGCCGGTCCCGCCCGCAGCAGCCTCTTCAGATGCTCGCCGTCCACGATCGCGACCCGCTCGCCGAACTCGGCGAACGCCTCCGCGCAGTCCTCGACCGGCGGCGTCGCCTCCGCGTCGGGGAACTCCTCGCGCACCCGGTCCCGCAGGCGGCCCAGCAGCCGCCGCAGCCGCGCCGGGGACCGGCAGTCGGCCACCCGGGGCGCCTCCTGCGGGCGGGCCAGCGCGTACGCCATGGTCTCGCCGACGCCCATCCCGCAGGACCCGTGCCGGGCCGCCCCGCGCGCGATCTCCCGCGCGCGGCCGGCGGCCCGGTGGTAGGGCGTGGTGAGCAGCGCGTCCCCGTCCACGGTCAGCCGGTCGAGCGCGTCGCGGACTCCGAGGGCGGCCAGGTGCCGTTCCTCGGCGGCCAGCGCCAGCGGGTCGACCAGCATGAACCGCGACAGATGGGTGCGCACGCCAGGGGTGAGGGTGCCCGATCCGAACTGCGCGAACGTGTGGTGCCGTCCGTCGTCGGCCACCACGTTGTGCGCCGCCTGGGCTCCTCCGTTGAACCGCACCACCGTGTGGACCGGCTGCGGCCCCCGAGCGCACAGCCAGTCCACGACGGTGCCCTTCCCGGCGTCCCCGAACCCGAGGTCCACCACGATCCGGTGGGGCATCACAGCCGCCTGGTGCGCCGCGGCCGCTCCCGGTCCGGATCGCCCGGGGCGGAGAAGACGGCCATGGGCGAGCGGTGGGAGTCCAGCCGGGCCAGCGCCCGCGACACCGCCGGCCCGGCGTCGCTGCCGAACTCGGCCAGATGCGCCAGCCCTTCGGCGAGGTCGATGGCCTCTTCGTTCATCCCGATGGCGAGCGCGATGGTCTCGCACACCGCGTCCAGATCGTCCAGGGGCAGAACGCGTTCGCCGAGCAGCCCGCGCCAGAACTCCCACAGCCGCCGGTCGCCGGAGTGGTGGCCGCCCTCGGGGATGATGAAGTACACCTCGTACATCCGGCGCAGCTCGGCCACGATGTCCTCGGTGCGGACGTCCTCGGTCGGCTGGTCGCCGATCACGCCGGCGACCAGCCGGCGGTCCACCCTCGGATAGGCCAGCTCGTCGCCGATCATGAACAGGTAGCCGCGACGGCCCCGCTTCTCGAAGCAGTCGATGGAGGTGTGCCGGGCCATGAAGTACATGGCCAGCTCATAGGACTCCATCATCTGGCCGCCGCCTCCGCCCTCCAGCAGGATCCTGCCCAGGTCGTCGTCCATGCGGTTGTCGGACTCGAACTGTCCCACCTGCAGCGGCGCCCGGTCGCAGGTGGCGTCGCCGATCGCGCCGAACATGATCTGCGGGTGCTCGACGTACCCCTTGCGCAGCAGCAGCCCCAGCAGGTTCGGCAGCCTGGCCTGCAGCGCCCGGGGCACCCGGCCCATGGAGCCGGTCACGTCGAACAGGACGGCGATGGCCAGCGACTCGGGGTGCTCGTCGCTGTCCCGGCTCTCCCGGACGGTCACCCCCAGGGGGTCCAGGGCGGGGTGGACGGTGGTGGCGCCGCCGTCGCTGTAGGCGAACGCGCTGGCGCCGGTGCCGGCGCGGTAGCGTCGCGCGGCCTCGTAGACGTCGGTGGGCCAGACTCCGCTGCCCATGGATCAGCCTTCCTCTCAGTGCTCCGGCGTTGCGGTCCGCCCGGGGACGGGCGGCATGCGGAACGGTCGGAAGCGGCGCGGGCCGTAGAGGCGCTCGAGCACCTCGTCGAGCTCGGCCGGCAGCCGCCAGGCGTCGTCCGGGCGGCGGCTCTGCGCCGGGAGCGTGCAGCCCCTGGCGAACCGCCGCAGCGCGGTGGGCGCCTTGTCGGCCATGAGATGCGTCATGCACCGGGTGGCCATGGAGATGTCGGTGGCGGGACCGGCGCGCCGTCTGCCCGGCACCTCGTCGGGGTACCAGTCGGCGTACCGGTCGACCATCGCCGGGACCCGGCCGCTGGGGTCGGTGCCGGCGTAACAGCCGGGGACCGAGCGGCACCAGTCGATCAGCACCAGCCCGTGCGGCCCGGGATGGATCAGGACGTGCTCGGGCAGCACCGCGCCGTGCAGCACCCCGGCCCGGTGCGCGAACCCCAGGGCGACCAGCAGCCGTCGCCGCATCCACGCCGCGTCGCGCGGGTCCGGTCCGTCGGGGTGGGCGGCGCGGACCTCGGCGAGGCTGTAGAACCCCTTCAGCCGTGCGATCACGTTCGCCCGCCGGCGGACCCCGGTCACCGGGTCGCGGTGCAGGAGCGTCTCCACCGGGCGCGGCACGTACGGCGGGAACCGGCGCGGCCCGTCCTTGGGGAGCTGCCGCGGCGCGACGGCCTCCCGTTCGATCAGGTCGCCGTCGGCGGGATCGCGGGGCATCTTGACGACCACCTCGCGGTCCTCGCCCCGGACCTCATGGACGTCGGCAGATCGCCCTCGGCGATCTTGCCGCCCAGCCGGTAGGAGCGCCGGCGGGCGGCGATGACGGCCGGGTCCGCACCGGTGCGGGCGGACCACGGAGCGGTGAGCCGGACGAAACGGTCGGCGGTGCGGCCGCCGGTGGCGTCGGGGCGCAGCATCCGGGCCGGGCGCCGGCAGGTGCGGGCGGCCTCGTCGGGGTCGTCGCCGAACAGGTCGCGCGGCGTGCGCGCCCTCTCGAGCGGGCGCAGCGCATGGTCGGGGCCGATCATCGGATCGTGTCCTCCCGGCTGGGCCGCAGCAGCGCCGGATGCAGCAGCCGCGCGTCGCCGGCCCGGTAGAGGCGGGCGCGCCGTCCGCCGCGCCGTCCGCCGCGTTCGGTGGTCTGACCGGTGCTCTCCACGAAGCCCGGCACCGACAGGACCTTGCGGTGGAAGTTGCCGGGGTGCAGTTCCTCGCCCCACACCGCCTCGTAGACGGCGCGCAGTTCGGGGATGGTGAACTCCGGCGGGCAGAACGCGGTGGCCAGCGGGGTGTACTCGAGCTTGCTGCGGGCCCGCTCCAGCCCGTCGGCCAGGATCCGGGCGTGGTCGAAGGCCAGCCGGCGGGTGGTGCCGGGGAGCTGGCCGCCCGACTCGGTCAGGCCCAGCGCGTCGACCGGCGTCCAGGCCGCGTCGGCGGCGTCGGTGCCCGCCCGCGGCTCGGGCAGCTCGGGCGCGAAGGCCAGGTAGGCCACCGAGATGACGCGCATCCGCGGGTCCCGGCCGGGAGCGCCGTAGGTGCCGAGCTGCTCCAGGTGCACCCGCGCCAGCGCGCCCTCGGTGCTCAGGCCGGTCTCCTCGGCCAGCTCGCGGGCGGCGGCCTCGGGCAGGTCCTCGGCGTCCCGGACGCCGCGGACGAAACCGCCCGGCAGGGCCCACATCCCGGCGAACGGCGGTACGCCGCGGCGCACCAGCAGCACGTGCAGCGCCCTGTCCCGGATGGTCAGCGCCACCACGTCGACCGTGACCGCCACCGGGTCGTAATCGCGCGGGTCGTAGCCCTCCGGCGCCCGCCGCTCGTCCTCCGGCATCTGCATCCCGTGTCCTTCTCAATTTGAGAACATCTCACTCTGAGAAGAACTTAGGTCATGGGAGCGTGAACGTCCAGCCTTTTGTCGGCGCCCGGCCCCATATCCGACGGCCGGGCGCCGACCGGGCGCCGATCAGGGATCGATCGACACCCGGTCGGCGCCCGGCCGACGGCCGATCAGCGGCGGTGCCTGCCCCNGGCGCCGACCGGGCGCCGATCAGGGATCGATCGACACCCGGTCGGCGCCCGGCCGACGGCCGATCAGCGGCGGTGCCTGCCCCCGCCGCGAGGGGGCGGCGGCTCCGGCGGACGGTGCCGCCCGTCGGGGTGGGGCGGCGCGCCGTACGGACCGTGGGGCGGCGGGGGAGGAGCCGGCGCGGGCGGCCACGGCGGCGGCAGGGCGCGCGGGGAGGGCGAGGAGGGCGGCGGGGGCGGGGGGCCGGCGGCGGACCGGGGGTGCGAGGGGGCCGGCGGGGGCGGCGCCGTGATCCGGTGCAGCACGCTGTTGCGCCGGCCGAACAGCAGGTACAGCGCCAGGCCCGCCAGCATCCACAGGCCGAAGTAGGCCCACGTCCGCACCTGCACGTTCAGCATCAGCCAGCCCACGCCCGCGATGGCCAGCACCGGCACCAGCGGACCGCCGGGCACCCGGAACGGCCGCTCCAGGTCCGGGCGGCTGCGGCGGAGCACCGGCACCGCCGCCGACACCGCCAGGAAGGCGAACAGCGTGCCGAGCACCACGAGCTGCTCCAGCGTCAGCACGTCCACGGTCTGCGACAGCACGATCGCCGCGCCGCCCGCCACCAGCGTCGCCTGGCTCGGCGTCCGGTACCGGCCGACCGCCGCCAGCCGCCGCGGCAGCAGCCCGTCGCGGGCCATCGAGAACACCACCCGGGTCATGCTGATCAGCACCACCAGGATCACCGTGGTCAGCCCGAGCAGCGCGCCGATGTCGATGACCCGTCCCATCGACGCCGCGCCCGCCTCGGCGAACGCCTGGGTCAGCGGCGGCCGGGCCGGGTCCAGCTCCCGGTAGGAGATCATGCCGACCATCGCGACCGCGACCCCCACGTACAGCACGATCGTGATGAGCAGCCCGGCCAGTATCCCCCGGGGAACCTTGCGCGGGGCGTCCTCGGTCTCCTCGGCGGCGGTCGCGATCAGGTCGAACCCGATGTAGGCGAACGCGATCGCCGGGGCCGCCGCGATGATCCCCCACACTCCGAAGACCTGCGGGGTGCCGCCCAGCAGCACCTCCAGCACCGTCTGCCCGCCCTCGCCGTCGGCCGGCCGCCCTTCGGGGACGAACGGCCGCAGGTTGTCGGCGTTGAAGAAGCGCAGGCCGCCGACGATGACCAGGGCGATGACGATCAGTTTGGCCAGCACCATGAACCACAGCGTGCGCAGCCCCAGCCGCCCCCCGGTGGCCAGCAGGAGGACCAGCAGCGCCAGGATGCCGAGCGCGAACGCGTCGAAGCCGCGCTCCTGGCCGATCACCTCGGCCAGCGCGGGAGGCGGGGTCACCGAGAAGTCCGCCAGCGTCTGCGCGGCGATCAGCGACCAGGCCCGCGCCACCACCGAGGCGGCCAGCAGCAGCTCCAGGATCAGCGCCCAGCCGATCATCCAGGCGAACGGCTCGCCGAACGCCACGTACCCGAACGTGTAGGCGCTGCCCGCCGCGGGGACGACCGACGACAGCTCCGCGTAGCACAGCGCGGCCAGCAGGCAGATCAGCCCTGCCAGCAGGAACGAGACGATCACCGCCGGGCCGGCGGTGGTGGCGGCCTGGGTGCCGGAGATTCGGAAGATCCCGGCTCCGATCATCACCCCCAGCCCGAGGACCACCAGGTCGCGCGTCTGGTAGGTGATCGGCAGCCGATGCCGGCCCCCGCCGTATCCACGGCGGGTCGCCTGTTCGACCGGAAGCCGGCGCAGCAGCGTATCGCTCATGGACGTCTCCATGTGCCGGAGGGCAGTCCGCACGCCGGTCCGGAATGACGGGCCGGAGCGCCGCTCAGCGGGATGCCCAGGGTGGACTGGGCATCAAAGGATGTCCTGGATCCAGGTCAAACTTCAATAGAAATGAGCGTTTAATCCGAGATGCCTGCTTGATCACCATCGGTGGAATGACGGGGGCGCCGGTCGGGTAACGGGACCAGTGGAACGGTCGTGGTGATTCGTACGCAATGGAGGTCCCGTGCCCGCCGTGCCGCATGACCGGTCGCCCGTCCGCCCGCCCCGCCGCCTGGCGTTGGCCGGGGCGATGCTCCTCGCCCTGCCGCTGCTGGCGCCCGCCGCCCCCGCCGTCGCGGCCGTCCCGCCGCGCGAGGGGGCGGACTCCCGATGGGTGGCCACCGGCTACGGCGGCGCGGTCGCCACCGTGGACCCCGACGCCAGCCGCACCGCCGTCGAGGTGCTCCGCAAGGGCGGCAACGCCGCCGACGCCGCGGTCGCCGCCGCGGCCACGTTGGGGGTGACCGAGCCCTACGTGGCGGCGCTCGGCGGCGGCGGGTTCTTCGCCTACTACGACGCCAGGACGCGTCGCGTGCACACCGTCGACGGCCGGGAGACCGCGCCCGCCGCGATGAACGAGCGGTCGTTCGTCGACCCGGCCACCGGACAGGCCATCCCGTTCGAGGAGGCCGTCACCAGCGGCCTGTCGGTGGGCGTGCCGGGGACCGTCGCCCAGTGGAAGCAGATCCTGGACCGGTTCGGCACCAGGCGGCTGGGCGCCCTGCTGCAGCCGGCGATCCGGATCGCCGAGCGGGGGTTCACGGTGGACCAGGAGTTCCACGACCAGACGGCGGCGAACGCCGACCGGTTCGCCGACATCGCGCCGACCCGCGACCTGTTCCTGCCCGGCGGCAAGCCGCCCGAGGTCGGCAGCACGTTCCGCAACTCCGACCTGGCGCGGACCTACCGCGAGCTGGCGCGCCGCGGACCCGAGTGGTTCTACCGCGGCCCCATCGCGGCGGAGATCGTCCGCACGGTCAAAAACCCGCCGGTCGTCCCCGGCGCCGCCCGCACCGTGCGGCCGGGCCTCATGGAGACCCGCGACCTGGCCCGCTACACCGCGCCGCTGCGCCGCCCCACCCGCGTGACCTACCGCGGCCTGGAGGTGTACGGGATGGCGCCGCCCTCCTCCGGCGGCTCCACGGTCGGCGAGGCCCTCAACATCCTGGAGAACTTCCGCCTGAGCGAGGACGACCCGGTCCGGGCGCTGCACCTCTACCTGGAGGCCTCCCGGCTCGCCTACGCCGACCGGGGCCGCTACATCGGCGATCCCGACCACGTGGCCGTCCCGCTGAGCGAGCTGCTGTCCAAGGGGTTCGCCCGCGAACGCGCCTGCCTCATCGACCCGGACCGGGCCGCCCCCGGCCCCGTGCCGCCCGGATCGCCCGACGGGAGGTACCGCCCCTGCGCGCCGGCGACCGGCGCCGCCGACGGGCCGACCCACGAGGGGCCGCAGACCACGCACCTGGTGGTCGCCGACAGGTGGGGCAACGTGGCCGCCTACACCATCACCATCGAGCAGTTCGGCGGCAGCGGGCTGACCGTGCCGGGCCGCGGGTTCCTGCTCAACAACGAGCTGACCGACTTCACCCTCCAGCCGCCCGCGCCGGGCGCGGCGCCCGACCCCAACCTGCCCGGGCCCGGCAAGCGCCCGCGCAGCAGCATGGCCCCCACCCTGGTGCTGCGCGACGGCAGGCCCTGGCTGGCGGTGGGCACGCCCGGCGGCTCCACCATCATCACCACCGTGCTGCAGATCCTGATCAACCGGATCGACCTGGGCATGGACCTGCCCACCGCGCTGGCCGCGCCGCGCGCCACCCAGCGCAACACGGCGCAGACCCTCGCCGAGCCGGCGTTCATCGAACGGTACGGAACCGCGCTGACGGCCATGGGGCACGACCTGGCGCCGTTCCCCGGGCCGCCGGAGGGCCAGATCGGCGCCGCCACCGGGCTGGAGATCCTGCGCCCCGGCCTGGTCCAGGCGGTGGCCGAGCCGGTCCGCAGACACGGCGGCAGCGCTCTGGTGGTGCGGCCCCTCCGATGAGCGGGCCCGCCGACTACCATCGGCGAGGGGGAAGGAGCCCGTCATGGCCCAGGCATACCTGCAGGTGACCACGACGACCGACTCGCGCCAGGAGGCCGCCGAGATCGCCAAGTCCGCGGTGGCCGAACGGTTGGCGGCGTGCGCCCAGCTGGTCGGCCCGATCGCCAGCACCTACTGGTGGGAGGGAGAGATCGAGCAGGCCGAGGAGTGGATGGTGGTCTTCAAGACCACCGCCGACAACTTCGAGGACCTGGCCTCGCTGATCACCGAGGCGCACTCCTATGACACTCCGGAGATCATCGCCACCCCGGTGGTCGCCGGCAGCGCCGACTACCTGCGCTGGGTGAGCGAGCAGACCGTCGAGCAGTCCGCCGGACGGTCCCTCGGGCAGTCCGCCGGACAGTCGGCCGGACAGGGCGCCCGGAGCGCCGGGCGACCCGAGGGAGAGCCCACCGGAACTCCCGGCTGATCCCCGCGGGCCGGGCCGATGATCTGGGCATCGCCCCTGGTCAACCCCGCTTGGACCGCTTATGGTGTGGCATTGCCCATATTTGGGAAGTAAGTCATTGATTACGGTCCATGTGTCGGGTATGGCGGCGAGGTGATGTCCGTGGGCGAGGTCCGCGAACTGGAGAGGTCTCGAGAGCAGGCGCCAGCCCGCGCGCAGGGAGCGTCGGACTACGGGCTCTTCGGCCCCGATTCGGTGACCTGGCGGGTGATGAGCGAGCCGGTGATGATGATCAGCGGCTTGCGCGCCCTGCTGCTGCAGGCCCTGCATCCCCGGTCGATGTGGGGGACCGCGCAGAACTCCGAGCTGATGGACCCGCAGTCCGCCTGGCAGCGGCTGATCCGCACCGTCGACTTCGTCCGCATCCGGACCTACGGGACGCTGGAGGAGGTCGAACGGGTCGGCCGCCGCGTCCGCACGATGCACGCCAAGCTGGAGGGACTGGACCTGCGCACCGGCGAGGTGTTCCGGATCGACGATCCGGAGAACCTGCTGTGGGTGCACATGGGCGAGGTCGACTCCTATCTGGACATCGCCCGGCGCTCGGGCATCGTGCTCAGCGACGAGGAGGCCGACCGGTTCGTCGACGAGCAGCGCCGCGCCGCCCAGGTGGTCGGGCTCGACCCGGCCGACGTGCCCGCCTCGGTCGCCGAGATGCGCGAGTACTACGCGATGATGCGGCCGAAGATCTGGGCCTGCCGGGAGGCCAAGGAGGGGCTGCGGAGGATGCTCAACCCGCCGGTGCCGCGCATGCTGACCCCGCTCAAGCTGGCCGCGCCCGCGGTGACCGCGCTGGCGGTGTCCACGCTGCCGCGCTGGGCCCGCCGCATGTACGGGCTGCCCGGCCTGCCGACCTCCGATCTGGCCGCCACGCTGACCCTGCAGGCCCTGCACCGGGGCAGCCGGGTGATCCCGGCGCAGCTGCGCTACTCCCCGGACGCCCGGCGGGCGCAGCAGATCATGCGGGAGCGCGCGCAGAGCCACGAGAGGCTGGAGATCGCCTCCTGACGTCGCCGCCGGCGACCGGGAGGGGCGACGGAACGGACGGGGCCGGTCAGCCGCGCCGCAGCAGCCGGCCCACCGCCGCCATCAGCTCGGTGGACATGACGTCGGCCTTGCCCTCTTCGGCCCCCTCGGCCACGCAGTGGCGCACATGGCCGTCCAGCAGCCCCAGCGCCACCTTGTCCAGCGCGGCCTGCACGGCGCTGATCTGGGTGAGGATGTCGATGCAGTACCGGTCGTCCTCCACCATGCGCTCGATGCCGCGCACCTGCCCCTCGATCCGCCGCAGCCGGGTCTGCAGCTGATCCTTGGTCGCGGTGTAGCCGCGTGTCGGAGTCCCGTTCGCCGGCATCGCCTCGCCCCTCCCACGTGGATCTGCTCGACCCACCAGGTTATCCACCCCAGGGGGGTATGTGACCTCTCCGTGACCGTGCGGGTCCCTTATCGGACGGGCACGTTCCAGGAGGCGACGACCGGGCGGCCGTGCTCGGTGCCCAGCGTGGACACGGTGCCGGTGTGCAGGGCGAACAGCCGGCCGGCCGCCGGCTCCAGGCCCAGCCAGCGGGCGGTGAGGACGCGCAGCACATGGCCGTGCGCCACCACCGCCACATCGCCCCGCTCCAGCCACGGGCGGATGCGCGCCAGCGCGGCGTCGCATCGCTCGCCGACCCGCTCGACCGTCTCCCCGGGGTGCTCGGCGTCCCCGGGGATCACCCCGTCGGTCCACAGGTACCAGCCCGGCCGGTCCCGGCGGATCTCGGCGGTGGTGACGCCCTCATAGCCGCCGTAGTCCCACTCCCACAGGTCGGGGTCCAGCTCATCGACGGTCAGCCCGGCCAGCTCGGCGGTGCGCCGGGCGCGCAGCGCCGGGCTGCAGACCGTCCGCACGATGTCGCGCCCCGTCAGCACCGAGGCCAGCGCCCTGGCCTGCCGTTCTCCACGCTCGGTCAGCGGCACGTCGGTCCGGCCGGTGTGCCTGCGGTCGCGGCTCCACTCGGTCTCCCCGTGCCGCAGCACGACGATCTCGCCCATCGCATGCGCGCGGCGCAGGCCTCCCGCCTCGGCCGGCGGGAGCGGTCCGCGCTTCCCCCCTTCGGCACCGCATTGTCCCGCACGTCGGCCCGCCCCGCGCCGGCGGGGACGCGGGGCGGGCCGACGGGGCCCGGGAACGGCCGATCCGGGGAGGACGAGGGGCGGGCGCCCGCCGCTCCTCGTCCGGCGGGGACCTCGGGGCCGATGCGCCCGTCCCCGTTCATGAGGCCGCCCGCCCGCTCAGGCGAGGACCTCGGCGGCGTCCACGCAGTCGAGGCCGTGGGCCTCGGCGACCGGCGCGTAGGTGACCGCCCCGGCGTGGGTGTTCAGCCCGTGCGCCAGCGCGGGATCGTCGCGCAGCGCCTGTCGCCAGCCCTTGTTCGCGATCGCCACCGCGTACGGCAGGGTCGCGTTCGTCAGCGCGTAGGTGGAGGTGTTGGGGACCGCCCCCGGCATGTTGGCCACGCAGTAGAACACCGACCCGTGCACCTGGAACGTCGGGTCGTCGTGCGTGGTCGGCCGCGAGTCCTCGAAGCAGCCGCCCTGGTCGATGGCGATGTCCACCAGCACCGAGCCCGGCTTCATCCGCGCCACCAGGCCGTTGGGCACCAGCGTGGGGGCCTTGGCGCCGGGGATCAGCACCGCCCCGATCACCATGTCCGCGGCGACGGCCTGCTGCTCGATGGTGTAGGCGTTGGACATCAGCGTCCGCATCCGTCCCCGGTAGACGGCGTCGATGTGACGCAGCCGCTCCACGCTGACGTCCAGCACCGTCACGTCGGCGCCCATGCCCACCGCGATCTGCGCGGCGTTCAGCCCGGCCACCCCGGCGCCGATGACCAGCACCCGGGCGGGCGCGACCCCGGGCACGCCGCCCGGCAGCACTCCGCGCCCGCCGGACGAGCGCATCAGGTTGACCGCGCCGACCTGCGGCGCCAGCCGCCCGGCCACCTCCGACATGGGGGCCAGCAGCGGCAGCGACCGGTCCGGAAGCTGCACGGTCTCATAGGCGATGCCGGTCACCCCGGCGTCCAGCAGCGCCATGGTGCACTCCCGCGAGGCGGCCAGATGCAGGTAGGTGAACAGGGTCTGACCGGCCTGCATCCGGTGGTACTCCTCGGGGACCGGTTCCTTGACCTTCAGCACCAGCTCCGCCTCGCCCCACACCTCGTCGGCCGAGTCGACGATCTTGGCGCCCGCGGCGGCGTACTCGGCGTCGGGGATCGACGAGCCCGCTCCCGCGCCGCGCTCGATCAGCACATCGTGGTGGTGGCGAGTCAGCTCATGCACTCCCGCGGGCGTGATGGCCACCCGGTACTCATGGTTCTTGATCTCCCGCGGGACTCCGACCTTCACCGTGTCCTCCGTTGATCATGGCGTCGTTGCCCTGACCTGTTCTCCAAGGGGCAGACCCCAGGCCCCCCGACGGGAGACACACGAATCCCGCCTCACTGCGGCCGCCTGCCTTTAGGGTGGGACCTGAACGCCAGCTCAGGCCATGTGCAGCGTGTACGGCGATCCGGCCCGTTGCTGACAGGCCGTAAGAGGGTCAGGGGCGCGCCGCCGGCAACGGGCACGTACCCCCTCACCCGCCGGGCTCACCTGCCCGCCGTGCGTCACGGCCTCCCCGCCGAACCGGCCCGCCGCTCGGGCAGCCACTCGTCGGCGATCGCCACGGTGAGCTGCTCCAGCAGCGGACCCGCCTGCCGCATGCAGCGTTCCACATCGGGTTCGATGTCGGTGAGCGCGTACACCGCCTGGATGCGGGCGCGGCGCAGCTGCTCGCCGGTCAGCCCGCGCTGCCCCACCACCGCGATCACCGGGGCGCCCGCCCGGGAGGCCGCCCGCGCGGCCCCGATCGGAGGCTTGCCGCGCAGCGTCCGCACGTCCAGCATCCCCTCCCCGGTGATCGCCAGCCGGGCCTTCCGCGCCTTGTCGGCGAACCCCAGCAGCTCCAGCAGGTACGCGCTGCCGGGCCGGATCCGCGCCCCCAGGAACGCCAGCGCCGCGAACCCCACCCCGCCCGCCGCTCCGGCCCCGGGCAGGTCGCGGACCGATCGGCGGCAGGCGGCCTCGACCAGGTCGGCCCAGCGGCGCAGTCCCGCGTCCAGCACCCGGATCTCGGCCCGCCCGGCGCCCTTGCGCGGGCCGTGGGCCATCGCCGCGCCGCCCCGGCCCAGCAGCGGGGAGTCGGCGTCGGTGGCGACGATCACCTCCACCCGGCTCAGGTTCGGCATGCCCCGCAGGTCCAGGGTGTGCAGGGAGCGCAGCGCGGCCCCGCCCGGCGGCAGCTCCTTGCCCGCCGCGTCCAGCAGCCGTCCGCCCAGCCCCTGCACCAGCCCGGCCCCGCCGTCGGTGCAGGCGCTGTCGCCCAGCCCCAGCACGATCCGCCGGGCGCCCATCCGCAACGCGTGCGCCAGCATCTGCCCGGCGCCCAGGCTGGTCGCCGACAGCGGCCGGGGCCGTCCGCCGGGCAGCTGGCGCAGCCCGGACGCCTCGGCCAGCTCCACCACCGCGGTGCGGCCGCGCATCGCCAGCGTCGCCGTCACCGGCTGCCCGGTGGGGCCGGCCACCTTGACCTCCACCCGCCGCCAGCCCGCGGCGATCGCCGCCGCCGCGGTGCCGTCCCCGCCGTCGGCCAGGGGGAACTCCACCACCGGCACGCCGGGCCGGACTCGGCGCAGCCCCGTCGCCAGCCGTCGGGCGACCTCGGGTGCGCTGAGCGACCCCTTGAACCTGTCCGGAGCCACCAGCACGTGACCGTCCGGATCCGAGGGGCCCGAGGGGAATGCTGCGGAGACCACTGTCACGCCTTTCGCACCCAGGGGTGAAACCTTGCCCGCCGATTACCGGGCTTCGGGACTATTTGACACCCCGGGACGGCCTCGCGTCGCCTGCTCTGCGGCACCGATCTGAAATTCTCTCTGCGGCGCGCCGGTCGTGTGCCGGTTGTATTCGATCTTGCGGTGAAATGCCTGGTACGCCTCACGGCAGGGGCGCGGGGCGGGGAAGGGCGAGGTGTTCCGGGCAGACCGGAACCTTGTTCAGAGGAAGTCCCATGGGACTCGGACGGCCGTCGCGACCGCCGGGGCGGACGACGGCGTCGGCGGCCCGCCCGTGGGGGCGGAACGCCGCCGTTCGGTGCGGATGTCGATGGCCGGGATCCGGCCGGCGGTCTCGGGCGGGGCCGTGTGCCCGTCCTCGATGCGGCCGCGGAACTTTGCTCCCGCGGAGTCGGGCACCGGTCCCCGCCCCCGGCACCACGTGGGCGCCCTCCGCCGAGTGCACCGCCCGCGCGGTGCGGACCTCCTGGCCGCGACGGACGAACGAGCGCCCGGTCACCGGGATGCGGTCCAGGGCGCACTCTTCGATCGACCCCCGGGCCGTGCGGAATCGTCGGCCGTCCATCGGATGCCCGGTCAGCCGACCATCAGCCGTCCCGATGGGTCGAATACCCGTACGGGCTGATCAGCAGCGGCACGTGGTGGTGCTCGCCCGGATCGGTGACCTCGAAGATCACCATGACCTCGGGATAGAACGTCTCCACTCCCTGCCCGGCGAAATAGGGGCCGGTGCCGAAACGCAGCCGGTGGATGCCCGCCGACAGCCCGCCTTCGCCGGGCAGGTCGCCGAGCCGGCCGTCGTCGTCGGTGAGGGCTTCCGCCAGCGGCCGCCAGGTCCGTCCGTCGTAACGATCCAACCGGACCGGCATCTTGGCGGCCGGCCGGCCCAGGCGGGCGTCCAGGACGCGGGTGCTCAGGCTCACGAACGCTCCAACAGCTTGTCCGGTCGCAGGTGGGCGATCTCCGTCGGTTCCTCGCGGACGATGCGTCGTCGGGTCTCCTCATCGTCGCCGAGCCGCCCGGTCGACGCCTCCGGCGTCCGCTCCGCGTCGAGCCCCGCGGCGCAGGCCAAGAGCGCGTGACCGAAGCGTTCCTCATGCGCCGCGGCGCCCTCGCGCGACCGGCGCAGCACCTCCCGCCCGGCGCCGACCGCCCCCGCCCGCCCGCGGCGCGACCGGGCGGACTCCCGATCCGTTCCCTCGGGGCGCTCGCCGATGCGCGGATGACGGCTCGGCGCCTCCTCCGCCTCCGCCCGCTCCGGCCCGGCGGACGCGGCGTCGCAGACGGCCTTGAGCACGGCGGCGTCCGGACGGGGGCGCCCCTCGGCGACCGTCCGCGCCCGTCTCCGGGGCCCGCGGCAGGACGACGGCTCGCGCTCGGCGTCGCGGGGCGACAGGGCGTTCGGCCGGTCCGCCCCCGCCGGACGCCCGCCCGTCGGACCGGCGCCGTGCGCCGTCGGCTCGCTCATGGGGTCCAGTACAGCAGCCCGGCCCCGCCCGTTCCACCGCCGAGCGCGCATCACGGTTCGATATCACGGGGAGCGGTGTGCGCTCGCCAACCGAGGGCGGGGTGAATACGCTGCGATATCTAGACGAAAGGCGACCGAGGATCGCGCTTCGGGCATTCGGGGACCTGGGGACAACCAGATCACGTGCGCGCCCCCGCATGCGCGGGTGATGACGATAGGGGTTTCGTGGTGGCCGGTCAGGAGACTCTCGGACAGCGCATCCGTGCGCTGCGCATCCGTCAGGGCGTCAGCCAGGCGCAGCTCGCCTTCCCCGAGCTGTCCGACAGCTATATCTCGCTGATCGAGAGCGACAAGCGAGTACCCGCCCCCAGCGTGATCGAACTGTTGGCGGCCAAGCTCAACTGCTCGGCCACCTACCTGATCAGCGGGGTCAGCGAAGAGGTCGTCGACGACCTGCGGGTGACCTTGGACTACGCCGAGATCGCGCTGCAGAACGGCGCCGCCGCCGAGGCCCGCGCCCGGTTCGCCGACGTGCTGGCCAGCACCGACGCGGTGGCGCTGCCGGAGCTGCTGGCGCAGGCCCGCTGGGGGCACGCGCTGGCGCTGGAGGCGGCCGGGGAGCTGGAGGACGCCATCGAGGAGCTGCGCCGCCTCACCCAGGAGACCTCCGCCGAGGCCGACCTGGAGCAGTGGGCCAGGGTGCACGTGGCGCTGAGCCGCTGCCTGCGCGAGCGCGGCGACATCAGCGCCAGCGTGGAGGTCGCCGAGGAGGCGCTGCGCAAGCTGCTGGCCTCCGGGGCGGAGGCCACCGACGGGGCGGTGCACCTGGGCGCCTCCCTGCTGGCCGCCTACATCGAACGCGGCGACCTGGTGCGCGCCCGGCAGCTCGCCGAACAGCTCATCGAACGCGCCGAGCGGATCGGCAGCCCCAAGGCGCGGATGGCCGCCTACTGGGAGGCCGCCTATGTGGCCGAGGTGCGCGGCGACTACGAGGAGGGCATGGCGCTGGCCGAGCGGGCACTGCCGCTGCTGGGCGCCCTCGACGACGCCCGCAGCCTGTCGCGGCTGCGCATCGTGTACGCGGGACTGCTCCTGCGCGCCCGCCCCGACCAGGCCGAACGCGCCCGTGAGCTGCTGGTGCGCACCCGCGAGGGGATCAACTCCAGCGCCGCCGGGGAGATCGACGTGGCACTGTGCCTGATCGAGCTGGCCCGGGCGGAGACCGCGCTGGGCCGTCCGGCCGAGGCCGTCGACCTCGCTCACGAGGCCCTGGACCTGCTCGGCGACGCCCCCCGGCGGGCCAGCGCGATGGCGCTGACCGTGCTGGGCGAGGCGTACGTCCGGCTCGGCCGCACCGAGGACGCGATCGAGGTGCTGACCCGGGCCGCCGCCTGCATGGAGGAGATGGAGTCCACCCGGGAGGCCGCGCAGGCCTGGTTCGATCTGGCCGAGCTGCTGGGGGAGACCGGTGCGGCCGACGGGCCCCGGCTGGGCGCCTACCGCCGCGCCCTGGCCTGCGTCGGGCTTTGATCGCCTTCCGCAGAACCGTCGCGCCTTCTCCTGCGTCCCAGTGATGCGCTTTCGCGGCGATCACCGGTCGGACATGGACCGGTCCCACCGCCGGCCGGACGGGGACGAAGGGGAAGGCCGATGTTCGGAGTAGTGCGGCCCTGCCGTCATGTGATG
>NZ_RRYT01000022.1 GCF_006363815.1 Thermomonospora catenispora
ACCTTGCTCGACCGGGCGGAACACCTGGGCCGCCGGATGTTCGGCACCATCGCGCTCTTGAAGGTGCTCGGGCTGGCGATCGTGCTGTCGTTGCCGGCGCTGCCGTTCGTCAAGAGCGAGAGCGCCTCGGACACGGTGACCATGCTGGTCGCGGCGCCGGCGCTGCTGTGCTTCGCGTACTTCCTGCTCGGGATAGGGGTGCACCTGTTCCTCGAGCTTCTCGAGCACCTGGTGTTCGTGCTGGTGATCCTGACGCTGCCGCTGCTGATCCTCCCCCCGTACCGGCGCTGGCTGTTCGGCCGCTCGACGCCGGTGGAGCGGCGGCCCGGCTATGTGCCCGCAGAGGCCCTGACCGCGGTGTTCCGCAACGGGGACGGCAAGTCCTCGACCGTGGGCGTCCACTTCCATGGCGGCGGCCACGCCACGTATGTGGCCCGGGGAAGGGACCATGAGGATCTGATCCGGCAGTTCGCGCGGATCATCGCCCCCCGGGACTTCACCCCCAGCGCGCCGACCGCCGACTACTTCCGCCCGCAGGGCCCGGTGCCTCCGGCGCCTCCGGCGCCCCCGCCGGGCCAGGTGCCGCCCCCGTACCCGCCGTACGCCCCTCCGACGCCCCCGAACTGGCCGCATGCTCACTGAGGGCGTGCGGCTGCGGGCGGAGGAGCTGGCCGCCGAGGGGAAGCTGCCCGCCTACGTCTACGACCTGGCCGCCCTGCGGGAGCACGTGGCGGGCATCAGGGAGGCGCTGCGGGACGGGCCGGAGCTGTTCTATGCGGCCAAGGCCAACCCGGACCCGCTGATCCTGACCACCCTGGCCCCCTATGTGGCGGGCGTCGAGGTGGCCTCCGGCGGGGAGCTGGCGCACGTCCGCCGGGTGCTGCCGGAGGTGCCGGTGGCGTTCGGCGGCCCCGGCAAGACCGATGCCGAGCTGGCGCAGGCCGTCGCCGAGGCCCAGCGCATCCACGTCGAGAGCCCGTATGAGCTGGAACGCCTGGCCGCCCTCCGGCGCGAGGCCGACGTCCTGCTGCGCGTCAACCTCGCCGGGGAGCGCCGGGGCGCGGCGCTGGCCATGTCGGGCCCGTTCGGGATGGACCCGGAGACGATCGAGCGGTGCCGCGGCATCCTCGCCCGGGCACCGTGGATCCGGCTCCGCGGCATCCACGCCCACCTGGCCTCCGGGCTGGACGCCGACACGCTGGTGCGGCAGGCGGCCGAGATCATGGACTGGGCGCGCGCCTGGCTGCACGGCACCGACTGCGCGGACGCCCCCGAGATCAACCTCGGCGGCGGGATGGCCGTGGACTACGGCGACCCGGGTAACCGCTTCGACTGGGCGCGCTACGGCCGCGGGATCGCCGCGCTGGCCCGCCCGAACGAGACCCTGCGCATCGAGCCGGGGCGCGCGATCAGCGTCTACGCGGGCTGGTACGTCACCGACGTCCTCGACGTCAAGAAGGCCCATGGCCGCTGGTACGCCATCCTGCGCGGCGGCACCCAGCACATCCGCACCCCCGTCACGAAGAACCACGACCAGCCGTTCACCCTCATCCCGCGTGACGGAGACGGCCCCCGCGCCGCGGACGTCCCCGTCACGCTGGTCGGCCAGCTGTGCACGCCCAAGGACGTCTTCGCCCGCGAGATCCCCGTGGACCGCATCGCCGTGGGCGACGTGGTCGCCTTCGCCATGGCCGGCGCCTACGCCTGGAACATCTCGCACCACGACTTCCTCATGCACCCCCACCCGACTTTCCACTACCTGGACCTGTGATCGTGGACCTGCGACCGGTCGGTCCGGGCGCCGTCCATGTGACCTGGCGGTATGAGTCGAATGCGCGGGGTCGACGGCGGTTGACCGAGTGGCTCGGCCAGCGCCCAGACGCGTTCGAAACCGGCCAGGTAGGTGCTGGCCATGTCGTCCCCACTGGTCTTGCGGAGGTGGAGGACGGGGGCCTGGGCTGCAGGAACGCCGTAGATGTGCGGGTTGATCATGAGGTCGTCGTCGGCGCGGTAGATCGACGTGTAGAGGACCGTGTCGTGCTGACGTATGGCGATGCCGTCGATCTCGCACAGCGGGCGGTAGAAGACGAGAGCGTTGCGGATCTTGGCCGCCATGGCATCGCCCAGCCCTTCTTCGGCGCCGCGACCGGCGATGCAGGACCCCTCGGGGTCGCCGAGCAGGATCCGTACGGAGACGCCTTCGCGGGCCTTGTCGGCGATGACGCGCAGTAGATCGGGATCCTCGGCGAGGAACAGGCCGGCGTAGACCAGGACGCCGATCTCGCGGTGAGCGCTCCGGAAGAGCTGTTGCCACATCTGACGAGGGACCGACGCGCGGTGCGGATAGGCGGCGATGATCTCGGTCTCGGGCCGCTTGACCGTGGGGCGGCGCGTCTTCGGCCCAGGCCATAGGGCTGTCTCCTCGACTCGGAGAAGGCGGGCCAGGGCGGACCGATGGCGCGGGTAGGGGATGCGGCCGGCGATCCAGCGCTGAACGGTCTTGGGGTCGACGCCGAGTCGGGCGGCCACGTCGACTTCGCTGAGTCCCGCGTCGATGAGCGCTTGGTGCAAGGCGTCGTTCATGGACCCTCCCGGGAGACGAGGTCGTGAACGACGATAACAAAAGACGTCCCTAGACGTCCCCCAAGTGTCGGTAGAGAGGTCCCGCCCTCGGCAAGAGGCTCGGTGGCGTGGTGAACGGCTCCTGCGGACGTCGTCCCACCTACGCGAAGCGATCCCCCGGGAGCGGTGACGACACCGCTCCCGGGACCCGGCCAGGAGGTGAACCCCGACATGAGCCGAGCCCTAGCGCCCCCGCCCGCATGGCCGATCCCCGCACGCACCGGGGAGGGGGCACGGCGGCGACAGCTCGCCGAGATCCACGCTCAGTACCCCGATGCCGCCGCCTGGTACGGCGAGAAGACGGGGTTGTGGATGGCCGCCCCGAGCGGTGCCACTCGACTGATCCAGGCACCGACCGCCGCCTCCTTGGTGCGGCGGCTCGATGAGCACTACAGGCGGTACCTCCAGGTCCCCCGTCCGGCGGCCGGGCGTCCGCCCCGGCGCCCCACGCTGCACGGGGCGAGGGCCGGCGTGGTGGTGCGATCGATGCCTCCCCCGACGTCCCGCATCGCCGTGTCCTCCGAAGAACGACGGCACACGGTCGAGCGCCGGCGTGGACCACGGGCAGGAGCGCGCACCGCCGTGCCTCGCGAGGGACGACGCAAGGTCCGGGGCGCCGGGTGGGGTCGGCGGATCATGATCAGCCTGGGTCTGATGGCGGAGACGGCATGAGCCGCGACCGTGTGCGAGGCGTTCTCGACGCCACGGAACAGGACGCGACGGAGCTGGTGGTGCGCTATCCCCGTGCGCTCATCATTCCGCTGTCACGCGGTGGATGGGTGGGACACACCCGGGACGGCCTCATCTGGGCCGAGTCGCTGGAACGGTTCGCCGAACGATTGGCGGAGATCTACGACGAACCGCACCTCGCCGCCTCGCGATCCGGGCGGGCCGACGCGGCGAGATGAGATACGGGGATGCCTCCCGAAGAAGAGACCTCGTCGAGTGAACGTTCCCACGGGATGCGCGTGAGGTCACATGCCGCGGCTTCCACTGGAACGCCGTCTGACATGCACCCGGCCCGGCAGGGGACGGCTTGCCGAGAGACGTCCCTAGAAGGTCCGAGGCCGTCCGTGGACGTCTCCCGCCGAACTCGTAGCTTCGGGAAGCATGAACGACATGGCCGTCTGGGCGAGCGAGACCGCCCGCAGCATCCTCGAAGCGACGCTTCCGCGTCGGTGGGCGCATACGCAGGGGGTGGCCGCACAGGCGCGCAGCCTCGCCCCGATCATGGGCGATGACGCCGACCTGCTCCAGGCAGCCGCCTGGCTGCATGACATCGGGTACGCCCCGGAGCTGGCGGTCACCGGTTTCCATCCGCTGGACGGAGCCCGGTACCTGCGCGACGTCCTGGGCGCCCAGGACGTCCTGTGTCGTCTGGTCGCACATCACTCCTGCGCCGTGATCGAGGCCGCCGAACGCGGTCTCGCCGAGGAGCTGGTGAGCGAGTTCCCGCCCGCTTCCGAGCCGTTGACCGAAGCGCTGATCTACTGCGACATGACCACGGGCCCTGACGGTCGCCGTTTGACCGTTGAGCAGCGGCTCGCCGAGATCCACGCCCGCTACGGTCCTGATCACCTGGTCAGCCGTGCCGTCGAGGCGGCGTCCCCGCGACTGCTGGAGGCGGTGCGCAAGGTCGATGAACGGTTGCAGGTGGCGGTGGGATGAGCGCTCAGCCGATGACCGGCTGGTCGCGGTTCTCCAGGTAGTGGCCGATGCGCAGGCGCATCGAGCGGTCCATCCGGCGGTTCAGCGCCTCCGCCGCGGTGACCCAGCGGACCTCGCGGGATTCGTCGCTCGTCGTGGGCTCGCCGCCGACGCGGCGGGCCTTGAGGACGATGGAGAACTCCTGGCGGACCTCTTCGTTGCTGGTGTAGCGGATGACGTGCCGAGGGTCGGTGTAGATGCCGACCATGCCGGTTATCTCGCAGTCGACCCCGGTCTCTTCCTTGGTCTCGCGCACCGCGGCCTGGGAGAGGGATTCCCCGAGGTCGACGGCGCCGCCGGGAAGCGCCCAATTGTCGTTGTCGGTGCGCCGGATCATCAGGATCTCTCCGGCGTCGTTGGTGACGACGACGTTGACGGAGGGGACCAGGCTATTGGCCTTGGGCGCATCAGGGTCGTCGTAATAGTCGATTCTGCGGCCCATCAATCCCTCCGGAGCGGTGTGGCGCCTTCCCATACCCGTTCGAAGCTGTCCAGATAGGTGTTCACGATGTCACCGCCGGAGATCTTGCGCAGGTGCCAGACCGGGGCGTGGGACGCGGGGACGCCGTAGATGTGAGTATTGACCAGCAGCTCGTCGTCGGCCCGATAGATCGAGTTGTAGAGCACGGTGCTGTGCAGACGGAACTCGACGCCGTCGACGGCGCGCAACGGCCGGTACAGCACCAGCGCGTTGCGGATCTTGGCCGCCATGGCGTCGCCGACGCCCTCGTCCGCGCCGCGCTCGCTGACCTGCGGGCTGTCGGGGTCGCCCAGCAGGATCCGCACGCGCACACCGGCGCGGGCCCGGTCTGCGAAGATCTGCTGCACCCCGGCGTCCTCGGACAGGAACAAGCCGGCGTAGACCAAGACGCCGATTTCCCGCTTCGCCTTCGCGAACAACCTTCCCCATGCGTCGCGCGGCACCGACCAGCGATGCGGGTAGACGGTGACGATTTCGCTTTCTGATGCGGAGACCACCTGTTCCCGGGAGAGCGCTTCGGGCCACAGGTAAGTCTCATCGACCCCCAGATGCGCGGCCGCCGCGAAACGGTGCCGTCGGTAGGGGATGCGTCCCTTGGTCACCCATCGCTCGACGGTTTTCGGGTCGACGCCGATCGCTTCGGCGAGCGCGGCCGCGGTCAAACCCCGTTCCAGCAGGACCGCGCGCAGGCGTTCGTTCGGCATTCACCCGACCGGTTCACCAGGACGTCTCAGGACGCCTTCACCTTAGTGAGGACGTCCCGAACACGTCCAGTCGCGCAGTGTCCCGTCCATGCGTTGCACCGCACTCTCGGTTGTGTCGGGCCCCGCCCACGCACCTCGGGGAAGTGATCTCGATGCTCGACGCGGTCGTTCTGCTCGCAGTTTTCCTGGCCGGTGGTGCACTGGGCGTATTCGCACTGCTACTGGCCGGCATCCGCGCGGAGGAGCGGCACATGACCCTGCACGATGCGCCGCGCACCCGGACCCGATCCGCGACGCGCCGCTTTCTGGGCGTCTACGTCGAGGGCCCACCACCCGGCTCGCGGTCCGAAGAGAAGCGCGCACGATCTCCTGGGCGTCCTGACGGGACGGGGTGACGTCGATCGGCCCTCGGCGGACGCACATCGGCCCGGCCTGCGGGGTGCTGCTCTCGTCGACCTCGATGAGCCGAGCCGGTGCCCACGGCCGCACCGTCCGACCGTGCCTCGCGCGGGCCGAGTACGGCCGCCCGGTTCGGCGGCCTGGACGGCAACGGGCGCGCCCGCCGTCGTTCCCCCGGCACCCCCTGGCCGCGGAGGGGGCGATCGCTAGGCTGAACGCCATGAAGAAGTGGGAGTATGCGACCGTTCCGCTGCTGACGCACGCCACCAAGCAGATCCTCGACAACTGGGGTCAGGACGGCTGGGAGCTCGTCACCGTGATCCCGGGGCCGAACCCGGAGAACCTCGTGGCCTACTTCAAGCGAGAGGTCCAGTGACCACCCCCGAGGAGCGGATCGCCCGGCTCGGCCTCGAGCTGCCCGACGTGGTGGCGCCGCTGGCCTCCTATGTGCCCGCCGTCCGCACCGGCTCCCTGGTCTACACCTCCGGGCAGGTGCCGTTCGTCAAGGGCGAGCCGATCGCGACCGGCAAGGTGGGCGCCGAGGTCACCCTGGAGCAGGCCCAGGAGGCCGCCCGGGTGTGCGCGCTGAACGCGATCGCGGCGCTCAAGGCCGAGGTCGGCGAGCTGTCGCGGGTGGTCCGGATCGTGAAGGTCGTGGGCTTCGTGGCCAGCGCCCCGGACTTCGTCGACCAGCCGCAGGTCGTCAACGGGGCCAGCGACCTGCTCGGCGAGGTGTTCGGGGAGGCCGGCCGGCACGCCCGCAGCGCGGTCGGCGTGGCGGTGCTGCCCCGGGACGTTCCGGTCGAGGTGGAGCTGATCGCCGAGATCGGGGCTTGACGGAACGGCATTCGGTATGCCCGAATGGGCCGCCATGAGGACCAGGAAGGTGCACGGCCGATGAGCGGCGTCAAAGGGCTGAAGCTGACCCCCGACCTCAAGGAGCGCTGGGAGGCGATCCAGGCCGGGGAGATCGAACCGGTCAAGCCCCGCGACGCCGCCACCGTCGTGGTGCTGCGCGACCATCCCAGGCACGGGCTGCAGGCGTTCATGCTGCGGCGGGTCTCGTCGATGGCGTTCGCGCCGGGCGCCTATGTGTTCCCCGGCGGCTCGGTCGATCCCCGTGACGGGGACGTCGGCATCGGCTGGGCGGGTCCGGACGCCGCGGCGTGGGGCGAGGCGTTCGGGGCCGATGAGGCCGTCGCCCGCGGGCTGGTCTGCGCGGCCGTGCGGGAGACCTTCGAGGAGACCCTGGTCCTGCTGGCCGGGCCGACCACCGACTCGGTGGTGGCCGACACGCGCGGCGAGGACTGGGAGGCCGACCGGCGGGCGCTGCTGGATCGCTCCCAGTCGTTCGCCCGGTTCCTGGCGCGGCGCGGGCTGGTGCTGCGCAGCGATCTGCTGCGGCCGTGGGACCACTGGATCACTCCGGAGGTCGAGAACCGGCGCTATGACACCCGGTTCTTCGTCGCCGCGATCCCCGAGGGGCAACGCGCCCGCGATGTGAGCACCGAGGCCGACACGGCCGTCTGGGTGCGGCCCGCGGAGGCGATGGAGCGCGCCCGCGCGGGCGAGTGGTTCCTGCTGCCGCCGACGCTGGCGACCCTGCACTCCCTCACCGCCTACGACACGGTCGCCGACGTGCTGGCCGCCGAGCGGGAGATCACGGTGCACGCCCCCTACACCGAGATCATCGACGGGGAGGCGTATCTGGTGCTTCCCGAGGACACCGCCCGGTTCTACCCGGGCGTCGTGTGAGGGGCCATGGGGCTGCCGTCCCTGCGCGGGCGCCTGGTGCCGACCCTGCCCGGGAACGCGCGCCTGACCAGGCTGATCGCCGGAACGTCGGCCCTGCGTCATCTCGGCAGGATCACCGGGGCGAAGATGGGTGAAATGAACGAGATCGACGGCATGGGCACCGAGCGGGCGCTTTGCGTGCTTGCTCCCAACCCCTCACCGATGACCCTCGACGGCACCAACACCTGGGTGGTGGCCGAACCCGGCTCCATCGAGGCGGTGGTGATCGACCCGGGTCCCAAGGACATGCGGCATCTGCGCCGGGTGGCGCGCACCGTGGAGGAGAGCGGGCGGCGCGTCGCGCTGGTCGTCCTCACCCACGGGCACCCGGACCACGCGGCCGGCGCCCGCGCCTTCGCCGAGCTGACCGGGGCGCCGAAGATCCGGGCTCTCGACCCCCGGCACCGGCTGGGGGACGAGGGCCTGGTCGAAGGGGACGTGATCACGACCGGCGGGCTGGAACTCCACGTCATGGAGACCCCGGGGCACTCCCACGACTCCCTGACGTTCTGGCTGCCCGCCGACGGGGCGGTGCTGACCGGCGACACCGTGCTGGGCTACGGCACCACCGTCGTGGAGGGGAAGCTGGGGGACTACCTGTCCTCGCTGGAACGGCTCCGCCGGTTCGCCGCCGAACGCGAGGCGAAGATCATCCTGCCCGGTCACGGCCCCAGCCTGGAGGACCCGATCGGCGCGCTGGACGGCTATCTGGACCACCGGATGCGACGGCTCGCCCAGGTCGAGGCCGCGGTGGAGGCCGGTGCCCGCACCGCGCGCGAGGTCGTCGAACGGGTCTATGCAGAGGTCGATCGCTCGCTGTGGAAGGCCGCCGAGGCGTCCGTGCAGGCACAGCTGGACTACCTCAGGGAGGTCGGCCGCCTGCCGTCCTGACCGGCGGCCGACGGTTCCGGCGGCTGCGCGGCCTCAACGGCCCCGGCGACCTGTGGGCCGCCGGGCGCGGCCGGTCAGCGGGACCGCTTGCGCAGCCGTTCGACGTCGAGGATCACCACGGCCCGGGCCTCGATCCGCAGCCAGCCGCGGGCGGCGAAGTCGGCCAGCGCCTTGTTGACGGTCTCCCGGGAGGCGCCGACCAGCTGGGCCAGCTCCTCCTGGGTGAGGTCGTGGTGCACGTGCAGTCCCACGTCGGACGGCTGCCCGAACCGTTCGGCCAGGTCCAGCAGCGCCTTGGCGACCCGGCCCGGCACATCGGTGAACACCAGGTCGGCCATCACGTCATTGGTGCGCCGCAGCCGCTGCGCCAGCGCGCGCAGCAGGTGCACCGCCACCTCGGGGTGACCGGTCAGCCACGGTCGCAGGTCGTCGTGCCCCAGGCCGGCCAGCCGGCACTCGGTGACGGCGACCGCGCTGGCGGTCCGCGGGCGCGGGTCGAACAGCGACAGCTCGCCGAACATCTCGCCGGGGCCCAGCACGCTCAGCAGGTTCTCCCGGCCGTCGGGGGAGGTGCGGGTCAGCTTGATCTTGCCCTCCAGCACCACGTACAGCCGGTCGCCGGTCTCGCCCTCGTTGAACAGGGTCTGGCCGCGTGCCAACCGCACCTCGGCCACATTGGCGCGCAGCGCCTTGGCCCCCTGTTCGTCGAGCGCCTCAAAGAGCGGGGCCTTGCTCAATACGTCCACGTCGCGGTCGGTCACGCTTCCTCCTCGAAACACCTACCTGAACAGTGTGACGTACGTCCCACCGCGTACGTGAAGGCGGGGCGTTGCCGGCGGGCGCGCAGAGCACCGCAGCCGCGCCCCTCAGCGCCCTCCCGTACGGCGTGCGCGTGCCGGCTCCGGGTGGACGTCCGCGAGGAACGGTCTACGCGAACCCGCTCGAATCGCTGGTCGCCACTTATTCTGCCAGCGCAGTGTACGAACAACCTGCACAACACCCTCATACCACCCCAGGGCGGGCTCCGGACCGGGTGGAGAGGGACAGTCTGCTCCCCCGTTGGATATGACCCGTCACCGGGACGCCCCCGACCCGGGCTCCTCCAGGCCGCCCCGGCGCGCCTCCGGGCGCGTCACGACACCCCGGCGGCAGGGAAATGTGACCTCGCGGGGCGTCTCGGGACCGGGCGGGCCGCGGACGTCCGGCTCCGGCGCCGCCGTCGGATCGACCGGAGCGGACCCGGGCCGCCCGGGGAGCACCTACCCTTTCGGGCATGGCGACGAGTGCGGCGGAAGCCGGGGCGCGGCGGCGGGCCCGCAGGCCCGAGTCGCGGCTGGCGTTGGTGCGGCGGGCGCGGAAGATGAACCGGATCCTGGCCGAGACCTATCCGGACGCCCACTGCGAGCTCAACTTCGACGGCCCGTTCCAGCTGCTGGTCGCCACGGTGCTGTCGGCGCAGACCACCGACGTGCGGGTCAACATGGTCACCCCGGCGCTGTTCGCCCGCTACCCCACGCCCGAGGACATGGCGGCGGCCGACCCGCAGGAGCTGGAGAAGCTGATCCAGTCCACCGGGTTCTTCCGGTCCAAGGCCAAGAACCTGATCGGGCTGGCGATCGGGCTGCGGGACCGGTTCGGCGGCGAGGTGCCGCGCACGCTGGAGGAGCTGATCACCCTGCCGGGGGTGGGCCGCAAGACCGCGAACGTGGTGCTGGGCAACGCGTTCGGCGTCCCGGGGATCACCGTGGACACCCACTTCGGGCGGCTGGCCCGCCGGTTCGGCTGGACCGACGAGACCGACCCGGTCAAGGTCGAGCACGAGGTCGCCGAGCTGATCCCGCGCAAGGAGTGGACGATCCTGTCGCACCGGATGATCTGGCACGGCCGCCGGATCTGCCACGCCCGCCGCCCCGCCTGCGGGGTGTGCCCGCTGGCGGCGCTGTGCCCGTCGTTCGGCGAGGGGCCCACCGACGAGGAGGCCGCGCGCCGGCTGGTCCGCACGGGGCCGTTCTCGTGAGCGGGAACGAAGCGGACCGCCCGCGGGTTGGCACAGATGTGGAAACCTCCATGAACGAGACTTCTGCGCCCTCCGCCGCTTCCGCGCCCCCCGCCTGGCTCGACCGGTTCATCGCCGAGGCCCCGCGGATGACGGTGCCCGCGTGGCTGCGCCCGCCCTCCGGTGCCCGGCCCGCCGCCGTGCTGGTGCTGTTCGGCGAGGGGCCCGACGGGCCCGACGTGCTGCTCACCCAGCGCGCCGCCACGTTGCGCAAGCACGCCGGACAGCCGGCGTTCCCCGGCGGGCGGATCGACCCGGACGACGACGGGCCGGTGGGGGCGGCGCTGCGCGAGGCCCGCGAGGAGACCGGGCTGAACCCCTCCGGCTGTGATGTGCTGGCCGTCCTTCCGGAGCTGTACCTGTCGCGCAGCAACCACCGGGTCACCCCGGTGGCGGCCTGGTGGCGGGAGCCCTCGGACGTGTCGCCCGGTCACCCCGGCGAGGTCGCCGCGGTCGCCCGGGTGCCGATCGAGGAGCTGGTCGACCCGGCCAACCGGCTGAACGTGCGGCACCCCTCCGGGTTCGCCGGGCCGGCGTTCCGCGTGCGGGGGATGCTGGTGTGGGGGTTCACCGCCATGCTGCTGTCGGAACTGCTCAAGGTCGGCGGCTGGGACCGGCCGTGGGACACCGGACGGGTGGAGGATCTGCCGCCGGAAGTGCTGGCGCTGGCCGCCCGGGGCTGACCCGCCGAACGGTTCCGCATTCGGCCACGTGTCATTCTTCGAGGTGAACGCGGAAGGCACACAACTGGTCCGCTGAGGGGACGTGCATTCCGCGCGCGGCCCTATACGGTGAATTCGTGCTGGGCGACCACGTTCTTGACTTGATCTTGCTGGTCCTGGTGGTGCTGTTCGCCGTTTCCGGGTACCGGCAGGGCTTCATCGTGAGCCTGCTGAGCTTCATCGGCTTCATCGGGGGCGGTGTGATCGGCGTGCTCGTGGCGCCGCCGATCGCCGAGGCGACGGTCGACGGCACCGCCCAGCAGGCGCTGTTGGCGATCATCATCGCGTTCCTGGCCGCCACGATGGGGCAGCTGGCCGCCTCGTCGCTGGGCGCGGCGCTGCGCAACCGGGTCACCGGCGACAGCGCCCGCGCCGCCGACGCGGTGGGCGGCGCGCTGATCAGCTCGCTGTCGATCCTGATCGTGGCGTGGTTCTTCGGGGTCCTGCTGTCCGGGGCCAAGATCGACTGGCTGCGCACCCAGGTGAACTCCTCGGCGGTCCTCGAGGGCGTCGACACGGTGATGCCCCGGCGGACCCAGACCTGGTTCTCCTCGTTCCAGGACTTCGTGGACGCCAGCGAGTTCCCGCGGGTGTTCTACGGGCTGGGCGGGGAGTCGGTGGTGGAGGTGCCGCCGCCGGACGAGAACGTCGCGAGCACCCCCCGGCTGCAGGCCGCCCGACGCAGCATCTTCAAGCTGGTCGGCACCGCTCCGCAGTGCCAGCGCAAGATCGAGGGCACCGGGTTCGTCTACGCCCCCGAGCGGATCATGACCAACGCGCACGTGGTCGCCGGGGTCCGCGGCCCGATCGACGTGATCTCCTGGGACGGCCGCAAGCGCGGCAGGGGCCGCGTGGTGGTGTACGACCCGCGCCGCGACATCGCCGTGCTGTACGTCCCCGGCTTCAACGCCAAGCCGCTGCGGTTCGACGGCCCGGCCCGCACCCGGGACGACGCCGTGGTGGCCGGCTTCCCCAAGGGCCGCGGCTACACCGTCGACGCCGCCCGCATCCGCGCCCGCCAGCACGCCAACGGCCCGGACATCTACCACTCCGGCCAGGTCACCCGCGAGATCTACGCCATCCGCGGCAAGGTGGAGCCCGGCAACTCCGGCGGCCCGCTGCTGTCCCCCGACGGCACGGTGTACGGGGTGATCTTCGCCGCCGCCCTGGACAACCCCTCCATCGGCTACGCCCTGACCGCCAAGGAGGTCGCTCCGGACGCCAAGGTCGGCGAGACCGCCACCGCCCCCGTCAGCACCGGAAGCTGCTCGGACTGATGGCCGGGGCGCGCGACCGCGACGCCGAGGGCCGGCCCCGCAACGCCCGCCCCCGCGACGCCTACGGCCGTCCGCTGCCGCGCGGCGCGGCGGGCGTCCCCACCATGCCCGAGGAGTTGTCCCTGACGCCCGCCGAGGCGCTGGCCGAGGCGCAGCGGCTGCTGGACGCCGACCGTCCCTTCCACGCCCACGAGGTGCTGGAGGCCGTCTGGAAGTCCTCCCCGGAGCCCGAGCGCGAGCTGTGGCGGGGCCTGGCGCAGGTCGCCGTGGGCCTGACGCACATCCGCCGCGGCAACCCGCGGGGCGCCCGGGCCCTGCTCACCAGGGCCGCCGAGCGGCTGGAGCGCTATGCCGGCGCTCCGCCCCACGGCGTCGACGTCCCCGGAGTCGTCCATGCGGCCCGGTCGCTGGCCGCCCGCGTCGACGACCCCGGCCTGGCCGACGCTCCGCTGCCGGTGTCGCTGCGCCGTCCCGACCGGTCCTGACCGCCCGCCCGGAGGGCCGCCGGGCGGGCGGTCAGGACCCGGAGGCGGTCAGCCAGGACAGCAGGGCCTCGTCGAAGGCCTCGGGGTCCTCCTCGTGGGGGAAGTGGCCCGTGCCGTCGATGAGCCTCCAGCGGTAGGGGGCGGTGACATAACGGCCGGAGCCCTGGGCGGTGCTGGGGAGGGTGAAGCCGTCCAGGGCGCCGTGGAGCTGGAGGGTGGGGGCCTGGACGGGGGTCCGCATGCGGCGGGCGTAGCGGATGCCGTCCGGGCGGGCCAGGGAGCGCACCAGCCAGCGGTGGTACTCCATGGCCGAGTGGGCCACGCCGGGGATCTGGAAGGCCTGCCGGAAGATCCGTTCGGTGTGCTCGTCGGGCCAGCCGGGCCCGGACCAGCTGCGGAGCAGATGGCCCACCAGGGCGGCGTCGTCGCGGACCAGCCGGCGTTCGGGCCACATCGGGAGCTGGAAGCCCAGCGAGTGGCGGGCCGCCCACGCCTGGGTGCGCAGGCCGGTGCGGATCGCCTGCCGCAGCCGCAGCGGATGCGGGGCGGACACGACGACCAGGCGCTGGATGACCTTGGGCTGGTACACCGCCATCGTCCAGGCCAGCAGGCCGCCCCAGTCGTGGCCCACGACGATCGCGTTCGCCTCGCCCAGCGCGCGGACCAGGCCGGCCGCGTCCCCCGCCAGCGTCACCAGGTCGTATCCGCGGGGCGGTTTGTCGCTGCCGCCGTAGCCGCGCAGGTCCATCGCGGCGACGCGGAACCCGGCCGCCGACAGGGACACCAGTTGGTGCCGCCACGACCACCAGAACTCGGGGAAGCCGTGCAGCAGCAGGATCAGCGGACCTTCGCCGGCCTCCGCGACGTGGAACTGGGTGCCCCCCGCGCTGACCGCCCGGTGCGTCCACGGGCCGTCGAGCCGCACCGTGGATGTGCCGCGTCCGGCCATGCCGCTCAGTCCGTGGGGTCGAGCGCCGGCTTGTCCTCGCGCCGGAACGCCTCCGGCAGGTCCTGGAGCGTCCGCCGGGTGCGCTCGGCGCCCTGGATCCGCTTCACCACCAGCACGCCGACGACGCCGAGCAGCACCGCCACCACCACGTAGATGATCGCCACGGACAGGAACGCGGCCCATGGCCACATGCCGAACAGGTCCATCAGCCCGTAGGCCAGCGCCAGCCCGATGAAGATGATCACCGGTGCGAACACCGCCAGCGCAACGAAGAACAGCGCGCCGCCGGCCAGCGCCTTGCGGACGTCCACCCGCAGTTCGGTCTTGGCCAGGCTGATCTCGGCGCGGATCAGCTTGGAGATGCCGCTCGACGCCTGGGCGACCAGCTCACCGAGTGACTTGTCCTCGATCCGCTCGCCCGGCCCTGCCTCCGCCATGTCGCACTCCTTCTCCCAGGGCACCGGTATCCCAGGGGTACGCTGCATAGCCTTGCAGGAGAGATCACCGTAGTGCCACCCGGGGCGGGCGTGAGTCAGCCCGCCGCGGTCTCGGGCTCTCGGGCGCGGGACCGGCCCTGGACCGTGAACGCGGCCGCGGCCAGCAGGGAGGCGGTCACGCTGGCGATCAGCACCGCGGTGGTGACGATGTCCGCCCGCGCCGGGTCGGGGTAGGCGAGCCCGCCGATCAGCAGTGACACGGTGAACCCCACTCCGGCGAGCATGGCGACCCCGGCGATCTGCCGCCACCGCAGGCCCTCGCCGAGGGCGGCCAGGCCGAGCCGGACCGCCGCCCAGGCGCCGCCGAAGACGCCGAGGAACTTGCCGACGACCAGCCCGACGATCACCGCGAGCGCCACCCGGTCGGTGAGCGCCTCGCCCAGCGCGGACGGGGTCAGCGCCACCCCCGCCGAGGTGAAGGCGAACAGCGGCACGCACACCCCCGCCGACAGCGGCCGCAGCACGTGGTCGGCCTGCTCGGCGTTGGTGCGGCGCGCCTCGTCGGTCTCCCGGGTGCTGGTCAGCATGCCGAGCGCGACCCCGGCGATGGTGGCGTGGACGCCGCTGCGGTACACGCAGTACCAGGTCAGCAACGCGATCGGCGCATACGCCCAGGGGCTGCGCACCCCCTTGGCCTGGAGCACGCCGAACAGGGCCGCCGACGCGAGCGCCGCCGGCAGCCACAGCGGCGTCAGCTCGTGGGTGTAGAAGACCGCGATGATGGTGATGGCGATCAGGTCGTCCACCACCGCCAGCGTCAGCAGGAACGCCCGCAGCGCCGTCGGGCAGCCGGGGAACGCCACCGCCAGCACCGCCAGCGCGAACGCGATGTCGGTGGCGGTGGGGATCGCCCAGCCGGAGGAGGCCCCGGGCTCGCCCGCGCTCACCGCCAGGAACAGCACGGCCGGGACGATCACGCCCGCGCACGCCGCGAGCACCGGCAGGGCGGCCTGCCGGGGACGCCGCAGCTCGCCGTGGACGATCTCCTCACGCAGTTCCAGCCCGGCGAGGTAGAAGAACAGCGCCAGCAGCCCGCTGGAGGTCCAGTGCGCCACGTCCATCGGCCCCAGCCGCAGGTGCCGGAGCTCCTCGTACGCGCCGCTCCAGGGACTGTTGGCCCAGATCAGCGCGGCGAGCGTGGCCCCGAGCACGATGAACCCGCCGATCGTCTCGGTGCGGAGCGCCTCGGCGAGGTGGCGGCTGTAGCGGACGGTGTGACGGACGGGCCAGAGCGCGGCGACGCGACGCGGCATGGTGCTCCCGATGTGCTGGTCGGCGAACAGGACACGGGAACCCCCACAGCGGGATGTTCCCGACCGACCAGACTTCCCGGCACACCGAGGTCAAAGGTACCCGAACGGATCGGCGGTAATCCTGAGGGCGCTGTGACGCGTCTCCCTTCACGGGAGTCTGCGAAGGTCGCCGACGAGAACGCGGCGCGCCCGGTGCCGGGGCGCGCCGCGTTCCGCGGCCCGCGGGCCCGGGATCAGTCCTCGGGCTTGGCCGACGGCAGCTTGGCGGCGATCAGGTCCATCACCGAGCTGTCGGTGAGGGTGGTGACGTCACCGAGCGAACGGTGCTCGGCCACGTCCCGCAGCAGCCGCCGCATGATCTTGCCGGACCGGGTCTTGGGCAGCTCCGGCACCACCAGGATCTGCCGCGGCTTGGCGATCGGCCCGAGCGTCTTGGCCACGTGGTCCCGCAGCTCCTTGACGAACTCCTCGCCCTCGGCCTCGGTCTCGGCCGCCCCGCGCGGGATCACGAACGCCACGATCGCCTGGCCGGTCACCGGGTCGGTCGCGCCGGTCACCGCCGCCTCGGCCACCTTCGGATGCGACACCAGCGCCGACTCCACCTCCGTGGTGGAGATGTTGTGGCCGGACACCAGCATCACATCGTCCACCCGGCCGAGCAGCCAGATGTCGCCGTCCTCATCCCTCTTGGCCCCGTCGCCGGCGAAGTACATGCCCTCGAACCGGGACCAGTAGGTCTTGACGTAGCGCTCGTCGTCGCCCCAGATCGTCCGCAGCATCGCCGGCCACGGCTCCTTGAGCACCAGGAACCCGCCGCCGCCGTTGGGCACCGGCGTCCCGGTGTCGTCCACCACGTCCGCGACGACCCCCGGCAGCGGATGCATCGCCGCGCCCGGCTTGCCCTCGGTCACCCCCGGCAGCGGGCTGATCATGATCGCCCCGGTCTCGGTCTGCCACCAGGTGTCCACCACCGGGCAGCGGTCGGCGCCGATGTGGTGCCGGTACCACACGTACGCCTCGGGGTTGATCGGCTCGCCCACGCTGCCGATGATCCGCAGGCTGGACAGGTCGTACTTGGCGGGGATGTCCTCGCCCCACTTCATGAACGTCCGGATCGCGGTGGGCGCGGTGTAGAAGATCGTCACCTTGTACTTGGCGATGATCTCCCACCAGCGGCCCCGGTGCGGGGTGTCCGGCGTCCCCTCGTACAGCACGCTGGTCGCGGCGTTGGCCAGCGGGCCGTAGACGATGTAGGAGTGCCCGGTCACCCAGCCGATGTCGGCCGAGCACCAGTACACGTCGCTCTCGGGCTTCAGGTCGAACACCGCCCAGTGGGTGTAGGCGACCTGGGTCAGGTAGCCGCCGGTGGTGTGCAGGATGCCCTTCGGCTTACCGGTCGTCCCGGACGTGTAGAGGATGAACAGCGGGTGCTCGGCGTCGTGCGGCCGCGCCTCGTGCCGGTCGCTCTGCCGGTCCACCGCCTCGTGCCACCACAGGTCGCGCTCGTGCCAGGCGACCTCCTCGCCGGTGCGGCGCACGACCAGGACCTTCTCCACGCTCGGGGTGTCCTTGACGGCCTCGTCGACGGTGGCCTTGAGCGCCGACGGCTTGCCCCGCCGGTAGCCCCCGTCGGCGGTGATGACCACCTTGGCCTGGGCGTCGTCGATGCGGGTGCGCAGCGCGTCGGCGCTGAACCCGCCGAACACCACCGAGTGGGTCGCGCCGATCCGCGCGCACGCCAGCATCGAGATCGGCAGCTCGGGGATCATCGGCAGGTAGATCGCCACCCGGTCGCCCTTGCGCACCCCCAGCTCCAGCAGCGCGTTCGCGGCCTTGTTGACCTCGCGCTGCAGGTCGGCGTACGTCAGGGTGCGGGTGTCGCCGGGCTCGCCCTCCCAGTGGTAGGCGACCCGGTCGCCCAGACCCGCCTCCACATGGCGGTCCACGCAGTTGTAGGCGGCGTTCAGCTCGCCGCCGACGAACCACTTGGCGAACGGCGGGTTGCTCCAGTCCAGCACCTGCTCCCACGGCTTGGCCCAGCTCAGGCGCTCCGCCTGCCGGGCCCAGAAGCCGAGCCGGTCCGCGGCGGCCTCATCGTAGGCGTCGGCCTTGACATTGGCCGCGGCGGCGAGTTCCTGGGGCGGAGCGAACCGCCGGTTCTCCTTCAGCAGGTTGGACAGGGTCTCTTGGCTCACGCTCTTCACTCCTCGCCACGCGGCCCGGTGGACCACGCTCGCCGGGCAACTCCGTTCACTGCACTGACCTCACACCCCGCACGGTCGGGCGGCGGCGCGTGGGCCGTGCCGCCCCGGCGGGGTGCGGCCGCCAAGCTCGCGGACCCGAGGGCCCGCTCCGCTCGCGTGTCGCTCACGTGTGCTCTCCTTCAGACGGAACAGGGTGGCGCCCGGTGTTGTCCACTTCACCAGTGATTCCCCCATCCCACAAGGCCGTGGAGGGGCGAAATCTTCTGGCGGCCCCCGTGAGCGGGACGCCTGCCCGCCGGTGATCCCCGGGCGCTCCTTCCGGTGGTCCGCCGGCGCCGCGGGGCGCCGTCCGCGGGGGCCGCCGCGACGGCATAAGGTCGGACACTGTGACAGATCCATTGGCCCAAGTCGCGGCGCTGCCCGGAGTGCCCGAGGCGGTCACCGAGGCCCGTTCCACGGTGGACCGTCTGCTGGGGCACCGCATCCTCCGCCGCCGCAGCGCCGAGGTGTCCACCGAGGCGGCTCTGCGCGCCGCCCGCGCCTCCGCCGCCCTGGAGGGCGTCTCGGTGAGCCTGGAGGAGTTCCGGCGCGACGCCGCCGAGCTGGCCTCCGAGACGGGCGGTGAGGCGGGCGGTGAGGCGGGCGGTGAGGCGACCGGCGGGACGGCCGACGCGGTGACCGGCGGGCGCGCCGACCTGGACCCGGTGGTGCAGGGCGCCTTGCGCATCTCCGCCGAGCTGGGCACCCTCACCGACATCTGGCGTCGGGCCCCCCGCCAGGTCCTGGCCCGCCTGCACGTCCTGGCCGCCGCCGACGCGGTGGAGGAGGAGGCGCTGGGCCGGCCGCGCGCCGAGGACCAGCCCGTCGCCGACCCTCTGGAGCTGGGAGCCCCGCCCGCCCCCGCGGAGGTCGCGGCGCGCCTGGACGCGCTGAGCACCCTGCTGACCCGGCCCACCAAGGCGCCGGCGATCGTGGTCGCCGCCATCGTGCACGGCGAGCTGCTGGCGCTGCGTCCCTTCGGCTGGGGCGACGGCCTGGTCGCCCGCGCCGCCGAACGCCTCACCCTCGTCCAGCGAGGGCTGGATCCCAAGTCCCTCACCGCTCCCGAGGTGGGGCACGCCGAACGCCCCGAGGAGTACGCCGAGGCCCTGCGCGCCTATCTCAGCGGCACCTCGGAGGGCGTCGCCGCCTGGGTGCGGCACTGCGCCGCGGCCGTGCAGACCGCCGCCCGGGACTCGCTGGCCGTCTGCGAGGCCTATCTGCGCGGTTGACGTTCCTGGTCGGACGTGCGCGGTTGACGTTCCTGGTCGGACGTGCGTGGTCGACGTTCCTGGTCGGACGTGCGTGGTCGAGCCGTGCGGGCGGTCTGCGCGGTCGAGTCGGTCTGCGGGGCGGTCTGTGCGGGGGCGAGCGGCTGACCTGCGGGCCGGCCTGTGCGGTCGGGCGGCCGAGCCCCGGGGCCGGCCTGTGCGGTGACCTGTGCGGGTGAGCCGTGCGACCGGGTCGCACGGGTGACCGGGTGGAACAGGCGAGCGGAGGAGCTCGCGTGGATGATTCCGCGTGACCGGCTCGCATGAGCGGGTCGTGCGGGTGAACCCTTGCGACCGGCGGTCGGAGCGGGCGGCCTGGAGCATGCGCACAGCGAACGGCGCCTCGTGCCGAGGCGCCGTCGCCACGTCACTCCGGGTTACCAAGCGTGCTGTCTCATCCGCCGGATCGGGTCAAGCCCGTCTCGGCGAGCCTCCCGCGGCTGGTCGCGCGTGGGTACCCGGGTGCCGTGCCCGGACTCTTTGTCCGTAATACCTGTGTACGCCCCATATGCCCAGATTGCAAGCCCTCTTTTGCGGGCTTCCGCACGGCCCGGCCGTCGTCGCCCGCCGCCTGAGCGGTGAGCCGCCGACGGGCGCCATCGGAACGGAAGGTGGGGAATGAGTCCGAGTTGTCACCAAAATTGATCACGAATGTGATCGTTTGTCGGTGATGTGCTCTCTGACCTCTCCGCAAGCCGTCGGGGACGGCCGAGCTCGCCCGCGGCACCCCGTCTGACGTGCCAGATCAGTGGAGAGATGCCCGGTTTGACCTTCGAAGGTTTCGAGAAGTCAACAAAAAGGCGTCACCTGTTGCATCTCTTCGCAGGTCGACGGAAGTCTCGGTGATCGGGCAGCATATGGTGTATCTCCCTACACTGTAGGCAACGGCTTTGCATCGCCTATAGATCACACTGGCGTGCCCTGCTGACGGCGCGACCGGCGAGATCCTCGGACCTCCCTGGAAACGGTCCGTCTCTACCCCCCCGGAGCCGGACCGTCAGACGACCCCCGCTATCCCCCCCGGCGGGGGTCGTCGCTTGTTCGATCACCGCTCGGCTTCCGCTCGGCCCTCGCCCGGCCTCCTCTCGTCTCCGCCCGGCCCTCCGTGCGGCCTGCGCAGGGATCGAGACACGCCCTGCGCGGACCCCGCCCACGTCCGAGCGGCCCTGCAAGGACCTTGTTCGACTTCCGCATGGGCCCCTGCGCGGACCACGGGGATCCCGCACGGAGACCCGTGCAGGCCGCGCGGACCCTGCGCAGAGCCGGCGCGGGGCGCGTGGATCCCACGGGAAGCGTGTGCGGCTCGTGCGCGCACCGCGTGCGACACCCGCATGGACCGCGGACCCCGCGGAACGCCGGGCGGCGGCTGTTCGGAGACCTCGCGGCGCCCGCGTTCGGGATCACCGGGGGATTGCGAGGGGCGCGTTCGTGATCCGCCCGAGAGCGTGCGGGACCGCCGGCGGGTCGGGAGCCGCCGGGGAGCCGCCGGGGCCGTTCGGGATCGTTCGGGATCCGTGCGGGTCTGTTCGGGGCTCCGCCCGGTGCGCGTCCGCCCCGGGGCCTGTCCGCCGCGGGGCGGAGGGTTGTCCACAGAACGCGGATCGTCTTCTGCGCGGGGCGGCCGGATCGGAGGGTGGAGCCATCCGACTCCGGGAGGAACCCATGGCAACCACCGCACTGATCGCGACGGCCGATCCCCGGATCGCCGACGACCTGCTGCGGCTCGCCGCCGCGGCCAACGCCGAGGCCACCGTGGCCGCCACCGTGGATCAGGCGAGGGCGGACTGGCGCCGTCCCCCGCTCGTCCTGGTGGGCGCCGACATGGCGGACAGGCTCGCCGCGGGGGGCCTCAGCCGGCGCACCGGCGTCGTGCTGGTGACCGGCGGGGCGAGCACGCCGGAGGACTTCCGCTCCGCCGTCCTCGTCGGCGCCCAGGACCTGGCCGCCCTGCCCGACGACGAGGAATGGCTGGTGAACGCCCTGGCGGCGGCGGCCGAGCCGCAGACCGACCGAGCCGTGACGGTCTGCGTGACCGGCGCTCGCGGCGGGGCCGGCGCCAGCGTGCTGTCGGCCATGCTCGGCCTGACCGCCGCCCGCCGGGGCGTGAGCACGCTGCTCATCGACGGCGATCCCCGCGGCGGCGGCATCGACCTGGTGCTGGGGGCCGAGGACGCGCCCGGCTCCCGCTGGCCCGACCTGGCCGGGCGCCGCGGACGCCTGAGCGCCGAGCTCCTCCGCCGCTCGCTGCCGACGGTGGCGGACCTGGCCGTGCTGTCCTGGCACCGCGGAGACCCCGTGCGCCTGGACCCCGACGGCATGCGTACCGTGCTGGACGCCGCGCTCCGCGGCTTCGACCTGATCGTCGTCGACCTGGCCCGACAACCCGGCGAGGCCGGCCGTCTCGCCCTGCGCGCCGCGACCCGCGCCTTCCTGGTCGTGCCCGCCGAGCTCCGCGCCGTCGCCGCCGCCGACCAGCTCGCCGCCGATCTGCGCGGCGACGCCGACGACATCCGCCTCCTCATCCGCGAGCCCTCCCCCGAAGGACTGACCCCCGAGGTCATCGCCCGCACCCTCGACCTGCCCCTGGCCGGTGCGTTCCGGGACGACCGCCGCCTTCCCGCCGCCGTCGAACGCGGCGAGTTCCCCCGCCTGAGCCGCCGCGGATCCCTCCCCGCCCTGTGCGACCGCCTCCTTGAGGACCTTCCCGTCCCCCGTCCCGCCCTTTCCCGGAGCGAGGCGGCATGAGCGCGCATCCGGTCTCCATCGACGGCGTTCGGCGCGCCGCCCCCCGAGGCCGAAGCGGGCGAGGGCGCGGCGGACGCGAGGAGGCGCCGGACGTGAGCCGACCGGGCGACCTCGTCGACGCCGTCCGCGCCCGGCTGGCCGACACCGGCGGAGAGCCGACCGGGGGACGGGTCGCGGCGGCGGTCCGGGCCGAGGACCGGCTGCTCGGCGACCGGGAGGTGCTGACGCTGGCGGACCGGTTACGGGCCGACTTCGCCGGCGCCGGCCCCCTGGAGCCCGTCCTCCGCTCCCCGGAGGTGACCGATGTGCTCGTCAACGGGCCCGACGAGGTCTGGGTGGACGCCGGCGCGGGACTCGTGCGCACCCCGATCCGGTTCCCGGACGAGACCTCCCTCCGCAGGCTGGCCCGGCGCCTGGCCGCGACGGCCGGCAGGAGACTGGACGACGCCGCCCCGTACGTCGACGCCAGGCTCCCCGGCGGGATCCGCCTGCACGCCGTGCTGCCCCCCGTGTCCCCGGGCGGGACCTGTCTCTCCCTGCGGCTGCCGCGCCGCCGGGCGTTCACCCTGGAGGAGCTGGTCGCCGCCCGGTCCGTCCCCCCGGCGGGTGCGGAGCTGCTGGCGGCCCTGGTGGCGGCGCGCGCGGCCTTCCTGATCACGGGAGGCACCGGGACCGGCAAGACCACGCTGCTGAGCGGCCTGCTGTCCCTGGCCGACCCGCGGGAACGCCTGGTCCTGGTGGAGGACGCCGCCGAGCTCCGCCCGGAGCATCCGCACGTGGTGCGCCTGGAGGCCCGGCCGCCCAACGTGGAGGGCGCCGGCGGGGTCACCCTCCACGATCTCGTCCGTCAGGCCCTGCGGATGCGCCCCGACCGGCTCGTGGTCGGCGAGGTCCGGGGCGCCGAGGTCGCCGACCTGCTGGCGGCGCTCAACACCGGTCACGACGGCGGCTGCGGCACCCTGCACGCCAACACCGCCGCCGACGTGCCCGCCCGCCTGGAGGCGCTGGGCTGCGCCGCCGGCCTGACCCGCGAGGCCGTGCACAGCCAGCTGGCCGCCGCGCTGGACGTGGTCGTCCACCTGACCCGGGAGCCGGCGGGAGGACGCCGCCGGGTCGCCGCCGTCTGTGTGCTCCGCCGCGGCCCGGACGGGCTGGTGCACGCCCGGCCCGCGGTGACGTTCACCCCCGACGGCCGCCTGATCGCCGAACCGGGGGCCGCCGACCTGGCCGGACGTCTTCAGGGGCTGTGGCGCCCGCCGTGACGGCCGCCCGGCCCCGCCCGCACCCGAGGCGGGACCGCACGGTGCCCGACGGACGGAGGGGCGCCGGGCGGTGACGGGACGCACCGCGCCTCGCCGTGCGGAGCCGCTGTGCAGAGCGAAGGAGAGGAAGAAGGAGAGGAAAGTGGTCCAGGTCGCCGTGGCGGCCGGTCTGGCCGGGCTCGCGGTATGGGTGTTCTCCGCCCCCTCCTCGGCGCGGCTGCGTCTGGAGACCGTGACGGGCGCGCGGCGGATCGTCCCCGGGAGCGGGGCCCTGCGCCGGGCCCGGGACCGGTGGGAGCGGCTGCGTGCGGAAAGGAAGGACGAGTCGCTGTGGCGGGCGTCCGTCATCGAGGTGTGCGACGGCATGGCGGCGGAACTGCGCGCCGGACGCGCCCCGCACGCGGCCTTCGCTCATGCGGCGGCCGTGGTGGACCCCCGGGTCGGCGGCCCCATCATGACCGAGTGGCGGCGCTGTGAGGCCGAAGGGACCGGCACCGGCCTCGACGTCGCCTTGGAGCGGCTGGCGGACCGCCCCGGCGCCGGCGGGCTGCGGATGCTCGCCGCGTGCTGGCGGATCGGCGCCGACAAGGGCGGCGCGTTCGCCCCCGTGATCGAAGGGCTGGCCGCCGCGCTCAGGGACGAGGAGGCCCAGCGGCGGGAGATCGCCGCGCATCTGGCCGGACCGCGCGCCACCGCCCGGCTGCTGGCCGTGCTCCCCGTCCTCGGGGTGGGCATGGCGGCCGCCCTGGGGGCCGACCCGCTGTCCTTCCTGTTCGGCACCCTCCCCGGGCTGGCGTGTCTTGCGGCCGGCGTCGGCCTGGACCTCGGCGGCCTGTGGTGGACGCGCCGCCTGGCGCGGTCGGCGGAGGCGGGTCGATGAGGCCGGCGCTCCATGCGCTCGCCCGGCCCGGACGGGCGCGGGCGAGCCGGGGCCGCGGCGCGAGGCGCGACCGGCGCTCCCGCGGGCCCGTCCGGCCGCGGCCGCACGACCGGCACGGGAGAGGAACGAAGGGAAGGAAGGGCGACGGCGCATGAGCGGCACCGTGTTCATCACCGTGCTCGCCGTGGGGTGCGCGGCGGGTGCGGGGTTCGCGCTCCCGCGGGGCGGATCGGTCGCGGCACGCCGGCTGGAGTCCGCGATGCGCGACCGGGGCGGCGCCGTCCGGGCCTTCGCCGCGGACACGGCGCCGGCCTCGCCTGCGGCGCCGCCGCGGCGGGACATCGCCCGGCGGGCGACGCCGCTCGCGGCGGGACTGATCGCATGGCCGGTGTTCGGCGGGCTCGGCGGGCTCTGCGCGGGGATCGCGACGGCCGCGGCGGTCGCGGTCGTGCTCGGCCGGGCCGAGACCCGCGGGCGGCGGGAACGCGCGAGGAGGCTCGCCGCGGACGTGCCGGTGGCCGCCGACCTGCTCGCCGCCTGCCTGCGCGGCGGCGTGTCCTGGCCGGAGGCCGCCGAAGCGGTCGCGGAGGCCCTCGGCGGACCGCTCGGCGCGGAGCTTTGCGGAATCACCGCGAAGGTGCGGCTGGGCGCGGATCCCGCCGAGGCGTGGCTGGCGCTGACCGCGGAACCCTCGCTGGCGTCCCTGGGCCGTGCCGTGGCCAGGGCCGTCGACAGCGGCGCTCCGCTCGCCCCGGCCCTGACCAAGATCGCCGAGGATCGCAGGAGGCGAGCGCACGCCGAGGCCATGGCACGGGCGCGCGCGGTGGGCGTCTACGCGATCGCCCCGCTGGGCCTGTGCTTCCTGCCGGCCTTCGTGCTGCTGGGGATCGTCCCCGCGATCGCCGGGATCGCCCGATCGCTGCTCGTTCCGCTGTGACCGCCGCGGCGGCCCCGGTCGTCCCGGCCGCTCGCGGTCCGCCGCGGGGAGATCCTTGTTCGATGGCGGGGCGTCGCGGCCCCGGGTACGGTGACACCGCTCGCGCAAAGGTCGGGGCACGTGTGCGACCGAGAGGGGACCGTCGATGGCCTGCCGTATCACCGAGCTGGTGCTGGACTGCCGCGACCCGGAGCGGCTCGCCGAGTTCTGGTGCGAGGTGCTGGGGTTCGTGGTGCTGGCGCGGGATGGGGACGACATCGAGATCGGCCCTCCGGAGGGGTTCGGCGGCCTGCAGCCCACCCTCGTGCTCAGCCGGACCGATGAGCCCAAGAACGGCAAGCTGCGGCTGCACTTCGACGTCAACAGCACCGACCGCGACCAGGAGGCCGAGCTCGAGCGCCTGCTCGCCGCGGGGGCGCGCCCGGTCGACGTCGGCCAGACCGGCGAGGAGTCCTGGCACGTCCTCGCCGATCCCGAGGGCAATGAGTTCTGCCTGCTCCGGTCGCGCGTCTCCTGAGGGGCCTCCCTCCGGAGAGGACGCCGGTCCGGCCCCCGGGGCGTCGGGCCGGCGGCCGTGACGGCCCCCGACGCGCCGGACCGGCTCGGGCCGGCGGACCCGGGGCGGGGCGCGGAGGTCGACGGGGGCGTCTGCGCCGGGTCGGGACCTCGCCGGGGCGATGCCCGCTCGACGCCGCCGGGTGTTCCCGGTGCGCCCGCCCCGGCGGGCACGGAGACCGGCCGGGGCGGGCGCACTCGTGGAGGACCCGTCGTCAGGCGTTCAGATGGCGTGGGCCGGAGCAGGACCGGCCGCGGGAGGCGTCGACACGGGCCGGACGCGCGTTCCGACGTCGCATCCGGCGTTCACAGCCGCCGGGCGCCGATGGACGCCATCAGGCTGGGCCAGACGGTGTTGACCTCGCGGATCCAGTAGGGCCACGAGTGCCGGCCGTCGCCGTAGATGTGAGCGGTCACCGGGATGTTCAGCTGGCGCAGCCGGTTGAGGAAGACCCGGTTGCTGTAACCGACGGCGATCTCGCTCAGCAGGCCGATGTCCCACGGGGCCATGTCCGGGTTCTCGAACGGGCCCGGGCGGCCCGTGGTGGCGCTGGAGATGTACAGCTTGGTGCCGCGCAGCCGTTCGGCGAGCGACGTGGGGTCGTGCGCCCGCCAGTTGGCCCGGTCGAGGACGGGGTCGCCGTAGACGGCGTACGGGTCGGAGCCCGACCCCATCATCGTGTACATCAGCATCGCCGGGATCCCCGGGGCGAGCAGCGACAGCGGTCCGCTGAACGAGGCGGCGTGCCGGAACATCCTCGGGAAACGGGCGGCGTAGGTGATGCATCCCTGGCCGCCGGAGGAGTTCCCCATGCAGGCCCGTGCGCCGCCGGCCCGGAAGTTGCGCTCCATCAGCTCGCGGACCTCGACCATGTGGAAGGTCTCCCACATGGGGATCCCGCCCCGGCCGCCGTTCCACCAGTCGGTGTAGGAGCCGTTGTCCCCGGCCGGCATGACCACCATCACGTCGTACTTGGCGGCCAGGCCCTCGATGTCGGTGGAACGGGTCCACGAGGTGTGGTTGTCCCTCCCCCCGTGGAACGCATAAAGCACCGGCCAGGTCCGTGTCGCGTTCTGCCGCCACGTCTTGGGGACCAGGACCCGCACCTTCTTCTGCGTCCCCAGGGCCTTGGAGTTGACGGTGACGTCGAACATGGTGCCTTTTTGCAGCCATGTCACTCCGGCCACGGTGGCGCCGTTGGAGGCGCTCTTGTAGGCCGCCGCGTGCGCGGGCTGCACGGCGGCGGTGACCGCAAGGGGACCGATCAGGGCGGCAGTGGTGATCGCGCCCACTCGACGGGTCAGACGTCGCCACGATCGTGCCGGCATGTCATCCTCCGCTGCCGTTCCCCGGCCTCGTTCGGTTCTCCCGGCGGACGGGCCGCCCGGGAGGACCTCGCACCGCCGTCCGGCTCGCCGGGAACGGGCCCAGAACGCCTGAGGCGCATGCGGACGGCGGTTTCGGGGCGTTCCCGGTATCACATTGTTGGGGGGCAACAGTACACCAAATCTAATAGCGGCTCAGTAGGGCTTTTTTGTGACGATTTGTGACGTTCCGTGAGGCGCGCAGCTCAGCGCCGGTGGGCGTGCGTCGCATGCGATCGCCCGTGGGAGCCGGGCACGGCGCCGGCGTGCGGTCCGGGACGGCCGAGCCCTGTGAGCCCCGTCTGTGAACGACCCCCGAAGGCTCGTTCTCCCGTCACGGCGGCCGGACGGAGAACGCGGCGCCGGGCGCCCTGACACTGTCCCCGCCGCCGGACGGCCGCATCGCACCCGCGGCCGTCCGGCGCCGCCCTGCGCCCCTGCCGCCCGCGCATCCGCCGTCGCGCACCCGCCCGGCCGTCCGGGACGGCCCGCGGAGCGGGCGGCGCCTTCGATCCGCCTCGCCCCCGCCCTCGCGACGGGGGCCGCGATGAAGGGTTTTCCACAGAACGCCGCCGGCGTTCCCTCGCCCCGGCGAACGGCACAGGGTGGGTCCCAGGGCCGCTGCGGCCCGCAACGGAGGGAGCCACGCATGAAGACGATCGAAGCGATGCTCCGGCGGTGGCGGCGCGCCACCCGCGACCTGGGCATGTCCACGGCGGAGTACGCGATGGGAACGCTCGCCGCCGTGGCGTTCAGCGGACTGCTGTACAAGGTCGTCACCAGCGCGGAGGTGCGCGGCCTGCTGATGGGGATCATCCGCGGGGCGCTGCGGATGGGCGGGTGAGCGCAGATGCCCGCCTCGCCCGCCCCGCCGGCCGCGCCCGGTGGTCCGCGGCGGCGACGTTCGCCGGGCGGGAGCGTCCCGCACCGCCGTCGTCCGCGCCGCCGCCCGAGCCGTCGCCCGGTCCGCCGCACCGGACGCCGACGAGCGGACGGCGGCCTCGTCCGCGCCGGTCCGCCGTCCGGAGAGGCCGGATTCGCCACGGTCGAGGTGTCGGTCGCCCTGCCGGCCCTCGTGCTCGTCACCGTGGCGGCCATGTGGGGGGTGTCGATCGCATCGGCCCAGCTGTCGTGCACCGACGCGGCCCGGGCCGGAGCCCGCGCCGCAGCCCGGGGCGAGCCGCTCACGGCCGTCCGCGGCAGGGTGACCGCCGCGGCCCCCGGCGGAGCGACCGTCCAGGTGACCCGCGACGACGCGGTGACCCGGGTGGAGGTCATCGCCGAAGTCCACGCCCCCGTGCCGACCGGCCTGCCCCCGGTCGTGCTGCGCGCCGAGGCCGTGTCGGCCACCGAACCGGGAGCCGCCTCCTGAGACCGGTCCGCCGCCCGCGCGACCCGGACACGGCTCGGACACGACCCGGGCACGGCCTTGAGCGTCGTCCGCCGGTCCGCGTCACGGCGGACGACCGCCCCCTGCCGCCTCGCCGGGCGGCAGGCCTTGGACGCGACCCCCGAAACGCGGCCCCGAACGGAGACCCCATGGATGGAACAGCGCACGGAACGCACGCGGCGCCCGCGATCCGACCGGACGCCGTCCGCACCGGCGAGCCGTGCGTCGGCGTGCGGATCCGCCGACGACGGGACGACCGGCCGGCCGGGCGAGGACGTCCGATGGCGCCCACGGACGCGACGAGGACCCTGCGCCGGATGCGGCGCGGGCGGGCGGTGCGGGGGGATCAGGGGGCGGGGACGCTGTGGGTCCTGGCCTTCATGGGGGTGATCTGGCTGGTCGGGGTGACGTTCATGACGGCCGGAGGGGTGCGGGCGGCGCGGCATCGGGCCCACGGCGCGGCCGACCTGGCGGCGCTGGCGGCCGCCGCGCAGGCCGTGGAGGGGCCCGGGCCGGCGTGCCGGAGGGCCGCGCGGGTGGCGCGCGGCTGGGGCGTGCGGCTCTCCTCCTGCACGGTGCGCGGCATGGTGGCCGAAGTCGAGGTGACGACGACGGTTCGTCTGCCCGAGCCGTTCGGATCGTTACGATTCGTCTCCCGGGCGAGGGCTGGTCCGCAGAGTCCGGAGGGCGTAAGTTAGATCACTGCAAAGTCGTTGTACTTCGCGTCAATAGCTGGAATCGGAGATGTGGGGCGAGTGCGGATGCCGGCCGGGTCCGTCCTGATCGGCGACGCTGACGCCGCCTGTCTGTGATGTTCATTACCTGCCGGTACGTTACGCTGCTGTAAGCGCATAGGTACCGGCGCGACCACAGGTCATCACCTCGTCGCCCGGGACCGCCGCGGCGACAAGGGATCGGCTGTCGAAGGGATTGCCGCCGTGACGATGATTCGCAGGCTCGGTGCGCTGCTCATCGCGACGCCCGTTGCGACGGGAGTGATCCTGACCGGCGGTCCGGGCTCGGCGAGCGCGATATGGGGGCAGGTCACCGCCCCCGCGGACGGCGCCCTGATCACCAGCGGCGCCCAGGTGACCGCCCAGGCCCGGTACTCGGGGATCAGCATGCAGCTGCGCGTCACCGTTCCCGGCGGCGGCGATCAGTTCCTCACCAGCGGCGGAGGGTCGGGCACCCTCTCGGCGCCCATCTCGATCGGCGTGAACGGCAAGTACACCGTCCGCCTGATGGGCTCCCTCACCAAGCACGTCTACGACTCCAACACCTTCACCGTGCGCATCCCGCCGGCGGCGCCGTCCGGCGTCTCGGCGCAGGCCTCGGGCAACACCCTGACCGTCAGCTGGAACCTCGGCCTGGAGGACGACCTCACCGGCTACAAGGTGAGCGCGGGTCAGTACGGCTCCGCGTCCGGATCCACCGCGACCTTCTGCTCGGGGACGACCTGCACCAAGAAGTTCACCATCCCCGCGGGGAGCACCGGGTCGGCGACCGTCAGCGTCCGGGCCGTCCGGTCCAACGGCACCGGAGGCACCATCACCTCCAGCCCGACCTCCCGCACCGTCCAGCTCGCCGGCCCCGCCGCCTCCGGGGGCGGCGCCACCGGCGGCGGGAACACCGGCGGCGGCAACACGGGCGGAGGCGCCATCTCGGTCGGCAACCTGCCCCCCGTCCCGGGCTCCGGCACCGAGAGCGGCGGCACCCCGCTGACCCCGTTCAACGAGCAGTCCCCGGTCACGCTGCCGAACGTGCAGCCCGAGGGGGCCACCCCCGGCTTCGCCTATCCGGAGCCGGTCGTCGCCGGGCAGAACGCCGGCGGCCCGGATCCGAACGCCCTCGCCCGCCTGCAGTGGGGCAAGAGCATCGCCCTGGCGCTGATCCTGCTGGTGATCGCCGCGCACCTGGGCACCTGGACCCGCCGCATGCGCGTCGCCCAGGCGGGCGTCAGCAGCCACGGCATGGCGGCCAGGATCGCCCGCAGCGGGTCCGGCCGGGACCGGGTCAAGAAGGCCCAGGAGCACATCGCCCGAGCCGAGGCCATGGCCAAGGCCGCGACCGGATCGCGCTCCACCAGGAATTCCGCCAAGAAGTCGCCCGAGTCCCGGCCCGAGGCCTCCGCCCGGCGGCCCGGCGCCAGGACCGGCCGGCACGCCAAGACCGGCACGGCCGCCGCCCCCGCCCGTCCCGCCAGGCCCGCCGCCTCCGTCCCCGGCCCGCGTCCGGCCACGGCGCCGGCGAACGGGCCGAACACCGGCACCGGCGCCGAGGCGGCCCCACAGGCCCCGGAGCGGGACGTCCCGGTCTCCCGCGGCGCCGGGTACCGCTTCGTCCCGCCGGGCCGCCGCTCCTCCTGAACGCCTCCTGAGCGCCTCCTGAGCGCCCTGCACGCCCTCGCGCGCTCTGCCCCGCCGGGAGGCGGCCCCGGCCGTGTGAGAGAGCGCCCCGGGCCGTGTGAAAGAGCGGGCCGGCGCGGCGCTATCGGTCCGCGCCGCCCGGAGCTTCGCGGAGCAGCTCCTCCAGCAGCAGGACGGCGCCCCGCTTGTCCAGCGGCTCGTTGCCGTTCCCGCATTTGGGGGACTGGATGCACGAGGGGCAGCCCGACTCGCACTCGCATGCCGCGATCGCCTCACGGGTGGCGCGCAGCCACGTCGCCGCGTCGCGATACCCCCGTTCGGCGAAGCCCGCGCCGCCCTCGTGCCCGTCGTACACGAACACGGTGAGCATCCCCGTGTCCGGATGCAGCGCCGTGGAGACCCCGCCGATGTCCCACCGGTCACAGGTGGCGAACAGCGGCAGCAGGCCGATCGAGGCGTGCTCGGCGGCGTGCGCGGCCCCCGGCAGGTCCACGCCGCCCAGGCCGCGCAGCCGGTCCTCCGGCAGCGTCCACCACACCGCGCGGGTGCGCAGGGTGCGCGGCGGCAGGTCGAGCGGCATCTCCCCCAGGATCTCGCCGGACTGCAGCCGCCGCATCTGGTACGCCACCACCTGGCGGGTGACCTCGACCGTGCCGAAGCACAACGCGGCCCGCCCCCAGGACGCCGAACGCAGCGTCTCGATGATGCGGATGTCGGTGACGTCCCGGGCGGTGGTGGAGTAGTCCGGCTCGGCGGCTTCCACCAGCGCCACCGCCTCCTCCAGGTCCAGCTCCTGCACCAGGAACGTCTCGCCCTGATGCAGATAGACGGCCCCCTGATGAACGGTGGTGTGCGCGGAGGCCTCGTCGACCGTGCCCAGCAGCCGCCCGGTGGAGGCCTCCACCACCTGGATCGCCGGGCCGCCCGCCCCACGGATGTCGGCCAGGTCCGTGGCCCGCTCCCGCCGCGTCCAGTACCAGCCGGTCGCCCGCCGCCGCAGCATCCCGCGCCCCACCAGATCCTCCAGCACCTCGGCCGAGGCCGGGCCGAACAGCTCCAGATCCTCCGCCGTCAACGGCAGCTCGGCGGCGGCCGCGCACAGATGAGGACCCAGCACATAGGGGTTGTCGGGGTCCAGCACGGTCGCCTCGACGGGCGTGCCGAAGATCGCCTCCGGATGGTGCACCAGATAGGTGTCGAGCGGATCGTCGCGGGCCACCAGCACCGCCAGCGCCTCCTGGCCGGCCCGTCCGGCCCGTCCCGCCTGCTGCCACAGCGACGCCCGGGTCCCCGGCCAGCCGCACACCAGCACGGCGTCCAGCCCGGAGACGTCCACCCCCAGCTCCAGCGCGTTCGTCGACGCCAGCCCGATGATCTCGCGCGAACGCAGCGCCGCCTCCAGCGCCCGCCGATCCTCGGCCAGATATCCGGCGCGGTAGGCCGCCACCCGCTCGGCCAGCGCGGGATCGGTCTCCTCCAGTGCGCGGCGGGCGCTCAGCGCGACCGACTCGGCGCCGCGCCGGGACCGCACGAACGCCAGCGTCTGCACGTCCTGGGCCACCAGATCGGCGAGCAGATCGGCGGCCTCGGCGGTGGCGGTGCGCCGCACCGGCGCCCCTCGCTCGCCCCGCAGGTCCGTCAGCGGCGGCTCCCACAGCGCGAACGAGGCGGCGGCACGCGGCGAGGCGTCGTCCGCCACCGCCGTCACGGGCGTCCCGGTCAGCCGGCCGGCGGTCACGGCGGGCTCGGCGGTCGTGGCCGAGGCGAGGATGAACACCGGCGAGGATCCGTACCGTGCGCACACCCGCCGCAGCCGCCGGATGATCTGGGCCACGTGCGAGCCGAACACGCCCCGATATCCGTGCGCCTCGTCGATGATCACGTACCGGAGGCGGCGCAGGAACGCCGCCCAGCGGGCGTGCCCCGGCAGGATCGACCGGTGCAGCATGTCGGGGTTGGTCAGCACGTAGTCGGCGTACCGCCGCACCCAGCTCCGTTCATCGGGCGGCGTGTCCCCGTCGTAGGTCGCCGCCCGCACCGCGGCCAGCTTCAGGGACCGCAGCGAACGGAGCTGATCGGCCGCCAGCGCCTTGGTCGGCGCCAGATACAGCACCGTCCCCTTCCCGCCGTGGGCGGCCCCCGCTCGCGCGCCCCGGCGACGCCGCGCGGCGGCGCCGGGCACCGCGTCGGCCACAGACCCGGCTATCGACCCGGCCATCGCGGCGGACGGTGCGTCGGGCGCCGTGCCGGGGGCGCCCTCCCCGTCGTCCTCGCCGAGGACGGCGGTGAGCGCGGGCAGCAGATAGGCCAGGGACTTGCCCGAGGCGGTGCCGGTGGCGACGATCACCGAGCGGCCGGCGCGGGCGTGCTCGGCGGCCTCGACCTGATGCCGCCAGGGCCGCTCGATCCCGGCCAGGGCCAGCCGCCGGACCAGCAGGTCGGGAACCCACGACGGCCAGTCGGCGGGATCGCCCGGACGCGCCGGAACGGTGTGCACATGAGTCACCCGGCCGCGTCGCCGAGGGTCGGCGAGCAGCCTGTCCAGCGGGCCGCCGCTGGTGGCCGACGAGTGGTCCGTCCGGTCGGCGGCTGAAGATCGGGAACTTTGTGCGGCCACAGGTTTCCAGTCTGACATCCTGGGCAAGAGGTGGAGATATGTCCCGGCGGCGACGGCGGTAACCCCCGCCCCTCGCGCCGGGCTCACCGCATGGGCCGAGCCTGCGCCCCTGGAGGCCGATCCGTGCGGTGGCCTGTGCGGAGGGCTGTCACCTGGCGGAATCGTGTATGAGTGACGTCGGGTCGTGGTTGAATCACGGCGGGGTTCCGTTGCCCCGGACCACTGCGGCACGGCGCTGGAGGATCTGTGGACCTGAAGGTGAACGACTACACCACCGACGATGGCCTCACCGTCATCAGCGTGGAAGGCGAGATCGACGTCTACACGGCGCCGAAGCTTCGTGAGAAGCTGATCGATCTGGTCAACAAGGGTAAGTTTCACCTCCTCGTGGACATGGAGAAGGTCGAGTTCCTGGACTCGACCGGGCTCGGCGTCCTGGTCGGCGGGCTCAAGCGGGTGCGCGCCCACGACGGCTCGCTGGAACTGGTGTGCACCCAGGAGCGGATCTTGAAGATCTTCCGGATCACCGGGCTGACCAAGGTCTTCGGCATTCACGACTCCATCGAGGAGGCCCAGGAGAAGCGCAAGAGCGCCAAGTAGACGACGCACCGAGACGGCCCCCGAGATGGCGACAGTTGAGGTCTCGTTCAGCGCGCTCCCCGTTCATGTCCGGACGGCGCGCCTGATCGTCGCAGCCGTGGCCCGGCGCAGCGGCGTCCCCGAGACGCTGTTGGACGAGGTCCGGCTGGCGGTCGCGGAGGCGTGCTCGCGGGCGGTGGAGGCCCATCAGCGGCATTGCCCCGACGAGCCCGTCCGGCTGGAGTTGAGCGGTGACGGACGCCGCTTCGAGGTCGTCGTGAGCGATGCGGTCCCCGGTGACGACGCGGCGGGCGGTGCGGACATCGATCCGGTGTCCGCCGCGTCGGCCCCGGGCCGGGACGGTTCCGACCCTTCCGCAGGCCCCGCCGACCTCGGCCTGGCCGACGCGGCGGAACTCGGGCTCGCGGTGATCCAAGGTCTCGTCGACGACGTCAAGATCGACACCACCCCCAAGGGGGTCCAGATCCGTATGAGCTGGCCCCTGCGCGACGCCTGATCATCGTCGGGCCCGTCGCCCGCGAGGCGTCCACGGCCCGGCCACCGCGACGATCTGCGCCCGGCCGGCGGGCGCAGGCGGGGCCGGGCGCCGCATCCGGCCGTTCCCCACATCCCGGACGGGTTTGGTGCTGTGCGGCCCGTCCGGCGATGTTCTCATCTCCTCGCTTGTCTTCGTTCCGAACGGAACCCGCGACACGCCGCCGGCGGGCCTGCCGCGGCGTCGCCGGCCCCGACGGCCGTGCGGCGGTTTCCGCGCCGGGCCTTGAGCGGCCTCGGCTCGGCCTCGGCGTGGGCCATCGGGGGACCTCTTCGGCGTGGGTGCGGGTGATGGCTCCGCACCCGCGCAAGGGCCCTCACCATTTCAAGATCATCGATCCGCTCCGCCGTCGCCGACGTCCATACGGCCCGGCCGGTGGACGGCCGAAGGCAGGGGCGGAGACGGGAGATCCGCCGAGGCCCCTGCGTGGAGCCTGCGGAGGGCATGCCGGCGGGGCCGGCCGGAGGAGGGCGCGGGCGGAGTCGAGAGGCCCGCCGAGGTCCGCGCCCGAGACCTGTGGACGGTGACCGGTGAGGGCGGGGGCGGGGCCGAAGGGCCGCCGAGGCTCGCACAGGGGGATTGCGGGCGGTGGTCGTCGGCGCGGACGGGCGAGAGGCCCGCGGAGATCTGCGCCGGAGACCTTGTGGGCGGCGGTCGCGAGTGAGACCTGTGGGCGGTGGTTGTGAGCCGACCGGGGTGGTTGTGAGCCGGCCGGAGAGGGCATGGCGAGGGTGGGAGGTCGGCCGAGGCTCGTGCTCAGGGCCTGTGGACGACGATGGCGGGCCGACCGAGCAGGCGCGGGCGGGGACGCGGGCGGAAGCGGGGAGAGCGCTGAGGCTCCTCTGGGCGCGTTCAGAACCCAGGGCGGCCCATGGCGCGGAGGCGACGCCCCGCGCGGCCCGAAGGGGAAGTCCGCCGGTCCGCCGGGGCGCTCCACGGCCCCGCTGCGGGGCGCCGCACGGTCCTCCCCCGGAGCCGCATGGCGAGCGGCGGCCCGCACGAGCGGCGGTCCGGCTTCCTGCCGTCCTTGCAGAGGCGGTCTTCGGTGTGCCTCGCGGGGGCGGCCTCCGGTGCGCCCTGGGGACCGCACGTCCGCATGACGGCCCGGCGGGACTCGGGGAGCGAGGGACCGGGGCGGCCGGGATCACCGGGACCGCGGGCGGGGCGCCGCACCCGCGCCATGGGCGCCGAAGGCCGACCCCGTGAGCGCTGGCGCACGGCGAAGCGGCGGGGTGCGCCCGCCGTGACCGTCGGAAGCCGGGCCCTGAGGCCGTCAGCGCCCGGCGGGCGGCCGGAGGGGGCCGAGAGCGGCGGTGCGATCGGATAGAGAGGGCGTGACGAACGCCGATGGGCGCCTGCAGGGCGCCGTGCACGGAGAAGGGAGAGCGGACATGAGCAGCGAGCTCGAGGAAGGGCTGGAGCTCAGGCTGGACTTCGGCAAGCTGGCCGCGGTCGCGGCGACGGGGGCGCAGGTGGTGCCCGTCGTGCTGCAGGACGCCGACAGCGGTGAGGTCCTGTTCGTGGGATACGCCAACGACGAGGCGCTGAAGGCGTCGCTGGAGGAGGGCATCGCCGTGCTGTGGTCCACGTCCCGCAACGAGCTGTGGCGCAAGGGGGCGACGTCGGGGGACACGCTGGCCCTGGTCGAGGTCCGCGTCAACTGTGAGCAGAACTCGCTGCTCTACCTGGTGCGGCCGACGACGGGCGGGGCGTGCCACACCAGGACGCCCTCGGGACGGTCGCGTCGCACCTGCTACTACCGGGCGATCGGGGACGACGGCGCGCTCCGTCCCGTGCCGGGCGCCTTCGCATAGACGCGGTCGCGTTCGAGACGGCGAGCGGGGGCGGACGGGAGGGGCGGGCGGGGCGCGCCGGGCACCGGTGATCGTTTTCTCCGGAGAGAAATGATCATTCCTGGATGCCGGTTTCCGGGGGTCGGCGGCGGATCGTCCCGTGCGATATGAGACCGTCTTCTGGGCGATTTTCGGTGATCTTGAAATTTGGGCTGAGTGGTTAAAACTGTTTACCGTTGGCCCGGAGACGGGGGATGGGTGCCGGTGTCGGCGAGAAAATTGTGACAGATGATGCGCGTGATGCGTTGATCCTCCGACAGCAGCCTTCTGACCTGCGATGATGGGTGCAGGGAAAATTTTGCTGGTATGCCGTTCCGGCCTTGTGGAAAGTCCACTGATGAGGCTTCTCATTCGAGTGGAGGATGCATAGACTCCCGGCACCCGCTGTGCCCTGCGAGGTGTCCGAATTGTCCCCGCGGGGTAAGCGGTAAAGATCGCCCCCATCGGCGATCTCCAACGCAACGCCCTGTCGAGGAGGACGGATGTCTGGGCTTTCCCTGTCAAGCCCGGCCGGCAGTGCGAACCTGGATCTGGAGGGCGGCGACTTCACCGTGGTCGCCGTCGTCGCCGTGGTCGCACTGCTGGCACTGGTCGTCGCCGGACTGCTGGTTCGCGAGGTGCTGTCCGCGGGCCAGGGCACGCAGAAGATGCAACAGATCGCCCGCGCGGTCCAGGAAGGGGCGGGCGCCTACCTGAGACGCCAGTTCCGCACGGTCGCGATCTTCGTCGTGATCATCCCGCTGCTGCTGTTGCTGCTGCCCGCGGACGACCTCGGAGTGCGGATCGGCCGCTCGGTGTTCTTCGTGGTCGGGGCGCTGTTCTCGGCGATCACCGGATTCGTCGGGATGTGGCTGGCCGTGCGGGGCAATGTGCGGGTCGCCGCCGCGGCCCGTGACGGGGACCTTGCCGCCGAACGCAGGGCCATGCGGATCGCGTTCCGCACCGGCGGGGTCGCCGGCATGTTCACCGTGGGCCTGGGACTGCTCGGCGCGGCCGTGGTCGTGCTGTCCTACGAGGGCGGCGCGCCGGGCGTGCTGGAGGGCTTCGGCTTCGGCGCCGCGCTGCTGGCCATGTTCATGCGGGTCGGCGGCGGGATCTTCACCAAGGCCGCCGACGTGGGCGCCGACCTGGTCGGCAAGGTCGAGCAGGGCATCCCCGAGGACGACCCGCGCAACGCGGCCACCATCGCCGACAACGTCGGCGACAACGTCGGCGACTGCGCCGGGATGGCCGCCGACCTGTTCGAGTCCTACGCGGTGACGCTGGTGGCGGCGCTGATCCTGGGCACCGCCGCCTTCGGCGCCGACGGGCTGGTGTTCCCGCTGCTGGTGCCGATGATCGGCGTGATCACCGCGATCATCGGGATCTTCGCGGTGGCGCCGCGGTCCCGCGACCGCTCCGGGATGAGCGCCATCAACCGCGGCTTCTTCATCTCCGCGATCGTCTCCGCGCTGCTGGTGGCGGTGGCCGCGTTCGCCTACCTGCCGTCCTCGTTCGCCGAGCTGGACGGGGTGACCGATCCGGAGATCGCCGGCCTGGACGCCAACCCGCAGATCGTGGCGCTCGGCGCGGTGATCATCGGCATCGTGCTGGCCAGCGCGATCCAGCTGCTCACCGGCTACTTCACCGAGACCAACCGCAAGCCGGTCAAGGAGGTCACCGACAGCGCCCGCACCGGCCCGGCCACCGTGGTGCTGTCGGGCATCTCGCTGGGCCTGGAGTCGGCGGTCTACTCCGCGCTGGTGATCGGCGCCGCCGTGTACGGGGCGTTCCTGCTGGGCTTCGGCAACACCACGGTCGCGCTGTTCGCGGTCGCGATGGCCGGAACCGGGCTGCTCACCACGGTCGGCGTGATCGTGTCGATGGACACCTTCGGCCCGGTCTCCGACAACGCGCAGGGCATCGCGGAGATGTCCGGCGACGTGCAGGGCGAGGGCGCCGCGGTGCTCGAGCGGCTGGACGCCGTCGGCAACACCACCAAGGCCATCACCAAGGGCATCGCCATCGCCACCGCCGTGCTGGCCGCCACCGCGCTGTTCGGCGCGTACCGGACCACGGTGGAGACGGCGCTGCGGGAGGCGTCGCAGAGCGCCCGGGACGCGCTCGGCGACTACGCCGACTTCAGCCTGTCGGTGGACTCCCCGAACGTGCTGATCGGGCTGATCGTCGGTGCCGCGGTGGTGTTCCTGTTCTCCGCCCTGGCGATCATGGCGGTCAGCCGGGCCGCCGGACGGGTCGTGATCGAGGTCCGCGACCAGTTCCGCACCAAGCCCGGGATCATGGACTACACCGACAAGCCCGACTACGACCGGGTGGTCGACATCTGCACCCGGGACTCCCAGCGCGAGCTGGCCACCCCGGGTCTGCTGGCGATCATGACGCCGATCGCGGTGGGCTTCGCGCTCGGATACGCCCCGCTGGGCGCGTTCCTGGGCGGCGCCATCGCGGCCGGCGTGCTGATGGCGGTGTTCCTGGCCAACTCCGGCGGCGCCTGGGACAACGCCAAGAAGCTGGTCGAAGAGGGCCACCTGGGCGGCAAGGGCGGCGAGGCCCACGCGGCCACCGTCATCGGCGACACCGTCGGCGACCCGTTCAAGGACACCGCGGGACCGGCCATCAACCCGCTGATCAAGGTGATGAACCTGGTGTCCCTGCTGATCGCGGACGCCGTCGTCACCTACGCCGCCGACGTGCCGCTGCGGATCGGCGTCACCGTCGCCGCGGTGATCATCGTGGTCGGCGCCATCATCTGGTCCAAGCGCCGGGTCACCGACCTCGGCGACGGGAACACCGTCTCGGGCGCGACCGGCGGCGACGCCCCGGAGATGGCGGCCGTGGGCGCGCCCGCCGGCGCCGCCCCGGCCGAGCCCGCCGAGCCGGCCGCCGCCGAGACCGCGACCGGCGACGCCGCCGAACGCAAGTCCACCTGACAGAGCCCGACAGAGCGCGACGCGAGGGCCCCTCCGCGCGGAGGGGCCCTCCGCCGTTCGCACGGCCCTGCACCCCGGCCGGGGCGGCGCCGTGGCGACGGGAGACCCATGGAGACCCGATGAGGCGCACCGGTCGCCCGTCCCGCGCGCCGTCCGCCGTGCCGTCGCGGTTCATCGGCGGCCCCTCGGTCGTCCCTCGGCCGTCTCGGGCGCCGTGCGGACGGGGAGGGCCGCCGCGCACCGAAAACGACTTGGTCGGGCGGCGGGCCCGGAGGAAGGCTCGGGCGTCGAGGGGAGGCGAAAGCGCGCAGAGGGAGCGCGCAGAGGGAGAGGGACCGAGGGAGAGGGATGGAGAACGGCGACGGGAAACGCCTGCGGGAACGCCTGACGATCCCGCACCTCCCGCGTTCGGCGGCCTACGACCCGCGGTGGATGATCGAGGACGTGATGGGCCCCAACCCGCTGTGGCCGCTGGAGGAGCTGATCGGCCGGATGGGGCTGCGGCCGGGGATGCGGGTGCTGGACCTGGGCTGCGGCAAGGCGATGACGTCGGTGTTCCTGGCCCGGGAGTGCGGCGTGCAGGTGTGGGCGGCCGACCTGTGGATCGACCCCACCGACGACCTGCGGCGGATCGCCGAGGCCGGATGCGCGGACCGGGTCGTTCCGCTGCGGGTCCAGGCCCGGGAGCTGCCGTTCGCGCACGGCTACTTCGACGCCGTGGTGAGCGTGGACGCCTACCACTACTTCGGGACCGACGACTTCTACCCGGGATGTCTGGCGGACTTCATCCGGCCCGGCGGGATGCTCGGCGTCACCGTCCCGGGGGTGCGCGCGGAGATCGAACGGGTGCCCGGGCATCTGCGGCCGTGGTGGCAGTGGGAGTTCATGTCGCTGCACACCCTCGCCTGGTGGCGGCGGCACTGGGAGCTGACCGGCAAGGTGCGGGTGCTGGAGGCCTGGGAGCCGGAGGAGGGATGGCGGCTGTGGCGGACCTGGTGCGAGGTGTGCGCCGAGGCCGCCGCCGACGAGACCGTGCGGGAGGCGTCCCGGCGGGAGGCGGAGACGCTGGAGGCCGACGCCGGCCGCACGTTCACCTTCGTCCATCTGGTGGCGGAGACGACGGCGCCCGCCGGGCCCTGAGCGCCGGACCGTCCCCGCCGGGACATAGGCTGGGGGCGACGGAATCCTCCCGAAGGTCGGGAGAGGTGACAGATGCCGCAGCACGGAGACGATGAGCGGATGAACGGCGAGAAGGCTCCGCTGTCCGGAGCGAAGGGATTCGCCCTGATCGTCGGCGGGATGTTCGCCGTGATGCTCATCCTGTGGGTGATCGCCGCCATCGCCGCGCCCTGATCCGCCCCTGATCCGCTCCCCGGGCCGCGCCCGACGCCCGCAGCCCCTACAGTGAGGGGATGCCCACACTGATCGTGTTGCGCCACGCCAAGGCCGTGGAGGGTATCGGACTGGCCGACATCGACCGTCCGCTGGCGGACCGCGGACGTCGCGACGCCGCCGCCACCGGCGCCTGGCTCCGCGAGAACGACCTGGTGCCCGATCTGGTGCTGTGCTCCACGGCGGTGCGGACCCGGGAGACCCTGGAGGGCCTGGAACTGGACTCCCCGGTGGAGTTCGAGCCCGGGATCTACGACAACCACATCGACGCCCTGCTGTCGCTGATCCAGGCGGTCGACGACGATGTGGAACGCCTCCTGCTGATCGGCCACAACCCCTCGACGCACGAGCTGGTGCACACCCTCACCAGCGAGGCCCCCGAGTCGTTCCCGACCTGTGCGCTGGCCGTGATCGAGCTTCCCGGTCCGTGGGCGCGGGCCTGGCCCGGCAGCGGCACCCTCGTCCTCCATCGCACCCCCAAGGGCTGACCCGGCGCGGCCTACCCTGGCGGCATGGGCCGCCGAACGGAGCTGCGTGATTTCCTGCGGAGCCGGCGGGCTCGGCTGAGCCCCCGGGACGTGGGACTGCCCGACACCGGCCGCAGGCGCACCCCCGGTCTGCGCCGGGAGGAGGTGGCCGTGCTGGCCGGGGTGGGGGTGTCCTGGTACACCTGGCTGGAGCAGGGGCGCGACATCACGGTGTCGCCGCAGGTCCTGGACGCGGTGGCGCGGGCGCTGCGGCTGAACCGCCACGAGCGCGCCCACCTGTACCTGCTGGCGGGCTGCAATCCGCCGCTCCCGGAGGCCGACCGGGGCGAGCCGCTCCGGGCCGAACTGCAGCGGCTGCTGGACGCCTGGTCGCCGCGTCCGGCGTACGTGCTGGACCGGCACTGGGGGATCGCGGCGCTGAACGAGACGGCGCGGGAGGTGTTCGCCCTCACCGACGAGGACCGCAACTGCCTGGTGGCGTTCTTCACCAGCCCCGCCTACCGCGCCTCCTTCGCGCACTGGGAGGCGGCGGCCCCGGGGATCGTCGCCCAGTTCCGCGCGGACGCGGCCCGTCATCCCGGCGACCCGGAGTTCGCGCGCATCGCCGCCGAGCTGCGTGAGGCCAGCGCGGAGTTCGCCGAGCTGTGGCGGCGGCACGAGGTGGCCCACTCCACCCAGGGGGTGAAGGCGATCGAGCATCCGCGGGAGGGCCTGCTGGTGCTGGAGTACACCGGGCTGCCGCTGCCGGACCACCCCGGGCACCGGCTGGTGCTGCACAATCCGCGGCCGGGCACGGGAACGGCCGAGAAGCTGCACCGGCTGGCGGGCCCGCCGGGCAGGGTGGTGGTGTCGCACCCATGATCGGCGCGCTCTGGTGACGAGGCCGGGCGCCGGAGAGCATCACGGCCATGAGCCGATTCACCGACCAGATCGCGCTGATCACCGGAGGGACCAGCGGCATGGGGCTGGCCACCGCTCGTCTGCTCGTCGCCGAGGGCGCCCATGTGGTCGTCACCGGCCGGGACCGGCGGCGCCTGGACGCCGCCGTCGCCGAGCTGGGCGAACGCTGCCTGGGCGTGGTGGCGGACGTGGGGGACGCGGCCGGGGTGGAGGCGGCGACGGAGGCCGTGCGGGACCGGCACGGCCGGCTGGACATCGTCTTCGCCAACGCGGGGACCGCCGTCTTCAAGCCGTTCGCCGAGATCACCCCGGCGGACTTCGACCGCGTGGTGGCGGTGAACTTCCGGGGGGTGTTCCTCACCGTTCAGCGGGCGCTCCCGCTGCTGGCCGACGGCGCGCGCATCGTCATCAACGCCTCCTGGACCCTGCACCGGGGCAACGCCACCGCCGGTCTGTACTCCGCCACCAAGGCCGCGGTGCACAACCTGGCCCGGACGTTGGCCGCCGAGCTGGGACCGCGCGGCATCCGGGTCAACTCCATCAGCCCCGGATACATCGACACGCCCATGTACCCCGAAGCCGATCTCGATCCCGCCGAGGCCGCGGCCGCGCGAGGGCGGGTGCCGGCGGGCAGGTTCGGCCGGCCGGAGGAGGTGGCGGCGGCGGTCGCGTTCCTGGCCGGCCCTGAGTCCTCCTACGTCAACGGACAGGATCTGATCGTCGACGGCGGGCTCGTCGCCGCGATCCCCGCGCCCGCGGACTGAACTCAGGCCGTCACCGTCGCGCCGCATGGGCACGGCCGCGGTCCCCGCGGCCGCACGGACCGGACTCGGGCCGCGTCGGCGGCGCGGGCTTCGAGCGCGTCGGCGAGGGCCTGTGGAGCCGATTCGCTCCCTGAGGCGTGCCCCCGCCGGGGTGCGCCGCGAGCAGTACGCGGGGGCGGGGAGAACGCCGGGCGAGGGGTGCGGTAGGACGGGACGACCAGGTGATATCGGCATTGACTTATATAAGCAGCAGCTAATAATTTGGGTTCGTGCATGCGTTCGATGTGCTGGGCGATCCAGTGCGCCGCCGGATCCTGGAGCTGCTGGCCGAAGGGGAGAAGACCTCCGGGGCGGTGTGCGCGGTGATCCGCGAGGAGTTCGGGATCTCGCAGCCCGCGGTGTCGCAGCACCTCAAAGTGCTGCGGGACAACGGGTTCGCCACCGTGCGCGCGGAGGGGACGCGGCGGCTGTACGCGGTCGACACCGGTCCGCTGCAGGACGTGGACGCATGGCTGGAGAAGTTCCGGCGGTTCTGGGCGCCGAAGCTGGACGCCCTGGAGACCGAGGTGGCCCGCGGACGCCGGGAACGCCGCCGGACGGCCGCCGACGAGACGGAGAACACCCCATGACCGATGTCACCGCACAGATCAACGCCGTCCGCCGCAGCGTCGGCACCCGCACCTTCGAGGCGGGTGAGGCCAGGGTCTGCACCATCAGCCGCGGCTATGCCACCACCGTCGAGGACCTGTGGGACGCCTGCACCAATCCCGAGCGGATCCCCCGCTGGTTCCTTCCGGTCAGCGGGGAGCTCAAGGTCGGCGGGCGCTACCAGCTCGAGGGCAACGCGGGCGGCGTGATCGAGCGTTGCGACCCGCCCCACGGCTTCGTCGCCACCTGGGAGTACAACGGGCAGACGAGCTGGATCGAGGTGAAGCTGACCGCGGAGCCCGACGGCCGGGCGCGGCTGGAGCTGGCGCACATCGCGCGCGTCGAGGACCATGCGGAGTTCTGGGAGCGGTACGGTCCGGGCGCGACGGGGATCGGCTGGGAGCTGGCCCTGCTCGGGCTCTTCCAGCACCTCGACAGCGGCCGGCCCGTGGATCCGGAGGCCTTCCAGGCCTGGAACCTCTCGGAGGAGGGCATGCGCTTCATGGCGCTGAGCGGCGAGCAGTGGTGCCTGGCCGACATCGCCGCCGGTGCCGACGAGGCCGCCGCCCGGGCCGCGGCCGAACGGGTGCTGGCCTTCTACACCGGCCGGGAGCAGACCGATTGACGCGCCGAGGGCTCAGCCGGCCGTGGATTCGCTCGTCACGGCCGGATCCTCGGCGTCGGCGGCCTCGACCTCCTCCCGGGAGATCCCCAGCAGGAACAGGATCGTGTCCAGATAGGGGACGTTCACCGCGGCGTCGGCGGCCTGGCGGACCACCGGCTTGGCGTTGTAGGCGATGCCGAGCCCGGCGACCTGCAGCATGTCCAGGTCGTTGGCGCCGTCGCCGATCGCGACGGTCTGGCTGATCGGGATCTGGGCGCGCCGGGCGAACTCCTGCAGCGCCCGCGCCTTCCCGGCCCGGTCGATCACCTCGCCGACCACCCGCCCGGTCAGCTTGCCGTTCACGATCTCCAACGTGTTGGCGGCCGAGTAGTCGATCCCCAGCTCCTCCACCAGCCCGTCGGTGATCTGGGTGAACCCGCCGCTGACGATGGCGAACTTGTAGTCCAGCCGCTTGAGGGTGCGCACCAGGGTGCGGGCCCCGGAGGCGAGCCGGATCTTGCGGCGGACCTCGTCGATCGCCGAGGCGTCCAGCCCGGCCAGCAGCGCCACCCGTTCCCGCAGCGAGCCCTCGAAGTCCAGCTCGCCGCGCATGGCGGCCTCGGTGACCTTGGCGACCTCGGGCAGGCAGCCGGCCTGCTCGGCCAGCAGCTCGATGACCTCGCCCTGGATGAGGGTCGAGTCGACGTCCATCACGATCAGCCGCTTGGCCCGCCGGTACAGCCCCGATCGCTGCACCGCCACGTCCACCTGCTGCTGCGCGGCCTCGGCGGTCAGCTCCGCCCGCAGCGCCACCGGGTCGGCCCCCGACACCTGCAGCTCGATGCAGGTCACCGGGTAGGAGGCCAGCCGCTCGATGCGGTCGATGTTGGCCCCGCTCGCGGCGATCCGCCCGGCGATCCCGGCCATCGCGCCCGGCCGCAGCGGGCTGCCGAGCACGGTGACGTGCAGCCGGCCGCGGCGACGCGGGGAGACCTTGCCCCGGCCGGTGGAGATCTCGATGTCCATCTCGAGGTCGGCGGCCACCTCCTCGGCGGCCGACCACACCCGGCCGATGTCGGCGTCGTGCGGACACTGCAGCAGCACGCCCAGCACCAGCCGGCCGCGGATGACGACCTGCTCGACGTCGACGACGGTCACCGGGAAGGCGGCCAACGTGGCGAACAACCGAGACGTGACGCCCGGGCGATCGTGGCCGGTGAGCGTGAGGAGCAGCGTGCGTTGGGACCCGTCCATGCTGCTGACTACGCTACCGGTCGGCTCGTGCCGCGCCGCGCGGAGGGTCGAGCGGCGCGGGCCCCTTCCCCGGCGTCCGCGCCCGGCGGCCCCGTTCCGCGCGACGGCCTTCGTCCACAGGTCATCCGGGGGCGGGCCGGGGTCCCGGCGGGGACGATGCCGCCCGATCGCCGCCCGATCGCCGCGGCGGCCCCCGGCGGGCCCACCGGATGTGACGTTCGACACGTCCGTCGTCAGGACTTCACCCGACGGGCGGCGAGGACCGCGCCCGCCGCGATGCCGATGAGCAGCACCGCGCCGACCCGCAGGCCGATCTCCAGCCGGTCGGCGCCGAACGCGGTGGCCAGCGCGCCCGCCGCGCCGATCGCCAGCGACGACCCGAGCGTGTCGCTGAGCTGCAGCGCCGAGGAGTTGGCCCCCTGCTCCTGCGGAGCCGACTGGTTGAGCACCACGACGTTGAGGCTGCTCAGCGCCATCCCCATGCCGAGCCCGCCGACGATCCAGGCGGGCGCCGCCCACCAGCCGCCCACCTGGATCGCCACGGCCGCCGAGACCACCCCGGCGGCCACGAACACCGCCCCGGTCTGCACGAAGAACGTCCGCGGGCGCTTCGAGCGCCCCTGGTACTGCGAGGCCGCCGACCAGCCGAGCGACGCCAGCGTCAGCACCAGCCCCGCCTGGCTGGGGGTGAAGTCGTGCAGCGAGGTCAGCGCCAGCGGGATGAACGCGTCCGTCCCGAAGAACGCCCCCGCCAGCAGCCCGCGCAGCACCACCGCGGTCGGCACGCCGCGCCGCAGCCGCAGCGCCCCGGCGGGCAGCAGCTTCGGCAGCCCCCAGCCCAGCCCGGCCAGCCCCGCGATCGCCGCGGGCACCGACGGCCACGCCAGATCGTCGACGGCGTACAGCACCGCCGCCGCGGCGACCGCCGTGACGAGCGCGGGGATCACGCGCCGCGGCGGCGGGTCCTGGTCCGACTCCGGCGCGCCCATCCCGCGCAGCGCCGGGACGAGCATCAGCGCCGCCGGGACGACCAGCGGGATCAGCCCCAGGAACACCCACCGCCAGTGCGCGTGCTCGGCGATGAGGCCCCCGGCGGCGGGCCCCACCAGCGACGGCAGCACCCAGGCGGTCGCGGTCGCCGCGAACACCCGGGGCCGCAGCGCCTCCGGATACACCCGCGCGATCACCACGTACAGCGCGACCATCGCCAGGCCGACGCCGACGCCCTGCACGGTCCGGCCGATCACCAGCACCCACATCGCCGGCGCGCCGCCGGCGACCAGCAGGCCGGCGACGAACACCCCCAGCCCGCTCAGCAGCGGCCTGCCCGGGCCCGCGCGGTCGACCCAGCCGCCCCCCAGCACGGTGGCCACCATGCTGGCGATGAGCATCGCGCTGAAGCTCCAGCCGTACAGCGTCAGCCCGTCCAGATCACGGGCCACCACCGGCATCACCGTGCCGATCGCCATGGCCTCGAACGCCAGCAGCGTGACCGTCAGCACGATGCCGATGGTCGGCAGCCGGTAGCGGCCGGTCAGCAGGCCCGCCCGGGGCGTGGCCGCCTCGGCCTTCACAAGGTCCGTCTTGGATTTCTTTGTCATGCGCCCCCTGCGGTCCCGGCCTCGCCGACGAGACCGCCTCGGTGAGGATAAGCGCAGTCCGGCCCGTCGCGTGCACGGGGCTCGCACGGGGGAGGGCGCCCCCGGCGGCCGCGGTCCGCTCCTTCGCGCCCGCGCTCGGGCGCGCCGGCTCGCGTCTGCTCCCGCGGCGCGGTCCGCTCCCGGTCCCAGAGAGCGGGATCCGGGGCGAGGGTCGGGGACGAGAGAGCCGCTTCGGGAGGGTGCGGGCCGCCCGCCCGCTCCGCCGACGCCCCGGAGGACGATCCCGGGGCGCTCCCGGCGAGGCGTCCGGCGTGAAGATCGACGAGAGCGGTATAACGCCCCGGTGGGACGCGTGGGTGACCGATCCCAGACGGCAGAATGACCAGGTGGTTACCCGGCCCGTCCGGCAGACTGATTCGGCAGGGCCATGACAGAGAGTACGGTCGGCAACGTGGGCACTGAGCGGAGGCTTCGCCGGGAGCCGGGTGCGGGGACGCGCGCGGTCCCGCCGGTGCGTCCGCGGGCGCTCGCCGGGCCGTGGCTCTCGGCGGCGGGCGGCGGCCGGTCCTCCCGGGCCGGACCACGGCACGCGACCCGGTGTGCATCCCGGGCCGAAGATGCACGATCGCGCTTCGACGGCTTTATGCCATCCGCCCCGGTCGGACCGGCGGCTGAACGAACTCCAATGTCCAGATCGTCATCGAAATCGGTATGAACGTAACAATCAAGTATGCGGCAGGCTCCGACATAGGCTGTGTCCGGGAGAACAATGAGGACTCGGCCTATGCCGGGTCTCGGCTCATCGCGGTCGCCGACGGGATGGGCGGTTATGCGGGCGGTGAGGTGGCCAGTTCCACCGTCATCGGGTCGCTGCGCTCCCTCGACGTCGACGTTCCCGTTGACGATCTGGAGAACGCGCTCGCCCGGGCCGTGGCCGAGGCCAACGAGAAATTGCGCATCGCCCGGGAAGAACGTCCCGACCTCAGCAGAATGGGCACCACGTTGACCGCGATGTTGTGGTCGGGAAGGCACATCGCGTTGGCCCATATCGGCGATTCCCGCGGTTATATGCTGCGCAACGGCGAGCTTTTCCAGATCACTCAGGACCACACGATGGAGCGGCTGCTCAATCCGCAGGCGGGACCGGACGAGCAGAGCGAGCACTCCCGGCTGTCGCACGTGCTGTACCGGGTGCTGGACGGGCGCGAGGACCGCGACCCCGACCTGCGCCGCCGTGAGGCGCTGCTGGGCGACCGGTACCTGCTGTGCTCCGACGGGCTGTCCGGCGTCGTGGACGCGCAGACGATCTATGAGGTGCTGTCGGAGGAGGCCGAGCCCGCCGACGCGATCCGCCGGCTCATCCAGCTGGCCCGGGACGGCGGCGGCCCCGACAACATCACGTGCGTGATCGCCGACGTGGTGGAGGGCGAGCCCGGCTCCGTCATGAGCGAACCCCAGATCGTGGGGGCCGCCGGGCGGCTCTGATCGCCCTTTCGGCAACCTTCCCCTGCCCCGCAGGAGACCTTGGACACAGATCAGATTACGGTCTGGTCGCGGATGCCCGATTTGACTTGACCCGGCCTGGGGATCACCGGGTATACGGGTCATCTGGACATTGCCATCGGGGGCGGAGGATTCCATGGCGGGGGCGGTGGACACGACGACCGAGGCGCCGCGAGGCGTCGTCGGCATTGTCGTCGACCGCGTGCTCACCGCTGCGCGGCACGGCGTTCAAGGCGTCGCGTTGCGGGCCGGGGCGATGGCGTTGGCCGCCGTCGCCGTGGCCTGGGTCCACCGAGTGGGCGGTCCCGGCGTGCCGTGTCCGATGCGGACGCTCACCGGGATCCCGTGTCCGCTGTGTGGCGGGACGACCGTGTTCATCGAGCTTGGATCGGGGCACCCGATCCGCGCCGTGGCCGCCAACCCGCTCGTGGTAGCGGCCGCGGTGGCGCTGGCCGTGGCCCCCCTGGGGGCCGGGCGCCGATGGTGGTCGATGCGGCCCGCGAGTCGCGCCGCGATCCTCGGCACCGCTCTGGCGGCCTCCGAACTGTGGCAGCTCGCCCGGTTCGATCTGTTGCGCATGTGAACGCAGGACCGCAAGGCGGGCGCATGGTCTCGTACCGAGCGTCATGGAGCCCGGCGGGTCTGGCGTACGTCAGACGACCACGAGGAACCATCACTTAATAAGGAGTAAGCGTGGGCAACCCCTATGACCCGTACGGCCAGCAGCAGCCGGGGTACGGACAGCAGCCCGGGTACGGCCAGCCCGGCTATGGTCAGCCCGGCTATGGTCAGCCCGGCTACGGTCAGCCTGTTCCTCCCCAGCCGGCGTACGGCCAGCCGGCCGAGATCCACCACCACCACTACGGCCCCGCCCACGGGCCTTTGGCCGAGTGGGGCTCGCGGGTGGCCGCGTCCATCATCGACGGCCTGATCATCGGCGTGCCGGGGGGCGTGCTGTACGTCATCGGCGTCATCTGCCTCGGCGCCGGTGCCCCCGGCCCCTACGACAACGGAAACGGCGGTCTGGTCGGGCTCGGGGTCCTGTTCTTCCTGCTGGCGGCCGTCGTGGAGCTGGCCGGCGCCCTGTGGATGATCTACCAGGAGGGCACCACCGGCCAGACCATCGGCAAGCGGCAGATGGGCATCAGGCTCGTCGGCGAGCACTCCGGCCAGCCGATCGGATTCCTCTCGGCGTTCGTCCGTCGGCTCGCGCACTTCCTGGACAGCCTCGCCTGCTCCATCGGCTACCTGTGGCCGCTGTTCGACGACAAGAAGCAGACCTTCGCCGACAAGGTGATGAGCACCCTGGTCGTCCGCACCTGACGCTTCGCTTCGGCGGCTTCGCACAGGGCGTCCCGGCGGCGGGGCGCCCTGTGGCGTTCCGGGGCGGTCAGCCGACCGGGTCGAAGGCGCTGTTGCAGGCGGCGACCCGGGCCCGGCGCACCGCGCGGTCCAGCACCCGCAGGGCCTCCTCCCGGCGGCTCATCTGGGCGGCGGTCAGCCCCTGCCCCTCCAGCCGGCGGGCCAGGTCGACCACCACGGCCAGCCGCCCGGCCAGCGCCGCCACCCGGTGGGCGCGCGGCGGATAGCCGGGGGCCAGGGTGGCGCAGCGTTCGGGATCGCGCAGATCGGCCAGCGCGTCGGCGATCTGCGGCGGGACCCCGGCGGCGCCGTCCACGGTCAGCAGCGTCTCGGTGACCTCGCGCATCGCCATGGCGAGCTGCCGGTCGGCCTCGGGCAGCGAGGGGACGTCCGCGATCCCCGGCCGGGACCGGTAGCACCGCCAGCGGATCCCCACATACGACGAGCCGCGCCGGTCTTCGGCGGGCACCAGCCCGAGGGGCCCGTCCGGCAGCCCCACCAGGACCGCCTCCCCGGCGTCCAGGGCGGCGGCGTTCAGCTCCGGCGGCCCGGTCAGCCCCAGCGGATCGCCGGGGGCGGGCAGCGCCAGCCGCAGCGTCCGCATTCCGGCCACTCGCAACGCCGCCAGGGCGCGCCGCAGCGGCATGTCCGCGGGGTCGTCCGGCAGCCCGCCCACCACCTGGGGGCAGGCGGCCCGCTCGACGGCGTCGACGGCCTCGTCCAGCCCGACATGGCCGCCCAGCCAGGCGTTCCCCCAGGCGACCAGGGCCGCCGCCGTGTCCCGGCGGGGAGGGAGCGCCTCTGACATGGGGACCACCTTCGAACGTTTGCCGTCTTCGAACGTTTGCCGTGCTCGACGTCATGCCCGACGTCCCTGCCATGGTGGGCGCCGCTTCGGTGCGGTGTCCACTCAGCGCACCGAAGCGGCGGGGCCCGTCCCGGACACCGGTGCAGGGATGCGCGCACGACGACCGAAGATGGCATAGGTTCGTGCTGCGAGGATCGATCCCGGCAGGTCCGGGCAGCGTTGGACAAAAGGAACGAATACGGATGAGCGGCGAGGTACTGCAGCTCCGCGGCGTCGGAGTGAGGCGCGACCAGGCCATGCTGCTGCACGACGTCGACTGGACGGTGCATGAGAGCGAGCGGTGGGTCGTCATCGGTCCCAACGGGGCGGGCAAGACCACGCTGCTGCAGATCGCGGCGACCCTGCTGTTCCCGACCGTGGGCACCGTCGACGTGCTGGGCGAACGGCTCGGCCGCACCGACGTGTTCGAGCTGCGGCCGCGGATCGGCTTCGCCAGCGTCGCGGTCGCCGAGCGGGTGCCCCGCAACGAGAAGGTCATCGATCTGGTGCTGACCGCCTCGTACGCGATCCTGGGGCGGTCCCGGGAGGAGTACGACTCCACCGACGTGACCCGCGCGGTGGAGCTGCTGGAGGCCCTGGGCTGCGCCGACCTGGTGGGCCGCACGTTCTCCACGCTGTCGGAGGGCGAGCGCAAGCGGGTGCAGATCGCCCGCGCCCTGATGCCCGACCCCGAGCTGCTGCTGCTGGACGAGCCGGCCGCCGGCCTGGACCTCGGCGCCCGCGAGGACCTGGTCGCCCGGCTGGGGACGCTGGCGAACGACCCGACCGCCCCCACCATGGTGATGGTCACCCACCATGTGGAGGAGATCCCCGACGGCTTCACCCACGCCCTGCTGCTGCGCCGCGGCTCCGTCGTCGCCCAGGGCAAGGTGGAGGAGGTCGTCACCGACGAGCACCTCACCGCGTGCTTCGGCCTCCCGCTGCGGGTGGAGCGGCAGGGCGGCCGTTGGTACGCCCGGGCGCGGGGCTGAGGGCCCGCGCGCTCACCCCCGCACCAGGTTGACGATCGCGGTCAGGCCGACCAGGACGATGACGGCGCGCAGGGCGGCCGGCGGCAGCCGGCGGCCGATCGCGGCGCCGAGGAGGCCGCCCGCGGCGGAGCCGAGGGCGATCAGCAGGACGGCGAGCCAGGAGATCTCGGCGCCGCCGGTCAGCCAGATGGCGATGAACAGCAGGGCAGCGACCCCGTTGACCAGGGCGGACAGCACGTTCTTGGCGGCGTTGTTGCGCTGCAGGTCCTCGTCGAGGAAGATCCCGAGCAGGGCGATCAGGATGATGCCCTGGGCGGCGCCGAAGTAACCGCCGTAGACGCCGGCGGCCAGGATGCCCAGCCACAGCCAGGGGCCGCCGTGCGGGTGGGTCTTCTCCCGCCGGGCGGCCAGCCAGGCGTTCACCTTGGGCTGGGCGACGACCAGGATCAGGGCGATCGCGATGAGGACGGGGACGATCACCCGGAACGCCTCGTCGGGCAGGCCCAGCAGGAGGGCGGCGCCGATGACGGCGCCGGTGAGCGAGGCGGCGGCCAGCCGCAGCAGGCGGGAACGCTGGCCGGCGAGCTCCCTGCGGTAGCCGTACGCCCCGGCGATCGAGCCGGGGACCAGGCCGATGTTGTTGGAGACGTTCGCCGTCACCGGCGGGACGCCCAGGGCCAGCAGGGTGGGAAAGGTGATCAGGGTGCCCGACCCCACCACCGCGTTGATCCCGCCCGCGCCGACTCCGGCCGCGAAGATCGCCACGGCCTCCAGCGGGTTCACACCCGACTCCCTGGATATGTCATGCCCCGATGGTAGGGATCGGCTCAAAAAGCCGTATCGGCGGGGTCAGGTGACCGTGCGGGACCGGGTGCGGGGCGGCGGGCGCGGTCCCCGTGCGGGGGCGCGGATCGCCGCCGGGCGGGCCGGCCCGGGTCAGCCGGCGTCGCGCAGCGGGGCGTGCTCCTCGGGGCCGGCGTCGTTCACCGGGTGCTCGACCAGGGCGAGGATCCGGCTGGTCATGAAGCGCGCGGTGCGCACCGGAGTGCCGTTGCGGGTCACCTCGCTGACCTCGACCACACCGCGTCGGCTGGCGATCTCCACCCGACGTCCCGCCCGGGTGGCCTTCACCTCGTAGGTCCGGGTGCCCTCGCCGGCGTCGATGACGATCTCGACCCAGTCGCCCTTCATGCCCCCGCTCCCTGTTTCGAACGTATATTCGAGTTATACCCGGGTGTTGCCGGTTTTAACCGTTGTCGTGCTGAATGTCTGCTTGCGGCCTGTCCGCTCGTGCCGTGTCCACCGGTGTTCGCCGGTGTTCGCCGGTGTCGTCTGCTGGTGTCCGCCGGGCGTCCGCTCACGGCACGGGCTGGACCTGGACCATGCCCTCCTCGGAGATGCGGGTGTGGAACGCCGGCTGACGACTGGTGGCGGGCCCGTGCACCACCGCCCCGTCGTCCACCCGGAAGGTGCTCCCGTGCCACGGGCACACCACGCAGCTCTCGGCGTTCTCGTCGGAGACGATCCGCCCCTGGTGCAGCGGTCCGCCCAGATGGGCGCAGCGATCGGCCAGGACGTGCACCTCCTCGCCCTGCCGCAGCACGAACAGGCTGATGTAGCCCAGCCGCCGTTGCACCGGCCACCCCTCCGGCAGCTCGTCCAGCTTGCACAGGTCGTGCCAGCCCAGCGACACCAGGTGCGCCAGCTTGTCGGCGTGGTTGGCCCCCGCCGCCAGCCGGAACGCCAGATGCCCGCCCAGGTAGCCGCCGCTCAGCAGCAACGACAGCCCGGCGAACCCCAGCATCCGTCCCACCGCGGTGCGGCCCTGCCGTCGCGCCACCAGCGACGCCGCGTACAGCGCCGACGCCGCCCCCGTCGCCGCCGCGTGCACCAGCCCGACCCGCTGCTGTCCCCGGTGCAGCGCCGACCAGTCGGTCCAGCCCGTCAGCGCCGTGGGCAACGCCCCCACCAGCCCGGCCGTCACCAGCGTCCGCGCCGCCCGTTCCCCGCCGGGCGTCAGATCCAGCACCGCCGCCGACATCCAGCACCCCATCGGCACGTCCGTCAGCGACGGGTGCGCCGGGTGGCCTATCGGCACTCCGTGCAGCGCGTCCTTGACCGGTCCGGGCCGCAGCACCCGGGAGATCACCGCCGAGATCCCCCGAATGGTCCCGTCCAGCCCGTTCATGTGCTCCAGCCCGTCCACCACATCGGCCGGGTGGTTCCTGGGACGCCGGGTCCCGTGCCGGAACAGCTTGCTGCCCCGTCCGATCATCGCTTCCTCCCAAGGAGACCGGGTGCGATGTCACCGCGACAGGCGCACAAGCCCATCACGACACCCAGCCCTTACCCCCAAACGGGCGCCTCACAGCCCGCATCCCGCCATATCGCGCCATAGGGGCGTTCATCCGGCCTGCGGAGAGGGCGGGAGGGGAGGGATGTCCGGTGGTGCCGAGCCGGAGCCGCACCGGCCGGACGAGGAGGCGGGAGCGGGCGGGGCCTTCGGCGACCGGCGGGACGGGGCGCCGGTCCGGGCGCGGCCGGCGGCCCCTCGGGCCGGGACGCCTCCGGCCACGGTCTCCGGTCACGGCGACCGGTCCGCCGCGGCCGGTCACACCGGGTCTGCGGCGCAGCGGAACCCGGTGTGGGAGGTGGTGGAGTCGGGGGTGTTGCAGGTGCGGGCGGCCACCCGGTAGCGGTTGCAGTAGGTGTGGTGGCACAGGAAGGAGCCGCCGCGGATGACCCGGGCGGTGCCGGTGGGCGGGCCCTTGGGATCGATCCGGGTCTCGGGGGTGTCGGCGGCGTGCCAGGTGGCGCTCCACCAGTCGGCGCACCACTCCCAGACGTTGCCGGAGACGTTGTACAGGCCGTAGCCGTTGGGGGCGTAGGCGTTGACCGGGGCGGTGCCGGTGTAGCCGTCCTCGCCGGTGTCGTGGACGGGGAACGTGCCCTGCCAGATGTTGCAGCGGTGCCGGCCCTTGGGGGTCAGCTCGTCCCCCCACGGGTAACGGGCCTGGTCGAGCCCGCCGCGGGCGGCCTTCTCCCACTCGGCCTCGGTGGGCAGGCGCTTACCCGCCCAGGCGGCGTAGGCGCGGGCGTCGTTCCAGGAGACGTGCACCACGGGATGGTTGGGGCGGCGCTCGATGGACGAGCCGGGCCCCTCGGGGGCCTTCCAGTACGCGCCCGGGACCGCGATCCACCACGGGGCCTCGGGGACCGTGCCGTCCAGCACGGGCGTGCCGGGCGGGACGTGCAGGTGGAACACGAACGACCAGCCGTACCGCTCGGCCTCGGTGACGTACCCGGTGGCCTTCACGAACGCCGCGAACTGCCGGTTGGTGACGGCGTACCGGTCGATCCAGAACGGCGACACCCGCACGGTCCGGACCGGCCCCTCCCCGTCCTCGGGGAACGCGTCGGGGTCGGCGCCGCCCATCCGGAACTCCCCGCCCGGGATCAGCACCATGTTCTTGGTGATCTCGGCGGGGGACCGCTGCGGGATCGCAAAGCCCCACTCCGCCTCGGCGGAGGTGCGCGGCGCGCCCGCCGAGGCGGCGGGCGCACAGCACGCGGGACGCCGGCGGGAGGTCTCAGCCAACGCGCTCCACCGTCACCGGCACTCCGTTGAAGACCGCGTTCCCCGACAGCGGGTCGATCTCCCGCTCGTCGGTCACCTCGTTGACGTTGACGCCGGCGTGCGCGCCCGCGACCCGCAGCCGGGTGCCGGGCCGGTCGTGACCCCACCCGTGCGGCAGGCTCACCACCCCCGTCATCACGCTGTCGGTCGTCTCGGCCACGGCGTGGATCGTACCCGCCCGGGAGGTCACCCGCACCGCGTCGCCGTCGCCGATCCCCAGCCGGGCGGCGTCGGAGGGGTTGAGCTGCAGCGTGCAGCGGTTGCTGCCGCCGACCAGCTGCGGCACGTTGTGCATCCAGCTGTTGTTGGACCGCAGGTGCCGCCGCCCGATCAGCACCAGCCCGTCGGGGGGCGAGCCGCCCAGATCGGCGCGCAGCCGCTCGGCGTCGGCGGCGAAGGAGGGCGGGCACAGCTCGATCAGCCCTGAGGCGGTGCACAACACCTCATCCAGCCGCGGTTCCAGCGGCCCCAGGTCCAGCCCGTGCGGGTGCTCGTCGCGCAGCTTGGCCAGCGTCAGCCCGTTCGGGTCGGCCCCGAAGCCCTCCCCGTAGGGGCCGAGCCGCAGCATCATGTCCAGCCGCAGCTCATATCCCCGCTCCGGAGAGCCCAGCTGCTTGCGCAGCTCCTCGGGCCGCCGGCCGTACACCGGCGAGCCGGGGGCCGCGACCGCCTTGGCCAGCGTGTCGGCGACCACCGCCTCGTCCAGCGTCATCGGGTCGGCGTCGGCCCCCGCCCCCGAGGCGATCAGCGCCAGCCGGGCCAGGATCTCCGCCTCGCCCGGCCGGCCCTCCTCCAGCGGCACCGGCGGCGGCGAGTAGCGGACGTAGTTGCGCACCGCCAGTCCCAGCAGCGAGAGGTCGTAGTGGGGGGTCTGCGCGGGACGCGGCGGCGGCAGGATCACATGCGCGTGCCGGGTGGTCTCGTTGAGGTAGGGGTCGACGCTGACCATGAACTCCAGCTCGGTCAGCGCCCGCTCCAGCCGCCCCGCGCCGGGCGCCGACAGCGCCGGGTTGCCGCCGATCGTGATCAGCGCGCGGATCTGCCCCTCCCCGGGCGTGGAGATCTCCTCGGCCAGCGCGGCGACCGGGAGCTCGCCCTTCACCTCGGGCAGGCCGCGGACCCGGCTGCGCCACCGGCCGGTGGTGAAGGGGGTCTTGCGGCGGTAGGTCGCCACGTGCGCGGGGCGCGGGAACATCGCCCCGCCCGGCCGGTCCAGGTTGCCGGTCAGCACGTTGAGCACGTCGACCAGCCAGCTCGCGAGGGTGCCGTGGGCCTGGGTGCAGGTGCCGATCCGGCCGTAGACGGCGGCCCGCTCCGCGCCGGCCAGCTCGCGGGCCATCCGGCGGATCTCCAGCGGGCGGATCCCGGTGACGCCGGCGACCAGCTCGGGGGTGAAGCCGGCCACCAGGGCGCGCAGCTCCTCCAGCCCGCGCACCCGTCCCTCCAGCGCCCCCAACGTCACCAGGTTCTCGGCGAACAGGGTGTGCGCCAGCGCCAGCAGCAGATGCGCGTCCGTGCCCGGCCGGATGAAGACGTGCCGGTCGGCCAGCGCGGCGGTGCGGGTCCGCCGGGGGTCGACGACGGTGACCGTGCCGCCGCGCGCGCGGATCGCCCGGAGCCGGCCGGCGAAGTCCGGGGCCGAGCACAGGCTGCCGTTGGACTCCAGCGGGTTGGCCCCCAGCATCAGCAGGTGGTCGGTGCGGTCCAGGTCCGGCACCGGGATCGCGCCCGGGTCGCCGAACATGTGGCCCACGCTGACGTGCTTGGGCATCTGGTCGGCGGTGCTGGCGGTGTAGAAGTTCCGGGTGCCCAGCGCCTTGACCAGCGCCCCCGCGTACAGCGGCCCGGCGATCGAGTGGGCGGTGGGGTTGCCGATGTAGACGGCCACCGCGTCCTTGCCGTGCCGCCGCACGACGTCCCGCAGCCGTCGCTCCACGGTCGCGAAGGCCTCGGCCCACCCGGCCGGGACGTGCCCGGACCCCTCCGAGCGCAGCAGCGGGGCGGTCAGCCGGTCCGGGTCGCCGTCGAGCCCGCCGAGCGTGGCGCCCTTGGGACACAGGAAGCCCTTGCTGAACGGGTCGGCCTTGTCCCCTCGGACGCGGGTCACCCGGTCGCCGTCGAGGGTGAGCTCGAGCCCGCACAGGGCTTCGCATAGCGGGCAAGTCCGGTACGCCGTGCGACTCATGGGCACGCTCCTCCAAAGTCCGCGGACACGCCCCATCATGTCCCGGGTGCATCAAAGGCGCCATGACCCCGCAGGGAACCCCGGAGCGGCCGCACGGTCCGGCCGCGGCGCCGGCGGCATGAAGGAGCCCTCTCCTCACGCCGGGGATTCGGCGTTCCCGCACGTCCTGCGGGCGGACGCCGAGCCGCTCCACACGGGGGCCAGCGCCGCGCGCCGGATGCGCGGCTCGATCGCGCCCTCCCCGCCCGGCGGCGTCGCGCCCTCCCCGCCCGGCGGCGGGGCGGGCTCGCCCGCCTCCCGGTGCGGCGGCGGGCGCCCCGCCGGCCTCGGGGCGCGACCGTTGCGCGACCGATGCCCGCCCGATGCGCGACCGTTGCGCGTCCGGGGAAATGAACGACGGAACGAGCCGTGGACACATCGCGTCGAATCAGGTGGAAGCGGCCATCACTCGGCGTCCGTTTGCGGATACGGTTGAGGCGTCGGGGTTGTGGTCCGTACACGGCCCAGGGGGTGGTCATGGACGACTGGCTGATCTGGCTGATCGTGGCCGCCGTGCTGGGCATCGCCGAGTTGTTCACGCTGACTTTGGCGTCGGGGCTGTTGGCGGTCGCCGCGGTGGCCGCCGCCGTGGCCGGGGCGCTCGGGGCGTCCGTGCTCCTCCAGGCACTGGTGTTCGTGACCGCGGCCGCGGCCGGGCTCGGCGTGGTCCGCCCGGTCGCGCAACGCCACATCATGCAGCCGCCGCCGCTGCGCACCGGGACCGCCGCGCTGGTCGGCAAGCAGGCCCTCACCCTCACCGAGGTCTCCAAGAAGGGCGGCCTGGTACGGCTGGCCGGCGAGGAGTGGACCGCCCGCCCCTATGACCCGGATCTGGTGATCCCCGCCGACGCCGAAGTCGACGTGCTCGCCATCGAGGGGGCCATCGCCCTCGTCTACCCCAGGGAGTGACCGTGGCCGGACTGACAGTCGGGATCATCGCCGCGCTGATCGTGATCATCGTGGTCTTCCGCACCGTGCGCATCGTTCCGCAGGCGCATGCGGCGAACGTGGAGCGGCTGGGACGCTACCTGCGCACGCTGGAGGCCGGCCTGAACTTCGTCGTGCCCTTCATCGACCGGGTGCGACCGATGATCGACCTGCGCGAGCAGGTGGTCTCGTTCCCGCCGCAACCGGTGATCACCGAGGACAACCTGGTCGTGCACATCGACACCGTGCAGTACTTCCAGGTCACCGACCCGCGTGCGGCCGAGTACGAGATCGCCGACTACATCCAGGCGATCGAGCAGCTCACCATCACCACGCTCCGGAACGTCATCGGCAGCCTGGACCTGGAGGCCACGCTGACCTCCCGGGAGCAGATCAGCACCCAGCTGCGCGCGGTGCTGGACGAGGCCTCCACCAAGTGGGGCGTGCGGGTGAACCGGGTCGAGATCAAGGCCATCGACCCGCCGCCGACCATCCAGGAGGCGATGGAGAAGCAGATGCGCGCCGAGCGGGACAAGCGGGCGGCGATCCTGACCGCCGAGGGCGCCCGCCAGTCGGCCATCCTGAACGCCGAGGGCGCCAAGCAGGCCGCTATCCTGCGCGCCGAGGGCGCCAAGCAGGCCGCCATCCTGGAGGCCGAGGGCCAGTCGGAGGCCATCGGCCGCGTGTTCAGCGCCATCCACCGGCACGACGCCGACCCCAAGCTGCTGGCCTACCAGTACCTGCAGATGCTGCCCGAGCTGGCCAAGGGCGAGAACAACACGTTCTTCGTCATCCCCAGCGAGGTCACCAGCGCCCTGCAGGCCGTCTCCAAGGCGTTCGGCGGCTCGACCGAAGGGGCGACCAAGGTCCCCGCCGAGCCGGAGCAGGCGGCCGAGTCCGACGGCGCCTCCGAGGGCGCCGAGCAGGAGGGACCGCGGGAGCTGTCGGCCCCCGCGGCCGAGCCGACGGCCTACCGGCTGCAGTCCGAGAGCCAGTCGCGGTCCGAGCAGGCGCCCACCACTCCCTGACGACGCACCACCCATCCCACATGAGGCCGCCCCGGTGGGGCGGCCTCTTTTCTGTGATGGCGCGATCGCACAGCGTACACTGCGGCGTGGTCGTCGCCGCGTGACGGCCGATCGTGGATGAGGCGACTCGACCTGTCGGAGCCGACCGTTGCGGGTCTTCATGCGTGCCGTGGGCGAACTGTGCGTCACCGCCGCGCTGCTGCTCGCCCTGTTCGCCGCGTATCTGCTGTGGGGCACCGCCCGGCACCTCGACCGGGAGCAGGAGCGGCTGCTGCGGGAGCTGATCCGCACCTGGGAGGCCCCGCCCGGCACCGCCGGAGGGGTCCGGCGGGGCGACGGCGTGGCGCTGATCCACATCCCCACCCTGGGCGACGACGTCCGGCACGTGATCGTGGAGGGCGTCGCGGCGGCCGACCTGCGCAAGGGGCCGGGCCACTATCCGGGCACGGCGATGCCGGGACGACGCGGCAACTTCGTGGTCGCCGGGCACCGCACCGCCTACGGCGGCCCGTTCCGCCGGCTCGACGAGCTGGACATCGGGGATGAGATCGTCGTCGACACCCGGCGCTGGCGGTTCACCTACCGGGTGACGCAGCGGCGCGTGGTGCCGCCGACCGCCTCGGAGGCGATCGCGCAGGTGCCGTTCCGGCCGGGCCGCAAGCCCACCGGACGGTACATCACCCTCACCACCTGCCATCCGCGTCATCTGGCGACCGAACGCCTGGTCGTCGTCGGGGAGCTGGCCGGGCGCGCCCCCAGGGAGCGGCCGGTCACGCTCTCCTGACGAGCGGGGCGCGGGACGACGTGCTCGACGACGCGCAGAATGACGTGCCGGACAACGCTCGGACGGCACGCGGGGTCGCCGGGACCGGCGCGGGCGGCGGACGAGCCGCGCCCACGGCGTCGCCGACGAATCCGCTCGATGCGCCTCGCCGGTCGCCCGATGGCCTTCTCGGGGGTTCGCCGGGCGTTTATCGCGTTTATTGCGTTGAGCGTCCTGCGGCCCTTTGTGGATCATCGGTGGCATGAGCCATCGGGCCAATTTCGTGGTGGTGGACGAAGAAGGCTGGCGGTTGTATTACGGGCGTTGGTCCGCCACTCGTATACGCGAGATTCTGATCGGCGGTCCGGTGTCGGCGACCCAGACCATTTGGGTGGACGACCTGTGCGAGGACCGGGAGAACGACTGGCTGGACGATGTGTGGGCCGAGGCCGGCGCCGTGGTGGACCACACCGCACGCCGGCTCCACTTCTACGGATGGGTGGAGCTGTACGCCCTCCCGGACAGGCGGGCGTACCTGCGGTTTCTGGAACTGACCTGGCCGGGGTGGGAGATCCGCTGGGCCTATGGCCGCCTCGCCGAGTTGGCCGCCACGGTGGGCGTGAAGCTGCGGACGGAGCAGCCCTACGAATGGGAGCTGGCGGAGCCTTTGAAGACCGGTTCGCAGTGGGTGCGTCATCTGCTCACCGTCCGGGACGCCGACGGCGAGCTGACCGTCTACCCGCTGACGGACCCCTACCGCCACCCCGCCTGGCGGGGACCGGCCCTGCTGGAGCGGCTGCCCGAGCAGGGACTGCGCGAGGTGGAGCTGTCGGAGTGGCCGACGGGAGGGGGCCTGCACGTCGACGTGCAGGAGCGCACGGTCGAGGCGTGGGTGTCCTGCACGGCCGGGAGCATGGTCTCCCGGCTGGCCGAGCGGTGGCCCGGCTGGCGGGTGCGGTTCTGCGGGGACCGGTTCGAGGAGCAGGAGGCGCGGTGCGGGGGCGCGGTGACGTTCCCCGTGCTGGATCTGAAGGCCGCCCTGCGGGAGCTGGCGGAGTCGATGAGAGGGATCTACAAGAGAGACCCGATGGCCCGTCTGCTGGACGAAGTGCTGCGGATCACCGAGCCGGACACGGAGCCGGGCCCCGGGTCCGCCGCCCGGCGTCGGATCGAGCCGACCCCGGAGGAGTGGGCCGCGCTGCAGCGAGCGGCCGCCGAGCTGAACGAACGCCTGTGACGGCCGGGCCGGGCGCCCGGCCGTCGTTTTTGCGTTGAGCGGCCGGCGGCGCTTCCGGAATGATCATCGGTATGGGGCAACGAGCCAATTTCGTGGTGGTGGACGATCAGGGATGGCGGCTGCATTACTCGCATTGGGCCGCCAATCAGGTGTGCCAGATCCTGATCGCCGGTCCGGCGGCGGCGACCCGGTTCATCGAGGCGCAGCGACCGTGTCCCGACCGGGAGAACGACTGGCTGGACGATGTGTGGGCCGAGGGCGGCGCCGTGGTGGACCACACCGTGCGCCGGCTCGTCTTCTACGGCGACGACCTGATGTTGGACATCGCGCCCAAACGGATGTTCCTGCGGTTGCTGGAGCTGACCTGGCCGGGGTGGGAGATCCGCTGGGCCTATGACGGGATCGGTGATCTGGCCGCCGCGGTAGGGGTGGACCGGTCGGTGGTCCGCCAGGCCAACGAGGACGAGCGGCGCATGCCGCAGGAGCTGGAGACCGGGCCGGATTGGGACACTCATCTGCTCACCGTCCGGGACGCCGACGGCGAGCTGACCGTCTACCCGCTGATGGGCGATTGCCATACCGGCTGGCAGGGGCCGGCCCTGCTGGAGCGGCTGCCCGAGCAGGGGCTGCGCACGCTGGAGCTGACCGAACCCCCGCAGAGCGGTCTGCACGTCGACGTCCGGGAGCGCACGGTCGAGGCCTGGCTGGGCTACACCAGCACGGGTCTGGTCCCCGAGCTGCCCGGGCTGTGGCCCGGCTGGCGGGTGCGGTTCTGCGAAGACCGGTTCGAGGAGCAGGAGGCGCGCTGCGGCGGCGCGGTGACGTTCCCCGCCCTCGACCTGAGAGGGGCGCTGAAGGAAGTGGTGGAGTCGGTGAGCCGAAGGCTCGGCCACGATCCGGTGCCCGACATGCTGGATCTCGTGCGCCGGCACGCCGCCGGTCAGGACATGGAGCTGAACCCTCTGTTCACCGCCCATCGGCAGGTCGATCCGACTCCCCAGGAGTGGGCCGAGGTGCTGCGGTCCGCCGCCGAGCTGGCCGAACGCCTGTGAGGCGCCGATCGGGTCACGGGCGTTCGGCCGGCCCTGCTTTTCATCGCATCGAGCGGCCTGTGATTTTTTCGGAGTGATCGCCGGCATGGGGCAGCGGGCCAATTTCGTGCTGGTGGACGAGGAGGGGTGGCGGCTGCACTATTCGCATTGGGCCGCCAATCGGGTGAGCCGGATCCTGATCGCCGGTCCGGCGGCGGCGACCCGGTTCATCGAGGCGCAGCACGTGTGCCCCGATCGGGAGCACGACTGGCTGGACGATGTGTGGGCCGAGGGCGGCGCCGTGGTGGACCACACCGCGCGCCAGCTCCTCTTCTACGGCGACGACCTGGCGCTGGACATCGCGCCCAAGCGGGCCTTGTTGCGGTTGCTGGAGCTGACCTGGCCGGGATGGGAGATCCGCTGGGCCTATGACGGGATCGGTGATCTGGCCGCCGCGGTGGGGGTGGACCGGTCGGTGGTCCGCCAGGTCGATGACGAAGAGCAGATCATGCCGGATGAGCTGTTCGATCCGGAGGAGGGCTGTCATCTGCTCACCGTTCGGGACGCCGATGGTGAGCTGACCGTCTATCCGCTGATGGGCGATTGCCATACCGGCTGGCAGGGGCCGGCTCTGCTGGAGCGGCTGCCCGGGCCGGGGCTGCACGGCCTGGAGCTGCCCGTGCCGCCGGAGAGCGGTCTGCACGTCGACGTCCGGGAGCGCACGGTCGAGGCCTGGTTGACCGGCACCAGCACGGGTCTGGTCCCCGCGCTGCCTGACCTGTGGCCCGGGTGGCGGGTGCGGTTCTGCGGGGACCGGTATGAGGAGCAGGAGGCGCGCTGCGGGGGCGCGGTGACGTTCCCTCCGCTGGATTTGAAGGGCGCCCTGGAGGAGCTGGTGGAGTCGGTGGGCCGGAGCCTCGGCGAGGACCCGGTGCCCCGCATGATGAAGCTCGTGCAGAGGATCGGCGACCCGAGCGCGAGGCTGCACCCTCTGTTCACCGCCCACCGTCAGATCGATCCGACTCCCCGGGAGTGGGCCGAGGTGCGGCGGCTCGCCGCCGAGCTGGCCGAACGTCTGTGAGGCGCCGCCGGAGGCGTCGGCGACCCGCCGGGCCGCGGGGCGTCGGTCGTCGCCTCCGCGGCGCATCGCGAGGATCTGCGGGGGCGCCGGCCTGGTCGGCGGTGTGGAAGGGCGATGCGCCGGCGCCGGGGAGAGGGGGCGGCGGCGTCAGGAGCCGGAGACCGCCGGCCGGCACGCGGGGCACAGGCCCCAGAAGATGACCTCCGCCTCGTCGACCTGGTAGCCCGCGTCGTCGGCGGGGTCCAGGCAGGGGGCGTCGCCCACGACGCAGTCGACGTCGGTGACCGTGCCGCAGGCGCGGCAGACCAGATGGTGATGGTTGTCGCCGATGCGGCCCTCGTAGCGGGCGGGGCTGCCGGCGGGTTCGATCCGGCGGATGAGACCCGCCTCGGTGAGCGCGTTGAGGGCCTCGTACACGGCCTGGGTCGAGACGGTCCCCACCCGTTCCCGGACCCGGTCGGCCACGGCGTCGGCGGCCAGATGGTCGCCGTCGCGCACGGCCTCCAGGATCGCGACACGCGCCGCCGTGACGCGCAGGCCGACGCTTCGCAGCGCATCGGCCGGTGCGGGCGGCTCGTGAGGGTGCCGGGGGGTGGTCACGGGGGACACTCCATGCTCCTAAACCTGACTAGATCAAGTTATTGATGACATCATGGTATCTTTCGGGCTTTACGGCGGTTGCCGGGGGTTATGTGATCGTCCACACGGGGACAGGCTCGGCGGGCCGCGGTGACGGTCCCCACCGCCGGTCGATCTCGTCCTCGATGCGGTGACGGGGCGGCCGGACCCGCGCCCGGAGGACGCGCGACTGCATCGTACCGGCCGACCCCGTTCGCCCACTCGAACGGTCCGGCGACGCCTGCGGACGGGGCGAGGACACGGTGGGGCGGGGCGGCCGTCCCGCCTCCCGGACGTCAGAACCGGGCGTCGGCGCCGTCGCAGTGCTCGGCGACCCAGCGCAGCCACCGGACCATGTGCCGGTAGGTCTTCGCCTCCTTCTCGCGCTCCTCGGGCTCGACGAGGCTCAGATAGAGCTCGCCGTGCTCCTCCGGCCACTCGGCGAGGGCGATGCAGTACTCGGGAGTGAGACGGCCGTTCCGTCCGTAGACGTCGCACCACAGGTCGCCTGGCGGCTCCGCGCCCGCGGCCTCCGACGTGAGGACGATCCGATGGCCGACCTCGCCGCGCCACCGGCAGTCGGTGCCGAGGGGGCCGTAGACCGCGCCTTCGCCGAGGCGGGTGTTCACCCATGGACACCCGCCCGCCTGTTGAGCGGCCCGGCAGTCGACGCCCCCCTCGGGGGCGCGCACGGCGGTGCCGCCCGCCTCGCAGGGATGGCGGTGAGGGATGTTGTCCAGCCCCATGGCCCGCCTTTCCCGGTCGAGCGGTGAAAAGACGGCAGGGTCGACGGCGAGCGGACGGAATGCGCGCTCAGGAGGCGTGTCCGGCCTTGGGCGACGATGTCCCGGCTCCGTTTCGAGGCCGTTCGTTCGCGCGGTTTTCAGGGTGCATCAGAACGCGAGCGGAAGTGAATTCATTCATCGCTCCGCCCTTCGAGACGCACCCGAAAGACCGCTCCCTGTCCCGCGGACGGCGGCCGTGGGACAGGGAGCGCCCCTCGTCCCGGGAGGGGAGACGGCACGGCCGGACGATGTTCGCCCGGTGGGCGGGCTTCGGCCACGGGACGGCACCGGTCCGGCGCACCCCCGCCGCCCCGCCGGCGAGTGGATGCGACCCGGAGGACACAAAGGCGGCACCTCGGCGTTCACCCGGCGAACCAGGCCCCCCGGCCGCGCATCCAAACTGCCGACCAGGCGAAACGGACCGGCGGCGCGGGGAGGCGGAACGATGGGGAGCCGGCTGCGCACCGTGAAGGCGGGGGCCGCGCTCGCGGCGATGACGCTGACGGCCGGATGCGGGCCGCTGTCCCACGCCCTCGACGAGGGCACCGGCGGCGGCCGCCGGGACGCCCGGCCGGTGACCGTCGCGTTCGGCGGGGACGTGCACTTCGAAGGGCAGATCCGCAGCCGGCTGGAGGCGAACCCCGACACGGTGCTGGAGGCGATCGCCCCGCATCTGGGCGACGCCGACCTGAGCGTGGTCAATCTGGAGACCGCCGTCACCACCGGCGGCACCCCCGCCCCCAAGCAGTTCGTGTTCCGCGCCCCGCCGACCGCCTTCCGGGCGCTGCGGGCCGCCGGGGTGGACGTGGCGAGCATGGCCAACAACCACGGCATGGACTACGGCGAGTCCGGGCTGCGCGACTCGCTGGCCGCGGCCAGGCAGGCGAACTTCCCCGTCGTGGGGATCGGCGGCGACGCCGCGGAGGCGTACCGGCCCTACAGCACGACCGTCAAAGGCACCAAGATCGCGATCATCGGGGCGACGCAGGTGCTCGACGACCATCTGATCCAGGCGTGGACCGCCACCGACGCCAAGCCGGGCCTGGCCTCCGCCAAGGACGCGCCTCGCCTGGTCCAGGAGGTCCGAAGCGCCCGCCGGGACCACGACGTGGTGATCGTGTACGTGCACTGGGGGCGCGAGCTGGAGCAGTGCGCCACCGACGCGCAACGGCGGCTCGCCGACCGGCTCGTGGCCGCCGGGGCCGACGCGGTGGTCGGCGGGCACGCCCACGTGCTGCAGGCCGGCGGCTACCGCAAGGACGCCTACGTCCACTACGGGCTCGGCAACTTCGTCTTCTACAACTCCGGGCCGACCACCGGGCAGACCGGCGTGCTCACCCTGACGTTCACCCCCGAGACGGACCGGCGGCGGCCCAGGGACTCCGCGGTCACCGACGCCGTGTGGACCCCCGCGGTGATCGAGGGGGGCGTGCCGCGTCCGCTCACCGGGGCCGAGGCCGAGCAGGCCCGCAGGCGCTGGGAGGGGTTGCGTTCCTGCGCCGACGTCACCGCCCGGCCCGCGTAATCGCACAGCGGCTGTGGAGCGTCCTGAACTGTGGCTAAGCTTGGGCGACTTTCGTCTGCGGAGGTGAAGACCAGGTGCGACGGGTGAGCGCCGCGACGGCGGCCCTGGTGGGGCTTGCGCTGGCGGCCACGGCGTGCGGTGGCGGCGGTTCGCAGGCCCAGGGGGACACCCGGCCGCAGGTCTCCCCCTCGGCCGGCACGACCGGCCCGCAGACCCCGGCCGAGCCCGCCAAGCAGCCGATCACGCTGGCGTTCGCCGGCGATGTGCACTTCGAGGGGCACCTCCGGGCGCGGCTGAACAACCCGCGGACCGCCCTCGGCCCGATCGCGAGCACCCTCCGCAGGGCCGACTTCACGATGGTCAACCTGGAGACCGCCATCACCACCGGCGGCACCCCCGCCCCGGCCAAGCAGTTCGTCTTCCGCGCCCCGCCCTCGGCGATCACCGCGCTGAAGGCCGCCGGGGTGGACGCGGCCTCGCTGGCCAACAACCACGGCATGGACTACATGGAGTCCGGGCTGCGCGACTCCCTGCGGGCCATCCGACAGTCCCGTTTCCCCGTCCTGGGCGTCGGCAGGAACGCCGAGGAGGCCTACAAGCCGTACCGGACCACCGTCAAGGGCAACAAGCTCGCCGTGGTCGCCGCCACCCAGGTGCTCGACGACCATCTGATCCAGGCGTGGACCGCCACCGACACCAAGGGCGGCCTGGCCTCCGCCAAGGTGGTCGACCGGATGGTCCAGGCCGTCGAGGAGGCCCGCAAGGGCTCCGACATCGTGGTGGTCTTCCTGCACTGGGGGGCCGAGCTCCAGCCGTGCCCGCTGCCGCGGCAGCAGGAGCTGGCCGACCGGCTCATCGAGGCCGGGGCGGACATCCTCGTCGGCGGCCACGCCCACATCCCGCTCGGCGGCGGCTTCCGCAAGGGCGCCTACGTCCACTACGGCCTGGGGAACTTCGTCTTCTACTCGGCCCGGGGGCAGACCGCCAACACCGGGGTCCTGGAGCTGACCGTCGACGACGGCAAGGTCACCAAGGCGGTGTGGAGGCCGGCCCGCATCGTCGGGGGCCTGCCGCGGCTGCTCACCGGTCAGGAGGCCCGGGCCGAGCTCCAGCGCTGGAACGGCCTGCGCCGCTGCACCGGCCTGACGGCCAGGCCGTGACCGGACCGGTCATCGGACCGGCTCCGGCGTCCCCGCCGGTGAGGTGAGGCGTCGCCCGCCGGGCGGGACCCGCAGACGCCTCGGAGAGCCTGGAGCGGACACCCGGCCGGGGAGCGCCGCAGACCGGGGTGACCGTACGGCGGCAGAAGACGGCCGCCGGATCCACATCGGACGGGATCCGGCGGCCGCCTTCTTCATCGCCCTTCATCGCCCTTCATCGTCTTGCTTCGCCCCCGAGGCGACCTCGGGGGCGTGGCCCGTGTCCCGGCGGGCCGACCGGGGTCACGGGGTCCGGCCGATCTCCTCGGCGACCGCGGTCCGCACCGTCGCCGACTGGTAGAGCACCGTGCCCTCCTTCCACGCGTTGGACGGCGGCATCGTGGGCTCGCCCGTGGGAACGGCGCTGGGCAGGTCCGTCTCGTCCGAAGGACGGTCGGGCGGAAGGGTGGGGGCGGGAGTGCGCGGGTCGGCGCTGGGCAGGTCCGTGGGCTCGCCCGAGGGGGAGAGCGGGGTGGCGCCGCCCGTGGGCCGGAAGGAGGCGTCGTGGTCCACGACCTGGCGCTCGCCCAGCAGCCGGTAGGTGCTCGCGTCGAAGATCAGCTCGTGGCGGACGCCCTGCCAGGTCTGGCCGACCGCGATGCCCTTCCGCCCGCCGAAGTCCAGCGCCCGGTCGGTGACGGTGACGCCGGGGATCCGCGCCGCCGCCTTGAACATCGCCGACAGCGCCGCGGGCGGCACGTACGCCTCCCGGAGGGTGTCGCCGACCGTGATGAACGCCTGCACGTCGGGCGGGTTGCCGCCCCGGCTGTTGCGGTAGAGCCAGGCGTGCATCCGCTCCGGGTCGGTGGGCAGGTCGGTCCTGACGACCGGGTGGTGGTAGTCGCAGCGGGCCGGCGGGCGCGCGGCGGACGACTCCTCGCGGGACAGCTCCCTGTTGGTGCACAGCCAGGCGCGGCCCCACTTCCCGCCCTCGCCCATGTCGGACAGCAGCAGGCCGGGACCCCTGCGGTCGGCGGGCAGCCACACCTTGCGCCGGCTGACGGAGGCCGGATGGTCCGCGGCGGCGGCATGGACCTCACGGGACTCGACGTACAGGAACTGACCCGGCCGGGGGGCGGGATCGGGATTGGCCTCGGCGGCGTCCGCGGCGCGGTGGAAGACCTCGGCCGCCTCGGCGCCGGCGGCCGGCGGCCTGTTGCCGACGCTCGTGGCGGGGGCGATGACCAGGGCGGCGGCGATCCCGCCGGCGAGCACCGCGGTGAAGGCGCCGATGGGCAGCAGCCGGCGGCGCCTCATCGGGGCGTGGGCGGTCATCTCCCGCATCAGGTGGGCCCGGCGCGCCGCGTGCCGGCCGGCGGGCATGTCCCGGGGCTCGGGTGGCAGGTTCATGCGGTCTCCTCAGGCAGAAGGCTGACGGTTGCTCCCTTGGTGTGTCCGCTGCGCCGCAGGCGTTCCCGGGCGCGGGCCAACCGGGAACGGACGGTGCCGACCGGTACGCCCAGCGCCTCGGCGGCCTCGGCGTAGCCCAGGCCCTCCCAGACGCACAGCACCAGCACCTCCTGGTCCCGGCGCGGCAGCGACCTGATCGACTCCAGGACCTCCCGCATCCGGCGCTCGGCGTCCACGCGCGCGGCGGCGTCCTCGGTCTCGTCCGGCGTCGCCGGAAGCGGCAGCCGCGCCAGCGCGTCCCGGTGCCGGCGCAGGCTCCGCCGGTGGTTGCGCAGCACGTTGGTGGCGACCCCGTACAGCCAGGGCAGCAGCGAGTCGCCGTTCATGCGGACCTGGTCGCGACGCCGCCAGGTCTCCAGGAAGACCACCGAGGTCAGGTCCTCGGCGACCGACCAGTCCGCCGTTCGCCGGAAGCAGTAGTTGTAGACGGCGCGGGCATGTCGGTCGAAGAGCTCGCCGAAGGCATGCTCGTCACCGCCCATCGCGCGGCTCCACAGAGCCGCATCCGTGGGTTGGGGAGGGTTCATGCCCCTTTCGTGTCCGCTCCGGTCGGGCGGTTCCAGGGCCGTTCAGCGGAGTTCGATCGACTCCAGGGCGCGGCGCGCCGGCGCGTCGACGTCGGCGGGGTCTTTGGCTTCGAGCTTGATGTGGACGATGACGTTGGCGCGGCGTGCCCAGATCTCGCGGAGCCGGGGCACGTGGCCGTCGTCGTTCCGGCGGAACGCCTCATCGCCCAGGCCGGTGACGGTTTCGGTCGACTGGTCGCGGAGGACGCTCATCCGCCGCTCGGCCGCCTCGGTGGCGCCGACACCGCCGTTCCTGAAATATCTGCGGATTTCGATCTCCAGTCCGATCGAGAAGGCGGTCTGGTGCCACCGGCAGGTGAGCTCCTCATAGCCGAGCGACGTGTGATCCGCCCTGTCGGGCGGCCGGGCGTCGGGCACCATCCGCCGGACGGCGGCGGGGTCGACGACGGCGCAGGGGTCGGGGAGGGAGGCGGCCTCGTGGCGGGTGGGCCACCAGGGCTCCTTGCGGGGGTCCTCCAGGCCCAGCAGCGCCAGGACGAACAGGACGACGAGCGCGGGGTACCACAGCCGCGGCTGCGCCCTTCGTTTGCACTCCGGGGCCCGGGGGGCCGTCGTCAGCAGCGTGTCGAACGCGTCGTCGAACGCGGGTCCGCGGGCGGCCAGGCCCGTGCGGGGAGCGGCCAGCGCGACGTTGGCGCCCATGTGGGGCACCGCGATGATCCGGTGGCCGAACGGCGACCGCACGACCTCCAGCCGCTTGACCTGCTTCCAGTCCAGGCGCTTGACGGCGAGCGCCGAGCGGTTGTACAGCCCGTTCGGTCCGGCCTCGGTGCGGCCGTAGAGCAACAGCAGGATCAGCCGCACGTGGTAGCAGACCCCGGCGAGCCCGATCCCGAACACCGTCGCCGCGCCGTATCCCTCGATCACCCCGTAGAACGTGACGAGCACCAACGCCGTCGAGACGGCGAGCATGGGGAACGCCCACGCCAGCGGCCGGCGGGAGGGGCGGCCTGCGTACCACCTGCTCTCCGGCCGCTGCTCGGAGAGCCCGGCCCGCCTCCGCATCTCGGCGACCAGTGCGTCGGTGCCGCCCGGCGGGACGGGGAGCTCCCGCAGCACCAGCGACGAGCCGTCGCGGAGGTCGACCACCACGGTGCCCTCGGTGCCGGCGGCGGCCTGCACGCCGATGACGTTCGGCCAGGGGATGGACTTCTCACCGGTGAGGCCCCTGATGCGGATCCCGCCCTCGTCGATGACCACTCGGTAGCGCAGGGTGTGCACGAGGGCCAGCGCCGTCACCGCCAGCGGCGGCAGCGAGTACACCAGCAGAGGGGGCATGATGCTCGCCCACCATGCGTTCAGCGCGGTCAGCCCGGCGACCGTCACGGCGGCGAGCGCGATCGCCCCCGGCGCGGCCCTGCGCACCGGCGGCGGCGTTTCCTGGGAGTTCGTGACCGACATCGGCGCTTCCCGCTCTTTTTCGACCGGAGGTCGATTCTCCGGGCACCGGAAAACTCCACGCTCAGCGTCCACGGTCAGTCACGACGGGCCGCCGCCCGACCTCCGGTGGAGTGAACGCAATTCGCCCAAAGCTACCGCGATGCTCCTTCCCCGCTCAATGCCTGAAGAAGGGCGGGGAGTTCGGCCAGAGAGGTGATGCGGTGCACGCCGTCGGGGAGCGGGACGGCCGAACCGGAACGGTCGAGCCAGACGCCGTGCAGGCCGGCGTCGCGGGCGCCCAGCGCGTCCACGTCGAGTTTGTCGCCGACATAGACGACCTGCTCAGGGCTCAGGCCCAGGATGTCGCAGGCGGCCAGGAACGCCGAGGGGTGGGGTTTGGCACGGCCGATCTCGTCGGTGCACAGCAGGACCTCGAAACGGTCCCGCAGCCCCAGCGAGGCCAGCCGCCGTTCCTGATGGGCGGTGCTGGAATTGGACAGGATCGCATGCCGATGGGGCAGCGCGTCCAACGCCGGCACCACGTCCGGGAAAGCGGTGCACGTCTCCTCGAAGAACGCCAGGTAGCGGGCGAACCAGGCGTCCGCCTCGGCGTCGCTCAGCGGAGCCCCCGTCATCGCCCGCGCCCGTTCCCTGCGCTGCTCCTGGAAGGTCAGCTCACCGGCCAGGAAACGCGCGAACTCCCGATCGGTGACGCTCCGCCACCGGGCGAACGCCTCCTCGTCGCAGGGCAGTCCCTCCGCCGCCAGATGCCGCATGATCCCGGCCCGATCGGAACTGGAGTAGTCGAGGATCGTGTCGTCGAAATCCCACAGCACCGCCTTCACCATGCCTTGACCTTAAAACGCGGCGACGGCGCCGTCCGGGCCGGAATCGAGGCGGGGCGCCCCTGGTGCGGCGCGGTTCGGCCCGGTCGGCTCGGCCGCCTCGCACGGCCGGGCAGGACGGCCGTGCGAGGCGGTCTCATGCGACGGCTGCGCGCCGGCGCCCTCATCGGTGTTCCGCCCGCCTCGGCCCGGGGCGCCCGATCGCGGCGTCCCGGCGTGGGCGGCGGCCGGGACGCGCTGCTTCATGTCCCGGTCAACGGAGCGTTTAGGCCGGTCAGAGAGGGTAAGGGCAGCCGGTCGACGGCGTCCGGGAGAGGGATGAGGAAGGAACGGGCCGCGGGGCGCGGGGTCTTCCCCGGGGACGGGGAGATGGCCCGGCGGATGCGGGAGCACGACTGGGACGGGCACGCGCTGGGGGATCCGGCGACGTGGCTGGCCGGGCTGCGGGAGGTGAGCCGGGCCTGTCTGACGGCCCGGCATCCGATGGCCGTCTTCTGGGGGCCGCGGCTGCACTGCCTCTACAACGACGCCGCCCTGCCGCTGCTGGGGGCCGGGCATCCGGCGGCGCTGGGCGCCGCGGGCGAGCGGGTGTGGCCGGCGGAGGTCTGGGACCGGGTCGGGCCGCTGCTGCGGAGGGTGCTGGAGACCGGCGAGACGGTCTGGGAGCGGAACCTGCTGCTGCCGCTGCGCCGCGACGGCCTTCGGGACGGCCTTCGGGAGGAGACGTACTGGACGCTCTCCTGCAGCCCGCTGCACGGCGAGGACTCACCGGTCGGCGGGGTGCTCGTCGTGGCCACCGAGACCACCCGGCAGGTGGTGCAGGAGCGCAGGCTGGTCGCGCTGCACGCGCTGAGCGTGCCGGGCGGGGTGATCGGGGACGTCACGGCGGCCTGCGACTGGGTCGTCGAGGTGCTGGGGCGCGACCCTCGGGACGTGCCGTTCGCGGCGATCTACCTGGGCCGGGATCCGGAGCCGGTCCGCACCTCGCCGCCCGGCGCCGCCTCCGGCGCGTCCTGGCCGGTGGCCGAGGTGATGCGCACCGGCCGTCCCCGCGTGGTGGAGCGGGTGACCGAGCGGCTGCCCGCCGGGGACTGGGACGCCCCGCCGCGCGAGGCGATGGTGCTGCCGCTGCACGGGGAGCGGCGCACCGAGACGATCGGCGCCCTCGTGCTGGCGGCCGGCGCGGGACGCCCGATGGACCGCCGGTACCGCGCGTTCTTCGTGTGGGTGGCCCAGCAGGCGGCGGCGCTGCTGAACGGGGCGGTCGCCTACCAGGCGCAGTCGCGGCGGGTGGCGGAGCTGGCGGAGCTGGATCGCGCCAAGACCGTGTTCTTCTCCGACGTCAGCCACGAGTTCCGCACCCCGCTCACATTGATCTCCGGTTCGCTGGAGGAGCTGCGCAGCGACCTGCCGTACGACGCCGACCCGGCGGTGCGCGAGGAGGTGGAGACCATCGGCCGCAGCATGCTGCGGATGGAGAAGCTGGTGGGCTCGCTGCTGGACTTCTCCAGCATCGAGGCGGGCCGGATGCAGGCGCACTATGAGGCGGTCGACCTGGCCGTGTTCACCGCCGACCTGACCGGGGTGTTCCGCGCCGCCGTGGAGAGGGCGGGGGTGCGGCTCGTGGTGGACTGCCCGCCGCTGCCCGAGCCGGTGCACGTGGATCGCGACATGTGGGAGAAGATCGTCCTCAACCTGCTCAGCAACGCCCTGAAGTTCACCTTCGAAGGCGCGATCGAGGTGCGGCTGCGGGCCGAGGACGGGCACGCGGTGCTGCGGGTGTCCGACACCGGGGTGGGCGTCGCGCCGGAGGACATCCCCCGCATGTTCGAACGGTTCCAGCGCCTGCGGCCCGTTCGCGCCCGCTCGCACGAGGGCAGCGGGATCGGGCTCGCGCTGGTCAGGGAGCTGGTGCGGCTGCACGGCGGGACGATCGACGCCCACGGCGCCGAGGGCGAGGGCACCACGTTCACCGTGCGGATCCCGTTCGGTCCCCGCCGCCCGCCGGACGGCGGCCCGGCCTCCCCGACGCGGCCTGCGGCCGGGGTCTCGGCCGACGTGGATCCGTTCGTGGCGGAGGCGCTGCGCTGGCTGCCGGAGGACCCCGGACGGGAGTGGGAGGAGGCGCCCGACCCGGTCCCCGCGGCCGCGCCCCGGGTCGGCGGCCCGGCCCGGGTGCTGGTCGCCGACGACAACCGGGACATGCGCGCCTATCTGCGGCGGCTGCTGCGCCCCGGATACCGGGTCGACACGGTGGGCGACGGGCTGGCGGCGCTGCGGGCCGCCCGGGCCGACCCGCCCGACCTGGTGATCGCCGATGTGATGATGCCGGTGATGGACGGTCTGGAGCTGGTCGCCGAGCTGCGGGTCGATCCGCGCACCGCCCGGGTGCCGGTGCTGCTGCTGTCGGCGCTGGCCGCCCCCGCCTCCTCGGTGCAGGGGCTGGCGGCCGGGGCCGACGACTACCTGGTCAAGCCGTTCTCGGCGGCGGAGCTGCTGGCCAGGGTGCGGGCGAACGTGGAGATGGCGCGGCTGCGCAACCGCAGCGCCGAATGGCGGGACGCACTGTTCGAATCGCTGCAGGAGGCCGTCATGGTGCTGGACGACGACGGCACCGTGGTGGAGGCCAACACCGCCTGCCGGACGCTGCTCGGGTACGGCCCCGAGGGGCTGCCGTACCGGACGCCGCATCCGTGGTGGCCCGGGGAGGACGACGACCCGGCGGCGCATCGCCAGGCCACCGAGGCGTTCGCGGAGATGATGCGGGGGACGAGCGGGAACCTGCTCGTCCCGGTCACGCACCGGGACGGCCACCGGCTGTGGGCGGTGCTGGTGCACACCGAGATCTACACCCCCGACACCGGGGAGCGCCGGGTGCTGGCGACCTTCCGCGACGTCACCGCCGAACGGACCGCGATCCAGCACGACATGGCGCTGGCCAACATGAGCCTGCGGCTGTCGGACACCGACACCCTGTCGGGCAGCGTGCGGGCGGCGCTGGAGGAGCTGGCGGAGCTGTGGGAGAGCCCGCAGGTGCTCGCCGTCACCTGGGACGAACCGGGCCGGCCGCACCCGCTCGCGGCGGACGCCGACCCGGTGTGGGAGGAGCTGCCCGGCGGGATCCGCTCCGCCGTCGAGGAGGTCCGCGCCCTGCCGCCGCTGCGTCCGGTGACGTTCACCGACCCGATGGGGATCGGGGTGCGGCTGGAGCATCACGGCGGGCCGATGGTGCTGTGGATCGAACCGAACCCGCACCGGCCGTTCGGTTCGGAGGACCACGCCCTGCTCGTGGCGCTGTGCGGATACCTGGGGCAGGCGGTGCAGCGGATCGGCCTGGCCGAGCAGCAGCGCGAGGTCGTCATCGAGGTGCAGCGCACCATCTTGGACCCGGCCGACCTGCCGGCCGGGTTCGCCGTCCGGTACGAGCCGGCGGCCCGGCCGTTGCAGGTCGGCGGGGACTGGTACGACGTGTTCGACCTCTCCGACGGGCTGGTCGGGATCGTGGTCGGGGACTGCGTGGGCCGCGGGGTGCCGGCCACCACCGTGATGGGGCAGCTCCGCAGCGCCTGCCGGGCCCTGCTGCCGCAGCTCCGCGACCCGGCGCGGACGCTGGCCGCGCTGGACGACTTCACCGCCATGACGCGCGGGGCGCTGGGCGCGACGGCGCTGTGCTGCGTGCTCGACGAGCGGACGGGGGAGATGACCTACAGCAGCGCCGGTCATCTGCCCGCCTTCCAGGTGCACGCCGACCGGCGGGTGGAGCCGCTGGAGGAGGGGCGCGGCCTGCCCCTGGCGGTGCTGCCCGGCCGGGACCGGCCGGGCGGGCGCTGCCTGCTCACGCCCGAGACCGTGCTGGTGCTGTACACCGACGGGCTGGTGGAACGCCGCGACCAGGTGCTGGACGCGGGGATCGACCGGGCCGTGGCGGTGACCCGCGAGGACCGCGACCTGCCGGTGGAGGAGCTGGCGGACCGGCTCATGACGCGGCTGAGCCCGCCCGGCGGCTACGACGACGACGTGGCGCTGCTGCTGTTCCGCCGGCCGGTGGGGGTGGACGTGCCGTTCCGGGCCGAGGCGGTGGAGCTGGCGCGGGTCCGGGCCGCCCTGCGCGCCTGGATGGGGGAGATGGAGCTGCACCCGCTGATGGTGCACAACGTGCTCACCGCCGCCGGGGAGGCGTGCGCCAACGTCGCCCAGCACGCCGAGGGCGGCCGGGCCAGGCTGACCGCCTCCCTCACCGGCGACGAGCTGGAGGTCGCCGTCAGCGACACCGGCTGCTGGCAGCGGAGCCGCCCGGCCGACGACGGCCTGCACGGCCGGGGGCTCTACCTGATCCGCGCGCTGATGCAGGACGTCGCCATCGAGCACGACACGTCGGGGACGACCGTGCGCATGCGCACCCGGGTCACCCGGTGACCGCGCCGCGGGAGCGGGCGATGTGGTCGCGGTACCAGGCGTAGGAGTCCTTGGGGGTCCGCCGCTGGGTGGCGTAGTCGACGTGGACCAGGCCGAACCGGGCGTGGTAACCCTCGACCCACTCGAAGTTGTCCAGCAGGGACCACACGAAGTAGCCGCGGACGTCGACCCCCTCTGCCACGGCCGCGCGGACGGCGTCGATGTGGCGGGCCAGGAAGTCGATCCGTTCCTCGTCGTGGACGGAGTCGTCGAACGCGCAGCCGTTCTCGGTGATGTAGAGCGGGACGCCCGGGCAGGTCCGGTGCAGGGTCCGCAGCAGGTCCAGGAGGGCGTCCGGGACGATCGGCCAGCCCATGCCGGTGACCGGGTGCTCCTCGACGGGGACGAGCTCGAACGGCAGGGGGTCGCCGGGGGCGGGGGCCTTCACCCTGGTCGGGTTGTAGTAGTTGACGCCCAGGAAGTCCACCGGGGCCCCGATCGCCGCCAGGTCCCCGTCGCGGACGTAGGAGGCCGGGTCCGGCCCGCCCAGCACGGACAGGTCCGGGTAGCGGCCGCGGACCACCGGCTCGGTGTAGCAGCGGTTCATGAAGACGTCGAAGGCCTCGGCCGCGCGCCGGTCGGCCTCATCGTCCTCCGCGGCGGCCCAGACGGGCGAGTAGTGGTTGGCCAGCCCCACCCGCCGCGCCCCCTCGGCGCGCAGGGCCGTCACCGCCAGCCCGTGCCCGAGGAGCTGGTGGTGCCCGGCGGGCAGGGCGTCCAGCAGGAGGGCGCGGCCGGGCGCGTAGACGCCCAGGGCGTACCCGTAGGCGGTGACCACGACGGGCTCGTTCAGCGTGATCCAGTGCTCGACGCGGTCGGCCAGCCGCCGGGCCACCAGGGCGGCGTACTCGGCGAGGCGGTGGGCGGTGTCGCGGTTCAGCCAGCCGCCCTCCTCCTCCAGGGCCTGCGGCAGGTCCCAGTGGAACAGCGTGGGGAACGGGGTGATCCCGCGGTCCAGCAGCGCGTCCACCAGGCGGTCGTAGAAGTCCAGCCCGCGCGGGTTGGCCGGGCCCGTTCCGTCCGGCTGGATCCGAGGCCAGGCGATGGAGAACCGGTAGGCGTCGACGCCCAGGTCCGCCATCAGCGCGAGGTCCTCGGGCCAGCGGTGGTAGTGGTCGCAGGCCACCTCGCCGGTGTGGCCGTCGCGGACCCGGCCGGGGGTGCGGCAGAACACGTCCCACACCGACTCGCCGCGCCCGTCCTCGGTGGTCGCGCCTTCGATCTGGTAGGCGGCGGTGGCGACGCCCCAGCGGAAATGGGCGGGGAACGGCATGACACCCTCCGAATATGAAGATCGTTCACATTCTATGTCCGTCATGGCAGCGGGCCGGGCAGGGAAGAATGGGACCGTGACGACGACCCGGCCCACTCCGCTCCGCCGCCGTCCCGCCCAGCGCCGCAGCGCCGAGCGCGTGCAGCGGATGCTCGACGCCTGCGCCGAGATCCTGGACGAGGACGGCTATGACGGGCTGTCCACCACGCGCCTCGCCCAGCGCGCCGACGTGGCGATCGGGTCGGTCTACCAGTTCTTCCCCGACAAGCGCGCGGTCGCCCAGGCGCTGGCGCTGCGCAATCTGGAGATGTTCGGGGAGCGGGTGACGCGGCTGCTGGAGGAGCAGGAGTTCGCGCACTGGTCGGACACGGTCGGCGCGATCATCGACATCTTCGTCGAGATGAACCGCACCGTCCCCGGCTTCCGCGTGCTGCGCTTCGGGGACGTCGCCGACGTCAACCTGCTGGACTCCGCCGCCGACAACAACACCGTCGTCGCCGCCCGGTTGCGCCGGCTGGTCGTCGACGCCTTCGGCGTCGCCGACACCCCGCAGATGGCCCGTGCCGTGGCCATCGCCGTGGAGGCCGCCGACGCCGTGCTCAAGATGGCCTTCCGCGCCGATCCCGACGGCGATCCGCAGATCATCGCCGAGGCCAAGCGCATGATCCACGGATATCTGGCGGACGTGTTCGCGGAGTGACGTCGCAGAGCGGCGTCGCCCTTGCCCGGTCGATGAGGGTCCATCGGCGTGCACCCGCTATGACCGGGTGGTCACAGTATGAGTTCACCGGCCCTGAAGTATGGCCTGCGCCACACTTTACATGCTAGGAAGAGGTGTAAAGCGGTGAGTGTGCCGTCGCCCCCGCCCAAGAGCCGAGGAGGCCTTTCCTGTGAGCTCGTTCGAGTATTACGTCCGTGACGTCCCCAAAGAGACCTGGGACGTTCCGATGGCCGGCGCCACCCGTTTCACCTGGGAGTACGACGACGGCAGGGACCGGCTGCTGGCGTTGTACCAAAAGGGCAAGGACAAGCAGTGGGACGCCCAGCTGCGGATCGACTGGGACCAGGAGGTCGATCCGACCAATGTGGCCGGGCTCCCGGAGAACTTCAACCCCCTGTTCGGTTCGGACATCTGGGAGAAGATGTCCGAGGCCGAGCGCGAGGAGTTCGGCCGGCACCAGGGCTCCTGGTTGTTCAGCCAGTTCCTGCACGGCGAGCAGGGCGCGCTCAACGTCTCGGCGCGGATCGTGCAGTCGGTGCCCGACCTGGACTCCAAGTTCTACGCCGCCACTCAGGCGATGGACGAGGCGCGGCATGTGGAGCTGTACTCCAGGTTCGTGCGGGAGAAGATCGGGATGTACTACCCGATCAACCAGGACCTGGCGAAGCTGCTCGCCGAATCCCTCGACGACAGTCGCTGGGACCTGCCCTACCTGGGCATGCAGGTGCTCATCGAGGGGCTGGCGCTGGCGGCGTTCGGGCTGTACCGGGACATGGCGACGACCCCGCTGGTCAAGCAGATCCTCGCCTACGTCATGCAGGACGAGGCGCGGCACGTGGCCTTCGGCCGGCTGGCGCTCAAGGACTACTACAAGGAGCTCACCAGCAAGGAGCGGGCCGAGCGCGAGGAATTCGTGGTCGAGGGCTGCTACCTGATGCGGGACCGGTTCACCGGCCGGGAGGTCTTCGAGAATCTCGGGCTCCCGGTGGACCGGTGCATGGAGTACGTCGAGAAGTCCCAGATGTTCACGCTGTACCAGTCGCTGCTGTTCAGCCGGATCGTGCCGATCGTCAAGGACATCGGGCTGTGGGGCGAGAAGGTGCAGGCCGCCTACGCCGACATGGGCGTGCTGGACAACGCCAAGGCCGACCTGGAGGCCCTGATGCGGCAGGACGAGGAGATCGCCGAGCGGTACGACGCCGAGCGGCACGAGCGTGAGCTGGCCGAACGCCGCAAGGAGGTCGAAGAGGCCATCGCGCTCGGCTCCGAGTAGTCCAGGCCTTCCCCGGGGCGTTCCGGCATCGTCGGAACGCCCCTTTTCTTATGCCGCTCCGGATATTTCGCGGCGGTCTCCGGAGAAACCCGGCGGCTGATCGATTTGCATTGATCTCCGTTGCCCGTCAAATTGCAGCAGAATTCGTTGTGCCGGGTCGGCGGATGTACTAGCGTGCCCGCTCGATGGTGCCGCCATGGCCGCGGCACGAACATGCCTTTTCCTCGGGGGGAACGATGAATCGAACCGTCAGCCTTCTGTGCAAGGCGTCCATGCTGGCTCCGATGGCCGCGGCCATCGTCGTGTCGGCGGCGGCGCTCGCCCCGGCCCGGGCCGCCGAGCCCACCGGGCCGCTCATCGACACCGTGATGGACACCGTGCCCGCGGTGAACGGCCTCGTCGACAGCGCCACCGGCGCGGTCCGGCCGCACGCCAAGGTGGTCGGCCAGCTCGCCCGGACCAAGCCCAAGCCCGCGTCGCAGCCCCATACCCTGGAGGTGCTGCCGCTGACCAGCCTGGACGGCAGCGCGCTGACCACCGCCGCCCAGCAGCTCGGGCTGGACGCGTCGGTGCCCAGGTGCTCGCTCCTGGCCGAACGCGACCTGCTCTCCGACCTCACGGCGCACCGGGCCACGACCGGGAAGGCCGCTCCCGCCCCGCAGTGCGGCACGGTGCGGACGGGGGACCGGCGGCACGCCGCCGACTCGGCCACCGACCCGGCCGGCGATCTCCTCGGCAGCCTTCTCCAGGGCTCGCTGAGCAACTCGCAGGTCGGCCCGGTCGGATCGCCGCCCAAGCCCGGCGTCTACACCTCGACGCCGGCGCTCCTGGGCGGCCTGCCGGTGGGCCTGTCGGGCGCGCCCCGGCCGGACTCCCCGGGCTCCCCGGGCCTCACCATCCCCTACGTCTCCCTCGGCCAGTCCGCTCTGGGAAGCTGAGCACGGCGGGTCGAGCACATCGGCCGAGCGCATCGGCGAGCACAGCAGAACGCCAGGTCACAGGGCGTGCGCCCGGGTCCGTTCCCGGGTGCACGCCTTTTGTCTTTCCTTATGGGCATTGTTGTGTTACCTGATCGAGATGGGCGTCGATGTGCGCGTCGTGATCAGATCTTGATCTGCTCACCGTGCGCACAAGTGCGATATCGATCGAGTAACAAACCGCGTGATAAATGCCACAAAAGATGCCCATAAGGTGTCCTGCACGGCATGCAGGTCCTACGGTTCAGGACTTGTGCGCGGCCCCGCGAGGAATGCCCGGTGCCGCGTTCACCGGACGCCTTGTGCGATGCGCCGCGATGACGCGGGACGCACGATGAGCACGCACCAAGCGTGCCGACACCTCGGCGGCGCCCGAGCGGATCGACCGCTCGCCGGCGCCCGGCCGCAGGCGTCCGCCGTCCTGTCCCCGATCAAAGGATCCGTTCGTGCGCGCCCGTCTCCGCACCCTGTTGCTCGTCTCCTCCGTGGCCGCCCCGGTCGCCGCCACCGGGGCCTGGGCCGCGGCCGGCGCCCTGGAATCCTCCCCGTCGCGCTCTCCTCGTCCCCCCGAGACCGATCCGGCGGCCCCCACGGCGAACCCGCGGTCGGGACCCGCATCCGCCCGGGCGCTCCGCAGGGGCAAGGGACCGAGCAAGCCGAAGCATCGCGTCATCGGCACCGGGACCTGCCGGGCCTCCTACTACTGGACGCCGCAGTCCACCGCCAGCGGCGAGCGCTTCGACCCCGACGGGTTCACCGCCGCCCACCGGACCCTCCCCATGCACTCGCGGGTCCGGGTCACCAACCGGGACAACGGCGAGTCCGTGATCGTCCGCATCAACGACCGCGGCCCCTATGTCGCCGGGCGCTGCCTGGACCTCTCCCGCGCCGCCATGCGCGCCGTGGGAGGCATCGGCGCCGGGGTGATCCCGGTCCGCTACCAGGTCCTCGCCGGGAGCTGATCCTCCCCGCCGGGGGCCGGTCCCGGCCGGTCCCGTCCGCCCGAGGCGGCCGGAGGCCGCCGACTCGGGCGGTGCGCGGCCTCCCGCTCCCCGCCCGGCGCCGCGCCGTGGCCGCCCCCGCCGGCGGGCTCAGTCCTGCTGCGGCCCGGCGCTGATCGGGACGCCGTCCGGGTAGGTCTGCAGCAGCGAGGGGGCCGCGCCCTCGGCCGGAGCGGTGACGGTGGCCAGATGCCGGCGGAACCACTCGGTGAGGACGGTGTCCACGCTCACCGCCTCCTGGATCGGCGGGACCGGGTCCACCCCCGGCTCGGCGGTCAGGGCGTGGGCCATCTGCACCGTCGTGGTCTCCACCACGGCCCCCTGCTCGGTCAGGCGCTCGCCCAGCCGGGTGACCTCGGACGCCGGCACGAGCGGATCGCCGGAGCCGGCGACCAGCAGGATCGGCGCGCCGGGCCGGGCCAGCTCGGCGGCCCGGGCCGGCAGGTTGAGCCGGTCGGCCGCCTCCCGGGAGGGGCCGGTCCACGCATAGGGGCGGCCGGTCTCCTTGATGACCTGCGCCATGGTGCGGGCGGGCGCCGCGATCGGGGCGACGAACGCGGCGGCGCTCACCGGCACCGCGGCGGACGCCAGCACCAGCATCGCCACCGCGGCGCCCGCCGAGAACCCGGCCAGCGCCACCGGCCCCTCGGCGAGCTCCAGATCGCGGCGGAGCTCCTCCAGTACGTCCGAGAACCGCTCGGCGGCGCGCTCCACCGTCTCGGCGAAGTCCACCACCGCCGTCTCGCCGCCCAGACCCGCCGGCGGCAGCGCACCGGTGGGGGCCGGCAGATGCAGGTAGACCCGCCAGACGGGAACGCCGGTCATCGGCACGGCCGCCGCCATGGCCGCCGGGGTGCGCGGCGGGCCGAAGCCGTGCCACACGACGGCCAGCCGGGTCGCCCCGGAGGGACGGGCGTCGACGGCGGTGGGCGGCAGCGCGAGATAGTGCACATCGGCCGCCGTACCGGCACGGGACAGAGTCATCCGGTCGGCACTCATCAATCCTCGTCTGCTCCTGGGGGTCGTCCGGCGGCGCCGTGCCGAGGCTCCATTAAACCGGGCGGACGGGCCGCCGGGGCGGCCGGGTGGAAGAAACGAGCCCAGCTGAAGAGGTCTTTTCCGGTGAAGCGGACAGAACTCATCCACGGCTCCGCCGAGCCCGCCCGTCCGGACTTCGGAGGATCCCCCCTTTCCCGCCCAGCACGGACGACGGAACCGTGTCCTGCATTCGAGCGCCCGGAAGGGAACAAACCGGGCCGCTGGAACGTCGTATGGAAGCGTGGACGCGTCGGGGGCGCGTCCACGTTCCGCACGAGGGGAGGGGACCGTGCGCCGGAAACGACGGATGGCGGTGGCGGCGGGCCAGGCCTGGCGCATCTACCGCGAGACCCACCGGCCCGGCGCACCCGGGCTGAGGGAACGGATCGAGGCCGTGCCGGGCCTGCTGCGCGACACCGTGCGCGGGGACTACCCGGGACTGGGACACCGCAGGCTCGCCCTGCTGCTGCTCGCCCTGGTGTACGTGATCTCGCCGGTGGACGTGCTGCCGGAGGTCCTCCCGCTGATCGGGGTCGCCGACGACCTGGGCGTGGCCATGTGGGCGGCGACCACCCTGATCGCGGCGGCCGGCGAGTATCTGCACTGGCGGCGCGGCCGGCCGGCCGTGGGCGAGCCCGTCGCCGCGACCGTCACGGGGTCCGTCGGCTAGTCGGCCGGGGACAGGTCGCGGGCGAACTGCTCGGCGGTCTGCCGCATCAGCGGGACCGCCTCCTCCACCAGAGGAGAGGTCAGCCTGCCCGACGGCCCCGACACCGAGATCGCGGCGGGTGCGGGGGAACCCGGCACCGGCACCGCCACGCAGCGCACGCCGACCTCCTGCTCCTCGTCGTCGATCGCGTACCCCTGGGCGCGGATCCGCTTCAGCTCGGCCAGCAGCCGGTCCGGATCGGTGATGGTGTGCGGAGTGTGCGCGTCCAGCCCGGTGCGCCCGATGATCTCCCGCACCGTCTCGTCGGGAAGCTGCGCCAGCAGCGCCTTGCCCACCCCCGTGCAGTGCGGCTGCACCCGTCGGCCGACCTCGGTGAACATCCGCATCGAGTGCCGTGAGGGCACCTGCGCCACATAGACGGCGGCGTCCCCTTCCAGCACCGCCATGTTGGCGGTCTCCCCGATCTCGTCCACCAGCCGGGCCAGCGCGGGCCGCGCCCAGTGGCCCAGCAGCCGGGTCGCGCTCTCGCCCAGCCGGATCAGCCGGGGGCCCAGCGCGTAGCGCTTGGACGGCGCCTGCCGCACATAGCCGTGATTGACCATGGTGCGCATCAGCCGGTAGATCGTCGGCATCGGCAGCCCGGACCGTTCGGTCAGCTCCGACAACGTCATCTCGCCCCCCGCGTCGGCGAGATGCTCCAGCAGCTCGAAGGCGCGTTCCAGGGACCGTACGGCCTCCGCCACCCGACGACTCCTCTCCCCGGCCGTTCTGCTGCCAGAACGGAGCCTCCCCATATTACGGAGATTCATTTTCGCTGTGCGAAACGAATACGGAGAGTTACCCCCGGTGATCGTCGGGCAATACTGACGGAGCCCGGCGCAAGACGCGCCGACCCCTCGGCTACCGGTCGACGGTGGAAGGACGACGATCGTGACACCGGGGCACCCGGCCCGCTTCGCACTCGGACGCACTCTGGCCTGCGCGGGGGCGGTCGCCTCCCTGCTGGGCGGCCTGTCGTGCGGCACCGTTCCGGCCTCCGCCGTGCCGCGCGAGGCCACCGCCACCACCGAACGCCTCCCCGCCCCGGCCGCCGGCCTGTCCGCCCATGCGGTCACCGTCCGCCCGCACGGCGCCGGCCCGCGCGACGTCACCCTCCTCATCACCTCCCCCACCCCCGTCGGCTGGCTCGACCCGCCCGCCTTCTGCCGGACCGCCCCCGACGGAACGGGCCTGCGCTGCCAGGTGCGGGACCTGAGCTCCGCCCGCACCCTCGAGATCACCACCCGTCCGGCCGCACCCGCCCTGATCGCCACCGTCGCCCCCGCCCACCGGGCCCCGGCCCCGGCCGGCTCCGCGTCCGCCCGGCCGTCCCGGCCGAGCAGGCCGCCCGCCACCCCGCGCACCCCCGACCGTCCCGCCGCGACCGCCTCAGGGAAGGCGGCCGGCCCGCACGCCTCCTCCCGCCCCTCGACCTCCCGCCCCTCCGCGGGGTCGCCCCGCCCGGGCGCCGCGCAGACCGCCCCCGGCGGCTCGGGCCGCCCCGCGCACCAGGCGCCGTCGCCGAAGCCTCACCGGCCGGAGGGCGCGCCCGGCGCGTTCGGCGGGACGACCGGCCGGCCCGGCAAGCCGTCCTGCCCCCCGGGCGAGGCGTCGACCCGGCGGCCGTGGGCGCCCGGCGACAAGCCGGGGACGACTCCGGGAACGAGACCGGGAACGAGGCCGGGCACGACGCCGGGCACGACGCCGGGGACGATGCCGAAGACGAGGCCGAAGACGAGGCCCGGGGCGACGCCGAGGACGACGCCGAGGCCGCCCCTCGCCCGGCCCTCCGCGCCCGTCGGCCCGTCGGCGCCGGGCGGGCGGCCCACGACGCACCGGCCGCCGAAGGGGGCTGTGGGGCGGCCTCCCGGACGGCCGCGCTGGTCGCCCGGGGCGCCCGGCGCGGTCCGCCCCTCTCCGTACGGGACGCCGACGCGGCCCGTGCCCGCGACGGCGGGACCCGAGGGCGCCGCACCGAAGACCCCGTCCAAGGACGAGCCCACGAGCACGACGAAGAACACGACGAAGAGCACGACCGGGGGCACGACGACGCGGCCCCGGGGGGCGGCCCCCGGCGGGCCGGCGGCGCCGGGCGCCGGACGACCCCGCGGCG
>NZ_RRYT01000023.1 GCF_006363815.1 Thermomonospora catenispora
TGGCCTTTGATGGAGAGTTTGATCCTGGCTCAGGACGAACGCTGGCGGCGTGCTTAACACATGCAAGTCGAGCGGAAAGGCCCCTTCGGGGGTACTCGAGCGGCGAACGGGTGAGTAACACGTGAGCAACCTGCCCTCGACTCTGGGATAAGCCTGGGAAACCGGGTCTAATACCGGATATGACCCGTCATCGCATGATGTGCGGGTGGAAAGTTCCCCTTTTTGGGGTTCGGTCGGGGATGGGCTCGCGGCCTATCAGCTTGTTGGTGGGGTAACGGCCTACCAAGGCGACGACGGGTAGCCGGCCTGAGAGGGCGACCGGCCACACTGGGACTGAGACACGGCCCAGACTCCTACGGGAGGCAGCAGTGGGGAATATTGCGCAATGGGCGGAAGCCTGACGCAGCGACGCCGCGTGAGGGATGAAGGCCTTCGGGTTGTAAACCTCTTTCAGCACCGACGAATTCGGACGGTAGGTGCAGAAGAAGCGCCGGCTAACTACGTGCCAGCAGCCGCGGTAATACGTAGGGCGCGAGCGTTGTCCGGAATTATTGGGCGTAAAGAGCTCGTAGGCGGCTTGTCGCGTCTGCCGTGAAAGCCCACGGCTTAACCGTGGGTCTGCGGTGGATACGGGCAGGCTAGAGGCAGGTAGGGGAGCATGGAATTCCCGGTGTAGCGGTGAAATGCGCAGATATCGGGAGGAACACCGGTGGCGAAGGCGGTGCTCTGGGCCTGTCCTGACGCTGAGGAGCGAAAGCGTGGGGAGCGAACAGGATTAGATACCCTGGTAGTCCACGCCGTAAACGTTGGGCGCTAGGTGTGGGGTTCTTCCACGGGCTCCGCGCCGTAGCTAACGCATTAAGCGCCCCGCCTGGGGAGTACGGCCGCAAGGCTAAAACTCAAAGGAATTGACGGGGGCCCGCACAAGCGGCGGAGCATGTTGCTTAATTCGACGCAACGCGAAGAACCTTACCAGGGCTTGACATCACCCGAAAACCTGCAGAGATGTGGGGTCCCTTCGGGGGCGGGTGACAGGTGGTGCATGGCTGTCGTCAGCTCGTGTCGTGAGATGTTGGGTTAAGTCCCGCAACGAGCGCAACCCTCGTCCCATGTTGCCAGCGGGTTATGCCGGGGACTCATGGGAGACCGCCGGGGTCAACTCGGAGGAAGGTGGGGACGACGTCAAGTCATCATGCCCCTTATGTCCTGGGCTGCAAACATGCTACAATGGCCGGTACAGAGGGCTGCGATACCGTGAGGTGGAGCGAATCCCTAAAAGCCGGTCTCAGTTCGGATCGAAGTCTGCAACTCGACTTCGTGAAGTCGGAGTCGCTAGTAATCGCAGATCAGCAACGCTGCGGTGAATACGTTCCCGGGCCTTGTACACACCGCCCGTCACGTCACGAAAGTCGGCAACACCCGAAGCCCGTGGCCTAACCCTTGTGGGGGGGAGCGGTCGAAGGTGGGGCCGGCGATTGGGACGAAGTCGTAACAAGGTAGCCGTACCGGAAGGTGCGGCTGGATCACCTCCTTTCTAAGGAGCACCTCTGGCCCTCTGGCATCTGTGGAGCATCCGTCGTGTGGTGGGTGCTGGGTGTCGGTGGGGTCCAGCGGCCGGTCTTGCACAGCCGTGTGTGTTGTGGGACCGNCGATCCCCCTTAGACGCTGTCTGCTCTCGTAGTGAGGGTGGGTGGTGTTGGTGAAAGGGGGTGTGGGCCGGTCTTGCACAGCCGTGTGTGTTGTGGGACCGGGGCTCGCAGAATCGTGGAGCACTGGCTAGTCAGCCCGCCGGATCATTGACCCGGTCAGTACTACCCGTCTCGTGAGCAGTGTGTTCGCGGGTGGGGTGTGGAACCTCCGGTGTTCGGTGGTTGGTGGGTTGGGCGCACTGTTGGGTCCTGAGGGAACGGGCTCCGTGTTGGGGGTGTGTTCCTGGCCAGGGCCATGACCCGCCCTAGCGTGGGGTTGGGGTTGGGTGTGGTTGTTGGTTGTTTTTTGTGAACTGCATAGTGGGTGCGAGCATCATCTGAGTTTTGCCGTGGGTCGNNNTCCGTGTTGGGGGTGTGTTCCTGGCCAGGGCCATGACCCTGCCCCGTGTGTAGCGCGGCTGTGTGGGTTGTGCTGTGGGGTTGGGTGTGGTTGTTGGTTGTTTTTTGTGAACTGCATAGTGGGTGCGAGCATCATCCGAGTTTTGCCGTGGGTCGGTAAGTTGGTGAGGGCACACGGTGGATGCCTTGGCATCGGGAGCCGATGAAGGACGTGGGAGCCTGCGATAAGCCTCGGGGAGCCGGCAACCAGGCTGTGATCCGGGGATGTCCGAATGGGGTAACCTGGCACCTGTCATGGGGTGTCGCCGCCGTCTGAATGTATAGGGCGGTTGGTGGGAACGCGGGGAAGTGAAACATCTCAGTACCCGCAGGAAGAGAAAACAAGATGTGATTCCGTGAGTAGTGGTGAGCGAAAGCGGAGGAGCCTAAACCGTATGCGTGTGATACCCGGCGGGGGTTGCGTGTGCGGGGTTGTGGGAGCGTCCTGGCTGGGTCCGCCGGCCTGGCGGGGAGTGATAAACCGCTTGCGTAGCCGAATGGTCTGGAAAGGCCGACCGTAGACGGTGATAGTCCGGTAGGTGAAACGTGGGCGGCTCTCTTGGGCGTTTCCCGAGTAGCACGGGGCCCGTGGAATCCCGTGTGAATCTGCCACGACCACGTGGTAAGGCTGAATACTCCCCGATGACCGATAGTGGACCAGTACCGTGAGGGAAAGGTGAAAAGTGCCCCGGTGAGGGGTTGTGAAAGAGTACCTGAAACCGTGTGCCTACAAGCCGTCAGAGCCGTTGGCCCTATCCGTCTTGGGTGGGGTTGGTGATGGCGTGCCTTTTGAAGAATGAGCCTGCGAGTTACGGTGTGTGGCGAGGTTAACCCGTGGTGGGGTAGCCGTAGCGAAAGCGAGTCTGAAGAGGGCGTTGGAGTCGCATGCTGTAGACCCGAAGCGGGGTGATCTAGCCATGGGCAGGGTGAAGCGCCGGTAAGACGGTGTGGAGGCCCGAACCCACCAGGGTTGAAAACCTGGGGGATGACCTGTGGTTAGGGGTGAAAGGCCAATCAAACTCCGTGATAGCTGGTTCTCCCCGAAATGCATTTAGGTGCAGCGTCGCGTGGTGCTTGCCGGAGGTAGAGCTACTGGATGGCCGATGGGCCCGACAAGGTTACTGACGTCAGCCAAACTCCGAATGCCGGTAAGTTGAGCGCGGCAGTGAGACCGCGGGGGATAAGCTTCGTGGTCGAGAGGGAAACAGCCCAGATCATCGGCTAAGGCCCCTAAGTGTGTGCTAAGTGGTAAAGGATGTGGAGTTGCTGTGACAGCCAGGAGGTTGGCTTAGAAGCAGCCATCCTTGAAAGAGTGCGTAATAGCTCACTGGTCGAGTGATTCCGCGCCGACAATGTAGCGGGGCTTAAGCACGCCGCCGAAGCCGTGGCATCCCAGCTGTGTGCTGGGGTGGGTAGGGGAGCGTCCTGTACCTGGTGAAGCTGCCGNGTTCTGCTCCCTCCTTGTGAGGGGGTGGGACGGGTAGGGGAGCGTCCTGTACCTGGTGAAGCTGCCGAGTGATCGTGTGGTGGAGGGTGCAGGAGTGAGAATGCAGGCATGAGTAGCGATTTCACACGTGGGAAACGTGTGCGCCGATTGACCAAGGGTTCCTGGGGCAGGCTGATCCGCCCAGGGTAAGTCGGGACCTAAGGCGAGGCCGTGAGGCGTAGTCGATGGACAACGGGTTGATATTCCCGTACCCGCTGGCACGCGCCCATACCGAACCTTCTGATGCTAACCACCCGAACCACCTCCTGCTCCTTTGGGGTGGGGGTTTGTGGGGAGGCTGGGGCCCGAGGGGGTAGTAGGTAAGCGATGGGGTGACGCAGGAGGGTAGCTCAGCCCAGGCGGTGGTTGTCCTGGGGTAAGCATGTGGCCCGCGTGGTAGGTAAATCCGCCGCGCATGCAGGGTGAGGTGCGATGCCGAGCCGTTTTAGGCGAAGTGAGTGATCCCATGCTGCCGAGAAAAGCCTCTAGCGAGTGTGTCGGCGGCCCGTACCCTAAACCGACTCAGGTGGTCAGGTAGAGTATACCGAGGCGATCGGGTGAACTGTGGTTAAGGAACTCGGCAAATTGCCCCCGTAACTTCGGGAGAAGGGGGGCCCTGTCTGGTGAACCCGCGTGCCGGGGGAGCTGGGTGGGGTCGCAGTGGCCAGGGGGAAGCGACTGTTTACTAAAAACACAGGTCCGTGCGAAGTCGTAAGACGCTGTATACGGACTGACGCCTGCCCGGTGCCGGAACGTTAAGAGGACCGCTTAACCCCTCTTCGGGGGGGTGAAGGTGAGAATCTAAGCGCCGGTAAACGGCGGTGGTAACTATAACCATCCTAAGGTAGCGAAATTCCTTGTCGGGTAAGTTCCGACCTGCACGAATGGCGTAACGACTTCCCCGCTGTCTCAACCACAGGCCCGGCGAAATTGCAGTACGAGTAAAGATGCTCGTTTCGCGCAGCAGGACGGAAAGACCCCGGGACCTTCACTACAGCTTGGTATTGGCGCGCGGAGCGGCTTGTGTAGGATAGGTGGGAGACTGTGAAGCCTGGACGCTAGTTCGGGTGGAGTCGTTGGTGAAATACCACTCTGGTCGTTTCGAGCGTCTAACCCGCGCCCGTGGATCCGGGTGGGGGACAGTGCCTGGTGGGTAGTTTAACTGGGGCGGTTGCCTCCTAAAGGGTAACGGAGGCGCCCAAAGGTTCCCTCAGCCTGGTTGGTTATCAGGTGGTGAGTGCAAGGGCACAAGGGAGCTTGACTGTGAGACAGACGTGTCGAGCAGGTGCGAAAGCAGGGCCTAGTGATCCGGCATCTCCGTGTGGAAGGGGTGTCGCTCAACGGCTAAAAGGTACCCCGGGGATAACAGGCTGATCCTCCCCAAGAGTCCATATCGACGGGAGGGTTTGGCACCTCGATGTCGGCTCGTCGCATCCTGGGGCTGGAGTAGGTCCCAAGGGTTGGGCTGTTCGCCCATTAAAGCGGCACGCGAGCTGGGTTTAGAACGTCGCGAGACAGTTCGGTCCCTATCCGCTGTGCGCGTAGGAGACTTGAGAGGGGCTGTCCCTAGTACGAGAGGACCGGGACGGACGAACCTCTGGTGTGCCAGTTGTCCCGCCAGGGGCATGGCTGGTTGGCTACGTTCGGTGGGGATAACCGCTGAAAGCATCTAAGCGGGAAGCCTTCCTCGAGATGAGGTCTCCCTCCACGTTGTGTGGGTAAGGCCCCCAGGAGACGACTGGGTTGATAGGCCGGTCATGGAAGCATCGTGAGGTGTGGAGTGGACCGGTACTAATAGGCCGAGTGGCTTACCATATCCCATGGTGTCCTTCCCTTTTGGGGTGGGGTGGGTGGTGTTCGCATCCCTGTGCGGTTCACAGGAAACAAACAACGATCCTTGTGGTTCTGGGTTGTTGATAGGTGAATAAGGTTTCCCCGGCCACGCGCGTGTGTGTGGTTGTTGGGGTGTAGGTGTTCCGGTGGTCATGGCGGAGGGGAAACACCCGGTCTCATTCCGAACCCGGTAGTTAAGCCCTCCAGCGCCGATGGTACTGCATGGGAGACTGTGTGGGAGAGTAGGACGCCGCCGGGACTTCAACGTCAAAGGGGAGGGGTGGAACGGCCTTGGGGTTGTTCCGCCCCCCCTTTCTTTTTGTTTTTTGTGTGTGGCCCGATGGGCCGGTGGGGAGAGCGGGGGTTCTCTCCGCTGGTTCGTCGGGTCTTTTTCATGGCCGCAGGTCCGGACGGGAGGGCGACACGAAACGCGGACGTCGTGACGCGGAGGGGAATCGGGCTGAGGGCTTCTTCCCGCTGTCTGGCTCGGTGATTGGCGAGTGAGCCGGGCACGCGTGCACGTGTCGGCGGGGCCTGTGGCGGGCCGGTCAGATCTCCTCGCCGGCCAGGACGGCTTCGGCGTCGGTGATGCGGTAGGCGTAGCCCTGCTCGGCGAGGAAACGCTGACGGTGGGCGGCGTACTCCTGGTCGATGGTGTCGCGGGCGACGACGGCGTAGAAGCGGGCCCTTCGGCCGGAGGACTTGGGGCGCAGGATGCGTCCCAACCGTTGGGCCTCCTCCTGGCGGGAGCCGTAGGCCCCGGAGACTTGGATGGCGACGCTGGCCTCCGGGAGGTCGATGGAGAAGTTGGCGACCTTGGAGACCACGAGGGTGGACAGTTCGCCGGCACGGAACGCGTCGAAGAGGCGTTCGCGCTCCCGGATACGGGTGTCGCCCTTGATGACGGGGGCGTCGAGGAGCTGCGACAGTTCGTCCAGCTGGTCGATGTACTGGCCGATGACCAGGATCTGTTCGCCGCGGTGGCGTTCGACCAGCGCTTTGATGACCCGGGTCTTGGTCTCGGTGGTGGCGCAGAAGCGGTAACGGTCCTCCGGCTCGGCCGTGGCGTACGCCAGGCGTTCGGAGTCGGTCAGGGTGACGCGGACCTCGACGCAGTCGGCGGGGGCGATCCAGCCCTGGTTCTCCATCTCCTTCCAGGGGGCGTCGTACCGCTTGGGGCCGATCAGGGAGAACACATCGTCCTCGCGCCCGTCCTCGCGGACCAGCGTGGCGGTCAGGCCGAGACGACGGCGGGCCTGGATGTCGGCGGTCATCCGGAAGATGGGCGCGGGCAGCAGGTGCACCTCGTCGTAGATCACCAGGCCCCAGTCGCGGGCGTCGAACAGCTCCAGGTGCGGATAGACGCCCTTCCGGCGGGTGGTCATGATCTGGTAGGTGGCGATCGTGATCGGGCGGATCTCCTTGCGGGCGCCGCTGTACTCGCCGATCTCGTCCTCGGTGAGGGAGGTGCGGCGCAGCAGCTCCTGCTTCCACTGATGGGCGGAGACGGTGTTGGTGACCAGGATCAGCGTGGTCGCCTTGGCGTGCGCCATCGCGGCGGCCCCGACGACGGTCTTGCCCGCGCCGCAGGGCAGCACCACCACTCCTGAACCGCCGTGCCAGAACGCCTCGACGGCCTCCCGCTGGTAGGAGCGCAACGCCCAGCCGTCCTCGACCAGCTCGATCGGGTGCGCCTCGCCGTCGACATAGCCGGCCAGGTCCTCGGCGGGCCAGCCGAGCTTGAGCAGCGCCTGCTTGAGGGTGCCGCGCTCGCTGGGGTGGACGATCACGGTGTCCTCGTCGACCCGGGCGCCGATCATGCCCTTGACCTTCTTGGAGCGCAGCACCTCCTCCAGCACCGAGCGGTCCGAGGAGGTCAGCACCAGGCCGTGCGCCGGGTGCTTCTCCAGTCGCAGCCGGCCGTACCGGGCCATGGTGTCGGCCACGTCGACCAGCAGGGCGTGCGGCACCGGGTAGCGGGAGTACTTCAGCAGGGCGTCGACGACCTGCTCGGCGTCGTGCCCGGCCGCCCGCGCGTTCCACAGGGCCAGGGGGCTGATCCGATAGGTGTGGATGTGCTCGGGGGCGCGTTCCAGCTCGGCGAACGGGGCGATGGCCTGCCGGCATTCGTCGGCCAGCTCATGGTCGACTTCGAGCAGCAGCGTCTTGTCGGACTGGACGATGAGCGGACCGTCGGTCACGGGCAACCTCGCTGGTCGGTACGGCGGGAGGGGCGGGGCCGGCGGGCGGCGCCGGAACACCCAGTCTGCAACAGCACCGGTCGTGCTCGTCTTCCCTTCGCCGCCTTCACCAGGGCGTTCTTGCGGCGGGACACGGGCGGCGGGCGCTGGGCGGGCCGCAGTCCGTGTCCCGGTCGGCCGGCGCGGCCAGCGGCCCGGTCGTCTCTCTCGGGGCCGGCGGGCAGCGCGGCACGTCGGCGGTCCCGGCCCACGGGACGCGTTCGGCGGCTCGGCCGGTGGTTCTTCCGAGGCCGCCGGGGCGGCGGCCGGTCGTCCTCTCGGAATTGCGGGGCGACTTGGAGTTGCGGGGCTACGGTGCGTCTGCGGTCCCGGCGCCGCGAGGATGCCCCGCGGCGTCCGGCGGGGCCCGTCCCGGTGAGGACGCCGGGCGATGGGAAGGGGGCGAGGCCCAAGGGGCCGCGTCGGCCTCGCCGCACAGTGCCCGGACCAGGGGGCGTCCGGGCGCTGGGAGTCGCGTTCTCCTCTGGATGCCGGATGTGCGCGTCCCGGCGGAGCGGAGGGCGGGCCCTCCGCTCCGCCGGGACGGGACCGGGCCGACTGCGCGGTCAGGAGGTGGAGGAGGGGAGTTCCTTGAGCATCTCGCGGAGGCGCTTGCGGTCGGTCTTGAAGACGCGGGTGACGGGGACGGAGTCCACGATGTGGACCTCGCGGGGGTACTTGATCTTGCCGACGCGCCGGCGGGTCCACTCGATGAGCTCCTCCGGAGTGGCCTTGGCGTCGGGGACGAGGGAGACGAAGGCGACGACCTCCTCGCCGAGCTTGGGGTCGGGGCGGCCGACGACGCCCGCCATGGTGACCTCGGGGTGCTCGGCGAGGGCGTCCTCCACATCGCGGGGGAAGACGTTGAAGCCGCCCCGGATGATGAGGTCCTTCTTGCGGTCGACGATGTAGAGGAAGCCGTCCTCGTCCAGGTGGCCGATGTCGCCGGAGCGCAGTTCGCCGTTCGACAGGGCGGCGGCGGTGGCCTCCTCGGCGTGCCAGTAGCCCTGCATCAGGGAGGGCGCGGAGATGCAGATCTCGCCGTCCTCGCCGGGCGGCAGGGCGCGGCCCTCCTCGTCGCGGATGGTCACGGTGTAACCGGGCAGGGGCTTGCCGACGCTGCCGACACGGCGGTCGCCCGGACGGTTGACGGCGGTGGTGGCGCAGGTCTCGGTCATGCCGTAGCCCTCGAGGATCTGGACGCCGGGCACCCGCCGTTCGAACTCCTCCAGCGCTTCACGGGCCAGCGGGGCGGCGCCGGAGACCACGTACTTCAGGTCCGGCAGCGGGGTGCGGCCGAACTCGGGCTCGGCGAGCAGCATGTGGATCATCGCCGGGACCAGCGGGCAGCGCTGGATGCGGTGCTCGGCGGCCAGCCTGATCCACTCCTTGGCGTCGAACCAGCGCATCAGCACCGCGACGTTCGGCTCGTCGGCGTGCATCCCGACGAGGGTGGTCAGCAGGCCGAACGAGTGCGACAGCGGCAGGGGGATCAGCGCCCGGGTCAGGCCCGGCACTCTCCCGGCCTGCTGGGAGGACTGGGACGCCTGGTACAGGCCCGCGTGGGTGAGCACGACGCCTTTGGCCCGGCCGGTGGTACCGCCGGTGTACATTAGGGCGGCCATGTCGTCCTCGGCGCGGTCCACCAGCGGCAGCTCGTCGGCCTTCTCCAGGTCGGAGTAGGGGATCGTGCCCTCGGGGGCGTCGCCGGCCACCACGATCGGCAGGTCCAGGCCGTCGGCGGCGAACTGAACGGTCGGCAGCACCTCGTTGGTGGTGATGATCAGCCGGGCGCCGCTGTCGAGGAGGATGTGCCGCAGCTCCTCGTGGGAGACCAGGAACACCACCGGGGTGATGGCCGCGCCCGCCCGCCACAGGGCCTGGTAGGTGATGCCGACCTCGGGGCAGTTGGCCATCATCACGACCACCCGGTCGCCGGGGCGCACGCCCAGCTCGACCAGCCCTCCGGCCACTCGGCGGGCGCGCTCGGCCAGTTCCCGGCTGCGGTACCAGCGGCCCTCGAAGAACAATGACTCGTAGTCGTCGAACCGCTCCCAGGCCTGTTCGGCGAGCCTGCCGAGAGTGCGCTCCATATCGCTGCCCCTTTCGTCTGGAGTGCTCGGAGAAAGCCGATCGCGTGAGGCTCGTCACGTCAATGGGATCGGCGCCCAACTCCTCGGCCCGGATATTGGGCGGCGTCACCAGCGCGTCCCGGCCGGTCACCGGCCGGGGGCGCGGCCGGGGCGGCTCGGCGCCCGTTCCGCGGGCCGGCGGTGGGGCGCATGCGCGGTGGACGCGGGGATGCGCGAGGCGATGGATGCGCGGATGCGTGCGGCGGCCGTGGGCGGGGTCTCGCCCGCTGCGGGGCGGGCTCCGTGAGGCGCCGGTGCGGGGTTCGCCGACGATGCGAGGGGTGGAAAAGGCGGCGCCCCGTGCTTTGGAGCACGGGGCGCCGTGCGGGGTCAGAACGGCCAGTCGGCCGCCTGACCGCGTTCGATGAGGGGGATCATCGCGAACGCGGCGTCCGACAGGCCGCCGAAGGTGTGCCGGGTGCCGGTTCCGGACGGGCCGTGGCCCGCCCGGTATCCGGCCAGGTTCCAGGTGTAGACCGGGACGCGGTCCGGCACGGCGCGGGTGGGGTCCGCACCGTTGGGACCTCCCCAGACCTGCTCGTCGGTGACGATGATCACCCGGTCGTGGCGGTGGTAGTGCGCCCGGACCGCGGCGGCGGTGTTGGTGCCGCCCAGTTCGCCGAACCGCTCGATCACCGACAGCACGGACTCGCCGCGGCGGAACCGCACCCTGCGGTGGTCGGTGCCGAACTCCACCAGGTCGGCCTGCTCGGCGCGCAGCGCCAGCGCGGTGCCGAACAGCGCGGCGGCGTCGGCCTGGGTGAGCTTGCTGTGCCGGGACATCGGCCAGAACATCGACCCGGACCGGTCCACCAGCACCAGCGTCCGTCCCGGCAGCCGGGGCACGTTCGCCAGCGACGCGTCCAGCGCCCGCTGCAGCGGCCACGCCCAGCGCAGCGACGGCGCCTCCCGGTAGGCCGCCAGGAACCGCATCGGAAGCACCCGGGAGCGGCGCACGCTCTTGGCGTCGCTCAGCCGGGCGGCGACCTGCTCGGCCGCCCGGTCGCTGATGCCGGCCCGGTCGAAGTTGCGCAGGTTCCGGATCAGCGCGAGCAGGCCCATGCTCGGGATGATCGCCTCCCAGAACCGGGCGGTCAGCGGACCCTGCAGCCAGCCGGCCAGCGACTCCCAGGTCATCCCGGCGGCCTTGAGGATCTGCGGGGCGTCCGGGCGGTCCAGCAGCGCACGCCGCTCGTCCTTCGGCAGCGCCAGCAGCTCGGCCCGGGCCCGCAGCACCTCCAGCGAGGCGGGGATCTCCTGGTCGCGGCCGTGCCGGCGGTCGATGGCGTGCCGGAACAGGTCGCCCTGCCGCGGGGTGACCGGTGCCGGGTGGGTCAGTTCCACCACGTCGCCGAACCGGAACGCGCCGGTGTCGTACTTGATCAGCGAACGCTCGTCGTAGAGCCGGCGGACCGCGTCGGCGACGCCGCGCTTGACCGGCTGCGGCAGCGCCCGGCCGTAGCGGGCGTGCCAGTAGGCGAGCAGTTCACCGGGTTCGTCGGCGCGGCCCAGCGCCACATCGATCAGGCGCCGGTTGTCGCCGTGGAGCGAGGCGTCCAGGCGCGCCCGGACGCCTTCGGCCGCGGCCACCACGCTCGCCGAGCGCATCCCGACCTCGTTGCGCAGCCAGCCGACCATGCGGGTGAGCCAGTCGATGTCCTGCACCGCCACCTCGCCGACCAGGATGCGGAACCGGGTGTCCCGGTCCTCGGCGCCCTCATAGAAGGTGTGCTCGCCGACCATGTTCGCGACCGCGAGCAGGAACAGCTTGCTCTTGGTGTCGCGGTCGTAGCCCGGCGCTCCCTCGTAGGTGCAGGCGGTGGGGCGGCTGGTGGTCTTGACGGGGCTGAGCGCGCCCTTGGCGCGTGCACGGTTGAACTTCGCCATCTGCCCTCCAGGGCTTGGCCTCCCGAGAACAAAGGCGCCCGAAGGCTTCAACCCACCGAAAGGTGAACTGTTGGGGATTCGTGAGGGGCGAGCGAAGTAGCTTCGGGCTTCGCACCGGGAGGGGAAGGTCGAAAGGGGGGGCGCCCGAGAACAAAGACGGCGGTGGTGTTGCTCTGCCAGACTGAGCTACCGCTCAATTTTGAGCGGACAGGATTTGAACCTGCGACCCTTCCTGAAAGGAAGTAACCACTGCCTTCGCATCGGGCGCCCCGGTCCGGCGGGTTCCCGAGGACAAGGGCGGCCGTGGTGTTCAGTTCATTGCTCTGCCTGCTTGAGCTACCGGCCCGAGGGCCGGGCGGGATTCGAACCCGCAGCCCATGAATCCATGAAGTAACCACGACCTGCGCACCGGGAACCCGGAAGAACAGGGGCCGGGTCGGGGGCGGCCGGGGCCGCGCTTCTTCGGGGAGTGCGCGCCCCTACCGGCGCCCCGGCGCCGGATCGCCGATGTCCGAATGTCGTCGCGTGAGCGAGGGAACGGACCGGCCGGGCTTGCCGGACGCGCCCATGAGCGGTCGCGGTTCATTCACCGGCATCGTGTCCTCCCTTCTGCCGTCGTCGCGGGACGGCCTCTACGATGCCGCAGTCCGGAAAGCGAACGCAACGGAATTTATTCGGCCGGATCGACGTCGGCGACGCCGGTGATGCGGTGCAGGGCGAAACGCTGCACGGCGGCCCTGGTCGCGTCATATCCGGTGAGGAATCCGCCGTCCACGCGGACCGGTTCGACGATCCTGCTGGAGGCCCGGCCCTGCTGGTCGAGGTAGCCGATCCACACCCGCGTGCCGCGTTCCACCGCCTCCCGCAGCTTGTGCACGGTGGCCATGGACGGGCCGCGGGGGACGTCGGCGGGCGGCGTCCCGTCCGGTCCGGCCGCCGCGCCCTGCCGGGCCGCCAGGTCGCCGGCCCGCAGCGCGCGGACCGCGGCGGCGATCACCGCGGGGTCGCGGTCGTCGTCGGTGGAGGCGGTGGCGGCGGGCAGGGGCGGCGTCTCGGCGCGGTGCGCGTCCGGCCGGGTGATCACGACGCCGCCGGCGGGGGACTCGGCGACCGGGGCGAGCCCGAGCCCGCGCAGCTCCTCCAGCAGGCGGCCGCTGTCCAGCGGGGAGGCCAGCACGGTCGGGGCCAGCCGGTGCAGCGGCAGGGCGGCGGCGCGCCGGTCGGCCAGCAGCTCCTCCAGCACCGCCGGGTCGTCGCTGCGCACGTAGGAGGTCATGGAGCCGACCCGGACGTGCCCGTGCCGCCGCGCCACGTCCTCGATCAGGTAGGTCAGCGGCTGCGGCAGCGGGGTGGCCGAGTGCCGGGCGAGCAGGTCGGTCAGCTCATCGGCGGTGCGGCCCGCGTCCAGCGCCCGGCGGATCGACTCGGGGGTGAAGCGGTAGACGGTGGCGCCGCCGGTGGACTCCACGTCGGCGACCAGCGCCAGCTCGCGGGCCAGCTCGGGGGTCGGCGGGCCGGGCGCGACGGCGGTCAGGTCGGCCTGGATCAGCACCCGGTCGACGGGCGTGGGCAGGTGGGCGGCCAGCGCCGCCGCCACCGCGGCGGCGTCCGCGCCGTCCAGCAGGTCGCGGGCGTAGGGGGCGAGCACGCCGAGCCCGGTGACCCCCAGCAGCTCGGCCTCGCGCAGCGTCCAGCCCACCAGCCGGTCGCGCAGCGCGCTTCGGCGGCGGGGCCGTCGCCAGGCCAGCCGGGCGCGGATCGCGTCGGCGTCCAGCGGCCCGCCGGCGTCGGCCAGCTCCCGCAGCGCGGCCAGCCGGATCTGCGGGGCGGAGCCGTGCACCGGTTCCGCCCCGAGCGCGTTGATCACCCGGCCCCGGTCGTCGCGTTCGGCGGCCAGGCCCGCCACCCGGTCGGTGCGCAGCCAGGCGGCGGCCAGCTCGGTCCAGCGTTCGGCGGTCTCCCGCAGCCGCCACAGGTCGTAGGCGCGGGTGGGCAGCCACTCGCCGTCCAGGGCGTCGGAGCGGGCCAGCAGTCCCGCCGCGTGCGCCGTCTCGATCAGCGCGGCGGCCTGCCATTCGGGCACCTCCAGCCGGGCGGCGGCGGCGCGCAGGTCCCGCATCCCCAGGCCTCCGCTGCGCAGCACCGCCGGCGGCTCCACCCCCCACCACTCCAGCAGGTCCTCCACCAGCCGCACGGCGGTCAGCGCCTGTCCGGCGGCGGTGCGGACGACCAGTTCCGGGTTGCGCGGGGCGGGCGGGTCGGCGGCCGGCGGGCGGGCGGTGACGTCCCGCAGCAGCCGTCCGCCGCGCAGGTGCAGGGCCACTTCACGGGGCAGGACGACGGTCCGGTCGTCGGCGGCGGCCAGCAGGCCGCGCGCCAGCAGCCGTTCGACGGGGGTCCGGGCGGTGGCGAGACGCACCGTCCGCCGCGCCTCGGCCACCCGGCCCACCGGAGGCCCCCAGGCCAGGTGCTCCAGCGCGGCCCGGGCCTCGGGGCCGGCGTCCTCGATCAGGTCGGCGGGGTCGGCCAGGCGGGCGGTCAGCCGCTCGATCAGGCGGTCCGGGTCGGAGGCGCCGCGCGGCTCGGCTCCCTCCAGGTCGGTGAGCAGGACGACCAGCCGTTCGGCCGGGTAGGTCGCGAAGAGCTCGGCGGCCGGCGGCCCCAGGCCCGCCGGGTGGGGGAGGCTCTGCCGCAGGCCGGGGGCGCCGCGCAGCCCGTCGGGCTCGGTCTCCCAGATCAGTCCGTGGGTCCGCAGCAGGGCGAGCGCCGCGTCGACGTCGTCGGCGGTGGCGTCGGTGTCGGCGGTCACCGCGTCCGCCACGTCCTGCCGGGACACCGGCGGGAGCAGGGCCAGCACGGTCTCCAGCACCGCCAGGGCGAACCGGTCCAGCCGATCCAGGGCGCGCGCCACCGAGGCGGGCGCGGCGGCCCGCGCGCTCAGCGCGGTCAGGTCGGCCGGAACGGGCGTGATCAGTTCCGGCCGAGCGGACAGCAGAGCGCGCAGCTCCTCGTCGTCGCGTGCGCGCAGCCAGTCGGCGTAACCGTCCATCCCCTCCCACGGTAGTGCGCCCTGCGGGCGCCGCCGAGGGAACGGTCAGGCGGGGCTGTGCTGGGGGGAGGGGACGAGACCGAGAGCGAGGCGGACCCAGGCGTCGACGAAGCGGGCCTCGTCGACGCGGGAGGGGGATTCGTACAGCGACTCGTTGGCGAGCCAGTAGTTGACCACCGCGCCGCCGAGCACGGTGGCGACGGCCTGCCAGTCCTCGTCGGCGCCCGCGTACTCGGGCTGGGTCGACAGCCAGGTGGCGATGCTGTCGTACAGGGGGTTGACCAGGCCGTCGCGCATCTCGGCGACCAGGCCGGGGAACTGGTCCAGGTCGCGGAACAGCACCCGGATCAGGTCCTGCTCCTCGCGCATCTTGGCCAGGCCGGCCTTGCAGGCCATCCGCAGGCGGACCTCCAGCGGGCGGTCCTGGAACTCCTCGGCGATCTCCAGCACGTTGGAGATCTGGTCCTTGGTGCGGGCGATGTGCTCGCGGACGGCCGCGGCCAGCACCTCCTCCTTGGACCGGAAGTGCCGGTACAGCCCGCCCGCTCCCGGGGACAGCCCGGCGGCGGCTTCTATCTCGGCAACGGAGGTGGCGGCGTAGCCCCGGTCGGCGAACAACCGGAGCGACTCGGCCACGATCCGCTCGCGTGTCGATGTCGTCATGTCTGTGCCCTCCGCCAGAACAGTAGGGCATCCGCGGGGCGGGCGCCCGCGCCGCCCGTCCCGACGTGACCGAAACGGTGATCGGGCACTGCACCGATACCGGGGCCACTAGGCTTCCGGAACATGCCGCGGCGTGGCGGCCGGAGCAATCGGCTTGGGGAACTTGATGGAAGGGGTCGGTCAGGTGGCCTTCCTGCCCGAGGACTTCGACGTGCCCACGCTGGTCGCCGGGCAACGGTTCCGCATCCGCCCGATCACGGTGAACGACGTGGTCAAGGACTACGACGCGGTGATGAGCAGCCGGGAGCTGCTGTGGGAGCGCTTCGGCGAGCGGTGGCGCTGGCCCGCCCCGGACCTGACGTACGAGCAGGCGCTGGTGGACCTGGGCTGGCTGCAGAAGGAGGGGCAGCTGCGCCGGTCGTTCACCTATGCGGTGATGACCTGCGATGAGGAGCGGCTGCTGGGGCGGGTGCACATCCTGCCGCCGGGACCGGGGGTGCAGGCCGACGCCGGGGTGGTCTGGTGGGTCCGCGCCGACCAGGTGGGCACCGAGGTGGAGCGGGAGCTGGCCGAGTTCGTCCGCGAGTGGACCACGGTGACCTGGCCGTTCAAGACGGTGTGCGAGCCGGGGGTGGACGTCTCCTGGCAGGAGTGGGACGCGCGCTGAGCCGATCCGGCGCCGGGGATCCGGTGGAACGAGGGTGATTGGCCGGTTACGGGGCGGGTATAGATACCGACACGAAACCATGGTTTCGGACGGAACATTTAGTTCCGGCGCGTCGCACCGAACTCCCGCGCCCTCCTCACTCGGATCCCGTCGCATCGCCACTACCGGGAGGGCGCGGGGCGACGCTTACCCTGTGCGGGTGCTGGAACCGGACTCTCCCCTCACCGACTCCCCCCTCACCGTGGGCTTCGACCTCGACCTGACGCTGGCCGACACCCGGCAGGGGATCGGCGACGTCTACCGGGCGCTGTCGGCCCGGACCGGGGTGCCCATCGACGTGGACGAGGTGCTCACCCGGCTCGGCGTGCCGCTGGAGCACGAGCTGGCGCACTGGTTCCCCGCCGAGCGCGTCCCGGAGATGGCCGCCCGCTACCGCGCCCTGTACGGGGACATCGCGGTGCCCGCCAGCGCCCTGATGCCGGGGGCGATCGAGGCGGTCGAGGCGGTGCGCTCCGCCGGCGGCCGGGCGATCGTGGTCACGGCCAAGAACCAGCGGCACGCCGACGCCACCGTCGAGCGGCTGGGACTGCCGCTGGACGCGGTGGTCGGCGGGCTGTTCGGCGCCGGCAAGGCCGCCGCGCTGCGCGAGCACGGCGCACGGATCTATGTGGGGGACCACATCGCCGACCTGGACGCCGCCCGCGCGGCCGCCGCGCTCGGCGTCGCGGTCGCCACCGGGCCGTTCGAGGCGGCCGAGCTGCGCGCCCACGGCGCGGACGTGGTGCTGCCCGATCTGCGGGCCTTCCCGGAGTGGCTGGCGGGCCACCGGGCCGCGTCCCGGCGGTCATGACGCGGTTCACCCGTTTGCGGCGGGGCGGATAGGCTTGAGCCAATTCGTAGCGAGAGCTGGATGAGGTCACCTGTGCCCACTGGCAAGGTCAAGTGGTACGACGCCGACAAGGGATTCGGCTTCCTCACCCGTGACGACGGCAGTGAGGTCTTCGTGCACTCCTCGGCGTTGCCGAACGGCGTGACGTCGCTGAAGTCCGGCCAGCGCGTCGAGTTCGGCGTGGTCGAGGGCAGGCGAGGTCGACAGGCGCTCTCGGTGCGTCTGCTGGAGACCCCGCCGTCGGTGGAGAAGGCGGTGGCCAAGGCCCGGCGCAAGAAGCCGGACGAGATGGTGCCGATCATCGAGGATCTGATCAAGCTCCTCGACGGCATCTCCAACACCTACCGGCGCGGCAAGTACCCGACGCCCGCCGAGGGCAAGAAGATCGCCACCGTGCTGCGCGCGGTCGCCGACGACCTGCATCCCTGACCGCGCACCGTCGTCACACGGGTTCCCGGTGGGGCTCGGGCGGCCGCCCGGCCATCGCGGACCGACGCCGCCCGGCCCGCCGCGCCCGTCCGGTCAGCAGCCACGTCAGCGCCAGGGCCAGCGCCGCGGCGGCGCCGCCGAGCGCCACCGGGCCGTCGGCCACGATCGAGGTGCCCAGCCCGGCCAGCCCGCCGAGCACCCACACCAGCTGATGCAGGGTCTCGGACACGGCGAAGGTGGACGAGCGGACCTCCTCGCCGATCTCCCGCTGCACCACCGCGTCCATCGACAGCTTGCCCAGCGACTGGCCGAGCCCCCCGACGAACGCCACCGCCAACGCCGCCCACAGCCCGAAGAGCACCGCGCACACCGCCGTCGCCGCCGTCGCCAGCGTCAGCGTGCCGAACACGATGAGGTGCGGCGCACGGGCCCTCGCCCACGCGCCCAGCGCGGTCCCGGCCAGCCCGCCCGCCCCCGCGAACGCCGCCAGCAGCCCCAGCGCCACCGTGTGCGACACCGGCTCGAACCGCTTCTCCCGCAGCAGGAACGCCAGGTACAGCACCAGGAAGCCCGACAGCGCCCGCAGCGCGGCGTTCGCCTGCATCGCCTCGGCCACCACCGGCCCCACCCGCGGCAGCGTCCGCCAGCGCCGCGCCTGGCCCGGCGGGGCGTTCCGCGCGCCCGCGTCGGGGACGTCCACGTGCGCGGGGAGCCGCAGCGCCAGCGCCGCCCCCAGCACGAACACCGCCATCGCGATCCGCAGCAGCCAGTCCGTCCCGATCAGCGCCGCCAGCCCCACCCCGACCGGGGCGACGACCGATGCGGCGATCAGGCCGGCGAACGAGGCCCGCGCGTTCGCCGTCACCAGCGTGATCTGCTCCGGCAGCACCCGCGGGGTGACCGCGCTGCGCAGCACCCCGAACGCCTTGGACAGCACCAGAACCCCGAACGCCGCCGGCAGCAGCGTCACCTCGTCCCGGTGCAGCACCGCCCCGGCCATGCCCCAGCACAGCAGCCCGCGCGCCAGCAGCGTGGTGGCGATGGCGAAGCGGCGGGCGTGCCGCACCCGGTCCAGCGCCGGCCCGATCAGCGGGGCCACCAGCGCGAACGGGGCCATGGTGACCAGCAGGTACAGCGCCACCTGACCGCGCGCCTGGGTGACGTCCAGCCCGAAGAACAACGTCCCGGCCAGCGCCACGGCGACCAGCGCGTCACCGGCGCTGTGGACCGCGGTGGTCTCGATCAGCCTGCCCAGCCCGCTGCGATCGGCGCCGTGGGCGTGGGTCAGCCGGCGGATCGCACCGCCGATCCGGCGGCCGCCGGCGCCGGCCGCTCGCACGGCGCCCACCAGGCCCGAGCGCAACCCCATGCTCCTCAGTCTCCCCGAACACCTGCGATGCGTACCGTGGTCCACATGGCCGTTCCCCGGCCTGCCCATACCGGTTGATGGGAGAGAATCGAAAGGTGAGCCCACAGCGTCAGCCGAGATCCGCCGCGTCCGGCGCCGGGCGACCGCGCCGGACCCGACCCCCCGCCATCGACGCCGCCTGCGCGGACGCCGTGGACCTTGCCCGTCAGGCCGCCGAGGAAACCGCCGCGCCGCATCCGGTGGGCGAGCATCTGGGGATGGAGCCGGAGGCCGAGCGAGTGCTCACCCACTACTTCGCCTGCCTGGATCCGGCCTACCGGGGCTGGCGGTGGGCGGTCACCGTGGCCCGCGCCGCCCGCGCCAAGGTCGTGACGGTCAGCGAATGCGTGCTGCTGCCCGGCGAGGGCGCGCTGATGCCGCCGCCGTGGGTGCCGTGGATCGAACGGCTGCGCCCTGGCGACCTGGGGCCCGGCGACCTGCTGCCCACCCCGCCCGACGATCCGCGGCTCGCGCCCGGCTACACCGACACCTCCGACCAGGCCGAACGGCAGGTGCAGTGGGAGCTGGGGCTGGGCCGGGTCCGCGTGCTGTCGGCTCAGGGCCGCGCCGAGGCGGCCGCCCGCTGGTACGAGGGCGCCGCCGGGCCGCGCACCCCCATCGCCGCCTCCGCGCCCGACCAGTGCTCCACCTGCGGCTTCTATCTGCCGCTGGCGGGCGAGCTGCGGCAGTTGTTCGGCGTGTGCGCCAACGAGTACGCGCCCGACGACGGCCGGGTGGTGTCGGCCGACCACGGCTGCGGGGCGCACTCGGAGGCGGTGACGACGCCCTCCGGCGCGGAGGTCCCGCCGCCGATCGTGGACGAGATGGGCTACGACCTGGTGCCGGTCTCGCCCTCCTCCGACGAGGAGGCCCTCGGCCATAGCTGAGATGATCTCCGACCCGTACGGGACGGCCGAGATCCGGCGGCGGGTGCTGGCCGCCTGGACGCAGTCCCCGGCCCGGTTCCGGGAGGACGCCAACGCCGAGGAGGACTACGCCCTCGGCGGCTACCGGGACCGGGTCGTCATCGAGCTGGCGCAGAACGCCGCCGACGCGGCGCTGCGCGCGGGCGTGCCCGGCCGGCTGCGGCTGCGGCTGGCCGACGGGGTGCTGACCGCCGCCAACACCGGGGCGCCGCTGGACGCCGCCGGGGTGGAGGCGCTGTCCACGCTGCGCGCCTCGGCCAAGCGCGACGAGCCGGCCGCGGCCGGGCGGTTCGGCGTCGGGTTCTCCGCGGTGGCGGCGGTCACCGACGAACCCGCCGTGCTGACCGCCGACGGGACGGCGGGGGTGCGCTGGTCCGCCCGCCGCACCCGGGAGCTGGTCGCGGCGATCCCGGAACTGGCCGAGGAGCTGAAACGCCGTGACGGGCAGGTTCCGGTGCTGCGGCTGCCGTTCCCGGCTCGCGCCGAGGAGACCGAGCCGGGGTTCGACACGGTGGTGCGGCTGCCGCTGCGCGACGCCGCCGCCCGGGAGCTGGTCCGGCGACAGCTCGCCGACGTGGGACCGGCGCTGATGCTGGCGCTGCCCGGCCTGCAGGCGGTGGAGATCGACCTCGACGGCGAGGTCCGCACGATCACCGCCGAGCACCGTGCGGACGGGACCGTGCTGATCGACGGGACCTGCTGGCGCACCGTCACCGCCGAGGGGGCCCTCGATCCGGAGCTGCTGGCCGACCGCCCCGCCGAGGAACGTCTCCGCCCCCTCTGGCGGATCCGCTGGGCGGTGCCCGCCGAGGCGCCCGCCTGGGGCGCGCCGGACCTGCCGGAGGGCGTTCCGGCGGTGCTGCACGCCCCCACGCCCAGCGACGAGCGACTGGAGATCCCCGCGCTGCTGATCGCGACGTTCCCGCTGGCCCCCGACCGGCGGCACGTCGCCCCGGGGCCGCTGACCGACTTCCTGGTCGAACGGGCCGCCGACGCCTATGTGGAGCTGCTGCGCGCCCTCCCCCCGACCCCGCGGCTGCTGTCGCTGGTCCCGCGCGGGCTGCCGGGCGGCGCGCTGGACGCGCGGCTGCGCCGGGCGATCGAACGGCGGCTGCCGGAGGCCCCGCTGCTGCCGTCGGGCGACGCGGAGGGCGCCCGGACCCGGGGCCGCGACGCGGTCGCCGTGGACGGCGGCCCGCCGCTGCTGGACCTGCTCGCCGAGGTGCTGCCGGGCCTGCTGCCCGCCGGGTGGCCCGCCGACCATCCGGCGCTGGCGACGTTGGGCGTGCGGCGGCTGCCGCTGGCCGACGTGATCGACCTGCTGTCGGCGCTGGAGCGGGAGCCGGACTGGTGGCGGCGGCTGTATGAGGCGCTGGCGGGCGGCGCCTCCGACCCGGACTCCTTGAGGGCGCTGCCGGTGCCGCTGGCCGACGGGCGCACCGTGCGCGGCCCGCGCGGCCTGCTGATCGCCGGGGCGGGGCTGGACCCGCGGGCGCTGGAGCCGCTGGGGCTGCGGTTCGTCCACCCGCGGGCGGCGCATCCGCTGCTGCTGCGGCTGGGGGCGGTGGAGGCCGGGCCGCGGGAGGTGCTGGCCGACCCGGCGGTGCGGGCGGCGGTCGAGGGCTCGCTGGACGCCGAGGACCCCGACGCGATCGCCGAGGCCGTGCTGGGCCTGGTCGCCGCCGCGAACCCGGAGCCCGGCGAGGAGCCCTGGCTGGCGGAGCTGGCGCTGCCCGGCGAGGACGGCGATCTCTACCCGGCCGGGGAGCTGTTGCTGCCCGGCGGCCCGCTGCGCGACGTCGTCGCCCCCGACGCCCCGTTCGGAGTGGTCGCCGCCGAGCTGGTGGAGCGCTGGGGCGGGGAGGTGCTGGAGGCCGTCGGCGTGCTGCGGAGCTTCGCGCTGCTCCGCGCCGAGGACGTCGATCTGGTGGCCGAGGCCGACGACCCGACGCTGGACCTGGACGGGGCGGAGCGGTGGGCCGAGGACGTGCTGGCCCGCCTGGGGGAGCAGGAGCTGCCGCCGCTGCTGCCGGAGCTGGTGGCCGTCCGCGACCTGGAGCTGGTCGAGGACTGGGAGGCGGTGCTGCGGCTGCTGGCCGAGCCGCCGCTGCGGCGGGCGGTGGTGGACCCGGCGCACGTGGTGCTGGGGGACGGCCGCCGGGTGCAGGTGCCCTCCTACACCGCCTGGTGGCTGCGGCGGCACCCGGTGCTGGACGGTCGCCGCCCCGCCGATCTGCGCACCGCCGACGCCGAGGAGCTGGCCGGGCTGTACGACGCGGCGCCCGAGGGGCTGGATCCGGTGCTGGCGCGGGCGCTGGGGGTCCGCCGGTCGGTGACCGAGCTGCTGGCCGAGCCCGACGGCCCGGCCGAGCTGCTGGACCGGCTCGCCGACCCCGCCCGCGAGGTGTCCCGGCCGCTGCTGCGCCGGCTGTGGGCGGCGCTGGCCGAGCGCCTCGCCGCCGGCGACGACCTCCCCGACCCGCCCGAGCGGGTCCGCGCCCTGGTCGAGGGGGTGCCGGAGGTCGTTCCGGCCGAGGACGCCCTCGTGCTCGATGTGCCCGCCGTGCTGCCGCTGATCGCCGACCAGCCGCTGGTGATCACCGCCTATGACCGGGCCGTCGCCCTGGCCGAGGCGCTGGAGCTGGCCCTGGCGAGCGAGGAGGTCGTGGGGGAGGTCGGGTCCGCCGGAACGGTGCGTCCGGTGCCCCCGGCCGCCCTGGAGGTCCTGCCGGACGCGCCCCGGGAGTATCTGGCCCACGAGAGGCTGATCGTCGACGGGCGGGCGGTGTCCTGGTGGTACGAGGAGGAGACCGGCGAGGCGCACGCCTGCGACGCGGCCGGGCTGGCCCGCGCCCTGGCCTGGGCGGCCGGCCGCTGGTCGGATCGGCTGCTGGTGGAGGCGGTCCTGCGCGACCCGCGGGCGGCGGCGGTGACGCTGGCCGAACGCGACCTGGAGCCCTGACGCGCCCCCGGCCCGACGGCCGGAGCGCCGCGGACGGACCCGGCGGCGCGGGCGCGGGTCAGCCGCGCGGCCGGTGCTCCTCGGCGGCGGAGCGTCGGCGGACGGCCTCGTCGGTGTCGGGGCGGGGACCGGGGAGCCCTTCCCGGGAGGCGGCGCGGGCGGCGCGGCGGAGCTGGGCGGCGCGGGCGCGGTGCAGGCGCGGCAGGTACCAGTAGCCGAAGAGGCCGCAGGCGATGCCGCAGACGCACACCCACAGCCACCAGCGGGCGTCCTCGGGAAGACCGATGATCAGCAGCACCACCAGGGCGACGGCCCAGGCGACAGTGCCTGCGGCCGCGACCAGTCGGTCATCGGTCCGCAGGGGCGGAGGGTCCGGACGCCGTGGGCTCCTCATGGCTTCAGGCTATCGAGCGGCCCCGCCCGGTCCCGGATGGGACCATGGTCCTTCAGCGCGACGTGAACTGGGAGGAAACCGAAGTCGGCGCCGATGCGACGGCGGCCGCGGGAATGAACGCGGACCGTAGATTGTTAGCAAAGGCAATGACTTCTGCGAACGACCATGAACAAGTCACAGCATCCGCGCCCCGCGGCGCCGCCGGGGCGCCGTCCGGCGCTGGCCGAAGAGCTGCGCATCGCCGTCGCGCGGCTGTCGCGCCGGCTGCGGTCGGTGAGCGCCGCCGGGCAGGTCGGTCCCGACGAGCCGCCCCGGCCGACGTTGTCCCAGCTCAGCGTGCTGGCGGCCCTGGAGCGGCACCGTGCGATGACCCCGCGGGAGCTGGCCGACCACGAAAAGGTGCAGCCGCCCTCGATGACCCGCGTCGTCGCCGCCCTGGAGGAGCAGGGCCTGGTGGCGCGCTCCCCGCATCCGACCGACGGGCGCCAGGTGGTGCTGCGGTTGACGGAGCGGGGCACGACGCTGCTGGCCGAGGAACGCCGCCGCAAGGAGGCGTGGCTGTCGCAGCGCCTGCGGGAGCTGACCCCGGAGGAACGGGAGATCCTGCGGAAGGCGGCGCCGATCCTGGACCGGCTGAGCAAGTCCTGACGGGCCCGTCCGACGACCCCTCCGAACCGGAGGAGGCGCAGGACCGGCCGGGCGGGATGTTCCGCTCGCTGCGCATCCGCAACTTCCGGCTGTTCGCGGCCGGGCAGGTGGTCTCCAACACCGGCACCTGGATGCAGCGGGTGGCCCAGGACTGGCTGGTGCTGGAGCTGACCCGCGGCTCGGGCACCGCGCTCGGCATCACCACCGGCCTGCAGTTCCTGCCGCTGCTGCTGTTCGGGCTGTGGGGCGGGGTGCTGGCCGACCGGTACCCCAAGCGGCGCATCCTGCTGGCCACCCAGTCCGCGATGGGCCTGCTGGCGCTGGTGCTCGGGGTGCTGGCGCTCACCGGGACCGCCCGGGTGTGGCACGTGTACGCGCTGGCGTTCGGCCTGGGCATGGCCACCGTGATCGACAACCCGGCCCGCCAGTCGTTCGTGATCGAGATGGTGGGGCGACGGGACCTGCCCAACGCGATCGCCCTCAACAGCGCCAGCTTCAACGGCGCCCGGGTGCTGGGGCCGGCGGTGGCCGGACTGCTGATCGCCGCGGTCGGCACCGGGCCGGTGTTCCTGATCAACGCCGTCTCCTTCGGCGCGGTGATGCTCGGGCTGATGGCCATGCGGCGGTCGGAGCTGCATCCGGCCGAGACGGTGCCCCGCGCCAAGGGCCAGCTCCGCGAGGGCCTGCGCTATGTGCGCGGACGCCGGGACCTGCTGGTGGTGCTCGCGCTGGTGGGGTTCGTGGCCACCTTCGGCATGAACTTCCAGACCACGATGGCGCTGGTGGTCAAGGAGGTGTTCGGCATCGGGGCCTCCTCCTTCGGGCTGGCCTCGACGATGCTGGCGGTCGGCGCGGTCACCGGGGCGCTGCTGGCCGCCCGTCGCAGCCGGCCCCGGATGCGGCTGCTGCTGTCGGCGGCGCTGCTGTTCGGGCTGCTGGAGATCGCCGTCGGGCTGATGCCCGCCTACTGGTCGTTCCTGGCGCTGCTGGTGCCCACCGGCGTGGCGATGATGACGTTCACCACCGCGGCCAACGCCACCATGCAGCTGAACGTGGCGCCGGAGATGCGCGGCCGGGTGATGGGCCTGTACATGTTCGTCTTCCTGGGCACCAACCCGCTGGGCGCCCCGCTGGCCGGCTGGGCCGCCGAGCACTTCGGCCCGCGCGCCAGCATCGTCGGCGGCGGCGTCATCGCCGCCGCGGCCGCGCTGGCGATGACCGCGCTGGCCGTCCCGCGCGGCGAGCTGCGGCGGACGCTGCGGAACGCGGTGGGGGACGCGCTGGGGAACGGGGCGCCGCGCGGCGTCCGGCTCTCCCCGCGGAAGGGGTGACGGGGCGGCCGGCGCGCCGCCGCGTTCCGTCGGCGACCGGACGACGCCGCCGACCAGGGGCGGCGCGGGCCGCGGGAACCAACCCGCCCGGCGCCCCGTTGGTGGGATGAACGGGCGAGCGGTTCGATCCCCCGGTGGGACACCGCCGACGACGGGGGCCCGATCACGGCGCCGGCCGCGATCGCGGCCGCCCTCCCGGCCGCGCTCCGGAGCGCCGCGGCGCGGGATCCGGAGGGTTCGCCGGGGAACGGGGTGACAACGGCGCGTCTGGGCTGACAGTCTTGAGCTGCCTGGCTCTCCCCCGGCTCCCGGTATGTCCGCGGGCGGCCGGGTGGTGTGGACGAACAGGCGAACGGACGAAGGAGACGATGCCGTGTCGGTGTCATTGCAAAAGGGCCAGCGGATCTCGTTGGAGAAGCCCGGCGGGCAGGGCGGGCTCAGCCTGGTGCGCATGGGCCTGGGCTGGGACGCGGTCAAGAAGCGGGGATGGTTCGGCTCGCGCGAGCGCGAGATCGACCTGGACGCCTCCTGCCTGCTGTTCGCCGACGGCCGGCTCGCGGACGTGGTCTACTTCGGCAAGCTGACCAGCGACGACGGCTCGGTCCGGCACACCGGCGACAACCTCACCGGCGTCGGCGACGGCGACGACGAGTCGGTGATCGTGGACCTGACCCGGCTGCCGGTGCACGTCACCTCCCTGGTGTTCACCGTCTCCTCCTTCAACGGGCAGACCTTCAACGAGGTCGAGAACGCCTTCTGCCGGCTGGTCGACGAGACCACCGGCGCCGAGCTGGCCCGCTACACCCTGAGCGGGGGCGGCGCGCACACCGCCATGGTGATGGCCAAGCTCTACCGGCACAACGGCGGCTGGAAGATGAACGCCATCGGCGAGCCCGCCCAGGGCCGCACGTTCCAGGACATGCTGCCGGTCATCGCCGCCCACGCCTGAGCGAGAAGAACCTCCCCCCACATGACCGAACTGCTGCGCGGGGCCAACGCGCCCCTGCCCTGGCGCAGGCTCGTCGCGACCGTGTCGTGCGCGGTTCCGGTCGACGTCAGCGCCCTCCTCGTCGGCGCGGACCTGAAGGCCCGCGCCGACGAAGACCTGGTGTTCTACAACGCCCCCGAGGGCGCCGGCGTGCGCTGGTCGCAGACCACCGGCGACGGCGGGCAGCGCCTGGACCTGGACCTGGACGCGGTGCCCGCCGACGCGCACGCGGTGCTGATCGTCGTCAGCATGACCGGGCCGGTGTCGTTCGGCGCGGTGCCGCCTCCGCAGCTGCAGCTGACGGCCGACAACGGGACCGTCCTGGCCACCTTCACCGTGACCGGGCTCGGACCGGAGAAGGCGATCTTGGGGTTCGAGCTGTACCGGCGCGGCACCGGATGGAAGGTCCGCGCCCTCGGACAGGGGTACGCGGGCGGCCTGGCCGAGCTGCTGATCACGCACGGCATCGAGGTCGACGACCCCGGCGAGCCGATGGCCCCGCCGCCGCCCGGCCCCCGGCTGGGCGCCTCCGGCGGGGACGGCGGCGCGCCGCCACCGCCGCCGCCCCCTCAGCACGGCCCCGCCTCCCACGAGGTCGGCTACGCCGAACGCTGCTGGCTGGTGTGGGAGGACGCCAGCCGGTCCCTCAAGGCGTACCGGTCGGCCACCGAGCACGCCCTGAGCATCCGCGACGACGAGGTCGTCGGACGGGTCCCGCGCGGGCGGTACGACGAGCTGATGCGGGCCGCCGCCGACCGGCTGCACGCCGACTCCGCCCACCTGGCGGGCGAGCTGGCCGGGGCCGAGGCGCAGGCCGGGGCCGAGATGTCGCCGTTCGCCGCGCCGAACTGGCTGACCTGGCAGCCGTGCCGGGACCTGGCCGAGGGGGTGCTGCTGGGCCGGCTCGGCGTCGCCGAGCTGCCCGACCTGCAGGTGCCGCTGATCCTGCCGATGCCGTGGCGGCGCGGGGTGTGGATCTCCCGCGGCGCGCTGCCCGGGGCCGCCGCGGCCTACGCCTGGTCGCTGATCACCCGGTTCCTGGCCGCGGTCCCGCCGGGACTGGCCGGGCTGGAGGTCATCGACCACGCCGGGCTGTCGGGGGCGGGATGGCTGAACGGCTTCGACCCGATCGCGGTGCAGGGGCTGCTGGGCGGCGGGGTGGCCACCGGGCCGGCCGCCGGACAGCGGCTGCGCGGCCTGCTGGACCTGGTCGACCTGCGCGGCGTCGGCGGCGACGAGACCGCGACCCCCGCCGGGCTGGCCCCCGGGCCGCCGGTGCGGCTGGCGGTGATCATGGACGCCGGGGCGGCGCTGGACGGCGAGGACGCCCACCACCTGCTGCGGCTGGTGGAGAACGGGCCGCTGGTCGGCGTCCCGGTGCTGCTGGTGGAGAGCGACGCCCCGGCGAGCGAGTCGGTGCGGGCGCTGCGGGTCCGGCAGGCGTGCAACAACCTGCCCGCCACGGACGGGGCCATCGCCGACCCGTGGGTGGGCGTCGACTGGACGTTCACCCCCGACGTGCTGCCCGACGCCGGGGACGGCACCCGGGCGCCCAGTCTGTTCGCCCACGTGCTGGGGGCGCATGCGCGTGCCATCGCCTCATACGGGTAACCCACCCTCACGACCCACGACGACCGCCGCGCCCCGGCCGAGAGGCCCCGTGGACGCGCCCCTTCGGAACCGCCCATGAGGTTGTTCGCAGCGCTGCTGCCCCCGCCGGATGTGCTGGAGGAGCTGGACCGGCTGCTCGAGCCGTACCGATCCGCCTGGCCCGACCTGCGGTGGGTCGACCGCGACCTGATGCACATCACGCTGGCGTTCTACGGCGAGCTCGACGAGCGGACCACCGATCGGCTGCTGCCGCGGCTGGAACGCGCCGCCGGACGGTATCCCGCGATCGAGCTGTCGTTCGCCGGGGCCGGGGCGTTCCCCGGCGGCGCGCACGCCCGGGTGCTGTGGACCGGCGTGTACGGCGACCGGGGGGTGCTGAGCCGGCTGGCCGCCTCGGTGAACGCCGCCGGTCGCCGCGCCGGCGTCCGGCTGAGGGAGTACAGGGGGTTCCGCCCGCATGTGACGCTGGCCCGCAGCCGCCGCCCCATGGACCTGCGGCCGCTGGTGGAGGAGCTGTCGGCGTACGCGGGGGCGACCTGGACCGCCGACGCGCTGCACCTGGTGCGCAGCCATCTGCCCGGCGGACGCGACCGGCGGCTGTGGTACGAGCCCGTCCACCGCTGGCCGCTGCGCTGACCTCGGCCGCCTCGAGGAGCGGGGATAAACTTGCAACTGAAGTGTTAACTTCGCTGGGGCGCCCCACCGTGGCCGCAGTGCCGGACGAGGAGGTGGACCCGATGATCGCACTGCCGCACGCCCTGCCGACCGCGCTGCGCAAGACCCGGACCGCCGCCGAGTACGTGCATCGGCACGCGGCCGGCCCGCTGGCCCGCGAGCGCGCCGCGGAGGTCCTGCAGGCCGTGAACGCCTACGAGGCCCACCCGTCCTCGGCGGCCGCCCCCCTGCTGCTGACCGACCTGCTGACCGCGATCGTCGAATGCGTCGGCCCGGCCTGGCTGAAGGTCAACGCCGACGACCCCGACATCGCCCGCTTCACCGCCCTGATCGACCGGACCCGGGACGAGACGGCCCAGCCGCCCGCCGACGTCGACCTGGACGAGCTCCTGGCCGCCGTGCTGTGGGCCCGGCACGGTCCGGGCGGTGCGGCCGAGCCGAACGGGTCGGCCGCACCGGGCACCGCCTGAGCCGGCACCGCCGTCGGGCGCCCGGCCGCGCCGCGTCGACCTTGCGCGGAGACCCGTCCGAGGAGGGCCCGAGAAGGGCCGGTGAGGCCGGTCTCCGCCGCCGGCCCGACGCCCGGGCGTCGCGCGGCGGGCGTCCGGCCGGGGTCCCGACCCGAGTCGACCCCGGGCTCGATCACGATCCGTGGAACACCCATGGAAGCGCCGTCCTCGACCCGATCCGGCGGCGGGCGCGCCGGCCCGGGCGGCCGGGACGTGCGCCCGCCGCCGGGGCCCTTTCCGGCGCGGAGCGGCCGCACGGGGCCCGAGGACCGTGGAAGGTCCCGCGGGGAGCCGGGGAAGGGCTCGCGGGGTCCGCACGGAGGGCGACGTCAGGGCCCTGCCGGGGCGGTCACAGCTCCGGCGGCGGAGGCGCCGGGCGGTCGGCGTCTGGAGGCCCCCAGGGCAGGCCGTAGCGCTCGCAGGCGCGGCGCAGCTCCTCCAGATCGGGAGGGAAGGCGACCTGGCGCAGGACGCGGCCCGCGGGGCTCCAGACGACCACACGGGGCAGGCGCTCGCCGGACTCGTCGATCCCCACGCCGCCCACGGTGGCGCGCGACAGCGTCCAGAAGACCTGGCCTCGGCGGCCGACCGCGGCGATGCCCTGCGGGGAGATGCGCAGCCGCTCGCGGTTGCGGTCGTAGATCCAGTGGCCGACCAGGCCGATCACCAGGCCCGCGGGGGCCGCCCAGGACAGGGTGCGCAGCGTGCCGCCGAGCTCGTCGCCCAGCCACAGCGAGCCCAGCACGGCGACCACCTCGCACATGATCACGCTCAGCAGGTAGGTGCCGATGCGGGACCGGCGGGAGGCGTCCAGCAGCACGCCGGGACCGTCCTCGACGGGCCCCGCCGGTCCGTCGTCCCCCTCGGGGGCGGACGGTCCCGTCATGGCCTCCACCACGCCGTGGAACGCGGCCGACAGATAGGCGTCGTACTCGGCGTCGGTCACCGGCAGGCCCGCCTTGCGGGCCGACTCGCGCAGATCGGTCCGGGAGATCCGCAGCATCGACAGCGGAGCGGCGAAGAACTCCTCCCCGTCGGGCCCGTACAGCCGGACCCAGGCGTGCCCGCCGATGGTGAGCAGCTCGATCCCGCCGAGCCGGTCCTCCGGCATCCGCAGCACCACCTCGCCGGCCGCGTTCGCCCAGCCCAGCCCGTCGTCGGTGACCACCAGCCGGCCTCCGGGGACCTGGGAGAACACCTCCGGCAGACCGTCCAGGCCGTAGCGGGAGGGCCGCGGGTCGCCGGCGGTGGGGGTGATCACCCGGTAGCCGTGCTCGTGCAGCTCGTGCACCAGCTGGAACTCCTCCAGCCCGTCCGCTGGCAGCCGCGCCATCAGCCCCATCCGGTGATCGAACGCCAGCACTGACAGCGAGCAGGGGACCGGCTGCCCGCTCACCGGGTCGATCCGCACGCCCGGACCGACCACCAGCGCGGCCACCTCGGCGGCGTGCACCCGCAGCGCCCGGGAGGCCCGCCGGTCACGGCGCTGCGGCCCGCCCTGCACCACCAGCCGGCCCGCGGTGATCGTCCAGCGGACCGGGCGGTCCTGCAGCATCCGGCGGTACGCGGCGTGCAGCGCGATCGCCCCGACCAGCGTCCAGCCGGCCGCGGTCAGCCGGCCGGTCAGGCCCGGGCCGGCCGGGTCGGCCAGCGCCGTCCGGGCCACGACCAGCGCCGCCAGCACCCCCATCAGCGCGCACAGCAGGCCGACCCGGCGCCGCCCGGGCCCCGGCGGCGCGGCGCTCAGCCGGGTCGGCTCACGGCGCTCCTCGGGCAGCCGGCGCGGCTCGTGCGCGGCGGCCAGCAGCTCGGCCTCCTGGGCGGCCAGCCGCTGCTCGGCCAGATGGTCCAGGCTCCGTCCGCCGTCCTCGTCCAGCACCCGCACCGGCAGGCCCAGCCGCCGCGCGGTCACATAGAACGGCAGCGGCTCGAACCCCATCGCGGTCAGATCGCCGACCGCGGTGCGGCCGAACTTGTGGAAGATCGTCAGCCGGCCGTCCGCGGCGGTCAGCGCCAGCTCCTCGATCCGTTCGCGCTCGTAGCGGAGCAGGACCTCGCCGCGGGGGCCGATCCGTTCCAGACCGGCCTCCGACAGCCGCCAGTACGGTCGGGGGCGTCGCGGCAGGAGCGCGCCGAGCAGCCAGGGAAGCGCCGCACAGGCGCCGATCAGGGCCGCCCACAGCCAGGCCGGCGTGATCGGCAAGACCGCGACGACCAAGGCGGCCAAGGTGAACGACCCGTGGCCGATCGGGCGTCGCCGCCCCACGGGTCCCGTCCAGGACCGACCGACGAGCTCTGGGTGCACAATCCTCGATCCTGACATGTCCCACGCCGTTCTCGCCGCCCACTTTCCGTCGGATGCGTCACGGCCCCGCGGCCGGAGCGGGGCCGGTCAGGATCTGCGCCGCAGGAGGCCGAATCCGAGGGCCAGCGCGACCCCGATCACCAGCGCCAGGCCGACCTTCCGGGCGTCGGGCCGGTCCCGGTCGGCCACCCGCTCCGGGGCGGCGGTGGAGGTGGGGCTCGGCAGGGCCCGATCGGGCAGCGGCACCCGCCAGATCGGCTGGCCGGTCCCCTCCGACCCGACCAGCAGCGCGCGCCCGTCCGCCGTGTAGGCGATCGACTCGCCCTGCTCCTGCCGGGGCAGCCGCACCCGGGCCAGGGGGGTGAGCTTCTCGGCGGCCCGGTCGTCGAACGCGTACACCTGGGCCGACCAGTACGTCCGGATGACCAGGGTCCGCCCGTCCGGGGAGAAGGCCCCGTCGGTGGCCATCGCCGGGGCCGGGCCGATCCGCCGCAGCGTGTTGGAGCCCGTGGCGCGCAGCCGCGCCGGGGCCTCGTACACCGCGCCGGACAGCTGCTTGCTGGCCACGTACAGCCGGTTGGTGCGCGGATTGATCATGAGCGTCTCGGCGTTGCGCGGCCCGTCGGCGTAGGTGAGGCGGAACGCCGTCGCCCGCAGCGTCTGGTCGTGCAGCCGGGCCGGCTCGGGCACCCGGTAGACCGTCACGTGCGGCCACGCCCCGCCGAGGTTGTCGCCGATGTCGCCCACGTACAGCGCCGGGCGCCCGCGTTCGTCGACGCCGACAGCCATGCCCTCCCAGTCGCGCGCGTTCGCCCCGGCGAGCCGGAGGACGGCCCTGACCCGCCCGTCCGGGCCGATCGCGTAGATCTCCGGCCGTCCGGAGGAGTCGTTGTGGGTGTAGAGCACGCCCGGATGCCGTCGGCTGACCGCCAGCCCGCTGGACTCCACGATCCGCTCGTCGGTGATCGTCATCACCTTGACGGCGTCGCCGCCGTCGGCGGCCAGGGCGGGCGGCGCCGCCCAGGCTCCGGCGAACAGGCAGGCGAGCGCCCCCGCCGCAAGCCGTGACCGCGTTCTCATCGGCCGCCTCCCCCCCGTCGCGTCGGGGGAGGACCCGTCATCCCCCGACGCCGGACGACCGTCGAGAGCCGTCGTCCGCCGCGGCCGTCCATCGCATCCCATCGCCACGATCATCGCCGATCGGGGGAGGGCGCGTCAGCCGAGCAGCGCGCCGATGACCACGGCGAGGATCAACACGGTCAGGATGGTCGGGAGAAGCCATCGGGATGGGCGGTTCACGGGGTGAAGCCTATTCGGCGCGGGGCGATGCCCGGTCCCGCGGCGAACCCTCGCCCCCGGACCGGCGTCTCAACGGACATGTGCGGATTGTTCGGGCTGCTGCGGTCCCCTTCGGCGGCGCACCCGGAGTGGGCGTCGGACGCGTTCGTCCTGCTCGGCATGCTGGCCGAAGAACGCGGCACCGACTCCGCCGGGGCGGCGCTGTTCACCGGGCGGGCGGTGACCTCCGCCGCGCGGGTGCCGCCGGACGCCGCCGACGTCAGCATCGACGGCTGCCGGATCGTCAAGGGCCGCGGCCCGTTCGGCCGGGTCTGGCGGTCGGACCTGCTGCTGGCGCTGCTGGACGTCGCCCCCGTCGCGCTCGGCCACACCCGCTGCGCCGCCCGGGGCCCCTCCGCCGGCCCGGCCGAGGCGGCGCCGCTGGTGGTGTCCGGTCCGGACGCCGCGGACGCGGGGATCGTGGCCGCCTGCAACGGGGACGTGGCGGCGGGCGAGCTGCGCCGCCGCTTCGCGCTCGCGCCGGACGGCGCCGGCGGCGAGGCGATCTTCCGGGCGCTGGCCGGCCGGACCGACGCGGCGTCGATCGGCGAGGTGCTGCGGGCGCTGATCGGCCGGGCCGCCCTGGCCTGGGTGGAGCGGGCCCGCCCGGACCGGGTGCACCTGGCCCGGGCCGCGCTGAGCCCGCTGGTGGTCGCGGTGGACGCCGAACGGAACGTGTACTGGGCCTCCAACCCCCGATGGTTCCGCGAGGTGCGCGCCGGCACGCGGGTGCGGTTCGTCTCGGCCGTGATGCTGCGCGAGGGCACCTATCTGCAGATCGCCCGGCGCCCCGAGCCGCAGATCACCGCCCGCGCCGAGTTCGTGCCCACCGCGCGCCCCGCCGACCTCGACGAGCGGGTCTGGGCCGGGTTCACCGCGGCCGACCGGGACCGCGACCGGGCCCAGCTCCGTCACGTCCTGTGCCGCTCCGCCGCGGGACGCGACGCGGGCGGTTTCGCGACGGTGGGCTGACCGCCGGTCCCGGACGGGCGGCTACAGCCGCTCGACGACGTAGTCGATGCAGGCGGTGAGGGCCTCCACGTCGGCGGGGTCCACGGCCGGGAACATGCCGATGCGCAGCTGGTTGCGGCCCAGCTTGCGGTACGGCTCGGTGTCCACGATGCCGTTGGCCCGCAGGACCTTGGCGACGGCGGCGGCGTCGACCGAGTCCACGAAGTCGATGGTGCCCACCACCTGAGACCGCTGCGCCGGGTCGGCGACGAACGGGGTGGCGTAGGAGCTCTTCTCCGCCCACGTGTACAGCCGCTGCGCCGAGTCGGCGGTGCGGGCGGTGGTCCAGGCCAGGCCGCCCTGGGCGTTCATCCACTCGATCTGCTCGGCCAGCAGCAGCAGGGTGGCCACCGCCGGGGTGTTGTAGGTCTGGTCCTTGGCGGAGTTCTCGACGACCGTCTTGAGGTCGAAGAACGCCGGGATGTACCGGTCGGAGGAGGCGATCTCCTCGATCCGCTCCAGCGCGGCCGGCGACACCAGCGCCACCCACAGCCCGCCGTCGGAGGCGAAGCACTTTTGCGGCGCGAAGTAGTAGACGTCGGTCTCGCCGACGTCCACCGGCAGGCCCCCGGCCGCGGAGGTGGCGTCCACCAGCACCAGCGACCCCTCCTCGCCGACGCGCTTGATCGGCATCGCCACGCCGGTGGAGGTCTCGTTGTGGGTCAGGGCGTAGACGTCCACGCCCTCCTCGGTGCGCGGCTCGGGGTGGGAGCCCGGCTCACCGGCGATGATCGACGGGTCGGCCAGCCACGGGGCGCTCTTGGTGACCTTGGCGAACTTGCTGGAGAACTCGCCGAACGTCAGGTGCTGGGACTTCTCGCGCACCAGCCCGAACGCGGCGGCGTCCCAGAACGCCGTGGTGCCGCCGTTGGACAGCAGCACCCGGTAGCCGTCGGGCAGCGAGAACAGCTCCGCCAGCCCGTCGCGGACCCGGCGCACCAGCGACTTGACCGGCGCCTGCCGGTGCGAGGTGCCCAGGTACGCCGCCCCCGACTCGGCGAGCGTGCGCAGCTGCTCGGGACGGACCTTGGACGGGCCACAGCCGAAGCGGCCGTCGGCGGGCTTGAGGTCTTCGGGAATGGCGATGTTCGCGTTCTCGGTCACGACGAACACCTTAGTTGACCTGCGCGATTCACTTCGAAGGCGTCCACATGCCGAGATGGGCGACATCAGCGGGGGCTTCGGCGGCGCGCCCGGATTCCGCGGATCAGCGCCCCCAGCAGCCACAGCAGCCCGAGCGCCGCCAGCGTCGCGAACACCGCGTGCACGCCCCACGGGCGGCCCCGCCGGGCGGCCTCGGCCAGCGCCCCCGCCGAGTCGTACAGCAGGAACGCCAGCGCGACCGCCGTGATCCAGCCGACCACCCGGCGTGAGATCGCATCCCGCCGTCTGCGCTTGGCCTCTCGTTCGGCCTCCTGGCGCAGCAGCTCCTCGCGCTCGTCCTCGGCGGCGGGGTCGGTCACGCGCCCATGATGGCAAATTCCATTGCGAGAATTCGCACCACCCTCTTGTGTGGGGCTGAGTGTCTTTTGACCTTCACCGAGGGGCGGTCGACCGATTGCATGGCCGGGACCGTCGGGTCCGGGCGGGAGGCGGCGGAGGTGGTGGGCGATGCCTCAGACGGGCCAGGGCGTTCCGCCGGATCTGGCGCACCGGCACCCGCAGCTGACGGCGGTGCTGCGGCAGCTCCGGCGCCGGCCCACGGCCCGGGCCGGGGACCGGCTGCGCCCGGTGCTGCTGACCGCGGACGCGGGCGGCTGGACCTCCGTCGCGCAGAGCCTCAAGGACGACTGCGACGGTGACGGCGGCCTCGTCGCCAAGGTGCGCGACCCCGGCTCCGACGTCCCCGATCTGCTCCGCAAGATCGTCTACCGGCTCACCGAGAGCACCCCGCCCCTGGAGCGGCCGCTGCGCTTCCGGCTGCTCAGCATGGCGTTGTGGCTGAGCTCGCTGCGCGAGATGCGGCTGGCGGCGAAGGCGAACAACGACCAGGTGCCGGACGGCGCCGGCCCCGAGGAGGACCGGGAGCTGGTGGCCCGGCTGATGGGGGTGAGCGGCAACGACCCCCAGGCCGCGCGTCGGGTGCTGGCGGCGGGGATACGCCGCCGGCGGCAGCGGGTGCTGCCGGGCGAGAACAGCGGAGGGAAGCCGAGGTTCGCCTCGGTGCTGAGCTATCTGGAGCAGATCGCCCCGATCGCGGTGGCGGTCATCGCCCTGGTCAGCGCGACCGCGGCCAGCGCGGTGGACCTGGCGGCGGCGGCGATGACCGCGCTCGGCGGGGTCGTGGTGATCATCGGCCAGGCCGGCATCGTCACCTGGGACTGGGCGAGCCGGCGGCGCTACCGGTGGTTCCCCCGGCAGCCGTACGGGCCGGGGCCCGCTCCGGACTTCCTGACGTTCGCGGTGAAGCTGATCAACCGCAACCGGCTGCCCGAGGACGAGCTGGACAAGCTGTTCATCGCGGCCTTCCTGGAGGACCTGCGGCAGGGGTACCGGCGCGGCTGGCGCCGGGCGACCTGGGCGCGGGTGCGCTACCCGACCGTCATCATGGACCCCCTCGTCCGCACCGACCCGGCCGAATCCCGGCGCCGGATGGAGCTGGCCCGGCGCTTCATCGAGCTGGTCGAACGGGTCCGGGCGGACCGGCTGCGCCGCTTCGCCCACCGCGGCGGCCCGCTGACGGCCGAGGAGCTGCGGGAACGCGACCGGATCGGTCCCGAGCAGGCGGCGGCGCGCATCGCCTTCGACCCCCTGGTGATCGTGGCCTGCGTCGGCGACGACGCCGACGAGGTCGCGGCGTTCGCCGGCCGGCTCCGCCCGCAGGCCACCCGGGACCGCCCGGTCGATCTGGACGGCGCGCTGCAGTCCTACGTCGACCACTGGGACGACCGGCGGCGCGCCATCGCCCTGGGCTACACCCGGGACATCTCCGTCGACCTGGGCAGGGGCGACGGCCAGTCCGCCCCCGCCCTCCCCTCGCGGCGGCGGCCCTGGCTCGCGCACCCGTTCACGCCGTGGATCGGCGCGCTGCTGGTGCTGGCCGCCTCGGCCACCGTGGTGACGGTGCAGGGCGTCCGCTACTGCGATCCGCACGGGGTGTGGCGCGCCCCCAACGGCGAGTGCGTCGGCCTGACCGACGGGTCGTTCCCCTTCGACGAGCGGCTGGAGCGGGTCGAGCGCCGGATCCGGGACCAGAACGAGGCGGTCCTCAAGACCGGCAGGAAGTACGTCACGATCGTCTATCTCGGGGCGCTCAGCACCGACCCCGCGGGCGGCGGTCCGCCGGGCACGCTGCTGTCGGGGGTGCACGGGGAGCTGGTCGGGCTGGCGGTCGCCCAGCGGCTGCACAACGCCGCCCACAGCGAGCCGCTGCTGCGGGTGCTGGTGGCCAACGCCGGATCGCGCTTCCGCTACGCCGCCCGGGTCGCCGAGCGCATCCGGGCGCGCGCCCTGTCGGACCGCACGATCGTCGGGGTGGTCGGCTTCGGCGAGAGCAAACAGCAGACCGGGGAGGCGATCCGGCGGTTGTCCCAGGCGGCGCTGCCGATGATCGGCACCACCAGCACCTATGACCTCCTGGGGCGGCAGGCGCAGGGGTTCTCCCCGTACTACTTCCGGCTGGCGCCCCTCAACCGGCGGCTGGCCGAGCACGCGGCGCACTGGGCGCGCAGCGGCCGGCTGAGCCCCGGCGGCGCCCGGGCCGCCTCGGCGGACGTGTTCTACGACGCCGCCGAGGACGACACCTACAGCACCAACCTGGCCGAGGACTTCGCCGAGGCGTTCGGCCGGGCGGGCGGGAGGGTCCGGATGCGGCGGTACCGCGATCCGCGCGAGATCCCGGGGCTGGTGCTGCAGGCCTGCCGGCGGCCGGCGGACGTGTTCTACTACGCCGGCCGGTCGCATGAGTTCCGCTCGTTCGTCAACGTGCTCGTCAACACGCCCTGCGGCGGCCGGCGGGTCGTGCTGGGCGGCGACGAGGTGACCAAGTACGTCAGCGACAACGCCGAGGAGATCGGCCGGACCCCGTCGATCAAGCTGTTCTACACGCCGCTGGCCGCCGAGGAGGCCTGGGACCCCCGCTGGGTGGGGGACAACCCGCTGCACCCGTTCTATCCGGCCTTCAGGGCCGCGCTGAAGGACCTCGTCCGTCCCGACGCCCCGCCCGCCGAACGCCCCTCCCTGGCGCATTCGGCGATCGCCTACGACGCGGCGTTCACCATGATCAGGGTGGCGCAGCGGGTGATGGCCGATCAGGCCGGGGCGCCGCCCACCGCGGCGGCGGTGCTGTCGGAGCTGACCGAGCCCACCCCGGGCTCCCGGATGCAGGGGGCGACGGGGGTGATCCGCTTCGGTCCCCGCAACCAGGGGCACCTGGTCCCCGACAAGCCCGTGCTGCTGCTGGAGGTGCTGGAGACGGGGCGGCGGATGGCCGTCGCGGTCTGCGGCCACCTGGTGGACGGTCGCACCGGCAGCGCCGACTGCCCGAAGCCGGGCCGCTGACCGGGCCGCCGGCGTCCGGCCGGATGCGGCCGGACGCGCGGGCGCATGCGTCCGGATGCGACCGGATGCCGCCTGATCGGGTCCGATCGGATGCGACCGGATGCCGTCAGCTGTGGCCGGATGCCGTCAGCCGTGGCCGGATCCGGCCACAGGCGACCGGATCCGGCCGGATGCGGCGCAGGACCCGTCACGACCCTTTGCGACCCGTCGTGATCATCACGACCGTGCAAAGGCGCCGCAGGGAAACGGGGTCTTCGGGGCGGCGCCCCGAAGACCCCGTCGAGGAACGGACGGTCAGCCGGCGTTCCGCTTGAGGGCGGCCTCGGCGCCGGTGACGTCGGTGATCGGGCGGGGGCCCGGGCCCACGTAGCGGGCGCTGGGGCGCACCAGGCGGCCGGTGCGCTTCTGCTCCAGGATGTGCGCCGCCCAGCCCGCGGTGCGGCCGCAGGTGAACATGGCGGGCATCATCGCGGGGGGAACCTCGGCGAAGTCCAGCACGACCGCCGCCCAGAACTCCACGTTGGTCTCGATGGCGCGGTCGGGACGACGCTCGCGGAGGATGGACAGGGCGGCGTCCTCCAGGGCCTTGGCGGCCTCGAACCGGGGGGCGCCCAGCTCCTTGGCGGTGCGGCGGAGCACCCGGGCGCGCGGGTCCTCGGCGCGGTAGACCCGGTGTCCGAAGCCCATCAGCCGCTCGCCCGCGTCGAGGATGTCGGTGACGACCTTGCGGGCGTCGCCGGTCTGCTCGACCTTCTCGATCATCGGCAGCACCCGGGCCGGGGCGCCGCCGTGCAGCGGGCCGGACATGGCGCCGATGGCGCCGGAGATGCTGGCGGCGACGTCCGCCCCGGTGGAGGCGATCACCCGGGCGGTGAAGGTGGAGGCGTTCATGCCGTGCTCGGCGGCCGAGACCCAGTAGGCGTCGACGGCCGCCACATGGCGGGGGTCGGGCTCACCGCGCCACTGGATCATGAAACGCTCGGTGATCGTCTGGCCTTCGTCCACGCGCCGCTGCGGCACCATCGGCTTGTCGATGCCGCGGGCCGACTGGGCGACGAACGACAGTGCCAGCGCCGACACGCGGGCCAGGTCGGCCCGGGCCTCCTCGTCGGTGATGTCCAGCAGGGGGCGCATGCCATAGGCGGTGGCCAGCGCGGGCAGCGCGCCCTGCACGTCCACCCGGACGTCGCCGGACCGCAGTGGCAGGACATGCGGCTCTGCCGGCTCCAGGCCCGGGTCGAAGCTGTCGTCCACCAGCAGGCCCCACGCGTCACCGAAGGAGACGCGGCCGACGAGCTCCTCGATGTCGACGCCCCGATACCGCAGGGCGCCGCCCTCCTTGTCCGGTTCCGCGATCTCGGTCTCGAAGGCTACGACCCCCTCAAGACCGGGTTTGAAGTCGGACATGTTCGTCCTGCCTTTCGTCCCCAAGAGTGATAAGGCGGTGATGCTTCATTGAACCCTGTCTGGGTTACCGCTCAGTACCCAGGTCCCCGCAATGTGCGCTCGGCCCAGGTGAGAGGCTCTGCCACTGTGCGACACGATCCCGACCCGGCCCGGTTGCGCACCGACTACGACGGTGCCGTCCCGGGACTGTCCTCCTTTCCCGCCGACCTGCCCGAGGAGCCGGTCGACCTGTTCGCCGCCTGGTTCGCCGATGCGGTGGCGGCCGGACTGCCCGAACCCAACGCGATGATCCTGGCGACCGCTTCGCCGGAGGCGGAGCCCAGCGCTCGGATCGTTCTACTCAAAGGGTACGGAACGGACGGTTTTAGGTTCTTCACCAACCACACTTCGCGCAAGGGGCGGGACCTGGCGGCCAACCCGCGGGCCGCGCTGGTGTTCCCCTGGCACCCCCTCCATCGGCAGGTCAGGGTGTCCGGAGCGGTGCACCGGCTGCCCGAGGAGGAGGCGGCCGCCTACTTCCGCACCCGGCCGCGCGGGGCGCGGCTCGGCGCCTGGGCCTCCCGGCAGTCGTCGGTGATCTCCTCCCGGGAGGAGCTGGAGGCCAGGTTCGCCGAACTGGCCGCCCGCTGGCCGGAACCGGCCGAGGTGCCCAAGCCCCCGTTCTGGGGCGGCTACCTGGTGGTCCCCGAGGAGATGGAGTTCTGGCAGGGGCGTCCGGACCGGCTGCACGACCGGATCCGCTACCGCCGACCCCCCGGTGAAAAGGACAGGTGGGTCATCGAGAGACTCTCTCCGTGACCACGGCGAAGGACTCCCCGCCCGCCGCCGCCACCGCGCGGACCTCGCGGTGGCGGCGGCTGGCCATCGACACCAGGCCCCTGGGCAATCCCGCCTACCGGCGGCTGTGGATCGGCCACACCGTCTCCCACGTCGGCTTCCAGGTGACCGCGGTGGCGGTGCCGGTCCAGGTGTACGACCTGACCGGCTCCTCGTTCTGGGTCGGTGCGCTCGGCGTCGCGGCGCTGGTGCCGCTGATCGCGTTCGGGCTGTGGGGCGGCGCGATCGCCGACCACATGGACCGGCGCCGGCTGCTGTTCGTCTCCTCCTGCGTGACCTGGGTCTCGACCCTGCTGCTGCTGATCCAGGCGGTGCTCGGGCTGGACGCGCTGTGGCTGATCATGGCCACGGTGGCGGTCCAGTCCTGCGGATTCGCGGTCTCCTCGCCCGCCCGCGGCGCGATCATCCCCCGGCTGATGCGGCCCGAGGAGGTCGCCGCGGCCAACACCTTGAACTTCACCGCGAGCCAGGCCGGCATGCTGGCCGGGCCGCTGCTGGCCGGGGTGATCCTGGCCCGGTGGCACTACGCGGCCGCCTATGCGCTGGACGCGGCGCTGTTCACCGTGGTGCTGTGGGCGGCGCTGCGGCTGCCGCCCATCCCGCCGCTGGAGGACCGCACCGGAAGCCCCGGCCTGCGCTCGGTGGTCGAGGGGCTGCGCTATCTGGCCTCCCAACCGGTGCTGCTGATGTCGTTCGTGGTGGACGTCATCGCGATGGGCGTGGCGATGCCGCGGGCGCTGTTCCCCGAGGCGGCCGAGACCCGCTTCGGCGGAGGGGCGGGCGGGGAGATGGCCGCGGACGGCGTCGCCAGCGGCGCGGTGGGCTGGCTGTTCGCCGCCATCGCCATCGGATCGGTGCTGGGCGGGCTGATGTCGGGCTGGATCGGGCGGATCCACCGGCAGGGCGTGGCGCTGGTCGCGTCCATCGTCGTGTGGGGCCTGGCGGTCGCCGCGGCCGGGCTCGCCTCCTCCCTGTGGCTGGCGGTCGTCCTGCTGGCGGTCGGCGGCGCGGCCGACCTGGTCTCGGCGGTCTTCCGGCAGACCATCCTCCAGACGTACGCGCCGGACGAGATGCGCGGCCGGCTGCAGGGCGTCTTCGTGGTGGTGGTGGCCGGAGGCCCTCGGCTGGGCGATCTGCGCGCCGGGGCCGTCGCCGCGGTCGCCGGCGCCACCGTCTCCTGGGTCGGCGGCGGACTGGCCTGCGCGGTCCTGGTGGTCGTGGCGTCCCTGTGCGTCCCCGCCCTGCTGCGCTACGACACCCGCACGGCCGGCCCGGCCGACCCGGCCGGTCGCTGACGCGCCGCCCCGCCGGAGCCGCCGCCCGCCGGCCACGCCGGGGAGCCGGCGCGCTAGCGGTCGAGGGCCCCGGCGGCGGCCCTCAGGTCCTCGACCAGGCCGGCGTAGGCGCCCTCGCGGTCGTCGGCGCGCAGCACCGCCGAGGGATGGACGGTGGCCAGGAGACGGGCGGGCGCGTCGGCGGGATCGGCCGACTCGACGAAACGGGCGGCCTGCGGGGTGCCGAGCATCTCCGGCGGAGGGCACGGCAGCAGTTCTCCGCGGCGGGGGGTGATCCGGAATCGCGATCCCAGGAGCGCTTTGCCGGCCACGGCGCCGAGCAGCACGACGACCTTCGGATCGATCACGTGGAGTTCGGCCAGCAGCCAGGGCCGGCAGGCGGATGTCTGACGGGCGCTCGGCGTCTTGTGCAATCGACGTCTTCCACCGGCGGGAACGGTGAACGCGAAATGCTTCACCGCATTGGTGAGATACACATCCCCACGGGCGATGCCCGCCTCCTCCAACGCCCGGTCCAGCAACCGTCCCGCCGGGCCGACGAACGGCCTGCCCCGCCGGTCCTCCTGATCGCCGGGGGCCTCGCCGACCAGCACCATCCGAGCGTCCGCCGGACCCTCGCCGAACACCGTCTGAGTCGCCTCGGCGTACAACGGGCAGCCCCGGCATCCGGCGGCCGCCCGCGCCAGCCCCGTCAAATCCGCTTGTTCGGGAACGTAAGGGGTTGCGTCGTGGGAAGATTCGACCGTCATAACGCGTTTCCTCTACCCACCAGGCGCCCATCGCGTCGCAAAGCGTCAGGGAGCCGCTGAGGGGCGCCCCGCCACGGCTCGGGCGAAGTAGACTTGAAGCTTCGAGAGCGGAGGGAGCATTGACCTCACACGGCCTGATCGACACGACGGAGATGTATCTCCGTACGGTGTTCGAGCTCGAAGAGGAGGGGATCGTCCCTCTCCGTGCGCGCATCGCCGAGCGCCTGTCCCAGAGCGGCCCGACGGTGAGCCAGACGGTCGCCCGCATGGAGCGCGACGGCCTGCTGCGGGTCGAGGGCGACCGGCACCTGGAGTTCACCCCCGCTGGCCGGGAGCTGGCCATCCGGGTCATGCGCAAGCACCGCCTGGCGGAGTGCCTGCTGGTGAACGTGATCGGGCTGCCCTGGGAGGACGTGCACATCGAGGCCTGCCGGTGGGAGCACGTGATGAGCGAGGAGGTCGAGCGGCGGCTGGTCTCGCTGCTCGGCAACCCGACGCACTGCCCGCACGGCAACCCGATCCCCGGCCTGGACGAGCTGGGGGTGTCCACCGACGGGGAGGAGAGCGGCCCGCTCAGCGTGATGACCGACATCGCCACTCCGGGCGGCACGCCCGCGGTGGTGCGCCGGATCAGCGAGCAGGTCCAAAACGACAGCGATCTGATGCTGATCCTCAAGGAACTCGACATTCGGCCCGGACGAGAGGTGATCCTGGCGACCGGTGAAGACGGGGTACGAGTGACGTGTGACGGTGAGCCGGACTCCACCAGCGAGCTGCCCCGGCGGCTGGCCGACCACGTGTTCGTCACCAAGCGCTGATCATTTCCCGTTGACACCGCCGCCCAGCACCGAGGACCTCCGCCGCGGGGAGGGATTCCCGCGTATCCGGGACGCGCTTTCGTCGTTCATCAACAAGACGGGCGCGGGCGGGCGCCTGGGAGGGCACGTCCAGTGCAGCGACGGGGAAGCTGAGGTCCGATGACGCGGTGGAGTGAGTCCGCCATCGAGGCGCAGCTGCCGCCGGAGACCGTGCTGTCCCAGATGGAGATGGCGGTCGTGGTCTGCGACCGGTTCAGCAACGTCATCTACGGCAACGCCTTTGCGCGCAAGCTGTTCGGCTTCGACGGGGACGAGTTCATCGGACGGTCGGTGCTGTCGCTGGGCATCGCCGAAGAGGACCACGCCCAGGCCGCCGAGCTGGCCCGGCACGTGCTCAAGGGCGGCGTCTGGGAGGGCACGTTCAGCAACGTCCGGGACGACGGCTCCACCGTCTACACCCGTGCGCACGCGGTGCCGCTGCGCCACCCCTCCGGGGCGATCGACGGGATCGTGATCTTCGCTCGTGAGGCGTTCCGCAGCAACCAGCGCGACCAGGAGCGCTACGGGCTGCTCGAGCGCGTCGGAGAGCGGCTGGCCGGATCGCTGGAGCTGGCCACCACGCTGCGGCAGATGGCCGACACGCTGGTCCCGCAGTTCGCCGACCACTGCTTCATCGACCTGTTCAGCGGGGACCGGCTGATCCGCCGGGTCTCCCGGCACGCCGGCGGCTGGACCCCGCCGCCGGGCACCTGGCCGGAGGTCGACGAACCGGTGTCGTACCCGCCGGGCCACCACGCCGCCAAGGCGATGCAGCGCCGGGACGCGGTGCTGGTGGAGGACATGGCGCAGGCCCGCTACGCGGCCCCGGACCAGGCCGGCGACGAGGCCATGGGCATCACGTCGGCGATCTCCGCTCCGCTGCTGGCCCGCGGCGAGCTGCTGGGCGTGATGACGCTGGCGTTGTCCAACCTGAGCAAGCGGCCCGACCCGCACTACGACGGCTTCGACCGCGACCTGGTCGGCGCGATCGCCGGCCGGGTGGCGCTGGCGGTCGACAACGCGATGCTGTTCGAGGCCGAGCGCGAGACCGCGCTGGCCTTCCAGAAGAACCTGCTGCCCGGGGACGTCCCGCCCAAGCTGGACGGACTGGAGATCGCCTGGCGGTACGAGCCGGCCCGGCCGCTGGAGTCGCACGGACACGGCATTCAGACCCAGGTCGGCGGCGACTGGTACGACGTGATCCCGTTGTCGGCGGGCCGGGTCGGGCTGGTGATCGGCGATGTGGAGGGCCGCGGCGCGCGCGCCGCGGCGGTGATGGGCCAGCTGCGGGCGGCGCTGCGGGCGTTCGCCCAGGCCGACAAGCCGCCCGCGGAGATCCTGCGCGAGCTGGACGAGTGGACCCGGACCCTGAGCCCGGCCCGGCGGTCGGACCGGATCGACGAGGACGGGGCGCGGGCGCCGCTGGTGTCGTGCACCTATTTCGTCTACGACGCCTGGTCGCGGGTGCTGTCGTTCGCCAACGCCGGGCACGATCCGCCGCTGCTGATCCAGGACGGCGAGGTCACCGAGCTGGAGTTCAACAGCAAGGGCGCGATGCTGGGCGTGCGCGGTTCCGGCGTCGGCGGGGAGATCCTGTTCAACGAGGAGAGCCGCGAGCTCAAGCCCGGCGCCACGCTGGTGCTGTACACCGACGGACTGATCGACCGGCGGCCCAAGCCCGACGGGGAGTACTACACCCGTGAGGAGTCCCGCCGGATGGTCCGTGAGGCGGTCGCCGCCGTCGCGGACGGCGACGTCGAGGAGGTGGCCGGCGCGGCCTTCGAGGCGGTGCCCGGCGACATCGACGACGACGTGGCGATCGTGGTGATCCGCACCTCCTCGGAGGAGCTGGCGGTCGAGCAGCGCACCTTCGCCGCCGAGCCGATCATGGTGTCGGAGGCGCGCCGGATGGCCGCTCAGACGTTCGCCTCCTGGGGGATGGACCCCGAGCAGGCCGAGCTGGCCTGTCTGCTGGTCTCCGAGGTCGTCACCAACGTGGTGCTGCACGCGGCCAGCAGCCCGGCGCCGCGGCCGGAGCCGGCGGCGCTGCTGGCCGGGGCGGGCGTGGAGGACGAGGACTCCCTGCTGGACGAGGAGCTGTGGGACCTCGGCATGGAGCTGGGCCGCCGGGAGCCCCCGACCAAGGAGTTCACGCTGCGGCTGCGCCGCGGCTCCACGTCGGTCTGGGTCGAGGTGTTCGACTCGGACCTGCGGTTGCCGCGGATCCGCAGTGCCGGGGAGACCGACGAGGGCGGTCGCGGCCTGTACCTGGTCGATCAGCTCGCCACCCGGTGGGGCGTCCGCCCGACCGCCGACGGCAAGGCCGTCTGGTTCGAGCTGCCCCGCTGACCCGGGTCAGCGGGGGCGGGGTTCGGCGGCCAGATAGGCCCAGGTGTCGGTGTACCACAGCTCCCCGCCGATCACCCGGGGGCGGGCGCCGGTGCGGGACCCCCCGTCGATCTCCTCCAGCAGGGCCCGGCGGACCTCCTCGGCGACGGCGGGATCGGTCGCGTCGGCCAGCCAGTGCTCCAGGGGGCGTTCCACGTTGATGCGCTCCAGGCGGCGGATGCGCGCGCCCGCGTCGGTCAGCAGCCGGACGAGGTCGTCCAGGGCGGGCAGCCCCGGGTGGGCGGGGTCGCGGAGGCGTTCCAGCCGGTCCCGCGCGGGGGCGTGGTGGGCGGGACGGACGACCTCGGCGATCACCACCCGGCCGCCGGGACGGCACACCCGCACCGTCTCCCGCAGCAGGCTCGCCGGGTCCACCGGCCGGCGCAGCGCAAGCCGTGAGACGACCAGGGTGAACGCCCCGTCGCGGTAGGGCAGCGCGGCGCCCTCGGCGGCCGTCGCAAAGGCGCCGTCGCCCCGATGACGGGCGGGGGAGAACACCACGGTCGGCATCCGGCCGCCCGGGGGCGGGGCGCTCGTCGAGGACGGAGGGCCCGGCGGGTCGGATGCGGCGTGGTCGGCGGGACGGACGGCGTCGGCGGCGGTCACCCGCCGCACCAGCGGGCTCAGCGCCGCGGGAAGCGGGTCGCTCCCGCAGTCCAGGGTCAGGCACTCGTCGGCGGGGCCGGGTTCGGCGAAGGCCACGAGCCGGTCCAGATGAGGGGAGGTCGAGCTCCGTCGCCTGTGGACCTTGGCCGTGGTGGGGGACACGTGGAACTCCCTTGCCGCGCGGGGAAGCAGCTGCCTCAGGTGAGACGGCCGTCTCGGCGCGGAAGTTCGGACATCGCCGTCAATCCAGGGACTGCCCCCATATGGCCAGCATGGCGATGACGAAGACGATGATGATGCCCTTGTAGCCGGGCACCGGCCAGCGCAGCCGCGCGGCGACGTACCGCAGCAGGTAGGCGGTCATCAACCCGAGGAAGAACAGCAGTATGAGCCCCGTGACGTCCATCGGGCCCAGTATCGGCGCGGAACGGGCGGCGGTCCACCACGGCGGACGGACCGGTCTTGTTCGACCCGGAGTCGAATTGTGTTCGGGCGGGGGATACGCTTCGAACGTGGCAGATGTGACGGAAGTGCAGCAGGCGGACCGCGTCGACACGCTGATGGTGCACCTGGCGCGGGGGCGGGTGGCGCTCGGCGTGACGGCTTTCCTGGCGCCGGGGGCGACCGCCCGGATCCTGGGGCTGGGGCGGGACGCGGACGCCGGGCGGGACCTGGCGACCCGGCTGTTCGCCTCGCGGGAGATCGCGCTCGGGCTCGGCTATCTGCTCAGCAAGGGACGCTCGCGGGCGGCGTGGGCCCGTCTGGGCGTGGCGGTGGACGCGCTGGACGCGCTCGCCGCGGTCAAGTCCCGCCGGGGCCGCCGCGGATCGGCGGTGCCGCTGTGGGCGGCCGCCGCGTTCTCGACCGTGGCGCTGGGCGCCACCGGGATCGGCGCGGCGAAGGTCGTCAAGGACCTGACCGGCTGACCGGGCGGCGGAGGACGGTCCGCCCGGCCCGGTGACGGCGGGCCGGGCGCTTCCCCCGCCGTCGGCCGGGCCTGCCGGGGCCGTCGATCCGCCCGGCCGGTTCGCTCCCCGCCGCCGGATGGGTACACACCCTCCCGAGCTACGGGGGGAGTCGAGCGATGCACGGTGCCGTCGGGGGCGGCACGGCCGTGGCGGCCGAGCCGACGGGGCTGCCGCGCCGGGGACGGCTGTATGCGATCCTCGGCGCGCTCATGATGGCGATGCTGCTGGCCGCCTTGGACCAGACCATCGTCGCCACCGCGTTGCCCACCATCGTCGGGGAGCTGCGCGGCGCCGAGCACCTGTCCTGGGTGGTGACCGCCTATCTGCTGGCCACCACCACGGTGACGCCGCTGTGGGGACGGCTGGGCGACCAGTACGGGCGCAAGCACCTCTTCCTGCTGTCCATCGTGATCTTCCTGGTGGGCTCGGCGCTGTGCGGGCTGGCCCGCGCCATGCCGGAGCTGATCGCCTTCCGGGCGGTGCAGGGGGTGGGCGGCGGCGGGCTGATGTCGCTGGCCGTGGCGATCGTCGGCGATGTGGTGCCGCCCCGGGAGCGCGGCCGTTATCAGGGGCTGTTCGGCGCGGTCTTCGGGGTGTCGAGCGTGCTGGGGCCGCTGCTGGGCGGGTTCTTCGTCGACCACCTGTCCTGGCCGTGGGTGTTCTACGTCAACCTTCCGCTGGGCGCGGCGGCGCTGGCGGTGATCGCGACGGTGCTGCCCGCCGACCGGCTGCACGAACGCCACCGGATCGACTACCCGGGGATCGCCCTGCTGTCGGCGGCCACGATCTGCCTGGTGCTGGCGGCGACCTGGGGCGGCACCGAGTACGCCTGGGGCTCGCCGGTCATCGTCGGCCTGCTGGGCGCGGCGGCGGCCACGCTGGGCTGGCTGGCCTCGGCGCGCCGGGCGGCCGAGCCGGTGCTGCCGTTGCGGCTGTTCACGGTCGAGGTCTTCGTGGTGGCGGCGGCGCTGGGCTGCCTGGTCGGCTTCGCGATGTTCGGGGCGTTGACGTACCTGCCGCTGTATCTGCAGGTGGTGCACGGGGTGTCGGCGACGCTGTCGGGGGTGCACCTGCTGCCCATGGTGGCCGGGATGCTGGTCGGCTCGATCGGCAGCGGGCAGCTGATCAGCCGGTACGGCCGCTACAAGGTGTTCCCGGTGGTCGGGATGACGGTCACCACGCTGGCGCTGTGGCTGCTGTCGAGGGTGGAGCCGGCCACCTCGACCGCGGTGCTGAACGGTGATCTGGCGGCGCTGGGCCTGGGGCTGGGCCTGGTCATGCAGGTGATCGTGATCGCGGCGCAGAACGCGGTGCCGTACCGGGACCTGGGGGCGGCGACGGCCGGGGTGACGTTCTTCCGGTCGATCGGCGGCTCGTTCGGAGTGGCGATGTTCGGCTCCCTGTTCGCCTCCCGGCTCGAACGCGGCCTCGCCCGGGTCGCCGAGGCCGGAGGGCTGCCGCCGGGATTCGATCCGCGGACGGCGGGGGAGGACCCGGCGGTGATCGGCGTCCTCCCGCCGGCCCTGCAGGAGCGGCTGCTGCAGGTCTACAACGACGCCATCGCCGAGGTGTTCGGCTGGGCCGCCCCGGTCGCCGCGATCGGGGTGCTGCTGGCCCTGCTGCTGCCCGAGATCCCGCTGCGCGCCACCGCCAAGGCGGGCCCGGACCTGGGCGAGGGCATGGCCGGCGCCCCCACCTATCGCACCTCCCGGCAGGAGGTCGAGGGGCGGCTGAGCCGGCTGATGATGCGGGATGCGGGGGCCCGGGAGATGTACGCCCGGCTCGGGGTGCTCGCCGAGGTCCATCTGCCGGCGGGGAGCATGTGGGCGCTGTGCCGGATCGCCGAGGAGGGGTCGGTGTCGTCGGCGGAGCTGGCCCGGCGGGCGGGCGTTCCGGTGGAACGGGGCCGTCCGTATGTGGATCGGCTGGTCAAGGCCGGGTACGTGGTGCGCAGGGATGGGCGGTTGGAGATCACCGACGCGGGCCGGGCCACCGCCGAACGACTGTTCGCCGCCCGCAACCGGGCCCTGGAACGGCATCTGGCGGGGTGGTCGCCGGAGGATCACCTCGAGCTGACCCGGCTGCTGGCCGAGCTGGCCCGCCATTCCCTGGACGCCCCGCCGGAGCTGCGGGAGTCGGCCCGGCGGTGACCGGGGCGGCGGACCGGGAAGGGGGCGTTTTGCCGGCCGGGCCGTCCCGTGCTTCCCTGGACGTATCGGCCGGATTTCGGCCGAGCCGCGCACATGCGCGGGCTGTGAATTCGGCGGGGCGCGCCCGCGACGCGGCGGGCCGCGGCATGTAACCTCGTATCAACAACCGAATCCTGCTCGGTTTGCTCCGGGACGGAACCCCTACGCAGAGAAATTTGGAGGCGTCGTGGCCGAGGCGTACATCGTCGGCGCGGTCCGTACCCCCGTGGGCACCAAGAAGGGTGCCCTGAAGGACGTCCACTCCGCCGACCTCGGTGCCCATGTGCTCAAGGAGCTTGTGAACCGTACAGGGGTCGACCCGGCGGCGGTGGAGGACGTGATCATGGGCTGCGTCATGCAGGTCGGTGCGCAGACCCTGGACATCGCCCGCACCGCGTGGCTGTCGGCCGGGCTGCCGGAGAACGTGCCGGGCGTCACCATCGACCGTCAGTGCGGCTCCTCCCAGCAGGCCGTGCACTTCGCGGCGCAGGCCGTGCTGTCCGGCACCCAGGACCTGGTGGTCGCCGCCGGCGTGGAGAACATGGCCCTGGTCCCGATGGGCTCCTCGGTGCCGATGGGGCCGGAGGGCCCGACCGTGGGCCTGCCGTGGGGCCCCGCCTGGGGCGAGCGCTACGGCCAGCAGGAGATCTCCCAGTTCCGCGGCGCCCAGCTGATGTGCGAGAAGTGGGGCTTCAAGCGCCCCGACCTGGAGGAGTTCGCGCTGACCAGCCACCAGCGGGCGGCCAAGGCGCAGGAGAACGGCTACTTCGACCGTGAGATCGCGCCGCTCAACGGGCTGGACCGGGACGAGGGCGTCCGTCCCGACACCAGCCTGGAGAAGATGGCCTCGCTCAAGCCGCTGCGCGAGGGCTGGGAGCTCACCGCGGCGGTGTCCTCCCAGATCTCGGTCGGCGCCTCGGCCCTGCTGATCGCCTCCGAGGAGGCCGTCAAGCGGCACAACCTGACCCCGCGGGCCCGCATCCACACCCTGGCGGTGTGCGGCTCGGACCCGGTGGTCATGCTCGACGGCCCGATCCCGGCCACCCGGAAGGCGCTGGAGAAGAGCGGCCTGAGCATCGACGACATCGACGTCGTCGAGATCAACGAGGCGTTCGCCCCGGTCGTGCTGGCCTGGCTGAAGGAGATCGGCGCCGACCCGGCCAAGACCAACCCCAACGGCGGCGCCATCGCGCTGGGCCACCCGCTGGGCGCCACCGGCGGCATCCTGATGACCAAGCTGCTGCACGAGCTGGAGCGCACCGGCGGCCGCTACGGCCTGCAGACCATGTGCGAGGGCGGCGGCCAGGCCAACGCCACCATCATCGAGCGTCTGTGAACGCGTCCGGCTGAGCGGCCGAGCACGGCCGCGCGAGCGTGAGGGGCGGGCCCGACAGGGGCCCGCCCCTTCGTGTGTCCGGCGATGTTTAAAGCTGGAGTTGGCGGAAATATACAAGTTGACTTTGAAGTTAGCTCTCTACAGAGAGGTAAGTACAGAGCTCGCGACGGAGGTGCGAGGAGATGCTGCTGACCGCCATCGACCCCTTCATGCAGGAGTTCGAGCGTCAGTTCGACCGGCTGAGCAGGCAGTTCCTCGGGCACGTCGACGGTGAGGTGATGCCCATGGACGGCATCCGCCGCGATGACGAGGTGGTGCTGCGCTTCGACGTCCCGGGCATCGACCCCGACTCGATCGAGGTCACCGTCGACCGCGGCGTGCTGAGCGTCAGCGCCCGCCGCGAGGAGGAGTACAAGGGCGACGAACGGCCGTTCGTCCGCGAGCGGATGATGGGCACCTTCACCCGGCGCGTCTACCTGCCGGAGCACCTGGACGCGGACAACATCGAGGCCGCCTACAGCAACGGCGTGCTCGCGGTCCGGATCCCGGTGCTGGAGAAGGCCCGGCCGCGCAGGATCGAGATCAAGCGGGCCAAGGAACGCAAGTCCATCACCGCATGACGCCCGCCGGCCGCGTCGGCCCGCGGGTGCGGCGAGCGCCGCCCGGCGGACTCGCCGCACCCGCGTTTTCGGTCTCATCGCGGTCGATGGTTGGCTTGTGACCCATGAGTTCGCCGTCCGACGACACCAGGTTGCCGGTGGACGACGCCAACGCCCCCCTGTACTCGGTCGGGCAGGTCGCCTCGATGCTGCGGCTGCAGCAGGCGTTCCTGCGCCGGCTGGACGAGTTCGGGGTCGTCCGCCCGGTGCGCACCAGCGGAGGCCAGCGCCGCTACTCCCGCGTCGAGATCAGGCGCGTGCAATACGTGGCCGAGCTCGCCGGCCAGGGCATGACGCTGACCGCCATCCGCCGCATCCTGGAGCTGGAGCAGCAGGTCCGCGAGCTGCAGGACGAGCTCGCCGAGGCCCGCCGGCGGATCCGCGAGCTGGAGGGCCGCCGGCGGCGGACCGGCGACGACGGCGGTTAGCCGATGCGCCGGTGGACGTCGGCGGTCCGGCTGGGACCGGGGGTGGAGTCGGCGATCCACGGGCCGGGGATGGACGGATCCAGCACGCCCTCCTCCACCCAGGAGAACTCGCCGGTCAGCACCCGCCGGGCCAACCGGGAGTCCTGGGCGTCGGTGTTGCGCCACAGCGCCTCGAACAGCGCCTCGACGCGGACGCGCGCCTGCTCGCAGAAGGCGTCGGCCAGGGCGTAGGGGGTCAGCCCGCGGTTGCCGGAGCCGGCGTCCATCCGCGCCCGCACGCACACCGCGCTCATCGCGAACAGCTCCGCGCCGATGTCCACCATCCGGCCCAGGAACGCCTGGCGCCGCTCCAGCGCGCCCTGCCAGCGGGCGGCGGCGTAGAACGTGGAGCGGGCCAGTCTCCGGCTGGCCCGCTCCACGAAGGCCAGATGACGGGCCAGCGGCCCGAACCCGGCGTACCTGTCCCGGCCGCTCAGGCCCGGCACCGACACCAGCGTGGGCAGCCAGCGGGCGTAGAACCCGCCCGCCCTGGCCGCGGCGCGCACCTTGTCGGCGGGGGCCGTCTCCGGGTCGATGATGTCCCCGGCCACCGCCAGATGGGCGTCCACCGCCTCCCGGGCGATCAGCAGATGCATGATCTCGGTGGAGCCCTCGAAGATCCGGTTGATCCGCAGGTCCCGCAGCATCTGCTCGGCGGGCACCCCGCGCTCGCCCCGGGCGGCCAGCGACTCGGCCGTCTCATAGCCCCGGCCGCCGCGCAGCTGCACCAGCTCGTCGGCGATCCGCCAGGCCATCTCCGAGCCGTACAGCTTGGCCAGCGCCGCCTCGATCCGGATGTCGTTGCGCTCGTTGTCGGCCAGGGAGGAGGCCAGGTCCACCATCGCCTCCAGCGCATAGGCGGTGACGGTGATGAACGACAGCTTGGTGGAGATGGCCTCGTGCTCGCCGATCGGGCGGCCCCACTGCACCCGCTCGGCGCACCACTCCCGGGCGATCTTGGCGGCCCACTTGCCGGCCGCGGCGCACATCGCGGGCAGCGACAGCCGGCCGGTGTTCAGCGTGCTCAGCGCGATCTTCAGCCCGGAGCCCTCACGGCCGATCAGGTTGGCCGCCGGCACCCGCACGTCGTGGAAGCGGGTGACGCCGTTCTCGATGCCGCGCAGGCCCATGAACGCGTTGCGGTGCTCCACCGTGATGCCGGGGGAGTCGGCCTCGACCACGAACGCCGAGATCCCGCCGCGATGCCCGGGCGACTCCGGCACCCGCGCCATCACCACCAGCAGGTCGGCGACGACCCCGTTGGTGGTCCACAGCTTGACGCCGTTGAGCACGTACTCACCGCCGTCCTCGGTCGGCACCGCGGTGGCGTGCAGCCGGGCCGGGTCCGAGCCCACGTCGGGCTCGGTGAGCAGGAACGCGCTGATCTCGTTGACGCAGCGGGGTAACCAGCGCGCTTTTTGCTCCTCGGTGCCGAACATTTTGATCGGTTGTGGAACGCCGATGGACTGGTGCGCCGACAACAATGCGCCGATCGCCGGACTGATCGATCCGGCCAGCATCAGCGCCCGGCCGTAATAGAGCTGGTTCAGGCCCAGCCCGCCGTATTTTTCATCGATCTTCATGCCCAGCGCGCCGATTTCCCGCAGGCCCGCCACCACATCGTCGGGGATGCGCGCCTCGCGTTCGATTCGCTGCGGGTCGACGTTCTCGGCGAGGAATTCCCGCAGCCTGCGCAGGAACGCCTCGCCCCGTTCGACGTCTTCCGGCGCAGGTCGCGGGTGGGGATGGATCAGGTCCATCCGCAGCCGTCCCATGAACAGCTGTTTGCCGAAGCTGGGCAGACGCCACTCGCTCTCTCGGGCGGCCTCGGCGACCCGGCGGGCGGTGCGTTCGTCGACGGCGGCTCCGCCGCCCGAGGCGGACGCAGTGCTCATAGCGGCTCCTTCACCGATGTGCGGACGAGATCGGGAATGTGTGTGGAACTTCACGCGGGATTCGTCGTACCCGTTCCGCGGCGAGACACGACCTGGCGGACAAGCCGGACGATCGTTGCGCTCCACGGAAAACGGACCGTTCCATCGCGCCGATTCCCCGGCGAATTTCCCGGAACGGCTGTACCGGGGGAGGAGGAAGTGATCCAATGGGCGGGAGCACCGGCACACGCCTTGGCCGAGCGAGGTCGGAAGGGGTCGCCGTCCGTGATGGACAGGACACGGAAGCCGACTCTCATCGCCTCGGTGCAGCGGGCGCTGCACCTGATGGAGGCGGTGGCGTCGCATCCCAACGGCGCGCCCGCCAAGCAGCTCGCCAGGGAGGCGCGGCTGCCGCTCGCCACCACCTACCACCTGTTGCGCACCCTGGCCCACGAGGGGTACGCCAACCGCCTGCCCAACGGCGTGTGGGTGCTCGGCGACCGGCTGCAGGCATTGCAGGGCCGCAGCAGGCCTCAGACGATGCTGGCGCGGATCCGTCCCGCCCTGATCGCCCTGCGCGACGAGCTGAAGGCCGCCGTCTACTTCGGGATGCACGAGGACGGCGAGATCCGCATCGTCGACATCGCCGACGGACCGCGCGCCCCGCGCGTCGACCTGTGGGTCGGGTTCGACCAGGCCGCCCACGCCACCGCCATCGGCAAGTGCGTGCTGCGCCAGCTCGACGAGGATCTGCGCCGCGACTACCTGGCCCGGCACCCCCTGGTCGACCTGACCCCGCACACCATCACCGACCCCCGCGAGCTGCTGCGCGTCCTGCGGGCCCCCGCCGAGCTCGCCATCGACCGCGAGGAGTACGCCCTGGGCACCGGCTGCGCCGCCGTCCCGGTGACCGACGCCTCCGGCACCGTCGTCGGCGCCCTGGCCGTCTCCTGCCGCCCCAGCCGCCTGCCCGACATCGAGGCCTCCGCGCACCGCCTCCAGGCCGCCGCCGCCCGCATCCAGCGGACCCTGTCGCTGACCCTCTGAGGGCTCGCCGCACCGCCCGGCGGACCGCGCAGACCACGCACGGTGACGATGTGACGCGGTCGGCGCGAGGGACGCGACGGTCGAGCGGGACCGGTGCCGTTAGACTGGGTCGGTCTTCGCACTCCAGACCGGCCCGCCGCTCATCCTTCGGCGGTCGTCGCGCCGGTCCGGCGAGAACAGCACAGCGAACGCAAGCAGCACGTCGGTGCCAGCCGGGTGGTGCACTCAGCGAGCGGAAACCAATGCAGTCATCGAAGCAGCACAAGTCCATTGCCGGCACCCTCCTGAAGCTGCTGGGCACCAAGCAGGGCTCGGCCGCTCCCCCGCCCGGGGACGGCGAGATCGTCCAGCCCGCGGCCGGCGAGGGCGCCCTGGAGAATCATCTGGGCGGTGACGAGGCCCGCAACTACCGCAGGTACGAATACGAGATGGTGGCCCCGCACGTGGGCCGGTCCATGCTGGAGGTGGGCTCGGGGCTGGGGCACTTCTCCGAGCAGTTCGCCGGTCGGCTGGACTACCTGGTGGTCAGCGACAACGACCCCTACTGCGTGGAGCAGCTCCGCAAGCGCTATGAGGGCAACTCCGACGTCGAGGTGATCGAGCTGGCGCTGCCCACCGAGATCCGGATCCGCCAGAAGGTGGACACCGTCGTCATGATGAACGTGCTGGAGCACATCAAGGACGACGTGCAGGCCCTGAAGGATCTCGCCGCGGTCACCCTGCCCGGCGGCCGCATCATCATCTGGGTGCCCGGCTACATGCAGCTGTACGGCGACTTCGACCGCAAGGTCGGCCACGTCACCCGCTACACCCCTGAGACGCTGACCAGGTCGGTCCGCGCGGCCGGGCTGATCCCCGAGGTCTGCAAGCCGATCAACTTCCTCGGCGGCATCGCCTGGTGGTTCGCGGTCCGCCGCGGCGGCGCCGGGTATCCCGACCCCCGTCTGGTCAAGATCTACGACCGCACCGTCGTCCCCACCACCCGCGTGATCGAGAGGATCATCCGCCCGCCCTTCGGGCAGACCGTCTTCTGCGTCGCCCGCGTCCCCCACTGACGCGTCGCGCTCCCGAGCGCTCCACCACCCCACACGTCGCGTTCTCGGTCAAAGCGTCCATGCCGGAGGGCGCCCCGTGACCGCCCGGTCACGGGGCGCTCGGCTTTCCGCGCCGAATATCGGGAGGTCTACCGATGTCCTCCGGCCCCCATCCCGGCCAGACTCGTCTTCCTGACGGGTCGTCGGCGCCGGCGGCGGCCCTGAGGAAGCAGGCGGTGGGGGCCTGGGAGGGGAGCCCCCACCGCCTCCCGGCTCTTCTCCGCCGGCGACCGCCCGGCGGCGCCTCAGCGGGCCCGGCGCGTCCCCGTCACGGAGGCGGCCGGTCGGGGCGGCGCCCTCACCCGAGCGCGGCCCTCGCCGAGGTCTTCACACGAGCTTGAGCTCGCGGGCCAGGGCGGCGGCCTGCCCCCGGGTGGGGACGTCGAGCTTGGCCAGGATGTTGGAGACGTGCACGCTGACGGTCTTGGCGGAGATGAACAGGGCCGCGGCGATCTCACGGTTGGTGCGGCCCTGGGCGACCAGCCGGAGGACCTCCAGCTCGCGCGGGGTGAGGCCGGGGGGCCGGCGCTCGGGCGCGGGCTCCAGCCCGGCGCTGCGGGACAGCTCCGCGATGCGCTCCAGCAGCGGGGCGGCCTGCAGGCGCTCGGCCAGGGCGGCGGCGCGTCGCAGGCGGGGGAGGGCGCCGTCCCGGTCGCCGGCGAGCAGAGCGGCCTTGGCGGCATGGGCCAGGCTCTTGGCCTGCGGGTAGGGCTCGTTCACGCGCTCCCAGGCGGCGGCCGCGGCGTCCCAGGCGGCGGCGTCGCGGCGCCCGTGGGCCAGGGCGGCCTTGGCGGTGAAGGTGATGCGGTGGGCCTTCTGCAGCGGGCCGCGCACGGCCAGGTCGGCGGCCCGCTTCTCGATGCGTTCCATCCAGCCCGCCGCCTCCGCGCGGTCGGACAGCTCCGAGCAGGCCCCCGCGCCGTTCACCAGGACCGGCCAGGCGTATCGGGCGTCGTCCGGCAGACCGGGGTTGTCCAGCACGCCCGCCACCGCCTCCAGCGCCTCGGCCGGACGGCCCTGGGCCAGCCGCAGCGCCGACTCCAGCCGCAGCATGGCGAAGAAGTCCTGGGCCTTGCGCCACATGATCTCGCGGGCGGGCGCCAGCTGCCGTTCCGCCTCCTCCAGGTCGCCGCGCGCCAGCGCCACCTCGCCGGCCAGCACGTGCAGCGAGGTGCGGATGGAGGGCGGCGGGTCCTGGTCCATCGCCTGCCGCAGACGGGTCAGCGCCTCGTCCCAGCGTCCCAGCGACACCAGCGGCTCGGCCAGGTTGATCGTCAGGAACGTCCCCTGGGTGCGGTACAGGCCGAGCTCGCGGGCCAGCTCGACCCCCCGGGCGGCCACCTCCACCGCCTCGGCGTGCCGGCCGGCGCCCTCCAGGAAGTGCGAGCGCAGCACCGCGATCCGCAGCAGATGCCGCTGGTCGCTGGACCGGTGGATGAGCCGCTCGATCTCCGCCAGCTGCGCCAGCCCGTCGTCGTAGTCGATGTCCACGCAGAACAGCGTGAGCAGCGCGTTGATCTCGGCCGTGGCGTCGCCGACGCGGCGGGCGATGGCCAGCGACTCCTGCGCGGCCGAACGCGCCTCGTCCACCGCCGACAGGTGCTGGGCGAACGACGCCAGCGAGGCCAGCGCCCGGGCCCGCACCATGCTGGGCGGCTCGGCGGGCAGCCGGGCCGCGGCGGCCCGCAGGTCGTCGAGGTAGTCGGGCCGGGCCAGCTGGTATCCCATCCGGCCGCGCTGCTCCAGCAGCGCGGCGCAGCGGGCGTCGTCGCCGAGCGCCTCCATCTCGCGCAGCGCGGCGGTGGCCAGCTTGATGCCGAGTTCGTGCTCCCCGGCCAGCTCGGCGGCCTGCACCGCCTGTTCCATCACGTCGTGCCGTTCGGCGCCGATGCGCTCGGCGGCGTCGGGGACCTTGTCCCACAGTTCCAGGACGCGGGACAGCATCGCCAGGCACTCGGCGTAGGCCACGGCCTTGCGGGCGTCGCCGGCCGCCCGCCAGGCGCTGACCAGCGCCCAGGTGGGGTCGTGCGCGGAGTACCAGTGGTGCGCCAGCTCCACCCACAACCGGCTGGCGGGCACCAGTCCCGGATCGTTCTCCAGCGCCTCGGCGTAACGGGTGTGCAGCCGGGTGTGCTCGCCCGGCAGCAGGTCGTCGTGCAGCGCCTCGCGGATCAGCGCGTGCCGGAAGGCGTATCCGTCGCCGTCCACCACCAGCACGTTGGCCTCGACGGCGGGCCGCAGCACCCGGGCCAGCGCGGTGTCGTCGATCCCGGACACCGCGGCCAGCAGGGCGTGCTCGATATGGGTGCCGCCGGCGCTGGCCAGCCGCAGCACCTCCTGGGTCTCCTCCGGCAGCCGTTGCACCGCGGCCAGCAGCAGATCGCGCAGCGAGTCCGGCAGCGTGCTGGCCAGGGTGCCGTCGCGGGCCAGCAGCGCCTCCACGAACAGCGGGTTGCCCTCGCTGCGCTCCCACACCTGCTCCACCAGCCCGGCCCGCGGCTCGCCGTCCAGCAGGCCGCGCACCAGCTCGGCGACCTCGCCCCGGGTGAGCCGCTCCAGCTCGGTGCGCCGTACCCGCTCCACCCGGTCCAGCTCGGCCAGCGACCGGCGCAGCGGGTGGGCGCGGTGCAGCTCGTCGCTCCGGAAGGTCACCACGATCAGCAGCGGCGCGGCGCCCGCGTTGCGGACCAGGAACGTCAGCAGGTCCCGGGTGGACTGGTCGGCCCAGTGCGCGTCCTCGATCACCAGCACCGTGGGGGAGCGCTCGGCCAGCCGCTCCAGCAGGGTGAGCACCAGCTCGAACAATCGGGCGCGGTCCTCGCCGCCGGTGGCCTCGCCGTCGGGCTCGCCGAACTCCGGCAGCAGCCGGGCCAGGCCCGCGGCCGCCGCCGAACGCGGCAGCAGGCCGGCCACCCCGTCGATGCCGATCTCCCGCACCAGCCCGCGCAGCACCGCCGTGAACGGCGCGAACGGCAGGCCGTCGGAGCCCAGCTCCAGGCAACCGCCCACCAGCACCCGGGCGCCGCCGGCCGCCGCCCGCTCGGTGAAGTGGCGGAGCAGGCGGGTCTTGCCGACCCCGGCCTCCCCGCCGATCAGGACCGCTCCGGGCGCGTCGCCGAGCGCCCGCTCCAACATCTGCAGCTCGGCCGTTCTGCCGACGAGGATGGGACTGACCGATCGTGCGCTCACATCCTCAGCATGCCATCTGGAAACCGGAGAACTCCGCTTATTTTTCGTTTCGCCGTCAGCGGACACGGCAAAGCGCGGTTTCTCCGGATCGGGGCCCTCGAACCGTCGGTCGCGGCGTTTCCGTGAGGTCACCGTCGGTGACCGCATCCGTTCCCGTGGAGCGCGGAGACGGAGCGTGCGAGGACGCCGCCGGTCAAGCGCTTTGTCGGCTCCGCTCCGGTGTCCGCGCCCGCAGCCGGACCGGCCCACGGCCTCGGGCGCGGAAATGCCCTCCGGCCAGGGCCGGGGCGCATGCCGGCGCCACGGGGCGGCGCGCCGCCCCGGAACGGGTCCGCCGGCCGTCCGGCCCGGTCGTCGCCCCTGCGGACGGAGGGGCGGCGCGGGCCGCCGCGCCGATGCGGAACGGTGTGATGCCGGATTTCTCCTTTTCGGATTCTCTTCATCCTTCGGAACGGGTTCTGCGCGGCGCGCGGCGCCGTTCTCCGCCGGCGCTCCTCCGGTGTCGGCCATTTTGACTTCCGGGTGACGAGGGGAATGCCGCGAGGTGCAAGGGGGGCGCTGAGATTCCCGTCCGGCGCAGGATGGGAAATGCTTTCTCCAGATCGTGGAGCCGGCCTCGCATGATCCCGGCGGCTTCGCCGGGTCGCCGGGAAATCCCGGCACGGCGCACTGCACGGCGCAACGCACTGAAAAAAGCACTGAGAAACGCACTGAAGAACACACTGAGAGACGTGCTGGAGAACGCGGGGGAAGGTCGGCCGCCCGGCACGGCCGGCCGGCGCCGATCCCGCCGCCCCTCACGGTGCTCGCGCCGTTCGGGGCGGTGATCCTCCTCGGGCCGTCCGGCGGGGATCGGGCGAGGGGCGTCCGCCGCCCGACCCCGGTGGTGCCGGCGGTGGTCGCGGCGGTCCTGGAGGGCCTGCTCCGGGCGGTGATGGACGAGGGCGGCATCGTCTTCTCGCCGTTCGGCCGCCTCCGGCGACGGCGCCCGGCCAGGGCGCCCCGGGAGCGGGTCGCCGAGGTCGCGGCGCCCGGCCCTTTCGGGGGCCGTCCCGGTCCGCCGGCCGGCTGGCGGCGCATGGGCGCGGGTGCCGCTTCCCCGGCCGTGGTCGCGCGAGCCAAAGGGCGAGCGGAAGGGAGAGGTGGCCGCGCGGACCGCTCGCCCGTGCCCGGAGGACGGGCGCAAGGAGCCGCCCGACCTCGTCGCGGTGCGCGGTTCCCGGCCGGTCCGGCCCGTGGACCGCAGGCGGCGCGGCAGTGGCGACGATGGCCGATGCCATCGCGCCGAGAGGGCCTTTACAGAAGCCGTACGACCTCCCCCGGAGATCTCCGCATGTTCACTTCTCCCCGCGAACACGGCGGGACGGATATATCCCGAAGGCGCCGGGCGTTCCGGCGACGGCTCCGCCCGCACCCGGACGCACCCCCGGGAACGAGATCGCGCCGACGCTCGATATGCGGACCGGCCGTCACGGGATTCACGACGCCGGGAGCGTTGCGCGGAGAGGCGGCGCGAGGACACCGTCGACCACGCGGCGCGGCCGGTCTCCTCGCCGGGCGCTGCGGACCGCCCGTGGGCGTCGATCCCCCCGGCGGAGCGGTCACGCCACGGAGGTCGCCGGCGGGGCGGCGGGCGGTCGCGGGCGGGGGCGACGCCGCCGCCCCGGCCCGCGGCCCGACGGCGTCCCCGCCCGTCAGGGCACGCGGGCGACCGCGCCGAGCGTCATGGCCTCGGTCGGCGGGTTGACCGTCTCGCCGGGGTCGGGGCGCCAGGCCGACACCTCGACCAGGCCCGGCGGGACGAGCTCCAGGCCCTCCAGCCAGGCGGCGATCTCCTCGGGGTCGCGCATCCGGCCCCACATGCCGCGGGTGACGCCCAGCATGAACTCGGTCATCCGGTCGCGCATCCGCTGGTCGGTGGCCGCGGAATGGCTGATGATCAGCAGGCTGCCGCTCGGGACCCGTTCGACGACCTTGCGCACCACATCGCCGGGCCGGTCCCGGTCGGGCAGGCAGGACAGCACCGTCGCCAGCAGCACGCCGACCGGCTCGGACAGGTTCACGATCCGGGTCACCTGGGGGTCGTCGAACACCGCGTCCAGGTCCCGGACGTCCCCGGTGATCATGGCGGTGCGGTCGCCGTCGGCCAGCAGCGCCTGGCCGTGCGCCACCACCACCGGGTCGTTGTCGACGTAGACCACCCGCGCCGAGGGGTCGAACCGCTGCGCGGTCTCGTGCACGTTCTGCGGGGTCGGCAGACCGGAGCCGAGGTCGAGGAACTGCCGGATCCCGGTCTCCTGCACGGCGAACCGGACCGCCCGGTGGAGGAAGCGCCGGTTGCTGGCCACCACCTCCCGGGCGGTCGGCACGATGTTGAGGACATGCTCGGCTGCGCGCCGGTCCACTGCGTAGTTCTCCCTGCCGCCCAGCAGGTAGTCGTGTATCCGAGCCGGACTGGCGACCTGGTCCGGAGGCGGCGGCACCGATCCTGCCGACGACACGGTGACTCCTAGGAAGGTTGCGTGATCCGGTCCTTGATCGTACTGGTGGAACGCCTCGCTTCCCGAGCCCCTGCGGACACGAATGAAACGTTCCTCATCATCGCGTTCTCCTGCCGACTCGCAGCCCGTTTTGTGAGGGTGCCGACCATGGGCGATCCTTAGCAGGTGTCAACGGAGACTTTGACGGACGCGCCCGGCTCCAACGCCGAGCTGCGCGCCTACCTGCACGGGCTGCCGGGGGTGGACCAGGTGGGGGCCGAGGAGCGGGCCGCCCGGCTGGCCACCCGGTCGATCAAGACGACCGCCAAGGCCGCCGCGATCGACCTGGCGATCTCGATGGTGGACCTGACCACCCTGGAGGGGGCGGACACGCCCGGCAAGGTGCGGGCGCTGTGCGCCAAGGCGATGCGGCCCGATCCCGAGGACCCGTCGGTGCCCAAGGTCGCGGCCGTGTGCGTGTACTCGGACCTGGTGGACGTGGCCGTGCGGGCGCTGGACGGCTCGGGGATCGCGGTGGCCAGCGTGGCGACCGCCTTCCCGGCCGGCCGGGCGCCGCTGGAGGCCAAGCTGGCCGACACCCGCGCCGCGGTGGCGGCGGGCGCCGCCGAGATCGACATGGTGATCGACCGGGGCGCCTTCCTGTCCGGGGACTACCTGAAGGTCTACGAGGAGATCGCCGCCGTCAAGCAGGCCTGCGGCGACGCCCACCTGAAGGTGATCTTGGAGACCGGTGAGCTGGTCACCTACGACAACGTGCGCCGCGCCTCCTGGCTGGCGATGCGGGCCGGCGCGGACTTCATCAAGACCTCCACCGGCAAGGTCTCCCCGGCGGCGACGCTGCCGGTCACGCTGGTGATGCTGGAGGCGGTCCGCGACTTCCGCGCCGCGACCGGACGGCGGGTCGGGGTCAAGCCCGCGGGCGGGATCCGCACCGCCAAGGACGCGATCAGGTACCTGGTGCTGGTGAAGGAGACCGCCGGGGACGACTGGCTCACCCCCCGCCGGTTCCGGATCGGCGCCTCCAGCCTGCTGAACGACCTGCTGATGCAGCGTCGCAAGCTGGCCACCGGCGTGTACTCGGGCCCCGACTACTTCACCTTGGACTGAACGCCATGAGCGAGCACATCTTCGAGTACGCGCCGGCGCCCGAGTCGGCGTCGATCGTCGACATCCGGCCGGCGTACGGGTTGTTCATCAACGGCGAGTGGGTCGACGGGACCGACGGCCGCAGCTTCAAGAGCGTCAACCCCGCCACCGAGGAGGTCCTGGCCGAGATCACCGAGGCCGGCCCCGCCGACGTGGACCGCGCGGTGACCGCCGCCCGGACCGCGTTCGAGACGGTGTGGGGGCCGATGCCCGGCCGGGAGCGCGCCAAGTACCTGTTCCGCATCGCCCGGCTGATCCAAGAGCGCTCCCGCGAGCTGGCGGTGCTGGAGACCATCGACAACGGCAAGCCCATCCGCGAGTCCCGCGATGTGGACCTGCCGCTGGTGGCGGCGCACTTCTTCTACTACGCCGGCTGGGCCGACAAGCTGCCGTACGCCGGGTTCGGGCCCGACCCGCGCCCGCTGGGGGTGGCCGGGCAGGTCATCCCCTGGAACTTCCCGCTGCTGATGCTGGCCTGGAAGATCGCCCCGGCGCTGGCCTGCGGCAACACCGTGGTGCTCAAGCCCGCCGAGACCACTCCGCTGACCGCGCTGGCGTTCGCCGAGATCTGCCGGCAGGCCGAGCTTCCGCCGGGCGTGGTCAACATCGTCACCGGGGCGGGGGAGACCGGGAAGGCCCTGGTGGAGCACCCGGGCGTCGACAAGGTCGCGTTCACCGGGTCCACCGAGGTCGGCAAGCAGATCGCCCGCGCGGTGGCCGGCACCCGCAAGCGGCTCACCCTGGAGCTGGGCGGCAAGGCGGCGAACGTGATCTTCGACGACGCGCCGCTGGACCAGGCCGTCGAGGGCGTGATCAACGGGATCTTCTTCAACCAGGGCCATGTCTGCTGCGCCGGCTCCCGGCTGCTGGTCCAGGAGACGATCGCCGAGGAGCTGCTGGAGCGGCTCAAGGCCCGGATGACCACCCTGCGGGTCGGCGACCCGCTGGACAAGAACACCGACGTCGGCGCCGTCAACTCCGCCGAGCAGCTGGAGAAGATCCGCACCCTGGCGCAGATCGGCGAGGCCGAGGGCGCGACCCGCTGGTCGGTGCCGTGCCGGCTGCCCGAGCAGGGCTTCTGGTTCCCCCCCACGGTGTTCACCGGCGTGGCCCAATCCCACCGGATCGCCCGGGAGGAGATCTTCGGCCCGGTGCTGTCGGTGCTGACGTTCCGCACCCCCGCCGAGGCCGTCGAGAAGGCCAACAACACCCCCTACGGGCTGTCGGCCGGGATCTGGACGGAGAAGGGCTCACGGATCCTGTGGATGGCCCAGCGGATGCGCGCGGGCGTGGTGTGGGCCAACACGTTCAACAAGTTCGACCCCGCCGCTCCGTTCGGCGGCTACAAGGAGTCGGGTTTCGGCCGCGAGGGCGGTCGTCACGGGCTGGAGGCCTACCTCGATGTCTGAGCCGACGCGGCTTGCGGTGCGCAAGACCTACAAGCTGTTCATCGGGGGCGCGTTCCCCCGCTCGGAGTCCGGCAGGTCGTACGTGGTGCACGACGCCAAGGGCGCTTTCTGGGCCAACGCCTCCCAGGCCTCCCGCAAGGACGCCCGCGACGCGGTGAGCGCGGCCCGCAAGGCGTTCGGCGGCTGGTCCGGACGCACCCCCTACAACCGGGGGCAGATCCTCTACCGCATCGCCGAGATGCTGGAGGGCCGGCGCGGCCAGTTCATCGAGGAGCTGCGCACCGCCGGGGCCGGCAAGGCCGCCGCCACCGCCGAGGTCGACGCGGCGATCGACCGCTGGGTCTGGTACGCGGGCTGGGCCGACAAGCTCGGCGCCGTCGTCGGATCGGCCAACCCGGTCGCCGGGCCGTTCTTCAACTTCTCCACCCCCGAGCCGACGGGGGTGGTCGCCGTCATCGCCCCCGACTCGCCGCTGCTGGGACTGGTGTCGGTGATCGCCCCGGTGATCGTGACCGGCAACACCTGCGTCGTGGTGGCCTCCGAGCCCGCCCCGCTGACCGCGATCACCCTCGCCGAGGTGCTGGCGACCTCTGACCTGCCCGGCGGCGTGGTGAACATCCTCACCGGGCGGCGCGCCGAGCTGGCCCCGTGGCTGGCCGCGCACATGGACGTGAACGCCGTGGACCTGACGGGCGCCCCCGCCGACCTGGTGCCCTCCCTGGAGGAGGCCGCCGCCGGCAATCTCAAGCGGGTGCTGCGGCCCGAGGGGGAGGACTGGACGGCCGACCCCGGTCTCGGCCGGATGACCGCGTTCGTGGAGACCAAGACCGTCTGGCACCCGGTCGGCGTCTGAGCGGCCCCTCGGCCGACCCGGGCGTCGCGGGCCGGGTGGCCGCCTCACCGCGGTCATCCGGCCCGGAAGGGTGTAGCGGGAAGGCGCGGGTGGAATAGACCTCCCGTATCTGATCGACACGGGGGGTTGTCAAGTGCCTACCAAGCGTTCATCCATGCCCAGGGCGGCGGCCGGTCGACTGATGTCGGCGGCGACCGGGACGGTGACCACCGCCCTGTCGATGACCAGGGCGGTGGCCGGTTTCGCCAAGGCCCTGACCGGCCTGATCCTGACCGTCGACCGTCGTCCCGCGGCCCGTCCCGCCGCCCGGACCGCCCGCTCGCAGACGGCCGCCCGCAAGACCACCGCCAAGCGCGCCGCCACCCGCACCGCCGCCCGCACCACCCGCGCCAAGACCGCCGGCACCGCCAAGACGACCAGGACCGCCAAGGCCGCCGCCGGGACTGCCAAGTCCGCCGGGAGGAGCACCGCGCGACGCACCGCGGGCAGCAGGGGTGGGAGCGCCGCGACCGGGTAATGCGACGCGGGTGAGACACCGCGAACCCAGGGAGCGGGCATGGACGAGCAGGACATCCTCGCGCGCATCGGCGAGCTCGTCGAGGAGGAGCATCGGCTGCGCGGGATGCACGAGAGCGGGCGACTGACCCGGCAGGAGGAACGGCAGCGGCTGCGCCGGCTCGAGACGGCGCTGGACCAGTGCTGGGACCTGCTCCGGCAGCGGCGCGCCAAGGCGCAGGCGGGGGAGGATCCCGACCAGGCGCGCGTCCGTCCGACCGACGAGGTCGAGGGCTATCTGCAGTAGGCCCGCCGCGGACCCGGCGGCGGATCAGCCGCCCGCGTCCGGTGGGGCGGGCGGCTGCGAGGGGGAGGACCCGGCGTCCCGATCGCCCCGGTCGCCGGTCAGCCGGAGGCCGAACCGCGAGGTGCGGGTGGCGGCCACCTGGTCGCGGACCCGCTCCACGATCCGCCCGGCCGCCAGGTCGCGGGCCAGCAGGCAGGCCGAGGTGACGGCGCGGGCGTTGGAGGCCCCGTGCGCGATCACCACCGTGCCGTTCAGGCCCAGCAGCACGCCGCCGCCGTAGGTCTCCGAGTCCAGCCGCCTCCTCAGCTCGCGCAGCCGGCGCCGCTGCAGCAGGGCGCCCGCCTTGGCGAGGAGGCTGGAGCGGATCGTCTCCGACAGCTCCGCCATCGTGGTCCGGACGGCGCCCTCCAGCGTCTTCAGCGCCACGTTGCCGGTGAAGCCGTCGGTCACCACCACGTCGACCTTGCCGGCGAGCAGGTCGGTGCCCTCGATGTTCCCGGCGAACTCGATCCCCTGCTGGCCGGAGGCCAGCAGCTCGTGCGCCCGCCGCACCACCTTGTTGCCCTTGCCGGGCTCGGCGCCGATGGTCAGCAGCCCCACCCGCGGGCGCTCCACGCCCAGCGCCACCTGGGCGTAGGCGGTGCCCAGCGCGGCGAACTGGACCAGCGACTCGGCCTTGACGTCGGCGGTGGCGCCGGAGTCCAGCAGCACCGTGGGCCGGGGCCGGGTGGGCAGGGTGACCGCGATGGCGGGGCGGATGACCCCCGGCTGGGCCTTCAGCCGCAGCCTGGAGGTCGCCACCACGCCGGCGGTGGTGCCGGCCGACACCAGCGCCGAGGCGCGGCCGGTCTTGATCAGATGGCAGGCGACGGCCACCGTGGAGCGCGGCTTGCGCCAGCTCGCCAGCGCTCCTTCGTCCATCGCCAGTGCCTCCTCGGCATGCACGACGGGGATCTCCCCGGTCATGCCGTGCGCGTCCAGCTCGGCCCTGATCAGCGGAGCCGGGCCGACCAGCAGCAGCCGGACGCCGTGCTCGCGGAACGCGGCCACCGCACCGGCGACGATCTCCTCGGGCGCGTGATCGCCGCCCATGGTGTCGATCACCACGGGCCGCGGCTGCACGCCCGTGTCATGGCCGGTCATCACGGGCTCCAGGATCGTTCACCGCAGAGGCGCGGTCGGGGGGTGGAAGTGATTCGCCGAAGTCGGCTCAACGCATCGTAGGTCACCGCGCGCGGTGGCCGTCGCCCCGCGTGCGCCGGTCAGTCCTCCGACCGGCAGTCGGCGGCCAGGCAGGGTGCGTTCTGCACCACCGGGCGGCCGTCGACCAGGATCGTGAAGTACTCGGTCACGGTGTCCTTCTCGGCGGCCCCGTACACCTCCACCGGCAGGCCTGCGGCCGTCTGGCCGGTGCACTGCACCCGCATCTTGCGGGCGGTCCAGCCCGCCATGTCCGTGCAGGTCAGCGGGCTTTTCAGGGGATGGCCCCGGGCCTTGAGCTCGGCGGCGGCCAGCTCCGGCAGGGCGCGGCGCAGCTGAGCCTGGGTGGGGTGGCGCAGTTCCTTCTCGTCGGTCATCGCCGAGTACGCCAGCACGCCGACGCCCACGGTGGCGATGATGGCGGCGGCGATCGCTCCTATGAGCAGTCTCACACTGCGTAAGGTCGCCCACCGGGCGGCGGCTCACCCGCTCCGGCGGCCAGGCTTGCCGGAGAATTGGCCGTTCCATTCCGCGGGGATCACGGCGCCCGCCCCGCCCTCGGCCGCCCCGCCGGCGAGGATCCGGGGCGCTCCGGCGGTGACCGGGGTCGTCGTGCCCGCCGGTACGGTGCGCGTCGCCCCCTAACGCCCCGTCTCTCCCGTGGAGGGCGGTGCGCGGCGGAAAGCGTCTGGATTGTCCGAGAACCGCCCGCCACCATCCGGGCTTTGGATCGTTGTACAGGTGGCCCTTCACTGCGCCGGTCATGCTCAAGTGACCGTTATGCCCGAATTGGGGCTTATCGTGGACGTAGAGGGGAGACAACCGGCTACTGGCACACAGGCGCAGGGTCCCATGGGTCCACCTACATGATCACAAGGAGTACTGCCACGTGACCTTGGTCAACGACGCGGCGCCGACCGCGGTGCGATCCACCGGCCGCAAGTTCCGCGCCTTCACCGTCAAGCACCTGGACGAACTGACCGTTCGAGCCGGGCTGTCACCGGAGCAGCGCCTCGCCGTCCGGGCGGTCGCCACCGTGCTGCCGTTCCGGACCAACAGCTATGTGATCGAGGAGCTGATCGACTGGTCCGCCGCGCCGGACGATCCGATATATCGGCTGGTCTTCCCGCAGGAGGACATGCTTCCTGCCGAGGACGTGGCCCGCATCGCCGATCTGCTGCGTCGGGAGGCGCCTCGGCAGGAGGTCGAGGCCGAGGCGAACCGGATCCGGGCCAGGCTCAACCCGCATCCGGCCGGACAGCTCAAGCTCAACGTGCCCACTTTCGGGGACGGCGTGATCCCGGGGATGCAGCACAAATACGACGAGACGGTGCTGTACTTCCCCAAGCAGGGCCAGACCTGCCACGCCTACTGCACCTACTGCTTCCGCTGGGCCCAGTTCGTCGGTGACCTCGACCTCAAGCTGGCCGGTGACGACGCCCACCAGCTGCGGGACTACATCGCGGCCCATCCCGAGGTGACCAGCGTGCTGTTCACCGGCGGCGACGCCATGATCATGGGCGAGCCGGTGCTGCGCCGGTACGTGGAGCCGCTGCTGGAGCTGGAGCAGATCGAATCGATCCGGATCGGCACCAAATCGCTGGCCTACTGGCCCCAGAAGTTCGTCACCGACCCCGACGCCGACGACATGCTGCGGCTGTTCGAGCAGGTCGTGGAGTCCGGCAAGAACCTGGCGTTCATGGCGCACTTCAGCCACCCGCGCGAGCTGGAGCCGGCGATCGTCCACCAGGCGGTCCGCCGGATCCGCGACACCGGCGCGGTCATCCGCACCCAGGCGCCGCTGATCCGCTCGATCAACGACGACCCCAAGGTCTGGGAGCACATGTGGCGCACCCAGGTCCGGATGGGCATGGTGCCGTACTACATGTTCGTCGAGCGCGACACCGGCCCGCAGGACTACTTCGCGGTGCCGCTGGGCCGGGCGTGGGAGATCTTCCGGGACGCCTACAAGCACGTCTCCGGACTGGCCCGCACCGTGCGCGGGCCGTCCATGTCGGCGACCCCCGGCAAGGTCTGCGTCGACGGGGTGACGGAGGTGGCGGGCGAGAAGGTCTTCGCCTTGCACTTCATCCAGTGCCGTGACCCCGAGCTGGTCGGCAAGCCGTTCTTCGCCCAGTACGACCCGACGGCGGTGTGGCTGGACGACCTCAAGCCGGCCTTCGCCGACCGCTTCCCGCACGACGACCTGGACTACACGCCCAGGAAGTGACGTGACGGGCTGACGCGACGAGGTGACACGACAAGGCGCCGTGCCCGCTTCGAGCGGGCACGGCGCCTTTGTCCCGGGCTCAGGAGGACTGGTAGATCGGGGCGATGTAGGCCCGCGCCAGCGTGTGCGCGGTGATGTTGAACCCGGCCACCGCCGGCATCACCGACGAGTCGATCCCCAGCGACTCCACATCCAGCGCGTGCACGGTGAACACGTACCGGTGCGGCTTGCCGGGCGGCGGGGCGGCCCCGCCGAACGCCTTGATCCCGTAGTCGTTGCGGCACTGGATCCCGATCGTGGAGTCCTCGGCGCCCGCCCCGCGCGGCAGCTCGGTCACGGTCGCCGGGATGTCGAACTTCACCCAGTGCCAGAACCCGCTGCCGGTCGGGGCGTCGGGGTCATAGCAGGTCACCGCGAAGCTCTTGGTCTCGGCGGGGAAGCCCGACCAGCGCAGGTGCGGCGAGAGGTTCCCGCCGCTGAACCCCCAGTCGTTGAACACGTGCCGCTCGTCCAGCGGCTCCCCGTCGGTGATGTCGTCGCTCTCCACGGTGAACGTGGGGACCTGGGGCAGGAACTCATGCGGAAGCGGCGGCTGCTCGGCCATGGCGCTCTCCCTGTCTGCGTGCGGCTTTCATGGACACTGCTGTCGGCTTACCACTACCAGTACCGCCACCGGTACCGCCGGACGCCGGGAAAGACCCGCCCGAGGAGCCCGAGCGCGGTCCGGCGGCGAGCGGCTACTTGCCGGTCGCCTCGGTGTAGGCGGCGATCACCTCGCGGGGGTCGCCGTCCATGCGGAGCCGGCCGTCGTCCATCCAGATCACCCGGTTGCAGGTCTCCTCGATCACGTCGAGGTTGTGCGCCACCAGGAACACCGCGCCGGCGTCCTTGCGCAGCTCATCGATCTTGGCCTTGCTGCGCCGCTTGAACTTGGCGTCGCCGGTGGCCAGCGCCTCGTCGATGAGCAGGATGTCGTGGGTGCGCGCCGCCGCGATGGCGAACCGCAGCCGCGCGCCCATGCCCGAGGAGTAGGTCGACATCGGGTAGTGGATGAACCCGGGCTTGAGATCGGCGAACTTGACGATCTCGTCGTACTTGGCCCGGGTCTCCTCCGGGGTCAGGCCCATCGCCAGGCAGCCCAGGACGATGTTGCGGTCGCCGGACAGGTCCCGCATCAGCGCCGCGTTCACGCCCAGCAGCGACGGCTGCCCCTGGGTGTAGACCCCGCCGCTGTGCGGCGGCAGCAGCCCGGCGATCGCCTTCAGCAGCGTCGACTTGCCCGACCCGTTGGTGCCGATCACGCCGATCGCGTCGCCCCGGTAGGCCACGAAGGAGATGCCCTTGATGGCGTGGACCTCCTTCATCTGCGGCCGGTTCTGGCGACGCAGGATCCGCAGCAGGGCGCTGGCGGCGGTGCCCTTGCCGCCGCCGGCGCTGCCGTACACGCGGTAGATGATGTGCAGGTCGTCGACCACCACGATGGGCTCGCGGGTCGGGTCGATCACCACCTCGGGCGCGTCCGACACCCGAGCCATCTCCTTGACCTTAGCCACGGCCGTACCTGTCCTCCGCGCGGTAGAAGTACCAGAACCCGCCGACGAAGGCCACCAGCGCCCAGGCCAGGGCGTACCACCACAAGTGAGCGTAACCCCACGAGTAGGCGGCCAGATCATCGCGGTAGCTGTCGATCAGCGCGGTGCGCACCAGCTCGATGTAGACCGAGGCCGGGTTGGCCTGCAGCAGGTCGCCGATCCACGGGTAGTCCCGCAACCCCTCCCGCTCGGGCAGGGTGGCGATCATGAAGAAGATCCCCGAGAAGTACAGCCAGGCGCGGGTCACGAACGGCAGCAGCTGCTGGATGTCGCGCACGAACGCGCCCATCCGGGCGACCACCAGGCTGATCCCGATGTTGAACACCAGCTGCAGCGCCAGCGCCGGCACCACCAGCAGCCAGCGCGGGCTCAGCGGCTCCCCGGTGACCAGCACCAGCACCGCCAGCACGACCATCGAGATCAGCAGCTGCTGCAGCTCGACGATCACGTAGGCGAACGGCAGCGACGCCCGGGGGAAGTGCAGCGCCCTGATCAGCGACAGGTGGTTGCCGATCGACTTGGCGCCGGCGGTCAGCGACCGCTGGGTGAACGTGAACACGAACACCCCGGTGATCAGGAAGGCCGTGTAGTTGGTGACGCCCTTGTTGGTGCCCAGCAGCACGCCGAAGACCAGGAAGTACACGCCGGCGTTCAGCAGCGGCGTGAGGACCTGCCAGACCTGGCCCAGCCGGGACGAGGTGTACATCGACATGCTCTTGGCCGACGCGAAGTTCCAGATGAACACGCGTCGCTGCCACAGCTGTCGGACATAGGCGCGCAGCGGGGGGCGTGCCGCGCTCTGCGTCAGTCCGTGGCGGGCGGCGAATTCGGCCAGGGACTCGGCGCGCTTCTCAGCCAAGGCAGGGGGCTCCGCGATCGTGTCTACCGACTCGCCACCCGACGGACGGGCCCGTTCCGGGTGACTCATGTGCGGAAGCCTATTGCAGGTGCGAACGAGCAGGGGACGTTCGCCCGTGAGTGGCCACCGATTCGTGATCTTCTTTGTGATCTTCGGACGTTTCGTCATCTGTGGGGCATCGGCGCCGTTCGACGGACGGATGCCCTCCGATCCGCCTCGCCGGCGGTGGGCGGACGCGGCGACGACGTCCTCCCCGCGGGGCCGGGGCGGCGCTCCGCCCGCCGGCGACCGCCCCGCGATGTTTGCCGGGCGGCGACCGGGTAGGGCTCAGCCGAGTCCGCAGACACGAACATTCCGGCCGAAAGGGGAAGTCGATGGCGATCGGTGTCGAGCCCGCGGCGCTCAGCGAGACCGACCTGCTGCGCGAGCTGTCCAGCCTGTACGACACCCGGATGGACACCCTGCGGCACGGCTCCGACCGCGCGCTCGCCGAGCACACCCGGCGCACGGCCGAGCTGGAGGCCGAGTACATCCGGCGGCACCCCGACCGCGAGGTGAGCCCGCAGCGGCTGCGCGAGGGCGCGCGGGCGAGGTGACTCCGGCGCCGAGGGGATCCCACGAAGGGAGCACGCACCATGCCCCGAGACAGCGCTGAACGCGGTCCGCGCACAGACGATGAGCTCAAGCGCGAGACCGAAGGGATGGTCCGCGGCGGGGGCCCCGCCCGCGCCGAGGAGGCCGAGGAGCGGGAGCGGCCCGAGCCGCTTGAGGAGTCCCCCGGCTCCGCCGTGCAGATGCCGCCGGAGCGGCAGGCCGGCGGGGTCGACATGAGCGCCGGGGAGGTGGCGTGGCGCTCGCGGATCGCCCAGGCGCTGGCGTCGCTGGACTACCCGGCCGACCGCGGCCGGATCCTGACGCTCCTGGAGCGCGAACACGCCCCGGACCCCCTCATCACCGCGATGCTGGGGCTGCCGAAGGACCGCCGGTTCCACAACGTGGGGGAGATCGCCCGCGCCATCGGCATCCACACCGAACGGCACCGCATCTAGCGCGCGACATCTGGCGCGACGTCCGGTGCGTTCCGGCGCGCCTCCCGGGCCCCTCCGGGCCCCGGGCCGACCGCGCGGTCGGCCCGGGCCGGCGCGGACGCCGGCGCCGCTCACGCCCCGGACCGCGCCCGCGGCGCGTCCGGGGCGCATCCGCTCCTGGCTCAGGCCCCCGCGCCGAGGCCGCGTCCGAGGCGCGTTCAGAGCGCGTCCCACGCGCCCCCGGAGCGGGGCCGGAGCGCGTCCGATCGCGTTCGGGGCGCGCCCGGGCGAGGCCTCCGCCGTCCCGACGTTCCGGCGGGACCCGGCGCCGCCGCCGAGGTTCAGTACCCTCTTGAGCGTGAGTCGTGAAGGTGTGACGCCGCAGAGCGAAGATTTCTCCGCCTGGTACAACGAGCTGGTCGTCCGGGCTCAGCTCGTGGATCGCGGGCCGGTGCGGGGGACCATGGTCATCCGCCCGTACGGCTACCGGATCTGGGAGCTGCTCCAGGCCGACCTGGACCGGCGGATCAAGGAGGCCGGGCACGACAACGCCTGCTTCCCGGTCTTCATCCCCGAGTCGTATCTGCGGCGCGAGGCCGAGCACGTCGAGGGCTTCTCCCCGGAGCTGGCGGTGGTCACCCACGCCGGCGGCAAGGAGCTGGAGGAGCCGCTGGTGGTGCGGCCCACCTCCGAGACGGTCATCGGCGAGTACATGGCCAAGTGGATCGACTCGCACCGCGACCTGCCGCTGCTGCTCAACCAGTGGGCGAACGTGGTCCGCTGGGAGCTGCGCCCGCGGATGTTCCTGCGCACCACCGAGTTCCTGTGGCAGGAGGGCCACACCGCGCACATCGACGAGGCCGACGCGATGCGCGAGACGATGTGGGCGCTGGACACCTACGCCGCCGTCGCCCGGGAGTTGGCCGCCATGCCGGTCGTCGCCGGGGAGAAGACCGCCGGCGAGCGCTTCGCCGGCGCGGTGCGCACCTACACGATCGAGGGCATGATGCGCGACGGCCGGGCGCTGCAGGCCGGCACGTCCCATTACCTGGGCACCAATTTCGCCAAGGCGTTCGAGATCCAGTACCAGGACGAGGAGGGCAGGCTCCAGTACGCCCACACCACCTCCTGGGGCATGAGCACCCGCATGATCGGCGGGGTGATCATGACCCACGGCGACGACTCCGGGCTGGTGCTGCCTCCGCGTCTTGCCCCCTACCAGGTCGTCATCGTCCCGATCGGGCGCAAGGAGCAGGGCGAGGCCACCACCGCCGAGGCCCGCCGGCTGGGCGCCGCCATCAAGGCCATGGGCATCCGCGTCCACGTCGACGACAACCGCCCGCAGCTGTCGCCCGGCTTCAAGTTCAACGACTGGGAGATGCGCGGCGTCCCGGTCCGCCTCGAGATCGGCCCGCGCGACCTGGCCGACGGCGTCGCCACGCTGGCCCGCCGGCTGCCCACCGTCGAGGGGCAGGGCAAGGAGACCGTCCCGCTGGAGCGGGTCCCGGAGGTCCTGCCGCAGATCCTGGCCGACTTCCAGGCGTTCCTGCTGGCCCGCGCCGAGAAGTTCCGCGACGACCACACCCGCGCCGTCGACTCCTGGGACGACTTCGGCGCCCAGGTCTCCGGCGGCTGGGCGCTGGCGTTCCACTGCGGCCGCACCGAGTGCGAGGACGACATCAAGGCCGACACCGCCGCCACCCCCCGCTGCATCCCCGCCGAGGGACCGGCCGAGGAGGGCGTCTGCGTCAAGTGCGGCCGTCCTTCCCCGTACGGCAAGCGGATCATCTTCGGCAAGGCGTACTGAGCGGCGCCGGGCGGCCGCACGGCCCCGCGCCGGCCTTCCCGCGGCCGTCTCCGAGGCGACCGGCTCAGTCCAACGCCTGCGGGAGGACGCGCAGGGCCAGGATGGAGATGTCGTCGGTGAGGCCGCCGTCGCAGAAGTCGATGAGGGCGCGTTCCACCGACATCAGCAGGTCGCGGACGGGCATCGAGGCCCCGGCGGCGAGGATCTCGGCCAGCCGCTCGGGGCCGAACCGCGTGCGCGACGCGTCGCAGGCGTCCAGCACGCCGTCGGAGTGCAGGAACAGGGTGTCGCCCTCGTTCAGCTCGATGGACTCCACGGCGGGTTCGAAGTCCTCGAACAGGCCCAGCGGCACGCCGCCGCCGCTGGTGGTGCGGATGGTGCCGTCGGCGCGGATGACGATCGCCGGGGGATGGCCAGCGGTCGCCACGGTGATGCGCACCCCGTCGCCGAGGTCCTCCATGCCGGCCAGCACCGCGGTGACGAAGCGGTTCTCGCTGAGCAGGGCGGCGTTGACCATGGTGAGGACCTCGGCGGGATCGCCCTTCCACCGCGACAGCATCCGGATGCCGTGCCGGGCGGCGGCGGTGACCGCGGCGGCCTCCTCGCCCTTGCCGCACACGTCGCCCAGCACGAAGCCCCACCCGGCGGCGGTCTCGAACGCGTCGTAGAAGTCGCCGCCGACCTCCACGCCGTGCGCCGCGGCCAGGTAGCGGGCGTCCACCTCGATGCCGGGGATGGCGGGCAGCGTCCGCGGCAGCAGGCTGGCCTGCAGGGAGTCGGCGACCTCGGCACGCCTCCGGTACAGCCGGGCGGCCCGCATGACCAGGGCCAGGTAGCGGCCGAGCCGCTGCACCACCCCCAGGTCCATCAGGTCGAACGGGCCGTGCTCGCCGCTGCCGGTGATGGTGATGGTGCCCATGCAGGTCCGCCCGTCCTCGATGGGCACGCACAACACGGACGTGGCGCCGATCGCGCCGCACACCGGGCCGCCGTCGGGCAGCGAGCCCAGAATGCCCGGCTCGGCGATGTGAGGGTGCAGGGTGCCCTGACGGCTCGCGTACACCGACCGGGGCAGCGTGCCGGGCGCGGGATCCAGCTCCTGCAGCAGGCGGGTGAGCTTCTCGGTGCGTTCGCCGTCCGGCCCCATGACCACCCGGCGGTGCAGCTCGCCCGCCGGGTCGCCGGAGACGGAGGGGTCGGGGACCACGTCGACGAAGACCCAGTCGGCCAGCTCGGCGGCCAGCAGCCGGGCGCACCGGCGCAGCGCCACCGGCTCGTTGAACACCGGCTCCTCCAGCAGCATCTCGCTGGCGGTGGCCAGGACGTCCATCCGGTGCACGACGGTGGCCACGGCCTCGTCCTCGGCCTGCCGGCCCCGAGGGATCTCCGGCGCGGGCGGCTGACCGGCGGCCGGGGTGGCGGCGACCACCACCATGGGGTCGGGCTCGCCGCGGATCCACACCCGGGCCAGCGTCACCACGGCCTCGACCGGCTTGTCGCGACTGAGGAAGCGGACCTGGGCGCGCCGCCGGCGGCCGGTGCGCACCACCGCGGCCAGCTGCGAGCGCAGCGCCGCCCGGGTGGACAGGTCGCACAGGACGATGAACGGCTTGCCGGACACATAGCCGGGGGAGGTGCCCAGCAGGGCGGCGGCCTGCCGGTTGACCCGCCGCACGCTGGCGTCCCGGTCCAGCAGGAACAGCGGCACCGGCGCGTCCTGGAACACCGTGCGCAGCACCCGGCGCTCGGACTCGGCGGCGGCGGTCCGGCCCTCCCCGCCGGCCTGCGCCGTTCCCATGGTGCGCAACGCGGCCAGCGCCAGTTCCAGTTCCACCAGCGCCGCGTCCAGGGTCGCCCGCAGGTCCGGGTCGGGCATCGCCGCGGCCTGGCGCAGTTCTCCGATCCGTCCCTCGAGATCGTTGATCTCGCGCATCAGGACGTCCGGTTCCAGCTGTTCCGGCATGCGTGCCCCCTCGCGACCGTCCATACCCGAAGAACCGGGCGCCGCCTCCCGCCGCCGCGGGTCGTTGCAGCGCGGTTTGTGCCGCCTCATGCGGTGTCATGGGCGGGCAGCCGGGGGGCGAGCTGCGCCGCCGCACGGTTCACCGCATCGTCATAGGTACCCATTCCGACGGCGCAGCGCGGCGTCGGGGATCTGCCCGGAGACGATCCGCTGGGCGATGGCGGTCAGCTTGACGTGCCGGGTCTGGGAGATGCGGCGCAGCTCGGCGAACGCCCGGTCGGCGTCGCAGCCCAGCGCGTGCATCAGGATTCCCTTGGCCTGATCGACCACCGCGCGGGTCTCCACCGCCTGCTGCAGCTGCACGGCGGTGCGGTGCACGTCGTCGAACTCGCGGGTGTTGGACACCGCGGTCCCGCCCTGGGCGAGCAGCAGCGAGGCCAGGGCCTGCTGGCGGGGGTCCAGCGCGCCGGGCACCACCCCGTACACCGTCAGCGTGACCAGCACCTGCTCGTACTCGTGCACGGTGGTGGTGAAGCAGCGGACGCCGCGGCGCAGCATGGCGGCGACATGGCCGGGCCAGCGGGTCTCGGCGAGGGTGTCGTCGCAGCGGACGGGACGGCGGTCGCGCACCGCGTCGAAGATCGGCCCCTCGCCCCGCTCGATCTGCAGGTCGACCAGCTCGGCCAGATCGGGATGGCTGCTGGCGGAGGCCAGCGGCTCGGGCGGCTCCTCCAGCGTCCAGCGCATCGCGGCGGCGCCGGCGCAGCCGCTCACCGCGCGGGCGGCCAGCTGGGTGAGCCGGTGCAGGGTGGCCAGGTCGGAGGACTCGCGGACCATGCCCAGCCGGGCGATCTCCACCGCCAGCTCGTCGGTGATGACGGCGTCCGAGGCGGGCACGGGCCCCACGGCGTCCGCGGCCGGACGGCTCGCCCGGCGCACGGGGGGCCGGGAACGGCAGGGCGGATCGAGGTGGGTCATGGCGTGCGTTCCTTGGCCGGCCGGGGCATCGGCGTCGGGGCGCCCTGCGGAGCGGCCGGCGCCGATGCCGATGTCCACATCGTCGTGGCGTGTTCCGGCTGTACCCGCCGGGCCCGTTCCCATGCACGTTCCGTCCCGGGGCGCGCCGCCGGGTCAGAAGCGGAAGATCGCGCCGGTGCGGGCGTGCAGCACGCAGGGGTTGGGGAACGCGGCGCTCCACTGCACGGGGCGGCCCCGCCACCGGCCCGTCGCCGCGGCCGTCACGGGCCGGTGCTCCAGCGTGCAGACCGTGTGCGGCGCGGGGAGGGTGAAGCGGCCCTTGGACCGGGCCAGATCCGCGCACGCCCGCACGGGACGGGGGTGGGTGCCTCCCGGCGGCTCGCAGGTCAGGGTGACCGTGCGGGTGCTGGAGGTGTCGGGCGCGGGATGGGTGAGGGTCAGCCGCAGATCGGTCCCGGTCGCCGCGGCGGCGGGCAGGGACGGCAGCAGGGCGATGGTCAGCGCCGCTCCGGTGAGGATGCGGACGGCGAGGTGGGGCATCGACGCTCCTTGGGACTCATCGTGATCGGAACGTCGCCCACCGTATCGGGAGGGAAGGGGCGCGCGGCTCAGGCGGCCAGGGCGTGTCCGCGGTCGGCGGTCAGCGCCTCGCGGAGCTGCTTGCGGCCGCGGTGCAGCCGCGACATCACGGTGCCGAGCGGGGTGCCCATCATCTCGGCGATCTCCTTGTAGGAGTAGCCCTCGACGTCGGCGAGGTACACCGCGTCGCGGAAGTCGCGGGGCAGGGCGCGGAGGGCGGCGATCACCTGGGAGTCGGGGATCCGGTCCAGCGCCTCGGCCTCGGCGGACCGGAACCCGGCCGACGCCGATGAGCTGTGCGCCAGCTGCCACTCCTCCAGCTCCTCCTGCCCGGCGCGCTGCGGCTCGCGTTGCCGCTTGCGGTAGGAGTTGATGAAGTTGTTGGTGAGGATGCGGTGCAGCCAGGCCTTGAGGTTGGTGCCCTCTTGGAACTGGTGGAAGTTCACGTACGCCTTGGCCAGGGTCTCCTGGACCAGGTCCTCGGCGTCGGCGGGGTTGCGGGTCATCCGCACGGCGGTGGCGTAGAGCGGCTCGGTGTAGGGAAGGACGTCGCGTTCGTATCGCGCGCGGTGATCGGTGCGCGGCGCGGCGACAGTCATCATCGCTCTCCTGGTGGTGTGGTTCAGCGTCCGGGCGGTCCGCGGTCCGTGGCCGCGGCCGTCCTGGGGAACTCGTGAGGTTCCCTGGAATACGTCGTCCTTGGTGATGAGGTACGTCGTGCCCGGCCCACGGGTTCGAAACCGGTTCCGGCGTCGATCGCGGTCGTGGACGGGTGAGATGGAGGGATGTCTTTCAGGTGGCGGCCGCCTGAGTCGGAGCCCGGCGCGACGGGCCGGGTCGGGCCCGCCACCCGGATGCGCTCTCGCGTAATAAGACGCTTGACCAGGGTAAAAGGGTTGCGTGCCGTTTGTCACATGAGGGAAAACCCGTGCCGCGACCGGGTGCGGCCGCCGCCGGCGGGCCGTGGTCGACGGCCGCGCCCGGTCCGGACGAGGCCCCGGCGACCGGTCGCCGGAGCGGGTGACCGGCCGCGCCGGCTCGAGCGGCCGGACGTGCCAGGGCGGACGCTCCGGCGCGCCCCGGCCCGGGGCGCGCCCGCGCCGGCGGCGCACCGTCGACCGCGATCAAGTGAATCCACTTCACAGAGTGGTGATGTCGACACATCTGAACACCGGCCATTAGGCTCGCCCATGGTGGGGGTGATAGGAGGCCTGACAGACGTGCCGGACACCGTGACCGCGGCGGACATCGCTCGGCTGGCGGGCGTGGGCAGGGCCGCGGTGAGCAACTGGCGCCGCCGCCACCCCGACTTCCCCCGGCCGGTCGGGGGAACGGCGACCAGCCCGCAGTTCGCGCTGCACGAGGTCGAGGCCTGGCTGCGCGCCCAGGGCAAGCTACGCCAGGTGCCGCCCGCCGAACGCGCCTGGCAGCAGATCCGCTCGCGCGCCGACGACACCGGACTCGGCGACACCCTGGCCCGGGCCGGCGAGATGCTGCTCGCCCGGACCTCCGACCCGGCGTTCACGGCGGTGGCCGAGCTGGCCGCCGAACGCGGCCCCATCGAGACCTACGAGTTCCTGCTCGGCCGCTTCCTGGAGGTCCAGCCGCGCCGCGTCGGACCCACCCCGGCGACGGTCGCCGAGCTGATGGCCGGCCTGCTCGACCCGGGGACGGCCTCGGTGCTCGACCCGGCCTGCGGGACGGGCACGCTGCTGGTCCAGGCCCTGCGGCAGGGCTCCCCACGACGGCTGCTGGGGCAGGAGCGGGACGAGACGCTGGCCCGCCTGGCCCGGATCCGCCTGGCGCTGCGCACCTCCGACGCCGAGATCGCCGCCGGGGACTCGCTGCGCGTCGACCGCTTCGCCGACACCACCGTGGACGCCGTGCTCTGCGATCCGCCGTTCAACGAACGGCACTGGGGCTATGAGGAGCTGACCGCCGACGTCCGCTGGGAGTACGGGCTGCCGCCCCGGATGGAGCCGGAGCTGGCCTGGGTGCAGCACTCCCTGGCCCATCTGGAGCCCGGCGGCCTCGCCGTGGTCGTGATGCCGCCGGCCGCCGCGGGCCGCCGCTCCGGCCGCCGCATCCGGGCCCAGCTGCTGCGGCGCGGCGCGCTGCGGGCGGTCCTCGCGCTGCCGGGCTCGGTCCAGCTCTGGCTGCTGCGCCGCCCGGGCGCCGAATCCGCCCCGAGCACCGTGCTGATGGCCGAAGGAGACGACCCGGCGCAGCTCACGGCGATCTGGCGGGACTTTCACGACGACCCCGGGCTCCACCGCCCCGGAGTGGGCCGTGCGGTGCCGCTGATCGAGCTGCTGGACGAGGACGTCGACGTCACCCCCGGCCGGCATCTGGCGGTGGGCGGCACCGAGCAGACCGCCGAACGCTTCCTGCAGACCCGCTCCCGCCTGGCCGACACCCTGGAGCGGATGACGACGCTGCTGCCCGCCGCCCGGCCCGCGGAACGCGCCTCGGACGTCCCGGTCGTCCCGCTGTCGGAGCTGGCCCGCGCCGGCGCGCTGACCGTGCGGCAGACGCCGCTGCGCCGCGAGCCCGCCACCGCCGACGCCGGCGTTCCGCTGCTCACCGCGCAGGACGTGATCGAGGGCCGGGAGCCGTCCGCCCGTGTCGCGGCGGAGCCGACGGAGGCGGGACGGTGGATCCTCACCGAGGCGGGGGACGTCGTCGTCACCGCCGCCGACCGCGGCCTCGCCGTCCGGGTGGTGGAGCGGGGCGGCGCGGCCCTCGGCCCCTCCCTGGTGCTGATCCGCGTCGAGCCCGACCTGCTCGACCCGCACTATCTGGCGGGCGTGCTGCGCAGCTCGGCCAACGTCCGGCGGTCCACCGCCGTCTCCTCCGGCAGCCGGTTGGGCATCCGCCGGGCCATGGTGCCCCGCCTGCCCATCGCGGAGCAGCGCCGGATCGGAGCGCTGTTCCGCCGCATGGACGAGCTGGCGGCGGCGCTGCGCGCGAGCGCGGACCTGGGCGGGGAACTGGCGCGGCTGCTGGCCGACGGCGTCACCGCGGGCACCCTGGGCCCCGACCGGAGCTGAAGGCCCTGGCCGGAACCGACCGATCGGTCGCCCCCGGCCGCCGGTTCGGCCACACTGAGCTCAGTTCGACTCGATATGCGAGTTCAGTGACGCCGAAGGGATTGTCGTGGGCGAGGTGCTCGCCGACCGGTACGAATTGGTCGCTCCGCTGGGCCGGGGCGGCATGGGCCAGGTGTGGGAGGCGCAGGATCGCAGGCTCGGCGGCCGCCGGGTCGCGGTCAAGCTGCTCACCGACGACCAGATGGCCGCGCACGGCGACTCCACCGAGCTGCTGCGCCGGTTCACCCGGGAGGCGTCGGTGACCGCGGGGCTGCAGCATCCCGGAGTGCCCGCCGTGCACGACGTCGGCTCCTACTCCGGCGGGCTCTACCTGGCGATGGAGCTGGTGGAGGGGCGCTCCCTGGACGCCCTGGTCAAGACGCACGGCCCGCTGCCGGTCGGCTGGTCCGCCGCGATCGCCGCCCAGGTCTGCGCGGTGCTGGCCATCGCGCACGAGCGCGGGCTGGTGCACCGCGACATCAAGCCGCAGAACCTCATGCTCACCCGCGACGGCACCGTCAAGGTCCTGGACTTCGGGGTGGCGACGGTGCTGGAGGGCGGCCCCGGCCTCACCCGCATCACCCACACCGGCGCGGCGATCGGCACCCCCGCCTACATGGCGCCCGAGCAGCTGCGCGGGGAGCAGACCAGCCCGCGCACCGACCTGTACGCCCTCGGCTGCGTGCTGTATGAGATGCTGTCCGGCGGTCCGGTGTTCACCGCGACCACCGCGCCCGCCATCATCGCCAAGCATCTGCAGGAGACCCCGGCCCCCCTGCAGCGCACCGACCTCCCCTCCGAGCTGCACTGGCTGGTGCGGCAGCTGCTGGCCAAGGACCCCGCCCAGCGGCCCGGCTCGGCCCGGGAGGTCTACGAGCGGCTGCTGCCCCACGTGGGGCAGGCGACGCCGCTGGGCGACATCGACCCGGTGGGCAGGTCCTCCAGCGCCATCCACGGCTATGCGCGGATCCTGGCCCAGCTGGTGGGCACGGTCCCGCCGACGCCCGCCCCGCAGAACCCCTACGCCGTCCCCGTGGCGACGCCCGACGTCGGCGGAGGGCTCCCGCAGTACGCCCCCGGGACGGCGCCCGCGCCCGTGCCGCGGCCGCACCGCGGCTCCGGCCGGCTGCTGCGGCACCTGCTGTGGACGCTGCCGGGCGCGCTCAGCCTGGGGATGCTCACCTGGGTCGGCTTCCTGTACGTGGGCGCCCGGCACCAGAAGCGGTCCTGGATGGCGTTCTCCGTGATCTACATGCTGCTGTCCGCCGCCCTGATCGGCCTGATCGTCTCGATCCCCGAGGGTCAGCACCCGCTGGACGGGGTCGCCGCCGCCTTCATGATGATGCTGTGGTTCGGCGGGTTCTTCCACTCGGTGGTGACGGCGGTGCAGCGGCTGAGGCTGCTGGATCCCGAGCCGCCGCCCGCCCCCTACCCGATGTACCGGTGACGGGCCGCCGGCCGCCTGTGGACGTGGACTTGCGCTCCCGTCGACCGGAACCGACGATCGACTTCATGAACATGGGCGGCCCCCCGACCCCGGACCCAGCCGACCGGCCTTCCGCGCCCGACGAACCGGCGCAGGACTGGGCCCCGGTCACCGACGACGACCCCCCGCCGCGCCGCTCGCCGGCCACGAGCCTCCCGGACGACGTCAAGGTCGCCCCGCTGGACCCGGCCGCCGCACCGGCCCGGCCGTCCGGCGGCGCCCACCGCACCCCGCGGCGGGAACCGCACGCCCCGCCCCCCGGACCGCCCGGACCCGCCCCGCAGGCCGGTGCGCCCTCGGCGGCGGACACCGCGCCGCCGGAGCGGGACCCCCGCCCGCTGACCACCGCGCCGCCCTCGCCCCGCCCGGCGGAC
>NZ_RRYT01000024.1 GCF_006363815.1 Thermomonospora catenispora
GCGCGGGCCTGCTCCGCCGTCGCCGCGGAACGCGCCGCCACGGCCGCCCGGCGGCACTCGGCGAAGGTGTGGCGGGCCAGGGCGGCGCGGACCGGCGGCAGGGCCGGCGCGCTCATGGACAGGGAGGTGGCGCCCAGGCCGACCAGCACGCACGCCAGCGCCGGGTCGGCGGCGGCCTCACCGCAGACGCCGCAGCCGCGTCCGGCGTCGGCGGCGGCCTCGGCGGCCAGGGAGACCAGGTCGAGGACGGCGGGCTGCCAGGGGTCCTGCAGGTGGGACAGAGCGCCGACCTGCCGGTCGGCGGCGCAGGCGTACTGGGTCAGGTCGTTGGTGCCGATGCTGAAGAACTCCACCTCGCGGGCCAGGTCGCCGGCGCGCAGGGCGGCGGCGGGCACCTCGATCATCACGCCGGGGTGATCGATGCCGGCCTCGGCGCAGGCGGCGGCGAACGCGCGCGCCTCGGTGACGTCGGTGACCATCGGGGCCATCACCTCCAGGCGGGCGGTGAGGCCCTCGGCGGCCCGGGCCAGCGCGCGGAGCTGTCCGGCGAGCACCTCGGGATGGCGGCGCAGCATGCGCAGGCCGCGTTCGCCGAGGGCGGGGTTGGGCTCGCCGGAGGGCGGGGGCAGGAACGCCAGCGGCTTGTCCGCGCCCGCGTCCAGCACCCGGACCACCACCCGGCCCCGCGGGAACGCCTCCAGAACGGCCCGGTAGGCGGCCTGCTGCTCGGCGTCGGACGGCGGGTGCGAGCGGTCCAGGAACAGGAACTCCGTCCGGTACAGCCCGACCCCTTCGGCGCCGGCCTCCAGCGCCGCGGCGAGATCGGCCGGGCCGCCGACGTTGGCCAGCAACGGCACCGGGCGGCCGTCCTTGGTCGCACCCGGCCCCCTGGTCTCGGCGAGCGCGGCGGTCCGGGCGGCCGAGGCCCGGCGGGCCGCGTCGACCTCCGCCTCGGCCGGGTCGATCCGCACCGTCCCGGCGGTCCCGTCGACCAGCACCCGCGTCCCGTCGGCCAGGTCGGCGCAGCCGGGGCAGGCGACCACGGCGGGCACCCCCATGGCGCGGGCCAGGATCGCGGTGTGGCTGGTCGGCCCGCCCTCCTCGGTGACGAAGGCGACCACCTTCCGCGGGTCCAGCACCGCCGTGTCGGCGGGCGCCAGGTCCCGGGCGACCAGCACGAACGGCTCGTCGCGCTCCGGCACGCCGGGCATCGGCACGCCCAGCAGCCGGGCCACCGCGCGGTCCCGGACGTCGTCGAGGTCGCCGACCCGGGCGGCCAGGTACTCCCCCGCGCCCGCCAGCATCTCGCGGTAGACGCCGAACGCCTCGTACACCGCGCGGGCCGCGGTCGCCCCCTCCGCGATCCGGGAGTCCACGCTCTCGGCCAGCATCGGGTCGCGGGCCATCATGGCCTGGGCGCCCAGCACGTCACGGGCCTCGGTGCGGCCGGCCTCGGCGGCGCGCGCACCGCGCTCCTCCAGGTCGGCGGCGACGGCCCGGAGCGCCGCGGCGGCGGCCTCCCGCTGGGCGCGCACCTCGTCGGGGGTGCCGCCGTGGGGCGTCGCGGGCGGTTCGGGCACCGCCCCCGCCACCCGCGCCACCGGTCCCACGCCGGTCCCGGGGCTGACCCCGGTGCCGGTCAGCACCCGCGACCGCCCGTCAGGCACTCTCGGCCTCGACGTTCACCGCCGCCTCCAGCTCGTCCAGCAGCCGCTCGGCGTCCCCCTCCCCCTCGACGGTGATGGTGATCTCCTCACCGTGCCTCACGTCCAGTCCGAGCACCGCCAGGATGCTCTTGGCGTTCACCGGGTCCTTGCCCGGCTTGGCGACGGTGACCTCCATCGGCGCCTTGGTGGCGGTCTGCACGAACAGCGCGGCGGGACGGGCGTGCAGCCCCACCTTGGACAGGACTCTCACATGACGCTGGGCCACGATCTCTCCTCGTTGTCACCCGGAGCGGAGCCTCTGCGGCCCCCGCTCAGCCCCCGATGTGCAGAGGCCATCGAATCTCCAGCAGGTTCGGCACGACGCGATCGGCCTGGGCGAGCCGATGCGGGGGCACCGTGGTGCTCACCCCGATCACCGCCATACCCGCGGCCTTGGCCGCGGCGACCCCGGCGGGCGCGTCCTCGAACGCCACCGAGCGCGCCGGTTCGACGCCCAGCCGGGCGCAGGCGGTCGCATATCCCTCCGGATGCGGTTTGCCCCGTTCGACGTCGTCGGCGGTGATCACCACGTCCAGCAGGTCGGCCACCCCCAGCTCGGCCAGCAGTCCCTCGGCGTACGGGCGCAGCCCGGAGGTCACCAGCCCCAGCGGCACGTTCTCGGCGTGCAGCGTCCGCACCAGCTCGACCGCCCCCGGCACCGGCTCGGCCGGCGGCCAGTCCGGATGCTCCTCGAACGCGACCACCTGCCGGAGCAGCTCCTCGACGGTGTGCTCGCCCGGGAACAGGTGCAGCACCTCGGCCAGCACCTCCCGACCGCGCCGCCCGGCGAACGAGCCGATCAGCTCCTCGTCGTGCGGGACCCCGTGCGTCTCGAACAGCTTGGCCCACAGCAGCCGGTTGCGCGGCTCGGTGTGGATCAGCGTGCCGTCCAGGTCGAAGACGACGGCCTGGGGTTGCATCACGGCCATGAGAACAGCTCGGCGCCCTTCTCCACCTCGCCGGACTCGCGCACGTCCACCAGCGCCTCGGCGGTGGCGTCCAACGCGACCACCGCGGTGACCGGGGACCGGCCGCCGGCCTCGATCCGGGCCGGGTTCCAGCGCACCAGCGGCCGCCCCGCGGTCACCTCCTCGCCCTCGGCGGCCAGCAGCTCGAAGCCCTCGCCCTTGAGGTGGACGGTGTCCACGCCCAGGTGCACCAGCACCCCGTGGCCCCGCTCGTCGACCACCACGTAGGCGTGCGGATGCAGCTTGACGAGCGTGCCGTTGACCGGGGCGATCGCCTCGCCGGGGGCGCGCACCGGATCGACCGCGGTGCCGGGGCCCACCATGGCCTGGGCGAACACCGGATCGGGCACCCCGGCCAGCCCGACCACCCGCCCGCTGACGGGCGAGAGGACTCGCGTCACCGGCCCTCCGCTCACAGCAGGTCCTCGATGTCGGTGGCGAGGGTGTCCGCCTCCGGTCCGACCACCACCTGGACCACCGTTCCGCTGCGCATCACGCCGAACGCGCCGGCCGCCTTCAGCGCGGCCTCGTCCACCCGGGACGGGTCGGAGACCTGGGTGCGCAGCCGGGTGGCGCAGGGCTCGATCTCCACGATGTTCCCCGCTCCGCCCAGCGCGGCGACGATGGCCTCGGCCTTGTCCATTGCTGCTCCTCGCGTCAGTCGGTCTGCGTGACCTTGTTGAGTCCTCGCGGCAGGTCGGGATTCAGCCCCAGCGCACGGGCCAGCGCCTCCACCAGCACCTGTCCCGGGACGATCAGCCCGAGCGGCGCCGCCCACTCCGGCAGCCGGGGGCCCGGCAGCGTGTGCGCGCAGACCTCCGCCAGGTCCGCTCCGCCGCCGATGCCGTAGGCGCGGGCGCCGGCTCCGGTGACCCGCCGGGCCAGCGCCACCGTCCCCGGCAGCGTGGGGCCCTCCTCGGCGGCGACCAGGATCGCCGGGGTGCGCGGGTCGACGACGGCGATCGGTCCGTGCAGCAGGTCGGCGTACGACAGGCCCATGGCGTGCAGGTAGCACGCCTCCTTGAGCTTGAGCGCCAGCTCCAGGGCGGTGCCGAAGGCGATGCCGCGCCCGGAGACCACCGTTCCGGACACCGGGGCGAGCTCGGCGACCATCGCCGCCAGGGCGGGCGAGGCGGAGGTCTGCTCGATCAGCCGGTCCGCCTCGTCGGGGACGCGCCGCAGGTCGTCGGGATCGACGTCGGCGCCCAGCCCGAGAGCGAGCACCGCCAGCGCCGCCAGCTGGGTGCTGTAGGTCTTGGTGGCGGGGACCGCCTCCTCGTCGCCGGCCTCGGTGATCAGCGCCAGGTCGGCGGCGTCGGCCAGCGGGGAGGCGGCCCCGTTGGTGATCGCGACGGTCCGGGCGCCGCAGTCGGCGGCCCAGCCCAACGTCTCCACGATCTCCTCGGTCTTGCCGGACTGGCTGATCGCCACCGCCAGCACGCCGGTCAGGTCGATCCGCCGGCGGTAGGCGGTCGCGATCGACGGGGCCGCCGGAGTGGCCAGCCGTCCGGCGTGCGCCTCGATCAGGTAGCGGCCGTAGGTCGCGGCGTTGTCGGAGGAGCCCCGGGCGATGAACAGCACCTGCCGGGTCCGCTCGGCCAGGCGGGCGATCTCGGGGACGGCGGGCAGCAGGGCGTCGAGGGTGCGCCGCAGCGCGGCGGGCTGCTCGGCGATCTCGGCGCGCATCCGGGTGATCGTCACCGTGCGCCCCCTCCGTCCGGCCGGCTCCACACCACGTCCCCGGCGACCCAGGTGCGGTGCGCCCGCAGCGCCCCGGCGGCGTCGGGGACCAGCCAGGTCAGGTCGGCGGCCGCGCCGGGCTCGATCCGGCCGAGGTCGGGGCGGCCGATCAGGTCGGCCGGGACGCGGGAGGCGGCGTCGATCGCGGTCCGCGGGTCGACGCCGAGGGCGATGGCGTTGCCGACGGCGGCGTCCAGCCGCAGCGCCGAGCCGGCGAGGGTGCCGTCGGCGCGCAGCGGGGGCCCGTCGGCGGGCAGCTCGATCGGCTCGCCGCCCAGCTCGTACCGGCCGGGCGGCATCCCCGCCGCGGCGGCGGCGTCGGTCACCAGCACCAGCCGGCCCGCCGCGGCGTTGAACGCCAGCCGGGCGGCCGGGGCCGACACATGGTGCAGGTCCAGGATCAGGCCCGGGTGCAGCCGCGGGTCGGCGAGCGCCTGCGCGGCCACCCCCGGCTCGCGGTGGTGAACACCGGACTGGGCGTTGAACAGGTGGGTGACCTTGCGCGCTCCGGCGTCGGCGGCCCGGGCCGTCTGCTCGGCGGTGGCGTCGCTGTGCCCGATGCTGACCAGCACGCCGTGCTCGACGAGGGTCCGCACGGCGTCCAGGCCGCCGGGCCGCTCGGGGGCCAGCGTCACCAGCCGGACCATGCCGGTGTCCAGCAGGGTCGCCAGCGCCTCGGGGGTGGGATCGGTGAGCCAGGCGGCGTTGTGCGCGCCGCGCCGCCGCTCCGACAGGAAGGGCCCCTCCAGATGGATCCCCAGCACGCGGGCGCCGGCGGGCAGCCGGGGCAGCAGCCCCTTGACGCGCCGCAGCGCCGCCTCCTGGGCGCGGATCGGGGCGGTGATGAACGTGGGCAGGAACGCCGTCACCCCGGTCTCCGGCAGCCGGCTCACCACGGTGCGCCATCCGGCCTCGTCGGCGTCCGCCAGATCGTGCCCGAAGAACCCGTTCACCTGCAGGTCCACCAGGCCCGGGGCGAGCATCCCGGTCTCCAGCCGCAGATCGGGCGAGGCGGGCGGGTCGCCGGCGCCCACCTCGGCGATCACACCGTCCGCGATCCGCAGCCAGCCGGGGCCGAGCCCCGGGCGGCCGGCGGCCGCGAGGGCGCGCGCGGCGACGAGGTAGGAGGTCATCTTCTGGGCACTCTCCGCTGCCGATCGGACGTTGTCAATGGCCGCCACCACTGGTCTAGTCCGGCCTAGACCAGTACGGACCATAGCGCGCACTTCGTACGGTTGCCTAGGGGGTGTCCGGACTTTCCCGCGCTCCGCCCGCACGGTCGACCGTGATCAGGCCGTTATGCGGTGGTCTGTTGACACATCTTCCCAGGCTGTGGTCTAGTCCGGCCTAGACCAGTACGAACCGGACCGGAGGCGGCGGGAGGCCGGACGGCCCCGCGGTCCCGCACCCGAGGACGCCAGTGACGAGCATCGACCCGACCAGCCCAGTACCGAAGTACTTCCAGCTCCGCACGATCCTGCTGGACATGATCGAGCGCTCGGAGCTGCCCGTGGACTCGCCGATCCCCTCCGAGCGCGAGCTGTGCGCCCGCTACGGCCTGTCCCGGATGACGGTGCGCCAGGGAGTGGAGCAGCTGGTCGCCGAGGGCCGGTTGTACCGGGTGCCGGGCAAGGGCACCTTCGTGGCCCGGCCCAAGCTGGAGGTGCCGCTGCGGCTGGTCTCCTTCTCCGAGGACATGCTCTCGCGCGGGCTGCGGCCCGGCGCGATCGACCTGTCCCGGCGGACCGTCCCGGCCGACGGCCGGCTGGCCCGGCTGTTCGACGTGGAGGAGGGCACCCCGATCCACGTGATCGAGCGGCTGCGCACCGCCGACGGCGAACCGATGGCCATCGAACGCTCGCACATCCTGGCCTCACTGGCCCCCGACCTGCTGGACCGCAGACTGGCCGACCGCTCGCTGTACGGCGTGCTGGAGGCGGTCTACGGAATCGTCTTCGACGCCGGCGACCAGACCATCGACGCCGGCGTGGCCGACGCCACCGAGGCGAAACGGCTCAAGATCCCCAAGGGCAGCCCCGTGCTGCTCCTGCAGCGCCGTTCCTACATGAACGGCGTCTGCGCGGAACTGGGCGTGTCGACCTACCGGGCCGATCGCTACCAGATCCACACGGCCCTTGGAAATCCACCACCCCGCCGGGCCTAGCCCATCGGCATCAGCAGGAGGCACCCTCTGATGAGCACTTCCGCAACCGCCGGCGGCACCGCCGCCCCCAAACGAGGATCCCGGGCCCTCGCGGTCCTCCAGCGCATCGGCCGCAGCCTGATGCTGCCGATCGCCGTCCTACCCGCCGCCGGTCTGCTGCTGCGTCTCGGACAGCCGGACGTGCTCGGCGAGAACACCGACGCCTGGATCAGCTTCTCCGGCGCCGACCGGGTCGCCGAGGTGTTCGCCGCCGCCGGAGGGGCGTTGTTCGACTGGCTGCCGCTGCTGTTCGCGGTCGGCGTGGCGGTCGGCTTCGCCCGCAAATCCGACGGTTCGACCGCCCTGGCGGCCGTGGTGGGCTACCTGGTCTTCCACTACGTCAGCATGAACATGTTCTTCCACTCCGAGGAGCTGCGGCCCCGGGTGGTCAAGGCATTGTTCGACCCGGAGAACCCCGGGCGGCCCAACGAAGTGCTGGACCTTGCGGCCGGCAACCCCACCCAGGTGCTCGGCGGCATCGTCATCGGCATCACCGCCGCCCTGCTCTACCAGCGCTACTACCGGATCAAGCTGCCGACCTGGCTGGCGTTCTTCGGCGGCCGCCGGTTCGTGCCGATCATCACCGCGTTCGCCGCGACCGTGCTGGGCCTGCTGTTCGGCTGGATCTGGCCGGTGCTGGGCAGCTGGCTCACCGACTTCGGCGAGTGGGTGGAGCGCAACAGCACCCTGGGCGCCGGCGTCTACGGCGTGGTCAACCGGCTGCTGCTGCCGCTGGGCCTGCACCACATCCCCAACAACGTGGTCTGGTTCCAGATCCCCGAGTGCACCGTCGGCGGCAAGACCTACACCGGCGACCTCAACTGCTACCTCAACGGCGCGGACGGCGCCGGCTGGTCGATGGCCGGGTACTTCCCGGTGCTGATGTTCGCCCTCCCGGCCGCCGCGCTGGCGATCTGGCGCGCCGCTCCCCCGCACCGCCGCAAGGCCGTGGGCGGCATCATGTTCTCCGCCGGGCTGACCGCGTTCGTCACCGGGATCACCGAGCCGATCGAGTTCGCGTTCATCTTCGTCGCCCCGCTCCTGTTCGGCGTGCACGCCCTGCTGACCGGCGTGTCCATGGCGCTCGCCGACGCGTTCAACATGAAGCTGGGCTTCAGCTTCTCGGCCGGGGCGATCGACATGGCGCTGAACGCCAGCAAGGACAACACCAAGAACCTGGTCGGGCTGATCGTCCTCGGCCTGATCTACGCCGTCGTCTACTACCTGCTGTTCAGCGTCCTGATCCGGGCGCTGAACATCCCCACCCCCGGCCGCGAGCCCGAGGGCGTGGAGTCCGTCGCCGCCGACCCCTCGGCCGCCCCCGAGGTCGCCGCGGCCCCCGAGGGGAACGCCTCCACGGGCGCGTCGCCGAAGGGCGCATCGCCTGAGGGCGCGTCCTCCGGCGGCTGATCGGCGGGACCGGAACCCTCGAGCGAGGCGGGCGCCCTTGGGCGCCCGCCTCGCCGTCTTTCAGACGGCCTCCGGTCTCCCCGGGCGGCCTCCGTCCCCCGGCGGGGCGCTGATCTCCGGCGGGCGTTACCGAACTGGCCACATCCGGCCACGATGTATCAACCGTGGTGCGCGGCTCCTCTTGTCCGTCGTCCGCATCGATCTCATCTGCGAAGGAGACGGCGATGTCCGCGCGAACCCCCCGTCACGGCTCCCGGGCCGTCCGGCTGTTCCCCTACGTGCCCGCGCCCGCGACGAACGGCTCTTTGGCGCTGCGTCCCGGCGGTCCGGCGCAGGCCCGACGCCCCGGAGCCGGCCCCTCGCCCGTGCGGCCCCCGACACCGCCCGCGAAGGCCCTCCGGCGGGGCCGGCCCGCCGGACGGGCCCCGGTCATCCGGTCGAGACCGGCGGCGGCCGGCGCGGAGGAACCGCAGCTGCGGATCGCGGCGGAGGCGACCGTTCGGATGATCGCGGAGGTGCTGGCCGGGATCCGGCCGTCGCGTCAGCTGGAGAGGCTGGCCTCTCCCCAGGTGTGCGGGGAGCTGGCGGCGATCGCCCCGGCGATGCCGGCGAGAGGGCCGATCCGCGCCCCGCGGGTGCTGGCCTCGTGGCTGCAGCGGCCCACGCCTCAGGCGGCGGAGGCCGGGGCGGTCGTCACGGTGGCCGGACGGGTGCAGGCGCTGGCGCTGCGGCTGGAGCGGCGACGCGGACGCTGGCGGTGCACGGTGCTGGAGACCACGGCCTCACGACGCTGAGCCCGCACAACGCCGGCGGCCTTCCGGCGCGACGCCGGAAGGCCGCCGAAGGTCGGTGAGATCCGATCAGGCCTTGCTGCGCGGGCTGCCGTGGCAGCGCTTGTACTTCTTGCCCGAGCCGCACGGGCAGGGGTCGTTGCGCCCGACGCCGGCGAACTCGTCCTTGGCCTCCTCGCTGTGGACCTCCACGCCGCCTTCGCCGTCCACGGTCGGCGCGGTGTACTCCAGCCGCTTGGGCCGCTTCTGCTCCTCCAGGCCCTTGGCGCGGATGGCTGGGGCCTCCTCGCTCTTCTTCTCGGCCTTCTCGAGCTCGACCTTCTCCCGATCCTCGGCGGACTCGGCGTCGGCCTTCTCCTCCACCGCGGTGTCGGCGACCGCGACCGGCTGCTCGCCCACGGCCGGAGCGGGCTGCTCCTCGACCTCGACCTCGAGGTTGAACAGGTAGCTGACCGACTCCTCCTTGATGCCGTCGAGCATGGCGTTGAACATGTCGTAGCCCTCGCGCTGGTACTCCACCAGCGGGTCGCGCTGCGCCATGGCCCGCAGGCCGATGCCCTCCTGGAGGTAGTCCATCTCGTACAGGTGCTCGCGCCACTTGCGGTCCAGCACCGACAGGATGACCCGGCGCTCCAGCTCGCGCATGACCTCCGGGCTCAGCTCGGCCTCGCGCTTGTCGTAGGCCTCCTGGGCGTCCTTGCGGATCCGTTCGGCGAGGGTCTCGGCGTCCAGCGCCGAGATGTCGCCGCCGACCTCCTCGACCACGTCGTCGAGCGTGACGCTGATCGGGTAGAGCTGCTGGAAGGCCTTCCAGAGCTTGTCCAGGTCCCAGTCCTCGGCGAAGCCCTCCTGGGTGGCGCCGGCCACATAGCCGTCGATGACCTCGTCGATCATCCGGCGTACCTGCTCGTGCAGGTCGGCGCCCTCCAGCACCTTGCGGCGCTCGGCGTAGATCACCTGACGCTGCCGGTTGAGGACCTCGTCGTACTTGAGGACGTTCTTGCGGATCTCGAAGTTCTGCTGCTCGATCTGGGTCTGGGCGGACTGGATGGCCTTGGTGACGATCTTGGACTCGATCGGCACGTCGTCGGGGATGTTGAGGCGGTTCATGATCGCCTCGACCCGGACGGAGTTGAACAGCCGCATCAGGTCGTCCTCCAGCGACAGGTAGAACCGGGACTCGCCCGGGTCGCCCTGCCGGCCGGACCGGCCGCGCAGCTGGTTGTCGATCCGCCGCGACTCGTGCCGCTCGGTGCCCACCACGTACAGGCCGCCGGCCTCGACGACCTTGTCGTATTCGCCCTTGACGGCCTCCTTGGCCTTCTCCAGCGCCTCCGGCCAGGCGGCCTCGTACTCCTCGGGCGTCTCCAGCGGGGACAGCCCGCGCTCGTGCAGCTCCCGGTCGGCGATGAAGTCGGGGTTGCCGCCGAGCATGATGTCGGTGCCGCGGCCGGCCATGTTGGTGGCCACGGTGACCGCGCCCAGCCGGCCCGCCTCGGCGACGATCGCCGACTCCTTCTCGTGGTGCTTGGCGTTGAGCACCTCGTGCGGGATGCCGCGCCGCTTGAGCATCTTGCTCAGCCGCTCGGACTTCTCCACCGAGGTGGTGCCGACCAGCACCGGCTGGCCCTTGGCGTGCCGCTCGGCGATGTCGTCGACCACGGCCTCGAACTTGGCCTGCTCGGTCTTGTAGACCACGTCCGGGTGATCCTTGCGGATCATCGGCTTGTTGGTCGGAATGGGCACCACGCCGAGCTTGTAGATCTTGTTGAACTCCGAGGCCTCGGTCAGGGCGGTGCCCGTCATGCCGGCCAGCTTCTCGTACAGCCGGAAGTAGTTCTGCAGGGTGATCGTGGCGAGCGTCTGGTTCTCGTCCTTGATCGGCACGCCCTCCTTGGCCTCGATGGCCTGGTGCATGCCCTCGTTGTAGCGCCGGCCGTGCAGGATGCGGCCGGTGAACTCGTCCACGATCAGGACCTCGCCGTTCATCACGACGTAGTCCCGGTCGCGCTTGTACAGCTCCTTGGCCTTGAGGGCGTTGTTGAGGAAGCTGACCAGCGGGGTGTTGGCCGGGTCGTAGAGGTTGTCGATGCCCAGCCAGTCCTCGACCTTCTCGACGCCGGACTCCAGGATGCCGACGGTGCGCTTCTTCTCGTCGACCTGGTAGTCGCCGTCGGTGGCGTCCTTGTCACTGGCCCGCTTGAGCCGCGGCACGATCTTGGCGAACTCCACGTACCACTTGGTGTTCTGCTCGGCCGGGCCGGAGATGATCAGCGGAGTCCGGGCCTCGTCGATCAGGATCGAGTCGACCTCGTCGACGATGGCGTAGTTGTGGCCGCGCTGGACGCACTCCTCCAGGCTCACGGCCATGTTGTCGCGCAGGTAGTCGAAGCCGAACTCGTTGTTGGTGCCGTAGGTGATGTCGGCCTGGTAGGCCCTGCGGCGCTCCTCCGGCGTCATCTGCGGCAGGATGACGCCCACCTCCAGGCCGAGGAACTGGTGCACCCGGCCCATCCACTCGGCGTCGCGCTTGGCCAGGTAGTCGTTCACCGTGACGATGTGCACGCCCTTGCCGGAGAGGGCGTTCAGATACGCCGGGAGGACCGCGGTCAGGGTCTTGCCCTCACCGGTCTTCATCTCGGCGATGTTGCCCAGGTGCAACGCGGCGCCGCCCATCACCTGGACGTCGAAGTGCCGCTGCCCGAGCACCCGGCGGGCCGCCTCGCGCGCGGTCGCGAACGCCTCGGGCAACAGCTCGTCCAGCGTCTCACCGTCCGCAATGCGCTCGCGGTACTTGTCGGTCAGCTCGCGCAGCTCCGCGTCGCTCATCTCGAGGAAGTCCTCCTCGATGCTGTTGACGTGATCCGCGAGCTTCTTGAGCTTGCGCAGGATCTTGCCTTCGCCCGCACGAAGGATCTTGTCGATGACTGGCGGCACTCTCGGAGGCTCCTTGCAGCTCGTGGGTCACCGCGACCGGCGGCACGCACACCACACGTACGTTGCCATCGTAGGCGAGTCCCAGCATGGTCTACGTCACTCGACGGCGCAATCCACCCCCTTTACCGTTTGACCCCCTCCTGGCGAGGAAGAGTTGTAAGGGGTTGACAAGCAGGCCGAACGATCGCCCTCCAGGGTGCCACGACCAGGCCTTCGGTCGGGGAACCCGCAGAGGGCGGACGTTTGCACACGTTGCCGGGCGCCGCGGCGCCCCGGGGGGTAAGGAGGCCCGATGGCGGGAACGCATGGCGGACGGCCGAGCTCGTGGGCGGTCGTCGCGGTGGCCTTGGTCGGTTTCACCGTGGGCGGCGTCGCACTGTGCATCGGCCCCAACTGGCTGCTGTTCTGGGTGGGCGTCGCCATCGCGATGCTGGCCGGCCTGCTCGGCATCGCGGTCGGCATCTTCTCCGACGTGGTCCTGGACGAGCCGCGGGTCATCCCGGAAGTGGTGAACTACTCACTGTTCGGATCCCAAGACGACGAGCGCCGCGGCGGCGTCCACGGCGAGCGCTCCGACCACCCCAGGACCAGCGACCCCGAGCAGCGTCCCCACGGCTGACCTCCGGGCTTCCTCCGGCCCCCGACACGCCGTCGCGGCCCCGCCGGACCGGACGAGAGTCCGCCGGCGGGGCCGCGGCGCTCCCGCCGCCTCCGAGGAGTCTTCGGCGTCTTTCGGAGGGCTCCCGGCGCCTCCCCCAGGAGCGTTCCGGACGCGCCGGGAACGTCCGCAACGGTCGGAAGCGTCCGCGCCCCGCCGAGAACGTCGTGCTTGACGGAAAACGCCCGGGCATCGGTCCGGCGCGGCTCCCACGCGATTGCGGCACGGCCCTGCGATGCGGGCCGGCGAAGCGGCGGGCGGGGCCGGCGAGGTCAGGCGGTGCGCAGCGCCCGGGCCAGGGGCGCGGCCAGGTGCGGAGGGTCGAGGATCTCGACGCGGACGTCCCGGCAGCCGACCCAGGCGGCGGCCCGCCGCAGGGCGGTGGCCAGGGCGGCGACGGAGGCCTCGGCACGGGCGGGGGTGGCGGTCGCCCAGGGTTCCAGGCCGATGCGGCGGGCGACCAGAACGCCCTGGTCGCGAGCAGGGTCGACCCGGCCGATCAGGCGGCCGCCGGACAGCAGGGGCATCGCGAAATAACCGTGGACGCGCTTGGCCTTCGGCACGTACGCCTCCAGCCGGTGCTCGAACCCGAAGACCCGGGAGGTCCGGTCGCGGTCCCAGATCAGCGAGTCGAACGGGGACAGCAGCGTGGTGACGTGCCGGCCGCGCGGCGGGGCGTCCACGGCGGCGGGATCGGCCCAGGCGGGCTGCCGCCAGCCCGCCACCCGGACCGGCACCAGGCCGCTGTCGGCGATCACCGAGTCGACCTGGGCGGCCTTGAGCCGGTAATAGTCGGCCAGATCGGCGCGGGTGGCCACGCCCAGCGCCCGGCCCGCCCGGGCGACCAGCCGGCGCAGGCACTCCTCGTCGGAGGGCGTCCGGTCCAGCAGCTCCCCCGGGACGACCCGCTCCGGCAGGTCGTAGACGCGCCGCCAGCCGTCGCGGCGGACGCACACCACCTCGCCGATGTCCAGCAGCCACTCGACGGCGATCTTCTGTTCGCTCCAATCCCACCACTGGCCGCCGGCCTTGGCCCCGCCCAGTTCCCGCATGGTCAGCGGCCCGTCGGCGCGCAGCCGCTTCAGCACGACCTCGCAGGCCTCCGGGGATATGTCGTGCCAGCGGCGGCCCCTGCGGCGGAACTCGCGGCGGCGGAACTCCAGCAGCGGCCACTCCTCCATCGGCAGCACGCACGCCGCATGCGCCCAGTATTCGAAGGCCACTCCGGTGCCGGCGGGGGTGAGACGCCAATAGGCGTCCTCGACGGCGGCGCGGCCGACCGCGCCCAACCGGGCGTACGGCACCAGCTCATGCGAACGGGCCAGCACCGAGATCGTGTCGAGCTGCACGGCGCCCAGCCGGCGCAGCACGCCGGGCACCCCCTGTCGTCGCAGCCCGCTCCCCAGCAGCCCCTGGGCGGCCAGTTGAATACGTCGCGCCTCGTCCGCGGTCAGCTCCACGCCGGTCACGCCGCGAGTGTAGAGAAGGGCGCCGACACCGACGGAGACATCGATGGGGACATCGATGGGGACATCGATGGAGACCTCGCCGGAGACCTCGCCGCGATCCTCAGGTGATCTCCAGCAGCTTCTCCCGGACGGCGTACACCACGGCCTCCATCCGCGAGTGCAGCTGCAGCTTCTCCAGGATGTTGCGGACGTGGTTCTTGACCGTGTTCTCGGAGATGAACAGCTCCTTGGCGATCTCCTTGTTGCCCAGCCCGCGAGCGACCAGCCGGAGCACCTCCATCTCCCGCTCGGTGAGCTTGGGGGCGGGCACCTGCTGCTGACGCTCCTCGCTGCGCTTGGCCAACGCGGCGAACTCGGTGATCAGCTTGGAGGCCATGGACGGGCTGATCAGCGACTGGCCGCCGTGCACCGCGCGGACCGCCTGCGGGACCTCGTCGATGGAGATCTCCTTGAGCAGATAGCCGCTGGCCCCGGCCTTGATCGCCTCGAACAGATCCTTGTCCTCGTCGCTGATGGTGAGCATCACGATCTTGGCGCTGGGGACCGACTCCTTGATCGCCCGGCACGCCTCGATCCCGCTGCGCCGGGGCATCCGGATGTCCATCAGCAGCACGTCGGGCAGCAGGTCGCGGGCCATCTCCACGGCCTCGTTGCCGTCGCCGCCCTCGCCGATCACCTCGATGTCGTCCTCGCTCGCCAGCACCATCTCCAGGCCCCGGCGGAACAAGGCGTGGTCGTCGACGATCAGCACGCGGATGGGATCGGCCGCGGACCGCCCGTCCGACGCCGGCGGACCGGCCGCCCGCCCGGATGCGCCGGCGGTCTCGGGGTGCTCGCTCACAACGCCGCCCCTCCCTTCGAATGTCGGCGACCCTGTGTCTCTCGGAGGGTGTCATGTCAGGCGAAGGCCGTACAGATCGGCGGCCCGCGGCATGCGCCATCGCGCGGGCCGCCCATCCCGCCGCCCGCCTTGCGGGGCCGGGTGGCCCCACCTAGATCATGACACGCCCGAGGCGGTGACATGGCGCAAGCGGCCCATCACCGGGCCCCCCGCGGGCCGTCGAGCGATCCCACTCCTTCGGTTCACTCCTCCAGCAGCCGGATGACGCCGTAGTCCCAGCCTCGCCGGCGGTACACCACGCTGGGGTGGCCGCTGTCCTTGTCGCGGAACAGGAAGAAGTCGTGGCCGACCAGCTCCATCTCGTAGAGGGCCTGGTCGATGGTCATGGGCGCCGACTTGTGGAACTTCTCGCGGACCACCACGGGGCCGTCGCCGTCCATCGGGATCGGCACCAGGTTGCCCGCGGTCTCGGCGGAAGGGGTCTCGGCGGGGGTGGTCTCGGCCGCCGGTTCCGGCTCCTCCGGCCGGGTCTCCTCGGCGGTCCGCGCTTCGGGCGCGGTGGGCCCGGAGCCGGGCGTCATCGGCATCGGCTCGGGCAGCGGTTCCATGGCGGCCAGCTTGGCCGGGGCGCGGTTGCCGCCGTTGCGGTGGGCCTTGCGCCGGTCGGCGGCGCGACGCAGCCGGGACTCCAGTTTGTCCATCGCCAGGTCCAGGGCCCCGTATCGATCCTCGGCGGCGGCCTCGGCGCGGATCACCGGGCCGCGCGAGCGAATGGTGATCTCCACCCGTTCCCGGCGGTCGGCCAAACGCGGGTTGTGCTCCTCGGACACCTCCACGTCGACACGGATGACCTTCTGGTCCAGCCGCTCGATCTTGGCCAGCTTGCCGTCGACGTGCTGCCGGAACCGCTCGTTGACGTCGGTGTGCCGGCCCTTCACGATGATGTCCACGTGGGACCCCCCTTCTCCCGGTTGCGATGCTCGACCGCCCCCGGGCGCCGCCCGCGCGGGAGGCGTTCCCCGCGTGACGGCGAACCACCGTCGCTCGGCCTGCGCCTCGCCGCGATGGTCCGGGCCCGTGACGGCCGCCGCTCGGTGGGTTGCACCCGCCCGGCCGACCTGGTCTTCGTCCCCACATCCGCCTGCTGAGGGTCTCGCAGCGCTCTCGCCACTACTCCCCTTCTCCCGTTCCGAGGGATGTCTGATCCCCCGGCGAGGCAGGACTTACCTCTAAGGCGCACCGTGATCGGTCGACGAGAAGTCGCCTTACGTGGGCCGTTTCGCCTGCGCCTGGCATCGGCTTGCCGGACCGGCGGTGCTCCGGCGGAGCACCGCGATCCGACGCAACCACGGACCCGGGCGGGTGCCATGTCAAGAACGCTAGCCTCTGATGCCGGGAAAGTCAGGGGGGTGGGCCGAGGAAAACTCACGGAAAGTCATCGCCTGATCTCGCATCGAGATCGGCGGGGCGGGGTCGAAGTCTCCGCAGCCCTTACGCCACAGGGCTTCCCGCGCGTTCCCCGCGCCACGACAGGAGAATGTCCCCCTCAAGTGAGTTTGAACAACCCGGACCTGTCCGAAGGCCGCCATGACCGCCCCTTGGCCGTGGATCGCCCGCACGGTCATGCCCCGACCAAGCGCAGGCCACCCCCTTTCGATCACGTTCGGGCGAAACGATCGGTCTCCCGGCTGCGGCCCGGCGCCCACGCCCCGCCGGACACGATCCCGTGGAACGCGCCCTCCCGGCGGCGCGCCGGATCGGGTCGCCCGTCGGGGCGCCGCGCCGTCATCGGCGTGCGCCGCGGCCCCTCAGCCGACGCGGCGGAGCGTCGCGGCGACGGTGGCCGCGGCCGTGACCCGGGCGCCCGCCGCCCGCAGCGCCCGGGCGGCCTCGGCGAGCGTCGCCCCGGAGGTGATCACATCGTCCACCACGACCACCCGACGGCCGCGGACGCGCCCGGGATCGGTCACCCGCAGTGCACCGGCGAGGTTGGCGGTCCGCGCGGCGGCGCCCAGGCCGGACTGGTCGGCCACCCCTCGCCCCTGCCTCAGCACGGGGGCGCAGGTCACCGGGACCCCGGAGGATCCGAGCACGCCCACGGCCGTCTCGGCGAGCGCCCGCACCGGATCGTGTCCGCGGCGACGCAGGGCCCGCGGCGCCGACGGCACCGGCACCACCAGCGTCTCCGCCGCGCCCGCCGGCGCACGGGCCGCCGGAGAGGGCGCGGGCGAGACGTCCGGCACCGCTGAGGGCGCCGTGGAAGAGGCGCGGGCCGCCGCCGGCGGCGGGGGGACCGGATCGAAGGGCGCGGTCGGCGGGCCGGACGGGACGCCGGAGGAGGTCCGCCCCGCCGGCGCGGGGGGCGCCGCCTCCGGGGGCGGGCACAGGGCGGCCCGGAGGGCGCCGGCCAAGGCGGCGCCGAGAGGGGCCCTCAGCGTCAGACGGCCCGCCTCCTTGTAGGCGAGGAGCACGGCGCGCGTCCGGCCCTCGTAGGCGGCCACGGCCCACGGGGGCGGCAGGCCCGGCGGTCTGGGGACGGGCCACGCCGGGCGGGGCGGCCGGGTCAGGGCCGCCCGGCAGGCGTCGCACAAGACGACGGGGACGGCGGCGCATCCGGCGCAGCGCTGCGGGAGCAGCAGATCGACCAGCGGCGCGAACGGGCGGATGAGGAAAGCGGTCATGCGGCGACGATGTCCGACGACGCCTCGCCGTCACCACGGGGCCGCGCGGATGTGGACATCCGTACGGCCGTCGGGACCGTGCGCCCTCGCCGCCCGACCCGCGTCCCGGTTCCGGCGCGCCCGGCCCCGTGCCTAGTTCCAGTAGGTCGGGTCGGAGCCCAGCGGGTCGCACTTCCACTCGTCGAACCGCCAGTCCCGCAGGGTGCTCTGCCGGCAGATGCTGCTCTCGCCGTTGATCTCGGTGCCGATCACGATCCGCGAGCCGGGCGCGGCGGTGATGGACCTGGCCTCGCCGAGGCTGCCGCTGCCGACCGCGGTGATGGCGTTCCCGCTGACCGGCACCAGGTAGGGGGTCACCTGGGTGGCGGTGGCCTTGGTCTTGCCCAGCACCGCCAGGGTGCCGGAGTCGTTCCAGGCCAGGTCCACCGCGTCGACCAGCTCGGCGCTGAGCGGCAGGAAGTCGCCGACCGCGACGCCCTCCGGACGGTGCACGATGCGGCCCAGCCAGATCTGCCGGTCGCCGCCGACCTGCACGATGGCCGCGACCCGCACCCCGTCGCGGGCCACCCGGAAGGCCAGCACCCGGTGCGCGGACAGGCCCCATTCCCGCACCCGCACCGCCGTTCCGCTGCGCGGGACCATCCACAGCGTGGAGCCGCCGCGGTGGGACTCCACCGTCCACAGCACGCCCCGGTGGTCCCAGGAGGGCCGGGTGAACACGCCGCCTTTGCGCCGGGCGCTCAGCACGGCGCGGATCGGCTCGCCGCCGGTCAGGTCGCCGCTGTAGACGGTGTCCCCGGTGTGGCTCAGTCCGGCGATCTTCCGATCCCGGGACAGCGCCAGCCGGTACAGCCGGTCCTGCCCGGTCGTGCCGGCCGGGACCGCGCTGGCGTCCAGCAGCTGGTGCGGCCGCCCGTCGGGTCCGCGCAGGTAGACGGTCTCCTCGCTGTCGCTCTGAGCGGTGTCGAAGCTGAACCGCGCCCAGTCCTCGATGGTCTGGACGGTGCCCAGTCCGCCCGGGTCGACGGTCTCCCCGTCGACGCGCAGCCTGACGCCGCGGACCTCGGGCAGCTGCCGCAGCGTCCAGCCGAGCTGAGCGGCCATGCGCTGCAGGTCGCCGCGGCGGGCGTGCTCGCTGAGGTCGACGGTGGCGACGCCGTCGGAGATGAACACCTTCTCCCCGATCAGGCGGGTGCCGGCGGGGAAATGGCTGCGCACCGCGGGCCGCAGCCAGCCGGTGGGCCCGTCCAGCAGCGCCTGCACCAGCTGGCGGGGCAGGTCCTGGCGGTTGCCCAGCGGCAGGTGGATGCCGTTGGGGACCACCGCCTCGCCGCCGGGTTCGAAGAAGTACAGGTTGAGCACGCGGAACGCCCGCTCCACGTCGTCCTTGGCGAGCATCAGCCCGTTGTGCAGCTCGGGGGGGATCCGGCTGATCCGCCACTGCCGTTCCGCGTTCTGGGTGAGGCCGAACGAGGTGGTGTAGGTGCTGCCGCTCTGCGCGACGTACTGGCCGTCGGACCCGATGTGGCCCAGCCGGGTCGCGACGACCTCGACCGTGGTCTCGGTGCCCCCGCTGCGCGGCGTGGACACGCTCGGGGCGCTCTGCAGCACGATCACCTGCGGCCGGGCCCCGGGCTTCCAGGCGGCGCTGGCCTGGGGGGTGAGGTATTCGCGCGCCACCTCGTGGTCGTTGTTGAATGCTCCGGAGGCGGTGAGGAAGCCCTTGACGATGTCCTGTGGCCCCCAGTCGTGCCGCGGGCGCACCGGGACGAGCCGCACGTACGGGTCGGTGATCGGTTCGGCGCGCCGTGCGGACCGGCCGGACATCACCCGGCCGCCGCTCGGAACGCTGGCGCATCCGGCCAGGCATGCCAGGGCCGTCACGCCGGCCAGCAGCCGGATCCCGATGCGGGTCGCCCGCGCCTTCGCCGTCCCGGCGGGTCCGCCGGTCCTCCCTCCAGCCGTCATGACCGGTCGCCGTCCCTCACCGTCGGGTCGCCCTCTCCTCCCGCGGACGAGCCGCCCTCCGCGCCGGTCGCCGACATCGCGGCCCAGTCGTCCCGCCGCGCCCCGGGATCCTCCTCGGGCCGGTCCGGCCCGTCCTTCCGGGCGGGGTCCGCCTGCTGGACCTCCCCGGCGGCACGAGCGGCCTCGGAGGAGTCGCCCTCGCCGACGGTCAGCGCGGTGAACGACGCCCGGGACAGCTCGACCTCCGGCGGGACGAGCGGCAGCGGGGAGCCGCGCAGCTCGGCGCCGGCGACCCGCGGCAGGGACAGCCGGAACTGCGACCCCTTGCCCGGCTCGCCCCACGCCTGCAGCCATCCGCCGTGCAGCTGGGCGTCCTCCTTGGCGATGGACAGGCCCAGCCCGGTGCCGCCGGTGGTGCGGGCGCGGGCGGGGTCGGCGCGCCAGAACCGGTCGAACACCAACTGGGCGTGCCCCGGCTGCAGGCCCACCCCGTGGTCGCGGACGGCCACCGCCACCGCGTCCCGGTCGGCGGCCACGGACACGACGATGTCCTTCCCCTCGCCGTGCTCCACGGCGTTCACCAGCAGGTTGCGCAGGATCCGCTCGACCCGGCGGCGGTCCACCTCGGCCATGCACGGCTCGCCCGGCAGCTGGAGCACCATCTTGCTGCCCTTGCGCTCGGCCAGGCCCTCGGTGTCGCCGACCGCGCGCAGCACCAGGTCGCGCACGTCGACGGACTCGGCGTCCAGGGTGGCCGCGCCCGCGTCGTGCCGGCTGATCTCCAGCAGGTCGGCCAGCAGGTTCTCGAACCGCTCCAGCTGGCTCTGCAGCAGCTCCGCCGAGCGGCCCACCGCGGGGTCGGGGAACGTCTCGCGGTGCTCGTAGATCATGTCGGCGGCGATCCGGATGGTGGTCAGCGGGGTGCGCAGTTCGTGCGAGACGTCGGAGACGAACTGCCGCTGCACCTTGGACAGCTCCTCCAGCTCCCCGATCTTGTCCTGCAGGTTGCCGGCCATGTCGTTGAACGAGGCGGCCAGGCGGGCCAGGTCGTCCTCGCCCCGGACCTTCATCCGCTCCTCCAGCCGGCCGGCGGCCAGCCGTTCGGCGGCGTGCGCGGCCAGCCGCACCGGAATGACGACCTGCCGGGTCACCAGCCAGGCGATCGCCGCCAGCAGCAGCACCAGCACCGAGCTGACGCCCACCAGGGTGTGCGTCACGGTGTTGAGCGTCTGCTGCTCCTGGGTGAGGGGGAACAGGTAGTACAGCTCATAGCGGCCGTTCCCGGCGCCGACGACCAGGCCCGGCACCGACTCGCGGCCGATGTAGGAGATCTCGCTGTAGGTGCTGTGCCGGGTGCCGACGCGGTCCTCCCGGACGGCCCTGCGGAGGCGTTCGGGGACGCTCTCCGGCAGCACCTCGTTGGTGGCGTAGCCGTCCAGGTACTTCTGGTCGGTGTCGCGGATGTAGACCTCATACAGCCCGGAGGGGCCGCTGCGGGCCATGAGCCGGTTGGTGACGTCCTTGAGGGTGACCTCGGGGACGTTGCCGGAGGACAGCTCCCGTTGCAGGACGCCCAGCCCTTCGTCGAGCTGCAGCAGCGCGCTCTTCTCCTTGCCCTCCAGCAGGGCGGTGGTGATCTGCTGCATCAGGAACACGCCGAGGATCGCCACCACCACCGCGGAGATCAGCATGGTGGCGGTGACCACCCGGAGCTGGATGGACCGCCGCCACTGCGCATAGAGCCGGCGCACGGCGCGGCGCAGGAGACGGCGGGCGGCGCCCAGCCCGCGCCGGGCGAACCGGCGGGCGCGATGCAGCCGATGCCCGCGCAGCCCGGCCACCGCCGACTGCTCGGTCACCCGGCGGGCGGTGGCGCCGAGGCCGGGGATGCTGCGCCGGCGGCCGCGGGCGCGCGGGACCCGACCCGGGGCGTCCTGGGCCCGGGCCTGCGAGGGGTCCATGCCGTCGCGGCGGGTCCTGGCCGTCACGGGGGGTCGTCGAATCCGCGCGTCAGGCCGGTCCGGCCTTGTACCCGACGCCCCGGACGGTCACCACGATCTCCGGGTGCTCGGGATCTTTTTCGATCTTGGCTCGCAGCCGCTGGACGTGCACGTTGACCAGCCGGGTGTCGGCCGCGTGCCGGTAGCCCCACACCTGTTCCAGCAGCACCTCTCGGGTGAACACCTGGCGGGGCTTGCGGGCCAGCGCGACCAGCAGGTCGAACTCCAGCGGCGTGAGCTGGATGCTCTTGTCGCCGCGCTTGACCGAGTGCCCGGCGACGTCGATGGTGAGGTCGCCGATCTGCAGGATCTCGGGAGCCGGTTCCTCGGTGCGGCGCAGCCTGGCGCGCACCCGGGCGACCAGCTCCTTGGGCTTGAACGGCTTGACGATGTAGTCGTCGGCGCCCGACTCCAGCCCCAGCACCACGTCCACGGTGTCGCTCTTGGCGGTCAGCATCACGATCGGGACGCCGGACTCGGCACGGATCTGGCGGCATACGTCGATGCCGTCGGCGCCCGGCAGCATCAGGTCCAGCAGCACGAGGTCTGGCCGGGTCTCCCGGAACGCCTCGAGCGCCTTGTCCCCGTCGTGGACGAACGACGGCTCGAAGCCTTCGCCCCGCAGCAAGATGCCGAGCATCTCGGCGAGAGCGAGGTCGTCGTCGACGACCAGTACGCGTCCTTTCATGGCCCTCATCGTTACACGTAGTCGGCAGATGGTCCGCCATCGCGCCGGGCCTGCGACGGCCGGCCCGCCGGCGGGCGGAGCCCCGACCGGCCCCCCGATGACCGCGTTCGGCGGCTCTGGGCGTTTAGGCTACCTGCCGTCCACCTGGCACAGGTCCCTCCGAAGCCGACAAAAACGGTCGCGAGCAGGACGGCCGGGCGGTCCGGCCGGTCGAGGCGCCGCGCCCCGAGGCGTGTCCGGTACCGGCCGACGGGGCGGGCCGGCCGCCGGAACGCGCCCGCGGTCGGGCATGCTGGACCCGTGCCGCCGCGTTCCCGCCGCCGAACGGTCCGCGCCGGAGAAGTCCCTGCCGGGGAGCGTCCACACCGCGGAATGTCGCGCGGTGCGGACCTCCCACGGAGTACTCTGCGTGGCAGTTCGAGCGCATGAAGCGATGTTCGTCGGAATTCATCCCGGAGGGGGCCGGGACCGGCAGAAGATCGCCGGCGGTCGGGACAGGAGATGTCGAGGGGGGAGGCTGCGATGGGGATCTCCTGGATATGAGCTGAAACCACACAGCGGGCGATCGGGTGATCAAGCGGGCAAATCCGGCCACCCGGTCGTGACAGGATGGCCCACGAGGTCATCAGGCCGGGGTCCGCACGACACGGGCCCGTTCGACGGGGAGCTTGCCGATGTCGGGTCCGCAGCACTGGACGGCGCCCGACGCCGCCGTGCCGTCTCACGCGCCGTCCGACGGCTCCGGCGCGGCGGCGCCGGAGCGTCCGGCGCCCCCCGTGCCGGGGGGCGCCTCCGCCGCCGGACGCGGCGGCGTGGAGACGACCTGGCCTCCGGAGGGGGAGATCCCGTTCCGCCCGCTGGGCACGGCCGAACTGCTGGACGGCTCGATCGCCTGCATCCGCCGCAATCCGCGTCCGGTGCTCGGCCTGTCGGTCCTGATCACCGCGATCGTGCAGCTGCTCAACACGGCGGGCGGCTATGCGCTGCTGAGCGACGCGGCGCAGGAGGAGCTGACGCCCGAGCCGCTGATGCGCACGCTCGGCGCCCAGGCCATGCTGGGGGCGCTGGGCATGGTGATGTCGGCCTACGGGACGCTGGTGCTGGCCGGGATGCTCGGTCCCGCGATCGCCCGCACCCTGGTCGACCGGCCGGTGACGCTGCGGCGGCTGTGGCAGGACGTCCGGCCGGCGTTCGGGCGGCTGCTGGCCGTCGCCGCCGTGATCCTGGGGGTCTCGCTGCTGGCCGCGGCGCTGCCGCTGCTGCCGTTCGTCGCGCTGCTGGTGGGCGACGGACCGGCCGTGGCGGGACTTGCGGCCGCGGTGGTCGGCTTCCCCGTGGCGGCCGCGCTGATGATCTGGCTGTACGTACTGCTGGTCCCGGCGCTGCCGGCGGTGGTGCTGGAGCGACAGAGCGTGGCGGGCGCGCTGCGGCGGGCCCGGTGGCTGTCGCACGGCCGGTGGTGGCACAGCATGAGCACCCTGCTGCTGGCGCTGATCATCACGGTGCTGATGGGGTTCCTGGCGCTGCGGCTGCCGTTCCTGCTGGCGCAGCTGCTGCTGTTCGGCGAGGACGCCTCGGGCGGCGCGCTGCTCGGCTCGCTGACGATCGACACGCTGGGCCGGATCGTGAGCTGGTCGCTGATCACCCCGTTCGACGCGGGCGTGATCGCGCTGCTGTACGCGGACCGCCGGATGCGCCGGGAGGGCTTCGACCTGGAGGTGCACATCCGCGTGCCCGAGGGACTCGACCCCGGCGATCTGAGCGTGTGGCGCCCGGCGGAGGTCCCGGTCGCGTCGACGCCGCCCGCGCCGTTCCCGCAGCCGGAGGTGCGCCCGTGAGGTTCGACCCGATCGGCCGGGAGGAGGCCCGCGACCTGGCCCGCCGCGAGCTGGAGAAGGGCATCTACCACCAGGACGAGCCGTCCTGGCTGGAACGCGCCTGGCAGGAGTTCCAGGAGTGGCTGAACGAGCTGCTCCGGCGGACCGCCGATCCGAGGCCCCCCGGCGAGGACCGCGGCTGGCTGTCGCTGCTGATCATCGTGTTGCTGCTGGCCGCCGCCGTCGCGCTGACGGCCTGGCTGATGCGCGGCCGCTGGAACGTCCGCTCCCGCCGGCAGCCGCTGCTGGAGCGGCGGCCGTCCACCGCCACCGACCACCGCGCCGCCGCCGAGCGGCACGCCGCCGCCGGGCAGTGGGCCGAGGCGATCCGCGAACGGCTCCGCGCCATAGCCCGGGACCTGGAAGAACGCGTGATCCTCGACGCCCGGCCGGGCCGCACCGCGGACGAGCTGGCGGCCGAGGCCGGGGCCGTGCTGCCCGAGCACGCCGAACGGCTGCGCGAAGGGGCGCGGATCTTCGACGACGTCTGGTACGGCGACCGGCCGGGCACCCGGGAGGGTTATGCGACGCTGGCGGCGCTGGACGAGGCGCTGCGTTCGGCCAGGCCCCGGACCCGGTCGGCCGAGCGGTCCGCCGAGCGGTTCGAGGTGCCCGCATGACCGCGGCCCTCTCCGGAGCCGCGCCCGCCGTCCCGGGCCCGCGGCAGACGGCCGCCCGCCGGTGGCGTTCGGCGCGCGGCGTGGTGGTCGTCCTTCTGGCGCTGGTGGCCCTGGCGGTGGCGATCGCCTTGCTGGAGTCCGCCCCCGAGCCGCAGTATCTGGACCCCGAGTCGCCGAGCCGGGGCGGCACCCGGGCGCTGGCGCAGATCCTCGCCCGGCGCGGCGTGCCGGTGCGCACGGTGCGCGACGCCGAGGACGCCGCGAAGGCGGCCCGGCGGCCCGGCGCCGTGCTGGTGATCGTCCGTTCCGAACGGCTCACCCCCGAGGAGCTGAGGCTGCTCGCCGACACGCCCGGCGACGTGCTGCTGGTGGAGCCGACCCGGCCCGCCCTGCAGGCGCTCGCCCCGGGCGTCCACCGGGCCACCACCGACTTCGAGGACGTCGCCGAGCCCGGCTGCGGCCTGGACGCCGCCGTCCGCGCGGGCAGGGTGCACTTCGGCACCTCCGAGGTGTATCAGAGCCCGCCTGACGGGATCGGCTGCTACGTCTCCGGCGAGCTGCCCCGGCTGGTGCGGGTCCGGGTGGGGGGCCGCACGGTGACCGTGCTGGGCTCCGGCGCCCCGCTCACCAACGGCCTGCTGGATCAGGAGGGCAACGCCGCGCTGGCGATGAACCTGGCGGGCGCGGGCGACTCGGTGGTCTGGCTCATCCCCGACCTGCCCGAGCCCGGCGGCGGCAGCGGCGCGAGGAGCTGGCAGGACCTGGTGCCGCACGGAGTGCGGCTGTTCCTCGTCGAGCTGGGCGCGGCGCTGCTGCTGGCGGCGTTGTGGCGGATGCGGCGGATGGGCCCGGTGGTGGCGGAGCCCCTGCCGGTGGTCGTACGCTCCGCGGAGACCGTCGAGGGTCGTTCCCGGCTGTATCGGGCGCACCGGGCACGGGACCGTGCCGCCGACGCGCTGCGGTCCGGCGCGCGGGAGCGGCTGGTGCCGCTGCTGGGGTTGCCGCGCGGCGCGGCCCAGGACCCGGCGATGGCCCAGGAGATCGTCTCGGCCGTGGCCCGGCGCACCGGCTGGGACGAACAGGCGGTCGGGTCCGCCTTGTACGGTCCGCCGCCGGCGGACGACGCCGGGCTGGTCGCCCTCACCGATGTCCTCGACGACCTCGAAAGGCAGGTACGCCGACCGTGAACGATCCCGTCCAGCACGTCGAGCTCCACAAGGAGGGGCGCGCGCCGCAGGCGCCCGCGGCGGACATCGACGCGGCCGAGGTCCGCACGGCGCTGGCGGCGTTGCGCGGCGAGGTCGCCAAGGCGGTGGTCGGTCAGGACTCGGTGATCACCGGTCTGGTGATCGCGCTGCTGTGCCGCGGGCACGTGCTGCTGGAGGGCACGCCGGGCACCGCCAAGACGCTGCTGGTGCGCGCCCTGGCCCGGGCGCTGGACCTGGACTTCAAGCGGGTGCAGTTCACCCCGGACCTGATGCCGGGCGATGTGACCGGCTCGCTGATCTACGACAACCGGACGGCGGAGTTCGAGTTCCGCGAAGGCCCGGTGTTCACCAACCTGCTGCTGGCCGACGAGATCAACCGGACCCCGCCCAAGACCCAGGCGTCGCTGCTGGAGGCGATGGAGGAGCGGCAGGTGTCGGTGGAGGGCGCGCCGCGTCCGCTGCCCGACCCGTTCGTGGTGTGCGCCACCCAGAACCCGATCGAGTACGAGGGCACCTATCCGCTGCCGGAGGCGCAGCTGGACCGGTTCCTGCTGAAGCTGAACGTCCCGGTGCCCTCCCGCGAGGAGGAGATCGCGGTGCTGCAGCGGCACGCCGAGGGCTTCGACCCGCGCGATCTGGAGCACATCGAGCCGGTGGCCGGGGCGGCCGAGCTGGCCGCCGGCCGCGAGGCGGTCCGCAGGGTGCACGTCGATCCGAAGGTCACCGGCTATGTGGTGGACCTGTGCCGGGCCACCCGCCAGTCCCCGTCGCTGCAGCTGGGGGTGTCGCCGCGGGGCGCGACGGCGCTGCTGTCGACGGCGCGGGCGTGGGCGTGGCTGTCGGGGCGCGACTATGTGACCCCCGACGACGCCAAGGCGCTGGCCCGACCGACGCTGCGGCACCGCGTCCAGCTCCGCCCGGAGGCCGAGTTGGAGGGCGCGACCGCCGACGGCGTGCTGGAGGGCATCCTCAACACCGTCCCGGTCCCCCGCTGAGGGAGGGCGTCCGATGGCGGTGACCGGGCGGCTGGGGCTGCTGGCGGCGCTCGGGGCGGTGGCTCCGCTGGTGTGGCCGAGCTGGTGGACGCTGGGGGCGCTGTGGGGGCTGCTGGCGCTGGGGGTGCTGGCGGATCTGGCGCTGGCCGGCAGCGTCCGCGACCTCGTGCTGCACCGGTCCGGGGACGCCTCGGTGCGGCTCGGGGAGACCGCCACGGTCTCCCTCGTCGTGGAGAACGCCGGCCGCCGCCGGGTGCGGGCCCGGCTGCGGGACGTCTGGCCGCCGAGCGCGGCCTCCTCCCCCCGGGTGACCGAGATCGACGTGCCGCCCGGGGAGCGGCGGCGGGTGGAGACCCGGCTGACGCCCACCCGGCGGGGCGACCGCGCGGCCGTCACCGTGACGATCCGGTCGAGGGGGCCGCTGGGACTGGCCGCCCGGCAGCTCAACCGGCCCGCGCCGTGGACGGTGCGGGTGCTGCCGTCGTTCCCGTCCCGCCGCCATCTGCCGGGCAAGCTGGCCAAGCTGCGCACCCTGACCGGGCAGCACGTGGCGCTGATCCGCGGGCAGGGCACCGAGTTCGACTCGCTGCGCGAGTACGTCGACGGCGACGACGTGCGCTCCATCGACTGGCGGGCCAGCGCGCGCCGCTCCGACGTGGTGGTGCGGACCTGGCGCCCGGAGCGGGACCGGCGGATCTATCTGGTGCTGGACACCGGCCGCACCTCGGCGGGACGGGTCGGCGACATCCCTCGGCTGGACTGCTCGATGGACGCCGCGCTGCTGCTGGGCGCGCTGGCCTCGCGCGCCGGCGACCGGGTGGACCTGCTGGCCTACGACCGGCGGGTGCGCGCCCGGGTGGAGGGGGCCTCGCGCAGCGACCTGCTGCCGGCGATGGTGCAGGCGATGGCGCCGCTGGAGCCGGAGCTGATCGAGTCGGACGCGGCCGGGATGGTCTCCACGATCATGTCCCGGGTCCGGCAGCGCTGCCTGGTCGTGCTGCTCACCGAGCTGAACCCCGCCGCGATGGAGGAGGGGCTGCTTCCGCTGCTGCCGCAGCTCACCGCCCGTCATCTGGTGATGGTGGCGGCCGTCGCCGATCCCCGGGTCGGGGAGATGGCGCGGGCCCGCGGGGATCTGGCCGCCGTCTACGACGCCGCGGCGGCCGAACGCGCCCGCGCCGACCGGCGCCGGCTCACCGCCGAGCTGCGCCGCCACGGCGTGGAGGTGGTGGACGCCCCGCCGGAGGAGCTGGCCCCCGCCCTCGCCGACGCCTATCTGGCGCTGAAGGCCGCCGGCCGGCTGTGAGCCGCGGGGATCGGTGACGGCCGGCGCGCCGCCGCGCTCACCCCGCGGTGGGGGCCAGGTCGGGACGCAGGTCGGCGTCACCGGTCTCGCCCGCCTTCGTCGCCGGGCGGCCCAGGATGACCACGTACGCCAGGAAGGCGATCTCGGCGACCACGCCGATGCCGATGCGCAGCCAGGTGTCGTGGACGTGACCGGTGACGAAGCCCTCGATCAGGCCGGACACCAGCAGCACCGGCACCAGCCCGAGGGCCACCGCCACCAGGGAGCGGCCCTCCTCGGCGAGCGCCTGGCCGCGGCGGCGCGGCCCCGGATCGATCACCGTCCAACCGATCTTGAAGCCGGCGGCGCAGGCCAGGTAGACGGCGGTGAGCTCGAGCAGGCCGTGCGGCAGGATCAGGCCGAAGAAGACGTCGCCCCGGTCGTGGGCCCACATGAACCCGCCCACCGCGGCGAGGTTGAGCTGGTTGAGGTACAGCACGTACAGGGTCGGGACGCCCAGCAGGATCCCGAAGATCAGGGCGACCGCGGACACCCAGGCGTTGTTGACCCACACCTGGAACGCGAACGACTGGGCGGAGTGCTCGACGTAGTAGTCGGCGAAGTCGTGCTCGACCAACTGTCTGATCTCCCACTCGGTGCCCAGCGCGGCCTGCACGGCGGGGTTGCGCACCAGCCAGATCGCGAAGATCAGGGAGAACAGGTTGCCGAGCACCGCCGTGCCCAGCCACCACCAGCGCAGCCGGTAGGCGACGGCCGGGAACGAGCGGGTCAGGAAGCGGGCGGCGTCGCGCCACATCGGCGCCTGCGCCCCGGCCACGGCGGCGCGGCCGCGCGCCACCAGCGACGACAACCGGCCCACCAGCTGGGGGTCGGGGGAACTGGAGCGCACCACCGACAGATGGGTGGCGGCACGCTGGTAGAGCTCCACCAGCTCGTCGATCTCGGCGCCGTCGAGTCTGCGGCTGTGGTTGATCAGCCACTCCAGCCGCGACCATTCGGCATGATGGGCGGCCACGTACGCGTCGACGTCCACCTGTGGAGATTAACGCCCGCGCGGGCCGGACGGGCACACTGGGACCGGGCACCGAGCGAGAGGATCGACATCGCATGGCCGAACTGGTCACCGGCGAGGCCGTAGCGCTCGACATCCGAGTGGCCCGGCTGGCCAGCCGCACGTGCGCCCTGCTGATCGATGTGATGTTCCAGTTCATGGCGCTGAACCTGCTGCTGTACCTGACGGCGGCCACCGTGGTGATCGCCGACGAGGCGTGGGGCATCGGACTGGGCATCGTGGCGACGGCGGGGGTGCTGGTCGGCTATCCGTGCGCGTTCGAGACGCTGTCGCGCGGCCGGACGCTGGGCAAGCTGGCGCTGGGGCTGCGGGTGGTGGCCGACGACGGCGGGCCGGTGCGGTTCCGGCAGGCGCTGGTGCGGGCGCTGGCGAGCGTGGTGGAGATCTGGGTCTTCTCCGGAGCGCCGGCGCTGATCGCCTCGCTGTTCAACCGGCGCGGCAAGCGGCTCGGCGACATGTTCGCCGGCACGGTGGTGATCCAGGAGCGGGTGCCGGCCGCGGCGTTCTTCGGCCCGGTGGCGATGACGCCGCCGCAGCTGGCGGACTGGGCGCGCGGGCTGGAGCTGTCGCGGATCCCCGACGGCCTGGCGCTCACCGCCCGGCAGTACCTGGCGCGGTTCTGGGAGCTGCGGCCGGATGTGCGGGACTCCCTGGGGCGGCGGATCGCCGACCAGGTGACCGCGCTGATCAGTCCGCCGCCTCCGCCGGGGGTGCGGCCGGAGATCGTCCTGTCGGCGGTGCTGGCCGAGCGTCGCATGCGCGAGGAGCGGAGGCTGGAGCAGCGCCGCCGGCGCCGGATGCGGCCGTCGCCGGCGGCGGCCGCATCCGCCACCGCGACGGCGCCCGCGACCGGCGGCCCGGTGCCGCCGAACGTCCCGCCGCCTCCGGGCGCACCGGCCCCGGGACGGCCGCAGTTCCCGCCGCCTCCCGGTCCCGGCCCGCACGCCTGGGCGCCGGGCGGCCCGTCGCACCCCCGCCGGAGGAGCCCGTGACGTCGGGGCGCGTCGCCGGCGGCGGGTCCCCTCCCGCGCCCTAGGAGGGGTCCTGAGAGGGCAGGGTCGGGGGCGAGTCGAGGTCGGCGAGCTCCAGGCCGGGCGCCTCCAGCACCACGTCGCCGGCCAGGTGGAAGACGTGGGTCTCGGCGGTGGACAGGTCGGTGACCTCGTAGCGCTCCACGGGGAGGGGGACGGTCTCGGTCGGGTGGGTGTCGACCCCCGCCAGCAGCCAGCGCTGGTCGACGGTGAGGGCGGCCAGGGACGGCCCCTGGATCCGGACGAGGCGCACCCGCCGGTCCTCGGCGGGGGCCAGGGCCAGGTGCCGGGCGACGGCGATGCGGAACGCCGGGGACTCGGCGAGGAAGCCCATGGCGCGTTCGCCGTGCTCGGCGGGCTCGGACGGGGCGGGCGCGAGGGGACGGCGCACCCACAGCAGGTCGCCTCCCGCGAGCCCGCCGCGGATCAGCCAGGCGGGGGCGGCGAGTTCGACGCGGATCTGCCGCCACCGGCTGTCGACGGTGAGGTCCACGCGGAGGCCGTCGGAACGGGTGCCGGTGTAGCGCCAGCCGCCGGGGGCGGGGGCGCACCGGAAGCGCTCCTCGACGGGGCCGGCGTCGGTGAGGTGCAGGTATGTTCCGCTGGGCATGGGGTTCACGAACCGTGCTGCCAGGAGCTGAGGTACTCCTCCTGCTCCGGGGTCAGGGCGTCGATGCGGACCGACATCGACGCCAGCTTGAGCCGGGCGACCTCGGTGTCGATCTCGGCGGGCACCTGGTGGACCCCGGCCTCCAGGCGCCCGTGCTCCCGGGCGAGCCAGGCGCAGGTCAGGGCCTGGTCGGCGAACGACATGTCCATCACGGCGGCCGGATGCCCCTCGGCGGCGGCGAGGTTGACCAGCCGCCCCTCCGACAGCAGCACCAGCCGGCGGCCGTCGGCCAGCACGTACTCGTCGACCTGCGGGCGGACCCCGTGGTTGATCTCGACGGCCAGGTCGGCCAGGGCGCGCACGTCGATCTCCACGTCGAAGTGGCCGGAGTTGGCCAGGATCGCGCCGTCCTTCATCGTCGCGAAGTGCTCGGCGGTGATCACATCGCGGTTCCCGGTGGCGGTGATGAACACCTCGCCCTGCGCGGCGGCCTCGGCCATCGGCAGCACCGTGAACCCCTGCAGCACCGCGTCCAGCGCCTTGACCGGGTCGATCTCGGTGACGATCACCCGGGCGCCCAGCCCGCGGGCCCGCTCGGCCAGTCCCCGGCCCACGTAGCCGAACCCGGCGACCACGATCGACTTGCCGGCCAGCAGGGTGTTGGTGGCCCGCACGATGCCGTCCAGGGTGGACTGCCCGGTGCCGTAGCGGTTGTCGAACATGTGCTTGGTGGCGGTGTCGTTCACCGCCACCATCGGGAAGCGCAGCGCGCCCTCCCGGGCCATCTGGTGCAGCCGGATCACCCCGGTGGTAGTCGTCTCGCAGCCGCCGCGCACCCGCCCGATGACGTCGGCGCGTTCGGTGTGCAGGGTGTTGACCAGGTCGCAGCCGTCGTCCAGGACGAGGTCGGGCGGGGCGTCGAGGGCCTGGTGGATGTGGCGGTAGTAGCCCTCCCGGTCGACGCCGGCCCGGGCGAAGACCTGCACCCCGTGCTCGGCGACCAGGGCGGCGGCGGTGTCGTCCTGGGTGGAGAGCGGGTTGGAGGCGGCCAACGCCACGCTCGCCCCGCCGGCCTGCAGGGTCCGGACCAGATTGGCGGTCTCGGCGGTGACGTGCAGGCAGGCGGCGATCCGCAGCCCTTCCAGCGGCCGTTCGGCGGCGAACCGCTCCCGGATCTGCCGCAGCACCGGCATCGACCGGTCCGCCCAGTCGATCCGGGTCACGCCCTCGTGGGCGAGCGAGATGTCGGCGATCTCGTGGTCCATGAGCCCCGCGTCCCCAGTCCTCGGCAGCACGCGGCCGTGGGGGCGGACGATCCCCCACGGCCGCGAAGGTCGGTCGGGCCCCGGCCGTCGACGCGTCCGGTCGGGCCGGCGGCCGGGCCGGCGCTCGCCCCGGGAGCGGCTCGAGCGCCGGGTCCTCAGCAGCGGTGGTGCGCGGACGAGCCCTCAGTAGCGGTAGTGCTCGGGCTTGTAGGGGCCCTCGACGTCCACGCCGATGTACTCGGCCTGCTCCTTGGTCAGCTTGGTGAGCTTGACGCCCAGGGCGTCCAGGTGCAGGCGGGCCACCTTCTCGTCCAGGTGCTTGGGCAGCCGGTAGACGCCGACCGGGTACTCGTCGGTCTTGGTGAACAGCTCGATCTGCGCGATCACCTGGTTGGTGAACGAGTTCGACATCACGAACGAGGGGTGGCCGGTGGCGCAGCCCAGGTTCATCAGCCGGCCCTCGGCCAGCACGATGATGGAGTGGCCGTCGGGGAAGCGCCACTCGTGCACCTGCGGCTTGATCTCGATCTTCTCGACGCCCGGGACGCGGGCCAGGCCGGCCATGTCGATCTCGTTGTCGAAGTGGCCGATGTTGGCCACGATCGCCTGGTGCTTCATCCGCTGCATGTGGTCGGCGCGGATGACGTCCCGGTTGCCGGTGGCGGTGATGAAGATGTCGGCGGTCTCGACGACGTCCTCCAGGGTGGTGACCTGGTAGCCGTCCATGGCGGCCTGCAGCGCGCAGATCGGGTCGATCTCGGTGACGACGACCCGGGCGCCCTGGCCGCGCAGCGCCTCGGCGCAGCCCTTGCCCACGTCGCCGTAGCCGCACACCACCGCGACCTTGCCGCCGATCAGCACGTCGGTGGCGCGGTTGAGGCCGTCGATGACCGAGTGACGGCAGCCGTACTTGTTGTCGAACTTGGACTTGGTGACCGAGTCGTTGACGTTGATGGCCGGGAAGCGCAGCGTGTTGTTCTTGGCCATCTCATACAGCCGGTGGACGCCGGTGGTGGTCTCCTCGGTGACGCCCTTGATGGCCTTGGCGGTCTCGGTCCAGCGGCCGGGCCGCTCGGCGATGGTGCGGCGCAGGGTCTCCAGGAAGACCTTCCACTCCTCCGGGTCGTCCTCCGCGGGGCTCGGCACCGCGCCGGCCTCCTCGTACTCGGCGCCCTTGTGGACCATCAGGGTGGCGTCGCCGCCGTCGTCGAGCAGCATGTTCGGCGGGCTGCCGTCCGGCCACGACAGCGCCTGCGCGGTGCACCACCAGTACTCCTCCAGGGTCTCGCCCTTCCAGGCGAAGACCGGCACGCCCTTGGGGTCGTCGGGAGTGCCGTCGGGGCCCACCACGACCGCGGCGGCGGCGTGGTCCTGAGTGGAGAAGATGTTGCAGCTCACCCAGCGGACGTCGGCGCCGAGGGCGACGAGGGTCTCGATGAGCACGGCGGTCTGCACGGTCATGTGCAGCGAGCCCATGATCTTGGCGCCGCGCAGCGGCTTGGCGTCGGCGTACTCGCGCCGCACCGCCATCAGGCCCGGCATCTCATGCTCGGCCAGGCGGATCTCCTTGCGGCCGAACTCGGCCAGCGAAAGGTCGGCGACCTTGAAGTCCATGATCGTTTCCACTCCTCGCGTGCGTACGGCTGCGAGTCTAGGGCCGGCCGCCGCCCCCACCGCGAATTCTTGACACGGATTTGTCAGAATCGGTCTCATGCGCATCACGGAGGCCGCCCGACGGCTCGGCACCTCGCCCCGCATGCTCCGCTACCGCGAGTCCCTGGGTTTGCTGCCGCCCACCCGCGAGCCCGGCGGCCACCGCCGGTTCGGCCAGGCCGAGCTGCGCGCCGTCGCGTTGGCCCTGGAGCTGGAGAGGCAGTACGGCATCAGCCCCGCGGAGCTGGCGTTCGGACTGCGGGTGCTGGCCGAGCCCCAGGTGCAGGCGCGGGTGCGCGAGCTGGGCCAGCGCATCGGCCGGCTGTCGGCCCCGCCCGCCCGCGCGCTGGACTTCGAGAAGGAGAAGGCCCTGCGCCTGCTGCGCCGCGGCTGACGCGCCCCGGGGCCCGTCACGGGGTCTGGGCGCCCTCCCCCGGAACCACCAGGCCGGACTCGTACGCCAGCACCACCGCCTGAGCGCGGTCGCGCAGGCCCAGCTTGGTGAAGACCCGGGCGACATGGGTCTTGACGGTGTGCTCGCTGAGCACCAGACGCCGGGCGATCTCGGCGTTGGACAGCCCGCCGGCGATGAGGACCAGCACCTCGGTCTCCCGGGCGGTGAGGGTGGCCAGCTCGGCGGGCGGCTGCGGCCGGGTGCGGCGCTGGCGGGTGAACTCGCGGATCAGCCTGCCGGTCACCTGCGGGGCCAGCAGCGCATCGCCGCGGGCCACCACCCGCACCGCGGAGACCAGCTCGTCGGCGGTGGCGTCCTTGAGGAGGAACCCGCTGGCCCCCGCCCGCAGCGCGTCGTAGACGTACTCGTCCACGTCGAACGTGGTCAGCACCAGCACCTTCAGGTCCGCGTCCGGCCGGTCCAGCATCCGCCGGGTGGCCTCGATGCCGTCCATGCCCGGCATCCGGATGTCCATCACCACCACGTCGGGGCGGGTCTGCGCCGCCAGCGCCACCGCCTCCCGGCCGTCCCCGGCCTCCCCCACCACGGTGATGCCGGGCTGCGCGTTCAGCAGCGCCGCGAAACCGGCCCGCACGATCGTCTGGTCGTCGACCACCAGCACTCTGATGGTCCGGTCAGGACCGCCCGGGGGCTCGCTCGGCGTCACTGCGGGACGTCTCCTCCCTGACGAACGGCAACTCGGCCTCCACCACGAAGCCGCCGCCCTGCGCCGGACCGGCGGAGAACCGCCCGCCCAGCATCGTCGCACGTTCCTGCATGCCGATGATGCCGTGTCCGCCGGGTCCGTCCCGCCCGTCGGGCCGGGAGGGGTTCAGCACCATCGTGGGGGCGTTGGCCCCGCTGTCTTGGACGCGGATCGCGAGCCGGTCGTTCAGATAGGCCAGCTCCACCCGGACGTCGGCGCCGGGCGCGTGCCGCCGGACGTTGGTCAGCGCCTCCTGCACGATCCGGTACGCCGACAGCTCCACCGTCGTCGACAACGTCCGCGGATCGCCGCGGACCTCCAGCTCGGCGTTGCCGCCCGCGTTCCGGTGCTGCTCGATCAACTCGGGCAGCCGGTCCAGCCGGGGCTGCGGCGCGGACTCCGGCGGTCCCGCCCCGGCGTCGGCCCGCAGCACGCCCAGCAGCCGGCGCATCTCCACCAGCGCCTCGCGAGCCGTCCGGGCGATCTCCTCGAACCCCTGCCGGGCCTGTGGCGACAGGTCCGTCATGGTGTAGGGGGCGGTCTCGGCCTGCACCGCGATCATCGAGACCGAGTGCGCCACCACGTCGTGCAGTTCACGGGCGATCCGGGCGCGTTCCCGCATCACCGCCTGCTCGCGCTGCACCGCCGACAGGCGGGTGAGGGTCCGGCTGGTGCGCTCGGCGGCCTCGGCCTCGGTGCGCTCGGCCCCCTCCACCGTGCGGCGGGCCTCGCCCAGCCCGATCGCGGCCAGCACCGCCACCAGCGCGGCGGGCCACGGCACCTCGTCCAGGGAACCGGCCGCCAGGTAGATCACCCCGACCGTCGCCACCGCGCCCACCGCCAGCGCCCCCGTCTCCTGCCGGGACAGGAGCCGGCCCAGCGCGTACAGCGTGTACAGCGCCGCGAACGCCGTGGTGAACAGCAGCGTCTGTCCCGACAGCAGCCCGGCCGCGAACGCGCTCAGCACGATCGCCGCCATCGGCCGGGGAAACTCCCGCCGCCACACCAGCGGCGCCGTGGCGGCCACCGCGAACCCGCCCGCCACGCTGACCGGCGGGACGCCGTGCGGCGCCAGCTCCGCCAGCGCCGCCACCACCAGCGCCAGACCGGTCAGCGGCGCGAAGTACCAGGAGGCGGCGAACTCCCGCCACGCCTCCAGCCAGTGCGACAGCGGCGCGGCGACGCGGGGCCGCCCGTCGCCCCCCGCCCCCGGGGGCGGGGGGAGGGTCTGCGGGGAGGCCTGCGCGCCCGCCAGCCGCTCCGCGATCCGCATCACGGCCGGCCGCAGCATCCGCCCGATCCCGGTGAGCAGCCACAGCAGCAGCTGCCCCAGCCCGGCCACCGCCCGCCCGGACAGTCGCCAGGCGTGCCGGATGAACTCCGTGCCGGGCGGGGACTGCGGGGCGGGTCCGTCATGGCTCACGACTCCATAGTGTCCGCCGAACGCTCGAGCGCGCCTCACCGTGCAGGGTCACTTCTCCGGGTCGGATCCCTCTCCAGAACGACCCCGGTTCCCTCCTCAGGGCGGAAGAACGAGCCGGCCCCGCGAACGTAGTCTCACTACCGTGACGCGAAAGCCGGCGTCCCCGGAGACGGGGGATCCGGGACGCGCTCCCGCGTCACGCCGAGACCGTCCGGTTCAGGGGTCCGGGCGGTGCGCATGGGAAGCACCTCGCCGGTTCGGGCGGCGCCGTCCCGCGCAGGGACGATCGGTCTCGCCTGGGCTGGGGTTGTGGAACGACCGGAAGACCGCCCGGACCGGTGACGGTGTGGGAGGCGGACCGCCGCGGCGCGTCCGCGGCGATGAGACGAGCGGCCCGCGCGTTCTCCGCCCACGGGTCCGATGCGGGCCGGGACGGGGGCCGCGGCGCGGAGGGGGCGGACCGCCGGACGCCGACGAGGCGGCCTCCCCCGGAGGCCCCGGCGAGGCGGGGCCGCGTGCGACGAAGGGCCCCGACGCCTTGTGCCGGGAGGCCCTTCGTCGTGCGGTTCTTCGTGCGGTCGCCGGATCCGGTCCGCTACGAGGTCGTCTTGCCGACGTCGGTCGTGACCTCGATGTGCTCCTCGGCGGACTTCCCGGCGGGCTCCGTCGCCTGCGGGGCGGACTGGTACAGGTCGGGCTCCAGATAGATCAGCCTCGCCTCGGGGAACTGCGAGCGGACCTTGTCCTCGGCGGCGTTGATGCCCCGCGCGATCTCCGCGGCGGTCTCGTCGTGGTGCACCGCGATCTTGGCGGCGATCAGCAGCTCCTCCGGGCCCAGGTACTGGGTCCGGATGTGGATCACGCGGTCGACCTCCTCGACCGACTCCAGCGAGGCGACGATCTGCCGTTCGACCTCGGGGTCGGCGCCCTCGCCGATCAGCAGGCTCTTGGTCTCCACCGCCAGGATCACCGCGATGGCGCCCAGCAGCAGGCCGATGCCCACCGTGCCGACGCCGTCCCAGACGCCGTTGTGGGTGACCACCGCCATGGTGACCCCGAACAGCGCCAGGATCAGACCGACCAGCGCGCCCAGGTCCTCCAGCAGCACCACCGGCAGCTCGGGGGCCTTGGCGTGCCGGATGAACTGCCACCAGGACTTCTCGCCGCGCAGCTGGTTGGACTCGCCGATCGCGGTGCGGAACGAGAAGGACTCCAGGAGGATCGCCACGATCAGCACCCCGAACGCCCAGGCGGGGGACTCGACCTCGTGCGGATCGGTGATCTTGTGGATGCCCTCGTACAACGAGAACAGCGCACCCACCGTGAACAGCACCACCGCCACGACGAACGCGTAGAAGTAGCGTTCGCGTCCGTACCCGAAGGGATGCTGCGGAGTGCGGGCGCGCTGGGAGCGCTTGCGTCCCACCAGCAGCAGGGCCTGGTTGCCGGAGTCGGCCACGGAGTGAATGGACTCCGCCAGCATCGACGACGATCCGGTGAAGACGAAGGCCACGAACTTGGACGCCGCGATGCCCAGGTTGGCGGCCAGTGCGGCGATGATCGCCTTGGTCCCGCCCTCAGCACTCATAGTGACGCAATCCTTGCCTTGAGCTCTTGAATGGCCGACACGGGCGTGGGATCGACGCCCAGTGCGAGAGCCAAGTAAACCGTGACGTAGTCCGTCATGGCGATCAGATGCGCCAGGCGCTCCAAGGGGTGCCCGCCTTCGGCGGGGATCTCGGTCACATCGACGCCGCGTGCCGCGGCCAGCTCCACCGACACCTCGCGACGTTTGGCGACCTGCGGATGCTCTTCGGTGTCCCGCAGCAGCACCAGCCGCAACCGGGTGCCCTCCACGTCCTCGGCCCGGTCGCGGAAGAAGTCCTCCTCCTCGGCCCCCGGCGCCCCGCCGGCGAAGAGCCCGTCGAACGCCATCACCTGGTTGTGGTTGGCCTCCGGGAGGCCGCCGAACACCCCCGGGTACTTGGCGTTCTCATTGAGCTGGCAGCACATCCGGTAGGCGGCGACGGCGGCCAGGTCCGAGGTGCCCCACACCATCGGCAGTGAGCCCGCCATGTCCAGGGCGATCTGCTTGGCCGGGTTGACGAACGACTCGCTGTCGGGGCGGCAGCGGTGCGCCACGTCCTCCAGGCGCCGCGCGGTGGCCTCCAGCACCTCGTCCGACGCGTTCGTCAGCCCCAGCGCGCGGGCGGCCATCACCAGCGGGATCGACAGGCCCCACACGGTGGAGCGGGGCTGGCCCGCCGACTGCACCGGGACGAACGGCGCCCGCGCCCGCACCGCCAGCTCCGCCAGCGGCGAGTCGGCGCCGCCCACGAACAGCATCCGGCAGCCGCGCCGCATCGCCTCGGCCGCCACCGCCAGCGTCTCCTCGGTGCCGCCCGAACAGGACACGGCGATCACCAGGTCGGCGGCGCCCACCCAGCCGGGCAGCCGGTAGCCGCGCACGGTGACGATCGGGACCGGACAGCCGACGCCGCACACCGCGGCCAGCACGTCTCCGGAGATCCCCGAGCCGCCCATCCCGGCGACCACGACGGCGCGCGGCCGGCCGTCCTCGGCCAGCCGTTCCACTCCGGCCTCGGAGGCGGCCAGCCGGGCCCGGCGGACCTGGGCGGCCGAAGAGGCGACCTGGCGGAGCATGTCACCGGGGTCCGCGGCGGCCAGCGCGTCCGGGTCGTCCAGTCGCGCCGAGTCGACGGGTGCGCTCATGAGGCCGGGGTCCGGGCCTCGTCCACCAACAGGACCGGAATGTCGTCGCGCACCGGGTAGGCGTACTTGCAGGTCCCCGTGCACACCAGTTCGGCCGCGGCCTCATCGGCCCGCAGCGGGCCCCGGCAGTTGGGGCAGGCCAGGATCTCCAGCAGCCAGGAGTCCAGCTTCATCTATTTCTCCCTCACGATGGCCAGCACCTCGTCCCGGATGGCCGCCATCGTCCGCTCGTCGGTGGCCTCCGCGTTGAGGCGCAGCAACGGCTCGGTGTTGGACGGCCGCAGGTTGAACCACCAGTCGGCGGTGGAGACGGTCAGCCCGTCGAGCCCGTCGATGGTAACGCCGGGTCGGTCGGCGAAGGCGGCGCGCACCCGTTCGGTGGCGGCGGCCTGATCGGCCACCTCGCTGTTGATCTCGCCGGAGGCCGGGTAGCGGTCGTAGGCGGCCAGCAGCTTCGACAGCGGCTCGTCCTGCTCGCCGAGCGCGGCCAGCACGTGCAGCGCGGCCAGCATCCCCGAGTCGGCGTACCAGAAGTCGCGGAAGTAGTAGTGCGCCGAGTGCTCGCCGCCGAACACCGCCCCGGTCTCGGCCATGGTCTGCTTGATGAACGAGTGCCCCACGCGGGTGCGCACCGGCTTCCCGCCGTGCTCGGCGATGATCTCCGGCACCGCCCGCGAGGTGATCAGGTTGTGCACGATCGGCGCGCCCGGGTTCCTGGCCAGCTCGCGCACGGCCACCAGCGCGGTGATCGCCGACGGGGAGACGATCTCGCCGCGCTCGTCGACCACGAAGCAGCGATCGGCGTCCCCGTCGAAGGCCAGCCCGATGTCGGCGCCGGAGGAGCGGACGGCGGCCTGCAGATCGCGCAGATTCTCCGGCTCGATGGGGTTGGCCTCGTGGTTGGGGAACGTTCCGTCCAACTCGAAGTAGAGCGGCACCAGCTCGATCGGCGGTCCGGCGGGGCCTCCCGCGTCCCCGTCGCCGTCCGGGCGCCGGCCGAGCACGGCCGGGACGGTGTATCCGGCCATGCCGTTGCCGGCGTCCACCGCGACCTTCAGCGGCCGGATGCCGCTCAGGTCGACCAGGCGGTGCATGTGCTCGGCGTACCCGGTCAGCAGATCGCGACGCGTCACGGTGCCGCGCGGACCGCGGCCGGCCGGCACGCCCCGCTCGACCAGCTCGCGGATCTCGGTCAGACCGGTGTCGCGGCCGATGGGGCGGGCGCCGGCGCGGCACATCTTCATGCCGTTGTAGCGGGCCGGGTTGTGGCTGGCGGTGAACATCACGCCGGGCACGTTCAGGCTGCCGCTGGCGTAGTAGAGCAGGTCGGTGGAGGCGAGCCCGGCCTCGATCACATCCGCGCCCTGCCCGGTGGCGCCGCGGGCGAAGGCCGCCGCCAGCGGCTCGGAGGAGGTGCGCATGTCGTGCGCGGTCACCACGGTCCGCGCGCCGGTGACGCCGACGAACGCCGCGCCCACCGCCTCGGCGATGTCCTCGTCGAGCTCGTCCGGAACCACGCCGCGGATGTCGTAGGCCTTGAAGATCTTGGCGACGTCGCCCAATCCCGCCCCCTGCTCGTCGTCCGTGTACGCCGCCGGTGGCGTACGGGGTTATGAGCCTACCGGGACGGAGATGAAGGGCTGATCGGAGAGCGGGCCCGCCGAGGGGTCAGTCCGTCCGCCGGCCCTGGCCGGCGCCGCGTCCGGCGTCCGGCAGGCCCGAGCGCAGCACCCGCAGATGGCCGCGGCGGCCGACCTCGACCCCCTGGCCGACCGGCTCGGCGGCGGAGGCGGAGGGCTTGGCGGCCTCGCGGACGGCGTCGGCGAGGGCCTCCAGGTCGTCGGTGCTGGGACGGACGTCCTCGACGGGGAGGCGGACCAGTTCCCAGCCCACGGGGGCGGTGAGCCGCTCGGAGTGCTCCGCGCACAGGTCATAGCAGTGCGGCTCGGCGTACGTGGCCAGCGGACCGAGGACCGCGGTGGAGTCCCGGTAGACGTACGTGAGCGTGAAGACTGCTGGCTCCTTGCACGCGGTGCGGGAGCAGATTCGGGCGGGGCTCACGTTGGCCGACCGTACTCTCGAACCGGCCGATACGCCACTACCGTCGCGGCTGTGTCGCCATTACCGCATCGAATCGCCATCTATCGGGACGATGTGCACCGATCCTGACACGCTGCGCCGCCGTCTGCCGCCGAGCGGCCCGCGGAGATAAGCTCGCTCATGTGCGATCCCTGACCGCCATCACGGCGTCCTCTCCAGGAGGCGGCGGCCGGTGAGCGGCACCGCCCACGGCCCGCGGATCCGGCGCCGCGACCGGCACGGCCGCGGCGTGCGGGGGCCGCTGATGCCCGCCGACGCCCCGTTCGCGCTGACCCGCGCGGAGCGCTTCGACGGCCTGGTGCGCGAGGAGGTCGGCCGGCTGGCCCGCCGCTGGGGCCGTGAGCTGGCCGGTGTGGAGTTCCTGGTCGAAGAGGTGCCGCGGACCGATCCGCCGCCCGGCGAGCCGGCGCCGCTCAGCCAGACCCGCCCGCCCGCCGAGGGACGGCCGCAGCGGATCGTGGTGTACCGGCGGCCGATCGAGATCCGCGCCGGAGCCGTGGGCGGGACCTGGCGCGGCCTGGACGAGCGGGAGATGGCGCGGCTGGTCCGCGACGTGCTGGTGGAGGCGGTCGCCGACCTGCTGGGACTGTCCCCCGAGTCGGTCGACCCCAGCTACGACTCTCCCGACGACTGACCCGCCGTCCCCGGCGTTCCCGACGTTCCGGCCGGCGGAGGGCGGGCCGGCGAGGCCCCGCCGCCGCGCCCCGGCCCGCCGCCCCGGAACGCTCCCGCGGGGGCGGCGTCTCAGGGCAGCACCGCCCGCTGGGAGTCCAGGACCGGCGGCAGCAGCAGCGTGGTCCGTGCGGGCGCGATCGGCAGCACGGTGAACAGCCGGCCGTTCCGCCCGGTCGCCATGACCCGGGCGGCGTGCACCGGCCCGGACCCCGGCTCCGGCGTCACCACGACCCCGAAGCCCGCCTTCTCGTCCGCGCCCGCCGGCGGGGAGAGCTCGACCTCGGCGGTGCGCCCGGCCGCGATCCGCACCCGCCGCGGAGCGCCCGTCGCCCCCTGGGCGTTCACCGTGACGACCCGGACGTTCGCCGGCCCGTCCGGCGCGGTGAGCAGCAGCACGGAGTCGAACCGGTTGTCGGCGACCATCCCGCCCGCCTCGCCCAGCGGCGCGGTCGCCGCCCCGTAGGCGACGTCGGCGCCGCGGTCGGCGGTGAAGCCCGCCACGATGGGCCGGTCGGCGGTCAGCCGCACCGCCGCCGGCTTGCCGGACAGGGCGCGCTCCAGCGCCAGCGGGGTGACGGTCCGGCCGGGCGCATGGAAGGCGTCCTGCCCCTCGGGCGCGAACGCCCCCGCCTCGGTGAGCACCTGGATCCGGATGCGGGCCTCGTCCGGCCCGGGCACGGCCACCAGCAGCCGCCGGGCGCCCGCGCCGTCCGGGAGGCCCGGCACGATGAGCGCGGTCGCGGGAGACCCGGCCGGCGGCAGCCAGTCCACGCCCTTCTCCTTGCCGACCCGCACCCGGACGGCGGCGGCGACCCGGCCCGCGGTGGCGTGCACCCGCAGCGCCACGATCTGCGCCGTCTGCACGATCTCGCCGAGCCCTTCGGAGCCGTCGCCGAGACGGATCACCTTGGTGGCGCCGGGGTCGACGGGGATGCCGCGCCCGTCGACGGTGTCCAGCGGGCCGTCCCCCGACAGCGCGGTGAGGTCGACGGTGGCGGGCTGAGCGTCGACGTTGGTGAGGTGGACGTCGATGCGCTCGGCCTCCAGCGGTCCCGGTCCCAGGAACCAGTGATCGGTGCCCGGGCCGGTGCAGCGGGCGGCGGCCAGTCCCCGGTCGGCGCCCTCCTCGGCGTGCGTGGTCCGCTCGGCCTGCAGTCCCGCCGCCATGGCGCCGTGCGCCCGGATCGTGTAGGCGTCCGGTCCGCCGGCGGCCTTCCCGCTCCAGGGCACCCCGGGCCTGGTCGGGGAGGCGACGACCGCGCCGTCCTCGCCGGAGATCACATCCGCCCTGCCGGCGCCGGAGGACGGCGCGGACAGCACGCCGACCGTGGAGCCGCCGGGCGCGGGGCAGGCCAGCACCGCCGAGGCGACCGGGACGCGGGAGCCCGCGGCGGCGCCGTCGACGGCCGGGCGGGACAGGGCGGCGACCCCGTACAGCGCCAGCACCGCCAGCAGGACCAGCGCCGCCGTGGCGTGACGATGGCGCAGCACCCAGCCGGCCAGCAGCACCAGCCGCCGGCTCCACAGGTCGATCGGCCGCCGCCGGTCCGCCGGGCGCCGCCGACGGCCGCCCCGCCGTCCGGACGCGGGTGCGGGCTCGGCCGCGGGGGACGGGGCGTCTTCCGACCGGGCGGCCGGGGCCGGCTCCTCGGGGGTCCCGGGTCGGGTCTCGGGGTGCTCGGTCATGTGGGCTCTCCAGCGGCGACCGGCGGCGCGGCCCCGCCGTGCGGGGCCGGTTCGGACGGCGTGCCGGACACCCGCCGGGCGCGGCGTCCGCGCGGCGGGCGAGGGATCCGGCCGGGCAGGACGGGCATGCCGCCCGCCTGTCCGCCGGGCAGCGCCAGCGCCACGACGACCAGCACCGCCGCGCCCTGCAGGAGGATCCACGCCTTCCGCAGCCCCTGGCCGCGGCGCAGCTCGAGCCGTCCGCCCTCGGCCGGGACGTCGTAGGCCAGCGCCCACCCGTCGAAGCGGCGGCCGGTCAGCTCCCGGCCGTCGAGGGTGGCGCGCCAGCCGCCGTCGGCGGGCTCGGCCAGCAGCAGGGTGCGGGCGCCGGTGCCGGGCGGGACGTCCACCGAGGCCGTCACGGGTCCGGCGGGCAGCGGGGTGACGGCGCCGCGGTCGAGGAGCAGCAGCCGTCCCGACGACGCCTGCAGCCGCCACACGCCGAACTCGTCGGTGCGGCTGGTGCGCGACAGGCCCGGCGTGGCGTCCACCACCCCGGTGGTGGGGTCTTCGGCGGGCCGGGGCACCAGGATGTACTGCACCCCCATGCGGGTGAGCGCGGCCGCGTCGCCGTGCCCGGCGGCGAACGCGGCCACCAGCGCGTCCATCCGGCGGCGCACCGCCTCCGGCGCCGGCGTCTCGGCATCGCCCAGCCGGGGCTCGGCGCCCCGCAGGACGGTGTAGGTCACCCGGCCGTCCCCGCCGCGGGACAGCACCAGCGTGCGCGGCCCGGCGGGACCGGCCAGGAACGGCGGAACGGTGTCGGCCGGCACCTTCCCGATCGGATCACGGGCCCCTCCGGCGATCCACGCGCCCGCGGTCAGCACCGGCGCGGTCAGCGCGGACAGCAGCACCAGCGCGCCGCCCACCCGGTAGGGCAGATGCCTGCCCGCCACGGCCTCCCGGGCGCGCAGCACGGCGGCGACGGCGGCAGCCAGGACCCCCACGGCCGCCGGCAGCAGCGCCGCGCCCGGCCAGACCGCGCCGCGGTCGGCGCCCTTGGTCACCGTGACCGCGCTGACGCCGATCGCCGCCAGCAGCCCCGCCAGCGCCAGCGTCCAGCCCAGCAGCACCAGCAGGCGGCGGCTGCGCAGCGGCAGGGCCAGCACGGCGACCAGCAGCACCCCGCCCAGCGCCCAGGACGGCGGAGTGCCGGGTCCGCCGGGGTTGAGGGTCAGCAGCCGAACGGCGGTGGGGGCGGGGTCGGCCCCCAGATGCAGCCCGGTCTCCAGCAGGAACCGCGACGGGTGGACGAGCAGCGAGACGGTCCACGGCAGCAGCAGCACCGGCGGGACGCCCAGCGCCACCACCAGCCTGCGGTCCACTCGCCGGGTGCGGGCGGTGCCGAACGCCGCCCACGCCAGCACGCCGCCGACCACCGCCAGCGGCCAGGTCAGCGGCACGAACGCCATGCACACGGCCAGCAGCGCCGCCGCCGCCCAGGCGGCCCGGCGGCGTTGCGCGCGCGACGCCGGGCGGCTGCGGGGCAGCGCGTACATGCGGGCGAAGCACCACACCACCAGCGGCAGCAGGACGTGCACCACGGCGGTGCCCAGCCGGCCGCCCGCGACGGCCCCGGTGGCGACCGGCAGCAGCGCATAGGTGACCGCGATCCACACCCGCACGGCGAACAGCGGCACCCGCGGCCCGCCGTCCCGCCGGCGGGCGCGGCGGCCGGTCGGCGGCGGCTCCACCACCAGGGCGCGGGCCGCCGCGTACGCGGTGAGCCCGGCCAGCGGCACGCAGCCCAGCAGCAGGATCGACACCGCCAGCCAGGGCTTGCCCAAGGTCAGCGTCGACAGCGCGGCCAGCACGCCCAGGGACGGCGGCGCCTGTTCGGCCGAGCCCAGCCCGACCGGATGCCAGGCCTGGACGTACCGCTCCCACAGGTCGCTCGCCCCGCCCGGCGGGGGCAGCAGCGCGCCGCCGCCGAGGCGGCCGCCCGCGGCGAGGAGGGTGCGTTCGGCGGCCAGGGTCACCGCGCCGAGGCCGAGCACCGTCACCGCGCCGGGGCGGGTCAGCAGCCGCCGCAGCGCCCCGGGTCCCTCGGAGGCGGGCTCGTGGGACTCGTCGTGACGCCGGTGCTCGCGGGAGGCGACGGCGGCGAGGCGCTCCTGGAGGCGGCGCAGCGCGACCCGACGGGGCTGCAGCCGGCGGATGTGGTGATAGACGCGACGGCGCCCGCCGGCGCGCAGGCGGCGGGCGCGCAGCAGCGCGCGGGGGTCGCGCAGCACGTCGCCGAACGCGGCGGCCTCGTCGCGGGCGGCGTCCGGCCGTTTGGCCGCCGCCAGGTACAGCGCGCGCAGCACCGTGCCGAGCAGGGTGCGGACCAGGGCGCGCAGCGCCGGGCCGGCGGGCAGGTTGGCCAGCAGGACGTACAGGGCGTTGCGACGGTCGCGCCGGCGGGGGGAGCCGATCGGCGCGCCGATCTCCCGCAGCCCGCGCGCGGACGCCTCGGCGTGGTGCACGACCGCGTCGCTGACGACCAGCACCCGGTGCCCGGCGGCCTGCACCCGCCAGCACAGGTCCACGTCGTCGCGGAACAGCCCGAACGCCGGGTCCAGCCCGCCGACCTTCTCGTACACCTCGCGGCGCACCAGCATCCCGGCGGTGCTGACCGCCAGCACGGCGCGGGTGCCGTCGTGCTGGCCCTGGTCGAGCTCGAGGTGCTCGACGCCGGTGCCGCGGCGGCCGGCGCCGTCGATGGTGACGCCCACCTCCAGCAGGCGCCGGCGATCGTCCCAGTCGCGCAGCTTGGGGCCGAGGATCGCGGCGTCGGGATCGGCGTCGGCGGCGCGCAGCAGCATGGCCAGCGCGTCGGGCGCGGGCGCCGAGTCGTCGTGCAGCAGCCAGATCCACTCGGTGCGCGGCGTCCCCGGCTCCTGCCCGGGAAGCGGGAGGGAGGCGGCGCGATGCCGCAGCGCCTCGGCGACGGCGGCGCCGTAGCCGGTGTCCGGCGGCAGCCGCAGCAGGCGGTCCTCTCCGGCGACCTCGGTGAGCACGGCGGGACCGCGATCGGTGCTGCCGGTGTCCACCACGACCAGGCGTTGCACCGGCCGAGTCTGCGTGAGCAGCGCCTTCAGCGTCTCCGGCAGCCAGCGCGCCCCCTGGTGGGCGACCAGCACGGCGGTGACGACGTGGCGATCGAGAGCGGGCGACAAGGGTTCCCTCGATCTGGGTCGACTGTCGGTGCCCCCGCGCCTCCGTGACCGGAGAGCGGGTCGGCCGCCCGCCGAGCGGGCCCGGCCGGCCGCGCCGGACCCGGTCGCCGGTGACGGCGGCCGCCGGGCGGGCGCGGCGCAATCACCATACGCGTACCGGTGCCGGTCACGCCCGTCATCCCCCGCACTTCACAGGCCGGCACGGCCCGCGCCGCCCGGAGGGACCGGGCCGCGGTCGTTCAGACCGCCTGGCGCTTGAGCTTGCGGCGCTCGCGTTCCGACAGACCTCCCCAGATGCCGAAACGCTCGTCGTGCTGCAGCGCGTACTCCAGGCACTCGGCCCGGACCTCGCAAGCCCGGCACACCTTCTTCGCCTCGCGGGTCGAGCCGCCCTTCTCCGGAAAGAACGCCTCCGGATCCGTCTGCGCGCACAAAGCGCGCTCCTGCCAGCCCAACTCTTCACCGAATGTGCCGTGCGCCAGCGGGATGACGACCTCGCTCACAGCGCACCTCCTAGCCCGTGGAGCCCCCGATGAACGCCCTTCTCCCAGCACTGTGTCCCCCCGGGGAGAAGAACCACACCTATGAAATTACACGGGTGTAGTGCGTGCTCCGTCAAGCGGAACGCCTGTGGGCGAAGGCATAGCGGAACTATCGGTGCCAAATGCCGGGACCTGGGGTCTGACCAGCAAGTTTTTACTACTGGTTGTTGCGATACCAGTCGCCGCCGCCGGCGTCCGACCCCGGCGATCCGTACCCCTGCTGCGGGCCGTACCCCCCTCCCTGGGACCCCTGGGAGGGGTCCTGGCCGCCGCCGTAGGCGCGGGTCCACTCGCCGGCGCTCTCCTCCTCCAGGGACTGGCCGCCCTGCTGCTGGTAGCCCTGCTGGGGGGCCTGGTACTGCTGGGGCTGCTGGTAGCCCTGCTGCGGGTCGTACTGCTGGGGCCGGTGCTGCTGCGGGTCGTACTGCGGCTGCGCGGGCGGGGCGGCGGCCTGTCCCTCGACGCCCGGCTGCTGGTAGCCGCCCTGCGGGTAGCCGCCCTGCGGGTAGCCGTAGCCGGGGTAGCCCTGCTGCATGGGCGAGGCGCCCCTGCCCGGCTGCAGGCCCTGGAAGACGGTGAAGACGAACCACGCGCCGATGCCCAGCACGGCCAGCTTGGCCAGGCCGTACAGGAACGCGGCCAGCTTGGTGACGCCGGAGACGCCGCCGGCGGTGATCTCCTGGCCGTAGACCTCCACCGACTCGCCGCCGGCCAGCAGGCCCGCCAGCCACGACAGCGCGCCGAGCAGCAGCGCGACGCCGAAGACGGCCAGCGCGGCGATCACCACCGTGCGGGTCTGCCCGCCCGGCGTCTCCCGCCAGGCGACCAGGAAAACGGCCGTGACCAAAAGGGCGGTCAGCCCGATGCCGGAAAACAGGTCGCCGCCCGCCGTTTCGCCCAGGGCCCGGTAGGTGAACTTGCCGTCTCCCAGAAACAAGACGACCAGGCCCGCGAGCACGTGCGCGGCGGCCGCGCCGACGAGGACCCAGGCGGCCGGTTCACGCAAGCGCTGAACCGCTTCCTTGTTCACGTTCGTCTCCAGATTGCGTCGCGAATACGTCATGCCGACCCGCAAAGCTTTGCATACCCGGGCCCGCCCCGTACGCACCCGCCGCCCGTCCGCGCGTCCGCCCCGGCGCCCGTCCCCGCCGCCGCCTCCGCGCCCGCCCGGCCGTCGCGTCGGCGGCGCCCGTGATCCGCACCCGGCACCCGTCCGCGCCGTCGCCCCGGACTCTGCCTAGGCTGGACGCCCATGAGGATCGTGGTGCTGGCGGGCGGTATCGGCGGTGCCCGCTTCCTGCGCGGGCTGAAGCGCGCCGCCCCCGAGGCCGAGATCACCGTCGTGGGCAACACCGGCGACGACATCTTCCTGTTCGGCCTGAAGGTGTGTCCGGACCTGGACACCGTGATGTACACCCTGGGCGGCGGGATCGACGAGGAGCGGGGCTGGGGCCGCGCCGACGAGACCTTCCGCGTCAAGGAGGAACTGGCGGCCTACGAGGTCGAACCCACCTGGTTCGGGCTGGGCGACCGGGACCTGGCGACGCACATCGTGCGGACCCAGATGCTCAACGCCGGATACCCGTTGTCGGCGGTCACCGAGGCGCTGTGCCATCGGTGGAGGCCGGGGGTGCGGCTGATCCCGATGACCGACGACCGGGTCGAGACCCATGTGGTGATCACCGACGAGCGGGGCCGCCGGGCGATCCACTTCCAGGAGTGGTGGGTGCGGCTGCGCGCCTCGGTGCCCGCCGAGGCGATCGTCCCGATCGGCGTGGAGGAGGCCAAGCCCGCGCCCGGCGTGCTGGAGGCGATCGCGGAGGCCGACGCGGTGCTGCTGCCGCCGTCCAACCCGGTGGTCAGCGTGGGCACCATCCTGGCGGTGCCGGGCGTCCGGGAGGCCGTGGCGGCCAAGACCGTGGTGGGGGTGTCCCCGATCATCGGCGGGGCGCCGGTGCGCGGCATGGCCGACGCCTGCCTGGCGGCGATCGGGGTGGAGACCAGCGCCCGCGCGGTGGCCGAGCACTACGGTCCGGAGCTGCTGGACGGCTGGCTGGTGGACGAGGCCGACGCCGCCGTGGCCGACGAGGGGATCGCGGGCATCGCCGTGCGGTCCCGTCCGCTGCTGATGACCGACGTGGGCGCCGCCGCCGACATCGCGCGGGCGGCGCTGGAGCTGGCCGGGGAGCTGCGATGAGGATCGAGATCACGGGGGTGTCCGGCCTGCCGGAGGTGACCGAGGGCGCCGACCTGGCCGCGCTGATCGCCGAGGCCGCGGACCTCGCCGACGGGGACGTGGTGGCGGTCACCTCCAAGATCGTCAGCAAGGCGGAGGGGCGGACGCTGGCCGCCGACGACCGGAACAAGGCGATCGACGCCGAGACGGTGCGGGTGGTGGCGCGGCGGACGCATCCGGGCGGCGAGACCCGCATCGTGGAGACCCGGCAGGGGCTGGTGCTGGCCGCCGCCGGGGTGGACGCCTCCAACACCCCGCCCGGCACGGTGCTGCTGCTGCCCGAGGACCCCGACGCCTCGGCCCGCCGGATCCGGGCCGGGTTGCGCGAACGCACCGGCGCCAGGGTGGCCGTGCTGGTGACCGACACGATGGGGCGGCCGTGGCGGCAGGGCCTGGTGGACACCGCGATCGGGGCGGCCGGGCTGGCGCCGCTGGTGGATCTGCGGGGCCGCACCGACGCCCACGGCAACCGGCTGGACAGCACGATCACCGCGGTCGCCGACGAGATCGCCTCCGCCGCCGAGCTGGTCAAGGGCAAGCTCTCCGGGGTGCCGGTGGCGATCGTGCGCGGGCTGGGCGGGCTGGTCACCGACGAGGACGGCCCGGGCGCGCGGGCGCTGATCCGGCCGGCCGAGGAGGACATGTTCCGCTACGGGCCCTCGGAGGTGCTGTACCAGCGGCGCACCATCCGGGAGTTCACCGACGACCCGGTGGACCCGGCGGCGGTGCGGCGGGCGGTGGCGGCGGCGATCACCGCCCCGGCCCCGCATCACACCACGCCGTGGCGGTTCGTGCTGCTGGAGTCGGCGCAGAGCCGGGCGCGGCTGCTGGACGCGATGCGCGACGCCTGGGAGGCGGACCTGCGCCGGGACGGGCTGTCGGAGGAGGCGATCGCCCGGCGGCTCAAGCGCGGCGACGTGCTGCGCCGCGCCCCGTACCTGATCGTCCCGTGCCTGGTGATGGACGGCTCGCACGACTACCCCGACGAGCGCCGGTCGACCGCCGAGCGGGAGATGTTCGTGGTCGCGATGGGCGCCGGGGTGGAGAACCTGCTGGTCGCCCTGGCCGTGGAGGGGCTGGGCTCCTGCTGGGTGTCCAGCACGATGTTCTGCCGCGACGTGGTCCGCGAGGTGCTGGGGCTGCCCGCGGACTGGGATCCGATGGGCGCGGTCGGGGTCGGCCGGGCCGCCGCGCCGCCCAGGCGGCGGCCGCCGCGGTCCCCGGAGGCGTTCATCGAGGTCCGTTAGCGCCAGGAGGCGTGCGCGTCGAGCACCTCCTCCCAGGTCGGCAGCCGCAGCGGCCGGGGCGGCTCCCGTCGCAGGTCGTGGCGGGAGGCGTAGACGTCGAGGAGGGTGCCGTCGGGGGCGCGGAACCCGTGTCGCTGGAAGGTCTGCCGGGCGGCGCGGGAGCGCAGCGCCGAGCCGAGCGCGTCCACGGCCTGGAGCCGCACCGGGTCCCGCGTCAGGCCGGTGAACGGGTACTCCAGCATCAGGGTGCCCTCGTCGGGGATGAGGACGACCGCGGGATTGGGCTCGTTGCGCCGGTTGTGGGCGACCACGGCCTGCTCGCTGGTGACGATCAGCAGACGCGCGAAGCGTTCGGCCCTCAGCAGCTCCGCCAGGGCGGGAGGCCCCTTCTCGGGGGCGGCGGCGCGCAGGTCCCGCACCAGCCGGTCGTCGAGGCCGCCCTTCTGGTCGAGGGCGATCATCGCGAACATCCCGGCGGCGTGCTCGGCCGGGTCGGGGGCGCGGCGGGTCACCGGGAGGCCCCCGATCCGGGCGGACCGCAGCAGCCGCCAGCTCGGCTCGGCCCCCGCGTCCTCCAGCTCACGCCAGGCGGCCCGGGTGGTGGTCAGCACGACGGCGGAGGCGGCCAGCGACCCGGCCCGCTCGGGCACCGCGTCGGGATCGGCGCCGGCGTCGCGGGCGACGGCGAACCACACCGACGACGACGGCACCCACGCGTCGGCCGTGACGCGGCGCCGGGCCAGGTCCGCGGCGGTGGCGGCGGACTCCTCGGCCCGGACGCGGACCCGGACGCAGCGGCCCTGCACCCGATGGCGCTGCGCGTCGAAGCGGACGCCGATGTCGCGCAGCGCCGGGGCGATCTCCGGCTGCGCCGCCACCGTGATCGACAGCGGCGCCCCCCGGCACGGCGCGGCCAGCGTCCGGACCCCCCAGGCGCCGCCGGCCGCGGCGATCAGCACGGCGGCGGCCAGGAGGAGACGGGGCCTGCGCCACGCCGCCATCCGTCGGGACGGTGGTGCGGCCACGGCCCCTCCTCGTCTCTCACGTCACCAGCGGGAGGTCGAGTCTGCCACGGCTTCGGGCGGCCCGGGCGAAGTGCCCCACCCCGTCGGTGCGGCGGGCGGCCTCCCGGCGCTCCGGCGGGGGCGTGCCGTAGGTGGTGGTGCGCTGGCGGGCGCGGCGTCCGGCGCGGGCGGCGATCTCCTCCAGCGAGGAGATGGTCTTGAACGACCCGTGGTCGGAGCCGGCCATCCGGCTGATGGTCTCCTCCATCAGCGTCCCGCCGAGGTCGTTGACCCCGCCCTGGAGGACCTGCACGCACAGATCGTCGCCCAGCTTGACCCACGAGCACTGGATGTTGTCGATCGCGCCGTGCAGCAGGATCCGGGCCAGGGCGTGGACGGCGCGGTTCTCCCGGGCGGTGGGGCCGGGGCGGGCCAGCCCGGCCAGGTAGATCGGCGAGTTGTGGTGCACGAACGGCAGCAGCACGAACTCGGTGAAACCGCCGGTGCGCTCCTGGATGCCCCGCAGCAGCCGAAGGTGCGCGACCCAGTGGGCGGGGGTGTCCACATGCCCGTACATCATCGTGGCCGTGGTCGGGATGCCCAGCTCGTGGGCGGTGGTGATCACCTCGACCCAGGCGGCGGTGGGCAGCTTGCCCTTGGTGAGCACCCATCGCACCTCGTCGTCGAGGATCTCGGCGGCGGTGCCGGGCAGCGAGTCGACCCCGGCCTCCTTGGCGGCCTGCAGCCAGTCGCGGATGGACATGTCGGTGCGGGAGGCCCCGTTGACGACCTCCATCGGGCTGTAGGCGTGCAGGTGGATGTCGGGGGCGCGGCGCTTGACCTCGCGGGCCAGGTCGAAGTAGGCGGTGCCGGGCAGGTCGGGGTGGATGCCGCCCTGCATGCAGATCTCGGTCGCGCCGGCCTCCCAGGCCTGCTCGACCCGCTGCCCGACCTGCTCCAGCGACAGCGTGTAGGCGTCGGCGTCGGTGCGGCGCTGGGCGAACGCGCAGAACCGGCAGCCGGTGTAGCAGACGTTGGTGAAGTTGATGTTGCGGGTGACGATGTAGGTCACCTCGTCGCCGACCGCGTCCTTGCGCAGGTCGTCGGCGAGGCGGGCCAGGGCCTCCAGCTCCGGGCCGTCGGCGTGCAGCAGGGCCAGGGCCTGCTCGTCGGAGACGCCGGCGGGGTCGCGTTCGGCGGCGGCGAGGGCGGCCTTGACGTCGGCGTCGAAGCGCTGCGGGGCGCGGACCCGCTCGCGCAGGGCGTCCCAGTCCCCGTACACCTCGTCGAAGTCGGCGCGACGGTCGGCGCTCCGGCCGGCGGTGTCGATCTCCGCGTGCAGCTCGGTGCGGCCGGCGGCGGCGGGGAAGCCCCCGTCCGGCTCCTGCCAGGGGCGGCCCTGCGGGACGACGTCCGGGCGGGCCAGGCCGGTGTCGGGGTCGGCCAGCGCGGCGACGTGCGCCGCCACCCGCGGGTCCAGCCAGGGCTCGCCGCGCTTGACGTACTCGGGGTAGATCGTCAGCCGTTCGCGCAGCTCGAACCCCTGCTCGGCGGTGCGGGCGGCCAGCTCGTCGATCTGCGGCCAGGGCCGTTCGGGGTTGACGTGGTCGGGGGTCAGCGGCGAGACGCCGCCCCAGTCGTCGATCCCGGCCCGCAGCATCAGCGCGTACTGGTCGTCCACCAGGTTGGGCGGGGCCTGGATGCGCGCCTTGGGGCCGAGCACCAGCCGGGCGACGGCGATGGTGGCCGCCAGCTCCTCCAGCTCGGCGTCGGGGACGCCGCGCATCTTGGTGTCGGGCTTGGCGCGGAAGTTCTGGACGATCACCTCTTGGATCGCCCCGTACTCGCGCATGACCTTGCGGATGGCGAAGATCGCGTCGACGCGCTCGGCGGGGGTCTCGCCGATGCCGATGAGGATGCCGGTGGTGAACGGCACGTTGCAGCGTCCGGCGTCCTCCAGCACCCGCAGCCGCACCGCCGGGTCCTTGTCCGGGGAGCCGTAGTGCGGGCCGCCGCGTTCGGTGAACAGCCGCCTCGCGGTGGTCTCCAGCATCATCCCCATCGAGGGGGCGACGGGCTTGAGCCGCTGGAAGTCCCGCCAGGTCAGCACCCCGGGGTTGAGGTGGGGCAGCAGCCCGGTCTCCTCCAGCACCCGGATCGCCATGGCCCGCACGTAGGAGAGGGTGTCGTCGTAGCCGTGCGCGTCCAGCCACGCGCGGGCCTGCCGCCAGCGGTCCTCGGGCCGGTCGCCGAGGGTGAACAGGGCCTCCTTGCAGCCCAGCTCCGCCCCCTGCCGGGCGATCCGCAGCACCTCGTCGGGACCGAGGTACGGCGCGTCGAGCCGGTGCGGAACGGTGGCGAAGGTGCAGTAGCCGCAGCGGTCCCGGCACAGCCGGGTGAGCGGGATGAACACCTTGCGGCTGTAGGTGATGATCCCGGGCCGTCCGGCGGCCTGGAGGCCGGCGTCGCGGACACGGGAGGCGTACTCCAGCAATCGGTCCAGGTGCGGGCCGCGGGCGTGGAGCAAAGTGGTGGCTTCGGCCGGGTCGAGGGCCTTGCCGTCGCGTGCGCGGGCCAACGCCCGCCGGAGTGCCGATTCGGTCACCGTGCTGGCAGCGTCCATGCCGAGCACTCTATGCCAATCGTCATATTCGGCCTCTACCCGACCCCTGGCACATTCCGGTCAGCATCGGACGACCGGTGATCTATTCCCTCGCCCTCTCCCCTGCGTCCTCCCCCGCGCTCTCCCCCGCGTGCTCCCCTGCGTCGGGACGCATCAGGGTCAGGCTCGGGAAGCGCGCGGTCAGCGCCGCCGCCGAATCGCGCACCGCCTCCTGCACCGCCCGCACCGAGGGCCGAACGTCGGCGCCGACCCGGGTCCACATCACGATGTGCCGCCGCAGCCGGGCGTCGGCCAGGTCGCGCACCACCACGCCGGGGAAGCTCTCGGGCCGCCCCACGTCCGGGAACAGGCAGACCGCCCCCGCATGCCGGACCATCGCCATGAAGACGTGGATGTCGTTGCTGCGATGCCGGATGTCGGGCCGGAACCCGGCCAGGTCCACGCAGGCGCGTTCCAGCAGTTCGGCGTGGTTGGTGCCGGGATGGCCGGTCACCCAGGACTCCTCGGCCAGGTCCGCCAGCCGCACCGGGCCGCCGGAGGCCGCCGCGGGATGCCCCTCCGGCAGCGCCAGCCGCATCGGCTCGGTGATCAGCGGCTCGGCCACCAGTTCGGGGCGGCGGGGCCGGGGCAGCGCCGAGTACTCGTCGGTGATGACGATGTCCACCTCGCGCAGCACCAGCGCCTGCAGCACCCGGGTGAACTCCTCGTCGATCACCTCGACGGTCAGCTCCGGGTGCCGCCGCGCCAGCTCGGGCAGCACCGGGGCGAGCAGGTTGATCAGCGCCGTCTGGTAGCCCACCACCCGCACCACGCCGACCACCCGCCCCGAGGCCGCGGCGGTCTCCTCCTCGGCCTGCTGGGCGCGGGCCAGCAACGCCTCGGCGTGTCCGGCCAGCACCTCGCCGGCCTCGGTGAGCCGGAGCCGGCGCCCGGCCCGTTCCACCAGCGGCACGCCGACGTCCCGCTGGAGCTGGGCGAGCTGCTGGGACACCGCCGAAGGGCTGTAACCGAGGGCTCGGGCGACCGCGCCGACGGTGCCGCGGATTTTCAGCTCACGCAGGACGCGCAGCCGGGCCAGATCCAACATAGTTCAGAAATTCTTACATGTTCCATGCAGAAATAGTCGCTGGACCTGAATAGTTCTCCGGTTCAGACTGAAGGTGCGCGCAGACGACGGCGACCCCGTCGCCGGCGCGCCCCGCGCGGGAGCCCATCCGTCCCTTCGCCTCCGGGCTCTGCACTCAGGAATCCACCATGCACTACGTCCTCGGTCTGCTGCTTTCGCTCGCCCTGCTCGGCCCGCTGTTCGGCGCCGACTCCCGTGACGGGCTGGACTGGACGCCCGGCCATTTCTGGCTCCCCCGGAACGACCGTTCCCGCCGTTTCCTCAAAAGGAACGGTAATCGCGAACGGATCGGCGGGGCCCGCGCCGTGGCGGGCGTCCGGCCGACAGTTCCAACAGCCGGGTGACCCGGTACCGGTGCCCGGCGTAGGGCTCCAGCAGTCGGAGCATCCCGGCGTCGTCGACCTCGCGCCCGGCCAGCGCCCACCCCACCAGGCGAGGCAGGTTGCAGTCGCCCACCGACACGGCGTCGGGATCGCCCACGGCCCGCTGCCGGATCTCGGCGGCGGTCCACGCCCCGACGCCCGGCAGCGACCGCAGCGCCCGCTCCGACGGGTCGCGCTCCAGCCGAGCGGCGAGGCGGGCGGCGTTCACGACGGTCCTCGCCCGCACCGCCTCCGCCCCCGCCCGGTGCCACTCCCACGACGGGATGCCCGCCCACACGGCGGGCGGCGGAGGCACCCGCATCTGCGGCGCCCCGGGCGCGGGCTCGCCGAACCGGCGCAGCAGACGCCCCCAGGCCCGCCAGGCCTCGACGCAGACCACCTTCTGCTCCAGCACGGCGGGCACCAGCGCCTCGAACACCCGGCGGGTCCGGCCGATCCGCACCCCTCTCCCCCGGGCCAGGCAGGCGGCCACCGCCGGATGCACCGGGCGGAGCCCTTCCGGATCGTCCACCGCCCCCAGCAGCTCCGGCAGCCCCTCCAGCAGCCAGTCCGCGCCCGGCCCCCACGCCGCCGCCTCGACGCGCCCCAGGTCGGCGCGCACGACGATCCGCAGCGTCCCCGGCCCGTCCGGGGTGTGGGAGGCCCGCCACACGGCCCCGTCCGCGCTCACCCGGTGGGCCGGGTCGTATCGTCCGCGGCGGTGCGCCGACAGCGTCGCCGCCGCGTCCACCGGCCACGGCGGGCGCCAGACCCGCCTCCGGGCCGTGGTCACGCGTCGTGGGAGAAGCGGACCGCCATCGGCGGCAGCTCCACGCCCGGCCACACCCGCAGCCCGTTGCGCAGCTCGTTGCCGGGGCCGATGGTCGCCCCGTCGCCGATCACCACGTCCTCCAGCACCGCGCCCGCACGGATCCGGGCGTTCTTGCCGATCACCGAGCGGACCACCCGGGCGCCGGACTCCACCACCGCGCCGTCGAACAGCACGCTGGACTCCACTCGGGCCTTCTCCCCCACCCGGGCGCCCTCGCCGACCGTGGTGCCGCCGCCGACCTGGGCGCTGGAGGCGATGAACGCCCCCTCCAGGCACAGCACCCCGTGTTCGGCGCCGCTCACCACCGGCGAGGTCATCGCCCCGGTCACCAGGTCGGAGGCGCCCTTGACGAACGCCGCCGGGGTGCCCACGTCCAGCCAGTAGGCCGCCTCCACATAGCCGTAGATCGGCTCCCCGGCGGCCAGCAGCGCGGGGAAGACCTCGTACTCGGCCGACACCACCCGGCCCTCGGGGATCTCATCGATCACCGAGCGGCGGAAGATGTAGCAGCCCGCGTTGACCTGGTTGGTCGGCGGGTTGGGGGACTTCTCCACGAACGCCAGCACCCGGCCGTCCGGCGCGGTCGGCACCGCGCCGTACCGGCGGGCGTCGTCCACCAGCGTCAGGTGCAGCGTCACCGCCGCATCGACCTTGCGGTGCTCGGCGAGCTGGGCGTTCAAATCATGGCTGGACAGGATGTCGCCGTTGAGCACCAGCACCGGGTCGCTCGGGCCGCTGGTGAGCGCCTGCGCGGCGTTGCGGATCGCGCCCGCGGTGCCCAGCGGCTCCTCCTCGGTGCAGTACACGATCTCCAGCCCGAGCCGCGACCCGTCCCCGAACGCCTCCGTGAACATGGACGCCCGGTAGGAGGTGGCGAACACCAGCCTGCGCACCCCGGCCTCCCGGGCCCGGGTCAGCTGGTGCTCCAGCAGCGGGACGCCGGCCATCGGCAGCAACGGCTTGGGCGTCGACAGGGTCAGCGGCCGCAGCCTGGTGCCCTGTCCCCCGACCAGAAGAATCGCTTCCACGGGGGCAACCCTACTGAATCCCCTTCCGGCCCCCGTTCCCACCGAGAGGCGCGGGTCCGGCCGGAAGGCGCGGGCCGCGGCGGCGGATCACCCGCGGACGGGCGAGACGGCCGCCGCCCGCTCGTAGGCGGCCAGATGGGCCTGGGCGGACTCGGCCCAGCTGAAGCGCTCCGCCCGGCGGAACGCGGCCTCGGCCAGCGCCGCCCGGCGGCCCGGATCGCCGATCAGGTCGCGCAGCGCGGCGGCGATCGAGGCGGCGTCCGGCTCGGTGTAGGCGACCGCGTCGCCGCCGACCTCGGGCAGCGACGAGCGGCGCGTGGTCAGCACCGGAGCGCCGCAGGCCATCGCCTCCAGCACCGGCAGCCCGAACCCCTCCCCCCGGCTCGGCAGCGCCGCCACCAGCGCCCCGCCCAGGAAGCCCGGCAGCGACGACCAGCTCAGATAGCCGGGACGGACCACCCGCAGGTGCATCGGCACCGTCGCCAGCGCCGCGTCCACCTCGTCGTCCCGGCCGCCGGCCCCGCCCGCCAGCACCAGCGCGGGCGGCTCGGGCATCTCGGCGACCGCCGCCGCCCAGCCGCGGATCAGGTTCGGCACGTTCTTGCGCGGCTCCAGCGCCCCCAGGAACGCCACATACGGCCGCCCGTGCAGGCCGAGCCGCTCGGAGACCCGTGCGACCTCCTCCTCGGTGGGCCGGTGGAACACCCGCCGGTCCACCCCGTGGTAGGCCACGTCGATCCGGGCGGGATCGACGCCCAGCAGCCGCACCAGCTCGTTCCTGGTGGCGTTCGAGGGGACGATCAGCCGGGTGGCGCGGCGGGCGGCGGTCCGGGTGGCCGACTTCAGATGCCCGGCGCGGATCGGGTCGTGCGCGTCCGGCTCGCTGAAGTGCGTCACATCGTGCACGGTCACCACGGTGGGGCAGGGCGCCCGCAGCGGCACCGTGTAGTACGGGTGGTGGATCACCTCCGCGCCCACCTGCCGGGCGACCGACGGCAGCCCGCTCTGCTCCCAGGCCAGCCGGAAGGCCCGGTGCGCCAGCGTCGCCGGGCCCGCCACCACCCGCGCCCGCGGCGCCAGCGCCGCATACCGCGCCTCCTCGGACCGCTGGCAGACCACCACCAGGTCGGCGCCCTGACCGTCCAGCGCGCTCAGCAGCCCGTCCACATAGCGGCCCAGCGCCCCCGGTCGGCGGGTACGGCGGTGGCGTCGACGAGAACCCGAGGCGCCACGGTCCCCCCTCGCATCGACGTGTCGGGGGTCACCGCCCCCGGTGAGAGGGTACGCCGCTCACGCCCGCTTGCGGGCGCGGACGAGCACGATGCTGCCGCGCTCGTTGGGGGCGCGCCGGTCGCTCAGCGCCACCAGCGGCGTCAGCGGGGCCGCCGCGTTGAACCCGACCCTGCCGCCGTAGGCCGACAGCGACAGGTACAGCCGTTCGGCCGCCGCGGTGCGGAACTGGTAGGAGTGCGCGATCAGCTCCAGGCCGTGCCCGGCCATCAGCTCGCCCAGCGTCCGATGGGTGTAGGTGTGCTGGACGTGGTACTTGGCCTTGTGCGCGTCCCGCAGCTTCGGCCAGGAGTCGGCGCGGCTGAGCACGTCGGCGGACATGAAGAGCTCACCGCCGGGCTTGAGCACCCGCGCCATCTCGGCCAGCGACCGCCCGCCGTCGTCGAAGTGCTCGATCGCGCACACCGACAGCACCGCGTCGAAGGAGCCGTCGGCGAACGGCAGCGCCAGCGCGTCCCCCTGGATGAGCGCCGGCGGATGCGCCAGCGTCTTGCCGTAGAGCATCTTGTGGCGGGCCAGGTCGATCGAGACCGCCTGCGCGCCCCGCCTGCGGGCCCGCCCGGCCCAGTACCCGTCCCCGCCGGCGACGTCCAGGATCCGCTTCCCGCGCAGGTCGGGCCCCATCCACCGCAGCAGCGTCCCCGCCTCACGGAACCGGCATATGTGCACCTGGTGGCCGACGAACGCGACCGCATCAGCAAGCTTCATAGCGCACCCGAGCTTATTGCCTGCGGCGCCGCGGCGGACGCGACGCCGCTCAACGACCGCTCGCCGCCCGCTCATCGACCGCTCGCCGTCCGCCCGTCGCCGGTCCCGTCGCGGGACGTCCGCACCGGGACCGGGCGGGCCGGCGGCTCGCCTACGCTATGCGGGTGATTTCCAAGCAGCGGGCCATGAGCACGGCACGGGTCCTGTTGGTCGTGTCGGCCGTGGCCTTCTGTGCCTACAGCCTCCTCTCCCAGTGGGAGGAGACCACGGAGGCGTTCGCGCGCATGTCGTGGCCGGCTCTGGCCGGGTCCTTCCTGGCCGCGGTCGGCGGCCTGACGGCGTGGATGCTGAGCTGGCGGGTGCTGCTGGCCGGGCTCGGCTCCCCCATCCCGGTGACCGCCGCGGCGCGCATGTCGTTCATCTCCGGGCTCGGCAAGTACGTGCCGGGCAAGGTGTGGGCGCTGGTGACCCTGATGGAGCTGGGCCGCGCCTACGGCATCCCGCGCATCCGCAACGTCAGCTCGTCGCTGCTGGCGATCGCCACGTCCCTGGCCTCGGGGCTGGCCGTCGCGGCGGTGACGCTCCCGCTGACCTCGCCCGAGGCCACCCGGACGTACTGGTGGCTGTTCCTGCTGGCGCCGGTGCTGCTGGCGATGCTGCACCCCCGTATCGTGACCTGGGGCATCGACCTGCTGCTGAAGCTGGCACGGCGTCCCGGACTGGAACATCCGGTGAGCCTGGCGGCGACCTGCCACGCGACGGCGTGGGCGACGGCGGGCTGGGCGCTGTTCGGCGTGCACACCTGGCTGATCGCCGACGCGGCCGGCGGCGACGGCCGAGGGCTGCCGTTCCTGGCCACCGGCGCGTACGCGTTGGCGTTCACCGCCGGGTTCCTGGTGTTCATCGCGCCCAACGGGTTCGGCGCGCGAGAGGCGGTGATCGTCATCACCCTCTCCCCGGTGCTGCCGTCCGGCGCCCCGCTGGTGGTGGCGCTGGTGTCCCGCGTGGTGCTGACGCTGGCCGACCTGGCGTGCGCCGGAGCGGTCCTGGCGGTGGGCCGCGGCGGCGGGAATGAACCGGGCCCTTCCCGACTTGACACCGACAGAGAGCCGATGAAGGAGAGATCGTGAGCGCACCGATCGAGGTCACCGACGAGACGTTCGAGGAGCTGGTCCTCAAGAGCGACAAGCCCGTCCTGGTCGACTTCTGGGCCGAATGGTGCGGGCCCTGCAAGATGATCGCGCCGATCCTGGACGAACTGGCCGCCGAGTACGACGGCCGGCTCACGATCGCCAAGGTGAACGCCGACGAGAACCCCGCCACCCAGGCCAAGGCCGGCGTGATGGGCCTGCCGACCCTCAACCTGTACGTGAACGGGGAGGTCGTCGAGCAGATCGTCGGTGCCAAGCCCAAGCGCGTCCTGGTCAACGCCCTGGAGCCGCACCTGGCCAAGACCGCGGGCTGACGCCCCGTCGCCGCCCGCGCACGGCGGGCGCGCCCAGGCGACCGCCCGCCTCCATCGCCCGGTTCCCGCCCGTCGGGGACCGGGCGTCGCATTGTTCGGGCGCTCCGCCGCCGGACGCCTGACCGTCTCTCGCCGGTCCTTCACCGCGCTGGTGCGGAGGATCCGAAGCAGCCAGGAGCCCTCGTCAGGCGCCGGCGGCGGGGCGGGGAGCCCGTGTCGGGAGCGGTGATCAGAAGCTGAAACCGCCGAAGCCGCCGCTGAAGCCGCCGTCGCTGAAACCGCCGCCGGAGTCGCCATGGCCCCCTCCGGTGTCGATCGTGCCGATTCCGGCGTCCGTGGGCCAGCTGCCGCCGATGCCGGAACGGCGCCTCGTTCCTCCGTCTTCTTCGTCGGACGGTCTCGGCGGCGGAGGCGGGAAGGGGTCGGGACGGCCGTTGCGTTCGGCGATGATCCTGATTTGGTCGCGATACCGGATTCCGCCGCCGGAGTCGCAGTAGGAGCGCAACAGGCCGCCGTCGGGGTCGAGGGCGTCGTAGCGGTCCCACTGCTCGGTGAGGAACAGCAGGACGGCGGGGTGCTTCTCCCACACATAGCCGGCCTCCACCACGGCCGCCGTGGCCTCGGGACAGCTGCCGTAGGCGTGCGAGGACGCGGCGATCGAGCACAGAGTCTCCTGGGCCGTTCTCGAACTCAAGGTGCGCAGCGCTCGCCGACACCTGTCTTTGAATTCCTCAGAAGCCGGCAGGTCGATCCCGTCGAGCAGTCCGGAGACCACGGCATAGGACTCCTCATAGCGGCCGCTCCACTTATCGATGAGGTCGAAACGTCCCTTCAAGATCGCAAGCATCACCTCGGAGAAGCCGGCCCGCCGCTCCCTCGTGGCGCCCGCCTCACCCGGATCCTGCAGGAGGTGAGGATTCTCCTGCAGGATCCTCACCAGTCGGCCGGGGCGGTCACCGTCCCACAGCACACGCCCTCTGTTCCCCTCACCCCTTCGGACGAAGGTCAGGGCATGGGAGAACGCCTCTTCCAGGATGAAGAGCAGGGTCGGCTCATCCGTGTCGCCGAACAGGGCGGACAACGCCTCGCGCACCTTTGCGTCCTCGTTGTGCAAGGCGTTGTCGAGCAGCCAGCGGGCCAGGTCGGGGGAGTTCGTCAGGCCGAAGAGATCCCGCACGCCGAAGAACGCGATCAGCCGGACTCTCGGCGCATGCCGGCACTCGACCGCATCCGGCAAGGGCGTCAGCAGGAACGGCACCCAGTCGACCGGCAACCGCGGCTCCGGGTCGTGCCGGGCCGCCCAGTACCATCTCGGCCGGCTGAGGCAGAAAAGCACCGCGTCCATGAAGAGCGGATCGTCCGCGAGTTCCTCCATGGTCCTCAGGAGCCGCCGGAACGCCCACTCGTCCCGGCGCTGCGACACGAGCCGCAGAAGCCTGGAGAGCCTGTGGAGGTAGCTCCGCTTGAGCCTGTCCTTCCACCAAGGAGCGCTGCCGGATCCGATCCCCAGCCACGCCGGCTTGCAGATCTTGAGAAATCCGCAGCTCCAGACGACGCCGCAGCGAAAGATCAACGTGCTGATGCGCTGCGCGGCGCTTTGGACCCGTTTCCGCAATCGGACTCCCATGAGGCCATGGTCGGCGGAACGAAGCCGAAGACAAACCCTTTTTCAGAAAGGCCCTTCCGCCGTCTCACGGCCCACCGGGAGGGATTCCCGCCCTCGTCTCAATGCCGGGTTCACGAGGGAAAGCGACACGGAGACGGGCGCGAGGGCCGCCGTCGACGGACCCGGAGCGCTCGCATCCCGGCGCGTTCGGCGAGACGGGCGTCCAGGGCCTCCAGTCGGGCAGGAACCACACATGGCCGGAGCGGTCGGACTCCCGGACGAGGGCGCGCAGGGCCGCGCCGGCCTCCAGGTGCCGGGAGAGGTCGCCGATGACGGCCAGGCGCAGCCGGTGGTCGACGAACTTCTGCATGATCTCCCCGACGACGCGGATGCGCAGGGAGAAGAAGCCCTCCTCCAGCCAGCCCACGGGCACGGCCACCACGTCGGCGCCGGCGAAGGCCGCACCGAAGCCGGCCGCCCGAAGGACGGGCGCAGGCGACCCCGCAAGGACCTCGGACGACGGCGCAGGCGACCCGCAGGCGAGGGCGTCCGGCGGTCGGCGCGAGGCGTCAGGGGGTCGCGGCGGCCGGGATCGGGCGGGCGGCGGTCACGCGGCCAGCAGACGCTTCAGATAGGCGTCCCACAGCGGGGCGTCGTCCACCGGGCGGACGCCGGCGCGCAGGCGCTGCGGCTCGCCGGGGGCGTAGAAGCGCCTCAGGGCCTCGGCCAGCGAGTCGACGTCGTCGGGTTCGCACAGCAGGCCGTCCACGCCGTCGGTGACCTGGTCGGGGAAGCAGCCGACCCGGGTCGCGATGACGGGGACGCCGTGCTCGTGGGCCATCCAGACGTTCTGGCTCGCCGTCGCCGAGCGGTAGGGCAGCACCAGGGCGTCGGCCTCGGCGAACAGCGTCGGGACCTCGGCGGCGGGGACGTAGCCGGGGCGCAGCTCCACCCGGTCGGTCAACCCCAGGGAGGCGATGAGCGCGCGGGTCTCCTCCACGCCGCCCCAGAACTCCCCGGCCACGGTCAGCCGCGCCCGGGGAGGGCCGGCGGCCAGGGCGCGCAGCAGCACGTCCAGGCCCTTGTAGGGGCGGACGATGCCGAAGAACAGCAGACGGTCGTGCACGCCGTCGCCCGCGGCGGCCCCTCCCGGCGCCCGGGCGGGCAGGTGGGGCGGCATCTCGGCGACGGTCACCGGACGGTCGGTGAGGGTGCGGGCCAGATCGGCCTGCTGCCGCGAGTGGGTCAGCACGGCGTCCACGCGGCGCAGCAGGGCCTTCATCAGCGGCACGTCGTAGGGCTTGCGCTCGTGCGGCAGCACGTTGTGGCACAGCGCCACCGTCTTGGCCCGGCCCCGCACGCCCCGCAGGATGCCCAGGTAGGAGGGGACCTGGACGGGGGTGAGCACGGCCAGCACCACCAGGTCGGCCGAGCGCAGCGCGCGCCCGGCGCGCAGCCAGCCGTCCGGGCGGTACCAGGCCAGCTCGCGGCGGGTGCGCGGGAACGGCTTCCCCTCGGGGGCGTCGATGGTCTGCTGCCCGGGATACAGGAAGGACGGGTACTGGGCCTTCCAGGACTCGATCACCACGTCGTGGCCGGCGCCCGCGAGCCGGTGGGCCAGCTCGGTGGTGTGGTGGGCGCCGCCGCCCTTGTAGGGGAAGGCGGGCCCGACGATCGCGATCCTCACGTGTCGCCCCGGGAGCGGACGATCAGGTCGGCCAGCAGCGCCAGGGAGGCGATCAACAGGCCGGAGATGAAGATCATCACGGTGTTGTTGGCGAAGTAGCCGAAGTGGACGATCATGTCGAAGATCCCCTTGACCACGCCGATCCCCAGCAGCCACAGGGCCGGGGGCATCAGCACGGCCAGCGGGTTGAAGTACATGACCATCCGCAGCACCTGGAGGATGTAGCGGTAGGCGTCCTTGAAGAAGCGGAACTTGGACTTGCCGGCCCGCTTGTAGTAGTCGATCGGGATGTACCGCACCGGGTGCTGGTTGGCCAGGAACGCGATGGTGATCGTCGTCACGCAGGAGAACCCGGGCGGCAGCAGCCGCAGGTAAGGCAGCGACACCTCGCGGCGGAACGCCCGCATCCCCGAGTTCAGGTCCGGGATCTTGGTGTTGGTCAGCCGTTCGGCGACCTTGCGGATGAACCACTTGGCCGGCACCCGCAGCAGCTTGTGGCTGCCGGCCTCGGTGGTGCGGGCGCCCACGACCTGGTCCACCGAGGGGTCGCTGTCGAGGATGTCGACCAGCTCGGGGATCCGCTCGTTGGGGTAGGTCATGTCGGCGTCGGTCCACACCACGATGTCGCCGCGGGCCTGCTGGGTGCCGATCCGCCGTACCGTGCCCGAGCCGCTGTTGTGCTGGAAGGCGATGACCCGCATGTTGGGGAAACGGGGCGCGGCCTCCTCCAGCCGGGCCAGCGTGTCGTCGGTCGAGCAGTCGTCCACCGCCAGCAGCTCGTAGCTGTGGCCGCTGGCGTCCATCGCCTTGCAGATGCGCTCGACCTCGTCGATCACGTGGTCCTGCTCGTTGTAGCACGGCAGGACGATCGTCACGTGGACGGACTCGGCTCCGGTCTCGGGCTGGATGCTCACGCGGGCCGAGAATACCGACGCCGCTGGACACCCGCACATCGTTCCGCCGCAGGTACGGGGCCGGTACGGGGACGCGGGGCCGCGCCGGGCTAGGGGGCGGGCTCGGACATCCAGACCTCCATCGACAGGGGCCAGGTGCCGTTGGGCGGGCTGGTCAGGGAGCGCTCGTCCTGACGGGTGCGCAGGTGGAAGACCCGTTCGGGGACGCCATGGGAGGAGACCTGGTCGGGGGTGGCGCCGAGGACGGCGGGGCGGCGGCCGGCCTCGCGGATGCCGTCGAGGACGCGTTCGAAGTCGCGGCCCGCGACGCCGGGGGCGGGGCGGGCGGCGGGGATGCCGCACATGCCGCGGACGACCGGGAGGAAGCGGTCGGCGATGACGGGGTCGACGATGACCACGGAGCGGCCGGGTCCGATCTTGCGGCACATCTCGCGGACCGCGTGCAGCTCGCCCTGTTCGGTGGGGGTGAACATCAGCGGCCGCGCCGTCACCGCGATCGGGACGGTGATGAGCAGCGCGCCCGCCAGCGCCACGGGCAGCGCGGCGCGCCGGCGCTGCGAGAGCCGCACCCGGCGGACGCACCAGGCCGCCCCCCACAGCGCCAGCAGCAGCAGTCCCGGCAGCACCAGCCCCATCAGGCGGCGGGAGGCCCAGGGGTGGTCGGGGGTGATGCCCGGCCGGTACAGGACGGTGACCGTCGACCAGGCGATCATCATGAACGGCAGCGTCCACTCGCCGGTCCGCCGCCGCAGCAGCCGCCGGGCCAGCACCGCCGCGCCGAACGCGGCCAGCGCCACCGCGGGCGGCCCCAGGTACCAGACCACCCAGTGCAGCGAGTGCTCGGCGTACTGCCGCCAGCCGTCGATCGGCAGTCCGTCGATGCGCTGGATCTGCTCGATGAACTCGGCGTTGGCCCGGTCCTCCTCGGTGCGCGGCTCCCGCCGGACGGTCTGCACCAGGGGCCGGAGCGCGAACGCCGCCACCGTCAGCACCACCCCGACGGCGGCCAGCGAGGGCAGCGGCCCCCGGGAGAGCGCCGCGCCCAGCCGGCGCAGCCGGAGCCCGGTCGGCCCCCACCGCAGCAGCGCCGCCAGCAGCACCGTCCCGACGAGCACCGCGGCGGCCAGCAACAGCGCGGGATGCAGCGAGTCGCTCAGATACTCCAGGTAGGGCCGGGACTTGACATAGCCCTCCAGCAGCCCCGCCCCCGCGCCCAGGCCCAGGCCCAGGGCCAGCGGCGGCCAGGTGGGACGCCGGCGGGCGGCCAGCAGGCCGGCGAACACCGCCACCGGCAGCAGGTCGCGGATGCCGTCGATGCGCACCAGCAGGACCAGCCCCAGCGACAGCCCGGCCAGGAACGCCCGGACCCGGGCCGCGCGCGACTCCAGCTCCCGCACGTCCACCACCAGGCTCAGCCCGCCCAGCAGCAGCACCAGCGCGGGCAGCTCGCTGTAGGTGGAGCGGGCCAGCCACTGCATCGGCAGCGTCAGCGCCAGCGCCAGCGCCCCCACCGGGGCCCAGCGCGGCCCGACCAGCCGGGCGGTCAACCCGCCGAACGACAGGACCGCGCACGCCCCCAGCAGCGGCGCCATCAGCAGCATGGCCCCGGTGCCGCCGAGCCATCCGCCGAGCGCCAGCACCATCGGCAGCCCGGCCATGAACTGCGGGACGATCCGCCCGCCCTCCTCGTAGAACGCCGGTCCGCCGTAGTCCAGGCGGCGGTCCGCCGAGCCGAACGCCTCCCGCATCGGATCGATCGGCAGGCTGCCGTGGTCGGTCAGCCAGGTGGCGAACTGCACATAGGAGGCCGGGTCGCGGCGCACCACGATCTGCTCGGCGCACATGGCGACCTCGAGCGCGAAGAACGCCACGGCCACCGCGATCACCGAGCCGGTCACCCACCAGGAGACCCGCCCGCGCAGCCCGACGGTCAGCTCCCGCCTGGTGCGATCCCAGAAGCCGGCCTTGAGCACCAGGAACGCCGCGGGCGCGAACAGCGCCAGCGACGGCCCAAGGTCGTAGGCCCCCGCCATCAGCAGCGGCAGCGACACCGCCAGCCAGGCGACGATCAGCAGCGCGGGGGCGACGGTGAGCCGGGCCAGCACTCGCCCGGCGCGGGTGGAGTCGCCGAAGTCCCGCGGGTCGTTGGGGAAGGGGTTGGGCAGCCGCAGCCTGAGGGCAGCACGGCGGCCCGCCTCGCGGGGCGGGCGGGTGCTGAGCTGCTCATGCTCGTCCACTGACAGCGCAGAGTAGCGACCTCGGCCCGGTGGAGCGCACCCCTCGCCGGGCCGTGGCATGGCGCGGTGCGCCCTCGTCTCCCCGCCCGGCGGCCGGGCGTCGCGGGGCCGGCGCGCCACGGCGGCCCCGGTCGCGGCCGTGGAGGGCCCGCCGGCCGGCGGTCGGGGCGGCGGGCCGCCGGTGTCGAGGCGACCTCACGCCGACCTCACGCCGACCTCACGCCGACCTCACGCGGTCTCTTCGGGGGTCGGGCCCGGGCCGCGCAGTCGGGATCCGGGGGTGCGGAGACCGGTTCATGCCGTACCCTCCGGTGAACGTGGAGGCGCCCGCGCTGCGTGTTGCGGAGGGGGCGATAGGGACACACGTGGCATATGTCACACTTAAGGCGGGTGAACCGGCCTCCCGAGACGCGGAAGCCACCCGTTCACGGGAGGTGGACGCCGAGGGCCGAGCGCCGGACGACCCGCCCTCCGCCGCTCTCGGCGAGACGCCGACCGGCCTCATCGGCTCCCTCGCCGTGGGCGGTTCGGCCATAATTCAACGAAATCTCGACAGAGCAGCCCTTGACCGACGTATCTCTTTGGAGCATGTGACAACGGTGGCCGATGCGCCGGGTTGAGATCCGCGTGAGCCCGCGGGCGCCCGGGCGGTCCGCCGACTGGTGATCCAGCACTGACCCCGACCCCCGCGGGGGTCCCGCGCCCGACCGCAGGAGCCCATGAACAGCAACCCGATGTACATGGAGTACGTCGATGACGCAGATCCGGCGCCGCAGGAGCACCAGCGCGGCTGGCGCATCCTCGGCTGGGTCGCCATCGGCCTGTCGGTCACCCTGGTGTGCTCGAGCCTGGGCCTGTACGGGTACTACCGGAAGCTGAACGGCAACATCGCCCGAGAGTCGATCAACTACGGTCCGCGCCCGGAGAAGCTCAACAACGCCCTGAACATCCTGCTGCTCGGCTCCGACACGCGCAGCGGCGCGAACGCCAGGTACGGCCGGAGCATGGTCAACGATCCGCCGCGCTCGGACACCATGATCCTGCTGCACCTGTCGCCGGGCGGGCAGCAGGCGATCGGCATCAGCTTCCCCCGCGACCTGCTGGTGCCGATCCCCGAGTGCAAGAGCCGGGACGGACGCGTCGTCCCGGCCAGCAGCTCGGCGATGATCAACGAGTCGTTCACCCGGGGCGGGGCGCCCTGCACGGTCAAGACCATCGAGCAGCTCACCAAGATCAAGATCGACCACTTCCTGCAGGTCGACTTCACCGGCTTCAAGAACATCACCAAGGCCATCGGCGGCGTGGAGATCTGCCTGCCCAAGGCCGTCAACGACCCGCAGGCCAACCTGCGGCTCCCCAAGGGCCGGCACGTCGTCCAGGGCGAGACCGCGCTGGCCTACGTGCGGGCCCGCAAGTCGCTGGGCGACGGCTCGGACCTGGACCGGATCAAGCGGCAGCAGCAGTTCATGGGGTCGATGGCCAAGAAGGCGCTCAGCGCCGGCGTGCTGAGCAACCCGGCCAAGCTGAACGCGCTGCTGAACGCGACCACCAAGTCGCTGACCGCCGACGAGGACCTGGACATCGGCGCGATGACCAAGATCGCCCGCGGGATGCAGGGGTTGACCGCCGGCAAGCTGCGGTTCGTCACCGTGCCGTGGATGTACCACCCCCTCGACCCCAACCGGGTGGCGCTGCGGCAGCCGGACGCCAACGAGTTCTTCACCGCGATCCGCACCGACACCGGCCTGGAGGAGGAGACCAAGCCGAACGACACCGGCGGCGCCAAGATCCCGCCGAACCAGGTGCGGGTGCGGGTCTACAACGCCAGCGGCGTCGACGGGCTGGCCCGCCGGGTCGCCGACGAGCTGGAGGCGCGCGGCTTCCAGGTCGTGCAGGTGGGCAACCAGCCCGCCCGCCGGACCACCCGGGTGCTGTACGGGCCGGGCGCCGACCACCAGGCCAAGACGCTCGCCGAGGTGGTGCCCGACGCCAAGCCGGCCCCCCGCACGACCGGCGCCGGCCCCGGCATGGTGGACCTGGTGCTGGGCGCGGACTGGACCTCCCTCAAGCCCCGCAAGTCGGGCATCCCCCGACAGAAGGACGAGGTGCGCGCCACCGACGACGTCTGTAAGTCCTGATCCCCCTTTCCCCCCGGCCCGGAACTTCCACGCATGACGCAGACCACCACCGCCCCCGCCCCGACGACTCAGCCCGCGGACGCCCCCCGACGGCGCCCCCGCAAGGAGCGCGACCCCTACTTCGACAACGCCAAGTTCCTGGCGATCCTGCTGGTGGTGGTCGGGCACTCCATCGTCGGGCTGCGCGACGTGCCCCTGGCGGGCGCGGCGTACCTGACCATCTACCTGTTCCACATGCCGTTGTTCATCCTGATCACCGGCTATCTGTCGCGGAACTTCACCTTCGGGTCGGGCAAGGCGCGCAAACTCGTTCTCCAGCTCCTCGTCCCTTACCTGCTGTTCGAATTCCTGTACTCGGTGTACAACTGGGCGGTCGGCGGCAACAAGCTGACCCTCAGCCTGCTGGACCCTTACTACCTGACGTGGTTCCTGCTGGCGCTGTTCTGGTGGCGGCTGTCCACTCCGGTGTGGCAGCAGATCCGCTGGCCGCTGGCGGTGGCGGTGGGGATCTCGCTGCTGTCGTACATGGACGACCTGGGCAGTGAGCTGGAGCTGCACCGCACCCTGGGGCTGCTGCCGTTCTATGTGCTGGGGCTGCTGCTGCGCCGCGAGCACTTCGCGCTGCTGCACCGGCCCATCGCCCGGGTGCTGGGGGTGCTGACGCTGGCGGGGGCGTTCGCGGTGGCGTTCGTCGCCCGGCGGCACATGGCCATCGGCTGGGTGTACTGGAAGAACCCGCACTCGAAGTTCGGCGTGGACGCCCTCACCGGCACCATGATGCGGCTGACCATGCTGATCGTCGCGCTGATCCTGATCGCCGCGTTCCTGTCGCTGGTGCCGAACCGGCGGACCTGGTTCACCGGGCTCGGGTCGGCCACGCTGTACGCCTATCTGCTGCACGGCTTCGGGACCCGGCTGATGACCTACAGCGGGTTCGACGATCTGGAGATCTGGCACTCGATCCCGGGCGTGCTGGCGATGGCGGCGATCGCGGTGACGGTCGGGACGCTGCTGTGCACCCCGCTGGTGACCAAGATGTTCCGCTGGCTGGTGGAGCCGGACGCCAGCCGCATGTTCACCGGGCTGCGGCGTCCGGCCGACTCCCGGCATGTCTCGACGAACAAAGGGAACCGGTCAGGAGAAAAGCCCGCGGGAGTGGGGTAGAACACTCTCGACAAATGGCACTGTCGGGAACATCTCCATGATTCCCGACAGAGTCATCATGTCGTCTGAAATCGGTTAACCTTTCCGGTTGCAGCACGCTCCTCGGAAGCCGCCCGCTCCGGTGCCGGGCCGTGCAGCCGCGCCGTGCAGCCGCGCGGCCGACCCCGTCATCCGACCAGGAGGATCGTGTCACCCCTGCTGAGCATCGTTGTCCCCTTCTACAACGTAGAGCCCTACCTGCGGGAATGCCTGGAATCGCTGGAGCGGCAAAGCCTGCGGGAGCTCGAAGTCGTCATGGTCGACGACGGGTCGACCGACGGCAGCGCCGCGATCGCCAAGGAGTTCACCGAGCGCGACCCGCGGTTCCGGCTGGTCCAGCAGGACAACGCCGGCCTCGGTCCGGCCCGCAACACCGGAGTGGCGCACGCCACCGGCAAGTACCTGGCGTTCGCCGACAGCGACGATGTGCTCCCCCGGTACGCCTATGAGCTGATGGTCGGCAGCCTGGAGGAGACCGGCTCCGACATCGCCTGCGGCGGAGTGCGCCGGATCAGCGCCCAGGGCCTGATCCCCTCGATCCTGCACCAGGACATCTTCCAGGTCAGCCGACCCAAGACCCATGTGCGCAAGTTCCCCGAGCTGCTGAACGACCGGACCGCCTGGAACAAGGTGTTCCGCCGCTCGTTCTGGGACGAGCACGACTTCCGCTTCCCGCCGGGCCTGTATGAGGACATCCCGGTCACCGTCCCGGCGCACGTGCTCGCCCGGTCCGTGGACGTGCTGCGCGAGACGGTCTACCACTGGCGGATCCGCGGAGAGGGCGACCGCTCCATCACGCAGCGGCGCACCGAGCCGGGCAACCTGGCCGACCGGATCCGCTCGGTCCGCTCCGCGGCCGACTTCCTGGCCGCCCGCTGCCCCGAGCTCAAGAGCACCTACGACCGGTACACGCTGCTGGACGACATCCGCATCTTCGTCAACGCGGTCGACCAGGGCGACGACGCCTACCGGGAGACGTTCCTGGACCTGGTCAACGACTACCTCGACCAGGTCGACCCGGCGCTGTTCGCCGAGCTGCCGGCGATCGAACGGCTGAAGTTCCACGCCGTGCGGCAGCGGATGATGCCCGAGCTGGTGCGGATCGTCTCGTTCTCCAAGAGCGACCCGCGCCGCACCAGCGCCGTCCGCCGGCCCGGCTCCGACCGCTGGTACGGCGACTACCCGTTCCTGGGCGATCCGCGGTTCCCCGACCACCTGTACGAGCTGTCGCCGGAGCACGAGCTGGTGCCGGTGACGGGCGTCCACTCGCTCTCCTGGCGGGACGGACGGCTGCGGATCGAGGGACACGCCTACATCGACCGGGTGGACACCGCCGAGCCCGAGGACTCCGTCATCGAGGTCGAGATCCGCCGCCGGCTCAGGCGGCTGAAGCTCCCCTGGGCGCTGCGCCCCAAGGTGGAGCGGCTGCGCCGGCCCGAGATCACCGCCGACAGCAAGCAGGCCACCGCCTGCCAGGACTGGTCCGCGTTCGCCGTCGAGCTGGACGAGGCGAAGCTGGGCCGTTCGAAGGGCACCTGGCACGTGTTCGTGACGGTGACCGCGGGCGGGGTGCGGCACCGGGTCCGGCTGGCCAACCCCAAGGGCGCGGCGCTGTGGCCGCCGGCCCGCGAGGCCGGCTCCGGGCTGCGGATCACCCCCAAGTACTCCCAGGCCGACGAGCTGCTGATCGGGGTGCAGCCGGTCCGGGCGCTGGCCACCGGGGTGCGGCTGGACGGCAGCGTGATCGAGCTGACCGGCTGGGTGCGCAGCGAGGACGCCGGCCTGGTCCGCAACGGCCGGCTGGAGCTGTCGTACCGGCAGGGCAAGACCACGGTGCGGCAGCCGGTGACCGCCACCGGGTCCGAACGCGGCCGGGTGACGTTCACCGCCCGGATCGACCCGGCCGACCTGGTGGGCAAGGTCGCCGTCGCCAAACTGGAGAACGCGGCCGACAGCATCGAGTGGGACGCCTACCTGGCGGCGGGCGGCACCAGGGTGCGGCTGGCGGTGCAGGCCGACCTCCGCGACGCCCGCACCACCGCCGGCGGGCACGAGTACCAGCTGGTCAGCACCAAGTACGGCAACCTGACGATCAGCGAGCATCTGCCCCGGCTGGTGGTGACCGCGGCCGAGTGGGTGGACGCGCGCACGCTGCGGCTGACCGGCTCGTGCATCGACCCCGACACCCGGCCCGACCGGCTGGTGCTGCGCCGGCGCCGCACCAGCGACACCCACGAGGTCCCGGTGACCTGGGACGGTGCGGAGTTCACCGCGCTGGTCACCACCGAGCGGGAGACGCTGCAGGGGGTGCTGCCGCTGCCGTCGGGCCGCTGGGAGATGTGGTCGCCCGGCCCGGCGGGCGAGGCCCCGGTGGCGGTGGACCGCGGCATCCGCGACACGCTGCTCGAGCCGCGGACCGCGGGCGTGCACGAGCTGGCGATCAGCCCCTACCAGGGCGATCTGATGTCGCTGCGGATCCGCTCCGGGCTCACCGACGACGAGCGCGGCCCGTACGCCCAGCGGCGGCTCCAGCAGCGGTACTTCTCCCCCGCCCACACCGGTGCCGCCCCGCTGCGGGACGCGGTGCTGTTCGAGAGCTTCTTCGGCCGGCAGTACTCCTGCAATCCGAAGGCGATCTACGAGGAGATGGTCCGCCGCGGGGTGGACATGGACCTGGTCTGGTCGACCGCCGACGGCCAGTTCCGGGTCCCCGGCGACGGCCGCACCGTGCTGCGCGGCAGCAGCGAGTACTACGAGATCGCCTCCTCGGCCCGCATCATCGTCAACAACTGCCTGCAGATGCAGGGCTACGTCAAGCGGGAGGGCCAGCGGTACCTGCAGACCTGGCACGGCACCCCCTACAAGCACATCGCCTTCGACCTGGTCCAGGGAGGGCGGATCGCGGCCGGCACCACCGCGCTGGACCGCTATCTGGAGGACGTGCCGATGTGGGACGCCCTGCTCTCCCCCGGCCCGCACGTCACCGAGCTGCTGCGCAAGGCGTTCCGGTACGACGGCGAGGTGATCGAGTCCGGTTATCCGCGCAACGACCTGCTGTACGCCCCCGACCGGCACGCGCGGGCGCTGCAGGTGCGGCGCCGGCTGGGCATCCCCTCCGGCCGCCGGGTGGCGCTGTACGTGCCGACCTGGCGGGAGGACGTCTACCTGACCCGAGGGCGGCTGGTGCGGCTCGCCCTGGACGTCGAACAGGTGGCCAAGGCGCTCGGCGAGGAGTTCGCGGTGCTGGTGCGGCAGCACCATCTGGTGGCCGACCGGACGACGGGCATCGGGTCCCAGGTGATCGACGTCACCGCGTATCCGGAGATCGGCGAGCTGTTCCTGATCGCCGACGTGCTGATCACCGACTACTCCTCGGTGATGTTCGACTTCGCCGGCACGGGACGGCCGCTGCTGTTCTTCACGCCGGACCTGGAGTTCTACACCGACGAGCTGCGCGGCGCCTACTTCGACCTGGCGGAGGAGGCCCCGGGGCCGCTGCTGCGCACGACCGACGAGGTGATCGACGTGCTGCGCGACCTGGACGCCACGGCCCTGGAGCACGCGGCCGCGCTCCGCGCGTTCCGCGAACGGTACTGCCCGATGGACGACGGGGAGGCCGCCTCCCGGGTGGTGGACCTGCTGCTGTCCTGACGCCCCGACGCCGCTCCGCATGCGGCGGGCCCGGGCCCGCCGCATGCCGGCACACCGGTCCGGCGGTCAGCCGGCGGCCGCGACGGCCCGCTCCCCCGGCCCCGCGCCCGGCCTCTCGCCGGGCTCGCCCGGATCACCGGGCTCATCGGGCTCATCGGGCTCGGCGGGCCCGCCGGGGCCGGCGGCCTCACCGGGCCCGTCGGGCTCCGTCTCCGGCCGCTCACCGGGCCGCCCAGGGGACTTCGCCTCCCGTCCGGGGGATGCGGACTCGGCGGCGGGGGACTCGGCGCGCCGCGGGCGGGGGACGAGCGCCAGCCCGGCGGCCATCGCCGCGAACGGAAGGGCGGGCAGGACGTACCGGTAGTCGAAGTCGGCGGTCGCCGCCGGGACCACCAGCAGAGCCGTCCCCACCGCCCAGGGCAGCAGCACCGGATCGCCCAGCCGGCGGATCCGCACCACCATGCCCACCAGGCCGATCAGCAGCATCCCGCCCAGGATCGGCCCGCGCACGTACACCGTGTCCTGGTAGTCGCGGATCCGACCGGCGTACGGCTCGACGACCCGGGCGACGCCCGTGTGCCCGCCGTAGATGTAGGCGAGCTCGGCGTCCGCCCTGCGCAGCGACGCACCCTCCCGGAACTCATAGCTCCCCGCCGTCCACGGCGTGGGGTAGGGCTTGCGCTCCCACTCGAAGGCACGGAAGGTGTCGCGGAGGATGACGCGCAGGTAGTCCCCGGGCTGCTCCCGGATGGCGGTCCGGGCGAACTCCCCGGCCAGCTCGTTGGCCACGGGGTTGTACATTCCGCCCACGATCTGCTCGAACGGCGAGTCCACCCCCCACAGCGCCCGATAGGCGGGGGCGATCTGGGGATGGGGCTCCAGGTGGTCGCGGCACATGAGCCTCGCCTCGGGCGGCAGCTCGAGCTTCGAGCAGTCGGCGAAGTCGACGGTCCGGCCGTAGAGGAAGATCTGGTCGGTCCCGGTCATCGCGAACTTGCCGTACACCGAGTGGAACCAGGTCATGTAGCCCAGCACCGGGAGCACGCAGGCCGCCGTCGCCGCCGTCATGGCACGCCAGCCGGCGCGGCGGACCGCCATGCACACCAGCACCACCGCCAGCAGCGGCAGCCCCACCGAACGGGTCAGCGCCGCGAAGGAGACCAGCAGCCCGGCCAGCGCCCCCGTCCACCAGCCCATCCGCCGCCGCCACAGCACCACCGCGACCGCCGCCGTCACCCAGAAGGTGAACAGCAGGTCGGACATCAGCATGTGCCCGAGGTGGAGCAGGTGTCCGTCCAGCAGCACCGCCGCGGCGAACGGGGTCGCCACCAGCCCCGGCAGCCAGATCCGCTTCGGCCAGGCCGCCCGCGCGGCCCGCCACACCACCGCGTACACCAGCACGCCGAGCGCGATGCCGATCGCGTGCTGCACGGTGAGCACCACGGTGAAGCTGTGCGCGGGCCGCAACAGCCACAGGAAGATCGAGTAGCCGCTGGGCCGCAGATAGGAGGGTTCGAGGACGATCGCACCCTGCAGATAGGTGCGGGAGTCGCCGAACCACAGCACCGAGGGGTACCCCAGCATGGCGAGCCGGCGCACCGCCACCGCGGCCGCCAGCACGAGGGCGAACAGCCCGTGCGCCAAGACCAGGCGGACTGCTGCTTTCACTCCGCTCCATTCCACAGAACCGGCCTCGGGAGCCGTCAGGCCACCGAGCAGATCCGAAGATGTCCGCGCACGCCGGAATGATCTCCGGAAAGATCGCACACCGGATGACGAAGGCCCGTCCAAGGGGCCGGACGATCCCCGCGGCAGCGGGGCGATGCAGAACACCTTAGGGGACGCTCCCGGCGTCACCGGGCACGAAAGGGGGATCCGGCGGTGCAGATTCCGCAGGGGCTCGGCCGGGTATTGGTGATCATCCCGACGTACAACGAACGGGACAACCTGGAGCCGATCACGGCCCGGGTGCGCGCGGCGGTGCCTGCGGTGGAGGTGCTGGTGGTCGACGACGCCAGCCCGGACGGCACCGGGGAGATCGCCGACCGGCTGGCGGCCGAGGACGAGCAGGTGCACGTCCTGCACCGCACGGGTAAGGACGGGCTGGGCGCGGCCTACCTGGCCGGGTTCGGCTGGGCCCTGGAGCGCGGCTACGACGTGCTGGTGGAGATGGACGCCGACGGCTCCCACCAGCCCGAGGAGCTGCCCGCGCTGCTGACGGCGCTGGTGGACGCCGACGTGGTGATCGGCGCCCGCTACGTGCCCGGCGGCCGGGTGGTCAACTGGCCGCTCCGGCGGGAGGCGCTGTCGCGCGGCGCCAACACCTACGCGCGGCTGCTGCTGGGGGTGCCGCTGCGCGACTCGACCGGCGGCTACCGGGCGTACCGGGCGACGGCGCTGCACAAGATCGGTCTGGAGGGGGTGGACTCGCGCGGCTACTGCTTCCAGATCGATCTGGCCTACCGGGCGGTGCAGGCCGGGCTGCGGGTGGTCGAGGTGCCGATCACCTTCATCGAGCGCGAGCGCGGCGACAGCAAGATGAGCAGGGACGTCATGGCGGAGGCGATGTGGCGGGTCACCCAGTGGGGAGTGTCCGGCCGGGCGCGCGCCCTGCGCGAGCGCAGGAGCCGGTGACGTCGGGCCCGGCCCGCCGGGCGGTGCCGGCGCTCGCGGCGGCGGCGGCCCTGGCGGTCGGGCTGTGGCGGATCACCGCGCCGCCGCTGTGGCGGGACGAGGCCGCCACCCTGTCGGCGGCCGCGACGCGCTCCCTGCTCGATCTGCTGCGGCTGCTGGGCAACATCGACGCGGTGCACGGGCTGTACTACCTGTTCATGCACGCCTGGACGGCCGTGTTCGGCACCGGCGATCTGGCGATCCGGCTGCCGTCGGTGCTGGCGCTGGCCGGCGCCGCCGCGACGGTGGCCGCGCTGGGCGGGCGGCTGGCCGACGCCCGGGTGGGGATGACGGCGGGCCTGCTGGTGGCGGTCTCGCCGGTGCTCTCGCGGCACGCCCAGGAGGCCCGCCAGTACACCGTCACGACCGCGCTGGCGGCCGTCTCGACGTATCTGCTGGTCCGGGCGGTCCAGGAGCGGACCCGCCGCCGGTTCGCGATCTATGCGGCCTCGGTGACGCTGGTCGGCTGGATCCACATGTTCACGCTGCTGATCCTGCCCGCCCACCTGGCCGCGCTGTGGACGGTGCGCGGCGACCGCGCCGTGCTGCTCAGATGGGCGGCGGCGGCGGGCGCGGGAGCGGCGGTGTTCTCGCCGATCCTGCCGCTGGCGCTGCGGCAGCGGGCCAAGCAGGTGGACTGGATCACCGCCCCGGACGCGGCGGCGGTGATGCGGCTGCTGGAGGCGTTCGCCGGCGGCCGGATCCTGATCGTCCCGGTGCTGGTGCTGGCGGCGGCGGCCTGGTGGTGGCGGCCCGACCCCCGGGCGCGGGTGGACCTGCGGATCCTGGCGACGGCCTGGGCGGTGCTGCCGCCCGCCCTGCTGCTGGCCGCCTCGCTGATCGAACCGATCTACTGGCTGCGCTATGTGATCTTCGCGGTGCCGGGCGTGGCGCTGCTCGTCGCCCTGGGGCTGCGCGTCCTGCCGTGGTGGGGGGCGGTCCCGGCGCTGGCGGCGATGCTCGCGCTGACCGTGCCCATGCATCTGCAGGTGCGCTCGCCCGAGTCCCGGGTCGACGACGTGCGACAGGTCGCCCGGATCATCGCCGAGCACCGGCGGCCCGGCGACGGGCTGGTGTTCGAGGAGGAGATCTACCGCCGGATCACGGCGGCCGAGCCGAAGGCGTTCGCGGGGCTGCCCGACCTGACAGTGGACCGGCCCGCCGCCGACGCCGCCGATCTGCAGGGCAGTGAGATATCCGACGTCTCGATCCTGCGGCGGCGGGCTGCGCGGGTGCGGCGCGTCTGGTACGTCGACCGGTCCGACCTGGAGGGCGCTCCGGGCTCGTGGGAGCGGGTCAAGGAAGACGAATTCCGGCGGTCGACGAAATGGCGGCGGGTCGGCCGGTGGCAGTTCCGCGGCGGGACGGTACGGCTGTACGAACGCCGCTGAGCGCGATACGGTCCGATACGACCGTCCCGATGCGCGCGGCGAACGGCCCGGTCGGACCGGCGTGGCGGCCGCGTGCGCATTTCACCGGCCGTGGCCGATTGCGGCCATTGCGGCCGATGGTGATCGACGCGGGGCGATTTTGCGATCGATGCCCCGCGTCCCCCGATCCCCGAAAAAACGACGGAGTCGGCATCGTGACCTCTCCACCGCTCCCCGGCAGGACATCGCGATCCCGCACCGGGCGACGGCCCCGGGACGACCTCACGCGGTCCCCCCGGCATGAGCGGCCCGCCGCCCGGACCGTCCCCGCCGCCGGCCGGCGGCCCGTCCTCCCCCATGGCCGCGGCTGAGGCCGCCGTGGCGCGACGGGCCCCCGCGCCGGGCCCGGCCGCCGCGTCCTCCGGGCCGCCCGCCAAGGTCCGCGACCCCTACTTCGACAACGCCAAGTTCCTGGC
>NZ_RRYT01000025.1 GCF_006363815.1 Thermomonospora catenispora
GTCGGCGCGGGGCCGGCGCGGCGACCGGCGTGCGCCGACGATCCCGCGACCGCGGCGGGCGGGGCGCGAAGGACGCCGGCGCGATGCCGGTCCCGCCCCGCGGCGGGCCGCCAGGGGCCGTCAGTCGACCCGGTACTCCTCCAGCAGCCGACGACCGATGATCATCTTCTGGATGTCGGCGGTGCCCTCGCCGATCAGCAGCATCGGCGCCTCCCGGTACAGGCGCTCGATCTCGTACTCGGTGGAGTAGCCGTAGCCGCCGTGGATGCGGAAGGCGGCCTCCACGACCTCCTTGCAGTACTCCCCGGCCAGGAACTTGGCCATTCCGGCCTCCANAGGCGGCCTCCACGACCTCCTTGCAGTACTCCCCGGCCAGGAACTTGGCCATTCCGGCCTCCAGGTCGTTGCGCTCGCCGGAGTCCTTGCGACGGGCCGCCATCACCATCATCTGGTGGGCGGCCTCGACCTTGGTGGCCATCTCCGCCAGCCGGAACTGCACCGCCTGGTGCTCGGCGATGGGCCTGCCGAACGCGCGGCGCCGCTGGGCGTAGTCGATGGCCAGCTCGAACGCCCGCCGCGCCATGCCGCAGGCGCGGGCCGCCACGTTCACCCGGCCGACCTCGACCCCGTCCATCATCTGGTAGAAGCCGCGGCCGGGCACGCCGCCCAGCACCCGGTCGGCGCCGATCCGGTAGCCGTCCAGCACCAGCTCGGTGGTGTCGACGCCCTTGTAGCCCATCTTGTCGATCTTGCCGGGGACGGTGAGTCCGGGCGCGACCTCGCCGAACCCGGGCTCTTTCTCGACCAGGAACGTCGTCATGTTGCGGTGCGGGGCGTCGGCGCCCTCGTCGGTGCGGCACAGCAGGGCGATCAGGTTGGCCGAGGCACCGTTGGTGAGCCACATCTTCCGCCCGTCGATGACGTAGTCGTCGCCGTCGCGCCGGGCGCGGGTGCGGATCGCCGCCACGTCCGAACCGCAGTCCGGCTCGGACATGGAGAAGGCGCCGCGGACCTCGCCGGCGGCCATCTTCGGCAGCAGCCGGGTCTTCTGCTCCTCGGTGCCGTGACGGCCGATCATGTAGGCGACGATGAAGTGGGTGTTGAGGATGCCCGAGACGCTCATCCAGCCCCGGGACAGCTCCTCCACGACCAGGGCGTAGGTCAGCAGCGATTCGCCGAGGCCGCCGTACTCCTCGGGAATGGTGAGCCCGAAGACGCCGAGCTCCTTGAGCCCGTCGACGATCTGCCGCGGGTAGGCGTCGGCGTGCTCCAGCTCGGTCGCGACCGGCAGCACCTCGCGGTCCACGAAGTCGGCGACGGTGCTGAGGATCTCCTGCTGCGTGTCGGTCAGACCTTCGGTCCGTGCCAGCCGGCCCATGGCCACCTCCCTGATCAGGCTGCCCCGGTACGGTAACGGGCGCCGGGGGACGGGGGCGGACCGGTCAGGAGGAGACGGTCTCGGCCTGCTGGCCCTCCTGCTCGAACATGCCGCGCCTGCGGAACAGCTCGACCACCAAGTCGCCCTGTCTGCGCAGCATCGCGACGTACTCCTGCTCGGCCTCGGCGACGTCGCCCTTGCGGATGGCCCGCACGATGGCGGCGGTGCCGCGCCGCTCCACGGCGTCGGCGCCGGGCACCAGCTCGAAGAGGTTGCCCGGGACGATCCCGGTCATCTGGCGGAGCATGCCGTGCAGCCGCGGGGACCGCGCCGACTCCACCACCAGCCGGTGGAACCGCGACGTCAGCTCCTGCAGCTCCTCGGCGTCCTCGGCGGCGGCGATCCGCCTGCTGAGCGGCGCCAGCCGCTCGGCCAGCTCGTCCCCCCGGCGTTCCACGGCGCGGCGCACGGCGAACCCGTAGAACAGGCCGTACAGCTCGTAGTGGTCGCGGACCGCCGTCTCGTCCAGCGCGTTCACGAACACCCCGCGGTGCGGGATGATCGTCATCCAGCCCTCGCGCTCCAGCGCGATCAGGGCCTCCCGGACGGGGATGCGCGAGACTCCCAGCGTCTGCGCGATGGCGTCCTGCGGCACCCGCTGTCCCTGGCGGAGCACACCGTCGAAGATCAGCCGCCGCACATAGAGCCGGACCTGCTCCCCGCTGCTCATCCGAGTCAGATTCGGATTCGGTAGGTCGACCGCGCTCTCCGCCTCGGTTCGCAATGGGACGGTTCGCTGCTTGCGCGGGATCGTCCTCACCTCTAGGTCCGGGGGGCGGCCTCATACCGCCCGACTTGTATCAAAGCTACCAGCGCGGTGTTCCGCTCCGAGCCGATCACCTGCGACGATCACGGGCGAAGGAGCCCTGAACCGCCCGGCAGAACGGCCTTTCCGGCAGGCCCGAGCACGGCGGCCCACCGACGCACGGTGCGCGATTTTATATATCGCCTCGCCGCCCGTACGCCGAACCGCACGGGCGCGGCCCCAAGGAAGCGCGATCGGCCGTCGCCTCGGCCGAACGGCCGGTCTCAAAGGCGGGTCGGACCGGGTCTCTCGGTCGTCACGGTCGCCTCCTGCGCTCCGGGCGGAATCGAGCGGACCGCCGCCGGGCCGAGGACGCCGCCGCCGAGCTCCTGCGCATCCCTCCGTACAAGGGGTACCGAAAGGCCGAGCGGGCGTCCTCCACAGGGCCTGCGGCGGACACCCGCTCCGGAGGCGGCGGAACGCCCGGTGTCACAACGCCGCGTCCAGGGCGTCGACGATCCGGTCGAGCTGGTCGGGAGTCGTGCGCCAGTTGCTGAAGGCCGCCCGCAGGGCCCAGGTGCCGTCGAGGACGGTGGGGGTGACGAAGAGGTCTCCTCCGGCGGCGACCGTTTTGACGATCCGGTCGATGCGGTCGGCGGTGGGACCGTCGGCGACGGTAAAGCAGACCACGTTGAGGCGGACGGGGGCCAGCAGCCGCCAACGGGGGTCGGCCTCAAGGCGGTCGCCGAGGGCGCGGGCGGCGGCGATGTTGCGTTCGACGATCTCGCGGTGCCCTGCCCGCCCGTAGGCGGTGAGGGAGAACCAGGCGGCCAGGGCGCGCAGCCGCCGGGAGTTCTCCGGGGTCAGGTGAATGAAATCCGGGTCATCGGTGGGGAGGCCGAGGTAGGCGGCGGCGTTGCGGAAGACACGGACCTGCAGGTCACGACGCCGGGTGAACTGCACCGCCGAGTCGTAGGGGACGTTGCCCCACTTGTGCAGGTCCACGCAGACCGAATCGGCCTCGTCCAGGCCCGCGACCAGATGCGCATGGGAGGGGGAGAGCGCCGCATAGGCGCCGAACGCGGCGTCCACGTGGAGCCAGAAGGGGTGGCGTTCGCGCAGCGCGGCGATGGCCCGCAGGTCGTCGAAGTCCCCGGTGTTCACCGTCCCCGCATTGGCCACGACGACGGCGGGGCGTCCCTCCAGCGCGGTCAACGCCCGCTCCAGCTCGGTGAGGTCCACGCATTCGCGGCCGGGTTGGGTCGGAACGGGCCGCAGGGCGTTCCGGCCGAGGCCGAGCATGGACAGGGCCTTGAAGACGCTGGAATGCGGTGTGCCCGACAGCACGGTCACCGGCCCGAGCGCCCCGACCCCGGCGTCGGAGACCGCGACGCCCGCCTGCTCGCCGAGCCATTCCCGGGCTATGGCGAGTCCGACCATGTTCGACATGGTCGCCCCGGTGACGAAGGCCCCGCTGTGCGCCTCCCCCAGCCCGAACAGCTCGCGCAGCCAGCCGACGACCTCGCGTTCCAGGTCGGGCGCGGCCGAGTCCAGCCCGCTGGTGGGGTTCTGGTCCAGCACGGAGGTCAGCCAGTCCCCGGCCAGCGACGCAGGGGTCGCTCCCCCGGTGACGAACCCCAGGTAGCGGGGGCCGGCGCTGCCGGAGAACCCCGGCTCCCAGCGTCGCCGGAACTCCTCCAGCGCCCCGGCGAGTCCTTTGCCCTCCTGCGGCAGCGCCCGTGCCGCCCTCGGTGCGGGCGGAACCGCCACCGCCCTCGTCTCCAGGCCGGACAGCAGGTCGGTGGCGTACCGTCCGGTCTGCTCCAGCAACTGCGGAAGCCGCGCCAGGTCGTCGCCGAGTCGTTCGTGCATGCAGTGGACGCTAAAAGCGGACGGCTCCGTTGTCGCGGGCCAATGGAGGGAAATTGGTCGGGACGGAGCGGTGAACGGGCACGGGCCGACGGTCGGGAGGCCGAAGCCGCTGCTCGAACCGGGCCGACTCGGCGGTGCCCCAGGACGGCTCTCGTCCGCATGCCGCTGTATCCCCACGGCCGCTGTACGCAAAGGCCGGTGGACCCTACCCTGCGGGTGTGGCCCGGCTCCCGGCGGGTCACGCCCCCTGCAAGAGCCGGCCGTGTCGGAGGGAACATGCCGCCGCAGCGTCCGCCATCGTCCTGGACGCGGGCCGGGCGCACAGCGGCCGTGCCGGTCTCCATGGCGGCCGGGGTCTGGGCCGCGGCGACGCTGGTCCGGGACTTCCACATCAACGGTTCGGTCAGCCGGCAGATACCGGTCGTGCTGGTCATCGTCGGCGTGTTGTTCACGGCGACCCGTCTGCTGCCGGCCCCGGCCTACCGGGCCCTGCAAAGGCGCATACGGCGGACCGCCGAGCACGACATGAGGGCTTCGTTCGACCTCGATGTCCCGAATGACGTCTCGGAGCGGAAGTTCTTCTCCGCTCTCCGGCGCCTCTGGGCTCTGTTCGGCGCGCTCTTCGGCATCCAGGTCGCGATGGGCGTCGCGGTGGGACCCGTGGCGTTGCATCTGTCGGTGCGGCTGTGCGAGGCGCTCGGTCTGCCGGTGCGGCTTTCCGGCTTCGGCGCGACCGTCATCGCCGCCTGGGTGATCCTCGGTCTCTGCCCGGTGCTCACCTACGTGCTGCGGGCGCCGACGGGACGGATACCGGCCCTGCAGGCGGTGTACGTGCTGGTTCGGCAGGCCCTCGTCCTGAGCGGTTTGCTGCTCGCCGCACGGGTTCTCGACGGGGTCCGGGTGACGGCCGGGCCGGAGTGGCGGCAATTGCTCGTGCTGGCCGTGCTGACCGTGTTGTTCACCCTCCTGGCCTTCGAGTTCTCCGCACCCGGCCTCACGCTGCTCTTCCTGGTGACCTTCAGTGCGTTGAAGCTGTGGCTGCTGTCGTGGCTGAGCACCTGGATGGACCCCGCCCTGCAGATCAGCGGCTTTTGGACCTTCCTGGGGACCGCCCTGTTCATCGTGGCGCTGACCTGGCCGATCCGGGTGATCGACGGACGGCGACGGCAAGCGGAGCAGCCGCCCGATCCGTTCTGGGACATGCACCACATGCCTCCCCAGCCGCCCTCGACCTACTTCTGAAGCCTTCCGTCCGCTGGGCTCGAACGGCTCTGGGCGCCCCGCCGACGGCCGTCTCCACCCGCGGAGAGCCGGTGGGACCGGGACGTCGAGGAGCCGATACGGGCCTTGAGGGCGCGCTAGGCGCAGCGGCGCCCGTCACCCCGTCGGCCAGCTCCCGCTGCTTGGCCGACCGCACGCGAAGTGCTCGGCTGAGGACGGGAACCATGAGAGAGACAGGCGGCAGCGCCCGCCCTGCAGTCGCAACAGGGGCGTCGCCGACTGGAGACCTGAGCGGGTCCGACCGGCGGACGGGTCGAGCGGACGGTCAGGGGGTCATCGCTTGAGCCGGGTCAGCAGGGCGGTGAACTGGGCGAGAGACACGGTCAGGTGACCGCGCTCCCGGTTCTTGGAGTCACGGACGCCGACGTCCTCGGCCAGGCGGGCGACCTCGACACAATGACCGCCGTTGGAGGCGCTGTAGCTGCTCTTACGCCACTGTGCGACCGTGCCTGCCTCCTTCAGGGCTTCTCGATGGGAACGGTCGAGGGTTGGACAACCGGGGATCAGGCTTGATCCCCGGCCAGAGCCTTACGAACGAGGCGGGGTTCAGCCACCTGAGAGGTGATCTCGGACGCCCGATGCCGCCCTGCCGGACAGCCAGAGGTCAGATGGTCTACCGCTTGAGCTGGGCCAATAGTGCGGCGAACTGGGCGGAGGTCAGGCTCAGGTGACCATGCTCAGGACTCTTGGAGTCCCGCACGCCAACCCCTTCGGCAAGACGTGCAACCTCGACGCAGTTACCTCCATTGGAGGCGCTGTAGGAAGACTTCCGCCACTTCCGGGCACTCATGTCCACTGCTCCTCAAGGACCTTTTTGATGAAGTCGATCGACTGATCGACCGGCAGCGCGTGGCTGCGAATCGCTTCGAACGACTCTGCCACCTTCTGGATTTCACTGCCCACACTTGTGGTCATACCACGTAGGGCGCACTCTGCATACGCCACTTCGGTGCGATCGTCCAGCGTCGCGATCACGAACGCTCCGGCGTTGCCGGGATGGGGAATGCCCCGGGGCACGATCTGCACGGCGAGGCGCGGGGAGATCATCGCGAGCAGGTGTTCAAGCTGCTCACGCATCACCTCGGGGCCACCCAGCCCGTTGTAGAGCACCGCCTCATCAAGAAGACAAACCACAGCAGGAGGCGGTGGAGACGACCTGTGAAGGATCCTCTGTCGTGCAAGGCGAGCTGCCGTCGCCTCCTCGTCACCGAAGAGCATCGTGCGGGCGTACGCCTCTGTCTGGAGAAGTCCGTAGACGACCACCGGCTCGAATGAGCGGAGCATGACGGCTTCGGCCTCCACCACCGGCCAGTCGAACCAAGTGGGGAAGGCGGAGTCCATCACCAGGTCGTCCCAGAGCTCCAAGAGCTTGCCGCCCGCGCCGAGCTCCCGGTCCATGGTCTCGGCGAACTCGCGAGAACAGCGGGTCCGGCCGCCCTCCACCTGCCCGACGTACTGGCTGGTCACGCCCCGACCGTTGTTGGCGCGGCGGCCCAGGCTCTCCTGAGTCAGCCCGGCCTCCTCCCGGTAGCGGCGGAGCTGACGACCGAAGGCCAGCAGCGTCGGCGAAACGCTGCCTCGCCTGCGTCGAGGGGCCATGCTTCACCCTCCCAAGTCGATGAAACCGGCCAGGGTTCCGATGAAACCCGGCGAGGATCACGAAGGACCACCGTGACCAGTTTCCAGCCTTCATCCAGCACTTTGTGACGAAGCGTACTCGGCCAGTGGCTGAATATCCGTGAAACAGAGCAGTCAGCTCCTTGAAAAGGGATTATTCATGCTCAACGAGCACCCGCGACCGAGCATCCGTGATTCCCGCCCATCGGAGGCGCCAGATGCCCTGACCATCGCCCTGCTCGGGTCCCCGGCCTCCGCCGGCCTGGCACGCACCTTTGCCGAGCAGAAGATTCACAAATGGGACTATTTGCACATCCTGGACGACGTGCTTCTGATCACCGGCGAGCTGGTCGCCAACGCCTCCGAGGCGACTCCGGGCAAGAAGCTCTGCTATCGCCTTGAGCGCAACCCCAAGGGCGTCCTCATCTCCGTCTGGGACTCCAGCCCTCACGTCCCCACCGTGAGGCCCGTCGTCGAGCTCACCCTCGAAGCCCTCGACCGGAGCGAGGACGCCTTCGACTCCGGCGGCGGCTGGGGCCTGCCCATCGTGCAGGCCCTCTCCGTCGCCTGCGGCTGCACTCCGCACCCCACCGGCGGCAAATGGGTCTGGGCCCGTCTCGTCCCATGATCAGCAACGTCCCCGGACCAAGGGAGACGAGAAGGCCCACCCGCTCCGGAGCGGTCGCCGGCAGAGCCGTCTCACGACCACGTCGTTTCCCGGTCGGTCGTCTTGCACCCAATGTGCGCAAGACGACCGACCGCGGGTCGGCCGCTCAAAGGGCCATCGCATACAGGACTTTTTGAACACACGTCCGGTCGCAGCCACCAGTCCCGGCCTCGGGCCCCTCGAGAGGCACCTGCCCGGGGAGTAGACGCCGATGCCCCCGAGCACGAGCCGGCCCCACCTCCCCTGGGCGCAGGCCGGATGCCAGCAGCGACCCGGTGAAGACACAGGAGCCCGGTGGAGACATGGAAGAGGCGTCCGAGCGCCCTCCCCACCCCCGCTCACGGTCCGGCGACCATGCCCTGCCCGACGCTTCTTGGCGATCAGCCCACCGGACCGTCTCTGAATGCTCAAGGCCCCCGTCTGGGAGTCACGGGAAACGATGGCGAGCGGGTATCGCCGATGGTGCCGAGCGACGGGGCGGCGCGTCGGCGGTCAACCTATGGGCGCTGATGACCGACCTTGCATTCCATCGACATCCATCCTCGTTGAAACGGTGCCGTACAACCTTCCGGTGCACGATGACGCCCAGGAAATCCGTTACGCCGTTCATGTTTCGAAAGAAACCTGAACGACGTCGAGAGCTCCTCACCCCCAGAGCCCGGCTCCGGCCGCCAGGCCAGTGCCCACGACCTCCCAAACACTTTTCCAAAAACCCTTGATTACAGCCGTCCCTCATCCTCCCACCGGACAGACCGAAACCATGGACAATCCACTGGAGAACATATTCACAAGTCCTTGACCAGCAGATTCACACAAGACGCACGCCACCACCCCCGACAAGTCCAGCAAAATATAACCATTCAAGTAAGATCTTTGTTGATTGCTGACATTGCAGGCAGTGCTCACGATCGGAGTGGACCGATCGGAGGAGCGCTGTGCCAGACCAGGACCTGTTCCCCCGACAAGTCGGCAAGGGCTGGAAGAGGGCGATCGAGGCGATCGGCGAGCTGGCCCCGGCCGCTCCCGATGCCGAGGAACGACGGCGGCAGGCGGGCGAGGAGCTGAAGCAGGCGCTGCTGGCCACCTTGGAGGAGATTCCCCCCGGATCCTTGGATCTGTTCGACGCCGCCGCCGAGCTACGGCGACTCGCCCGCAGCAGGGAAGCGGACATCGATCTGTGCGCGGCCTTCGGCGACACCGATGACGACGAGGCCGGGCGACTGCTGGCGTTGGTGGCACGGATGCTGCTGGCGACGATGGGCGGTGAGCTGGCAGGGCTGACCACCGAGGAGGTCGTCGCGCTGCTGGCCGGGCATTTCCTGCGGGCTCTGGCGCGGAGAGCGGGATTCGATCGCCGGTTGCCGTTCGGGCTGGGCTCAGAGCTGTCCGCTCCCGATGCCCTGAGCAGGGTGGAGCAGGTGCTGGCAGAACCCGCCGTGGAAGAGCTGATTCCCACGCTCCTGGACTGTTGTCGGCAGTCCTCCGGAGGGAAGCAGGATGAGCACTGACCGAGTGATCGAGTATTGGTCGAACGGCAGGAGTGAACCACTTCACCTGAGTTGGAAATACGACGTCTACAGCGACTTCTCCGAAGCGGCCAACGCGATCGCCGATGCGTTCCCGCCGGTGGCCGCCGACTTGTGGGATATCGCCGCCGCCTGTCATGCCGTCGACCGCCGGGTGCGGCGGCCGCCGAACGAACACTGGAAACCGTCTGCCTGGGGCCGAGACATCGGTATACGGGTGGCCGTTCGCAACCCGTCCTTGTGGGAGCGACACCGCCGTCTGTTGGAAGGACTGCTGACTTGGCTCACCTGTGACCGATGGTCATTGTCCTTCCGTGAACCACGTCCCGGTGAGCTGCCGAAGCAGGTTGTTGAGCCTTTCCTGGAAGGCATAGACGATTGGCCGGGGAAACGAATCGCCATGCTCTTTTCCGGCGGTGCGGACTCCACCGCCGGAGTGCTGCACGAGGTATCGCAGAGTCAGGGCGATTCGGTACTGCTGACGGTGAGCGTGGCTTCCAACAAGAAGATGCGCTCTCGCCAGGAGAATCTGGCCAAGTCCATCCCGCAGCGGCTCGGGATGCGCGTGGCACCGCTGCCTTTCAGGTTGCATCTCAAGAAGTCGACCAGTGGTGCCGTACGGTCCGAGAACAGCCAGCGGACGCGAGGTCTGGTGTTCCTGGCCGCGGGAATCGCCGCCGCGCTCACCGCGGGCTGCCGCAGGCTGCTGATCTATGAGAACGGCATTGGAGCGATCAACCTGCCCTGTACCCGGGGCCAGGTCGGCGCCCAGGCCGCCCGTCCGGTCCATCCGCGGACGATCCTCGTGATGCAGCGCATCGCCGACATCGTGGCGGACGCCTGCGGGCTGCCACCACTCGTGCTGGAGAACAAGGCGCTGTGGCGGACCAAGGCGGAGTTGATCGGCGGCCTGCCGCCCGCATACGACGACATCCTGGCCGCCTCCGTCTCCTGCGACACGGGCTTCGCCGCACGATCTGAGTTCAGTCACTGCGGGGAATGCTCCTCATGCCTGCTGCGGCGGCAGGCCCTGCTCGCCGCCGGCCGCTCCGCCGTCGAGCATCGGGAGGAGTACCGCGGGCGCAGCGAGATCGAGGATCAGCACCTGCACGCCATGCTGTGGCAGGTCGCCCGGATGAGGAGGGCGCTGGAGGCCGAGGACCCATGGACGGCGTTCGTGCAGGAGTTCCCCGACGTTCTGTGCGTCCCGTCGGTTCTGGACCACAGGGACGAACTGCTCGACCTCTATCGGCGCTACTGCGCGGAGTGGGCCGACCCGGCGATCGCCCGGCGTCTTGGATTCCAGCCGAGCACCTGGGGACTGACCGCCCCTGGGTGATGGCCTCCTTCCGGCTCTTCTCCCCTACGGCATCCGGGCTCGAGGCAGGTTTCCGTCCTTCCCTTCCGTCCGCTCCGTCGGTCTTCGCGCCCACCCCTTCGGACCAGGTCCCGCCTCAGGCCGCCCGCACCCGGCTCGAACGGTTCGGCCGCCGGCCCTGAAGATCGCCCGGCGCCCGGGGCCGCCATGCCCCGCCGGTCACTCGGGACGCCATGCGGCGGTCTCGACGGTGGCGTGGTCGCGGACGCGCAACACCTCCCGGAACCTTCGCTGCCGGCGGTGCAGGCCGTGCACGAGCATGGTCTGACGGGCGGCGACCTCGTCGGCGATGTTCAGCAGGCCGCGCCGGTCGGCGTGGGCGGACACCCGCATGGTGGCCACGCGCGCCTTCACCTGGACGGTCACCCGGCCGCCGTGGACCGGAAGGGTGAACTCCCCGCCGCCCTCCTCGGACAACCGCCGCAACCGTGCGCCCGGCGACTCCTCGTCCTGGTAGCCCGAGATGAACAGGGCGCTGCCCGGGTCGGGCAGGATCCGCGCCGCCCACTGCACGGCCGGGCCTCCCGTCAGCATGCCCGACGTGGTGATGACGACGCCGGTGCGGAAGGTGTCGAGCTCGGCGGGGCGGTCGGCGACGGCCACGGCGTCCCCGAAGATCTTCAAAGGATGCGCGGAGTCGGCGGTCGCCGCCTCGAAGGCCCTGCTGAGATCGGCGGCCATCCCGTCGATGCGGACCGGTACCTCCGGCAGGTGCCGCCGCAGGACGAGGGCGATCTCCTGGGCCCGGCCGAGGGCGAAGGCGGGGATCAGCACCCGGCCGCCGCCCTGGTGGATCTCCTGGACCTCGCGGATGAAGTCGCCGACGCGCCGCTCCCGGTCCTCGTGGTCGTCTCCGCAGCATGTGGTCTCCAGGACCAGCAGATCGGCGCCTCGGGCCGATTCCGGCAGGGTGTAGCCGTCGACGCTCTCCTGCCGGAACCCGGAGATGTCGCCGGTGACGACGACCCGGCGGTCACCGGCTCGGATCACCGCCCCCGCGGCGCCCAGGATGTGCCCGGCGGGGAACAGCTCGACCGTCATCCCGCCGATGCGGCGCGGCACCGCGAACGGCACCTCCTCGCACCGGCGGGCGGCCGCCTCGACCTCGGCGTGGCCGTACAGCGCGACCGGGTCGGCCCCCCAGCGGGCCCGCGCACGGTTCTGCTCCCGCATGACCTTGGCGGTGTCCTCCCACATCATCGGCATCAGCCGGACGGTCTCGGGAGAGGCCAGGATCCGCAGCCGCGGGTTCCGGGCGACCAGTGCGGGCACATAGCCGCAGTGGTCGTTGTGGGCGTGGGTGACCACGACGGCGTGCAGGTCGCCCTCGAGCGCCCGGTCGATGTCCCGCGGGGGCAGCGTCCGCCCGTCGGAGGGGCGCAGGCCGGCGTCGACCAGGATCCTGGTGCCTCCGGCCTCGACGAGCAGGCACGATCCGCCGATCTCGGTGTCCCCGCCCAGCGGCGTGACGCGCAGGTCGAGGTCGTCGACGACCTCGACGGGGGGCGCGGGCGGGGTCGGGTCCACCACGGCCCGCACGGCGGCCAACAGTTCCTCGGGGGTGAGCGATGCGGCGGCCGCCGCCGCGAGCAGGACGTCGTTGTAGCGGCCCGGTGAGGCGGCGTCGCCGCGCGGGTCCCGGCTGGCCGCGTCGTCGCGCGGTGCGGGAGGTCGTTCCAGCGCGTGCAGCAGCGCGGCGGCGGTCGCCCGCGGGTCCCGCAGCCGGTGCTGCGCGACCGCGAGCTGCCGGTCGAGTTTGTCGACGCGTTCCTCCAGCTCCGTCATGGCGGCGCGCGTCTCTTCGAGCAGCTTCCCGGCCTCGCGGGCCTCTTGCCGGGCGTACTCCAGCCTCTGCCGCTCGGCCTCGAGCTTCTTTTTGAGGACGCGCTCGGCCTGCCTGGCCCGTTTGGCCCGTCTGGCCGCAGGGTCGGGTGCGGACCCCGGCGGGTCCAGCCAGCCGAGCGCCGCCTCGACCACCGCGTCGTCGGGGTTCAGCAGCAGGGTCGCCAGATGCCGTGCCCGGTCCTGCAGGCGGGCGCCGCGCAGGGTCTCGGCCACCCGGACGCGCACCGCCGGGGAGCGCCGCAGCACCTCCAGCAGCCAGGGCGCGCGCTCGCGGACCAGCCAGTCCGGGCCGCCGGGCAGGCGCGCGGCGCCCGGGCGGGAGCACACCACCTCGGCCACGGCCCGCAGGATCGGTTCGGCGGCGGCGCGGTCCCCCGCGCTCATCGGTGCCCGTCCATCCGGCGAGTGGCCTCGGCGAGCACCGGTTCGCACGACAGTCTTCCCTCCCTGGGCTCCAGTGCGCCCAGCAGCCGCAGGACCTCCACCAGGTCGGCGGTGCCGGAGTAGCCGTGGGCCCGCAGGGATCGCGCGCTCAGCGCCGGAAGCGTCTCCTCCCCGTGCAGCTCCAGCAGTCCGGCCAGGTCCTCGGGGGTCTCCGGGGCGTCCTCGGCGACCAGCTGCCGCCATGCCGCGCTCAGGCACTCGTCGGCCAGCACCCCGGTGGCGGCGACGAACTCCTCAGGGTCGCGGCGCAGCCGCTCCTGGCACCACCGGAGGGCCCGGTCGCGTTCGACGCCGCGCTCCCCGACGCGGTCGACGATCTGACCGATGAGCATCGGCCAGCCTCCGGTGCAGACCAGCAGGGCGTCCTGGCCCTTCTCGTCGGGGAAGCCGTGCGCCTCCTCCCACATCCACTGGCGGATCGCCAGCCGGTTGAAGCGGCGCAGCTCCATCAGGTCCACCCCGTCCCGGCATTGCAGGTCGCTCCAGACCCGCGCCAGGCCGGGGCCGGTGACCAGGACGACGGCGAGGGTGCCGCGACGGGGGGTGGAGACGGCCGCCAGCGCCTCGTCGAGCCTGCGGGCGAAGTGGCGGCCGTCGCCGTCCTCCGGCACGGTCATGACGATCACGGTGTGCCCGTCGTGCCGGTTCGCCCGTTCGACCGCGCCGTCGAAGGTGAGCCTCCCGGGGCCGACCAGGTGGATCTTCACCCCCGGGTTGTCGAGCTCTTCCTCTTCGAGGGCGAACGGGACCCGTTCCACGTGCAGGGCGCGTGAGCCCGCCACCACGTGGACGAGGTCGTGCGGGCGCAGCAGCGCGGCGAGCTGGCGGCTGCTCAGCGGCGAACGCTCGGGGCCGCCTCGGAAGGCGCCGTGGTAGGAGTGGGCGTCGAAGCTGTCGGGCTTTTCGAATTCTCCGGCGTTCTGCAGGACCTCCTCGACCTCGGCGGTGCCGCCGAGCAGGTTGAGGATGTGCGGGGTGCGCAGCCGGTAGCGGTCGGCGTCCAGGCCCAGGACGCCGAGGTTGACGCATTCGTCGAGCAGGCTGCGGAAACCGTCGCTGCTGCAGTCCTCGAAGCCGGCCTCCCACCAGTAGCGGCACTGCTCCGACAGCTCGCCGACGCTGAGGGCGGCGTCCGCGCCCTCGGTCAGAGCGTGCAGGGCCACCGTGTAGGCGATCACCTTGTAGCGCTTGTCCAGGTTGAGCGTCCACTCGAAGCGGTCCCGGAACCCGCGCGCCAGGGTCTTGTCCCGCCAGACCTCCGCGACGTCCTCGGCCGTGATCTCGTAGGGGAGCTCGCGCGTGGCGCGCGGGTTGCGCCGCAGCCTCTTCAGCAGCTCCTCGGCGAAGAGCTGGATGAGGGCGGGGGCGTTGTTGGCCTCGGCGATGACGCGGGCGGCCAGGGTCTCGGGGAAGCGGAACCCGAGCGTCGCCAAGGGGCGCACCAGCAGGTCGAACGCGTCCTGCGGCTCCAGCGGCCCCACCGCGATGGGGGTGCCCAGGTGGGCGAGGGGCTGGTTGGTCAGGCTCTGGAAGCGGGCGGTCTGGTGCAGGCCGGCGAAGACGACCTTCACCCGGCGGCCCGTCTCCTCCATCAGGTTGCGCAGGGCGATGACGTTCTCGAACTTGGCGCCCTTGGCGTCCTCGTTGAGGAACTGGTCGGCCTCGTCCAGCAGGATGAGCAGCTGCCGCTGGGGATCCCGCCGGATCCATTCCAAGATGGCCTTGCACACCTGTTCGCCGCGCACCAGCCCGGTGGGGATCACGCCCTGCTGGGCGAGCTTGTCGGCGAGCTTGGACCACAGCGAGGCCAGCGGCGCGACCTTGCCGACGGTCTGGATGTTCTCCAGGATGACCACCCGGTTCCGGTCGGTCGCCCGGATGTGCCGTTCGACCTTGCGCAGCAGCGCCGATTTGCCCAGCTGCCGGCCGCCGTAGACGAAGGAGGAGCCGGTCTGGTCGGTGACCTCCCGGAGCTGGTCGGCGCGGCCGTAGAACATCTCGTCGGGCACGTCGCCGACCGGGGCGTAGGGGTTGGCGGCGGTGAAGGGCGCCATCAGCGCCACCGCGACCGACCAGTCGGCCTCGGGCATGCAGGCCAGGTAGCTGATCGCAACGTCGTCGAGCACGCCGGCCACCGGCGCCGGTCGCCGGCGGGCGGCGGCGGCCAGCTGCTGCCGCTCCTCGGGGGACAGCACGCCGAAGTACCACACCAGGACGGTCTGGTCCTCGGGCTGGTCTTTGAGCATCTCGATGAGCTGCTGGGGTCCGGGTCGCCGCCACACCAGCAGCAGCCGCAGCCGCTTGCCCGAGGGGCTCATCCGGGAGCCGAAGGCCGGCAGCAGCGCATCGCCCACCACCTGCTCCAGCTCCAGGTCGATCCATACGCGGTGCGGGTCGGCCGGTGCTCCGGTGACGTCGCGCTGCACGCCCTCCAGCCCGATCATCCGCAGGACGGGTCTGATCGCGCTTCTGAGGTTGCCCGCGGTCTTGGAGCCCAGGCCGCACGCCCGCCACTGCCGCAGCCCCTCCTTGGACTCCTGGCGGCGGGCGTTGCGCAGCGCGGGGATGTCGATGCCGGCGCCCTCCAGCAGCGCGGCCAGGTCCGGGTCGGCGACGTGGGTGCCGGCGCCCAGGGCGTCGATCAGCGCGTTGAGGAACTCGACGTTCTCCTGTTTGCGGGCCCGTTTCCCGCCGCGGACCAGGCTGCGGGCGAACGCGGCGGGGAAGGCGGGATAAAAGCGCCGCAGGTGGTGGTCGACGCCCTCGGAGGCCTCGTGCAGCTGCCGGCCCGCCTCGATCTGGGCCAGGAACTCCCGGGCCGTGGTCAGGTCGCCTTCGCCGATGCGCTCGGCGATGCGGTCGCGGACGGCGGCCACGCGGGGGTCGTGTGCGGCCCGTTCCTCCAGTCGGGCCCGTTCGCGCTCGATGGCCTCCCGGCTCCAGTCCTCGAGCAGGTCGCGCAACCGGTCGAGGGAGCGGTCGATCCGGTCGAAGTCGCGCCGGTCGCCCAGCAGCGTGCTCAGCCTCTCCTCCGCCCTGCGGACCTGGTCCTCGGTGAGCACGCCGTCCCGCGCCCGGCGCGCCACCAGGTCGCGGATCTCCTCGACCCGCGCATCCCGGTCCTCGCGGGCGCGCCTGACGAGCTCCTCGCGTCGGGCGCGCAGCTCGAGCGCCGTCTGCAGGTCTCGTCGTTCCAGCACCGTGACGATGGCGAGGGTGCCCTCGTGGTCGCCGCGTGCGGCCCGTTCTTCGAAGGCGGCCCGCCAGGCCCGATCGTCGGCGAGGGCGGTGGGGATCAGCTGGTCGACGGTGAACGGTTCGCGGGGCCCCAGGGACGCCGGGTCCAGCGGGATCGTGGGGGCCAGCAGCAGGTCCCGGTTGACCACGTGGGCGATCGGCGGCTCGCTCTCCGGCAGGGGCCTGCCGGAGAGCAGGTCGAACGTCTCGGTGAGCAGGTCGTGGGCGGCCCGGACCGCGGCGGCCTTCACCTCGTCGGGCGTGCGGGCCATGTCCTGCAGCGCGTCGAGGATCGCGGCCCGTTTCGCCTCGGACGCCTCCTGCAGCTGCCCCAGCGGTCCGAGCCTCCAGTCCTGGACGTCGGCGGCGTCCCGCTCCCGGATCTCCCGCACCGCCCTGGCCCACCGGCCCGCCGTGTCGAGGGCGTTGGCGACCTTGGCGACGAGCTGGGCGCGGGCCCCTGCGATGATCTTCTTGGGGCGGCGCCGGGCGGTGATGCGGCGGGTCTTCTCGTCGATCATCCGCTCGATCTCATCGGTCGCGCGCAACCGGGTGACCTGGGCGGCGACCTGGTCGGCGTTGGCCGGGTCGTCCTGGGCGGCCAGCATCAGCAGGCTGCCGACGGGCTCGTCCCGCTGCAGCAGCGTCTTCCACACCTCGGTGGCCGGCTGGTATTTGATCTTGCGGTGGGGTTCCTCCTCCAGGAGCCGGGCCGCCTCCCGGGCGCTCTGCGTCCGCGCCATCGTCGCCTCGGCCATGCCGCGCGTCCGGCCGGCGACGCCCGAGCCCAGGTAGGCGCCGCCGCGGGCGGCACGGACGAACATCTCCCCGCAGTCGACCAGGTCGGGGTGGCCGGAGACGACGACCGTGAGCTCCTCCAGCAGCTTGGTGGACTCGGGGGTGGGATGCACCAGGCCGGCCCTGATCGCGGCCGCCCAGGCCAGGACGCCGCCCGCCGGGTCCTCCGCGAGGGCCTTGACGCTCAGGTTCCGGGCCAGCGCGGTGAACTCGGCCGACAGCGGTCCGGCGAAGACCGCCATCTCCGCCGCGATCGCCGTGCAGTGACGGGCGGCCGTCTCCGCCTCCGGTCGGCCCGCGGCGCTGCGCAGCCATCCGGCCAGCCCGAACCGGCCGGCGCGCAGCGCGGCGGCCTCCGCTTCGGCCACGGACGGACCGGCGGGGGACGTCGCCTCGGCGGCGGGGCGCGCCGCCGGTCGGCGGTCCGGCTGCTCGGTGGTCGTGGGCCCGGTCCCGGCGGAGACCTCAGTGGAGGTCCCGGCGGAAAGGTCAGGAGGGGTGTCGGAAGGGAGATCGCCGGAGAGCTCGGCGTGGGAGGCGTCGCCTGCCGCGGGTGCGCGCCCCTCGCCGCGGGTCCCGGCCGTCTCGACGGGGGAGGCGTCGTCGTCCGGCGCCTCTTCCGGGAACGCCTCGGCGATCAGCGCATCGAGTTCGGCCAGGTCGTCGGCCGTCCCGTCCCTCTCGTCCGCTTCCGCCGAGGGCTCCGCGTCCGCCTCAGGGGCCGCGTGTCCGAGGTCCCGTCCGGTGTCTCGGTCGGCGTCGTGTCCGGTCTCGTCGTCCGCCCGTTCGGAGGGGTCCGGGTCGTCGTCCCGTTCGGTCTCGCGGGCGATTCCGCCGCCGTGATCGTCCTCGGGTCCCTCCTCTGCGGCCCCTGACGCCGGAGGCGGCGCGTCGGGCATCGTCAGCTGCCCCATCAGCGCATAGTCGACCAGCTTCCGGCATTCTCCGGGCAGGTGCGCGCGCGCCTTGTCGGCGAGATCCGGAGCCCGGGACGGGCCGTCCGGCAGGCTCATCGCCTCGATCAGCTCCGCCAGGGCCGCGAGCCCGTCGCCCTCGCCGGTGCGCGCCATCCGGCGGACCCGGTCGAGGGCGTCGGCCACACGGTCCGGTCCCTGCAGGCCCGTCAGCCTCCGGATCCGGGAGGCGTCCGCCTCGGCCCGCCGTGCGTTCTCCAGCGCCTCGGCCAAGGCCGACAGGTCGGCGGCGGGAGGGTCGCCGGAGGTCACGGCCTCGACCTGCTCTCGTACGGCGTCGAAGCGTGCGATCGTCTCGCCGATGAACGTCACGTCATCGTCCTGCGGGCGTCGTCCGTCCCGCAGCCGCGTCGCGATCCGGTCGGCGGCCGCCGCGGCCCGGGGGAGGCGCTCACGCAGCTCCTCCACGGCCGCGGCGACGGCGGACAGGTCGGGCGACCGGTCGCCGGTCGTCGGGGCGGTGGACGGCACGGTGGTCTCGTCGGAGGGCATGTCCGTCTCGTCTTCGTGGTCGGCGGCAGGCGGGTCGGTGAGCCGGCGGCGCGCCAGCTCCCGCAGCTCGAGGAGACCGATGGGGCGCTCGGGGAGGCGGGGATGTCGCTCGCGGAGGTTCTTCCAGGCGGCGGCGACCGCGCCCGCGCCATCGCCCAGGCGCTCCGGTCCGGCCGCCAGGAGACCGAGCGCCACGGGGGCGAGCGGGCGATCCAGCCCGATGACGCGGGTCAGGCCCCAGTAGGCGATCGAGGCGGGATGGTCAGCGGCCAGATGGGAGCACAGCCCCGGGGCCTTGGCGAGAGCCCTCTCGGCTCGGTCGGGGTCCAGCAGCGCATGACAGTCCTCGGCGGTCAGCTCATCGGGATTGCCGAAGCCGTGGACGAATCCGATGGCGAGCAGCCCGCGAAGCGAGCCACGACGCCGGGAGTCCCCTGCTCGCAGGATGCGCAGAACCGCTTCGGCGGATCGCGGGGTGACTTTTTTGGCGTCTTGAAGGCCCACATGGCTCAGCACCGCGCGGAGGATTCCGGGTGAGCACGCTTGCAGCAATTCCCGTATGTCGTCCGCGGAGACGGCGGCCAATGCGGCCTCCTCCAGCCCGGCGAGATCGGCGTCACCGAGCTGCTCGGCGAGCGATCCCAGCGGCGCCCGTCCCCTCGTGCGCCGGGCGGTGCTCGCATCGTCGCCGCATCGCCACCTCCGCTCCAAGCGCCCCTCTCCCTTCGTGGGAATCCCGATCACAGGTAGCACCCTAGCCAGCAATCCCGGAATGAGCCCCTATGTCAGAACATCCACCTGATCGGGTACACGAGACTGACCTCGAGGACCCCTCTGAGGGCGCAGCTCCAGACCGGGACGGGACATTCCGAGCAAGGACAGGGGAATGCGCCGACAGGGCCGCCGCCCCCGCCGGGCGCCGCGGCAATCCGCCCGGCCGATGAGGTCTTCTCAAGAAGAGAAGTGACATATATGAATAAAACGTGCACTAGAGATTTTTCAGGCGTCGCGTCGTCGGCCTCGAGGGACCGCGGCCCCTTCGGCCGGAGCGGTCCGGGCGCCGGGTCCCCGGCGACGCCGTCCTGTTCACCGCGCCTTCGGGAGCCGGGAGCCGGGCGCCGACCGCGACGGACCGGTCGCCGCGCACCGGCGTGCGATGAGGAAGACGAGGAAGCGGGAGCCGGCCGACGGCCGCGGCCGGTGGAGACCGCGAGGGGGCGTCAACGGCGCTGCACGAGGAGTCCCTGGCCGGCGGGTGCGATGCGAGCCCCGGTGCGGCCCGGCGGCTTCCTCGCCCGCACCACGGTGGTCGCCGCCTCGACGCCGCCGCGCACGGAGGCGGTGATGCGAGAGAAGCGGGCCGACCCCCGGGGTGATCCCCCAGGGTCGACGAACGGTCCGGCGGCTCACGGAGGCGCGAGACCGGAGGCGGGAAGGGCGGCCGGAGGGCGGGCCGGCCCGTGCGCGGCCGGGCCGTCGCCCGGGCACGGCGCGATCCGCCGGAGCGGGCGGAGAAGGGAGCAAGGAACGGCGGCCGGCGATCGCCGGCCGCGCCGCGGCGGGTGGTGCGGTCGCCCGCCGGACCGCACCACCGGCACGAGGGCTACCGGGCCTCGTTCAACGCGGCCAGGGCCTGGGCCCAGCGGACGTACTTCAGCTCGGCCAGCTGCGCGACCGTGGTGACGCCGAACGCCTCCTTGAGCAGCTCGCCGTCCCGCTCGGAGACGCCCTTCAGCGCCGAGACGGGGGCGGCCAGGACCTCCGGCAGGCTCTTGTCCGCCCACGCCTTGTCCAGCACCTTGTCCAGATCGATCGAAGCCACGCGCTCTCCCGGACGATGTCAGTCGCGGACGGTGCGCGACGGTCCGCCGTCGCACACCTACTACACGTGTAGCAGCATAGGGGGCGAGAAGCCTCGACGTAAACGATTCACGATCTACCCGACGAGAAAGGCCAAAAGCACCGATCGGCGGGGCCGGAACAGCGGCGACGCCCCGCCGCCGCTCGCATGACGGCCGCGCCGCGGCGCGGAGGAGCGGTCGCCCCAGCGGGTCACGCCCGGCCGAGGGCGGCGATCGCCTTGGGCAGGTCGCGCTCGTACCGGCGGGCGTAGCGCTGGGCCTGCGGGCCCCGCCAGTAGGGGCCGCCGTTGTAGCGGGCGGCCAGCTCCCTGCCCTCCTCCGGGGTCATCCGATCGGGCTCCTTGTGGGCGAAGGAGGTCTCCTTCTTCACATCCCGCAGGTGGTAGGCGGCGATGACGATGCCCTGATGCGGGTCCTTGAGGGAGGAGACGATGCGGCGGCGCTGGGCGGGGGCGAGGTTCTCCGGGTCGTATCCCAGGGCCTCGGCGGCGCGGCGCACCTGGACCTCCATCGGGCCGTAGGAGGTCTTGTCGGGGTGCCGGGAGGAGAGGCCCCAGCGGCGCACCCAGCCCACGGCCGTGTTCATCCACTCCGGTTTCCCGCCCGCCTCCTGGTAGGCGATGCCAGCCAGGACGGCTTCGGGGATGCCGGCCTCACGGGCGGCGGCCCTGATCGTGTCCGCGTAGTGGGCGACCCACCGCCCCTTGAACTCCTCCTCGTCGGCGAGGCCCAGCGGCCTGGCGAGGAAGAACTGTCCGCTGCCCCATCTCGGGCCGTCGGCGGTCAGGTGCGCCGTCCGCTCCAGCAGTCGCCGGTGAGCGGCGGTGAGCGGGTCGCGCCGGGCGGAGTCCCGCCCTCGGGGCGGGCGCGCGACGGGGTCGCGGGCGGCCCGGTCGGCCCCCTTCGATGATCGGGAAGTCGTCATGGTGACCGTCCTGTGCTCCGGGGGTGCGTCGGCGGGCCGCAGGCAGAGCGTACAGCCGAGTCGGCCGCGACGGAGAGTCCGCCGTCGCCGCCGGGTTCGACGGCCGGGCGGTCTCCCGCTCGCACGGGCCGCGGCAGGAGGACCGGGCCGGACATCGACGTCGGCGCCGCCCGCACGCCCCTCCGGGGGCCGAGGCCGGCGGCTCCTGCGGGCGAGGACGCGCACACTCCACCCAAATTAAGCGTTTTATACATGTTCGCCCGTTTCCTCGGAGGGCGGGTCGGGCAGGGGCACCGGAAAGCGGCCCCGGCGCGGCAAGGGTGACCGCGGCGGCCCGATGAGGCCCCGCCGGGAGATCCGCGGCCGATGGCGCGGCCGGGAACCGTCGATGGCGGGCGGGGCGAGGGCCGCGCGTTCCCTCAGGAGATCACCATGGACGGCGCAACCCTGGAAGCGATGCGCTCCGCGCTGCGCGGACCGGTCATAGGCCCGCAGGACGCCGAGTACACCGAGGCCCGCACGATCTACAACGCGATGATCGACAGGCGTCCCGCCGCCATCGCACGGTGCGCGGACGCCGCGGACGTCATGGCGGCGGTCGCGTTCGCCCGCGACCGCGGACTGGAACTCGCCGTCCGGGGCGGCGGGCACAGCGGCCCCGGCCTGTGCCTGGTGGACGGCGGCGTCACCCTCGACCTGTCCCCGATGCGCGAGGTGCGCACCGATCCCGCCGCCAGGACCGCGCAGGTCGGCGGCGGCGCCCGGCTCGGCGACCTCGACCACGCCACCCACGCCTTCGGGCTCGCCACGCCCACCGGCATCGTCTCGTTGACCGGCGTCGGGGGCCTGACCCTCGGCGGCGGCCACGGCTACCTCACCCGCAAATACGGACTGACCGTGGACAACCTGCTGGCCGCGGACGTGGTGCTGGCCGACGGGAGCTTCGTCACCGCCAGCGAGACCGAGCACCCGGACCTGTTCTGGGCGCTGCGCGGCGGAGGCGGCAACTTCGGGGTCGTGACCGGCTTCACCTACCGGCTCCATCCGGTGGACACGGTCGGGGTCGCGTTCACCGTGTGGCCCGTCGACCGCACCCGCGAGGTGCTGGCGTGGTACCGCGAGTTCCTCCCGCAGGCGCCCGAGGACGTCTACGGCTTCTTCTCGCTCTTCACCGTCCCGCCCGGCCCGCCGTTCCCCGAGGAGATCCACGGGCGGAAGATGTGCGGCGTCGTGTGGTGCCACACCGGCGACCTGAGCCGCCTCGAGGAGGCGTTCACGGCGGTGCACGAGGCCGGGCCGCCGGCCTTCCACGCCGCGATGCCGATGCCCTACCCCGTGCTGCAGAGCGCGTTCGACGAGCTGTTCCCTCCCGGGTACCAGTGGTACTGGCGCGGCGACTTCTTCGACGACATCCCGGACGCCGCCGTCGACGTGCACCTGAAGTACGGCGAGAACATCCCCACCCCGCTCTCGCTGATGCACCTCTACCCGGTCGACGCGGCCGCCCACCGGGCGGGTCCGGACGACACCGCGTGGAGCTACCGGGACGCCGTCTGGTCCGGCGTCTTCGCCGGCATCGACCCCGACCCCGCCAACGCCCAAGCCGTCAAGCGCTGGTGCGTCGATTACTGGGAGGAGATGCACCCGTACTCCATGGGCGGCTCCTATGTGAACTTCATGGGGTCGGGCGAAGGGCAGGAGCGGGTCAGGGCCACCTACCGCGACCACTACGACCGGCTCGCCCGGATCAAGCGGACCTACGACCCGGACAACTTCTTCCACGCCAACCAGAACATCGCCCCGGCGCCGTGAGGCGCCGCGCTCCGGCGTCGCGCTCGTGCCGTGCCCGCACTGCGCTCATGCCGTGCTCGCGCCGTGCCGACGCCGGGTCCGCGTCGGGCTCGTCGGGCGGTCGCGCCCGCCGGCGACCGGTTCCGCCGTAGGGTCGGGGCATGACAGACCGCAGCGGCGACGTCCGCAGGCTCCTGGCCGCGCACCTGCCCGGTCGCCGGGCGGGATCGGTGTCGCCGCTCGGCGAGGGCGAGGACCACGTCGCCTACGAGGTCGACGGCGAGCTGATCGTCCGTTTCGGCAAGGGCTCCGGCGCCGAGGGTCCGGCCAGGGGCGCGGAGGAGGAGGCCCGTCTGCTGAGGGCCGTGGCGGGGCTGTCGCCGCTCCCGGTGCCCGAGCCGTGCTTCACGGCGGCCCAGGAGGACTGCCTGGCCTACCGCAGGCTGCCGGGCGTGCCGCTGATCGACCTCTCCCCCTGGGAGCGCCCCGGGCGGAACGGCCGGATCGGCGCGGTGCTCGGCGCTCTGCTCCGCGCGCTGCACGCCGCCCGGCCCGAGACGGTCGCCGGACTGGTGGGGACCGACGAACAGCCCCGGGACCTGTGGCTGCGGGAGGCGGCCGAGGCGCGCGCCGCCGTCGGCGACCGGGTCCCCGGCCCGCACCGCGCGGCCGTGGCGGAGTTCCTGGGCGCCCCGCCGCCGACCGTGCGGCGCGCGCCGGTGTTCTCGCACAACGACCTGGGGATCGAGCACGTCCTCGTCGATCCGGCGACGGAGGCGGTGACCGGGATCATCGACTGGAGCGACGCCGCGTTCACCGACCCGGGATACGACTTCGGCCTGCTGTACCGGGATCTGGGGCCTTGCGCCCTGGAGGCGGCGCTGGACGCCTACCGGGCCGAGGGTCGCGACCGGCGGGAGCTGAGGACCCTGGCGGTCTTCTACGCCAGGTGCACGGCCCTCACCGACATGGCCTACGGGCTCGACGCCGGCCGCGCCGCCTACCTCGCCAAGGGGCTGGCCGCGCTGCGGTGGCTGTTCCCGGGCCGGCTCCCCTGATCACGCCCGCGGGAACGGACGGGCCCGCCCCGTCGGCGGCGGTCCACTGAGCGGGACGGGCCCCGTCCGGGTCGGGAGGGCGCGCCTATTCTCCGCTCCGCAGGGTCCACTCCCCTCCCGCGGAGGCAGTCCATGGCCACCACCCCCCGGCCCGTTGCGGGCGCCGCCGAGCAGACCCACCCCGACGACCCCCGCGCCGATCTGCGCTGGGGGACGATCGACGCGATGCTGGCCGACGCCGCCCGGCGGCTGGGGCCGGCGGAGGCGATCGTGGACGGCGGCCTGCGGATGAGCTACGCCGATCTGGACGCCGAGGCGACCGCCCTGGCGCGGGCCTTCCTGGCGGCCGGGCTGGCCAAGGGGGACCGGGTGGCGATCTGGGCGCCCAACTCGGCCCGCTGGGTCGTCGCCGCGCTCGGGCTGCAGCGCGCCGGCGGGGTGCTCGTTCCGCTCAACACCCGGTTCACCGGCGAGGAGGCGGCGTTCGTGCTCGGCAAGAGCCGGGCCCGTTTCCTGTGCACGGTGACCGAGTTCCTCGGCCGGGACTATCCGGCGTCGCTGGCGCGGGCCGTCGGCGGGCCCGCCGGGGACCGGCCGTATGCGGGCCTGCCCGACCTGGAGCAGGTCGTCGCGCTGGAGGGGGACGCGCGCGACGGGCTGGTGTCGTGGGAGGCGTTCCGTGCGGCGGGAGCGGACGTCGCCGAGGCCGACGCGGTGCGGCGGGCCGCCGAGGTGGGGCCGCAGGACCTGTCCGACCTGCTGTTCACCTCCGGCACCACCGGCAGGCCCAAGGGCGCGATGTGCACCCACGCCCAGACGCTGCGCGCGTACGCGGTGTGGGGGAAGGTGGTGGGCCTGCGCGAGGGCGACCGCTACCTGATCGTCAACCCGTTCTTCCACAGCTTCGGCTACAAGGCCGGATGGCTGGTGTCGCTGATGACGGGGGCGACGATCCTGCCCGCCCGGACGCTGGACGTCCCCCGGGTGCTGGAGACCGTCCGCGAGGAGCGCGTCACCGTCCTGCCCGGGACGCCCACGCTGTATCAGACGATGCTGGAGCACCCGGACTTCACCTCCGAGGGCGTGGCGAGCCTGCGGCTGGCGGTGACCGGGGCCGCCAACGTGCCGCCCACGCTGCTGTACCGGATCCGGGAGGCGCTGGGCTTCGAGCACGTCGTCACCGGCTACGGACTCACCGAGTCCTGCGGGATCGTGTCGATGTGCCGCTACGACGACCCCCTCGACGTGGTGGCGACCACCGCCGGGCGTCCGCTGCCGGGCCTGGAGGTCACGGCGGTGGACGGCGACGGCGAGCCGGTGCCGCCGGGCCGTGCGGGGGAGATCCGGGTCCGCGGCTACACGGTGATGAAGGGCTATTTCGACGAGGACGCCGAGACGAACGCCGTCGTCGACGCCGACGGCTGGCTGCACACCGGTGACGTGGGGGTGATCGACGCCGCCGGGCGGATCAGGATCACCGACCGGATCAAGGACATGTACATCGTCGGCGGCTTCAACGCCTACCCCGCCGAGATCGAGAACGTCCTCGCGCGGCATCCCGCGGTCGCCCGGGTCGCGGTCGTCGGGGTTCCCGACGAGCGGATGGGCGAGATCGGCGCGGCGTTCGTGGTGCCGCACCGCGACGCGCGGCTCGATCCGGCGGAGCTCATCGCCTGGAGCCGCGACCGCATGGCCAACTACAAGGTGCCCGGCCATGTCCACATCGTGGACGAGCTCCCGGTGAACGCCGCCGGCAAGGTCCTCAAGCACGTCCTCCGGGAGCGTCACGCGGCCATGGCGGGGTCCGGGTGAGGTCGCCCCGCACCCCTCACCGGTCCCGTCGGCGGGCGCCGGGCCCCCGGCGGCGGGAGCGGTCCCGCACGCCGGCCCGCCGACCCCGGGGCGGGGTCGGGTCCCCTCCCCTGTTCCCAGCAGACATCGATGATCAGGAAAGGCATCAGGAGGTCATATGGCCCTGCCCGCGCACTCCCCCTCCAGCGGCGTGATCGTCACCGGCGGGGCCTCCGGGATCGGGGCGGCGTGCGCCCGGGCCCTGGCCGAGGCGGGACGGCCGGTCGCGCTGTGGGACCTGGTCGACGCCGCCGACGTGGCCGAGCGGATCTCCGCCGACACCGGCTCGCCCGCCGTCGCCGTCACCGTCGACGTCACCGACGCGGCCGCGTTCCCGGCCGCGATCGAGCGCAGCCGGGAGACGCTCGGCTCGATCGGCGGTCTGGTGCACGCCGCCGGCATCGTCGAACCGCTCGCGACGGGCGACCTCGACGAGGCCCGCTGGGACGCGGTGCAGCACGTCAACCTGCGCGCCCACGCCCTGCTGGTGCAGGCGCTGCTGGAGGATCTGCGCGCGACGCCGGGCTCGGCGGTGGTGGGGATCTCCTCCATCGAGGCGCTCGTGGGGCAGATGTTCCTGCCCGCCTACTGCGCCTCCAAGGCCGGCCTGCTCGGCCTCACCCGGTCCCTGGCGCATCACCTGGCCGCCGACGGCATCCGGGTGAACGCGGTCTGTCCCGGTTACATCGACACGCCGATGACGCGGGGGAATGCGCCGGCGGAGCTGCGGGCCGAACTCGCCGCCCGGTCCCCGATCGGCAGGCTCGGCCGTCCCGAGGAGGTTGCCGCGGCGGTCCGCTTCCTCATGAGCGACGAGGCCTCGTTCATCACCGGCGCCCACCTGACGGTCGACGGCGGGGCCACCGCCGTCGACCGCTGAGGGCGGCGCGTCCGGTCAAGCCGCCCGCCGCACCGGAGCGATCCGCCTCTCCTCGTCGGATTCTCCTCACCCGGCGCGGCGTGCGCCGGGTGGGGCCGTCTCGACCGTCTCGCGCCGACGCGGGCGGGCAGGGGCGGACGCTCAGTCGCCGAGGGCGCGGTCGAGGCGCTCCAGCCGCTTGACCGCGGTGGCCTCGTGGGCGGGCATCAGATCGGCCCGGGAGATCCGCACGACGTGCGGGGCCACGGCGCGCACGCCCTCGTCGGTGTCGATGCGCTGCCAGGTCACCGTCTTGAGGAACGAGGCCACCGAGAGGCCGCCGGTGTAGCGCGCGGCGCCGGCGGTCGGCAGCACATGGTTGGTGCCGATGGCCTTGTCGCTGAACGCGACGGTGGCGCGCCGCCCCACGAACAGCGACCCGTAGTTGCGCAGGTTCTTCAGGTACCACTCGTCGCGGTCGGTGTGCACCTCCAGGTGCTCGGCCGCCAGCAGATCGCTCAGCCGGACCGCCTCCTCGTGGTCGGCGGCCAGCAGGACGAAGCCGTAGTCGCGCCAGGCGACGCGCGGCACCTCGTCGCCGCCGACCTTCGCCAGCTCGTCCAGCTGCCGATCGATCTCGGCGAGCACCGCCTCGCCCAGCGCACGGCTGGTGGTGATCAGGGCGGCGGGCGAGGTCGGGCCGTGCTCGGCCTGGCCGAGCAGGTCGGCGGCCACCAGCTCGGGGTCGGCGGTCTCGTCGGCGATCACCGCCACCTCCGACGGTCCGGCGATCATGTCGATGCCGACCCGTCCGTACAGTTGCCGCTTGGCCTCGGCGACATAGGCGTTGCCGGGGCCGACCAGCTTGTCGACCGGCTCCGCGCCCTCCAGCAGGCCGAACGCCATCGCGGCCACGGCCTGCACGCCGCCCAGGCAGTAGACGGCGTCGGCGCCGGAGGCGGTGAGGCTGTAGAGGGTCGGGGGGTGCACCCCCCGTCCGCCGCGCGGCGGGGTGCACGCGATGACCCGGTCGACGCCGGCGACCTTGGGGACCTTCACGGTCATGAACGGGCTGGCCAGCATCGGCACGCGACCCGCGGGGGCGTAGGCGCCGACCCGGGCCAGCGGGATCTGCCGCTGCCCGAGGACCACGCCGGGCAGCGTCTGGGCCTCGAAATCGGTGAGGGTGGCCAGCTGGCGGGCCGCGAAGCCGGCGACCTGCTCGATGGCGAAGTCGATGCTCTCCCGCAGCGCGGGGTCCAGGCCCGCCGCGGCCCGCTCCGCCTCCTCGGCGGTGACCAGGAACGAGTCGGGGTCCCAGTCGTCCAGCTCGCGCGAGTAGCGGCGGACGGCGGTCATCCCCTCCCGTTCGATCGTCAGCAGCATCTCGCTCACCCGGTCCCGCACCTGCGGATCGACGGCGCTGGAGGCGATCTTGAGGGGCCGCTTAAGCAGGGTGACGTCACCCTCGGGAACTCGCACGGTGGACTCCTTGTGGCACGGAACTCAGCAGGGCGGCATGCCTGTCGTCGCAGGTCAGCCCTCTTTCGGCAGTCGGGGTTGGAGGCTACTGGGAACCGTTCCACAGGGGTAGCCTTACCTTCCTTAAACTCCGAAAGGATTTTCCTTATGACCTTGATCCAGCTGCTGTACTTCGTCTGCGCGGCGGAGTGCGGGTCGTTCTCCGCGGCGGCCGAGCGGCTGCGGCTGGCGACGCCGTCGGTGTCGGAGCAGATCCGCCGGCTGGAGCGGCACCTGGGCGCCCCGCTGTTCGAGCGCGGCCGCACGCTGCAGCTCACCGACGCCGGCCGGGCGCTGCTGCCCCAGGCCCGCGCCACGTTGCGGGCGGCCGAGGACGCCGAGCGCGCGGTGGCCGACGTGCGCGGGCTCAACGGCGGGCTGGCGAGCTTCGGGTTGTTCCGCAACGCGGACTACTACCTGGTGGGGCCGCTGGTCGAGGCGTTCGTGCGCGAGCATCCGCGGGTACGGCTGCGGCTGCCGGGCCAGAACAGCGCCGAGGTCGCGGACGCGGTGCGGGCCGGACGGCTGGAGGCGGGCCTGGTGGTGCTGCCGATCGATGACGAGGGCCTGACGGTCACCTCGCTGATGCGCGACGAGGTGCTGTACGTCAGCGCCGATCCCGGGCGCGCGGCCGAGCCGGTGCCGCTGGGGCTGCTGGCCGAGCGGCGGCTGATCCTCTACGACGCCGCCTGGGCGGACGTGGACCCCACTCGGCGGCAACTGGCGACCCGGCTGCAGAGCCGGGGGCTGACGCTGACGCCGTTCATCGAGGTCGAGCGGGTGGAGGGGGCGCTGGAGCTGGTCGCCCGAGGGCTCGGCGACACCATCGCGGCGAGCACCGTGCTGCGCACCCGCGCGCCGGACCTGCACGCCGCTCCCCTGGCCGAGCCGCTCCACGACGAGATCGCGGTGGTCCGTCGACGCGGCTCGACGCTGTCCGCGGCGACCGCGGAGTTCATCCGGCTGGCCCGCGCCCGGCTGCACCGGTTGGCCCGCGGCAATCCGCACGCTCAAGTGACGAATCCCCGCGCCGCCGATGGAGGGCGCGGAAAGCCCTGTGGCTCCGAATGATTCGCACACCCATAGGGTGATCCTGTGGATCTCTCAGGAACATTCCATGTTGTCCTTTGTTTCCTTCGGCTCATAGCCTTCCGGCCAAGCCGTTCGAAGTGAGGCAGCGCACATCGCCCAGCCTCCCGGCCGGGCGGCCCCTGGCCGACCGCCGCCGCGATCGGCGGCGGAGGACGCTTCGCGCGCCCGCACCGAAGGAAGGTGGGTGAGATCCACGTGTCGGACCCGCTCCTGCAAGCCAGCGGGATCTACAAGAGCTACGGGCATGTCGAGGTGCTCAAAGGCGTCGACTTCACCGTCGAACGCGGTGAGGTCACGGCGCTGATCGGCGACAACGGCGCCGGCAAGAGCACCCTGGTGAAGATCCTGTCCGGCGCCCTGCGGCCGGACCGCGGGGAGATCCGGGTGGCGGGCCGGCCGGTCTCCTTCGACTCGCCGCAGGACGCCCATGCGCTGGGCATCGAGACGGTGTACCAGGACCTGGCGCTGGCCCCCGAGCTCGGCAGCGCCGAGAACGTCTTCGCCGGCCGCGAGCTGCTCAAGCCGGGGCTGCTGGGCCGGCTCGGCGTGCTGGACCGCAAGACGATGCGGCGGCGCACGCAGCAGGCGTTCATCGAGATGAGCACCGACGTCAAGGACATCGACGCACCGGTGGCGGCGCTGTCGGGCGGGCAGCGGCAGAGCGTGGCCATCTGCCGGTCGGTGATGTGGGCCGACAAGGTGATCTTCATGGACGAGCCGACCGCCGCGCTCGGCGTCCGGCAGACCGGCCGGGTCCTGCAGCTGATCCGGCGGGTCGCCGACAAGGGCATCGCGGTCGTGCTGATCAGCCACAACATGCCCGAGGTGCTGCAGGTCGCCGACCGCGTCCAGGTGCTGCGCCTGGGCCGCCGCGTCGCGGAGTTCCGCGCCGCCGACACCACCGTCGAGGAGCTGGTCGGCGCGATGACCGGCGCCCTGGAAGGGAAGGCCGCATGAGCGACGTGCGAACCGCCGCGCCCGCCGGCACCGCGTCCGAGCCGGCCGGCGCCGTTCCCCCGGCGGCCCCCCGTTCGCCGGTGCGCCGTTTCCTGTCCTCCTCGCCCGCCTACATGGGCCTGGTCCTGCTGCTGCTGGTGGCGTTGTTCTCGGCGTTGCGGCCGGACGCGTTCCCCACCGCCGCCACCGGCCGCAACATCTCGCTGGACATCTCGGTGCTGCTGGTCATGGCGGTCGGCATGACCTATGTGATGGTGGCCGGCGGCTTCGATCTGTCGATCGGTTCGGTGCTGGTCTTCTCCGGCGTGGTCATGGCCAAGACCATGATCGCGATCGGCGGGGACGGTCCGCTGGTGGTGGCCGCCGGGATCGCCGCCTCCGTCGGGGCGGGGGTCGCCTGGGGGCTGCTCAACGGAGTGTGCATCGCGGTGCTCAAGGTGCCCGCTCTGATCACCACGCTCGGCACGATGGGGGCCGCGTTGGGCGCCGCCCAGCTGATGACCGACGGCAACGACATCACCGACGTGCCGTCGGCGCTGCTGACGATCACCGCGTCCCGGCCGCTGGGGTTCAGCTGGCTGGTCTACGTGGCGGCGGCGGTGGCGCTGGTCGGCGGGCTGGTCCTGGCGTTCACCCGGTTCGGCCGGCACACCTACCTGATCGGCTCCAACGAGGAGTCCGCCCGCCGTGCCGGGATCGACGTCGACCGGCACCTGATCAAGCTGTACGCCATCAGCGGCGGGCTGGCCGGGGTGGCCGGCGCGCTGTCGCTGATCCGGTTCGCCACCACCACCATCTCCGGCCACGCCACCGATGCGCTGCAGGTCATCACCGGCGTGGTGCTCGGCGGCACCAGCCTGTACGGCGGCGTCGGCACCGTGCTCGGCACCGTGGTCGGCATCTTCATCCCCGCCGTGCTGCAGAACGGCTTCGTCATCACCCACGTTCAGCCCTACTGGCAGCAGGTCGTCATCGGCTTCGTGCTGATCGCGGCCGTCTACGTCGATCGTCTCAAGCGCCGTCGGCGCGAGCGCAGCTAGGAGTTCCCAATGAAGCGCACCCTCCCCCTCCGTGCGGCGGCCGCGATCGGCGTCGCCGCCCTAGCCCTGACCGCCTGCGGATCCGGTGACGGCGGCCCTGGCGGCGACCGGAAGAGGATCGTGTACGTCCCCGCCGTGACCGGCATCCCGTTCTACAACACCGTCGCCTGCGGCGCCAAGCACAAGGCCAAGGAGCTGGGCGTCACCCTGGACGTGCAGGGGCCGCCGGAATTCGACCCGGCCAAGCAGTCGGCGATCGTCAACGCCCTGGTCGGGGACCGGCCGGACGCGATCATGATCTCGGTGGCCGACGCCAAGGCGCTGATCCCGCCGCTGAAGCTGGCCAAGGACGCCGGCATCAAGATCATCGGCATCGACGGCGACGTCGACGACCGGTCGATCATGACCACCAACATCATCTCCAACAACGTCCAGGGCGGGCGGCTGGCCGCCGCCGAGATGGCCAAGCTGACCGGCGGCAAGGGCGAGATCATGGGGCTCAACAACGACCCGGGCAACCCGCTCGGCGAGGCCAGGGAGCAGGGCTTCGTCGACGAGCTCAAAAAGTACCCGGGCATGAAGTACATCGGCACCCAGTACAGCAAGAACGAAACCGCCAAGGCCGCGTCCATCGCCTCCAGCGCCAGCTCCTCCAACCCGCGGTTGGCCGGCATTTACGCCATGTCGACCACCAACTCCGAGGGCGCCGTGACGGGGCTGCGGGAGTCGGGCAGGACCGGCAAGGTCAAGTTGGTCGGCTTCGACATCTCCGGCCCCATCGAGAACGCGCTGCGGGCCCGGCAGATGGACGGCACGATCGTCCAGCATCCCTACCGCGAGGGCGAGATGGGGGTCCAGTCCGCGATGGACGCGCTGGCGGGCAAGCCGGTGCCGCGCGATCAGAGCGCCGACTTCGTGTTCGCCACGCCCGACAACCTCGACACCCCGAAGGTCCAGCAGTACGTGTACAAGACGGAGTGCGCCGAGTGAACACCGACAAGGATCCGTCCGCCGGGACCGCCGAGCCGGGAACCGGGGCCGACCGCGCACCGAGGTACGCCCCGCAGGTCTCCTCCACCGGCAGGATCATGCCGCCGGACCTGTCGATCTCCGTCCCGGTGGGACGCGGCGCCACCCTGCCGGACGGGGACTACAGCCGGCGCAAGCAGTCGATGCGCGGATTCGAGGACGAGTACACCGACATCGTCGACTACATCGTCCGGATCACCCACCGCATCTGGGAAGACCAGGACATCGGCTACATCTACGACACCTACGCCCCCGGCTGCCGGGTCTACGACGACAGCGGGCCGCGGCACGGCATCGAGGAGATGGTGGCCGGGACGATCCAGTCCATCGCCGCCTTCCCCGCCATGCGGCACTACGCCGACGACGTGATCTGGGCGGGCGACGACGAACAGGGCTTCGTCACCTCGCACCGGGCGCTGAACATCGGCGATCACACCGGCCACTGGCGTTGGGGGCCGCCCACCCACCGGCGGCTCAACACCTGGGTGATCGCCAACTGCGTGGTCAAGGACAACCAGATCCACGAGGAGTGGGTGCTCTACAACACCGCCGCCAAGCTCCAGCAGCTGGGGCTGGACGTGGCCGCCTGCGCCCGCGAGTACGGCAACTCCCGCGCCCTCCGGCCGTTCACCGCGCCGGAGATCACCGAGGTGCAGCGGCTGGAGGGCGGGCGCAAGCCCTCCCTCCTGCCCGAGCCGGACACCGGCGGCGTGTTCGACGTGGAGGCGTGGGCGCACGCCCTGTTCCACAACACCTACAACCGCCGCGACCTCAGCGCGATCGACCGCTTCTACGCGCCGAACGTCCGCTGGTACGGCGCCACCAACCGGCAGGGCTACGGCAGGGCGCAGGTGCGGGCGATGGCGCGCGGGCTGCTGTCCACGTTCCCCGACCTCGGCGTCCATGTGGACGAGGTCTACTGGATGGGCAACCCGGACGAGGGTCACCGGGTCAGCGTCCGCTGGGCGGGCGCCGGCACCCACAAGGGCTACACCCTCTACGGCGCGCCGACCGGGCGGCAGGTGCACCTTTGGGGCATCTCCCAGCTGTACCTCGAACACGGCCGGATCGTCGAGGAGTGGGCGCTGTTCAACGAGTTCGACGTGATGGCCCAGCTGCTGCGGGACGAACCCGCGGCGATGCTCTGACCCTCCGGCCCCGTGGGACGCGCGCGCCGCCGGGCCGCGCGTCCCACGGTCCATTTCACGGAAAGGCGGAGATCCCCGTGATCCGCGTGGCCTGTCTCCAGCTCGCACCCGTGCTGGGGGACGTGGCGGGCAACGTCGAACGCGCCCGGGCCGCGATCCGCGCCGCCGTCGCCGACGGCGCGCACATCGTCGTGCTCCCCGAACTGGCGACGTCCGGATACCTGTTCACCGATGCGGCGGAGGCCCGCCGGGCCGCCCTCGCTCCCGAGGATCCGCTCCTGGCGACGTGGGCCGCGGAGGCGGGACGCGGCGACGCCGTGGTCGTCGGCGGGTTCTGCGAGCTCGGCGACGACGGCCTGCTCTACAACAGCGCCGTCGTCATGGACGGTTCGGGCGTGCGCGCCGTCTACCGCAAGACGCACCTGTGGGACCGGGAGAAACTGCTGTTCTCGCCCGGGACCGCGCGGCCGCCGGTGGTCGACGCCCCCTACGGCCGCATCGGCGTGCTGATCTGTTACGACCTGGAGTTTCCGGAGATGCCGCGCGCCTTGGCGCTGCGCGGCGCCGACCTCCTCGCCGTTCCGACCAACTGGCCGGTGGTGCCCCGCCCGGACGGCGAGCATCCGCCCGAAGTGGTCGCCGCGATGGCCGCGGCCAGGGCGAACCGGGTCTTCATCGCCTGCTGCGACCGCTCCGGCACCGAACGCGGAGAACGCTGGACGCGGGGCAGCGCCGTCGTCGACACCTGCGGCTGGGTGCGCGCGGCCTGCGATGAGGAGAACGGCCGGGCGACCGCCGACCTCGACCTGAACGAGGCGCGGGCCAAACGCCTGACCGCCCTCAGCCACGCCCTGGCCGACCGCCGGCCGGAGCTCTATGCCGACCTGCTCTCCGATGCGCCCCCGCAGCCGTCCCCCTGACCGGTCAGCCGACGCCCGGGCGGCGGGCCGCCGGGTACACGCGCTGGGCGGGGTCGGTGATGCCGGCCAACAGGGTGCTGCGGGCGCGGCGGGCCAGTTCGCGGGTGCCCGGGGACAGCACCGACGAGGCGCGCTGGATGAAGGCGATGGTGTCGTAGAGGGGTTCGGCGAACGGCACGGTCAGCACCTCCGGAGGGCAGAACGGGCTCTCGGCGACCGCCCGCGAGATCACCGTGTCCCCGACGCCGCGGGCCACCAGCTTCAACGCGGCCTCGACGTGCTCCACCTCGATCGTCGGCTCGATCTTCAGCCCCTCGAGCTGGGCGCGTTCGGCCAGCTGACGGCGGGTGGGGTCGGACCAGCCGTAACAGGCGTCGTACATGATCAGGTCGGCCTTCACCATCCGGCGGATGGTCATCGGCGCGGCCACCCGCTCGGGGTCCGCGCTGGCGTAGAGCACCTCATCGCGGATCAGCGGCGTGACCTTCAGCCCGGCGTCGTCGATCGGCAGCACGACCAGGCCCGCCTCCAGCTCCCCCTCGGACACGGCCGCGGCGACCGCGCTGGAGTTCTGGCCGACGAGCCTCAGCCGGACGTTGGGGAAGTCGGCGCGGAACTCCTCGACCAGCTCCGGCAGCAGGTAATAGGCGGCGTTGCGGAGCAGACCGAACGTCACCACGCCGCCGTCCAGCGAGCCGATCGACTTCAGCACCTGGCTGCCCTCGTCCACCGCCGAGACCGCCTGCTCGGCGAACGGCAGCAGCTCGGCCCCGGCCGAGGTCAGCACCAGCCGCCGGCCGCCCCGGATGAACAACGGCATGCCGAACTCGTCCTCCATGCGCCGGATCAGCTCCGACACCGACGCCTGGGCCATCTTCAGCTCGGCCGCCGCCGCGGTGAAGGAACCGGTGCGCACGGCGAGGAGGAAGGCGCGCAACTGGTTCAGAGTCACAGGGTGAGCCTATAGGAAAGTCGGGATAAGTCGGTCTAGTCCTGTTGCAGCTGGAAATCTAGCCTGTTCTTGGGACGTGCACCCCGGGCGCCCGCGAAGAGTCGAGCACGATCCCGCCCCCTACACGCGAGGACGAAATGATCACCTATCTCAAGGAAGCCGTCTCCCGGGAGCGGGCGACGGCGGACGACGACCGCGTCGCCGCCACGGTGCGCGACATCCTCGACGCGGTCCGCGCCCGGGGGGACGCCGCGGTGCGCGAGTACTCGGCCGCGTTCGACGACTGGTCGCCGGCCTCGTTCCGGCTCGATCCCGACGAGATCGCCCGGATCGTCGCCGAGGTTCCCCGCCAGGTCCTCGAGGACATCACCTGGGTGCAGGACCAGGTGCGCCGGTTCGCCGAGCGGCAGCGCGCCTCGATCGAGGACTTCGAGATCGAGACCCTGCCCGGCGTGCGCCTCGGCCAGCGCAACGTGCCGATCCGCGCGGTCGGCGCGTACGTGCCCGGCGGGCGCTATCCGCTCACCGCGTCCGCCCACATGACGATCGTGACCGCCAAGGTCGCCGGGGTGCCGCGGGTGGCGGCCTGCACCCCGCCGATCCGGGGCCGGGTGCCGGCCGCCACCGTCGCGGCCATGCATCTGGCCGGAGCCGATGAGATCTACCTGCTGGGCGGGGTGCAGGCGATGGCCGCCCTGGCGATCGGCACCGAGTCCATCGACCGGGTCGACCTGATCGCCGGCCCCGGCAACGCCTATGTCGCCGAAGCCAAACGACAGCTGTTCGGCGAGGTCGGCATCGACCTGTTCGCCGGCCCCACCGAGATCCTGGTGATCGCCGACGAGACCGCCGATCCGTTCGTCGTGGCGGTGGACCTGCTCAGCCAGGCCGAGCACGGCCCCGACTCCCCCGCGGTGCTGATCAGCACCAGCGAGCAGGTGGCGCGCAAGGCGATGGCGCACGTGGAGCGGCTGCTGGGCGACATGCCGACCCGCGACTTCGCCGCGCCCGCCTGGCGCGACCACGGGCAGGTCCTGGTGGTGGACGACCTGGACGAGGCGTTCGCGGTGGCCGACGCCTTCGCCTCCGAGCACGTGCAGGTGCTCACCCGCGAGCCCCGGCAGGCCCTGGAGAAGATGCACGACTACGGCGCGCTGTTCCTCGGCGAGGGCACCTGCGTGTCGTACGGGGACAAGGTCATCGGCACCAACCACGTCCTGCCCACCCGCGGCGCGGCCCGTTACACCGGCGGCCTGTGGGTCGGCAAGTACCTGAAGACCGTCACCTACCAGGAGGTGGTGGACCGCGACTCCAGCGTCCTGCTCGGCGAGGTGTGCGGACGCGCCGCCCGGGTGGAGCTCTTCGAGGGGCATGCGCGCAGCGGCGACGTGCGGGTCGCCAAGTACCGGGGCGAGACGCTGCCGTGGAGCGACCACTCCTTCGCCGAGGCCGCCGATGCCTGAGCGGGCGAACGGGCCGCTCGAGGCCCTGCGCGGACGGACCGCGGTGGTCACCGGGGCGGGCAACGGCCTGGGCCGGGCCATCGCGCTGGCCCTCGGCGACTGCGGCGTCCGGGTGGTGCTGTCCGGCCGCAACCGCGCCAACCTGGAGGAGAGCGCACGGCTGGTCGCCGCCCGCGGCGCCGCCGCCCGCATCGTCGAGGCCGACGTCGCCGACCCGGAGTCGGTGGCCGGGCTGGCGGCGGCGCTGGCCGACGAGGACCTGTCCATCGTGATCAACTGCGCCGGCGTGCCCGGACCGGTCAAGCCGCTGACCGAGATCGAGCCCGAGGAGTGGGACGCGGTGTTCGCGGCCAACGTGCGCGGCGTCTACCTGGTCTGCCGGGCGCTGATCCCGGCGCTGCTGGCGCACGGCGGCGGCGACATCATCAACATCGCCTCGGTGAGCGGCAAGCGCCCGCTGGCGATGCGCACCCCCTATTGCGCGTCGAAGATGGCGGTGATCGGCCTGACCACGACGCTGGGCGCCGAGGTCGGCCCGCTCGGGATCCGGGTCAACTCGCTGTCGCCCGGTCCGGTGCGCGGTCCCCGCATGGCACGCAACTTCCGGCTGGAGGCGGCCCGGCTGGGCATCACCGAGCAACAGGCCGAGGAGGCCTTCGCCTCCCGCGCCGCGCTCGGCCGGCTGCTGGAGGAGGACGAGGTGGCGCAGGCCGTGGTGGCGATGCTGCTGATGTCCGGGCTGCACTGCGCCGACATCGACCTGTCCGCGGGAATGGTCGCCCGATGAGCGCGGGCCGTCTCGCCGAGCGGGTAGGAGCCGGGCGGACGCTGCTCGGCGGTCTGCTGCGGGATCCGGCGCTCGCCGAGGCGGCGGTCCGGGCCGGATTGGACATCGTCGTGGTGGAGGCCGGCGGAGAGGACGCCGCCGCGCTGCGCCACCGGGTGGCGGCGGCACGCCGTGCCGCCGGGTCCGTCCTGGTGCGGGCACGGCGTCCCGGGGACGTGGTCCGGGCGTTGGAGGCCGGTGCCGACGGCCTGCTCACCGCGGGCGCGGACGAGTCCGCCGAGGCGGAGGCGGCCGTCCGCGCCCGCGGCGGACCCGGCACGGTGGTGCTGACCGAAAGGCGCGACGCCGCCGGTCCGGGTGAGGCGGTCGTCGTGGCGGACGCCGAGCAGGCGCGGGCCGCCCTGGCGGCGGGCGCCCGCGTCGTGGTCTACGACCTGGACCGGGCGGTCGGGGACCTGCTGGGGGATCTGGCCCGCGTCGGTGCGCCGGTCACGGCGCGGCGTCCGGCGGGGGAACCGCTGGTGGTGCTCAGCGGAATGCTCGGCGACGTCACCTGCTGGGACGAGGTGGCGGCCCTGTTGATGGAGCGGGTGACCGTGCGGCACGCCCGCATCGACCTGGACGACTCGGTCGCCGGTCTCGCCGCCGGGGTGCTGGCCGCCACGCCCGGCCGGTTCGCGCTGGCCGGGCACTCCCTCGGCGGCATCGTCGCCATGGAGATCATGCGGCAGGCGCCCGAGCGGGTCACTCGGCTCGCGCTGCTCAACACCAGCGCCGGGGCCGGGTCGCCCGCCCAGCTGGCCGCCTGGGCCGAGCTGGCGACGCGGGTGGAGCGGGGCGAGTTCGCCGCGGTCGCGGCCGAGCTGGCGCGCGCCACCCTGCCCGCCGTCCGTCGCGGGGACGCCGAGCTGGTCGCCCGGAACGAACGGATGGCCGCCACGGTCGGGCCGGACGGACTGCTCAGGCAACTGCGTGCGCAGGCGACCCGGCCCGACAGCGCCCCCTCCCTGCCCGCCATCGCCGTTCCGACGCTGGTCTTGAGCGGCGAGCTGGACGAGGTGAGCCCCCCGCCCCTGCAAAAGGCCATGGCCGAGCTGATCCCGGGCGCGCGCCACGAGGTGATCGCCGGATGCGGGCACATGGCCCCGCTGGAGCGCCCCGTCGAGGTGGCCGCGCACCTGCGGGAGTGGCTGACCTGGTAGCCGGCCCGTCAGGCGCGCCGGTGCGAGGAGCGCAGAACGGGCTCGACCGGGTGGACCACCCGGCGGGGGCCGCCCCGGAACCCGGTGATCCGTTCCAGCAGGAGGTCGACCGCGCTGCGCAGCATGTCCTCGAACGGGACGCGGATCGTGGTCAGCCCGACCAGGGGCCAGGCCGCCTCGGCCAGGTCGTCGAACCCGACCAGGGCGAGGTCGCCGGGCACCCGCAGCCCCAGTTCGTGCGCGGCGTTCATGGCGCCCAGCGCGATCATGTCGTTGGCGCAGAACAGCGCGTCCGGCAGCGTCCCGGCGGCGGCCATCTCGGTCACCGCCGAGCGGCCGTGCTCGAAGGTGAACCCGCCGTGCCGGACGTGCTCGGGGGCGGCCTCGACGCCCGCCTCGGCCAGCGCGTCGTGGAAGCCCGCCGCACGGTCGCGCCCGGTGCTGGCCGAGGACGGTCCGAGCAGTGCGCCGATCCGGCGGTGCCCGGCCTCCAGCAGGATCCGGGCGGCCGACCGGGCGCCGAGCCGGTCGTCGGCGACGCTCGCGTCCAATCGCACGTCCTCGGCGTAGCGGTGCAGCAGCACGGTCGGGACCTCGCGGTCGTGCAGCACCTCGGGCAGCCGGGAGCCGCGCGCGGCGGTGGAGACGATCACTCCGTCGACCGAGCCGCCGAGCACGTGCGACTCGATGTCCTCGGGGTCGCCGTGCTCGGCGATCAGGGTGAGCCGGTACCGGTGCCGGGCCAGCTCGTCGTACAGCCGCCCGACCAGCAGCGACCACAGCGGGTTGTCCAGGTCCACGACCATCGCGACGCGGCGGGTGCTGCGGGTGGCCAGATCCCGCGCCCGGTCGCTGGGGATGTAGTTCAGCGCGGCGGCGGCCTCCCGCACGCGGCGGACGGTCTCGGGGGGTATGCCGGGGTGACCGCGCAACGCCCGGGACACCGTCGACTGCGACACCCCCGCGGCCCGGGCGACGTCGAGACTGGTCACCCGCATGCGGACGCCTCCTCCCGCTCGTGGCCGGGTCAGTACCCGCCGTCCGCCGGCGCGTCCGGCGCGCCGCCGCGCGCCAGCGCCACGCCTTCGGCGGCGGCCCGGCGCAAGATCGCCATGTCGTTGCCGGGCGTCACGAAATCGTAGCCCTGCCCGGCCAGCCGCCGGGCGGCGGCGCCGTCCGCGCAGAACGCCCCGGCCAGGACGCCGGCGGCGTGCGCGGCGGAGACCACCCGACGCAGCGCGCCGGCCACCTCGGGCGGCGGAACGGCCCGGCCGGGCTCGGCGCCGAGGGCGAGCGCGAGGTCGTTGGGCCCCACGAAGACCCCGTCCAGCCCGGGCGTGGCCGCGATCTCCTCCAGATTCTCCAACGCGGCCCGGGACTCGATCATCGCCCAGGTCATCACATGGGCGTCGGCGTGCGCGACGTATCCGGGAAGCCGCCGCAGATCGGCCCGGGCGGGGCCGTAGCTGCGGATCCCGGTCGGCGGATAGCGGCACATGGCGACGAACTCGGCGGCCTGCGCGGCGTCGTCCACGGCGGGGCAGATGATCCCGTAGGCGCCGGCGTCCAGCAGCTTGCCGATGAGGGCGGCGTCGCGGGACGACGTCCGCGCCAGCGGCACGGCGGGACCGGCCGAGACCGCCTGGATGAGGTGAACGGCCTGATCCGGTCCGAACATGCCGTGCTGCAGGTCCACCGTGACCGAGTCGTACCCGGCATGGGAGAGCACCTCGGCGAGGTAAGGGCTGGCGGCCGACAGCCAACCGTTCACCACCGTCCGACCGGCGGCGAACAGGTCCTTGAGGCGGTTGGCGAGCATGGCACCTCTCTATGCATACGTTGGCATTGCTGTTGACATAGGAGTCCTTAGAGGAGGATGGTATCTCTGCGTGCATACGCTTGCATAGAAAGGATCGCATCCCGTGCCCGATCACCCCGTCGAGGTCACCGCCGCCGAGCTGGCCGAACGGACCATCCTGCGCAAGGACCTGGTGGCCGACACCCGGGCCTTCATCGACACGAAGATCCCCGGCTCCGAAGGCAAGATCAACTATCCGTTGATCGGTCCCGGCGTCTCCGAGAACGCCGAGCAGGTGATCCCCATCACCGCTCCCCACGGATTCAACCTGGGCGCCGCCGCCATGCCCGCCGGCGTCACCAACAACCTGCACCTGCACTTCACCGCCGAGGTCTTCGTCTGCATGGCCGGCGAGTGGCTGTTCCGCTGGGGCGCAGACGGCCGGGACGGCACCCTCACCGTCCGCCCCGGCGACGTGATCTCCATCCCCACCTGGGTGTTCCGCGGCTTCACCAGCGTGGGCTCCGACGATGCGTTCCTGTTCACCGTGCTCGGCCGGGACCGGTCCGGCGGCCTGATCTGGGCGCCGTCGGTGCTGGCGAAGGCCGCCGAGCACGGGCTGTTCCTGACCGCCGACAACAGGCTCGTCGAGACCGAGCCCGGCGTCTTCCCCTGCGGAGTGGAGCTCAAGCGCCCGCTCACCGAGGAACAGCTCGCCGCCCTGCCCAGGGTCGGCGTCGACGAGATGCGTCACCGCCTGGCCGCCCCCGCCGATCTGCGCTGGTCGGCCGCCCCGTTCCTGGACTCCCGGCTGGAGACCGGAGGCGCCGAGCTGGCCGCCGTCATCGGCTACGGCGTCACCGAGGACCGCGACCAGGCGCCGCGGCTGGCCGACCCGCACGGCTTCAGCCTGGCGAAGCTGCGCGCGGCCCCCGGACGAGGCGTCTCCACGCACCGGATCCAGGAGTCCCAGGTGCTCATCGTCACCTCCGGCCGATGGCGGATCACCCTCAACCGGAGCAACCCGGTGTCGACGGAGATCGGCCCGTACGACACCGTGTCGATCCCCGTGGGTGCCTGGCGCCGCTTCGAGAGCGTCGGCGAGGAGCCCGGAGAGGCGGTCGTCGTGACCGGCGGCGACGGCCGGGCCCGGCTGGAGTGGGACCCGTCCGTCGTGGCCGCCGCCCGCGAGCACGGCATGGTGATCGACCCGAACGGCTACGTGGCCGACGCCTCGTTCCTGCACCTCACCTGAGCGCGCCCCGCCGGAGCGCGGTCGCCGCCCGCGCTCCGGCGGCGGTGAGCCGCCGGGTCCGGGCGAACGGGTCCGGTCGGCGGGCGACGGGACGGCCCGCCGACCGAAGGCGACCGCGCCCGACGCCGCATCGCCGGGGGCTCCGCCGGACGCTCGATGCGCGGGGCGGGACCCCGCCGTGACGCGGGCTCCGTCAAACGGCGCGCTCCCTGGCCCGGCGGACCGCGCCGGGGGTCTCGACCGGCTCGGCCAGGTGCCCCTCGGCCAGGCGGCGCAGCGCGTGCAGCAGGACCGTCCGTTCCTCCTCCGGCAGCGACTCCAGCGCCTCCCGGTGCACGCGGTCGACGATCTGCTGGCTGCGCCGGGCGACCTCGGCGCCCCGCGGGGTGACCGCGATGATCCGCGCCCGGCGGTCGGTGCTGGAGGGGCGGCGCTCGGCCAGCCCCGCCCTCTCCAGGGCGTCGACCGTCACCACCATCGTGGTCTTGTCCATGTCGCCGAGCTCGGCGAGCTGGTTCTGGGTGCGCTCCCCCTGCAGGGCGTGCACGAGGACGCAGTGCATCCGGGGGGTCAGCCCGATCTCGGCGAGGGCGGCCGCCATCTGCGTCCGCAGCACGTGGCCGGTGTGGTCGAGCAGGTACGACAGGTCCGGCGCGGAGCTGGACGGGGCCAGGGCGGTCATGCCGCCCAGGATAATCGTTCCTTAACGGATCGTCTGTTTCTCACCGGCCGTTCGATGCGGGCGCCGCTCCGCCCCGGTCTGTGAGGTCGGGCTTCATGGGGCACTTGGCGCATTCCTTACGAGAGGTATAGGCATATTCCGCTGCACGCGCCCTAGCGTGAGTGCCATGGACCACGGTGCCACCGACGTCGCCGAGGAGCAGGTCATCGAGGTCGCGACGCGCCTGTTCGCCGGGCTCGGTTATGACGTGACCACCCTGGACATGATCTCCGGCGCCCTCGGCGTCCCGACCTCCCGGATCGTCGAACTGACCGGCGGCAAGCGCGAGCTGTATCTGCGCGTGATGGAACGCCTCTTCGAGGCCAAGTACACCGCGGTGGAGGCCGCCGCCGACGGGGTCGAGACCGGCCGGGAGGCCCTCCACCGGATGGCGGACCGCTACCTGGACTTCTACGCCGCCCACCCGGACTATCTGGCCCTGTGGGAGCACCGCTCGGTCTCCGACGCCTCCGACATCACCGACGTCGAAGACCGCTACATGCGCCCTCTGCTCCGGCTGGTCGCCCGCCGGATCCGCGCCGACGCCCCCGAGGACATCGGCGCCTATGCGATCGTGGGCGTCATCCTGTGGATCATCAACGGGTTCCTCAGCACCGGCGTCCTGGCCCCCCGTCAGGGCATGAAGCGCGCCGACGACCCCGAGACCCTCGAGTACTTCCGCACCGTCATGCACACGGTCATCGACCGTCTCCTGGCCCCGCCGCCCGCCCCCGCGCTCGACGGGGGACGCTGATCGCACGGGCGGACCGGGAGAGGCTCCCGGCGTCCGCCCCGCCCATCGCCCCTCCATCGACCGCGGTCGGGGCGTTCACCCCGCCGGACGCGGAACGGCCTCTCGGCCCGGTCCCTCACTGCGGACAGAGCCGCTCCAGCAGCTCGGCCATGTAGCCGCGGAACACCGCCTGGGCGCGGGGGTCGCCGGGTCCCAGCGTCGAGCCGTCGGGCTGGGAGATGCCGCGGGTGGCGAATCCCGCCAGGCACCAGGTGAACACGCTGAACAGCATCTGGAAGGCGGGATCGTTCGTGGGGTCGCCGCCCAGCAGCTGCGCGGCCTTCCGGCGGATCGGCTCCTGGTAGAGCTGTTCGAGGTCGGTCATGTCCGCCGCGTCCGACAGGGCGCGCTGCTGCCAGACGGCCAGCTCCTCCAGGTGCTGGAGGTAGAAGTCCAGGGCGCGGTCGATGAGGGCGCGCCTCCAGTCGGCGTCGGGGGCGATCTGTGCGGCGACCCGCTCCAGCATCCGGCACTGTTCCTGGCTGAAGCGTTCGAGCAGCCCTCGGTACACCCCGGTCCGGCCGCCCGCGGCCATGACCTCTCCGCGGTCCACCCCGGCCGCGCTCGCGATCATCTCCGTGGTGGTCCCGTCGTAGCCCAGCCGGGCGAACAGGCGCAGGGCCGCGGCGTAGATCTGGTCGCGCCCGGTCTCCTCGCCTCTCGCTCTGGCCTCGTTGTGGGCCTCCATGCCGGACATATCTCCTGAATCACCACAAAGGTACCCACCCCAGCGGCCATTGTTCGACAAATCAGCCGACCGGCGCACCATCACCACGGGAATGATCGCTATAGAAATGACAATTCCGATGACGGTGAACAACTACTGACAAAACGGAGAATGTTCATACGATCTTGCAGGGCGGACCATCGGTCCCGACACCGGGGCGACACCGCGGACGATCGCCGCCCGTTCGCACCCTGCGCGACCGTCGCCCGGGGCGAGAAACCGCCGGGACGGTCACCGGCCCCCGCACGTCCGGCGCCGCCGGGTCCGACCTGCCGCGCCGGGCCGCCGCGCATACTGAAAGCAGCATTTTCATTTAAAGCAACTGGGAATACCGAAGTCCTTGATCACCGATCCCATAACCGCGCGATCACGGTCGGTAGAGGGTCGCGCGGTTCCGTCGATGCGGCGGAGTATCGTTCTGGTCGTGACCTCAGTCTCCGAAGAGCCCGCCTGGCGCCAGCGCGCCGTCGAGCGTTCGACCCATGCCGCCAAACTCCGCGCCGAACAGCGCGTGCAACGCTTCTTGGACTCGGCACAAGAGTTGATCGCGGAGAAGGGGACCACGGACTTCACCGTCCAAGAGGTCGTCGATCGCTCCAAGCAGTCGCTGCGCAGCTTCTACCAGCACTTCGACGGCAAGCACGAACTGCTGCTGGCGCTGTTCGAGGACGCGCTGTTCAAGTCGGCGGCCGAGATCAGAGAGGTCATCGCCGCCGAGTCCGACCCCCTGAAGCGGCTGCGCACGGCCGTGGAGGTGCTGTACCGCAACTCCCACCCGCACTCCGGCGCCCAGCAGCCGCTGTTCAGCGACTTCGCCCTGCAGCTCCTGGTCAGGCACCCGGCCGAGGTCGCGGCCGCCAACCAGCCGCTGCTGACGGTCTTCACCGAGCTCATCGAGCAGGCCGCCGAGGCCGGTGCCGTCCCCCGCGGCAGGCCCCGGCGCCGGGCCGCGCTGGTGACGCAGACGGTCATGTTCGCCGCGTTCGTCGCCCAGGTCGGCGCCGCCGAGGGGCCCGCCACCCCGATCACCGCCGAGGAGGTCTGGCGATTCTGCCTCGGCGGGCTCTCCGCCGCTCCCCCCGAGGCGGACGAGCAGGCCTAGCCGCCGTCAGGAGGCGACCTCGCGCAGCCGCCGGGCCGCCGCCTCGGGCGCGACGTCGTTGACGAACGCCTCCATGCCGGACTCGGTGCCGGCCAGGTGCTTCAGCCTGTCCGCCGCGCGCCGGACGGTGAACAGCTCCAGGTGCAGGGCCAGCTCCCCCTCGCCCCGAGGGGCCTGGTGCCAGGCCGCCACGTACGGGGTCGGGGCCGCCCGGACGGCCCGGCCGGGCTCGAGGAACAGCCGGTCGAAACGGCGGAGGAGCTCCAGGTACAGGCCGGGGAACTCGGCGCGTTCGGCCTCGTTCAGCGCGGTCAGGTCGGGCACCCGGCGGTTGGGGTACAGGTGCACCTCATAGGGCCAGCGGGCGGCGTGGGGGACGAAGGCGGTCCAGTGCTCGGCGGCCAGCACCACCCGTTCGGGGTCGGCCCGCTGAGCGGCCAGCAGATCCTCGAAGAGATTGCGGCCGGTCTCGCGCCGGTGCCGGGCCGCCTGCTCGATCATCTTCGCGGTGCGCGGGGCGATGAACGGGAGGGCGTAGATCTGCCCGTGCGGGTGCTGCAACGTCACGCCGATCTCGGCGCCCCGGTTCTCGAAGCAGTACACCTGCCGCACCTGCGGCAGGGCCGACAGCTCGGCGGTGCGGTCGATCCAGGCCTCCAGCACCAGACGGACGCGGTCCGCCGGCAGGTCCGCGAACGACAGGTGATGGTCGGAGGTGAAGCACACCACCTCGCAGCGTCCGGTCTCCCCCACCAGCGAGGGGAAGCGGTTCTCCAGGACCACCACCTCGTAGTCGTCGGCGGGGATCTCGCTCAGCCGTCCGTCCCGGGACGGGCACAGCGGGCACTCCCCCGGCGGCGGCTGGTAGGTCCGGTCCTGACGGTGCGCCGCGATGATCACGTGGTCTCCGGTCACCACGTCCCGGCGCACCTCGCTGCGCATCGCCGGCGATGTCGGCGGACGCCGGTCGGCCGGCGCCCGCACGGGCGTCCCGCCGGCGGTGTAGTAGATCAGCTCGCGTCCGTCGGCCAGCTTCGCGACGGTCTTCACCTCGCGCTCCCCCACGCTCGTGCCGGATCGTTCCGGCACGACCGTACGCGTCTTCGCCGCCCCGTCCGGCCGGAATCGGGCACCTTCCGCGGAGCGGACGGACGGCCCTCGAAGAGGCGTCCGGCCCCGCGTCGGGACGACGGCCGGCGCAGCGATCAGATCGGCTTGCCGACGATCACGGGCCGGACCGGGATGACGGTGCGGTGGCGGAGACAGCCGGCCCACACCCCGGCCCCGTAGGCCATGTCGTCGGCCAGGACGCCGAGCGTGAACCGCACCGGGTCCAGGTCGGGGCGGCGTTCGGCCCAGGCGGCCAGGGGGGGACCGAGCAGCAGCGAGGCCACGGCGATGCTCCGGGACCGGCGGCGCCCTCCGCTCGCCAGGAGGGCGAGCAGCGCCGGGCCGGCGAACTGGGCGGCATAACGGCCGATGCCGAGCCAGGTCCGATACGTCGCCTCGGCCATCGCGCGCGGCACCCCCCGGGTCGGGACGCCCGCCCGGCGAAGCCTGCGGCGCATCGTCAGGTTCGCCATGCCGAACGCCGCGGCGGCGGCGAGCGGACGGCGGGCCAGCAGCGCGGCGACGGTCAGCGCGGGCCAGGGATGCAGCGCCAGCGGAGATATCGCGACGGGGTGACGCACCGCCAGCGGAGCGGCCGAGGTGCCGTAGCGGAACCGCCGAAGCAGCAGGCCGCCCCAGGTGGGCGGCTCGTGGTGGCCGATCCGCACCGCGGGTTCGTAGCGGATCCGCCAGCCGCGTTCGTGCAACCGCCAGATCAGGTCGACATCCTCCCCCACCGGCATCGTCGGGTCGAACACCGTCTCGCCGCGCGCCGCCTCCAGCAGGGCGGAGCGGCGGGCCAGCAGCGCGGCGGTCGGCACGTACGACACCCGTGCGCCCGGGACCACCCGCGCCGGGCGGTCGCCCAGGTCCAGGCCGCCGTTGGCGCGCGCGTAGCGGCCCGGCCCGGTGTCGCGGGCGAGCGCGACGATGCGGGGAGCGACCGCCGCGACCAGCGGATCGGCGAAGTGCCCGGCCAGCCGGTCGATCCAGTCGGGGTCCGGCAGGCAGTCGCTGTCGAGGAAGGCGACCAGCTCGCTGGAGGTGTGCTCCAACCCGGTGTTGCGGGCGGCGGCGGGTCCGCCGTTCACCGGTCGCCGCACCAGCTCGGCGCCGTGTCGCCGGGCGACCTCGGCGACGGCGGCCGCATCGGCGGACCCGTCGTCGACGACCAGAACGGGGTGTCGGCCGCCGAGCGCGGACAGGCAGCGGTCCAGCAGCACGGGACGGTCCAGGACGGGGATCACCACGGTCACGTCGGCCGCGCGGGCGGGGGGAGGGCACGGATGGGCCAGACCGGCGTCGGTGAGGCGGCGGGCCAGGGCGCCCGTGACCGGCGAGGAGACCGGACCGTCGCGCAGCTCCCGCCAGGCGGCCAGGCCCGCGGCGCTCAGGCGCACCACGCGGGCCGGGGAGCCGCCGAACCACAGTCCCTCGGCGAGCTCTCTGGCGCCGTCGTCCACGGTGATGCGGAATCCGTTCGGCAGGGGCGGGGTCACAGGGGCTGATCCTCCATCCGCCGGCGCGGCGTCTCATGCGGGCTCGCCGAGGGCCGGCACGGGTCGCCGTCCGCCCACCCCGTCGCCGGGGCGGTCTGCTCGCGTCCGGCGCCGGAGGCGGCGCGCGTCCCGTGTCGGCGCCCGGCGCCGAGGGGCGCCCGCCAGGTTAATGGCACCGTGTGCAGAAAGGAAGGGGGTGCGCGCCGGTCACCGGGGCCGGCGCCCCGGGCCGGAGGGCGACGGTCGGCTCGGCGCCGGCGGTCCCGCAGAGCGCGTCCGGCCCCTCGCCCCGGCGACCGTTCCCGCGGACGTCCCTCGCACACCCGTCCGCGTCGACGAACGGGAACGCCGCACGGTGTCCGGCCGTGCACGAGGGGCTGCCCGGGCGAGGCCGATCATGTTAGATTCCGGGTCGGTACTTACGTACTTACATCGTAAGTAGGGGGTCGATGGGCCGTGCGGCAGAGCCGTCCGCGCACAGGAGCCCTCCGCCCCGCCGTGTCCGCACCGGCCGCTCGTCCCCCGCGCCCTCATCGTCACGGCACCGGCCCGCCGACGCCGTGCTCTCACCCCCCAGGAGCGCCCCCATGCCCCCCAGACTGCTGTCCGCGGCCATGGCCGCCGCCCTGACCGTCGGCCTGTGCGCCCCCGCCGCCCAGGCCGCCCCGGTCCGGCCCTCCTCCGCCGCCCCGGCGGTGGACGCCGGCTGGCCGTACTCGGTGCTTCCCGGCTTCGACCCGCTCCGGGCGTCCTCCCGCCCGACGACGCTGGTCAGCGCGCCCAGGAAGCTGAACGTCACCTACACGGTGAACGGCAGGACCCGCACCCTGCAGGACTATCTGAACCGCACCGCCCAGGGGTTCGCGGTCCTGGACGGCGACCGGATCGTCATGGAGTGGTACGGGTGGGGCTTCACCCGCCACTCACTGTTCCAGTCCTGGTCGATGGCCAAGTCCTTCACCGCCGACGCCGTCGGGATCGCCCTGCGCGAGGGGAGGATCCGCGACCTGGACGACACGGTCGGCGCCTACGTCCCCGAGCTGAGGAACTCCGCCTACGGCGACGTCTCGCTGCGGAACCTGCTGCGGATGTCCTCGGGCATCGCCTGGAACGAGGTCCCCGACAACATCCCTCTGCATCTGTCGGCGAGCCTGGGCGTCCAGAGCACCCTGCAGATGGCGGCCGCCGCCCGACGCGGCTGGGAGCCGGGCACCCGGTTCAGCTACAACAGCCTCAACAGCGCCGTTCTGGCCCTCGTCCTGCAGCGGGCCACCGGCATGCCCTTCCACCGGTACATCCAGCAGAAGATCTGGGAGCCGGCGGGCATGGCCGCCGACGCCTATGTCGGCAACGACTCCAACGGCAACGGCATGGGGTACTGCTGCTTCTACGCCACCGTCCGCGACTACGCCCGCTTCGGCAAGCTGATGCTCGACCACGGCGTCGTCGCGGGCCGCCAGGTCGTCCCCCGCGACTGGGTCGCCGCGGCCACCGCCCCGACCGGGGTCAGCCCCTCCTACGGGCTGCACTGGTGGATCGACCCGGGCGAGGGCTTCTACGCCTCCGGCGCCTTCGACCAGAAGATCTACGTCTCCACCCGGCACAAGGTCGTCATCGTGCGCACCACCGGCCTGAACATCGACGACGAGGAGACCCTGCCGGCCATGCGCGCCATCGCCGCCGAGGTCGCCCGCACCCGCTGATCCGCCCTCCGGACACGTCCCGCCGGACCGAGGGCGCCCCCGGTCCGGCGGGAGTCGGCCCGCGCCCGTCGGACCGGGGGCGCGGATGTTCAGGGCATGACCGATGGAGATGCCGCACGGCGGGGCCGTCGTCGCGCTGATCGACCGGACCGCCGGCACGGCCGCCGCCGACGCCGGCGGGCCGAACACCGCCGCCCGCCCTCCGGCCACCGTCGACCTGCACGTCCGGCACCCGGCGCGCGCCGAGGGCGACCGCGTGCACGCCTCCGCCGAGGTCCTCAAGGTCGGCCGCCGTCTCATCACCGTCGAGCGCAGGGTCACCGACGAGGAGGCCGGCCGGTGGCCGTCCCGGACGTCGGCATGATGATCATCCCGCGTCACGGCCGCACCGACGGGTCCCGGCGTTCCCGCCGCGGGCGTCCGCTCAGGGTTTGCGGGCGACCGCGCCGTAGGCGTCGATCGGCTCGGCGTCGGGGCCGTCCGGACGCCACTGCGTGATGGGGACCAGGCCCGGCTCCAGCATCTCCAGGCCGGCGAAGCAGCGGGCGAGCTGATCGGGGCTGCGCAGGATGTAGGGGGCGCCGCCGCTCTCCACCAGCCTGTCGGCGCCCTCGACCACGGCCGAGCCGGTGTCGGTGCCGTCCCACAGCACCAGATGGCTGCCGGGCGCGACGGCGTCCATCATCCGCCCCACGATGGAGCGCACCACGTCCAGGTCGGGCTCATAGCCGAGGACCCCCATGAACATCACCGCGATCGGCCGGTCGAAGTCCAGCGACTTCGCCGCCTCGGCGAGGATCTTCTCCGGGTCGTGGTAGTCGGCGTGCACGTAGGCGGCCGACCCCTCGGCGGTGACGTCGGTCAGCAGGGCGCGGGCGTGCACCAGCACCAGCGGGTCGTTGTCCACGTAGACGACCCGGGATTCGGGGGCGACCCGCTGGGCGACCTGATGGGTGTTCTCCATGGTGGGCAGACCGGTCCCCACGTCGAGGAACTGCCGGACGCCCGCCTCGGCCGCCAGGTGGCGCACCGCCCGGATGAGGAACCGCCGGGACTCCCGCGCCATGACGACGATCTCGGGATAGACCTCGGCCACGGCCTCCCCGGCGGCGCGGTCGGCCTCGAAGTTGTCCTTGCCGCCCATCCAGTAGTTCCAGATCCGGGCGGCGTGCGGCACGTCGAACTTCAGCTGTTCGGCGAGTTCGGGATCCAGGTCGGCCATATCCGAGCCCCCATGCGGCGGTCACGAGACTGAAGGGATCATACTCCTGAATTCACCGGATCCCGCCGATTGCCCTCACCGGGTGGGGATGCGACCGCCTTGGGGCGAGGCCGATCCGAACCGCCCGTCGAATGACGAGAAGGCCAGAGCCGCCGTGGAGTCGAACCTCCGCCGACCAGCCCGCTATGGATAAATAAATCCATAATCAACCATAATTATCCGCCTTGCCCCTTCGAGGAAACGATCGAGGGGACGCACCGGAACCCCCGCGACCTCAGGGGCGACGCCTCGCCGCCGCCCCGTCGCCGTCGCGGCCGCCCCGAGCGCATCCCCCTTCAGACCTCGCGGAGGGGAGTCGACAACGCCCACCGGAGACCGCCGTGACCCTCTTGCCCCTTTTGACACCGAGTGCCATCATGACCACCCGTACCGATCATCGGCCCGGCCCCCCGCGGGCGCTCGTCTCACCTCTCGGAACCGCCCGTCCCCCTTCGCCGGGTCCGGCCACCGTGGAGGCATCCCATGGGACGTTTGACCGGCAAGGTCGCTTTCATCACCGGTGCGGCGCGCGGGCAGGGACGAGCCGAGGCCGTCCGGCTCGCCGCCGAGGGCGCGGACATCATCGCGATCGACCTCGTCGACAACCCCAGCGAATACGTCAAATACCCCCCGGCCACGCAGGCCGACCTGGACCGGACCGCCGAGCTGGTGAAGGAGCAGGGGCGGCGGGTGCTGGCCCGCAAGGCGGACGTGCGCGACCTGGCCGGGCTGGAGGCGGTGGTCCGCGAAGGCGTCGCGGAGTTCGGGCGGCTGGACGTCGTGGTGGCCAACGCGGGGATCGTCAACTACGGCCGCACCTGGGAGCTGACCGAGGAGCAGTGGCAGGACGTCATCGACGTCAACCTCACCGGGGTGTGGAAGACGGTCAAGGCCACCGTTCCGATCCTGATCGAGCAGGGCCAGGGCGGATCGATCATCATCATCAGCTCGGTGGCGGGCCTGAAGGGTCTGCCCTTCCTGGCCCACTACGCCTCCTCCAAGCACGGCGTGGTCGGCCTGGCCAAGACCCTGGCCAACGAGCTGGCCGAGCACGACATCCGGGTCAACACGATCCACCCGCACGGCGTCCGCACCGGCATGACCGACGACTCGATGCGGGACTTCCTGGGGCAGTCGCCGATGCTCGCCCCCCTCTACATGCCGGCGCTGCCCTACCAGATGGTCGAGCCCGAGGACATCGCCAACATGGTCGCCTTCCTGGCCTCCGACGAGGCCAAGTACATCACCGGCTCCCAGATGCGCGTCGACCTGGGCACCCTCAACCGGTGACCCCCGCACGCCCCGCCGGATGACCGGGACGCCCGCGGGCGGTCAGGGGCGGCGCGGCCCGTGCGGCGCGTCGGGGTCGAGGAGGCGGCCGCGGTCGTCGACGCGTCCGCCCTCGACCCGCCGGACGAGGGACGACACCATGGCCCGCACGATCCGGCGGCCCTCGTCGGCCGAGGCCCCGGCCGGCGCACCGAGGACACCCGAGGGCGAGACGGCGCGCACGCCGCGGGCGACCAGGTCGGGCATGATCGCGGCGAGCGGGCGGGGGTCCCCGGCGACCTCCTCGAACGGCCGCACCAGATGAGGGGCCAGGTGCAGCATGACCGAGGTCTCGGTGCGACCGGCGTGCGCGTCGCCGCCCGGGGCCTGGCAGGCCGCCCAGGCGACCCGGTGCCCCTCGTCGCGCAGCCGCCGCACGGCGGCATCGAGCGTGGGGACGTTCCCGCCGTGCCCGTTGACCAGGACGATCCTCCCGGCCCACGGCGCCAGCGACCGCACGGCCTCCACGATCACCGCGCCCAGCGCCTCATGGCCGATCGAGATCGTCCCGGGGAAGTCCGCGTGCTCGCCGCTGGCGCCGTAGGCGAGCGGCGGCGCGACGAGCACCTGCCCGGCCGAGCGCGGGCGCAGGGCGTCGGCCGCGCGTTCGGCGACGGCCTGGGCGATCACGGTGTCGGTGGACAGCGGCAGATGCGGCCCGTGCTGCTCGGTCGACCCGATCGGCAGCAGGACCAGCGGATCCGCCCGGACCTCCGGCCAGGCGCGGTCCGCCAGCGACCCCGCCGACTCCCCCGCCCGGTCGCCGGGCACGTCAGTCCGCCTGGGCGTCGGCGACCGCCCCGCCGCCCAGCGTCACCCGGAAACCGGGCGGGACGTACAGGTCGTCGGGGGACAGCTCGTGGACGCTGGAATGCCCCAGCCCCAGGACGGCGGAGTCCAGGCCGCTGCGCATGATGTCCAGCACGTTCTCCACCCCGGCCTGCCCGTTGACGGCCAGCCCCCACAGGTAGGCGCGGCCGATGAGCACCGCCCGCGCGCCCAGGGCGAGGGCCTTGGCCACGTCCCCGCCGCGTCGCACGCCGCCGTCGAGCAGCACCTCGACCTGGTCGCCGACCGCCTCGGCGATGGAGGGCAGCAGACGGATGGTGGCGGGCGTGGTGTCCAGGTTGTTGCCGCCGTGGTTGGAGACCGACAGCGCGGTGACCCCGATGTCGACCGCCCGCTTGGCGTCGTCCACCCGGGTGACGCCCTTGAGCATGAACGGGCCGCCCCATTCCTCCCGCAGCCACTTCACGTCGTCCCAGGTGGGCGGCGGGGTCTGCATCCACTCGCCGTACGCGCCGAAGAAGGTGGGGGCCGGGCCGCCCGGCGGCCGCATGTTGGGGACGGTGAGGTCGGGGATGCGCCCGGTCTTGACGAACCGCCACAGCCAGCCGGGACGCGGCAGCACCCCCGGCGCCATCTTCACCATGGTCTTGAAGTCGATCTTGTCGGGGATGGTCGGGCTGCCCCAGTCCCGACCGTGGGAGAACGACCAGTCCAAGGTCACGATCAGCCCCTTGACCCCGGCCTTGCGGGCCCGCTCCATGCGCTGGAGCATCGCGTCCCGGTCCCCGCTCCAGTACATCTGGAAGAAGGTGTCGGGGTTGGCCGCGACGACCTCTTCGACGGGCTTGCTGGCGAAGGAGCTGAGCCCCATGATGACGCCCCGGTTGGCCGCCGCGCGCGCCACCGCCACCTCGCCGTCGGGGTGCACGGCCTGGACCCCGGTGGGGGAGATCAGGACGGGCATCGAGGTCTGCACGCCCATCACCGTGGTCGACAGATCCCGCTCGGCCCGGTGCCCGACGACGCGGGGCGCGAACCCCAGGTCGCCGAAGGCGTCCATGTTGTCCTTGACGGTCCGGCCGCGCTCGGATCCGGCGAGGAGGGCTCCGTAGACCATGTACGGCAGCCGCCTCTTGGCCCTGCGCTGGGCCTCGGCCACGGTCTCGAACCAGGGGTTCCGGAGGGGCATGGGGTCTCTCCTAGCCGGGGGGCGGCGGCCGGGACCGGCCGCCGCCCGAGGACGGGTTGGTCTCAGGGAAGCCGCAGGCCCGCCAGCGGGCTCTCGGCGCACTCGCTGACCGGCGGCAGCTCCGGGTCGGGTCGGCGGCCGAGCCTCACCGGGACCGGTCCCCGGCGGGAGTGGTCGACCGACGGCCTGGGGATGCCCGACCGGTCCGCCGGCCGCCGGGCCAGCAGCTCCTCGCCGTGGCCCTGGACGCACTCGGGGTCGGGGCCGTCCAGCGGCAGGCCGGTGAAGAACTTGGCGGCCATGCAGCCGCCCTTGCAGGTGTCGTAGAAGGAGCAGGAGGCGCACGCTCCGCCGTTCTGCGGCCGGCGCAGGTCGCGGAACAGCTCCGACTCCCGCCAGACCTCGGTGAAGCCGCCGGGCTCGCGGACGTTGCCCGCGCGGAACCGCTCGTGGATGGTGAACGGGCAGGCGTACACGTCGCCGACCGGGTCGATGAGGCACACCACCCGCCCGGCGCCGCACAGGTTCAGCCCGGGCAGCGACTGCCCGTAGGCCGACAGGTGGAAGAAGGAGTCGCCGGTCAGCACGTTCTCGCCGTGCTCGAGCAGCCACTCGTACAGCCGGCGCTGCTGCTCGGCGGTGGGATGCAGCTCGTCCCACACGTCGGCGCCCCGGCCGGAGGGGCGCAGCCGGGTCAGCCGGAGCTGGGCGCCGTGGGCGTCGGCGATCTTCTTGAACTCGTCCAGCTGCGGGATGTTGTGCCGGGTGCACACCACCGACAGCTTGGCGTTTTTCATCCCGGCGTCGGCGAGGTTGCGCAGGGCCCGCAGCGCGATCTCATAGGAGCCGGGCCCGCGCACCGCGTCGTTGACCTCGGGGGTCGCCCCGTCCAGCGAGATCTGCACGTCCACATAGTCGTTGGCCGCCAGCCGTCGCGCCGTCTCGGGGGTGATCCGCACGCCGTTGGTGGAGAACTTCACCCCCACGCGGTGGGCGGTGGCGTAGTCCAGCAGCTCCCAGAAGTCGGAGCGGACGGTCGGCTCCCCGCCGCCGATGTTGACGTAGAAGACCTGCATGGCCTCCAGCTCGTCGATGACGGCCTTGCACTCCTCGGTGCTCAGCTCGCGCGGGTCGCGCCGTCCCGAGCTGGACAGGCAGTGCGCGCAGGCCAGGTTGCAGGCGTAGGTGAGCTCCCAGGTCAGGCAGATCGGGGCGTCGAGCCCGTGCTCGAACAGGTCGACCAGCCGCGGTGTGGTGGTCATGAGGTCCTCTCGACGAGCATGGACGACCGGGCCAGCGCGCTCAGCGCCGCGCGGTAGGCGGCCAGGTCGGATGCGGGGACGCCCGCCGCCGTGCAGGCGTCCCGGGCCGTGGGCGCGTCCGCCAGGCCCTCGAGGACCGCCAGCAGCCGACGGTCCTTGAGGAAGGACAGCTTGCGGGTCCCGAAGTGGTACAGCAGCGCGCCGAAGGGCTCGGGCCGCACCGAGACCTGCGGATGCAGGTCCCAGGCGCGGTCCAGGTCGATGTCCGGCATGAAGGGTCTCAGTAGACGCCGCACATGCCGTCGATCGAGACCTCCTCGATCAGCGCCTCGACGACGGCGGGCTCCTCGGTCCAGTCGTCGGCCTGCTCGTGGACCCGGTTCTCGGAGGTGGTGATGTCCATGGCGCTCTCCTTCGCTGACGTGCGGTGACGGTCGACGGCGCGCAGGGGTCGCCTACGTCACCGGCTGGGAGGGATACTAAATGCATCGAGTGCCAAAAGGAAGGCTCCGCAAGGGATGACTTCGCCGTATCCCGGCAGGCCCGATGTGCTCGTGGTCGGCGCCGGCGGCAGCGGCGCCGCCCTGGCGGCCCGGCTCAGCGAGGACGCCGACCGCCGGGTCCTGGTGGTGGAGGCCGGCCCGGTGCCGCGGGCCCCGTCGGCGTTCCCCCCCGACCTGCTGGACGCCCGTCTCGTGCCCGGCGCCCGCCCGGGAGACCCCGCCGTCCGGACGCTGCCGGCCCGCCTCGCGCCCGGCCTGCCCTACCGGGCGGCGCGCGGACGCGTCCTCGGCGGCTCGACCACCGTCAACGGCGGATACTTCGTGCGGGCCCGGCGCGCGGACTTCGACCGCTGGGCCGCCCAGGCGGGCGAGGAGCTCTGGTCGTACCGGAGGGCGCTGCCCTTCCTGCGCGCCCTGGAGACCGACCTGGACCACGGGGCCACCCCGCTGCACGGCGACCGCGGCCCGATCCCGGTCCGCCGCGTGGACCTGCGGCACCCCGCCGCCGCGGCGTTCCAGGCCGCCGCCCGCGAGCTGGGGCATCGGCCCGATCCCGACAAGAACGCCCAGGACCCTCCGGGGTTCGGCCCGGTGCCCTCGAACGCGGTGGACGGACGGCGGATCAACACCGGGATCGCCTACCTGCTCGGCGGCGCGCTCGACCGCCCGAACCTCACCGTGCTGGGCGGGCACGCGGCGCGGTCGGTGGTCGTCCGCCGCGGCCGGGCGGTCGGGGTGGTGGTCGAGCACCACGGGCGACGAGCCGTGCTGGAGGCCGGTGAGATCGTATTGTGCGCCGGCGCGCTGGTCACGCCGCACCTGCTGCACCTGTCGGGGATCGGCCCGGCGGCGGAGCTGGCCCGGGCCGGCATCCCCATCGTCTGCGACCTGCCCGCCGTCGGCGCCGCGCTCAGCGACCACCCCCAGGTGGTCCTGGAGTGGACGCCCCGCCGGCCGCCCGAGGAGCCGACGGGCTCCTGGCTCGGCGGACTGCTGCACCTGTCCTCCTCGGGCGGGGAGGACGCGGGGGACCTGGAGATCCTGCAGTCCCTGGTGCCGATGGCCGGGCTGGTCTCCGGAAGGACGACGGTCCCCGACGCGCCCCTGCCCTTCCTGGTGTCGGTGCAGACCCCCCGGCGGACCGGCGGGGTGCGCACCGTGTCGGCCGACCCCGACGTCCCGCCCCGCATCGAGTACGGCTATCTGCAGGACGAGGCCGACCGGCGCCGCATGCGCGAGGCGGTGCGGGCGACCGCGGCGATCACGGCCACGGACGCCTTCGGCGAGGTGTCCAGCGGGCTGGTGGCGCCCTCGCCCGCGACGCTGGACGACGACCGTCTGCTCGACCGGTGGATACGCACCCGGCTCGGCACCTCCCAGCACACCTGCGGCACCGTGCCGATGGGCGACGCCGTCGACGCCCGCGGCAGGGTGCACGGCCTGACCGGGCTCCGCGTCGCCGACACCTCCATCCTCCCGACCGCGCCGCTGCGCGGCCCCGCCGCGACGGCGGTCCTCATCGGCGAGCTCGTCGCCCACGCCATGCGCCGACGCTCCGGATGACCTCACGCGCCGGCGCAGGCCCCGGACCTCGGCCGGGTGAGCCGCCCATCGGCCCGGTCGGCGTCGCCGTTCGATGCACCGCCGGGCGACCTCACGCGCCGGCGTCGTCCAGCACCGCCGCGAGCCCCGCCCCCACCTGCCGGATCGCCTCGTCCAGCAGCTCGGACAGCTCGGCTCCCCCCTCACCGGACAGCCAGTGCTCATAGGCGGAGACCGCGGCCGCCAAAACGACGTTGCCGGCGAGCCGGGGGACCATCGCCGACGGCGGCAGCCCGGTGCGTCCGGCCACGAACTCGGTGATCACCGCGCGCCAGGAGGCGTACCGCAGGGTCGCGTCCGCCTGCAGGGTCGGCACGCCCAGGATGAGCTCCATGCGCTGCCGGTGCCAGGGCACCTGCCGGGGGTCGAACCGGTTGAACTCCACCACGGCCCGGCGTATCGCGTCCATCACCGGGACGTCCGGACCGGTCTCCTCCAGCAGCGTGAGCAGCCTCCGCAGCTGCCCCTCGAAGTCCCCCCACACCAGGTCGTTCTTGGAGGAGAAGTAGCGGAAGAACGTCCGCCGCCCGATCCCCGCCGCCGCGGCGATGTCGTCCACCGTGGTCGCTTCGAACCCCTGCCGGGCGAACAGCTCGAACGCCAGGCGTTCCAGCGCCGCCCGCGAGGTCACGCGCGGCCGGCCCATCACCCGGTGGGCCGCGGTCTTCCCGCCATCCGACGTCACGGGCACCAGGTTCCCACGCCTCCCCCGCCCTCGCGATGAGATCACAGGCCGCCCGTGAGGGGACCGTGGGACGGGGCGGGACGGCGGCACCGCAGAACCGGACAGCCCAGCCGAGAAGGGGAGGAACCGGACGGCGCACCGGGACGGCCCCCTCGTCACCGCCGCGCCCGGGCGCACACCGCCCGTCCGGCGACCGGGCCGGACCCCACGCCGTCGGCGCGGCGGCGCACGGCTCGTCCGGATCGGATCTCTTCGGGCGCTTCCGGGACGCTTGATCGACGAGGCCGACCGACCGCCGTCTTTACGGTGTAGATCCGTTATTGTCGGCGGGCCACGGCTCCGCCCCTCGTCTCTTCGGCGGGCGCCGCCCTCGCGACGATCCCCGATCGGCCGTTCGCACCGGGCTCTGGGACACTGGTGGAGTGTCCGCCGCGCCCCCTCGACCCGAGCCCGTCACGGCCGACCCGCCCTGGGACATCCCCCGTCCGCTGCTCACCCAGTCCTGGCTGGACCTGACCTTCATCCACTGGGCCGTGGATCCGGCGGACGTCGAGCCGCTGCTGCCCCCGGGGACCGTGCCCGACACCTTCGACGGGGTCAGCCATGTGGGGCTCGTGGCGTTCCGGATGCACCGCGTGGGGTGGTTCCGGCTGCCCGGTCTGCCCTACCTGGGCAGCTTCCCGGAGACCAACGTCCGTCTCTACTCGGTGGACCGGCAGGGGCGGCGCGGCGTGGTCTTCCGGTCGCTGGACGCCTCCCGGCTCCTCCCCGTGCTCGTGGGCCGGGCGGGCTTCGGGCTCCCCTACCTGTGGTCGCGCATGAGGGTCCGCACGGACGGCGACCTCATCGGCTACACCAGCACGCGCCGCTGGCCGGGGCCGCGCGGCGCCCGCAGCCGGATCGTCGTCCGCCGGGGCGAACGCATCGAACGGCCCACCGAGCTGGAGCACTTCCTGACCGCCCGATGGGGCCTGCACACCGCCTTCTTCGGCCGCCTCGCCCACCTGCCCAACGCCCACCCGCGCTGGCCGCTGTACCGCGCCGAGCTGCTGCGCTGCGACCAGGACCTCGTCGCCGCCGCGGGACTGGCCGCAGACCTCGGCGACCCGGTGAGCGTGCTGTACTCCCCCGGCGTCCCGGTGCGTTTCGGGCGGCCCGCCGGCGGCCGCGCCTCCTGACCCCGGAGCATGCGGCGGCCGTCAGAGCGCCGCTCCGGCCGCATCGCGGCACCGGCCGGGGGCTCCGGGGCGCGATGCGGCGGCCCCGTCCGGCGGGGCGGCCCGGTGCGGCGGACGCGGGTCGGGCGCCGCGGACGCCGCACCGGCGGAGGGGCGACGCCGAGGACGACGCCGCGCCCTACGCCGCTCCGGGTCCCGTCCGCGGCCGGCGGTTCCGGGCGGGCGTCGCGAACGGATGCGAGGACGAGACGCGAGGGCGGCGAGGCGTCGCGGTCAGTCGGTGCCGGACTCGATCGCGGCGTGGTCGAGCAGCTCGTCGTCCTGGCCGGGGGCCTTGCCGCGGGAGGCGATCGCCTCGGCCCCGCCCTCGGGCAGCTTGTCGATCAACCGGGTCGTCGCCGTCTGCGCGGCGCCGCCGATCAGCGCCGGGTGAGGGGCGCCGACGATGCCGAGCTCGGCGTACTGCTCCAGCTTGGCGCGGGAGTCGGCGATGTCGAGGTTGCGCATGGTCAGCTGGCCGATGCGGTCCACCGGGCCGAAGGCCGAGTCCTCGGTCCGCTCCATGGACAGCTTGTCCGGGTGGTAGCTGAACGCCGGACCGGAGGTGTCCAGGATGGAGTAGTCCTCGCCGCGCCGCAGCCGCAGGGTCACCTCGCCGGTGACGGCGGTGGCGACCCAGCGCTGCAGCGATTCGCGCAGCATCAGCGCCTGCGGGTCCAGCCAGCGCCCCTCGTACAGCAGCCGGCCCAGCCGCCTGCCCTGCACGTGGTAGAGCTCCAGGGTGTCCTCATTGTGGATGGCGTTGACCAGCCGCTCGTAGGCGATGTGCAGCAGCGCCATCCCCGGCGCCTCGTAGACGCCCCGGCTCTTGGCCTCGATGATGCGGTTCTCGATCTGGTCGGACATGCCCAGGCCGTGCCGGCCGCCGATGGCGTTGGCCTCCAGCACCAGATCGACGGAGGAGGGGAACTCCTTGCCGTTGATGGTCACCGGCCGGCCCTGCTCGAAGCCGAGCGTGACGTCCTCGGCGGGGATCTCGACGGCGGGGTCCCAGAACCGCACGCCCATGATCGGCTCGACGATCTCGATGCCGGCGTCCAGGTGCTCGAGCTTCTTGGCCTCGTGGGTGGCGCCCCAGATGTTGGCGTCGGTGGAGTAGGCCTTCTCGGTGCTGTCCCGGTACGGCAGGCCGCGTTCCTGCAGCCACTGCGACATCTCCGTGCGGCCGCCCAGCTCGGTGACGAAGTCGGCGTCCAGCCACGGCTTGTAGATCCGCAGGGAGGGGTTGGCCAGCAGGCCGTAGCGGTAGAACCGCTCGATGTCGTTGCCCTTGAAGGTGGAGCCGTCGCCCCAGATCTGCACGCCGTCCTCGAGCATCGCGCGCACCAGCAGGGTGCCCACCACGGCCCGCCCCAGCGGGGTGGTGTTGAAGTACACGCGCCCGGCGGACCGGATGTGGAACGCCCCGCAGGCCAGGGCCGCCAATCCTTCCTCCACCAGGGCCTCCCGGCAGTCGACCAGCCGGGCGATCTCGGCTCCGTACTCGGTGGCGCGCCCCGGCACGGAGGCGATGTCGGGCTCGTCGTACTGGCCGACGTCGGCGGTGTAGGCGCACGGGACCGCGCCCTTCTCCCGCATCCACGCGACAGCTACCGAAGTGTCGAGGCCGCCGGAGAAGGCGATCCCGACGCGTTCGCCGACAGGCAGGGAGGTGAGCACCTTGGACATAAGCAGAAGTATGCACACTGTTGCATGACTATGCAAACTTGATCGAGGTTCCGCGGCCCCGTTCCTTCCGGAAACGACGGCGAAAGGGGCGGCGCCCCGGCGAAACGACGGTCGGGCGCGGACGGGCCACCCGCGCCCGGCGCCCTCCGCCCCGGTCCCGAACGGCTCCGGGGCGGGACCGGGCGGCGCGCCGGGGCGGGCCCGCGGAGCCGGTCAGGTCGGGATCATGCCGTGCGGGTCGATGACGAACTTCTGGGCCGCGCCGCGGTCGAACTCCGCATAGCCGCGGGGGGCGTCCGACAGGCCGATCACGGTGGCGTTGACGGCCTTGGCGATCTGAACGCGGTCGTGCAGGATCGCGTTCATCAGAAGGCGGTTGTACCGCATCACCGGGCACTGTCCCATGGCGAGCGAGTGCGACTTGGACCAGCCCAGGCCGATCCGCAGGGACAGCGAGCCCGTCTTGGCCGCCTCGTCGACCGCGCCCGGGTCGCCGGTGACGTAAAGTCCGGGGACGCCGAGCCGTCCGCCCGCCCGGGTGACCTCCATGATCGAGTTGAGCACGGTGGCCGGCGCCTCGCCGGTGCGCCCTCTGGCCTCGAACCCGACGGCGTCGATGGCGGCGTCGACCTCCGGCACGCCGAGCACCTGCTCGATCAGCTCGGGCAGCGTCGCGTCCTGGGAGAGGTCGACCGCCTCGCAGCCGAAGCCGCGGGCCTGTTCCAGCCGTTCCTTGTTGAGGTCCCCGACGATCACCACCGCCGCGCCGAGGAACTGCGCGGCGTGCGCGGCGGCCAGGCCGACCGGGCCCGCCCCCGCCACGTACACGGTGGATCCGGAGGTGACGCCCGCGCTGACCGCGCCGTGGTAGCCGGTGGGGAAGATGTCGGCGAGCATCGCCAGGTCGAGGATCTTCTCCATCGCCCGGTCCTTGTCGGGGAACTTCAGCAGGTTCCAGTCCGCGTACGGGACCAGCGCGTACTCGGCCTGGCCGCCGACCCAGCCGCCCATGTCGACATAGCCGTAGGCCGCGCCGGGCCGTGCGGGGTTGACGTTGAGGCAGACCTCGGTGTGCCCCTCCTTGCACATGCGGCAGCGGCCGCAGGAGATGTTGAACGGCACCGAGCACAGGTCGCCCGGCTTGATGAACTCCACGTCACGGCCCACCTCGACGACCTCGCCGGTGATCTCATGGCCGAGCACCAGGCCCGACGGCGCGGTCGTGCGGCCGCGCACCATGTGCTGGTCGGAGCCGCAGATGTTGGTCGCCACCACCTTGAGGATCGCGCCGTGATCCAGCCGGCGGCCCACGTTGGCGGGATGCACTCCGGGGCCGTCCTTGAGCACGAATTCCGGGTAGTCGATGTCCTGCACCTCGACCACACCCGGACGGATGTAGGTCACTCCCCTGTTACCGGGCACGTTGCCGCCTCCTGTCCAACGACGGGATCCGGACATCGAGACGGCGACATGCCCGATTCATTGCGAATGAAAGCTATTCATCCCATTTCAGGGGGCGACTTTGCCGAAGGCTGAACCTCGGCGGCACGGGCGGCAGGACTCATGGCCCTGCCGGCGGCCCTCGCCCACGACCGCCCCGCGGCCGTCCACGGCCCGCCTCCGCCTCGTCTCGGGGATCGGGGCCGGCCGCCGCGGCACGCGGGCCGAAGCCGCCCTGCGGCGGCTCGGCGGTCGCGGCGCCCCCGTGGAATCCCCACGGATTCGCCGCTCACCCGGGAGGGGGCCGCCTCGGCGCGCGGTCGACGCCCGGGGCGCGATCGGGCCCGGCCGCCGGGCGCCTCCGCCGCGCGGACGCCTCAGGACGGTCAGACGCCGAGCGCCGCGGTCTCCCGCTCGGTGGTCTCCCGCTCGGCGCGGCCGGGCCGCTCCGCCGCCTCGGCGGGCGCAGGGACGGTCCTCCTGCGGCGGAGGGTCGTCACCGCGAGGAGACCGACGGGGACGGGCGCCCAGTGGGTGACGGCGCGGAAGATGAGGACGCCCGACAGGGCCCCGCCGGCCTCCACGCCGGTGGCGACGAGAAGCGTCACCAGCGCCGCCTCGGTGGAGCCGAGGCCGCCCGGTCCCGGAACGACGCCTCCGGCGGCGGCCCCGATCATGTAGATGACGAGCAGGGCGCCCCACTGGCCCCAGGTGACGGCGCCGGGCACCGCCAGCATGCTGAGCACGAACGCCGCCCCCATGACCAAGGTCGTGGCGGCGGAGGCGACCAGCATGACCGCCAGGTCGCGGGGACGCCGCAGGACGCGCATCCCGGCGGCGACGGCCCCGGCCAGCCGCGCCCGCAGCAGCCACGCCGCGATCCCGGCCGGGACCGCGGCGACGGCGGCGATGAGGAGCAGCGGGCGGACCGCGCCGTGCAGCCGCTCTGCCAGATGCGCCGTCAGGACGCCGTCGCCGGTGGTCAGCGCGAGCGGGATCAGCGCGAGGAGCAGGACGAGGTCGGCGAGCGCGCCGCCGACCTGCAGGACGCCCGCCACGGCCAGCGCGCGGGATGCCGGGACCCCCTGGCCGGCCAGATAACGCGCGTTGACCGCCACGGTGCCGATCCCGCCGCCGGTGATCCGGTTGGCCGTCGCCCCGGTGAACTGGGCCATGGTCGCGTGCAGCAGGGGCAGGCGCCGGCCGGCGGCGCCGCACAGGGCCACGGCGGAGAACCAGAAGTGCACGACCACGAGCACGGCCAGCACGGGCACCACGCCCCAATGCGCGCCGGCCAGCGCCTCGGCCGCCCCGGACACCGTGGCGGTCATCTCCCCGTTGGAGATCACTGCGCCCGCGCCCGCCACGAGCAGGATCCCGATCACCGCCCACGCGACGGCCCGCAGCCGTCCCTCCCACGCCCGGGCGGCCGTGCGCCATGCCCGGGCGGCCGGGCGGTCGGCGTCGGGCGCCCGGTCGGGGACCCTCCGCACGGACCGCCGGCCTGTCGAGACGACGTCCTGCACCATCGCTTCCCCCACGGTCGACCCGGCCCGCGGCCCCTCCTTGCCCCGCATGCCTCAAGCCAACCCCGTTCGGGGGCCCCGATCAGTGGTGCGACCACGTCTTTCGACGGTGGGGTCAGCACTACCGCCCGAGGCGGGGCCGCCCCGTAGACGGTCCACGGTCGCGCGGACGCCCGGCGTCCCGGCCCCGCCGGGCGCTTGACCTCATGTCGACGTGAAGTCGCAGCATGACGCGCATGACCGACCACACCCGCACCGGGCGGTCGCCCGCCGCCCTCGCCTCGATGCTCGATGCCTTCGACGACGCCTCAGGGGCCGCCGAACTGCGCGCGCGCTCCTATGAGCTGCTCGCCGTCCCGCCGGGGGGTCGCGTGGCCGATGTGGGGTGCGGCACCGGACGGGCCGTCGCCGAGCTGGCCGAGCGCGGCGTGCAGGCGACCGGGATCGACCTCGACGAGGAGATGATCGCTCTTGCGCGGCGCCGCTGGCCCCGGGGCGACTACCGGGTGGGCGACGCCTGCGCCCTGCCCTTCCCCGACGGCGCCCTCGACGGCTACCGCGCCGAGAGGCTCTACCACGAGCTCCTCGACCCGGCGCGCGCGGTCCGGGAGGCCCGGCGCGTCCTGGCGCCGGGCGGGCGGATCGTCCTCGTCGGCCACGACTGGGACGCCCTCGTGATCGACTCCGACGATCCCCGGCTCACCCGCGTCATCGTGCACGCCCGCGCCGACGCCGTCACCGACCCGCGCGCCGCCCGTCGTCACCGCACGCTGCTGCCGGACGCCGGCTTCGCCCGGGTCGCCGTCGAGGTGCACACCGGCGTCTTCACCGACGCCGTGATGCTGCCCCTGCTCACCGGGCTGGCCGAGACCGCCCACGCCGCCGGCGCCGTCACCCGTCGCCAGGCCGACGACTGGCTCGCCGAGCAGACCGAGCGGGCCCATGCCGGGCGTCTCTTCGTGGCCGTGCCGATGTTCGTCGCCGCCGCCACCCGTCCCTGACGTCCGGCCCGATCCCCTCGCCGCCGCACGGGCCGTGCGGCGGCCGTCCGGCTCCCCGCCCGCCGCACGCCCGGAGGGCCGGTCCGCATCGGTGCGCGCACGCCGGGCGCGCCGGATCGGCGTGCCGCGGCGGCGGGCGCCGCCTCCGCCGTGCCCGGGGCGCGCCGCCCGGACGGGACGCCGGTTCCGGGGCGGGTGCTAGCCTCGGACTCGGCCGTCCGGCGGCGTCGCCGCGGACTCGGCCCCGGACGAGCGCGTCGTACCCGGCAGGACACGACGGCGCGGACCATCTGTCAGTCTCTCCGCGGAGGCGCGCACCGTGGCGTGGGTCGTCCTCATCATCTCGGGCTTCCTGGAGGCCGTCTGGGCCGCGGCCCTGGCCTCCTCGCACGGGTTCACCCGGCTGCGCCCCAGCGTGCTGTTCGCCGTCGCGCTGGTCTCGAGCATGGCCGGCCTGGCCTACTCCCTGCGCACCATCCCGGTGGGCACCGGGTACGCGGTGTGGGTGGGGATCGGGGCCGCCGGCACGGCCCTGTACGGCATGATCGCGCTCGACGAACCGGTCACCGCCGCCCGGCTGCTGTGCCTGACGCTGATCGTCGGCGGCGTGGCGGGGCTGAAGTTCCTGCACTGACGGCCGCCGGGCGGCGCCGCAGGGACGCGTCCGACGGCCGTCACGCCGACCCGGCGGCCCGCCACGGCCCGAACGAGGCGCGGCTTCCGGGAGCCGCGCGGGCCCGGACCGCTGCAGACCGGGACGGGCATGGGGAGTTCCCGCACCCGTGACCGTCGCCCTCGGCGAGGTGTCCTTCGAGACCGTCCGGCGCCCGGAGGCCGTCGGGGCACGGCGCGGTCGACGCGCCGGTCCGCCCGGCGCGCGCGGTCCGTCGCCGTCCCGGCGCGGGCGCCGCGTCTCCGGGGCGCGAGCGCACCGCCGGACGGTCGGCGAGATGGTCGTCGCCTCTGCGAACGGCGCCGGCCGGCGGGCGCGAAGACGTCCGGGCCGGCCCCGAACGGGCCGGCCCGGACGGCCGGATCGACGCGGATCGGCCGGGATCGGCGAGGATCAGCGCAGGTCGAACCGGTCGAGGTTCATCACCTTGTCCCACGCGGCGACGAAGTCGCGGACGAACTTCTCCTTGGCGTCGTCGCACGCGTAGACCTCGGCGATCGCGCGCAGCTCGGAGTTCGACCCGAAGATCAGGTCGACCCGGCTGGCGGTCCACTTGACCTCACCGGTGGCGGTGTCGCGGCCCTCGAAGGTCTCGGCCTCCTCGGAGGTCGGCTTCCACTCCACCCCCATGTCGAGCAGGTTCACGAAGAAGTCGTTGGTCAGCTTCCCGGGGGTGTCGGTGAAGACGCCGAGCTCGGACTGCTTGTAGTTGGCGCCCAGCACCCGCAGGCCGCCGACCAGGACCGTCATCTCGGGCGCGCTCAGGGTGAGCAGGTTGGCCTTGTCGACGAGCAGGTACTCGGCCGGCAGGGCGTGGTCCTTGCCGAGGTAGTTGCGGAACCCGTCCGCCTTCGGCTCGAGCACCGCGAAGGAGTCGACGTCGGTCTGCTCCTGCAGGGCGTCCCCCCGGCCGGGGGTGAAGGGCACCTCGATGTCGAAGCCCGCGTCCTTGGCGGCCTTCTCGACCGCCGCGCAGCCGCCGAGCACCACCAGGTCGGCGAAGGAGATCCGCTTGCCGCCGGTCTGGGCGGAGTTGAAGGACTCCTGGATGCCCTCCAGGGTGCGGATCACCTGGGCGAGCTGGTCGGGCTCGTTGACCTCCCAGTCGACCTGCGGCTGCAGGCGGATGCGCCCGCCGTTGGCGCCGCCGCGCTTGTCGCTGCCGCGGAACGTCGAGGCCGCCGACCACGCGGTGTACACCAGCTGCCGGACCGTCAGGCCCGAGTCGAGGATCTGCCGCTTGAGGGAGGCGATGTCCTCGGCGTCGACGAGCTCGTGCTCCACCTTCGGGATGGGGTCCTGCCAGATCAGCTCCTCGTCGGGGACCTCCGGGCCGAGGTAGCGGGTGATCGGGCCCATGTCCCGGTGGGTCAGCTTGAACCAGGCCCGGGCGAAGGCGTCGGCGAACTCGTCGGGGTTCTGCCAGAAGCGCCGTGAGATCGGCTCGAAGATCGGGTCGAACCGCAGGGCCAGGTCGGTGGTGAGCATCGTCGGCTGGTGCGACTTGGTCGGGTCGTGGGCGTCGGGGACGGTGCCCGCGGCGGCGCCGTCCTTGGGACGCCACTGGTAGGCGCCCGCCGGGCTCTTGGTCAGCTCCCACTCGTAGCGGAACAGGTTCTCGAAGAACCAGTTGTCCCACTTGGTCGGGGTGGGCGTCCAGATGCCCTCCAGGCCGCTGGTGATGGCGTCCGGGCCCTTGCCGCTCTTGTAGGTGCTCTTCCAGCCCAGCCCCATCTCCTCGATGGGCGCGGCCTCCGGCTCGGGGCCGACGTGATCGGCCGGACCGGCGCCGTGCGTCTTGCCGAAGGTGTGGCCGCCGGCGATCAGGGCCACGGTCTCCTCGTCGGTCATCCCCATGCGGCGGAAGGTCTCGCGGATGTCGCGGCCCGCCGCCACCGGGTCGGGGTTGCCGTTGGGCCCTTCGGGGTTGACGTAGATCAGGCCCATCTGGACGGCGGCCAGCGGCTTCTCCAGCTCCCGGTCGCCGCTGTAGCGCTCATCGCCCAGCCAGGTGCCCTCCGGGCCCCAGTAGACGTCGTCCTCCGGCTCCCAGACGTCCTCCCGGCCGCCGCCGAAGCCGAAGGTCTTCAACCCCATGGTCTCCAGGGCGACGTTGCCGGCCAGGATCATCAGGTCGGCCCAGGAGAGCTTCCGGCCGTACTTCTTCTTGACCGGCCACAGCAGGCGCCGGGCCTTGTCGAGGTTGGCGTTGTCGGGCCAGCTGTTGAGGGGCGCGAAGCGCTGCTGACCGGTCCCGCCGCCGCCGCGGCCGTCGTGGATGCGGTAGGTGCCGGCGCTGTGCCAGGCCATCCGGATGATGAACGGCCCGTAGTGGCCGAAGTCGGCCGGCCACCAGTCCTGGGAGGTGGTGAGCACCTCGGCGATGTCGCGCTTCACGGCGGCCAGGTCGAGGCTCTCGAACTCCTTGGCGTAGTCGAAGTCCTCGCCCATCGGGTTGGCCGCCGGGTGGTGCTTGGCCAGGATCTTCAGGTTCAGCCGGTTCGGCCACCAGGTGCGGTTGGCGTCGCCCTGGGTGGGGTGCGGGATGCGGGGACCCGTGGCCGACCGGCCGGTTCCGCTCTCCGTGGCCTCTTCAGGGGTCGGAGTGACGACTTCGTTGTTCTCAGACACTGGACTTCCTTCCAGGGGGCCGAGTGAGAGTGGTCAGGGTTTCCGGGCGGTGGAGCAGGCGGGGCACAGGCCCCGATAGACGACCTCGGCCTCGTCGATCACGAAGCCGCGGTCGTCGGACGCGTTCAGGCAGGGCGCCTCGCCGACGGCGCAGTCGACGTCCGCGATGGCCCCGCACGACCGGCACACGAGGTGGTGGTGGTTGTCCCCGACCCGCGACTCGTAGCGGGCCACGTGGCCGGGCGGCTGGATGCGCCGGATCAGACCCGCCTCCGTCAACGCGTGCAGCGAGTCGTAGACGGTCTGGTGGGAGACCTTCGGGAGCTCCCTGCGCACGGCACGGATGATCGAGTCCGTGTCCGCGTGCGGGTGCCGGTGCACCGCGCTCAGCACCGCCACCCGGGGACGGGTCACGCGCAGCGCGGCGTCGCGCAGCATCCGCGGGAAGTCCGAGGTCGTCGCCACGCCCCACAGACTGGCTCATTTTCTGGAATCAGTCAAGATAGCGGGACAACCAACTTCTGGACCGACTCAAGAGTCAATGGGCGGATCATCGCTTTGCGCACCGGAGACGCCGACACGGCGACGGTCGCCGCGAGGCCCCGTGCAGGCCGCCCGACGCCCGACCGGCGAGGCGTCCCCGGCACCGGCGGCGGACGACCCGCCGGGCGCACCGCGCGCCGTGTCCCCCCGTGTCCCCCCGTGTCCCCCCGTGTCCTCCCGTGTCCTCCGCCGGCCGACGCCCGCCCGGCCGCGAACGCCCCGCATGCACCGGTTCCCGCCCGCGAAGGACTCCACGCCCGAGGAGACCCCGCCGTCCGCGCCTCCGCGGGAGCCGGCGGTCCGTCCCCTCGATCCGGGACCGCGGAGTTTTGTCGGTGCGGCCCGATACAACCGTCGCCGTCCGGTGATCCGCGGAAGTGGAGGTCGAGGATCATGGATTCCGGCGAGGCCGGGTGGGAGGAGCGGAGCGCGGTGCGCGTGACGCCGCCCGTCCAACCGCGCAAGCTGGCCAAGGTCCCGTTCGTCGAGCTGGCGGAGGGACGCCTGCAGGGGGTGGTGTCGAGCGGCTCGGACGTCGCCCGGGTGTACGTCTCGTCGATCGCGGCGGAGACGCACGACTTCAGCTGCAGCACCAACAACAACCGGCCGTGCGGCGGGCTCACGGCCGGTGGGGGCCGTCGCTGCAAGCACCTGAACGCGCTGATCGACGAGGCGGTCAGGCAGTACGGCGCAGAGCGCGTCGCGCGCCACCTGAAGGTCGAGGCCGAGGAGGGGGACGAGCTGCGCTCGCGGCTCCAGGGCGTCCACCGGAAGGCCCCGGCCGCCGAGGTGTTCAGCCGGTTCCTGCGCCACCTGGCCTATCTGGAGGTCCCGGCGAGCCCGGAGCCCCTCCCCGAGATGCACTGGTTCCCGGCGTGGGGGGCGGTCCGCTGATGCAGGCGGCGCACCTCACCGAGCTGACCGGGCGGACCCCGCCGGGCGTCGCGGAGGCGCTGGAGGCGGTCTCCGGGTTCGACGCGGCGCTGACCGACGGCCTGGCCCGGCTCGGCCCGCGGCACACCGACGCCCTCCGCGCGCTGGCCGGCGCGGTGAGCCGGTCCCCGCTCGGCGCCGCGACGGCGGAGGCCGCCGACAAGATCGCCGCCGGCTCCATCGGCCCCGCCGAGCTGTCGGCGGTGGCCGCGGCCCGCGCCGCGCTGCTCGGCGCGGTGCACGACGCCCTGCTGGAGCGGCTCGACGACGCGCTCGGCCGGTCCCGTGCGGACCGGCAGGCGCCGCCCGCCGACCCGGAGCACGGGCCGGCGCCCGCCCCCCTCCTCACCGTCGCCCGGTCCTGGCTGCAGGAGCTGGCCATCACGGGCTGGCGGGGCGTCGACGACCCGCTGGTGTCGACCGCCGACCAGGCGCTGGAGGCGCTGTGGGCCGAGCCGCGGCTGCGCCGCCTCGCCGTGCTGCTGGACGGCCTGGCCGCCGAGCTGCGCGCCTCGTGCCCGGTCGCGACGATGGAGCGGATCCCCCGGCGCCGCTGGGCCGACCTGTGGACGCGGGCGATGCTGCTGTCGCAGGCGGGGAGCTGGACGGGCGGCGCGACCGCCGTCTCCGGGCGGCTCCTGCCGCTGGGGGTCGACGTCCACGAGCACGGCACCGCCGTCCAGGTGCAGCTGCACGCGGTGCTGGAGCCCGCCGACGGGGGACCGGCGCGGCTGGTGCGCGCCGCCGTCGCCGCCGCCAAGGTCGACACGATCGTCGGCCCTCTGGTGTGGAGGCTGCTGTCGGCGTATCCGACGCTGCTGACGGCGCTGGCCGAGCACCGCGCCGTCACGATCACCGACATGCGCCTGACCTCCGGCGGCGACCTGCTGTGGGAGGAGGAGCGCGCGGAGGCCGGCGACCTCGCCGACCCGTTCGCGACGGCCCGGGTGCGGCTCCCCGACGCCCAGGCCCCGGCCGTCCCTCCGCTCGACCGCCACCCGGTGCGCATCGCCGAGCCGGTGCTGGTCGAGGGCCATGCGGCGAACCGCGACGGCGCGTTCGACCTGGGCGGCGAGCGCCTGATCGTCGACCTGGACCGGCTGCCGACGAGCGGTCCGCTCACCCCGCAGCTGGTTAAGGCGTCGACGGCGTGCATCGGCCTGCTCCGCTGGGACGCCGGGCGGTGGACGCTGCAGCCGCTGGCCGTGGAGGCCGTCGTGAAGAAGCGGCCGGTCCGGGCGCACAACGGCGACTGGGCGCTGGGCCCCACCGACCCGAAGGTCGCCAAGGCCCTGGACCGCTCCGGCGACGCCGTGGCCGTGCTGTCCGAACGCGCGGGGAGGCTGCTGCGGAAATGAGCGATCGCGACGACGTCCGGCGGCAGGTGCTGCTGTGGCGGCTGCTGGGGAAGGTGTTCGACGCCGAGGAGCAGCCCGCCCTGGAGGCGGCGAGCCTGGCCGTGGTCCGCGAGCGCGGGCTGCCGGAGGCGCTGCTCGACCCGCGCGTCTCGGTCGACACCGTCGTGCAGCGGTTCCCCGAGCTGGAGCCGGAGTTCGCCGACCCGATGGCCGGCGGTGACGACGGCGACCGGGTGCGGCGCACGGCGCTGGTGACGAAGCTGCTGCTCAACGCGTTCTGCACCGGTTCCGGCGCGGTGTCGGCCCAGCGGCTGTCGGCCTGGCAGCGCGACGCCGGGTGGCTGCGCCGCGCGCTCGGCGCATGCGCGGGCGGCGGCGCCGGCCAGGGGAACGGCGCCGCGGGCGCGGACGCGGGCCCCGGCCGGGACGAGGGCGCGGACGGCGGCGGGCGGGGACGCGGGCGCGGCGCCGGCCAGGGCTTCACGGTCACCGACGCCGACCTGCAGACGGTGCTGGCCGGCCTGGAGGCCGACCTCGTCCGGCGGATGCGGCTGCGCGAGGTGCTCGCCGACCCGGCGCTGGCGGCCCGGCTCACCCCCAGCATGTCGCTGGTCGAGCAGCTGCTGCGCGACAAGCACAACCTCTCCGGAACGGCCCTCGCCAACGCCAAGGCGCTGATCAGACGGTTCGTGAACGAGGTCGCCGAGGTCCTCAGGACCCGGGTGGAGAAGGCCGCCGTCGGCGCGATCGACCGCGACGTGCCGCCCAAGCGGGTGTTCCGCAACCTCGACCTCGACCGGACGGTCTGGAAGAACCTCATCAACTACGACCCGCAGGAGGAGCGGCTCTACGTCGACCGGCTGTTCTTCAAGCGCACCGCCCGCCGCACCGCCCCGGCGCGGATGATCGTGGTGGTGGACCAGTCCGGGTCCATGGTGGACGCGATGGTCAACTGCACCATCCTGGCCTCCATCTTCGCCGGGCTGCCCAAGGTCGACGTGCACCTGATCGCCTACGACACCCGTGCGGTCGACCTGACGCCCTGGGTGAGCGACCCGTTCGAGGTGCTGCTGCGCACCAGGCTCGGCGGCGGCACCTACGGGCCGGTCGCGATGCAGATGGCCCGCCCGAAGATCACCGATCCGCGCAACACGGCGCTGGTGTGGATCTCCGACTTCTACGACGACCGCGGCCTGCTGGACGACTTCGCCGCCCTGCACGAGTCGGGGGTGAAGTTCATCCCGGTCGGCTCGGTCGACAGCGCCGGCCATGCCAGCGTCGACCCCTGGTACCGGCAGAAGCTCAAGGAGCTGGGCACCCCGGTGCTGTCCGGCCGCATCGACAGGCTCGTGGCCGAGCTGAAGAGCTTCCTCGCCTAGACCCCGCCCCGACCATCACCCACATCACCCGCAGGAGCCCCCATGACCGACGAGATGCTGCGCCCGCCGGCCGAGATCAAGTACGCCGACGAGCTGGACTACCTGGAGTCGATCGACGACGCGCCCAAGCCGTTCTCGTGGCGGCTCAGCCCGCGGATGGTGCGCACGTTCATCCTGGGGTCCGAACGCGCCGACGGCCTCGACCGGGAGATCCCGCAGAAGTGGTTCGGCGACCGCGCCTTCGTCGAGCGCGCCATCGTCACCCTCGCCTCCGACCGCGGGCTGCTGCTGATCGGCGACCCCGGCACCGGCAAGTCCTGGCTGGCCGAGCTGCTGGCGGCGGCGATCTGCCGGAACTCGACGCTGGTCGTGCAGGGCACCGCCGGCACCACCGAGGATCACATCAAGTACTCCTGGAACATCTCCATGGTGATCGCCAAGGGGCAGTCCCGGGAGTCGCTGATCCCCTCCCCGATCATGACCGCGATGGAGCAGGGCGCGATCGGCCGGTTCGAGGAGCTGACCCGCGCCACCAGCGACGTGCAGGACGCGCTGATCTCGATCCTGTCGGAGAAGTACATCTCCATCCCCGAGCTGAGCGGCGACAACACCGTGTTCGCCCGGCCCGGCTTCTCCGTCATCGCCACGGCCAACAGCCGCGACCGGGGCGTCAACGACCTGTCCGCGGCGCTCAAGCGGCGCTTCAACTTCGTCCGCATCCCCGTGGTGACCAGCAAGAAGGCCGAGGCGGAGATCGTCCGGTTCCGGACCGCCGAGCTGCTGAAGCGGCACCGGATCGAGCTGGAGATCGCGCCGTCCCTGCTGGAGGTGCTGCTGCAGAGCTTCGCCGACCTGCGCGCCGCCGCCGCGTCCGCCCGCAGCGACGAGGAGAGGCTGGAGTCGTCGCTGTCGACCGCCGAGCAGATCGGCGTGCTGGAGGACGCGATTCTGCACAGCCGGTTCTTCGGCGACCGGGAGCTGCGTCCCGAGACGCTCGCGTCCTCGCTGGTGGGGACGCTGGCCCGCCGCGCCCCGGAGGACCTGGCCATCCTCAACAAGTTCTGGCACGGCGTCGTCGAACCGCGCAGCAAGAAGGAGGCGGGCCCGTGGCAGGGCTTCCTGGAGGGCGGCCGCGAGACGCTGGCGAAGCTCGCATGAGCCGCCCGACGACCGATGAGGAGACCGACCCGACGACCGGCGCGGCGGATGCGCCGCAGGCCGAGGCCGCACACGACGTGACAGGTGATGCCGTGACGAGACCGGTGGCCGGCTTGGACGTGACGACGGGGCCGTTCGGCGCGCTGCACGAGCAGCTGCTCGATGCGGCGAAGCGGTTCGGCTCCGACCCGGTGGCGCAGATCCTCAGCGGAATGGTCGAAGACGTCGACCGGGCGCTGCGCGAACCGCTGGAGATCTTCCCGGTGTGCCATCACTCGCCGTCCTCGGCGACGGCGATGGCCCGCAGACTGCGCGAGAAACGGCCCAAGGTCGTCTATCTGGAACTGTGCGAGGACCTGCGGCCGCTGCTGGAGGAGCTGCGCCACTGCAGGCTGCCGGTCGCGCTGCAGGCGTTCGCCACCGACGTCGACGGTTTCCCGGCGGAGTGGGCCCCGCTCAGCGTGGTCGCGCCCATCACCGAGGCGTCCGCCGAATACCAGGCGATCGCCTACGCGCTCACCACTCCCGGCGTGGAGCTGGTGCCGGTGGACCGCTCGGCCGACCACGTCTTCCAGTGGGGGCCGTGCGGCGCCGGCGAGGCGCGCAGGACCGAGGAGGAGGAGAAGGCGCTGCACGGCGACGCGGTCGGCATCGAGATCGGCGACCTGCGCCCCCGCTTCGCCGAACTGGAGGAGCACCTCCTCCACCACGGCAAGGTGCGGCACTGGTCGGAGTGGTGGGACCAGTACGTCGAACAGCCCCTGATCGACGCCGACTACGACACTTACCGGCAGGTCATGGTGCTGATCGGCAGCCTGTTCCGGCGGCTGCGCCCGGAGGACGCGGCCCGCACCGCCGTGGACGAGGACCGCGAACGTTACATGTGGACGCGGATCCGCCGGCACCTGGCGTCCTCCGGCGCCGATCCCGCCGACTGCCTGTACGTGTGCGGCGCCTTCCACGCGGCCAGCCGGGTCGAGGAGTTCGGGCTGCACGGCCGGGACGGCTCGTTCGAGATCCCGCCGCGCACGGCCACGAGCTGGCAGTACGGGCTCATCCCCTCCAGCCACTCGGCGATCGAGGCGCAGTTCGGGCTCGCCCCCGGCTCGGTGTCGATCGCCGCCGCGACCTGGACCAGGGCGCTGCGCCGCAACGGTCTTGCGCCGTTCCGGCTGAACGACGCGCGGACGGCGAAGAAGCCCGCCGAGGCGGCGAAGCCGACCGCGCCGCCCGCTCCCGTGACCGACCGGCTCTCGGGCTTTCTGACCACCGCGCCCGCACCGGACGGCCTGGAGGAGCAGGAGCTGCTCGACTGGTGCGTCGACATCGTCCGGCTGGCGCGCAAGAACGGCTATGCCTCCAGCACCGCCGACGCCATCGCGGTGTATGAGACCTCGATCCTGCTGGCCGGGATCCGCGGACGGCGACGGCCGACTCCCTACGATTTCCAGGACGCGGCGGTCACCTGCATCGAGAAGGACGCCGTGCCGGGCCGCCGGGACATCGCGCGGCTGTGCGAGATCCTGCTCGGCGGAGATCGGGTGGGCTCGGTCGGCTACGCCGCGCTGCCGCCGCTGGCCCGCGACGTGCTCGACCGGCTCGCGCCGCTCGGCCTGGATCTGGAGAAACGCACCAAGCAGCGGGCGTTGCTCGATCTGGACGCCGACCCGCATCTGCGGCCGTGCTCGGACCTGCTGTGGATCCTGCACCGTCTGCTGGACCGCGACGTCGTCCAGCCCATCATGGGCTCGCGCCGCCTGGGCGAACGCCCCATCCAGGAGAGCTGGGACCTGGCGATCGGCCGGCACATGCAGTCGATCATCGAGCTGGGCTATGAGGGCGTCACCGTCGAGCAGGTGCTCGAGCAACGGCTCCGCAGGGCGGTGCACGCACCGAAGGCGACAGCCGCCGCCCTCGCCGCCGTGGAGGACTCCCTCCTCTACCTGCGGAGCAGGCGTTTCGCCGACGAACTGGGAGCCCGCGCGATCGAGCTGCTGGTCGCCGAACGCACGGTGGACGACGCACCCGAGGTGCTGCGCCGCGCGCGGCGGCTGCTCACCCACTACCAGGCGACCGAACCCGAGCTGCCGGAGTGGCTGCAGACGTTCGTCACCACCGGGTACGCCCACTACTGCACGCTGCTGCCGACCGCGTTCACCGACGACGACACCGGAGCGCGCCAGGTCGCGGCGATGCTCGGGTTCCTGCTCGGGATGGAGGGCCTGGCGCTGTCCCTCGGCTGCGACCGCACCCAGCTGGAGCTGGCCCTCCAGCAGTCGCACCCGGAGAACCCCGCCAAGGTCGCCCTGCTGTGGGCGGCGCAGACGCAGCTGGGCCTGCTGCCGCTGCAGCAGCTGCGGCGGCGGTGCGACGAGCTGCTGGACAACCCGCTGGTGGTGCCGTCGTTCCCGCTCTACCTGAGCGGCCTCGTCCAGGCCCTGGAGCCCGTCCCGACGCTGACGCCGCTGGTGGTGGAGGTGCTCTCGAAGACGTTCGCCCGTCTCCCCGACGACGTCCTGCTGCCGTGGCTGCCGAAGCTGATCACCACGCTGCGGGATCACGCCGCGGAGATGGTCCCGGTCCTGGTCAGGGAGGCGGGGCGGACGTTCCCGGCCACCGCGGCGGAGCTGGACTCGTGGGTTCCGCCCTGGTCGGCCTCCCCGGCCCCGGAGGCCGCGCCGCCGGGGGCGGGGACGGACGGCGGTCCGGCCGGGGAGCTGGTGGCCGCGCACCCCGCCGCGGGCGAGGCGGCGGCCGCGCTGCTGGGCCTTCCGCTCGAC
>NZ_RRYT01000026.1 GCF_006363815.1 Thermomonospora catenispora
GCCGGTCCGGGCGGGATCGTCGCCGGACCGCGGCGCCACGGCGTCCCCGGTCGGCGCCGTGTCCGCATCGGCGGGCCCGGTGCGTCGCGTCTGCTCGGGACGCTGCGGGACGTCCGGGGCGGCGGGACGGGCCGCCGACGGATGCGCGGCCGCCGCGTCGGCGGCCGGAGGGGTCGCCGGCTGGGCCGGCGGGATGTCCGGGGGCTCGGCCGGGGCGGCGGGGTCCACGGCCTGCCAGACCTCGGTGGCCTCGCCGGGGCGCTTGATGCCGGAGGCCAGGGCGCGCTTGCCTGAGCCGGCGGGCCGGGCGGGCGGCGTCTCCAGGCGCGGGGTGGCCGGAGGACGTTCCACGGCGGCGGGGTCGACCGGGGCGGCGGGAGGAGGGGAGGCGGGCGTCAGGAGAGGCGGGGCGTCGGACTCGTGGGAGATGTTGCGGGGCATGGTGCGCCGCCAGGACTTGACGGCGCGGGCGGCGGGCGTGGGAGCGGCCGGCCGGCCGGCGACCTTGACGTCGCCGGCCGGCGTGACGTCACCGGCCGAGGCGGTCGCCGTGGCGGGCTGCGGCTGGGCGTGGTGGACGGGGACCACCGCGGGATGGCCCTGGGCGGCGGGGCGGCCCTGGGCGGCGGGGCGGGCCTTGCGCTGGGCGCGGACGGCGGCGCGCGCCGGGGCGACGGCGGCCGCGGCGGGACGGTCGTCGCGGCGGCGCCACACGCGGGCGACGACGACGACCTCACGGGGCTCCCGGATGGGGGTCAGGCGGCACCAGGTGCGAGGTTCGAACAGGTAGCGGACCTGGGAGAGCAGCAGCTCGGTGAGCCGCTTGCCCTCGATGACCGGACGGGTGGCCAGCCAGGTCACCACCCCGGGCGGGACCAGGTACAGCACGTGCCAGGGCGGCTTGAGAGGGGCGCCGACCAGCATCAGCAGCAGCACCCAGGGAACGAACACGCCGACGAAGACGCCGATCTGCACCAACGGCAGCGGCATCGGCAGACGCAGGTCGTACAGCTTGTACAACCGCCTCTCGATGCGCCAGATGTTCGTGTACGTGGGCAGGTCCACGCCCTTACTCCCCTAACGGGGACGAGCACAGGCGCGTCGCGGGCCCCGCACCGGTGCTCGCCCAGACGGCGTACCGGTCAGCTCAGGTCGACTCCCAATGCACGGGCGATGGCTTTGGCCGTGGTCTCGATGATGTTCGGCACATAGAAGATGATTCCGATTCCGATCGCCAGGACGATGAATTGCACGAAACGGGTGATCTCGCGGGTGAACAGGAAGAAGATCGCCACGATGGACACGATGACGAGGAACAGCGGGCCGAAGATCTGACGCAGCCAGTCGGCCAGCTGGTCGGTCCGCAAATCGTCCGGCGAAGCCAGAATCAGGTCGGAGATCGACGCCATGGTGTGCAGCAGCATCGACTGACTACCTCTCTGCTTCGACGGGCGGGTCGGGGTCGCGGGGGGTCCGGAGGTCGCGGGGGGTTCGGCGCACGCGGCCGATGTCGAAACCGATCATGTCTCGCAACCGATCTATGATCCGATGGTGCGGCTGGCGCCGCGAATGTCTCTGACGTACCAGGTGTTGCCTTTCTTCACCACGGTGCATTCGTAGGCCTGCTCCAGCTCGGCGGCCGCGGCGTTCCCCTGGGACGGCAGCCGCCAGACGACCTTCACCGTGACGGTGCGCCGGTCGGCCGCGCCACGGGGTGCGACCACCTCCCCCAGCCGGACGAAGGTGACCGATCCTCCCAGACCGGTGATCGGCGCGCCGTCGGTGAACCGGGACAGCGCGCCGGTGTCGCCGGCCGCATACGCGTCGAAGAAGCTCTTGGTGAACACGACGGAGCGCAGTTCGTTCTCCAGGGCCGTGTCCCGCTCACCGGCCCCGCGCTGCGGGAGGGTCGCGCGCGGCGGGGGCGGCAGCAGCGCGGGCAGCCCGGAGACGACCATGGCGCCCTTGTCGGCGTACACCGGGACGGCCAGCGACAGCCAACGGTCCTGGGCCCGGGCCAGCAGGGTCACCACGGCGTGGTGCTCGTCGCGCACTTCGACCCCGGCGACCTGAGTCGACTCCACCCGCAGCGAGCCGAGGCCGTTCCAGCCGAACTGGCCGACCGTGCCCTCGGGCAGGAACGCCCGCAACCGGTTCTCCCAGTCGGCGAGGTTCTGCTCGTCGTAGTTGAGATAGACCTCGCCGAACTGCACCGCGAACGCCGACGCCGCGGCGACGGGGAAGCGGCTGGCGGGCGAGGCGGTCGCAGTGGGGGCCGGACCGGTGTCCGAGGTGAACCGCTCGAACGGGGCGCGCACGCCGTTCACCACGATCACGATGATCAGCATCCACAGCAGGGCGCGGCCGACCCACACCCACCAGCGGCCGCCGGAACCCGCCCAGCGGCCTCCGCCGGAACCGGACCGGCGGCCTCGCCGGCCCTTACGGGACCCGTCGTCGGGAGCCTCCGGCACGGCCGGGGCGCCGGTGGCGAATCCGCTCATCGCGTCGTCGTGGACAGCCGCGTCCCCGCCGTGCGTCACGGCATGCTCCCGCGCCAACGCTCGCCGAGCCATCGCGCCTCCGCTCGCGCCTGCCACCCGATCGGCGCGGTCGTCCTGCCTGCACTTGTCTTGGTCGGGACATGGGCGGTCAAGGGCCGCTCAGCCTAACCTCGGCCCAGCCTAACCACGGAAGTCAATTGTTCCAGTGGCCGATGGGCGAACACACCCCGGCACGCGGCTGTGGATAACCGAAAGCGCAGGATGCCGGAACAGGGGAGATGTCCAAACAGTGAGGTTCCGGTATCCCGGACCGGGACAATTGCCCAGGTCAGCCGTCCACAATGGCGGCCGACCCGGTTGTCGGCCGCTGACCTGCGACAACACCGCTGTGGCGAGAATCCCACGCCCCCCGAACACGCCCCGGCGCGGCACGGCGCGGGCGGGCCTTCGAAGGCCGTGGTCACGCCCTCCGCGCCGCGGACGACCGCGGCGCAGGAACGGGCGTCCCCGGCGTTTCCGCGCGAGTTGATGAGTGAAAACGAGCACGACGTGCCCCTGCGACCCGCACCCCGCCGTAACAGCGGTCGACGACCGAGTGCGACCGTTCGACCTCGACGCACGGGCGGTCACCGGGAAGCCGCGGAGGCCGAGCGATCCCACCGCGGCCGGCCGCCGTCCCCGACGGCGACGCCGTCGCCGACGCGGCCGCCCGTCGGTGCGAGTCCCGCACCGGCCGGTCGCCGACCGGCCCGCATCCGTACGGCGATGATCGCGGACGGTGACCGCTATCGGTCACCCGCGGCGCCCCTCGAAGGCATCCCGTCGTGCACGGGGCGGCGGGGCGCTCGCCCCGCCGCCCCGGGCTTCACGACCGGTCGACGCCGATCCACGCCTTTCGTGGATCCAGACGGCCCATGGCCGCGTCCCGGGCCTCCGGAAAGCCGCCCCGTGTCCAGGTCCGAGGAGCGGTCGCAGGGGCGTCGGCCCGAAAGCCGACACCCCCACGACCATGTCGCCTTCCCCTCCGGTCAGGGCGCACCGAGCCTGAGCCGTGCGGCGGCCGTATAGACGATCTCGTGGCCGTCCTGTCGCATCTCGTGTGCGATCGCCCACCAGTGCATCAGGCACCACGCGGTCTCGTCCGAGGTGACGACGGCCGCGGGCTGAGGGTTGTCGCCGTGGATCGCCGCATCGCACATCACACCGGGCGGGGCCGCATCGGCTCCGAGGGCGGTCATGTCAGCGCCCATGCCCCGCTCCTGGTGCGGATGCTCGGCCTGCCGAAGCCGAACCAGGCATCGACCTCGGCGAGCCGCGCGATCAGTTCGCGAGGGGTACGAGCCTCGATGTGACCGCTCCAGTGGTCGCCTCGGGTGATCGCCCAGAAGCTTCGCGTGTGATGTCCGAACCAGATGACCCATCGTCCATGGGTCTGCGCCTGGAGGTCGCGGGCGATCTTGTCGCCGTCGACGGGCCGGATACGCTCTTGCACAGCCACGGGCTCCTTCCGTGGTCAGGCCCGGGAGCACCGACGCCGCCACGTCGGCCCGGGCCGCTTTCGTTTGCACGGGCCTCATCGCCCATCAACAACATACGTTGCTATGCATGCCCTTGTATAGCCTTAGTGGAACTATGCATGGCCTTCCTAGCGTTTATGCAGGTCACAGTGGTCGTACGTTGCCCCCATGAGCGACGTGCCGCCATTCGAGCCCGACCATGAGTCGCCGACGTACGTCTACGTCCAGCTGGCCGACCACATCACCGAGCGGATCAAAGCCGGCGATCTGAAGCCCGGGCAGCGGCTCCGTCCGGAACGCGAGCAGGCCGAGGAGTACGGCGTCGCCTATCTGACGGTGCGCCGGGCGATGAGGGAACTCCGCTCTCGCGGGCTGATCCTGACGGTCGTGGGCAAGGGAACGTTCGTGAACCCGAAGGTGGCCGAGGTTGAGGACCTGTCGGAGCTGGCCCGGGGCGAAGACGACGAGCGCCCCGCCGATCGGTAGGACCGGCGGGGCGCCGCGCCGAAGGAGCCGGACGAACGCGACTACACGTTGAAGCGGAACTCCACCACGTCGCCGTCCTGCATGACGTAGTCCTTGCCCTCGATGCGGACCTTGCCCGCGTTGCGGGCGGCGGTCATCGAGCCGGCCTCGATCAGCTCGTCGTAGGAGATCACCTCGGCCTTGATGAAGCCGCGCTGGAAGTCGCTGTGGATGACCCCGGCGGCCTCGGGCGCGGTGGCGCCCTTGCGGATGGTCCAGGCGCGGGCCTCCTTGGGGCCGGCGGTCAGGAAGGTCTGCAGGCCGAGGATGTCGAACCCCACGCGGACGAGCTGCGACAGGCCCGACTCCTGCTGCCCCATCCCCTGCAGCAGCTCCAGCGCCTCGTCGTCGGGCAGCTCGATCAGCTCCGACTCGATCTTGGCGTCCAGGAAGATGGCCTCGGCGGGAGCGACCATCTTGCTCAGCCGGGCGCGCAGCTCCTCGTTGCCGAGCTCCTCCTCGTCGAGGTTGAACACGTACAGGAACGGCTTGGCGGTCAGCAGCTGCAGCTCGCGCAGCAGGGACAGGTCGATCCCGGCCTCCGCGGCGCCGGCGAACAGGGTGGTGCCGCCGTCCAGCACCTTGCGCGCGGCGGTGACGGCGTCGACCATCGCGAGCCTGTCCCGGTCCTTCTTGGTCCGCGCCTCCTTCTCCAGCCGCGGCAGGGCCTTGTCGATGGTCTGCAGGTCGGCCAGGATCAGCTCGGTGTTGATGGTCTCGATGTCGCGCAGCGGCTCCACCGAGCCGTCCACATGCGTCACGTCGGGGTCGTTGAAGACCCGGATCACCTGGCAGATCGCGTTGGTCTCGCGGATGTTGGCCAGGAACTTGTTGCCCAGCCCCTGCCCCTCGTAGGCGCCGCGCACCAGCCCGGCGATGTCCACGAACTCGACGGTCGCCGGAACGATCTTGGCGGAGCCGAAGAGCTCCGCCAGCTTCTCCAGCCGCGGATCGGGCACCCCCACCACGCCCACGTTGGGCTCGATCGTGGCGAAGGGGTAGTTGGCGGCCAGCGCGTCGTTCTTGGTCAGCGCGTTGAACAGCGTGGACTTGCCGACGTTGGGCAGCCCGACGATTCCGATGGACAGGCTCACGTCAGGCGAGTCTATTGGCTGCTCGAGGGCCCTTCGGCCGCGGCGGCCGGTCGGCCCTCCGCCCGGCGCAGGAACTCGGCGATGTGCCGGAACGCCGCCTTGCCCTCGGGGATGAAGTCGGCGAACACCGGGAAGACGTGCACCAGCCCGTCCCACTCCTGGTAGGTCACCTCCACGCCGGCGGCGCGGGCGCGGTCGGCCAGGTTCCGCACGTCGTCGCGGAGGATCTCGGTGCCGCTGGCCATCAGCATCATCGGCGGGTGCCCGGTCAGATCGCCGCGCACCGGCGCGAACAGCGGATCGTCCTGCGGCTTGCCCGCGCAGAAGCGGCGGCCCAGCGCGGCGAGCTTGCGCGCCGGGATGAGGACGTCGCTGCGCTCGTTCAGCCGGTGCGAGTCGGCCTCGCACATCAGGTCCACCCACGGCGACAGGCAGACGGCCGCCCGCGGCAGCGGCTGGCCCCGCTCCTTGAGGGAGTGCAGCAGCGCCAGTGTCAGGTGGCCGCCCGCCGAATCGCCGCCGACCACGATGTCCCGGCCCCGGTAGCCGCGCTTGAGCAGGTGCCCGTAGGCGTCCAGCGCGTCCTCCAGGGCGTCGGCGGGCGTGTGGTCGGGCGCCAGCCGGTAGTCCAGGGCCAGCACCGGGCGTCCGGTCGCCGCCGACAGCCGCCAGGTGAACGGCCGATACAGCCGCGGGCTGCCGAAGAAGTAGCCGCCGCCGTGCAGGTAGAGCAGGACCTTGCGCTCGTCGGGCAGGCCGGCCCGCACCCATTCGCTCTCTCCGGAGCGGCCGATGCGCTCGGGGACGATCGTCACCCCGCCCGGCGTCCGCTGCAGCCGGGCGAGCCGGTCGGTGACCCGCCGGATGCGGATCAGCCCGGCGTCGCCGTCGGGGGCGTTCTCCCAGGCGGAGCGGCCGAAGATCCGGATGAACCGGCCGGCGAGGCGCGCCTGCGGGGTGGGGGCGTCCTCGGGCTCCAGCGCCAGCACCGACGCGACGCGCCGCTGCGCGCGTGTGGTCGGCCGGATGGGCAGGTCGTGGGGGGTCGCGTCCGACAATTCGGCCTCCTGTGCGTCCGCGCAGCTCATCCACGAAAGGGCAGATGTCGAGCACCACTGTAGGAACGGCGAGTCCGAGCGCCACGACCACGGGCCCCGGCGCGTCGCTTCGGCTCGTTCACACTGCGATGTCACGATTCCCGTCATGAATCTCGCGCTGCTGCTCGGCCTGGCCCTCGGTCTGGCGCTGGGGTCGATGGCCGGATACGCGCTGGCCGCCACCCGGTCGGCCGCCCTGGTCGCGCGCGCCCGGGCCGCCGAGGAGCAGACCGCCCGCCTGGAGGAGCGGCTGGCCGCGCAGTTCGAACGGCTGTCGGCGCAGGCCCTGGACGCCAGCAACCGGCGGTTCCTGGAGCTGGCCGACGCGCGGCTGAAGGCGGCCGGGGCGGAGGCCGCCGGAGAGCTGGAGCGCCGCAAGCAGGCCGTGGAGCACCTGGTCGCCCCGCTGCGCGAGACGCTGGCCAAGGTCGAGGAGCAGCTCCGCGAGGTGGAGACCGGGCGCCGGGAGTCGCACGCGATGCTGGCCAAGCAGGTCGAGTTCGTCCGGCGCAGCTCCGAGGAGCTGCGGGCGGAGACCCAGGCGCTGGTGCGGGCGCTGCAGCGGCCCGACGCCCGCGGCCGCTGGGGCGAGCTGCAGCTGCGCCGGGCGGTGGAGCTGGCCGGGATGACCCGGCACTGCGACTTCGAGGAGCAGGCCTCGGCGCACACCGACGACGGCCGGCAGCGGCCGGACATGGTGGTGCGGCTGGTCGGCGGCAAGACCATCGTGGTGGACGCCAAGGTGCCGCTGACCGCCTACCTGGAGGCCGCCGCGACCGACGACCCCGCAGAGCGCGCCGACCGCCTGGACGCCCACGCCAGGCATCTGCGCGACCATGTGGACCGGCTGGCCGCCAAGGAGTACTGGAAGGCGTTCACCCCGTCGCCGGAGTTCGTGGTGCTGTTCATCCCCGGGGAGGCGTTCCTGGCGCCGGCCCTCGAACGCTCCCCCGAACTGCTGGAGTACGCGCTCTCCCGCCGGGTGCACATCGCCACCCCGACCACGCTGGTGTCGATGCTGCGCACCGCCGCCTACGCCTGGCAGCAGGCGGCGCTGTCGCAGAACGCGCGGGCGGTGTTCGAGACGGGCCGGGAGCTGTACGAGCGGCTGGGCACCATGGGCGGGCACCTGGAGGATCTGAGCCGGTCGCTGTCGGCCGCGGTCCGCGCCTACAACCGTACGGTGGGATCGCTGGAGAGCCGGGTGCTGGTGAGCGCACGCAGGATGAAGGACCTGGGGCTGGTGGACGGCGCGCTGGACGGTCCGCAGCCGGTGACCGACAGTCCCCGCAGCCCGTCCGCCGCGGAGTTCGACGGCCGGTTCCGGCCGCCGGGCGCCGTGGACGCCGGACCGCACGTCGCCGGCCGTGCCGTGTCCGGCAACGGCGCGGGCCCCACCGGTGAGGAGGAGCCGAGATGACCCCGACCGCAGCGCGCAAGCAGTCCCGCAAGCAGTCCGAGGGCGCCCGGAGCCGGGGCACCCCCTCCCCCGCGCCCCGGCGGGCGGACGGGGCGAAGGGGACGGTCACCGGCCGCGGCGGCGTGGTGATCCTGTTCGCGCTGAGCCTCGTGGGCGCGCTGGCGGCGCAGTGGATGGACCTCTCGACGGCGGCCGGGCTCGGGTTCGTGGCCGGCTGCGTGCTGGCCGCGCTGACCACCCGCCGGACCGACCTGCTCACCCTGGTGGTGAGCCCGCCGCTGGTGTTCCTGCTGGCCGCGGTGACCGCTCAGGTGCTGACCTCGCTGGGCAGGGACGCGATGGCTCGGGTGGTGCTGGTGGGCCTGTTCACCACGCTGTCCGCCGTCGCCCCCTGGCTGTTCCTGGGCACGGCCCTGACGGTGGTCGTCGCCGTCCCCCGCGGCCTGCCGGCCGCCGTCCGCGATCTTCGCGAGCGCCTGGCCGGCAGCCGGATCCTCCAGGAGGACGAGGAGCAGGACCCCGTCCGCTGGGAGGAGACCCCGCGGCCGCGCCGCGGCGAGGCCGATTGACGGCGAGAACGACCGACGAGGCCGACTGAAAGGCCGGCCGGGAGCGGGGCCGACCAAGGGCCCAACCGGACCGTCGGCGCCCCCGGGCGGGCGTCGGCCGGGCGCGTCCGGGGCGTCCGCGGACACGCGGCGGCGCCCCGGTGCGGGGACGCCGGGTCAGGCGGGGGAGGCGGCGCGCAGGTCCTTGCGAAGCTCCTGGGGCAGGCCGAAGCGCATGCGCTCGGGAACGACCTCGACCTCCTCGACGCGGTCGTAGCCGCGCTCAGCGAGCCAGTCCAGCACGCCGCGCACCAGGATCTCGGGGACCGAGGCGCCGCTGGTGACGCCGACGGTGGTGACGCCCTCCAGCCAGGCGGGGTCGATCTGGTCGGCGTAGTCCACCAGGTGGGCGGCGTCGGCGCCGTGCTCCTTGGCGACCTCGACCAGGCGGACCGAGTTGGAGGAGTTGGTGGAGCCGACCACGATGACCAGCTGGGCCTCGGCGGCGATCCGCTTGACCGCGGCCTGGCGGTTCTGGGTGGCGTAGCAGATGTCGTCGGACGGCGGGTCGACCAGCTTGGGGAAGCGCTCGCGGAGCTTGGCGACGGTGGCCATGGTCTCGTCGACCGACAGGGTCGTCTGCGACAGCCAGGCCACCTTCTCGGGGTCGCGGACCTGGACGTTCTCCACGTCGTCCGGACCGTCGACCAGCTGGATGCGCTCGGGGGCCTCGCCGGCGGTGCCGATGACCTCCTCGTGCCCCTCGTGCCCGATGAGCAGGATGTCGTAGTCCTCGGCGGCGAACCGCCGGGCCTCCTTGTGGACCTTGGTCACCAGCGGGCAGGTCGCGTCGATGGTGCGCAGGTTCCGCTTCGCGGCCTCCTCGTGCACCACCGGGGCCACCCCGTGCGCGGAGAAGATGACGATGGCGCCCTCGGGCACCTCCTCGGTCTCGTCGACGAAGATCGCCCCTCGTTCCTCGAGGGTCTTGACCACGTGCACGTTGTGCACGATCTGCTTCCGGACGTAGATCGGCGCCCCGTACTTCTCCAGCGCGATCTCCACCGTCTGCACGGCACGATCGACGCCCGCGCAGTAGCCGCGGGGTTTGGCGAGCAGGACACGGCGCTCACTGGTGGAGGTCATGCGGCAATTGTACGAACCGCCCGGGCGGCCGGCGCCGCGGCGAGTGCGGCGGGCGGGCCCCGGGTAGACCCCGGGTGGGCATGACCCGGGGCGACGCGGACCCGGCGAACGCGTCCCCCGGCGTGACCGTCCGGCAGCGATGCGGCACAGTGAGATGCGAGCCGGCCGTGTGGCAAGCGCGCTCGGACCGCTCCAGACCATCCATCAGGGACCAGCAGGGAGACGAGGACGATGACCAAGTCGCCGCGCCGCCTCACTCAGCATGTCCGGGACGCCGTGAGCGAGCAGGTCCGTGACCTTCCGCTGCACGCCGTCCGGCTGGCGATGTTCGGGGTCGGCCGGGCGCTGCTGCTGAGCGATCGGGTGACCAGGGACTACAAGGAGATGCGGGAGAAGGGGGTCGGTCCGGTGCTGGGCCGGCTCGGCGAGGACGCCAAGCAGGCCGCGGAGCAGACCGTCGGGAAGGTCGCCGAGAAGGTGGCGACCCTGGTGCGCGGGGAGGAGAGCGAGCCGCGGACCGACGTGCAGACCCCGGTCGCGACCCCGCCCGGGCACCGTCCGCGGCCCCGGCCCAGGTCGGTGGCGGAGATCGCGGTCGGCAAGCCCGCTCCGAAGCCCGCCGCCCGGCCCGCTCCGGACGCCGAGCCGGCGGGCTCGGCGTCCGGCGTGCAGACCGTCACCGGCTCCTCCGCCGAGCGGGCCGAGGCGGCCGGCCGGGCGGACGAGGCGGGCGAAGGGGGCAAGGCCCCGGCGGAGCGGGGCGGGAGCGGGCCCGTCCTCCGGGAGGCCGACCTGCCGGTGCCGAACTACGACGAGGCCTCCCTGCCCCAGCTGCGCGCCCGGCTGCGCGGGCTGACCGTCGAGCAGGTCGAGCTGCTGCGCGAGTACGAGCGGCAGCACGCCGCCCGACCCGAGATCCTGCGCATGTACGACAACCGCATCGCCAAGCTCCGCGGCCAGGGCGGGCGCTGACGGGCGGGGCCCGCCCCTCGGGGTCGGGTCGCCGGGGCGCGGGTCAGCCCGCCGTCGCGTCGGCGAGCGCGGGGTCGGCGTGCGCCGCGCGGAGCGTCCGCAGGTGCCCCCGGCGCACCGCCAGGATCCCGATGGCCGCCAGGCAGGCCGCCGCCCCGATGTAGTACGGCACGTCGTCGCCGGTGTGCTCGGCCGCCTTGGTGACGAGGTAGGGGGCCAGCGCCCCGCCCAGCCAGCGGACGGTGTTGTAGCCCGCCGAGGCGACCGGCCGCGGCGCCTCGGAGACCTCCATGGCGGCCTCGGTGAACGCGGTGTTGTTCAGCCCCAGCGGGACGCCCGTCAGGATGACCAGGACGATGATCCCGGCGCGCGGCGCCAGGGCGATGCCCAGCTGGAGCGCCAGCAGGACGCCCAGCGCGAGCCACATCACCTGCACCGTTCCAATACGGCGTTGCAGAACGGGGGCGAGGAACACCGACGACAGCGCCACCAGCACGCCCCAGCCGAAGAACACCAACCCGATGCCGTGCGCCGACATCTCCAGCACGAACGGGGTGAAGGCGACGATGGTGAAGAACGCGAAGTTGTAGCACAGCGCGGTGAGCGCCATGGTCGCCAGCCCGCCGTGGGTCAGCGCCCGCAGCGGATCCGCCAGCCGGATCCGGGCGGCGGGCCGGGGGGTGGGCTTGAGCAGCACGGCGATCAGCACGAAGCCCACCGCCATCAACGCGGCGGTGCCGAAGAACGGGTAGCGCCAGTGCCGGTCGCCCAGCGCCGCGCCCACCAGCGGGCCGGTGGAGATGCCCAGCCCCAGCGCCGCCTCGTACAGGACGATCGCCTTCTCCACGCCGCCGCTGGCGGCGCCGACGATGACGGCCAGCGCGGTGGCCACGAACATCGCGTTGCCCAGTCCCCAGCCGGCCCGGAAGCCCACCAGCTGGCCGACGGTGTGCGAGGTGCCCGAGAGGGTGGCGAACACCACCACCAGCGCCAGCCCGAGCAGCAGGGTGCGCTTGCCGCCGATCCGGCCGGACACCCAGCCGGTCAGCAGCATCGCCAGGGCGGTGATCAGGAAGTAGCTGGTGAACAGCAGCGACACCTGGCTGGGTGAGGCGTTCAGTCCTTCGGCGATGGCGGGCAGGATCGGGTCGACCAGGCCGATGCCCATGAAGGCGACCACCGCGGCGAAGGCGGTGGCCCACACCGACATGGGCTGCCGGAGGATGCCGCCGCCCGAGTCCGGGGAAGCGGCGTGATCGGACGTGCGCTGCGTCATCGAAAACCTCCGAGGAGACCCCCGCCTTCAGGCGGGGGAGGAATCGGACCCCTGCGGAGCAGGACGGGGGTAGCCGGTTCGCCGCCAGGCGAAACGGCGTCTCGAACACACGCGCGATCCTTAACTGATCGTGCGCTAGAATGTGAGATATGCCGCAGCTTGTGAAGCGGGCGTACAAGTACCGCTTCTACCCGACCCCCGAGCAGGCCGAAGAACTGCTTCGGACGTTCGGCTGCGTCCGCCTCGTCTACAACAAGGCCCTGGAGGAGCGGACCCGCGCCTACACCCAAGAGGGCCGCCGCGTCTCCTACGTGGAGTCCTCGGCCGCGCTCACCCGGTGGAAGAAGACCCCCGAGCTGGCGTTCTTGAACGAGGTGTCCTCGGTCCCGTTGCAGCAGGCGCTGCGGCACCTGCAGGCGGCGTTCGCGAACTTCTTCGCCAAGCGGGCCAAGTACCCCACGTTCAAGAGCAAGAAGAAGTCCCGGGCGTCGGCCGAATACACCCGCAGCGCGTTCCGCTGGAAAGACGGGCGACTGTTCCTGGCGAAGATGGACGGCCCGCTGAACATCCGCTGGTCGCGCCCCCTCCCCGAGGGTGCGCAGCCGTCCACCGTGACGGTGTCGCGGGACGCGGCCGGGCGGTGGTTCGTGTCGATCCTGGTGGAGGAAACGATCGCTCCGCTGCCGCCGACCGGGAGCAAGGTCGGGGTGGACGCTGGGATCACCGCCCTGGCCACCCTCTCCACCGGGGAGAAGATCACCAACCCCGGGCACGAACGCCGCGACCGGCGCAAGCTCGCCAAGGCGCAGCGGGCGCTCGCCCGCAAAGCCAAGGGCTCGGCGAACCGCGAAAAGGCCCGGCTCAAGGTCGCCCGCATCCACGCCCGGATCACCGATCGCCGCCGCGACTTCCTGCACAAGCTGACCACTCGGCTCGTCCGTGAGAACCAAACGGTCGTGATCGAGGACCTGACCGTCCGCACCATGCTCCGCAACCACTCCCTGGCCCGCGCCATCTCGGACGCGAGCTGGCGGGAATTCCGCTCGATGTTGGAGTACAAAGCGCAGTGGTACGGGCGCACCCTGGTGGCGGTGGACCGGTGGTTTCCCAGCAGCAAGCTGTGCTCGGCGTGCGGGACCCTGCAAGAGGCGATGCCGCTGAACGTCCGGACATGGCAGTGCCCCTGCGGCGCAGTGCACGACCGGGACGTCAACGCCGCACGTAACATCCTCGCCGCCGGGCTGGCGGAGAGGTAAAACGCCTGTGGAGCTGGTGTAAGACCTCAACGAGAGTCCTCTCGGGCGGGCGACTGGCAGTGAAGCAGGAAACCCAACCGGCGACGGTTGGAATCCCCTCCCTTCAGGGAGGGGAGGAAGTCAAGTCCGGAAACCTCCCGAGGGACGCGAGGCCGTGCGGCGGACGGCCGCACAAATGGTTAGCAAGACTAACTTTCTGAGAATAACTTAGCCTCGCTAACTTTCGGCGTGGGGTCGGCCACCGGGGCTAGGCTGCCGGGCATGGCGATGGAGACCTCCCCCGAGTCCCCGGTCCCGGTCCGCACCGTGCTGAACGCGGTGGCCGGCTGGATCGGCCGGCTCGGCCGCATCTGGGTCGAGGGCCAGATCACCGAGCTGAACCGGCGCGGGGGCACCGTCTACCTGACGCTGCGCGACCCAGTGGCCGCCATGTCGGTCCGGGTGGCCGGGCCGCGCTCGGTGTTCGAGGCGGCCGGGCCGGCGGTGGCCGACGGCGCCCGGGTGGTCGTGCACGCCAAGCCCGACTTCTGGGTCAACCGCGGGACGTTCTCGCTGGCGGCCCTGGAGGTCCGCCCGGTGGGGACGGGCGAGCTGCTGGCCCGGCTGGAACGGCTCAAGCAGGTGCTGGCCGCCGAGGGCCTGTTCCGGCCCGAGCGCAAGCGGCCGCTGCCGTTCCTGCCCCGCCGCATCGGGCTGATCTGCGGGCGGGACTCCGACGCCGAGCACGACGTGCTGAACAACGCCCGGCGGCGCTGGCCGGCGGTGCGGTTCACGGTGGAGAACACCGCGGTGCAGGGCCCGCACGCGGTGGGCGAGATCATGGCCGCGCTGCGCAGGCTGGACGCCGACCCGGAGATCGACGTGATCGTCATCGCCCGGGGCGGCGGGGCGATGGAGGACCTGCTGCCGTTCTCCGACGAGGCGCTGGTGCGCGCGGTGGCCGCCGCCCGCACCCCGGTGGTCAGCGCCATCGGGCACGAGCAGGACAGCCCGATCCTGGACCTGGTGGCCGACGTGCGGGCCTCCACCCCCACCGACGCGGCCAAGAAGGTCGTCCCGGACGTGCGCGAGGAGCTCCAGCGGGTGCGGCAGCTGCGGGACCGGGGGCGGCGCTGCATGGCGGGCCGGGTGGAGCGCGAGCTGGCGTGGCTGGAGGCCATGCGCTCCCGTCCCGCGCTGGCCGACCCGGTCCGCGAGATCGAACGCCAGCACGAGCAGCTCCTGGCCCTGCGCGACCGGGCCCGCCGCTGCCTGTCGGCCGCCCTGGACCGGGCCGGCGACCACCTGGCCCACACCCGGGCGCGGCTGCGGGCGCTCTCCCCCGCCGCCACCCTGGACCGGGGGTATGCGATCGTGCAGCGCCCGGACGGGACGGTGCTGCGCTCGGCGGAGGAGGTCGACAAGGGCGAGGAGCTGGTGATCCGGCTGGCCGACGGCCGGGTGCGGGCCGTCGCCGACGGCCCGGCGGACTAGGCTGGGCGCCGTGACGGACGCACCGAGGCCCTCATACGAGCAGGCCCGCGACGAGCTCGCCGAGGTCGTTCGGCGATTGGAGGCGGGCGGGCTCACCCTGGAGGAGTCGCTGACCCTCTGGGAGCGCGGCGAGAAGCTGGCCGAGATCTGCGAGGAGTGGCTGGAGGGAGCCCGGGCCCGCCTGGCCGCCGCGATGGCCGAATCCCGGCCGGACTCCCCCGACGCCCCCGCCGCGCCGTTCTGACCGGCTCCGGCCACAAGCGGGGGCATTCGGGCGGATCTGATCGGATGCGACCGGTTCTGGTCGAACACGACCACATCCGGTCGTCCTTGACCGGACCCGGCCGGATCCCGCCGAGCGGGCTAGTCGCCGGAGGGCGTGTTCCGCAGGGTCGCGCCGGGGGTGCCGGGAGAGGCCGACGGAGAGGCGTCGCGGGGCTGCGGGCGCAGCGAGGCGGCCAGCACGCCCAGCTCCTCATAGGAGGCGGTGCCGGTGACGACCAGGGTGACGTCGGGCAGGGTGCGGACCAGCGAGCGCTGATCCTTGTCCCGGCGGTAGTAGCGCTGCCAGGTCTGTCCGGCGACCTGCTGCACGCCGACCGGCTCGCGCGAGTTGGTCATCCGCCACAGGTACTCGCTCACCGGACGCTCGTTGCTCTGCTCCAGCGCCGCGTACTCCTCGGACGAGGTGAGCATGCCCAGATGCCAGGCGACCGGCTCGTCCCGCTCCCCCAGCCCGGTGAGCCGCGAGCTGGTGACCCGCCACCCCGCCGGCAGGCTCTCGGGGGCGTACGGGGTGTAGGGGGCGTCGTCGCGCAGCGCGAGCAGATGCCCGCCGTAGTCGACGGTCGGCAGGGTCTCGGTCTCGTCCCTGGGCGTCAGCAGCACCACCACGCCGACCATCAGCAGGCAGGCCAGCATCGCCATGGCATAGCCGCCCAGCCCGGTGGTCAGCCGTTTGTAGACCCCGGGCGTCACCTCGTACGGCCCCTCGGCGGCGGGGGCCGGCGCGGAGGCGGACGGCGCTTCGTCGGTGCGGGAGGTCTGGTCGGTCACCCTGACAGGATCGCGCACGCTCAGGACTGCTCCGCACGGGGACTGCGGATGGTGGCGATGACGGCCATGATGTCGGCGGCCATCTTGCGGGCGGCGTCCTCGTCCTCGGTCAGCGAGATCTCCGTCACGGCCGCCGCCATCGCGCCGGTGAGCACGGTGACCAGCGGCTCGTCCACCTCTCCGTCGGGCGTGTGGAACAGCGCGGCGTTGCGGCGGGCCCACTTGCGCAGCCGCTTGTTCATCACCCGGTCGAAACCGGGCGGGCCGTCGCCCTGGATGAACAGCCGGGAGATCCGCCGGTCGGCCAGACAGCCGTCCAGATAGGCGGTGGCGCCCGCGATGAACAGCTGCATGGGGTCGGTGACCCCGGCGGCCCGCGCCGCGTGGACGGCCTGGCGCGTGCGCTCCTGCTGGCGGTTCTGGAAGTCCTCCCACAGCGTCAGGTACAGGTCGGCCTTGCCGCTGAAGTGGTGGTAGAGGCTGCCGACGCTGGCGCCCGCGCGCGCCACGATCTCGGTGACCGCGGCCTGGGCGAACCCGGACTCGGCGAACACGTCCCGCGCCGCGGCCAGCAGGGCGCTGCGGGTGGCCGCGCCCCGGTCCGACACCCGGGCCGACGACTCGCCCTTCCCCTTGGTCGGCGATGCGGGGGAACGGGGGGCGGTGCTCGCCGGGGGCGCGCCGTCCGCGGCGGTCTCATCGGACGGCGCATGGATGTCGCTGCTCATGAGTGCAGAGATTACGCCCTCCATGGAGGCGCTCACGATTCCTTCCACCGCCTGGTCACCAGATCGCAACCCAGCGTCACCGGACGGTCCGGGAGGAATCAGGGGAGAACACCCGCCGGTCGGGGTAGGAAACCGCATCACCTGCGCCGGTTCGCTGGTCTGGTCCAATTTGTGAGCCGGGCTGCAAGAAACGGACAATGACCGCCATCGCCGACCGAAAGGGCTGTATCGCGATGTCTGCCATCTCCGCTGGGTTCGAAGCCGGGTCCGCTTCCTCGTCCGTCGCCTCTCCGCTCACCACGGAGCCCACAGCCCCCGACCGCAACCTGGCCTTGGAGCTGGTCCGCGTGACCGAGGCCGCGGCGATGGCGGCGGCCCGCTGGGTGGGCCGGGGCGACAAGAACGGCGCCGACGGGGCGGCGGTGAACGCCATGCGCCAGCTGATCAACACGGTGTCGATGCGCGGCACGGTGGTGATCGGCGAGGGCGAGAAGGACAACGCGCCGATGCTCTACAACGGTGAGCAGGTCGGGGACGGCAGCGGCGCCGAGTGCGACGTCGCGGTGGACCCGATCGACGGCACCCGGTTGACCGCGATGGGCATGCCGAACGCGATCGCGGTGATCGCGGTGGCCGCCCGCGGCTCGATGTACGACCCGTCCGCGGTGTTCTACATGGAGAAGCTGGTCACCGGACCGGAGGCGGCCGACGTGGTGGACATCGAACGTCCGGTCGCCGACAACCTGCGGGCGGTGGCCAAGGCCAAGGGGTCCTCGGTGGAGGACGTCACCGTGGTGATCCTGGACCGGCCGCGGCACGAGAACATCGTCAAGGAGGTCCGCGAGGCGGGCGCCCGGATCAAGTTCATCACCGACGGCGACGTGGCCGGCGCGATCATGGCGGCCCGCGAGGGCACCGGGGTGGACCTGCTGCTGGGCATCGGCGGCACCCCCGAGGGCATCATCGCCGCCTGCGCGGTCAAGGCGATGGGCGGGGTGATCCAGGGCAGGCTGTGGCCCCGCGACGACGCCGAGCGCAGCCGGGCGGCCGCCGCCGGGCACGACCTGGACCGGGTGCTGACCACCGACGACCTGGTGGCCTCCGACGACGTGTTCTTCGCCGCCACCGGGATCACCGACGGCGAGCTGCTCAACGGGGTGCGGTACCGCAGGGGCCGGGCCATCACCAACTCGCTGGTGATGCGGGCGCGCAGCGGCACCATCCGCCGGGTGGAGAGCGAGCACCAGCTGGCCAAGCTGCGCGCCTACAGCGCGATCAACTTCGACCAGGCGGTCTGAGCCGCCGTCAGCGCCCCTTGCGGATGCGCAGCCGCCCGCGCACCCGGTCGCGCCAGGTGCGCTTGGGTGCGCGGGCGCGCACCGACCCCAGCAGCATCCGCCCGCCGATCTCGACCACGGGCCCCTCGCCCGCGGGCCGCACCCGCACGTCCTGGGTGCTGAGGACGGTGCGGCCGGTGACGTTCACCGCCACGCCGTCGGGCACGAGCAGCCGGACGCGCCCGCACAGCACCAGCGCGTCCAGCACCACATGACGACGCTGCAGGACGGCCTCGCGCAGGTCGAGCTCGACGGTGCCGAACAGCGCCAGCAGCGGCAGCCTCACCGGCAGCACCCAGCGGCCGCCGCGGCGCACCGTGCCGAAGGTGGCCTGCAGGGGGCGGTCGTCGACCAGGATGGGCTGCGCCTCGGGCGGACTGAGGTCGGTGGTGAGGCCGGTCAACTCGCCGAGCGTCCGCGCCCGCCAGGCGCGCTCGGCGCGCTCGGCGTGCTCGTCGGCGGTGAGCCGCCCGTCGGCCAGGGCCTCGCCGAGCACCGCGATCACGCGTTCCCGGTCGGCGTCGGAGGCGCGCAGGTCGCGCACGCTCGTCACCGGCCGGGCCGACGTCTGGCTCTTGGTGAGGTCCACATCTAGACGATAACCGCCCGGAGCCCTACGCTGACGTGAATCTTCTTCACGTTGACCCTGTCGCGGGGGCGCCCATGACCGTTCGGGACCGTCGGGCCGTTCGGGACCGTCAGGCGCGGCTGGCGGCGTACGCGGCGTTCGCCGTGCAGGGCCTGTGCTTCGCGACGCTGGTGACCCGGGTGCCGCGGGTGCAGGACGCGCACGGCATGAGCGACGGGGCGCTGGCGCTGGTGCTGCTGCTCGTGCCGCTGATCGCCGGGGCGGGCAGCGTGGCGGCGGGCGCGCTGTTCGCCCGCCGGGGCAGCGCGCCGGTGCTGCGGGCGGCGCAGCCGACGGTGTGCCTGGCGGTGGTGCTGTTCGGCCTGACCGGCGGCGGGATCCCCGTCCTGTGCGCGGCGGTGGCGCTGTTCGGCCTGAGCGTGGGCGCGGTGGACGCGGCGATGAACGCCCAGGCGGTGGCGGTCGAGCGCCGGTACGGCGTCAGCCTGCTCACCGGCTTCTACGCGGTGTGGAGCGTGGCCGGGATCGGCGGCGGACTGTGGGCGGCGCTGGCCAACCGGCTGGAGCTGTCGCTGGCGACGGGGTTCCTCCTCCCGGCCGCGGTCGGCACGGCGATCTCGCTGGCCACCGGCCCCCGGCTGCTCCGCAGGGCCGAGGAGGGCACCGGCCCGTCCGCCGAGGAGATGCGGGCGGCGGCTCTGCGGGTGCCCTGGCGTCCGGTGCTGGTGGTCGGCGCGGGACTGGGCGTGTTCTATCTGACCGACGCGGCCATCGCCAACTACAGCACGAAATACCTGGAGGACGAGCTGGGCGCGGGCGGGACGGTCGGCCCGCTCGGCTATGTGGCCTACCAGGTGGCGATGGTGGCCAGCCGGGCGGCGGCCGATCTGGGCGTGCGGCGCTGCGGCGGCGTCGCCGTGGTCCGGGCCGGCGGACTCGTCGGGCTGGCGGGGATGCTCGGCGTGGTGGCCGCCCCGGCCGCCCCCGTCGCCGTCGCGGCGTTCGCGGTGGCGGGGCTGGGGCTGGCGGTGGTGGCCCCGGTGGCGTTCTCGGCGGCGGGGCGGGTCGACCCGACCGGCCTGGGGGTGGCGGTGGCCCGGCTGAACGTCTTCAACTACGTGGGGTTCGTGCTGGGCGCGGCGATCGTGGGGGCGATCGCGCCGCTCGGCGCGGACGACGGGCTGCGCCTGGCGTTCACCGCGCCCGCCCTGCTGGTCGCGGTGATCGTGCTGACGGCGGGGGGCTTCCGGACGCAACCGGACGCCGCCCGGGCCGCCCCGGCGGCCGGTCGAGCGACCGGTTGAGCGACCGGCCCAGCGGCCGGTCGACGGGGCGCCGCCGGCGACGACGCGCTCACCCGCCCGTCGTCTCCTCGACCACCTGCCCCAGCACCTCCACCGCGGCCGTCAGACGGGCCTCGTTGGCGCGCCCGTAGCCGATGACCAGGGCGGGAGGGGCGGGGCGGGACCACATCGGCGCCGCCCCCTGGAGGACCACGCCGCGTTCGGCGGCCTTGGCGATCACCGTGGCCTCGTCGCAGCCGGGGGGCAGCTCCACGTACACGTGCAGCCCCGCCGCCACCCCCTGCACCCGCGCCCGGGGCAGCCGGCGGTGCAGCGCCTCCACCAGGGCGTCCCGCCGGGCGCGGTAGCGACGCCGCAGCGCCCGCAGATGCCGGTCATAAGAGCCGGTCGCCAGCAGATGGGCCAGCGCGTGCTGTTCCAGCAGCGGCCCGGCGATGTCGGTGTCGGTCCGGTGCCGGCGCAGCCGCCGCGCCAGCCGGTCCGGGGCGACCGCCCAGCCCAACCGGAGCGCCGGGGCCAGCGACTTGCTCACCGACCCGGCCAGCACCACCCGGTCGGGGTCCAGGCCCTGCAGGCAGCCCACCGGCTCCCGGTCGTAGCGGAACTCGGCGTCGTAGTCGTCCTCGATCACCAGGCCGTCCACCGACCGGGCCCACTCGATCAGCTCGGCGCGCCGCTTCGGCGCCAGCACCACCCCGGTCGGGAACTGGTGCGCCGGGGTGATCAGCACCGCGCGGGCCGGGGAGGCGGCCAGCGCCGCCACGTCGATGCCCGCCGAGTCCACCCTGATCCGCACCGGCTCCAGCCCGCCCGCCCGCAGCCAGGGGATCTGCCGGTGCCCGGCCGGGTCCTCGACCGCCAGCACGGTGTGCCCGTCGGCGGCCAGCAGCCGGACCAGCGTGGACACCACGTGCGCCACCCCGTTCATCACCACGATCCGCTCCGGGGCGGCGTGCGCCGCCCGCACCCGGCCCAGATATCCGGCCAGCTCGGCGCGCAGCTCGGCGGCCCCGCCCGGATCCGGGTACGACAGCGCCTCGCTCGGCAGCGTGCGCAGCGCGGTGCGGAGCGCCGACGCCCACAGCTCACGGGGGAACGCCGCCAGGTCCGGTCCGGGGCGCAGGTCGATCGGGCTCGGTCCGGAGCCCAGCTCGCTGGCGGGCTCCTCGTGCCGCCACACCGGCGCGGAGCGCAGCGGCTCGTCCGGACGGGCCAGCGGCGCCACCCGGGTGCCGTCGCCGCGCCGTGCCACCAGGAATCCCTCGGCCACCAGCTGCTCGTAGGCCGCCACCACCACGCCGCGCGAGACCTCCAGGTCGCGGGCCAGGTCGCGGCTGGAGGGCAACCGGGTGCCGGCGGTCAGCCGGCCCTCCCGGACGGCGGCGCGCAGCCCGGCGGCGATCTGTGCCGACAGCCGTCCCGCCGTGCGGTCCAAAGGCAGGTACAGATCCGTCACGGGGCCCTCCAAGGCCGATGATCACGACCAGGGTGGCATGCGCGCGAGCCGCTCCACCAGCCGAGCCCCGCGTCCGGGCCGCTTCGGGGCGTCGTAATCTGAGTGCGGCCCCCTGCCCCTGGCGACGCGAGGAACGTGAGATGCCTGAGTTCTCCTACACCGACCTGTTGCCGCTCGGTCCAGACGAGACCGAGTACCGGTTGCTCACCGCCGACGGCGTGTCCGTGCTCGAGGCGGGAGGCCGTACGTTCCTGCAGGTCGAGCCGGAGGCGCTGCGGCTGTTGTCGGAGACGGCGTTCCGCGACATCTCCCACCTGCTGCGGCCCTCGCACCTGGCCCAGCTCCGCAAGATCCTCGACGACCCCGAGGCCTCCCCCAACGACCGGTTCGTGGCGCTGGACCTGCTCAAGAACGCCTGCATCGCCGCCGGCGGAGTGCTGCCGATGTGCCAGGACACCGGCACCGCCATCGTGATGGGCAAGCGCGGCCAGCACGTGCTCACCGACGGCCGCGACGAGGAGCACCTCTCGCGCGGGGTGTACGACGCCTACACCAAGCTCAACCTGCGCTACTCCCAGATGGCCCCGCTGACCATGTGGGAGGAGAAGAACACCGGCAACAACCTGCCCGCGCAGATCGAGCTGTACGCCACCGACGGGGACGCCTACAAGTTCCTGTTCATGGCCAAGGGCGGCGGCAGCGCCAACAAGTCGTTCCTCTACCAGGAGACCAAGGCGGTCTTGAACCCCAAGCGGATGATGGCGTTCCTGGAGGAGAAGATCCGCTCCCTGGGCACCGCCGCCTGCCCGCCCTACCACCTGGCGATCGTGGTGGGCGGCACCAGCGCCGAGTACGCCCTCAAGACCGCCAAGTACGCCTCGGCCCGCTACCTGGACACGCTGCCGACCTCCGGCTCCATGACCGGCCACGGGTTCCGGGACCTGGAGCTGGAGGAGGAGGTGCTGGAGCTGACCCGGCGGCTGGGGATCGGCGCGCAGTTCGGCGGCAAGTACTTCTGCCACGACGTGCGGGTGATCCGGCTGCCCCGGCACGGCGCGTCCTGCCCGGTGGCCATCGCGGTGTCCTGCAGCGCCGACCGGCAGGCCGTCGCCAAGATCACCCGTGAGGGGATCTTCCTGGAGCGGCTGGAGACCGACCCGGCCCGTTTCCTGCCCGACACCACCGACGAGGAGCTGGGCGGCGACGTGGTGCGGATCGACCTCAACCGGCCGATGGAGGAGATCCGCGCCGAGCTGTCCAAGTACCCGGTCAAGACCCGGCTGTCGCTGACCGGGCCGCTGGTGGTGGCCCGCGACATCGCGCACGCCAAGATCAAGGAGCGGCTGGACGCCGGCGAGCCGATGCCGCAGTACCTGCGCGACCACGCCGTCTACTACGCCGGTCCGGCCAAGACCCCCGAGGGCTACGCCAGCGGCTCCTTCGGCCCCACCACCGCGGGCCGGATGGACTCCTATGTGGAGCAGTTCCAGGCGGCCGGCGGCTCGCTGGTGATGCTGGCCAAGGGCAACCGCTCCCGGCAGGTCACCGAGGCCTGCAAGAAGCACGGCGGCTTCTACCTGGGCTCCATCGGCGGCCCGGCCGCCCGGCTGGCCCAGGACTGCATCAAGAAGGTCGAGGTCCTGGAGTATCCGGAGCTGGGCATGGAGGCGGTCTGGAAGATCGAGGTGGAGGACTTCCCCGCCTTCATCGTGGTGGACGACAAGGGCAACGACTTCTTCGCCGACACCACCGGGCCGCTGCTGACCATCGGCCGGCGCTGAGCCCGGCGCGTCGTCCCCGTCCCGGAACGGGCGGAGGGCCGCCGCCGGCCGTCCCGCGGCGGTCCCCTCACCGCGGGGAGGCGCGGGACGGCGTTCCTCCCGGCGGCCTCGGCAGGCGCTTGCAAGGCGCCGCGGCTCGGGAGGACGGCGGGAGAACTCCGGGGACGGTCCGGAGACGTCTCGAGCGGCGCCCGCGGGAGCCCCTGACGCCGGCCCCGGAAGGCGCCGTGAAGGCGCTCGGCGACCGGACGCGACGGCGTCCGGTCGCCGTCGTCTTCTCCGGCCCCGGCCGCCGGACGCGCCCGCCGCCCCATCGCGAGCGCGCCTTGCGAGCGGTCCTTCCGCAACGGCGCCTTTCGGAGCCCGTACCGTTCCGTGACGAACCCTTCACCCAAGAATCGGATAAGGGTGAATAATTCGGTACACCTCCGGCGATCCCGCCGTGCCGCATGAACCCACTCCGGTATCTTTTCCGCCATGTCTCAGTCTGAGCGCCTCGTGCTGGCGACGCGCTATCGGCTGATCTCCGAAATCGGCCAGGGTGCCAATGGCACGGTGTGGCGGGGGCACGACGACCTCCTCGACCGCGCGGTGGCGATCAAAGAACTGAGACTGCCGGAGGACCTCAGCGAAGAAGAGCGGGTGATCTTCTACCGCCGGACCCTCCGCGAGGCCCGCGCCCCGGCCCAGCTGCGCACCCCCTCGATCGTCGAGGTCTACGACGTGGTGATCGAGCAGGGCCGGCCGTGGATCGTGATGGAGCTGATCGAGGCTCCCAGCCTGGAACAGATCATCGAACGGGAGGGCCCGCTGCCGCCCGAGCGGGTCGCCCACATCGGCCGCCAGCTGCTGGACGCGCTGGCGGTGGCCCACCGCTCGGGGATCATCCACCGCGACCTCAAGCCGTCCAACGTGCTGCTGGACGGGGACCGGGTGGTCCTCACCGACTTCGGGCTGGCCTTCTCCTCGAGCGCGACCAGCCTGACCAAGACGGGGCATTTCATGGGCTCCCCGGCGTACGTGGCCCCGGAGGTCGCCGCCGGCGAGCGGCCCACCCCGCAGGCGGACCTGTGGTCGCTGGGCGCCACCCTGTACGCCGCGCTGGAGGGGCATCCGCCGTTCGAGCGCGGCAACGTGATGGCCACGCTCAGCGCGCTGGCCAACGAGGACCCGCCGCCCGCGCAGAACGCCGGGCCGCTGGCCCCGGTGCTCGACGGGCTGCTGCAGAAGAACCCGGTGCGGCGGCTCAGCCACGCCCGCGCGGTGGACCGTCTGGAGCGCGCCATGTCGGCGCCCCGCACGGCGCGCCGCCAGGCCACCCCCCGGTACCGGCTGGCGGTGGTGGCGGGGCTGGTCGCCGCGACGGTGGCGTCCTGCGGCGTGGGCGTGGGGGCGCTGATCGTCGGGATGACCCGGGAGAGCCCCGGGCAGGCGGTGGCCGACGACGGGCGCGGCACCGCCTCCGAACCCGCCACCGCCCCGCCCGCCGCCGCGCTCAACCCGCTGGTGATCCGGGCGGTCGGCGACACCTGCCGGATCTTCGTCGCCGAGGCCGGATCGCTCAACCTGGAGTTCCGCGGCACGATGGCGCGCGGCGAGGAGCGGGTCTTCGACAAGCCCCGGCTGTCGGCGGTGATCTACGACAGCGCCGCCTGCGAGGTGTGGGTCAACGGCCGCAAGCAGCCGATGGGCGCCCCCGGCACGCGGAAGGACTACTTGATCGAGAAATGACCCGCCGCCCGGGAATGTCGACGCCACGGGCAAGGCTGCACCCTGACGGAAGGGTGTCCAGGGACCGGAGGTGCCGACGATGACCGAGCAGGGCTACCGGGTCGAGCGGGACTCGATGGGCGAGGTGCGCGTCCCCGCCGCGGCCAAGTGGCGGGCGCAGACCCAGCGGGCGGTGGAGAACTTCCCGATCTCCGGGCGCGGACTCGAGTCGGCGCAGATCGTCGCGCTGGCCCGGATCAAGGCGGCGGCCGCCGCGGTCAACGCCGAGCTGGGCGTGCTGGAGCCGGACATGGCGGAGGCGATCCGGGAGGCGGCCGNGATCAAGGCGGCGGCCGCCGCGGTCAACGCCGAGCTGGGCGTGCTGGAGCCGGACATGGCGGAGGCGATCCGGGAGGCGGCCGAGGAGATCGCGGCGGGCCGCTGGCACGACCAGTTCCCGGTCGATGTGTTCCAGACCGGATCGGGCACCTCGTCCAACATGAACGCCAACGAGGTGATCGCCACGTTGGCGACCGAGCGGCTGGGCCGCCCGGTGCACCCCAACGACCATGTGAACGCCTCCCAGTCCTCCAACGACGTCTTCCCCTCCTCCATCCACATCGCGGCGACCGAGGCCGTGGTGGGCGAGCTGATCCCCGCGCTGCGGCGTCTGACGGCGTCGCTGGAGCGCAAGGCCGCCGACTTCGCCCATGTGGTCAAGGCCGGCCGCACCCACTTGATGGACGCCACCCCGGTCACGCTCGGCCAGGAGTTCGGCGGTTACGCGGCGCAGATGCGGTACGGGGTGGAGCGGCTGGAGGCGGTGCTGCCGCGGCTGGCGGAGCTGCCGCTGGGCGGGACCGCGGTGGGCACCGGGATCAACACCCCGCCCGGGTTCGCCGCCAAGGTGATCGCGAGGATCGCCGCCGAGACCGGGCTGCCGCTGACCGAGGCCCGCGACCACTTCGAGGCGCAGGGGGCCCGGGACGCGCTGGTGGAGACCAGCGGGGCGCTGCGCACCATCGCGGTCGGGCTCAACAAGATCGCCAACGACCTGCGGTGGATGGGGTCGGGGCCGACCGCCGGGCTGGCCGAGATCCGGCTGCCGGACCTGCAGCCGGGCTCCTCGATCATGCCCGGCAAGGTCAACCCGGTGATCTGCGAGGCGGTGCTCCAGGTGGTCGCGCAGGTGGTGGGCAACGACGCGGCGGTGGCGTTCGGCGGGGCGGCCGGCAACTTCGAGCTGAACGTGATGCTGCCGATGATGGCCCGCAACATCCTGGAGTCCATCCGGCTGCTGGCCGGCGCCTCCCGGCTGCTGGCCGACCGGTGCGTGGACGGCATCGACGCCGACGTGGAACGCTGCCGCGTCTACGCCGAGTCCTCGCCGTCGATCGTCACCCCGCTCAACCGGTATCTGGGGTACGAGGAGGCCGCCGCCGTCGCCAAGCAGGCGCTGGCGGAGCGCAAGACGATCCGGCAGGTGGTGCTGGAGCGCGGTCACGTCGAGCAGGGAAAGATCACCCTGGAGGAGCTCGACGCCGCCCTCGACGTGCTGGCGATGACCGGCCGGCCGGCGCCCGGCCGCTGAGCCGTGCTCCGCAGGCCCCGGAAGAACGCCGGCGGCCTGCGGCGAAGAGGCTGCGGATCAGTACCAGCCCTTCTTTTTGAAATGCTTCCAGGCCCGGCACGGAGTGCCGTATCGCCGAGCGATATAGCGCAGGCCCCAGATGATCTGGGTGCGCGGATTGGTCTCCCAGTCGTCGCCGGCGTCGGCCATCTTGGTCGGGGGCAGCGCCTGCGGAATGCCGTACGCGCCCGAGTGCGGATTCCTGCTCAAGTGATTCCAGCCGCTCTCGCGGGTCCACAGCCGGTCCAGACAGCGGAGCTGGCGCGGCTCGGGCCAGTTCCGCTCGGCCAGCGTCAGGCCGAGCATCCGGTTCTCCTCGGCCACCTCGTCGTGGTGGCCGCCGTCGCGGTGGTCGCGGCCCGGACGCCGGACCGGCCGGCGCGCGACCGGGCGGTGCGCCGCCAGGCGGCGCGCCGACGGCCGCACCGACGGCCGCCCGGCCTTGTGGAGGCGGTGGGCGACCCGGTCGCGTCCGGGACGGTCGGCGGTCTTCCCGACGGCGTGGGCGTCGGCCGCCGGCAGCGGGCCGAAGGCGACCGCCAACGCCGTCAGCACGGTTCCGGTGCGTTTTCTTCGCATGCTGCATTCACCGTCGCGTCGTCGTGGCACGTCAGGAACGTGCGACGACGGCGAACCGCTGAATCGTCGCGGCGGAAAATCTCTGCCGCCGTTTTACCGACCTTTCGACGGCGTCATGCGTTCGGCCCGCGGAAAGGACGGGCGGCCGTCCTTTCCGCGGGCCGAGGGAGCGGGATCAGTACCAGCCGACGCGCTGGGAGTGCGCCCACGCCGCGCACGGAGTGCCGTAGCGGTCCTTGATGTAGCCCAGGCCCCATTTGATCTGGGTGCGCGGGTTGGTCCGCCAGTCGGCGCCGGCGCTGGCCATCTTGGAGCCGGGCAGCGCCTGCGGAATGCCGTACGCACCGCTGGTCGGGTTCTGCGCGGTGGTCCGCCAGCCGCTCTCCTTGTCCCACAGCTTCACCAGGCAGCCGAACTGGGTGTCGGGGTCGAACCCGAAGCTCGGCAGCATCGCCTTGGCGATCTGCTGCGCCTCGCCGACCGGGACGGGGTTCCCGGCGTACGCCTCGGGGGTCGCGGTCGGCGTGGGAGTGGGCGTGCGGCCCTTGAGTTCCAACACCGGCCGCCTGCGGGCGTCCTTGCGGGCGGCCTCGTCGGCCCGCCGCAGATCCAGCAGCCGCTGCTGCTCCGCCAGCTGCCGGGGATCGGGCTGCCTGGGCGCCTCGGCCGGCGGCGTCGGCTTGACGGTGGCGGTCTCCCCGCCGCCGGACGTCGCGAAGGCCGCGACGGCGCCCGCGCCGACCAGCGCGACGGCGGCTCCGGCCACCGCCGCGATCCGCAGCGGCATGCGCCCTGCGCGGCTCTTGCGGTCACGGCCGGTCCCGGGCGCCGGCGACCGCGACGTCTCGGTCCGCTGCGCCTGCTGCGCGTCCCGGTCGGTCTCGCCGAACGAGGCGCCGGCGACCCGAACGTCCCCGGGAGAGGGCGGGGGCGCGAACGTCCGCCGTCCCGGCCCCGCCGGGCCGGTCCGCGGTTCCCATTCCTCGTTGCGATCGTCTCGCCTACCAGGGGACCCAGATCGGTCTCCGTACAAGGCGGCCCTTCCGACGGTCGCACGCGCATGGGCACGCGTACGAAGGCGTCCACCTCCTGGCCGCGGACCGTGGCGATCATCTCCTCGGGCCCGGCCCGGAGCGGTGCCCCGGCGCGCGGCCGGGCGGGGACCGTCGGCCGGTCCGCACCGCTCGGAGGTGCTTACGGCCGCACACAATGCCTGAGGTCAGGGGGTGGTTCGCAACCAAAACGCAACATTTGAGACGGCTGCCCGTGATGTCAACTCGACGACCCTGACCCCGGAACGCCCCATAGAGCTGGGATTTAGGGAATTTGCCACGTCTTGTGTGAGCTTTGCCACAGCATGACGGAACGACGTCGCACCGTCGCGTTCGGCATCGGCCCGCGCCCCGGCGCGGCCCCGGCGAACGGCCTCGGAGCCGCCCGCGGGGGCGGCTCCGAGGCGGACGCGCCGGCCGGCCGGGACCGGCCTCCTCGTCAGAGTCCGACGTCGCCGAGCAGATCGGTCACCAAAGCGGCGATCGGGGACCGCTCCGAGCGGGTCAGCGTCACATGCGCGAACAGCGGATGCCCCTTGAGCCGCTCCACCACGGCGGCCACCCCGTCGTGCCGGCCGACCCGCAGGTTGTCGCGCTGCGCCACGTCGTGGGTCAGCACCACCCGCGACCCGGTGCCGATCCGCGACAGCACGGTCAGCAGCACCCCGCGCTCCAGCGACTGGGCCTCGTCGACGATCACGAACGCGTCGTGCAGGGACCGGCCGCGGATGTGGGTGAGGGGCAGGACCTCGAGCATGTCGCGGTCCAAAACCTCCTCGATGACCTCCGGGGCGGTCACCGCCGACAGGGTGTCGTAGACCGCCTGCGCCCAGGGCGACATCTTCTCGCCCTCGGAGCCGGGCAGATAGCCCAGCTCCTGGCCGCCGACCGCGTACAGCGGGCGGAACACCACCACCTTGCGGTGCCGGCGGCGCTCCAGCACCGCCTCCAGGCCCGCGCACAACGCCAGCGCCGACTTGCCGGTGCCGGCCCGGCCGCCCAGCGACACGATGCCGATGTCCTCGTCCATCAGCAGGTCGAGGGCGATGCGCTGCTCGGCGGACCGGCCGCGCAGCCCGAACACCTCACGGTCGCCGCGCACCAGCCGCACCGACTTGTCCGGCTGCACCCGGCCCAGCGCCGAGCTGCGCTCCGACAGCAGCCGCAGCCCGGTGTGGCAGGGCAGCTCGCGGGCCGCCTCCAGCTCCAGCGTCCCGACCTCGTACAGCTCCTCGATCTGGGCGGCGGTCGCCTCCAGCTCGCGCATGCCGGTCCAGCCGGACTCCACCACCATCTCGGCCCGGTACTCCTCGGCGGTCAACCCCACCGCCGAGGCCTTCACCCGCAGCGGCAGATCCTTGGAGACCAGCACGACGTCCCTGCCCTCGCGCGCCAGCCAGGCCGCCACCGACAGGATGCGGGTGTCGTTGTCGCCGAGCCGGAACCCGTCCGGGAGCACCCCGGGATCGGCGTGGTTGAGCTCGACGCGCAACGAGCCGCCCTGGTCGCCGAGCGGAACGGCCTCGTCGAGACGGCCGTGCTCCACCCGCAGGTCGTCCAGCAGGCGCAGCGCCTGACGGGCGAAGTAGCCCAGCTCCGGGTGGTGCCGCTTGGCCTCGAGCTCGGTGATGACGACGATCGGAAGCACGACCTCATGCTCGGCGAACCGGGTCATCGCCCCCGGGTCGGCGAGCAGGACACTGGTGTCGAGGACGTAGGTACGCCGCTGGGGCTGCTGAATCTGACGGCGCCGGGAGGTTGTGGCCACTGGCTCTCCTTCGGGCCCCGCCACCGGATGCGGCGACGCGCGTCCGTGGACGGGCATCCCTTGGTGTGGTGTGGGGGCGTCCCCCAGGTCGGCTTCTGCAGCGGAGGGTCGTCCCTCCATGCCTCCCGTCCGCCGCGCGCCCGCCGGGTCGTCCGCGACGCGCCGTCGGCCGAGCCGGAGCGGGACGGCCGCGACGTGCGGGAGGGGGCGCCCCGTCCCGGCCCGCTCGCCCGCGGCGGGCAGGGCCGCCCTCCGCAGAGCGGGTCAGGAGCCGAAGCGCCGGTGCCGCGCGGCGTAGGAGCGCAGCGCCCGCAGGAAGTCGACCTTGCGGAAGTCCGGCCAGTGAACCTCGCAGAAGTAGAACTCCGAGTGGGCGCTCTGCCAGAGCAGGAAGCCGGAAAGCCGCTGCTCCCCCGAGGTGCGGATGACCAGGTCGGGGTCGGGTTGGCCGCGCGTGTAGAGATGCTCAGCGATGTGCTCCGCGTCGAGGATCTCGGCGAGCTCCTCGATGCTGGTGCCCTTACCCGCCTGCTCCAGGAGCAGGGAGCGCACCGCATCAGCGATCTCACGCCTTCCTCCATACCCAACCGCGACGTTCACAATCAGCCCCGGGCGGTCGGATGTGGCTTCCTCGGCGTCCTTGAGCACACGCGCGGTCGAGTCGGGCAGCAGGTCCATCGCCCCGACCGGCTTGACGTGCCAGCCGTCGGCGGCCAGCTTGGCCACCGTGTTCTCGATGATCTCCAGCAGCGGGTTCAGCTCCTTGGCGGGGCGGTTGAGGTTGTCGGTGGACAGCATCCACAGCGTGACCACCTCGACCCGCGCCTCGGTGCACCACTGGAGCAGCTCGCTGATCTTGTCTGCGCCGCGACGGTGGCCGGTGCTCACATCGCTCAGGCCCATGGAGCGCGCCCATCGGCGGTTGCCGTCCAGGATCACGCCGACATGGCGGGGCACCTTGTCGGTGGGCAGCGAGGACTCCAGACGGCGTTCATAGATCCGGTAAATGGAATCGCGCAGCGCGGCGTACGCCGGGCTGCGCCTGATCGCCGCGGTCAGCCTTCCTCGCCGAACCGCCATGGGCTTACCTCCGCGAGCGTCCCCCGTCGAAACGACGCCTCATTATGGCCCGTTTTGCGAGCGGAGAGGCGATCTCCGGCAATCTTCGGCAATCTCGCCCGCCGCCTCCGCACCGCTCCGCCCCCCGCCGGGGCGCGGGCTCGTCGCGGGCGTCGGGCCGTCGGACTCGCCTCGTTCAACGACGGCGACGCGGCATTGGTCACGGCGGGGCCGTCACACCTTGGGGCCGGCCGCCCGGGCCCGCTCCACATGGCGCAGCGCCTCCCGCAGCTCGCTCAGCCACGCGTCGGCGTGCTGCCCCACCAGCCGCACGCACCAGGCCAGCGCATCGCTGCGGCTGCGCGCCACCCCGGCCTCCACCAGGGTGTCCAGCACCCGCCGCTCGGGTTGGCGCAGCCGGGTCATCACCGGGACCGAGAGATTGGTGAACATCTCCCGCCGGCCGCCGCACTCGACCCCCCAGGAGACCTTGTGCCCGAACCGGTGCTCGGCCTCCCGCGCGATCGCGATGCGCCGCTCCCGGGTCTCCTCCCGGAACCGCGCGATGTGCCCGGCCAGCGCGGAGTCCCGCTCGACGTCCGAGACGCCCTCGGGCAGCTCGGGCGGGGTCAGCCGCCCCACCACGCTGGCCTCCTCCCGGTCCACCACGACCTCCGGCGGACCCTCGAACCAGTCCTCCGGCAGCCGCCCGGTGAACCAGCCGCGCAGCTTCTCCTCTATTTCACTTGCACTCATGTAATCAGTATTACAAGACAATGGGGCAAAGGCCAGCCGGGCCGGAAGGACGCGGGAAGGGCGGGAACGCGCGGAGCGCGCGACGGGAGGGACCGGGAGGCTACAGTCCCGAGGCCGCCAGGCGGGCGGCCAGACGGGGGTTGACCCGGACGGCGCCCTTGAGGTTGCGGGTGTAGACCCGCTGGACCTGCACGACGGTGCCCCGGCGAGGCGCGGCGATCATCTTGCCGTCGCCGATGTACAGGGCGATGTGGGAGATGTAGCCCGGGGCGGTCGGGTCGTTGGCCCAGATCAGCATGTCGCCGGGACGGGCCTTGGAGTAGGGGATGATCCAGCCGGCGCGGGCCTGGTCGGCGGCCACGCGCGGCAGCCGGATGCCGGCCTGGGCGAAGGCGTACTGCATCAGGCCCGAGCAGTCGTACCCGCCCTCGACCTCGGACTCGCCGCCCCACACGTACGGCCAGCCGAGACGGCTGTAGGCGGCCCGGATCACGATCCGGACCTGCTCGGCGGTCATGACCTCGCCCTTGGCGGCGGGCACCTGCCCGCCGGGCGCCGGGATGTCGAGCTCGGGGCTGACCTCGACGGTCTTGGCCCCCTTGGGCAGCTTCTTGCGCAATGCCTTGGCGATCGCGCCGGCGTTGCGCTTGGAGGCGCTGACCAGCAGCGCGTTCCCGGTGGGAACGCCCAGGGCGCGCGCGACGCTGCGGGAGACGACCGCGTCGACGTCGGACAGGCCCATGGTGGCGTAGGCGCCGACGCGCAGCTGCGACTGACGGGTCCGGCCGCCGACCGGGATCTGGCTGCCGAGCGTGACGCCCCCGTCGTTGCCCATCGTGAAGGAGATGGCGATGTCGCCGCCGGCGATGTTGCGCCACAGCGCATCGGACTCGGCGGTGGGCTTGGGGGTGAACGCCCGGAACGTGGAGGGCTCCACCCCGAGCAGGCCGACGCGCTTGCCGCCGACCATGGCCTGGGCGGCGTCCACGACCTCCACCCGCTTGACGCCCTTGGTCGTGCGGACCCGTTCGACGACCTGGGGCGGGAGGGTGGTGGGCGCGGCGATCAGCAGATGCGGGGTGACCCGGCCGCGCAGCGGCGCCACCTGGACCGCGGCGGCGTCGGTCCCGGTGGACGCGGCGACGTAGCGCTGAACGCCGACGGGCCGCTCGGCCCGATCGTCGGCCTGCCGCCAGGAGACGAGGACCGCCCCGTCCACGGCGAGGGTCGTCACGATGCCCACACCGATGACCGTCGGCAGCACGCGGCGGCTCGGCTTAGGCACGGCACCACTCCCTCATCGCGCCCCCCTTGCCAGGGCTCTGCTCCCCCACCGGCGCGGCCTCTCGGGTCCGGAAATACCCGGACCGAACCCCGCCACCCCGACCGTAAGGGCGACGTCACATCAGCCGCACGTGCGTTACCCAGTGGTAACACTAAGACGCAACGAGATCAAGGTCACCCTCCCGTCGAATCGACCTGACGCGGCCGATGTCGGAAAAGTTCCCGGCCTCCTCAGGCCCCGGCGATCTCGGCCTTCAGGGCGGCGGGAGTGGTCACCGGCAGCCGGCAGGCGAAGTCGCGGCACACATAGGCCGCCGGCTCACCGTCGACCAGGCCGCGCCCCGCCAGCAACGGCACGTCGGCGGAGCCCGCCTCGCCGACGGTGATCACCGCGCCGGGCGAGGTCGCGCCGAGGGCCGCGCGGTGCAGCGCCCGGGTCCGCTCATCGGCCGGGTCTCCCACGATCGCGATCTCCAGCGGCCCCGCCGCCAGCGCCTCGGCCACCGCCAGGCTCCAGCCGGCGAACCGGGCGTGCTCGTCGGCCAGCAGCGACGCCGGCGCCAACGCCGCGACGGCCGCCTCCCGGTGCCGGGTCGAGCCGGTCAGCGCCGCGTACGACAGCAGCGCCCCCGCCGCCGCCGACTGGCCGGAGGGGGCGGCGTTGTCGGTGGGGTCCTGCGGGCGGCGGAACAGCCGTTCGGCGTCGTCGGCGGTGTCGTAGAACCCGCCCCTGCCGTCGGGGAAACGCTCCAGCACCACGTCCAGCAGCATCCCGGCCAGCCGCACGTGCGCCGGATCGCCGGTGACGGCGTGCAGCGCCAGCAGGCCCTCGGCCAGGTCGGCGTAGTCCTCCAGCACGCCGGCGTTCGTGCCCGGCGTCCCGCCCCGGGAGGTCCGCACCAGCCGCCCGTCACCGCTCAGATGCACCTCCCGGAGCAGATGGACGATCTGCTCGGCGGCCACCACCAGGTCCGGCCGCCCCAGCAGCGCCCCGCAGTCGGCCAGCGCGGCGATCGCCAGGCCGTTCCAGGCGGTGACCACCTTGTCGTCGCGCGCCGGCGGCACCCGCCGGGACCGCATCGCCAGCAGCCGGCTCTTGATCCGCTCATACCGCTCCCGGTCCGGGGGGTCGACGGGCAGCCGCAGCACCGAGGCGCCGCGCTCGAACGTCCCCTGCTCGGTCACCGCGAACATCGCCGCCGCCTCCGCCCCCTCGGCGGTGCCGAGGGCCTCGCGGAGCTGGGCGGGCGTCCACACGTAGTACCTGCCCTCCTCGCCCTCGCTGTCGGCGTCCAGCGCCGAGGCCAGCCCGCCCTCGGGGGTGCGCAGGTCGTGCAGCATCCAGTCGCAGGTCTCCAGCGCGATCCGCCGGGCCAGCGGGCTGCCGGTCAGCCGGTACCAGTGCGCGTACACCCGGGCCAGCAGCGCGTTGTCGTACAGCATCTTCTCGAAGTGCGGGACCACCCAGGACTCGTCCACCGAGTAGCGGGCGAACCCTCCGCCGAGCTGGTCGTAGATGCCGCCGCGGGCCATCGCCTCCAGGGTGCGGGAGGCCATCTCCAGCGCCCGCGGGTCCCGGGTGCGGGCGTGGTGGCGCAGCAGGAACTCCAGCACCATCGACGGCGGGAACTTGGGCGCGCCGCCGAAACCGCCCCGCTCGGCGTCATAGGAGGCCGCCAGCGACGCGACCGCTCGGGCGAGCCCGTCCGGCGACGGCGGCCGCACCCCCTCCGGCAGGCCGGCGTGGGAGGTCAGCGCCTCCACCACCTGCCGTCCCTGGCCCACCACCTCCTCGCGCCGCTCCCGCCAGGCCCGTGCCACCGCCTCCAGCAGGGCGCGGAACTGGGCGCGGGGGTAGTAGGTGCCGCAGTAGAACGGCGCGCCGTCCGGCGTCATGAACACCGTCATCGGCCACCCGCCCTGACCGGTCATGGCCTGGGTCGCCTCCATGTAGACGGCGTCCACGTCGGGCCGCTCCTCCCGGTCCACCTTGACGTTGACGAACAGCTCGTTCATCAGGCGGGCGGTCTGCGGGTCCTCGAACGACTCGTGCGCCATCACATGGCACCAGTGGCAGGCCGCGTACCCGACGCTGAGCAGGACGGGCACGTCGCGCCGCCGGGCCTCGGCGAACGCCTCGTCGCACCACTCCCACCAGTCGACCGGGTTGTCGGCGTGCTGCAGCAGGTACGGGCTGGTCGCGTCTTTGAGGCGGTTCATGCCGATGATCCTGCCCCATGGCCCTCGGCTCACCCCTGCGGGACGGGCGCCCGGGGCCGGGCCGCGGCGGATCGGGGGGCTCAGGACCGCAGGTCCGCCACGGCGCTCTGCACGGCCCGGTGGAACGTCGGATAGGCGTAGATCATGTGGTGCAGCCGGTCGACCGGGACCTCGCCGTGGACGGCGACCGCCAGGGCGCCGAGCACCTCGCCGCCGCTGGGCCCGGCCGAGGTCGCGCCGACCAGGACCCCGCGGTCGGCGTCCTCGATCAGCTTGATGAAGCCCTCGTTGCCCGGGCCGTGGATCCAGCCGCGCGAGGAGTCGGGGATGCGGGTCATGCCGGTGCGGACGGTGATCCCCCGTTCGCGGGCCTGCGCCTCGGTCAGCCCGACCGCCCCGATCTCGGGGTCGGTGAACGTCACTCGCGGCACCGCCCGGTAGTCGGCGGGCGGGCCGCCCTGCCCGAGGATGTCGCGGACGGCCACGTCGGCCTGGTACATCGACACGTGGGTGAAGGCGCCCTTGCCGGTCACGTCGCCGATCGCCCACACCCCGTCGGCGGCGCGCATCCACGGGTCGGTCTCGATGAAACGGGCGTCCTCGTCCAGCCCGATCGCGCCGACGCCCAGGTCCCGCAGCCGGGTGCGGCGGCCGACCGCCACCAGCAGCGCCTCGCCGTGCACCCGCTCGCCGCCCTCCAGCTCCACGGTGAAGCCGTGCGTCTCGTCGTGGCGGACGGCGACCGCGCGGGCCCCGGTGCGCACGGTGACGCCCTCGCGCTCCAGCACCGTCCGCAGCAGGTCGCAGGCCTCGGGCTCCTCCACCGCCAGCAGCCGGTCGCGGGACTCCACCACGGTGACCTGGGTCCGGAAGCGGACGAACGCCTGCGCCATCTCGGTGCCGATCGCCCCGCCGCCCAGCACCACCAGCGAGCCGGGCGCGGCCTTGGCCTCCACCGCCTCCCGGTTGGTCCACATCGGGGTGCCCGCCAGGCCGTCGATCGGGGGGATGTTCGGCTCGGTGCCGGTGTTGATCAGGATGCCGCGGCGGGCGCGGAGCACCCGGCCGTCCACGGTGACCTCTCCGGGCGCGGTGATCCGGCCGTATCCGCGGATCAGCCGCCCGCCGGTCCGGGTGAACCGTTCGACGGCGGCCCGGTCGTCCCAGGAGTCGGTGGCCTCCTCGCGGATCCGCCGGGCGACCTGGCTCCAGTCGGCGGTCACCGTGGCGTCGCCGGCCATCCCCGGGATGCGGCGGCCCTCGGCCAGCAGGTCGGCGGCGCGGACCATCATCTTGGTGGGGACGCATCCCCAGTACGGGCACTCTCCGCCGACCAGCCGGGCCTCGACCGCGATCACCTCCAGGCCCGCCTGCGCCAACCGGCCCGCCGCATGCTCCCCGCCCGGTCCCATGCCGACGACGATGACGTCGGCCTCTTCGGCAGCCATGGGGGCGTCCTACCCGTCGCTCTCCGCCGAGAACCGGTCCGACCGCCGGAAACCGTTAAAAAGCGCCGGTAATCACCCAGAGCCGCCAGGAACCGACCTCACGTGGCGCGTCGCTGCACCCGGACCGGCCGGCGGCGGGGCGGGACGGGGACCTGTTCCAGATCGCGGGCGAGCACCACGTCCCCGTGATAGAACTCGGTGGCCTGCTCGGTGAAGCGCGGGAAGTCCTCGGCGGTGTACCGCTCGGAGAAGTGGGTCAGCACCAGCCGCCGCACCCGGCACGCCGCCGCGACCTGGCCCGCCTGCCGCGCGGTCAGGTGCGCGTACCGGCGGGCCAGCGGCTCGTCCTCGGCCAGGAACGTCGACTCCACGATCAACATGTCGACGCCCTCGGCCAGCTCGAACACCGCGTCGCAGATCCGGGTGTCCATGACGAACGCCAGTTTCTGGCCCGGCCTGGGGACGCTGCACTCCTCGAGCGTGACGATGCGGCCGTCCGGGGCGGTGAGGCGGCCCTCCCGCTGCAACTGACCGACCAGCGGGCCGGCGATGCCGTGCTCGGCGAGCCGCTCGGGGAGCATCGTGATGCCGTCCGGCTCCTCCAGCCGGTACCCGTACGCCTCCACCGGGTGCTGCAGGCGCCGCGCCGTCAGCGTGAACGGCGCCCCGCCGGTGTCGATCTCGACCCGGGCGCCGCCGATCGGATGCTCCTCGACGACCCTGGTGTCGACGAACACCGAGGCGTGCCGCAGGCGTTCCCAGTACTCCCGCCCGGAGGCGGGGAACACCGCGCGCACCGGGTGTTCGACCCCGTCGCGGGCGATGCGCTGGATGACGCCGGGCAGGCCGAGGCAGTGGTCGCCGTGGAAATGGGTGAGGAAGATCCAGTTGATGTCGTGCGCGGCGACCCCGGCGCGGATCATCTGCCGCTGGGTCCCCTCCCCGGGATCGAACAGCAGGCCCTGCCCGTCCCAGCGCACGAGGTAGCCGTTGTGGTTGCGGGTCTTGGTGGGCACGGCGCTGGCGGTGCCGAGGACCAGGAGATCGCGGGTGGACATGCCTTCCATTCTGAATACCGAACGTTATTCTGTTCGCGATCGCACCGTCCGGGGACGGCCGCCGACGAGGAGGAGCAGTGGGCAACAAGCGCGAGCAGATCAAGATGACCCCGGACGAGATCCAGGAGTTCCTGGCGAGCCGGTTCAAGGTGCAGGTCGCCACCGTGGACCGCGACGGCGCCCCGCACCTGGTCACGATGTTCTACACCCTGCTGGACGGGAAGATCGCCTTCACCACCTACGCACGTTCGCAGAAGGTGGTCAACCTGCGCCGCAACCCGGCGATGACCTGCCTGGTGGAGGACGGCCTGGAGTACGGCGAGCTGCGCGGGGTCAAGCTCAAGGGCACCGGCCGCATCATCGAGGACCCCGAGACCCGCTCCCTGGTCGGGCGGGTCGTGGGCTGCCGGATGGCCGGGCTGCCGATTCCCCGGCCGGGCGAGCCCCTCGACCCCGCCGTCGCCGAGGGCATCGAGAAGGCCCTCGCCAAGCGGGTCGTGGTGGTCCTGGAGCCGGAGCACATCACCAGCTGGGACCATCGCAAGCTCTGAGTCCATCCCTCAGGCCTCCGCGGCGGCCTGCGTCCGGAGGCCGGCGGCGTCCCAGACGGCGAGGACGATCAGGACCGCCAGGGCTGCGACGGCCGAGGCCAGCGGGGTGAACAGGCGGGTCGCCCACGCCACCAGGGCCAACGCGCCCAGCAGCGTCGACACGACGAGGTGGGCGAGGGCGAGGCGCCCGAAGACGACCTTCTCGAACAGGGCGTGCCCCAGGACGAACAGGGCCGGGCCGCCCAGCACGGTGGCGAGCACGCCCCCCTCCACATGCCCGCCGGGGTGGGTGATGACCAGCTCGTCGCCGACCGCGGCGACCACGATGCCCGCCACCATGACGATGTGGATGACCGTGTAGGCCGACCGGCCCAGCCGCCCGGGGTCGGGCGAGGCGGCGACCCGCTCGGCGGCGGCCTCGGCGGTGCGGCCGAAGTAGACCCACCAGAACGCCACGCTGCCGGCGAAGGCGACCGCGAAGGCCGCCACGGCGCCCGGCGACGCGGGCGACAGGCCGCTCAACGTGGCCCCCATGACCAGCATCGACTCGCCCAGCGCGATGATCACGAACAACTGGCAGCGCTCGGCCATGTGCCGGGCGTCGATCGTCCAGTCGGAGGTGCTGGAGCGGCCCAGCCCCGGGGTGGCGTAGCCGACCCAGGGGGCGGTGTACTCCACCGCGACGGCCGCCGCCCACAGCGCCAGGCGGGCCGCGTCGTGGACCAGCCCGCCGGCGATCCACAACGCGGCGGCGGGCAGCATCCACGCCAGCACCCGCTGGAAGTTGGGCCCCAGCTCGTGCCGCAGGGTGGTCAGCACCACGAAGACGGTCCGGCCCACCTGGACGGTCACATAGCCGCAGGCGAACCACAGCCCGCGCGCCTCGAACGCCTCCGGGATCGCCGCCGCCATGAACATCGCCGCCAGCATGACCGCGGCCAGCATCAGCCGGACGGACGGATGGTCGGGGTCGAACCAGTTGGTGGTCCAGCAGGTGTACATCCACGCCCACCAGACCGCCAGCAGCAACAGCAGCGCTTCGGCCGCCCCCGCCCAGGTCAGATGGTCCAGCAGCCGGTGCGAGAGCCTGGTGCACGCGAAGACGAACACCAGGTCGAAGAACAGCTCGAAGAAGCCGACCCGGGTGCCGTTCCCGTCGCGGATCCTCAGGACGCCAGGGGCCTCGCTCACGCGAGGATCATGTCACGGAAAGCCGGCAGATCCGGCGGATCACGACCTGCCGGATGTGGCCGGAAGCGGTCCGGCGGTGCAGGGCGCTCCGCCGCAGACGTCGACGACCTCCCCGGTGGTGAGGAACACGGCCTTCTGCCGCCGGGCGTCGGGATCGTTGCGCGGGTCGGAGTGCGGGTCGCGTCCGTACTCCTCGCCGCGCGGCGGCAGGTTGGTCAGCGGCGGGTGCGGCGTGCCGCTGTCCCAGACGACGATCGCCGAGCCCGGGTACGGGTACGCCTCGATCGGCGGGATGCCCCAATACGGGACGCGGTCCGGGCTGCGCCCGGGGGCGAGGGCCGGGGTGTGGATGCGGGCCCCGATGGTGCGGGCCTCCACCTCGGCGGCGGTCGGGGACACCTGGTGGTCGCCGAACGCCACGTGCAGGAGCACCCGATGGTCGGGGGTGCCCGGCAGCGGCCGGTCGGTCATCCACTCGGCGTACCCGTCGGCCTCCCCACGGTCCCACAGCATCTGGATCAGCGCGAAGCACAGCTGCTGGTCGAGCTTGTCGGGGTAGGCCGCGTTCATGACGACGGCGAACCGGTCGAAGTCGACGCTGCGGTTGAGCAGCGTGCTGTAGTTCATCCCCGGGACGCCCAGCACCGCCCGCCGGATGTCGGTGGACACGGCGGTGAGCGCGCCGCCCATGATGCCGCCCTGGCTGTTGCCGTCGAAGACCAGGCCGGCGGCGGTGTCGATGAGCGGCCGCCCGTCCGGCGTGCGGAACGCCTTGTGCGAGACCAGCCCGTCCGGGTGCACCATCGCGCGTCCCAGCCAGAGCATGTTGAGCATCCCCTGCTGGAGCCGGTCGGCGATGGTGGCGAAGCGGCTCAGATCGCCGAGCACGGTCACCACGTTGACGATGTCGTCCTGCGACATCCCGGCCCACTTGGTCGCGCAGAACACGAACCCGTGCTCCTCGGCCATGGCCCGCACGTTGCCCGCGCCGACCTCGCTCTCACTGCCCAGCAGCCCGTGCCCGTACAGGGCGGGACGGGCGGGCGAGGCGAACGCGGCGCGCGGGATCGTGCACTGGAAGGTCGCGATCTGGGTGTTGCCCGGCAGGCGGGCGGGCAGCCCGTCGCGTCCGTAGTGGAACCGGGCGCCGGGGATCCCGCCCGGCAGGTTCAGGTAGCTGGGGACGAAGAGCATCCCCTTGACGACGCGGGCCGTCTGCTCCTCCGGCGGGGCGTCGGCGACCTCGGTGACGACGAACCGGGGCGCCTTGCCGCCCAGCCTCCGGAACGAGTCGTCGCGGATGTGCAGCATCCGCTCGGTCAGGCTCCGTCTGCTGGCGACGGTGAAGTCCCACGCCAGATACAGCTCGTCGGTCCCGATCCCGTGCCGGGCCAGGTCGTCGAGCACCCGCCGGGCGTGCCGCTGCCGCCGGTGCAGCGGATGGCCCTCGGGCAGGTCGGCGCCGATGATCCTGCGGAACGTCTCCCCCGCCGGGATGGTCGCGCCCCGGGAGTCCTTGAGCCGGCGCAGCGCCACCACGTACCGGTGCCCGGCCAGGAAGTTGCGGGCCGGGCGGATGATCAGCGCCTGCCGGTCCGGGCGGGTGGCCTGCGCGTCCAGCTCGGCCCAGTGCGGCCACCGCTCGCCGGTCGCGGCGTCGATGATCACGATGGGGGACTCGGGGTCCAGCGACCGGCCGATGTCGGTGATCGGCGCGGCGCCGGTCCGGGCCAGGTCGATCCCCGGCACCCGGGTCAGCAACGGCGAGCCGGGCGAGAACCCGTCCGAGCGGTTCCACTCGGCGGGGTCGATGGCCTTGCCGAGCGCGTTCCGCGGCATCGCCGAGGCCGGGAACGCCACCCGCCGCCCGGTGTCGGTGGAGGAGTCCGGCACGGTGTGCCAGTCGTTGGGGAACGGCAGCAGGCAGGCCGCCGGATCGATCGGGTCGCAGCCGCGCTTCACCACGGCGGCCGAGGCCGTCGTCTGGGGGATCGAGACCAGTCCCAGCACCATCGCCGTCGCCGCGAGCAGACCCCGGACCCTCATTCCGCCTCCCAGGAACGCGAGCAGCCCTCATGTTCCGTCGATCAAGGCGTCAGGTCAACGGTCCGCCGGCCTCCCGCGCACTTTCCGGCGTCCCCGAGCGGGCCCGGGAGCGTGAGCACACAAGGAGGCACGAGAAGAAGCGCAAGAAAGCGCAGAGGAAGCGCGGAGGAGGCGCAGAGGGAAAAGGCGGACCGGCTCGGCGCCCGGCCCGCCCCGGTGACGATCAGCTCCGCTTCGACCCGGTCGCGCCGCCGGCGTTCTCGGCCTTCGCCGCGCCGCGGGCCTCGTTCCGCTCCTCGTCCTGCTCGTCGCCGTCGACCGCGGCCCGCTCGCGCTCCTGCCGCACCAGGTCGGCCTCCCGAGGGACCTGGATCTTGCCGATCTGCTTGTTCATGGAGCGGATCAGCAGGTAGACCGCCACGCACAGGGCCAGGAAGACGGCGAAGCCGAGATAGCCGGGGCTCACGGTCTCATCGTTGAGCGGGAACTGCTCGTTCTTCGGCTGGGCGAGCAGCAGTGCTACAGACATACCTTCTCCCTGACGCCCGCGAACAGGTCGTCCTCGGGCAGTTCGGTGTCCACCAGGGACCTGGCCAAATGGTAGTCCTCGGTGGGCCAGGCCTCGCGCTGCAGGTCCAGCGGGCACTTGAACCAGAAGCCGTTGGGATCGATCTGCGTCGCGTGCGCCAGCAGCGCCTTGTCGCGGATCTCGAAGTAGTCCGCGCACGGCACCCGGGTGGTCACCGTCCAGGGGGACGGCGCGTCCTCGAACCGCTTGAGCCAGTCGCCGTAGGGGGACTCCAGCCCGGCCTTCTCCATGGCGGCGTGCAGCGCCTCGAGCCGCTCCTGGTTGAAGGTCATGTGGTAGTAGAGCTTGAGCGGCTGCCAGGGATCGCCGGTGCCCACGTAGCGGTCCGGGTCGCCGGCCGCCTCGAACGCCTCCACCGACACCCGGTGGCACATCACGTGGTCCGGGTGCGGATAGCCGCCCCGCTCGTCGTAGGTGAGCATCACGTGGGGGCGGAACTCGCGCACGATGCGCACCAGCGGCTCGGCCGCCGTCTCCAGCGGCTGCAGCGCGAAGCACCCCTCCGGCAGCGGGGGCGGCGGGTCGCCCTCGGGGAACCCCGAGTCCACGAAGCCCAGCCACTCCTGCCGGACGCCCAGGATCTCGCGGGCCCGGGCCATCTCCTCCTGCCGGACGGCGGCGATGTCCGCCTTGATCTCCGGCCGGTCCATCGCCGGGTTGAGGATGTCGCCGCGCTCTCCGCCGGTGCAGGTGACCACCATCACCTCGACGCCTTCGGCGACGTAGCGCGCCATGGTCGCCGCGCCCTTGCTCGACTCGTCGTCGGGGTGGGCGTGCACGGCCATCAGGCGGAGCGGGCCGTCGTCGCAGGAGCTCCCACCGATCGGTGCCTCGGACACTGCGCAGTCTCCCTGTTCGTCGACCAGCGAGGGTTCGGGTACGGGTCATCCCCCGCGGCGGATGACAATTGTCCCTGAGAACACCTGACGGCCGCACGGAGATTCCCGCCATGAGCACCAGCGCCAGCCCGACCGCCCCCGACCGCCGCAAGGGGAGCCCGCTCGGATACGCGGTGATCGGCGTCGTCGTGGCGATCTGCGCCGTGGGCTGGGCGATCATCATGGCCAACGCCGGGCGCAGCCCCGGGATCGACCAGCAGACCATCTCCTACCGGGTGATCGACGACTCCTCGGTCGAGGTCCGCTGGCAGGTCGCCAAGCCCGCCGACCGGGCGGTGCGGTGCGTGGTGGACGCCCTCGACGCGAATTTCGCGGTGGTCGCCCGGCGCGAGGTGGTGGTCCCGGCGGGCCGCTCCGCGCTGAGCCGCACCGACCTGCTGACGACGACCCGGCGCGCCACCGCCGCGCGGGTCAAAGAGTGTCGCACGATGTGACCGCCTGGCGGATTGCGGGTGAACGACGGAGGGAACCTTTACTCTCGCACGCGGGATAGGCTTGACGTTTCGCCCGGCCCGCCAAGGTCGGTCCGTGAGCAGGCGGGCCGAAGAACGCTACGTGTGGACAGAGGAGCATCCGTGACCGAGACCCGTGCTGACAACGTCAACTGGCTCACCCAGGAGGCGTACGACCGGCTCAAGGCCGAGCTGGAGTATCTGTCGGGCCCGGGCCGCATCGAAATCGCGCGGAAGATCGAAGCGGCACGGGAGGAGGGCGACCTGCGCGAGAACGGCGGCTACCACGCCGCCAAGGAGGAGCAGGGCAAGATCGAGGGACGGATCCTCCAGCTTCAGCACATCCTGGAGAACTCCAGGGTCGGCGAGGCTCCCCGCACCGAGGGCGTGGTCGGGCCCGGCATGACGGTCACCGTCGCGTTCGAGGACGACGACGAGGAGGTCACCTTCCTGCTGGCCTCCCGCGAGGAAAGCGGCGCCCCCATCGACGTGTACTCTCCCCAGTCCCCGCTGGGCGCCGCCATCAACGGCAAGAAGGTCGGCGAGAAGGCCACCTACACGCTGCCCAACGGGCGCAGCATGACGGTGGAGATCCTGGACGCCACCCCCTACGCCGGAGCCTGACGCGTTCGTCTCCGGGGCCTGTCTCCGGGATCCGCCTCCGGGACGTCCCCGGACTCCGAGGCGGTGTCAGGCGGTCCTCTCCCGCCGCGATCGCCTGACACCCCGCACGGCACACGTTCGATCCCACGGTCTTCCCGGCCCGCCGGCACCGACCCCGGCGGGCCGTCTGCATCGCCCGCCCGGTCACCCGCCCGCGCGGGGACGCCGTCCCCCGGCCGCCGCGGCGGCGTGCACCAGCGGCAGCGTGCGGTGGGGGATCTGGGTGGCCAGGGAGATCACCGAGGACGCGCGCTCCACCCCCTCCACCGCCAGCACTCCGTCCAGCACCCGCTGCAGGTCGGCGTTGCTGCGCGCGACGATGCGGCACAGCATGTCCCCCGGTCCGGTGATGGTGTGCGCCTCGATCACCTCGGGGATGCGGGCCAGCCGTTCGGCCACCGGGTCGTGCCCGCCCGGCTGCCTGATCTGGAGGGTGACGAACGCGGTCACCGGATAGCCCAGCGCGGCCGGGTCGACCTGGGGCCCGAATCCGCGGATCACCCCCTCGCGGGACAACCGGTCCAGTCGCGCCTGCACGGTCCCGCGGGCTACCCCCAGCCGTCGCGACGCTTCCAGCACCCCGATCCGGGGTTCGACGGTGAACAGCTCGATCAGCCGCCCGTCCAACGCGTCGATCGCCATCGCCGCCCTCGCAGGTGGTCAGACTGCACAGAATTCCCGCGGTCTCCCCTGGCGCACTGTGCAGATTGTCCAGTGTTCTAAGTCACTATTGCACAGGTTGCAGCGTCTGCCAGACATTTCTCGCATGAGTGACGTGTTTCCGGTCAAGGGCATGGACGCCGTGGTCTTCGCCGTGGGGAACGCCAGGCAGGCCGCGCACTTCTACTCGACCGCCTTCGGGATGCGCCGGGTGGCGTACCGGGGGCCTGAGACGGGCTGCCGGGACGAGGCGGCGCACGTGCTGGAGTCGGGCTCGGTCCGGTTCGTGGTGCGCGGCCCGGTCCGCGCGGGAACCGACCTGGGACGTCACGTCGCCGAGCACGGCGACGGCGTGGTGGACCTGGCCATCGAGGTGCCCGACGTCGCGGCCGCCTACGAGTACGCCGTCTCGCAGGGTGCGCGCGGCCTGGAGGCCCCGCACACGGTCGAGGACGAGCACGGCAAGGTGGTGATGGCCGCCATCGCCACCTACGGCGAGACCCGCCACACCCTGGTCGACCGCTCCAACTACTCCGGCCCCTACCTGCCCGGGTACCAGCCCGCCGAGCCGCTGGTGGAGCCCCCCGCCAAGCGCTTCTTCCAGGCGATCGACCACTGCGTGGGCAACGTGGAGCGCATGGACGAGTGGGTGGACTTCTACCACCGCGTCATGGGCTTCACCGACATGGCCGAGTTCATCGGCGACGACATCGCCACCGAGTACTCGGCGCTGATGTCCAAGGTGGTGGCCGACGGGACGCGCAAGGTCAAGTTCCCCCTCAACGAGCCGGCCGAGGGCAAGCGCAAGTCCCAGATCGAGGAGTTCCTGGAGTTCTACGGCGGCCCCGGCGTGCAGCACATCGCGCTGGCCACCAACGACATCCTGGCCGCGGTGGACGCCATGCAGGCGGCCGGGGTGGAGTTCCTGGACACCCCCGACTCCTACTACGAGGACCCCGAGCTGCGCGCTCGGATCGGCAAGGTCCGCGTCCCCGTCGAGGAGCTGCAAAAGCGCCGCATCCTGGTGGACCGCGACGAGGACGGCTACCTGCTGCAGATCTTCACCAAGCCCGTGCAGGACCGGCCGACCGTGTTCTTCGAGCTGATCGAGCGGCACGGATCGATGGGCTTCGGCAAGGGCAACTTCAAGGCGCTGTTCGAGGCCATCGAGCGCGAGCAGGCGCGGCGCGGAAACCTCTGACCAAACCTCTGACCAACACTCCCGAAACCCCGGCTCAATGGCGCGCCGGAGGGGTTTGCGGCGGTGGGGGAACGCCCACCTTGGTGGTATGAACCCACCGCCGCACGACCCGGGTCCCGGCGGCCCCGGACCCCAGGACCGGCCGCCGTGGGACCAGTCCCCACCGCCCGGACAGCAGCCCCCGCCCCCGCCCGGCTGGGGGCCGCCCGACCCGACCGCCGGGCTGGCGAGCCGATGGGCCCGGCTGGGCGCGGCGCTGCTCGACCTCCTGCTGGTGGGCGTCGTCATCTCCCTGGTGACCTGGCCGTTCGTGGACTACCGCAGGGCGCTGGAGGGGCCCGGCGGGGACGCGGTGTTCATCCCGGCCGGACAGTGGGCGGCCAACCTCCTGGGCGCGCTCGCCGCGTTCCTGTACTACTGGCTGACGACCTACAAATGGGGGCGGACGCTGGGCAAGACGGTGCTCGGCATCCAGGTCGTCCGGGCCGCCGACGGCGGACCGGTCACCCAGGGGGAGGCGGCCGGGCGGGCGGCGTTCTTCACCGTGCTGGGCGGCCTGTGCGGGTGCATCGGCCTGGTGGACGCATTGTGGATCCTCTGGGACGAACGGCGGCAGTGCCTGCACGACAAGGTCGCCGGAACGGTGGTCCGCAAGATCGTCCCCGGCGGCGCCGACCCCTATGCGGGACGCTGAACCGATCCCTCGGCGGAAGGCCGAGTGAGGCCGCCGCGTCCGCGGGACACCGCTCCGGCGGTTTAGGCTGTGGGCCGTGACGACGGCCGGCAAACTCCGCACCGCTCTCTCCGGACCCTCCCGTGCCGCCGGACGCGGCGCCCTGGCCCTGGCCATGGCGGCCTCGCTGTCGGCGTGCGCGATCTCCTTCGACGACGGCGGGCCGGGGCCCGACGCCACCGGTACGCCCGCGCCCACCGGCAGCGCCCCGGCGGGGCTGGCCAGCGCGGGCGACCCGTATGTGCCGGGCGACGGCAACGGCGGCTACGACGTCCAGCACTACAAGCTGACGCTGGACATCAAGCCCGGCCAGGCCACCGAGCTGACCGGCGTCGCCGAGATCACCGCCAAGGCCGTCCAGCGGCTGGAGAAGTTCCACCTGGACCTGACCGGGCTGACGGTCTCGCAGGTGACGGTGGACGGCGCCGCCGCGCGCTGGGAGCATCAGGGCAGCGAGCTGATCATCACTCCGGCGCGGGCGCTGGCCTCGAACGCGAAGTTCACCGTCACCGTGCGGTACGCCGGGACGCCCAAGCCGTCCGTCAAGCCCCCGCTGGGCACCTACGGATGGGTGCGCACCTCCGACGGGGTGTTCGTGGCCTGCCAGCCCAGCGGAGCGCACACCTGGTTCCCGGCCAACGACCACCCCAGCGACAAGGCCACCTTCGAGTTCACGGTGACCGTCCCCCCGGGCCTGGTCGCCATCGCCAACGGCGAGCCGTCCGCCCCCCTGACCCCCGCGCCCGGTCCCGGCACGCCGGGCGTCGGCACGGACGGGGGGAACGGCGGCGTGGTGTCCGTCGCGCACCGCCGGGCGGCCCCGGTGACCTGGCGGGTCAAGGAGCCGATGGCGCCCTACCTGGCGACCGTCACCGTGGGCCGGTTCAACGTCAAGACCGGCAAGACCCCCAGCGGCATCACCAACATCACCGCCGTCGACCCCCAGGTCGGCACCGACCTGGAGGCCTTCCACGCCAAGAACGCCGAGATCACCGAGGAGTTCGCCAAGCTGTTCGGGCCCTACCCGTTCTCCTCGACCGGCGGGCTGGTCGACAACGCGCACGTGGGCTTCGCGCTGGAGACGCAGACCCGCCCGGTGTACGGGTCGTTCGGCGCCAGCGACGACATCGTGGCGCACGAGCTCGCGCACATGTGGTTCGGCGACAGCGTCAGCGTGGCCTCCTGGAAGGACATCTGGCTGAACGAGGGCTTCGCCACCTACGCCGAGTGGATCTGGTCCGAGCGGGTCACCGGCGTCACGCCCCAGCAGCAGTTCGACCGGTACTACCGGCAGGAGGACAACGCCGACCTGTGGGGCGTGCCGACCGGCGACCCGGGCCCGGAGCAGATGTTCAGCTCCGGGGCCGTCTACACCCGGGGCGCGATGACGCTGCACGCGCTGCGCCGCAAGGTCGGGGACCAGAAGTTCTTCGAGATCCTCAAGACCTGGACGGCGCGGTACCGGCACTCCAACGCCACCACCGCCCAGTTCATCGCGGTGGCCGAGGAGGTCTCCGGGCAGCGGCTGGAGGGGTTCTTCCAGGACTGGCTGTACAAGCGGGGCCGCCCCGCCCTGTAAAGGAGCGGGCAGCGTCCGGTCTGCCGCAGGTGAACGCCCCGTCAGGGGCGGGGAAAGCCACGGCGGGTGACCGGGAGGACGATCATCGCGCCCCGGCAGGGTGAGCTGCGTGAACACGCGCGCTCCATCCGGCAGGACTCCCCTCCGGTTCACCGTCGTGACCGCCGCCGCCACCGCGCTCGCGCTGGCGGCGAGCAGCGGCAACGCCGCGGACCACAACGCCGGCGCACACTCCGCCGCACCGGCCCCCCGCTCGTCGGCGCCGGCCGCCCGGCCCGCCGAGACGCCGTCGCCGTTCGGTTCGCTGACCGCCGCGGCGGGATCGGCCGGGCTCGGCGACGAGTACTTCCCGGAGGCGGGCAACGGCGGATACGACGCCCTGCACTACGACGTCACGCTCACCTACCGGGAGGACCGGAGCATCACCGCGACCAGCGTGATGACCGCCCGCGCGACCCAGGACCTGGGGTCGTTCTCACTCGACTACCGGGGCCCCAAGGTCGTGGGCGTCCGGGTGAACGAACGGCCGGCCGCCTTCTCCCGCAAGGGCCAGGAGCTGGTGATCACCCCGGACCGGCCGCTGACGGACGGCCGGACCTTCACCGTCGAGGTCCGCTACACCGGCCGCCCGCATCCCCGCACCAGCAGCGAGCTGGGCTCCTACGGGTGGATCCCCACCAAGGACGGGGCGGTCACCCTCTCCCAGCCGGACGGCACCCCCACCTGGCTGCCGGTCAACGACCATCCGCTGGACAAGGCCACCTACACGTTCCGGATCACCGTGCCGGAAGGACTGCAGGCCCTCGCCAACGGCACCCCGGTGGAGCCGCCCGCCCAGCGCGGCAAGACCGTCACCCGCGTCTGGCAGGTCACCTCGCCGATGGCCAGCTACCTGGCGATGATCGCCATCGGCAAGTTCGAGGTGCGGCGATCCCAGGCCGGCGGCATCCCGGTGATCACCGCCGTCGACCCCGCCTACGCCAAGCACGCCGCCAAGCTCGAACGTGACACCGTCACCGCGACCACCTGGCTGACCGAGCTGCTCGGCCACTACCCCTTCCCCACCGCCGGGGGGATCATCGACGACCCGCAGCTGCACTACGCCCTGGAGGCCCAGGAGCGTCCGGTGTACGCCGGGTTCGCCCCGGCGATGAACTTCGTCGTCCACGAGATGGCCCACCAGTGGTTCGGCAACAGCGTCAGCCTCACGCGGTGGCCGGACATCTGGCTGAACGAGGGCTTCGCCACCTACACCGAGTGGCTGTGGCGGGAGCACCGCAGCAAGGGCAAGAACACCGCGCAGAAGATCTTCAACCGCTACTACCGGCAGCCCGGCACGTCGGTGATCTTCCGGCCACCGCCGGGCAAGCCCGGAGCCCGGGAGATGTTCGGCTACTCGGTCTACATCCGCGGCGCGATGACCGTGCACGCGCTGCGGCAGCGGATCGGGGACGAGGCGTTCTTCCGGGTGATGCGGACCTGGGCGGAGCTGCACCGGCACGGCAACGCGCGCACCGAGGACCTGATCGCGCTGGCCGAACGGGAGTCCGGCAAGCAGCTCGACCGGTTGTTCAAGGTCTGGCTGTACCAGAAGGGCAAGCCCAAGAGCTGGTGAGGCACCCTTGCGCGAAACCCTGACGTGCGGGGAGCGTGGACGCATGGCGACTTCGACCATGCGAGGCTGCTTGTGAACACGACTCCCGGAGCCGTGGCCGTGGCCGCGCTGACCGCGGCGGCGGGACTGGTCCTCTCCGCGACCCCCGCGCACGCGATCCCGGCCTTCACCCCCGGCGCCGCCGGCGCCGGGGATCCCTATTTCCCCGACATGGGCAACGGCGGATACGACGCCCGGCACTACGACATCGCGCTCACCTACCGGAAGGACCGGAGCATCACCGCCCGGACCCGGATCACGGCCACGGCCACCCAGCACCTGTCCCGCTTCAACCTGGACTTCCTCGGTCCCCTCACCGTGCACTCGGTGACCGTCGACGGCACCGCCGCCGCCTTCCGGCGGACCGGGGCGCAGGAACTGGTGATCACTCCCCGCCGAGGGCTGGTCAAGGGCCGGACCTTCACGGTCACGGTGACCTACTCCGGCATCCCCCGGCGCATCGAGGACGACGCGCTGGGGGTGTCCGGATGGGTGGCGACCGACGACGGCGCGGTGGCGCTCAACCAGCCGTTCGGGGCCGCGACATGGACGCCGGTGAACGACACCCCCGCCGACAAGGCCTCCTACGCCTTCGCGCTGACCGTGCCGAACGACCTGCAGGCATTGGCGAACGGCGAGTTCGCCGGCCGCCGCGTCCACGGCGGGCAGAGCACCTGGCGGTGGCGGATGCCGCAGCCGATGGCCAGCGAACTCGCCATGATCGCCATCGGGAGGTACGACATCACCGCCGGGCGCACCCCGAGCCGGATCCCCAACGTCACGGCGATCGACCGGAACCTCCTCACCTCCCCCGAGCAGGCCAGGAGCTTCCATGAGCTGACCGAGGAGATCACCGAATGGGGGGCCGACACGTTCGGCAGGTACCCGTTCGGCGCGACCGGCGGCATCGTGGACGCCGTCGGGGTGGGGTACGCGCTGGAGACCCAGGGCCGCCCGGTGTACGACCGCAAGGGCCGCCCCGGGATCAACCCCGGTTCCTCACTGGTCGCCCACGAGATCGCCCACCAGTGGTTCGGCGACAGCGTCACCCCGCGGCACTGGCGCGACATCTGGCTGAACGAGGGCTTCGCCACCTACGCCGAGTGGCTGCACGGCGAACAGCACGGCGGCGCCACCGCGCAGGAGAGGTTCGACGGGCTGTACGCCACGCCCGCCGACGACGAGCTGTGGCAGGTCGAGGTCGCCGACCCCGGACGCAACAACCTCTTCGCCCCGGCGGTCTACGACCGGGGCGCGATGACCCTGCACATGCTGCGCCGGGAGGTCGGGGAGGAGAGGTTCTTCGCGCTCGTCCGCGACTGGTACGCCCGCAACCGCGACGGCAACGTCACCACCGCCGACTTCGTCCGCCACGTCAAGCGGTACGGGGATCCGGCGCGGCTGGAGGCGCTGCTGCGCACCTGGATCGGCACCACCGGCAAGCCGGCGCTGTGACCGTCCCGCCGGTCGGGCGTCCCCTCGGCCCGGGGCGCCCGACCGGCGCTCAGCTCAGCGTGAGGGTGTAGCCCTTGTCGCGGAGCCTGGCCAGCACGTCCCGGCAGTGGTCGGGGCCACGGGTCTCCAGGTGCAGCAGCACCTCGGCCTCCTCCACGTGGAGCCGGGCGGCCATCCGCTCGTGCATCACGTCCAGCACGTTCACGCCCAGCTCGGCCAGCTCGCCGAGCAGCGTGACCAGCGCGCCCGGCCGGTCGGTGAGGCGGCACCGCACCACCAGGTAGCGGCCCGCCCCGGTCAGCCCGTGCCGCAGCACCTTCGACAGCAGCAGCGGATCGATGTTGCCGCCGGACAGCACCGCCACCACCGGCGGCTCGAACGCGTAGGCGTGCTCCAGCAAGGCGGCCACCCCGGCCGCCCCGGCGGGCTCGACCACCTGTTTGGCCCGTTCCAGGCACAGCAGCAGGGCCTGGGAGAGCGACTCCTCGGTGACCGTGACCACCGCGTCGACCAGCTTGCTGACCAGCGTGTAGGTCAGCTCGCCGGGGCTGCCCACGCTGATCCCGTCGGCCATGGTGGGGCGCGGCTCGATCCGCACCGGCCGGCCCGCCGCCAGCGAGGGTGGGAACGCCGCCGCCCGCTTGGCCTGCACCCCCACCACCTTGACCTGCGGTTTGAGCGCCTTGGCCGCCCCCGCCACCCCGGAGATCAGCCCGCCGCCGCCCACCGCGGTCACGATGGTGCGGACCTCGGGCAGCTCCTCCAGGACCTCCAGCGCGATGGTGCCCTGACCGGCGACCACGTCCGGGTGGTCGAAGGGATGGATGAACACCGCCCCGTGCTCCTCGGCGTACTCCCGGGCGGCGACCAGGCATTCGTCCACGGTCGGCCCGGGGAAGATCACCTCGGCCCCGTAGGAGCGGGTCGCCTCGACCTTGGGCAGCGGGGCGCCCTCCGGCATGAAGACGGTGGCCTTGCAGCCCAGCAGCGAGGCGGCCAGCGCCACCCCCTGCGCGTGGTTGCCGGCGCTGGCCGCCACCACGCCCGTGGCCCGTTGCGCCTCGGTGAGCCCGGCGATCCGCACATACGCCCCGCGCACCTTGAACGACCCGGTGCGCTGCACGTTCTCGCACTTGAGATAGACCGGACCGCCGATCGCCTCCGACAGCACCCGGGAGTGCAGCAGCGGCGTCGGCACGATCACGCCGCGCAGCAGCTCCCGTGCCGCACGGACCTCATCGACGCTGACGAGTCTCACGCCGCGAGTGTAAGCCCCCGCCTGTTCGGCGGAGCCGCGGCTCGGGCGCGGGCCGCCCTCAATCGGCGTTCCAGTAGCGGTCGGCGGCGAAGACGAGGGCGGCGGCGCCGACCAGGCCGGCGGTCTGGCCGAGCGCGGCGGGGACGACGCGGACCCGGCGGGCGAAGTCCATGCGGGCGTGGGTGCGCAGCGCCTCCTCCAGCGGGTCGAACAGCAGCGGGCCCGCCTGCGACAGGCCGCCGCCGATCGAGACGACCTCCAGGTCGCACAGATGCGCGGCGGAGGCGATGGCGACGCCGAGGGCGCGGCCGGCGCGGTCCATGGCGGCGGAGGCGACCGGGTGGCCGCGGCGGGCGTCCTCGGTCAGCTCGACGCCGGTGACGTCGGTGCGGCCGGGCCGCCAGCCCTGCTCCTGGGCCCAGGCGACCAGGCCGGGGCCGCGGGCGATCGCCTCCAGGCAGCCCCGCCCGCCGCACTTGCACGGCGGTCCCTGCGGGTCGACCACCACATGGCCGATGTGCCCGGCGTTGCCGCTGGCCCCGTCGACCAGACGGCCGCCCAGGATCAGGCCGCCGCCGACCCCGGTGGACACCACCATGCCCAGCACGTTGTCGCGCCCGCGCCCGGCGCCCCGCCAGTGCTCGCCGATCGCCACGCAGATCGCGTCGTTGTGCACCCGCACCGGCAGGCCCGGATGGCGCTCGCGGAGCCGGTCGCGCAGCGGGAAGTCCCGCCAGGCCGGAATGTTGAGCGGGGAGACCTCTCCGGACGGCCAGCGCATCGGCCCGCCGCAGCCGACCCCCACCCCGGCCAGCGGCGGGTCGCCCGCGTCGGCGACCAGCTTGTCCAGCAGCGCCAGCAGGCTCCGCCACAGCCCTTCGGCGTCCAGCCCGACGGGCGTGCGCGTGCGGCCGTGGTGGGCGACGCGTCCGCCGGGCTCGACGAGCGCCGCCGCCAGCTTCGTCCCCCCGATGTCGATCGCCAGCGCGAGCGGTTCGGCCTCCCTCGCCGGTCCTCGCGCGGTCTCTCTCGCCGGTTCTCTCGCGGGTCCTTGCGCGGATCCTCGCACGGGTCCTCGCGCCGGGTCGCGCTCGGCGGCCTGCGGGGCGTCGTGGGGCACGGTGTTCTCCTGTGTCTCGGGCCTGTGTCCTGAGTCGGCTCGGTCACGTCCGGGCCGTCGGCCCGAACGCCAGGATGGAGGCGGTGAAGCCGTGCACGTGGTTGCGGCCGGAGACCGGGCCGATCTCACCGGCGGCGAAGAACCCGCCCACCCCGGCCGGACCGAACGTGCGGCGCAGCAGCTTCACATCGTGGTCGGAGTCGGGGAACATCGCCCGGCCCCGCCCGTTGCAGGAGAACAGCAGCGCCCCTTCCACCGGGGACAGGTCGAAGCGGTTCAGCAGCTCGGCCAGGTCCTCGTCGGCGGCGCCGGCGTCCCGGACCTGGAAACGGACGGTGCGTCCCACCTCGATCACGTCGCCGATCGCGATGGCGCCGGTGTCGGCGTCCGCGCCCACCACCCCGCGCACCAGGAAGTCGCCGTGCTCGTGCTCCTCGGCGTACTCGTCCATCGCCACCCCGATGAGCAGACCGCGGGCGGCCATCTCCTGCTCCTCCTCGGAGAGGGTGAGCACGATCTGCTCCAGCTTCTCCAGGGCGGGCGTGCCGGCCAGCTCATACAGCACGTTCTCTTCGGCCTTGGTCACCACCATGTCCGGGCCGATCGGCCGGGCCCCCTGGCTGACCAGGGTGGCGGCGGTGACCGGACCGCCCAGCACCACCCCGACCGCGCCGTCGTCGTACACCTCGTCGTTGAGCAGCAGCCTGGTCCGGCCCGCGCCCTGCCCGCCGGCCAGGCCGCCGACGAGCGGCAGGCCGGGCAGCGCCTCGGAGGAGTGCTCGACGAACGCGTCCACCGGGAAGCTGTAGGGGTCGGCCAGCAGCATGCCGACCACGTCGTCGTCGTGCTCCTCCGGCATCCCGACCACCACCAGGCGATCCTCGGCGCGCAGCGTCTCCAGCCGGAACGCCTCCAGCCGGGCCTCGGGCAGCGACCCGGCCCAGGCGCTCACCGCGCTGGCCTCCTCGACGCCGCGGTCGCCGCCGATCACCCCGCTGCCGTTGCAGCCGACCACCACCTGCGCACCGGCGTCCCGGGCCACCGCCGCGGCCCGCAGGGCGGCCTCCGCCGTGGCGCCGACGTCCTCGGCGGCCACGAACACGCAGACCAGGTCGGGGGGAGCGGTCAGCGGCGCCAGCGCCTGCCGGACCGAGGACTCGGCGGCGCCGACCAGATCGGGTCCGAGAGCCAGGCCATCACCGAATCGCGCCATCGGCTCCCCCTCCCTCGTGCGGTCCCTGCATGCGGGTCATGCCTCGATTCTCCCCGCCGACGGGTCCGGTACCCAACCATCGGGAGGCACGGCCCGGGACGCGGATTCGGTCCGGGCAGGTGCAGTCCGGCCATCGGCGGCGTACTGTCGATCGTGTGTCCTTGACGACGAATGAACCTGCGCCGGCCGACACCACCGTCGGCGCGCTGCGCGCCGACGGTCACGTCCAGCGTTCGGTGAAGGCCGAGATCAGGCACAACCTGCTGGAGCTGCTGCGGTCCGGTCGTCCCCGCTTCCCCGGCATGATCGGGTTCGAGGACACCGTGCTGCCGCATGTGGAGCGAGCGCTGCTGGCCGGCCACGACATGGTCCTGCTCGGGGAGCGCGGTCAGGGCAAGACCCGGCTGATCCGCACCCTGGTGGGGCTGCTGGACGAGTGGACCCCGGTGGTGGCGGGGTGCGAGATCAACGACCACCCGTACGCGCCGGTGTGCGTGCGCTGCCGGCGGCTGGCCGCCGAGCTGGGCGACGAGCTCCCGGTGACCTGGAGGCACCGGGAGGAGCGGTTCGGCGAGAAGCTGGCCACCCCGGACACCAGCGTCGGCGACCTGATCGGCGACGTGGACCCGATCAAGGTGGCCGAGGGCCGCACCCTGGGCGACCCGGAGACGGTGCACTTCGGGCTGGTGCCGCGCACCAACCGGGGGATCTTCGCCATCAACGAGCTGCCCGACCTGGCCGAGCGGATCCAGGTGGCGCTGCTGAACGTGCTGGAGGAGCGGGACGTCCAGATCCGCGGCTATGCGCTGCGGCTGCCGCTGGACGTGCTGCTGGTGGCCAGCGCCAACCCCGAGGACTACACCAACCGGGGCCGGATCATCACCCCGCTCAAGGACCGGTTCGGCGCCGAGATCCGCACCCACTACCCGCTGGCGCTGGAGGACGAGCTGGAGCTGATCCGGCAGGAGGCCGCGGTCGCCGAGCTGAACGCCGAGGTGCCCGACCATCTGCTGGAGGTGATGGCCCGGTTCACCCGGCTGGTCCGCGACTCCAACGCCGTCGACGCCCGGTCGGGGGTGTCGGCCCGGTTCGCCATCGCCGGCGCGGAGACCATCGCGGCGGGCGCGGTGCGGCGGGCCGCGCTGACCGGCGAGCAGGACGCGGTGGCGCGGGTGTGCGACCTGCCCGCCGTGGTGCCGGCGGTGATGGGCAAGGTCGAGTTCGAGGTCAGCGAGGAGGGCCGCGAGCAGGAGGTGCTGGAGCACCTCCTGCGCCGGGCCACCGCCGAGACCTTCCGCCGCACGCTGGGCGGCGCCGACCTGTCGGGGCTGCTGGAGAAGTTCGACCAGGGCGCCGTCGTGGAGTCCGGGGAGCTGGTCCCGGCCGCCGAGCTGCTGCGCCGGATCGGGCAGGTGCCCGGCCTGGGCAAGATCGTGCAGCGGCTGGGGATGTCCGGCGAGTCGCCCGGCCAGGCCGCCGCCGCGGTGGAGTTCGCGCTGGAGGGCCTGTTCCTGACGCGCCGGTTGTCCAAGGACGTCGCATCCGACGGCCAGGGCGGAACCGCCACCTACCGCTTGTAGGGCGAGGAGGGAGCCGAGGCGTCCCCGGGGGCGCCGCAGGCGACCGGAGGGCAGCATGAGCCGTTACCGCTACGGGCGCTACCAGGGCGGGCCGGACCCGCTGGAGCCGCCGTACGACATCCGGTCCGCGCTGGACGCCATGGGCGAGTCGGTGCTGGAGGGCACCGGTCCCGGCGAGGCGCTGCGCGAGCTGCTGCGCCGCGGGCTGCCCGGGCGGGACGGCCGGCGGCCCCTCCGCGGCCTGGAGGATCTGCTGCGGCAGGTCCGGCAGCGCCGCCGGGAGCTGCAGAAGCGGGGCCGGCTGGACGGCACGCTGGAGCAGGCGCGGGCGCTGCTGGACACCGCGATCGGGCAGGAGCGCGCCGCGCTGTTCCCCGATCCCAGCGACGAGGCCCGGCTGCGCGAGGCGGAGCTGGACGCGCTGCCGAGCGACACCGCTCAGGCGATCCGGCGGCTGTCGGACTACGACTGGCGGTCGGAGGCGGCCCGCGCGACCTTCGAGAAGCTCAAGGACCTGCTGCGCCGCGAGGTGCTGGACGCCCAGTTCCAGGGCATCCGGCAGGCGCTGGCCGATCCGGACCCGCAGGCGATGCAGCGGGTCAAGGACATGATGGCCGCGCTCAACGACATGCTCGCCGCCGACGAGCGGGGCGAGCACACGCCGGAGGACTTCGCGGAGTTCATGCGCGAGTACGGGGATTTCTTCCCCGAGAACCCGCGGAACCTGGAGGAGCTGGTCGACTCCCTGGCGCGGCGGGCGGCGGCGATGGACCGGCTGCTGGCCTCGCTGAGCCCGCAGCAGCGCGAGGAGCTGGCCTCGCTGATGCAGCAGGTCATGGAGGACGCCGGGCTGGCGATGGAGATGGCCCGGCTCGGTGAGGCGCTCCGGACCCGCCGCCCCGATCTGGGCTGGGGCCGGCCGGAGCGGATGACCGGCGAGGAGCCCCTCGGGCTGGGCGACGCCACCGCCGCGCTGGCGGAGCTGGCCGACCTGGCCGAGCTGGAGGCGGCGCTGGCGCAGGACTACCCGGGCGCCCGGCTGGACGACATCGACGAGGAGGCGGTCCGCCGGGCGCTGGGCCGCCGGGCCGTCGACGACCTGGCCGAGCTGCGCCGCATCGAACGGGAGCTGGAGCGGCAGGGCTATCTGCAGCGCAGCGGCGGCCGGCTGGAGCTGACGCCCAAGGCGGTGCGGCGGCTGGGCGAGACCGCGCTGCGCCGGGTGTTCGCGCAGCTCAAAAGCGGCCGGCGCGGCGACCACGACCAGCGGAACGCCGGGCAGGCCGGCGAGCTGACCGGGGCGTCGCGTCCCTGGCGGTTCGGCGACGAGCAGCCGCTGGACGTGGTCCGCACGGTGAGCAACGCCGTCCGCCGGAGCGCCGCCGCCCCGACCGGCGACCGCTCGGTGCGGCTCAGCGTGGACGACTTCGAGGTGCTGGAGACCGAACGCCGCACGGCGGCGGCGGTGTGCCTGCTGGTGGACCTGTCGTACTCGATGGTGCTGCGCGGCGCCTGGGGGGCGGCCAAGCAGACGGCGCTGGCCCTGCACACCCTGGTGTCCAGCAAGTACCCGCAGGACGCCATTCAGATCATCGGGTTCTCCAACTACGCCCGGGTGCTGCAGCCGACCGAGATGGCGGGGCTGGACTGGGACATGGTGCAGGGCACCAACCTGCACCATGCGTTGATGATCGCCGGGCGGCATCTGGACCGGCATCCGGACTTCGAGCCGGTGGTGCTGGTGGTCACCGACGGCGAGCCGACCGCCCATCTGCGGCCGGACGGGCGGTCGCTGTTCGACTATCCGCCGTCGCACGAGACGCTGGTGCTGACGCTGGCGGAGATCGACAAGATGACCCGGCGGGGCGCCACGCTGAACATGTTCATGCTGGCCGACGACCATCGGCTGGTGTCGTTCGTGCAGGAGGTGGCGCGGCGCAACGGCGGCCGGGTGTTCGCCCCCGATGCGGAACGCCTCGGCGAGTACGTGGTCAGTGACTATCTGCGCATGCGGCGTGGCGGAAAGTGACGTAACGAGGGCGCTCGGCGGGTAGGTTCGTGGCCATGTCGACCTCCGAGCGCCTGCTGCTGATACTGCACATCGGATTCGCCGTGTTCACGCTGGGGCCGCTGACCGCCGCGACCATGGCCACCCCGCGCTACATCCGGCGGCGCGACCCCCGGGTGCTGCACTATCTCAACCGCGCCACCCGCATCTACGGGCTGAGCGCGTTAGGGATCTTCCTGTTCGGGCTGCTCCTGGCCAGAGGCCGGTTCGACGAGATGTGGCTGTCGGTGTCGATGACGCTGTTCGTCGTGGCGCTGGCGCTGCTGGCGATCGTGGAACGCGATCAGCGCAAGGCGATCCACCGGGTGGAGGTGGGCGCCGCCGAGGACCGCACCGCCGCGGCCGAGGAGGCGGCCCGGCCCCGCCACGAGGAGGATGAGGAGCAGCCGGCCGCCCGCCACGAGGAGGTCGCCCAGGTCGAGCGCGGCCGGATCGCCGCGATCTCGGGCGTGATCGCGCTGCTGTGGCTGGTGATCCTGACCTTGATGGTCTGGTACGGCTGAGCGGCTAACGACCGACGGCCTGGTCGATCCAGCGGGCCACCGCGGCGAACCGGGCGGGGTCGCGCAGCAGCGTCCCCCCGTGCGCACGCCCCGGCACGACCTGCACGGTCGCCTTCACCCCGGCGGCGGTGAGCACGGACGCCAGCATCCTGCCGTGCAGGGCCGGGACGAACTCGTTCGCGCTGTGGAGCAGCAGCATCGGGGCGTCCCCCGGCCCGGCATGGCTGGTGGGGGCGGCGTCCTCCATCCGCTCGAAGCAGGAGGGGTCGGCGTCCGGCGCCTCGGGATCGCAGCCCAGCAGCTCGCGCACCGCCTGGCGGAGCTTGCGGCGGGACTGGCTGGCGCCGGGGGCCGCGCCGTCGCGGTAGGCCCGCTCCAGGGAGATCACCGGGGACAGCGCCACGACGCCCCGGACCCGCCTGCCGCCCTCGCCCACCGTGCCGAGCTGGGCGGCCAGATGACCGCCCGCCGAGGAGCCGAGGACCACGATGCGGTCCGGGTCGAGCCGCCACTGCCGGGCGTTCCGCTTGACGTACTCCAGCGCGGCGGCCACATCGGTGCGCTGGGCGGGCCAGCGGGCGGGGATGAGCCGGTAGTTGGTGACGAACACCGCGTAGCCGCGGGCGGCCAGTCTGCGGGCGGTGTACTTCCAGTCGGACTTGTCGCCGGACTTCCAGTAGCCGCCGTGCACGATCAGCACGCCGGGCCGCTCCCGGTCGGCGTCGTGCCAGTAGGCGTCCAACCGCTGCCGCTCGGCGGGACCGTAGGAGTAGGTCCGGGTGTTCGGCGGCTCGGGAGTGATCATGACGGCCCGTGCGGTGACGACGTCGTCGGCGGCCGGTGGGAGGGTGGGCGCCGGCGCGCCCGTGACGGACGGTGCGGCCGCGGGAGGCTGCGGCGCGGCCGGGGCGGACGGCGGCAGGGCGACCGCTTCGGCCGGGACGGTCATGGCGGACAGCGTCACCGCGGCCAGCACCGTTCCGTAGACCTTCGCCGTGCGCACCGATGCCACCTCCGAACGGAAACCCATCGAGATTGTGGCATGCCGGGGCGCATGTGTGGATCTTGTTCCGCGAACCGCGGGTCAGCCCAGCGCCTGCCGCAGGTCCTCCAGCAGATCGTCGACGCTCTCGATGCCGACCGACAGCCTGACCAGGTCGGCGGGGACCTCCAGCGGCGAGCCGGCCGCCGACGCGTGGGTCATCTTGGCCGGATGCTCGATCAGGGACTCCACGCCGCCCAGCGACTCACCGAGGGTGAACAGCCTGGTGCGCTCGCACACCCGCAGCGCCGCCTCGGCCGAGGCCATCCGGAAGGAGACCATCCCGCCGAACGCCTTCATCTGCTTGGCGGCGGTCTCGTGCCCCGGATGGTCCGGCAGCCCCGGGTACAGCACGGTGCGCACCGCCGGGTGGGCGGTGAGCATGTCCACGATCGCGGCGGCGTTGGCGCAGTGCCGGTCCATCCGCACCCCGAGCGTCTTGATGCCGCGCAGCGTCAGCCAGGAGTCGAACGGCCCGGCGATCGCGCCCATCGCGTTCTGGTGGAAGGCCAGCCGCTCCCCCAGCTCGGCGTCGCCGGTCACCAGCGCGCCGCCGACCACGTCGGAGTGGCCGCCGAGGTACTTGGTGGTGGAGTGCACCACCACGTGCGCGCCCAGCGTCAGCGGACGCTGCAGGTACGGCGAGGCGAACGTGTTGTCCACCACCAGCAGCAGGTCGTGGTCGCGGGCGACGGCGGCCAGCCGCTCGATGTCGGCGATGCCCAGCAGCGGGTTGGTGGGCGTCTCCACCCAGATCATCGTGGTCTGCGGGCGGATGGCCGCCCGGACCGCGTCCAGGTCGGCCAGCGGCACCGGGTCGCAGGTCACGCCCCACCGCTCGTACACCCTGGCGAACAGCCGGTAGGTGCCGCCGTAGGCGTCGTTCGGCACGACGATGTGGTCGCCGGGCGCGCAGACGGTGCGCAGCAGGGTGTCCTCGGCGGCCAGACCGGAGGCGAACGCCAGCCCGCGCACGCCGCCCTCCAGCGCCGCCAGGCACTCCTCCAGCGCCGTGCGCGTCGGGTTGGCCGAACGGCTGTATTCGTATCCCCCGCGCAGGCCGCCCACGCCGTCCTGCTTGTAGGTGGAGACCTGGTAGATCGGGGGGACCACCGCGCCCGTCGTGGGGTCGGGCTCCTGCCCGGCGTGGATGGCCAGCGTCTCAAAGCCCCGGTGAACGTCGTTGTTCATGGAACACGAGGCTAGTGCCCCCTCCCCCCTCCTGAAGGAGGAGGGCATCCCTCCCAGGTATCAGCGACGATTTCCCCGCAGCGACCGAATCGCGCCGAGAGTCAGGTCCCGTACCGTCATGGGGGTAACCTCACGATCTTTTCTTTCATCCTAGGAAGGCGCGGATGTTCGCTGCACTGGCACGCGTCGTCGTACGACATCCCTGGTGGACGATAGCGGCCTGGCTGGTCGCGGCCGTCGCCGTCATCGGGCTGTCCCCCGAGCTGAAGACCGAGTCCGACCAGAGCGAGTTCCTGCCCACGAAGTACGAGTCGGTGCAGGCCTTGGAGATCGCCCAGCGGGCGTTCCCGCAGCAGGCCGAGCTGAGCGCGCTGATCGTGGTGCAGCGGACCGACGGGAAGCCGATCACCCCCGCCGACAGCGCGAAGATCGAGCAGGCGGCGCGGACCATGACGGCGAACGTCGGCAAGTACGCCACCGTCCAGGGCTTCGTGACCAACGAGCAGGCGGTGGCGCCCAACCGGTCGATCCAGCTCATCACCGTGCCGATGAAGGCGGTGACCGGGGTCGAGGAGAACAAGGCGCAGTCCCAGGCGATCAAGGACATCCGCGTCGACCTGCCCAAGGCCCTCGGCCCCGGCCTGGAGGCCAAGGTCGGCGGCGAGATCGCCACCTGGGTGGACAACGAGGACTCCTTCGCCCAGTCCTTCGCCATCGTCAGCATCGCCACGTTCGCGCTGATCATCGGGCTGATCCTGCTGATCTTCCGGGCGCCGCTGGCGGCGGTGCTGCCGATCATCGTGATCGCCGCCACCGAGCAGGTGTCGATGGGCCTGATCGGCGTGGCGTCCAAGCTGCTGGACTTCTCCGGTGACGACAGCCTGCAGATCATCTTGACCGTGGTGCTGTTCGGCATCGGCGCCGACTACTACCTGTTCCTGCTGTTCCGCTACCGGGAGCGGCTGCGGGCCGGCGAGGACAAGAAGACCGCCCTGATCGTCGCGGTGGAGCGGGTCGGCGAGGTGATCACCTCGGCGGCGGCGGCGATCGCGGTGACCTTCCTGGTGCTGATGCTGGCCTCGTTCGGGATCTTCTCCGCGTGGGGTCCGTCGCTGGCCATCGGCGTGGCGGTGATGGGCGTCACCTCGCTCACGCTGTTCCCGGCGATCCTGTCGCTGCTGGGCACCGCGGTGTTCTGGCCGTCGAAGTCGTGGAAGAAGCAGCCCACCGGCGCCCTGGCCGCCAGGCTGGGCGGGCTGGTCGGCAAGCGGCCCGCGGTGGTCGCGCTGGTCGCCGCCGCCCTGCTGGTGGCGCTGGCGGTGGGCGCGTCCGCCTTCAAGTCCGACTACGACTTCCAGTCCAGCTTCCCGCAGGACACCGAGTCCGCCCAGGCCGCCAAGGACATGCAGAAGGGCTTCCCGGCCGGTCAGACCACCCCGGTCGAGGTGATCGTGCGTTCCACCGACGGGCGGCCGCTCACCGCCGCCGAGCTGAACGCCCTCGGGCAGAAGGCCCGGTCGCTGAAGGGCGTGGGCGCGGTGCAGCCCGCCGAGATCAGCAAGACCGATCCCACGGTCGGCCGGGTCAACCTGATCCTGGACGGCAACCCCAACAGCAACGACTCCATCAACCTGGTCAAGGACGAGCTGCGGCCGGCGGTGCACGATCTCGCCCCGCCGGGCACCGAGGTCAAGGTCAGCGGCGCCACCGCGGTGTACGGCGACATCAACCAGGTGGTCAACCGCGACCTGTCGGTGATCCTGCCGGTCGCCGGCGTGCTGATCGCGCTGATCCTGCTGGCGCTGCTGCGATCGGTGGTGGCCCCGCTCTACCTGGTCCCGGCGGTGCTGCTGGGGTTCGCGGCCACGCTGGGCTCGGCGGTGTACGTCTTCCAAGGGCTGATGGACAAGCCCGGCGAGATCTTCCACCTGCCGATCATGCTGTACCTGTTCGTGCTGGCCATCGGCACCGACTACAACATCCTGATGACCGCCCGGCTGCGCGAGGAGGCCGAGGAGGGGAACGACCCGCGCCGGGCCGCCGCCCTGGCCATCGAGCACGGCGCTCCCACCGTGGCCGCCGCCGGGCTGATCCTGGCCGGGACCTTCTCGGTGATGCTGCTGGCGCCGGTGTCGATGCTGCAGCAGATGGGCTTCTCCATCGCCCTGGGCATCGCGTTGTCGGCGTTCGTGATGTCCATCTTCCTGGTGCCCGGCGTCACCGCCCTGATCGGTCACAAGGCCTGGTGGCCCGGCCGCGCCGCCGCCTCCGGCAAGGTCTCCAGGCCCGACCCCGACCCGGTCAGGGAGCCGGCCGGTCAGCACTGACCGGACACGGCCGAGGAGCACCGGCGGGCGCCCGACGGGCGCCGGTCGGTCGGCACCGGAACGTCAGGACGCGGGGGCGGTCGCCTCACCGCCCACGCCGGCCGCTCCCGCCTCCTGACCCTTCTCCGACGAGGGCCCGCCCCGGCGGGCCCTCGTCCTCGTCGGCCGCGCCTTCGTCCCGGGGCGGGCCGCCCGCATGCCGCCCTCCCGTCCGCCCCGCGCGGCCGCCGTCCGAGAGCGTCGTCAAGGCGACGCCCGGGCGCCGCCGGGTCGACGTTCGCGCCCGGCGCTAGCCGGCCAGGTGGCTGAGGATGTCCTGACGGGTCAGCAGGCCGGTGGGCTTGCCGTCGTCGAGGACGACGACGGCCCCGGACTTCTCCAGCACGGCGACGGCCTTGCTCACCGGGTCGCCGCCGCCGACCACCGGCAAGGGCTCGGCCATGTGCTCCTCGATCCGGTCCCGGAGCTCGGCGCGCCCGCCGACCAGGGCCGTCAGCAGGTCGTTCTCCCGGATGGCGCCGACCACCTCGGCGGCCATGACCGGCGGCTCCTCCTTCATGACCGGCAGCTGGGAGACACCGTACTCGCGCATGATCGAGATGGCCGTCTCCACCGTCTCGTGCGGGTGGACGTGCACGAACGCGGGCAGGTCGGATCCCTTGCCGGCCAGCACCTCGCGGACGGTGGTCTCCTCGGTGGGCGTGGACAGGAAGCCGTAGCTCGCCATCCAGTCGTCGTTGAAGATCTTGGACAGGTAGCCGCGCCCTCCGTCGGGCAGCAGCACCACGATCACGTCGTCGGGCTCGGCGCGGCGGGCCACGTCGAGGGCCGCCGCCACCGCCATCCCACAGGAGCCGCCGACCAGCAGGGCCTCCTCGCGGGCCAGCCGCCGGGTCATGAGGAAGGCGTCCTTGTCGGAGACCGCGATGACCTCGTCGCAGATCGTCCGGTCGTAGGTGGCCGGCCAGATGTCCTCGCCGACGCCCTCGACCAGGTAGGGGCGGCCGGTGCCGCCGGAGTAGACCGAGCCCTCGGGGTCGGCGCCGATGACCTTCACCCGGCCGTCGGAGACCTCCTTGAGGTAACGGCCGGTGCCGCTGATGGTGCCGCCGGTGCCGATGCCCGCCACGAAGTGGGTGATCCGCCCCTCGGTCTGCTCCCAGATCTCCGGCCCGGTGGTCTCATAGTGCGAGCGCGGGTTGTCGGGGTTGGAGTACTGGTCGGGCTTCCAGGCGCCGGGGATCTCGGCGGCCAGCCGGTCCGACACCGAGTAATAGGAGTCGGGGTGGTCGGGAGGGACGGCGGTGGGGCAGACCACCACCTCGGCGCCGTAGGCCCGCAGCACGTCGATCTTGTCCCGGGCGACCTTGTCGGGGCAGACGAACACGCAGCGGTAGCCCCGCTCGGCCGCCACGATCGCCAGGCCCACGCCGGTGTTGCCACTGGTCGGCTCCACGATGGTGCCGCCGGGCCGGAGCCTGCCGTCGCGCTCGGCGGCCTCGATCATCCGCAGCGCGATGCGGTCCTTCACCGAACCGCCGGGATTGAAGTACTCGACCTTGGCCAGCACCTGTGGGGCCAGGCCCTCGGTCACCTTGCGCAGCCGAACGAGCGGGGTGTCGCCCATCAGCTCGGTCAGCGATTCATGTACACGCACGGTCGACGTCCTTGTCGGATTCCTGTCACGAAGATGCGCCGTGCTCTCGTCGCACTCATGGTCAACAGAGCTGCAACGACGCATCGTCGGATAAATTCTCTAAGCAGACGGTAGCCGACGACAGAGTTCAGGGGGACCGCACCTCCACAGACCGATCACACGGCGTAACTACACGGTGGGAAGGGCGGGTGAGTCGATGCTGAGGGCACGCACGGCACGGCGTATCGCGGCGGCCGCGGCGTACGGCGGCGGCGGGATCACGGTGCTGGGCGGTTTGACGTTCGGCCTGCTGGTCGCGGAGGCCAAGCTGGCCCGCCGGATCATCCAGGCCACCCCGAGCGGCGACCCGCCGGTGGCCGACGGGGTGTACGGGGCGTGGCTGCCCGGCGAGCCGATCTCGTTCGCGGTGCTGGGCGACTCCACCGCGGCCGGGCTGGGCGTGCACCGCCCCGACGAGACGCCCGGCGCGCTGCTGGCCACCGGGCTGTCGGCGATCGCGGGCCGGCCGGTGCGGCTGACCAACGTGGCGCGTTCCGGATCGCGCAGCGAGGCGCTGGAGGGACAGGTCACCCAGGCGCTGACGGCCCGTCCGGACGTGGCGGTGATCATGATCGGGGCCAATGACGTGACCGCCCGGATCCCGCCCGCGGTCTCGGTGCGGCATCTGGACAACGCCGTGCGGCGGCTGTTGGACACCGGCTGCAAGGTGGTCGTGGGCACCTGCCCGGACCTGGGGTCGGTCAAGCCGCTGATGCAGCCGCTGCGGTGGATCGCCCGGCGCGCCAGCCGGCAGCTGGCCGCCGCCCAGACCATCGCGGTGGTCGAGCGGGGCGGCCGGACCGTGTCGCTGGGCGACCTGCTGGGCCGGGAGTTCGCCGCCGAGCCGCGGGAGATGTTCTCCCCCGATCGTTACCATCCGTCTGCGCGAGGTTACGCCGCGGCGGCCATGGCGCTGCTACCGTCGATTGCTGCCGCGCTGGATCTGGAGCCCGAAGCCGAGCTGGAACCGGAGCCCGGCCGCGGCGTCGGTGTCCTCCCCGTCTACCTCGCGGCGGCCGAGGCCGCCGAGGAGCCCGGCACGGAGGTGGCCGGCACCCGGGTGGAGGGCCGCGAACGCGGTCCCCGGGGCCGCTGGGTCACCCTGCTGCGGCGCCGCGGCGCGTCGGCCGAGGAGCCGAGCGGACCGGCGGCCGAGGTCACACCGGGTCCGGCGGGCGCCGTCTGACGGCCGGGCGGGCCCGTCCCGCCCGCTCCGCCACAACCGCACACGCCACGCCCCGTTCACCCCTGGAGTCCGCCCATGCCGAGGCACGCCCAGCATCGGCCACGTTCCGCATCATTGCGAGCACTCTCCGCAGTGATCCTCGGTGCGTCCCTGGTGACGGCCGGCTGTTCCGATGCGCCCGGCTCCTCCGCCGCGGTCGCCCCCGTTCCGCGCTGGTCGGACCCGGCGGTGAACGCGGTGAGCCGTCCGGTGAGCGGCGGCGGCGTCACGGCGGTGACCGCGCTGCGGCCCGACGGGACGCTGGAGACCGCCGTGTACGACCTGGCCACCGGGAGCCGCCGCTGGTCGCGCCCGGCCACCATGGCGGGACGGCCTCCGGGACTGGGCGTGCAGCCGCCCGCGGTGGCGGGTCCGCCCGAGGCTCCGGTGGTGGCGGCGCTGGAGCCGCGCCGGTCCGGCCGGCCCCGGGCGGAGCTGGTGGTGCGGGACGCCGGAAGCGGCGCGTCGCGCTGGTCCCGGCCGGTGGACTCCACGTTCGGCCCCGCCCGGTGCGGCCCCCATGTGTGCCTGACGGAGTCCGCCGGCCGCCGCGACCCCCGGTTCGTGGTCCTGGACCACGCCACCGGCCGGCCGCTGTGGCGGGTGCCGGGGATCGCGGAGGCGGTGGCGGTCACCGGACGGCACACGGTGATCTTCCGGCTGAGCGGGCGGCCGACGCTGGAGAGCCGGGATCTGCGCACCGGCCGGACGCGGTGGACCTTCCCCGTGGAACGCGCCGTGGGCCGGGACGTCGACCTGTCGGGCGGCTGGGCGTTCACCGTGACCGGCGACATGCTCGTGGGCTATCTGGCCCCCCGCGTCGGGCGGGAGGGCCGGCCCGCGTCGGCGTTCGGCCTCTTCGGGCTGAGCGCGCACGACGGCAGGCCGGTGTGGACGCGCCGGGGCCTGCTGCGCGTCTACCCCAGCCCCAGCCCGGCGGTGGCGCCGCTCACCCGGGAGGCGGACTCCCACGGCCGGTACGGGGACTTCATGCGGCTGGATCCGCGGACCGGCCGGACGCTGGGCCGGGTGCCGGGCCACCGGGCCCCGCGGTCGGGGTGGTGGCTGGCGTTCCCCGCCGATCTGTCCCGGCTGGGGTTCTTGACGCTGGACGGCCCCGGCACGGCGGTGGACCTGCGCGACGGCGCCCGGGTCGCCGCGGGCGGCGCGCCGGCCTGGTCGTTCTGCACGGTCAACCCGACCCAGCTGCGGATCGAGGGACAGCGGGGGTTCTTCCCCATCGCCCCCCTGTGCGCCTATGACCTGAACACCGGCCGGAAGGCGACGGCTCCGGGTCCGCCGCCGGTCTGGTACACCGGGGCGACCGACGGCTGGCGGGTGTGGCGGGACGAGCAGGGCGTGCTGCACGCTGTGCGCGACACCAACGGAACGATGCCGGGCATGTACGGATGACCACACCGGCCCGCTGAATCGGTCACATCACAACAAAGCAACCGGGCAAGGCACCCCCCGCTATGTCCTCGTTAGGGGACAGCGGCTAAGTTGCGGTATATGACCGGCGAGTAACAAGCGACACCGGTCGCCGATGAAGAGGGAGACCCATATGCCCGAGGCCGTCATCGTCTCGACCGCCCGGTCACCGATCGGACGTGCGTTCAAGGGGTCGTTGAAGGACATGCGTCCCGACGACCTCGCCGCCCAGATGGTCACCGCCGCCATGGCCAAGGTCCCGCAGCTGAGCCCGGACGACGTCGACGACCTGCTGCTGGGGTGCGGTCTTCCCGGCGGTGAGCAGGGATACAACATGGCCCGCGTGGTCGCGGTGCTGCTGGGCTGGGACAAGGTGCCCGGTGCGACCGTCACCCGGTACTGCGCCTCCAGCCTGCAGACCACCCGGATGGCGTTCCAC
>NZ_RRYT01000027.1 GCF_006363815.1 Thermomonospora catenispora
CGGCGCCGGCCGCGGCGTCGGAGGCGGCCGCGCTGCTGGCCGAGCATCCCGCGGCCGCCGAGGCGCTGGCGGCCCTGGTGGGCTGACCGGCCCGGCCCTTCGCGGCGGCGCAGGGCGGGCCTCGGGGCGCCCGGCGAACGTCCGGGGCGGATGCGCCGGACGGCCCTCGGGCGACGTCCCGTCCCGGGGCGGGGTCATCGAGGACGGGCGACGTGGACCACGGCGACGGTGCAGGGGGCGAGCTGCAGCATGGACACGGTGGTCGTGCCGAGCGCCTGCAGACGCAGCCCCCGCACCCCGCGGTCGCCCACCACGAGCAGGTCCGCGCGGCGCGCCGCCTCCAGCAGCGACCGGCGCGGCTCGTCCATCACCACGGACGTGCGCACGCTCACCCGCGGGTAGCGCCCGGTCCACGGGTCGACGGCCCGGCGCAGCCGGGCCTCGCAGGCCCGTTCCAGCCCGGCCTTGTCGGCGAACGCCGCGATGTCCCCATAGGGAGCGCCGCTGGGCGCCCAGCAGCCGTACACGACGTGCACCTGCCACTCCCGCAGCGCAGCCTCCTGGAAGGCGAACCCCAGCACCGCGTCCGACCCGTCCGACCCGTCCACCCCCGCCACGACACGTCCCTCCCCCGCCCCCTCGTTCCGGACCACCACCACCGGGCCGCGGGAGCGCGCCGGCAGCTGCAGCACCAGCGAGCCGACCGGCAGCTCCCGTTCCTCGCGGGAGCCGATCACGATCATCGCGTCGTCGGATTCGCGCAGCAGCGCCGTCGCCGCCGGGCCGTCCAGCAGCAGCTCGCGCACCGGGACCCCGGGGGCGTGCTCCTCGGCGATCCGGGCGCCGCGGCTCAGCACGTGCCGCCCCATGCGCCTGACGATCGCCCGGCCCTCCTCGTCGACGAAGCCGGCCGGGTAGGGCCACCGCCAGGCGTGGCACACCGTCAACGGCACCCGCCGCGCCTTCGCCTCCCGCGCGGCCCACCGGACGGCCGACTCGCTCTCCGGCGTGCCGTCGTACCCCACCACCACGCGCGAACAGCCCTCCATGGCCTCCCCCCTTCGCCAGAGGCCGTCGCCGGCCGGAGCACCTTCTCCGGAACCGTTGGCCCTACCCCCGCACGCTCCGCCGGAACGGACCGCGGACCTGCGACCGGGCCGGAGGGGGCGGGCGACGCGCCGCGCGGCCGGGGCCGGCCCGGACGCGCGGCGCGTCAGGCCCGCGGGCCGACCACGGCGACGGGGCAGTGGGCGTGATGGACGACCCCGTGGCTGACCGAGCCCAGGAACGCGCCCTTCAGAATGCCGTGGCCGAGGGCGCCGACCACCAGGAGATCGGCCCGACGGGAGGCGTCGACCAGGGCCGACACCGGATGGTCGCGGACGACCTCGGGGATCACGCGGACGCTGGGGTGGCGCTCCCGCCAGCGGGCGAGGATCTCCTCCAGCCGGGCGCGGCGGTCGGCCTCGATCTCGCTCAGGTCGATGCGGTCGTCCGCGGCGATGAGGGGCTCGGCGGGCCGGAAGGCGTACACCACCCGCAGCCGGGCCCGGCGCAGGCACGCCTCGTGGAACGCGAAGGCGAGCGTCTCCTCGCTGTCGGTGAACAGGTCGACGCCGGCCAGCACCTCGCCCCGGTCGGCGGTCTCGCCGCGCACGATGACGACCGGACCGGGCGTGAACCCCGCCACGCGCAGTCCGGTGGAGCCCAGCAGCAGACTGGTGAAACCGCCCAGACCGCGATGCCCGAGCACCAGCATGGCCGAGCCGTCGGCCTGCTCGCGCAGAACCTGCGGGACCGGGCCGCGTTCCAGCAGGGTCGTCACCGTCAGGTCGGGGTGACGCTTCCGGGCGAGCTTCTCGGCCTCCGCCACCAGGGCCTCGCCGGCGCCGACGATGTACTCGTGCACGCCGGCGGCGTCGGCCATCAGCAGATATCCGGGCATGTCGATCGCGTGCACGATGCGCAGGGGAAGCCTTCTGCGCGCGGCCTCGTCCGCGGCCCACTCGACCGCCCGGTCCGCCGCGGGCGATCCGTCGGTCCCCACGATGACGGCGGGAAGGGACGTGTTCATCGTTCTCCTCCGTTCAGCGGGGCCGCCGGTCCGGCGCCCGCCCGATGAACGCCGGACCGGAGCTCGGCCGCCTGACACCAGCGTGCGCGCACGCCGTTCCCCCCCGGCTGCGGTACAAAGCCCTCACCGTCAGGGACCTTCGTCCCCGGTCGGCGGCCGTGGAAGGCGATGCGGCGTGCTCTCTCGCCGCTCCGGGGCCGACGCCGGGTCGGGCGCCCGCGACCGGGACGGCACGTCCACGTCGTGCATGAACCTCCACCGGTGGGTAGGCCCCTGCGCGAGAGGAGACGGAGGAGGCGGGGCCCGCACCGGACGGTGAGCCGTCGACCGCACGACGTCGTCCGGCGACCCTGCGGGTGCGCATGTCGGATCATCGAGTTCCCGCACGCTGGGCGGCTCCGCCGCCGCCGGAGCGGACCGTCGCGCGTCCCCGGCTGCTGAGGCTCCTGCGCAGGGGCGTCCGCGGGCCGCTCACCGTGGTGGTCGGTCCGCCGGGTTCGGGGAAGACCGCGGCCGTCACCGCATGGGCGGCCGCCCGGCCGCGTTCGGCGGGCCCCGTCCTGTGGGTGTCCGGCGATCGGCTGCCGACGCCGGTGGAGAGGCCGTGGGAGAGGCCGTGCGGCGCGTCGGACCGGTCGTCGGCTCCGGCGGCCGACGCCGTGGCCGGTCCGACGCCGCGGACCGATGCGGACGCGCTCGCGGCGGACATCGCCGCGCTCCCGGCCCGGCTCGGCGTCCCCGTGGCCGTGGTGATCGACGACCTGCGGGCCGAGCCCGGCTCCGCGGCCGCCGCCTTCGCGGCCGGTCTGCTGGGGCGCGCCGATCCCGGGCTGTGCCTGGTCGTCACCGCCCGCGGCGACCCGCCGCTACCGCTGCGCCGATACGCGCTGGAGGGCCGGCTCACCGAGATCCGCACCGAAGATCTGGCGTTCGACGACCGCGAGATCGCCGCGGTGCTGGCCCAGCACGGCGTGCGGCTCGGTCCGGCGTCGCTGCGCGCGCTCGCCGAACGGACCGGAGGATGGGCGGCCGGGGTGCGCCTGGCCGCGCTGGCCATGGAGGCCCGCCCCGACCCCGAGGAGTTCGCGGCGCAGTTCGCCGGGGACGACCCGGCGGTCGTCGCCTACCTGCTGGAGGAGGTGCTCGACCCCCTCCCGGCCGGCGTCCGCGGTCTGCTGCTGCGCACCAGCGTCGTCGATCGCGTCGACGCCGGGCTCGCCGCGACGCTGGCCGGTGAGGAGGCGGGCCGCGCCTTCGCCGAAACGGTCCGCCGGAACGCCTTCTTCACACCGCTGGGGCACGGCCGGTACCGCTGGCATCCGATGATCCGCGAGGCGTTCGCCCTCCTCCTCCGCCACGAGTCGCCCGCCGAGGTTCCCGAGCTGCATCGACGGGCGGCCGCCTGGTTCGACCGCGCAGGCCGCCTGACCGAGGCCGTCCGGCAGGCGCTCAGGGCGCAGGAGTGGGGGTACGCGGCCCGGCTCGTCGTCGACCGGCTCGCGATCGGACGGGTGCTCGGCCTGTGCCCGGCGGACCCGCTCACCGACCTGTTCGGCTCCCTGCCGGGCCGCCTGGTGTTCACCGCCTCCGAACCGGAACCGGCCGTCGTCGTCGCCGCCGTGGAGGCCGCCGGAGGCGACGACCGCGCCTGTGCGGCGGCGCTCCGGCACGCCGACGGACTCATGCGGAACACCCGGGACGCATCGACGCGGGCGGCGCGGCTGTGCGCCGCCCTGGTGCGCCTGGCCGGGCCCCGGTCCCGGGACGTCCCCGGATCCGGTGATCTCACGGACGAGCCGCTCGGTCTCTTGGGCGGGCTGCCGGAACAGGTGCTGCGAGATCGCCCGGAGGCACGCGCCCTGCTGCTGTCGGCCCGCGCCGACACGGCGCTGCACGGGGGGCGGCTGCCGGAGGCCGCCCGGCTCTTCGAGGCGGCCCTCTCCGCGGCCGTGCAGGCGGGCGGGGACTTCCAGCACCGGTCGTGCCTGGGGCATCTGGCGCTCGTCGAGGCGCTGCTCGGCCGCTTCGGGCGCGCCGCCGAACTCGTCGGCCGGGCCGCTCGGCTCCCCGAGGTGTCGGCCTGCCCGCCGGGCAGGCGGGTCGCGGCCGCGCACCTGGCGGGCGCCTGGGTGCATCTGGAGCGCTATGAGCTCGACCGGGCGCGCGTCGAGCTGGACAAGGCCGGACGGGCGTCACGGGCCCGCCCCGATCCCCTGCTGTCCGCGCTGCGGCGGATGATCGAGGCCCGTCTGGAGAACGCACGGGACCGGCCGGAACGGGCCTTGCGGACGCTCGGCGACATCGGCGGCTCCGCACCGCGCACGCCCTGGCTGGAACGCAGGCTGTGGCTCGTGGCGGCGGAGGCCCAGACGGCGCTGGGCGCACCGGATGCGGCGGCCCTGGCGGCCGAGCTGGCCGGGGGCGCCGCGCACGCGGACGCCGCCGTAGCGCTGGCGCGCGCCGAACTGTCCCGCGGCCGGACCGTCGACGCGGCCGACATGATGCGCCGCGTCCTGGCCGAACCGGCGGGCGTCCCGATCGACGTCCAGGTCGAGGCCCGGCTGCTGGACGCCCGCCTGTCCTACGCCGGCCGGGACCCTGCGCAGGGCCGCCGGGCGCTGGACCGGGCCCTGCGGCTGGCCGAGCGCGGCCGGATCCGGCTTCCGTTCGCGCGGTCCCGGAGGTGGCTGCGTCCGATCCTGCGGCGCGATCCGGAACTGGCCCGGCCGCACGCCGGGCTGCTGGACCCGCTGCGCATGGTCGACGCCGCCGAGGCCCCGGCGCACGGCGGGCGGGCGGAGACGACCGTCGTCGAGCGGCCGAGCCCGCGCGAGGCCGACGTCCTGGCCTGCCTGGCGCGGATGATGAGCACCGAGGAGATCGCCGCCGAGCTGTGCCTGTCGCCCAACACGGTCAAGACGCACCTCAAGCACGTCTACCGGAAGCTGGGGGTGACCCGCAGGGCCGACGCCGTGCGGCGGGCCCGGCGCCTGTCGATCCTCTGAGGCCGGGCTCCCGTCCCGCCCGCCCGGTCCCGCGCAAGCCCTCACGCGGGTCCCTCACCCCGGCGACGGCACGTCGCACGGGCGGGCATCGGATCACCCGCGGCAGGTGACCCCCGACGGCCGGGCGCGCCGGACGATGGAATCCGGAGCGCCCCGCGACGCCGCGTCCGGTGCGAGCGCCGCCCGGCGGAAGAACACGACGGGAGGAGTCGACCATGGACGGCTATCCGCTGCTCAACCTCTTCTTGACGATGATGTACCTCTTCCTGTGGGTCATCTGGTTCACGCTGCTGTTCCGCGTCATCGCCGACATCTTCCGCGACGACGGGCTGAACGGCTGGGCCAAGGCGGCCTGGACGGTCTTCGTCATCGTCCTGCCGTTCCTCGGCGTCTTCGTCTACCTGGTCGCGCGCGGTCGCGGCATGGGCGGGCGGGAGGCCGCCCGGACACGTGAGCTCGAGGCCCGCCACCTCGCGACCGCGGGGTCCGCCGGTCACGCCGAGGAGCTCGCCCGGCTCGCCGAGCTCAAGGAGCACGGCGCCCTCACCGCCGAGGAGTACCAGCGCGCCAAGGACAAGGTCCTGGCCGCCTGAGCGCGCCGGCCGCACCGCGCACGGCCGCAAGGGCGTCCACCGGCCGGTGGACGCCGCCGGGGCCGGGGCGCGCCGGCGGCCGGTCCGCCTCCGGTCGCCTGCGATCGCCTCCCGGCGGCCTTCGGAGGATGAGGCCGAGGCCCGCCCGGGAGAGCCGCCGACTCGCCGCCGGGAGCCCGGCCGCACGGTGACGGGACCCGGATCCGGCGGGCGGTCGTTCACCGGGGTGCGGGCGGGCCGGCGGCGGCCGGCGGCTCGAGGCGCACGACGCCCGCGGCGCCGTCCAGGGTCACCCGCCGGCCGGTGCGGATCTCGTGGGTGGCGCGGGCCACGCCGATCACCGCGGGAATGCCGTACTCCCTGGCCACGGTGGGGCCGTGGGAGTTGGGGCCGCCCGTCTCGGTGACCAGTCCCCCGGCCGTCATGAACAGCGGCGTCCAGCCGGGATCGGTGGAGGGCGCCACCAGGATCTCGCCCGGTTCCAGGCGGGCGCCCGAGGGGTCGGAGATCACCCGTGCCGGACCGGTGACGACGCCGGTCGCCCCGGGCATCCCGACGAGCGCCCCCTCCCGGGAGAGAGCCGGGACGAGCGTCTCCATGTCGGTCCCGTCGGACAGCAGGACGTTGGGGACGTGGCGCCGCCGCACCTCCCGCTCGTACTCCGCGCGTCTTCCGGCGACCCGGTCCCTCATGTCGGCGCCGGCCACGGCCGCCCACGCCTCGCGGACGTCCAGGAACATCACGTCCTCGGGGCGGTCGAGCAGGCCGCGCCCGGCCAGTTCCGCGCCGACCAGCAGGAGCTGGCGCCGCACCTCGTGCAGCAGGCGGGTCCAGACGAACTTGGGCAGCTCCCGCAGCCCGCACACGGCCCGGGCCCGGCGCAGCAGGAACCCGGCGAGGCGGGCCCGGACCGGGCGCCGCGAGCGGGCCCGCCGGACCAGCTCCTCGAGCTTCGTCTCGGCGGCGCGCGCCGCCGAGACGAAGCGCCGGTCGGGGGCCTGTTCGGGGTCGGTGACGCGGAGGTAGTTGGCGATCGCGGTGAAGACCGGGGCCGGGTCCTCGATCCAGCGGGGCCGGCCGACGTCGACCTCGGCGGCCGCGCGATGCCCGTAGGCGGCCAGGAACCCCTCCAGTCCGATGTCGGGCAGCTCGCCGCGCCGGTATCCGGCGGCCAGCTCGGCGGGCGGGGTGTTCACCAGGAGGTCGCGGTGCTCCCGGGCGTTCGCCGCCAGCCGCCACAGCTCCAGGTCCATCTCGGTGGTGACGTTGTGGGGCATGCCGCCGAGCACCGTCCGCACCTCCCCTTCGGAGGCGACTCCCTTCAGCAGGAGCACGGGGATGTCGGCGGCCAGGACGCCCGCGTAGACGGGCCAGACGAGCTCGTTCACCATCGTGCGGGTCAGCAGCGACGCATGGGCTCCCTCCACGAACCGCAGCCGGTCGGACGCGGCGGCCGGCTCCGCGGGCGGCCGTATCGCCCGGCGCATCCGCTCGGCGGTCTCGAACGCCCGTGCCCGGACGGCGTCCGGGCGGGCGAGCGTCCGCGCCGTCGCGGCGATCAAGGACGGCAGCAGCCGGGTCGAGAACGCCGCCAGGGAGCGCGGGCCGACCGGAAGCCCGGGCCGCGGCCGGAACCGCGGATCCCGCAGGACGAGCTCGAGGGCCGCGGCGACCCGCGGCCCCTCGATCCGCATCACCGTGAGGAGGAACCGGCGGGCCGTCCTGCTGCGCGCATAGCGGGTCGCGTCGCCGAACATGCGCCCGCCCACGTCGACGATCCCCGCCGGGCCGTCGATCGGGTGGGCCCGATCCCCGACCCCGAACGCGTTCCACCACCTGGCCGTCGCCATCTTCATCACGGCCATGCCCATGGGGGTGAACGGCCGGTGCATGCCCTGGGCGGGACTGAAGTTGAGATACACCCGGGGGTGCGGCCGGCCGGTGTCCGGCGGGAGCGGGAACAGGCCGGTGACCGGCCGGGACTGCAGCAGCCACAGCACGCCGTCGGCGTCGATCGCCCACTCGATGTCCTGGGGCGTCCCGAAGTGCCGCTGGACGCGCAGACCCGCCGCGCGCAGCTCCTCCAGACGTGCCGCGTCCAGACAGCCGCCGCCGGACGCGGCCGGCTCCCGCGCCCGCAGCACGTAGTGGTCGGGCACCACGGTCCCCTCGACGACGGCGACGCCCGGTCCGGGGGCGGCGTCGACGGTCATGGTGTCGCGGCCGCCGGTCACCGGGTCGGCGGTGAACAGCACCCCCGCGACCCGCGGTTCGATCATCCGCTGCACGACCACCGCCATCCGGACGGACCCATGGTCGATGCCGTTCGCCTCGCGGTAGGCGGTCGCGCGTTCGGTCCACAGCGAGTCCCAGCAGCGCCGGACGGCGTCGACCACCTCCTCCGCGCCGCGCACGTTCAGGTAGGTCTCCTGCTGGCCGGCGAAGCTGGCCTCGGGCAGGTCCTCGGCGGTGGCGCTGGACCGCACCGCCACCGCGCCGCCTCCCAGCCGCCGGTAGGCGTCGACGATCTCCGCGCGCGCGGCGGGCGGCATCGCGCCGGTGTCCCGCGCGGCGGCGTGGACCTCGGTGGTGACGCAGAATCCCGCGGGCACCCGCTCGCCGGCCCCGATCAGCTCGCCGAGCCCGGCGGCCTTGCCGCCCGCCAGCCCGATCAGGGCCGCGTCGACCCGTGCCAGATCGATCACGTTCATTCGGCGCTCCCCCGCCCCGGCTCCCGGACTCCTGCGATACCCGGGCGCGGCGCCGGCATCCCTCTCCGGCCGCCCTCTCCGCACACGACCCGCGCACGAGCAGATCGCGTCACGATCCCGTGGGCCGCCGGGGCGCCGCCAGAGGCCCAAGTCCCTTTCCCAGGGGAAGGACTTGATCCTTCTTTGGGGCGAACGTCCCTTTCATGAGCCTTCTGGGCGGTATGGGATGGGGGTGAGAGAAGCCCTCATCGGAGGAGGTCACGATGAGCACGCTCGAACGTCTGGAGCCGGAGCGGCTGTTCCCCGCCCTGCTCGACTGGCTGGAGGCGCCCTTCGCACCGCGTCCCGGCCTCACGCAGAGCATCCGGGTCGAGGACTACACCGAGGACGGCGCCTATGTGGTGCGCGCCGAGCTGCCCGGCGTGGACCCCGACAAGGACGTCGAGATCACCGTCTCCGGAGGCGTGCTGACCATCCGCGGCGAGCGCCGCGAGGAGAAGAAGGAGGCCCGCCGGTCGGAGTTCCGCTACGGCTCGTTCTCCCGGTCGCTGGTGCTGCCCGCCGACGTCGACGTCGACGACATCACGGCTTCGTACGACAAGGGCGTCCTCACCGTGAAGGTCCCGCTGCCCGCCACGGACAAGCCGAAGACCAAGCGGATCGCCGTCAAGAAGTAGCCCTCGCGAGGAGCGCGGACGGGCCGGGACCGGCCGATGAGCGCAGGCGGCAGAACGGAGGCCGGCGGCCTCCCCGCCGAGCGCGGAAGGCGCGAGACGACGAGCCGCTGGACGCTGTCCTACGACGGCTACGATCCCGCGGCCGAAGGGCGCCGGGAGGCGCTGTGCACCCTGGGCAACGGATACTTCGCCACCCGGGGGTCGGCCCCGGAGGCGTCCGCCGACGGCGTCCACTACCCCGGAACGTACGTCATCGGGTGCTACGACCGGCTGACCTCACGGGTCGCCGGACAGGCGGTGGAGAACGAGGACCTGGTCAACACGCCGGACTGGACGGCGCTGACGTTCCGGATCGCCGACGGGGCGTGGTTCTCCGTGGACGCCGCGGCCGCCGCCGGACGGCTGCTGGAACACCGGCAGACGCTGGACATCGAACGCGGCGTGCTGACCAGATCCGTGCGCTTCCGTGACGAGGCGGGGCGGCGGACCCGGGTCACGCAGCGGCGGCTGGTCTCCATGGACGAGCCGCACCTGGCGGCGCTGGAGACGACCGTCGTCCCCGAGAACTGGAACGCCCGCCTGCACGTCCGATGCCCCCTGGACGGGAGGGTCGTCAACCGCGGCGTGGCCCGATACCGGGATCTGGAGGGACGCCATCTGACGGTGGACGGCCTGACCCGGCACGGCGACGACGTCGTGTGCCTGCGGACCACGACCCGGACGTCCCGCATCGGCATCGCCACCGCCGTGCGCGTGCGCGCCCGTCCGGCGGCCCGGCCCGTCACGCGCCTCGCGGGCGACCACGGGACGCAGGAGATCTCCCTGGACTGCGTCCGGGGCGTCCCGGTCACGGTCGAGAAGGTCTCGGCGATCGCCACCTCCCGGGACCCCGCGATCGAGGAGTGCCGGATCGCCGCCGTCCGGTGGGCGCGGCGCGCGGGCTCCTTCGACGATCTGCTGGAACGGCACGCCCTGGCCTGGAGCCGGATATGGCGGCGCTGCCGGATCGAGGTGGACGTCGAGGACGTCCAGCGGATCCTCAACCTGCACATGTTCCACCTGCTGCAGACCGTGTCCGAGCACACCGTCGGCCTGGACGCGGGGGTGCCGGCCCGAGGGCTGCACGGCGAGGCCTATCGGGGGCATGTGTTCTGGGACGAGCTGTTCATCCTGCCGCTGTTGAACGTGCGCTTCCCCGAGATCTCCCGTTCCCTGCTGATGTACCGGTGGCGCAGGCTGCCGGAGGCCAGGTGGGCGGCGCGCGAGGCCGGGTGCCGCGGCGCGCTGTACCCCTGGCAGAGCGGCGGCGACGGGCGGGAGGAGACCCAGCGGCTGCATCTCAACCCCCTCTCCGGCCGCTGGCTGCCCGACCACTCGCACCTGCAGCGCCATGTGGGGCTGGCCGTCGCCTACAACGTGTGGCGCTTCCACGAGGCCACCGGCGACGAGGAGTTCCTCGCCGAGTACGGCGCCGAGATGCTGCTGGAGATCGCCCGTTGCTTCGCCGACCTGGCCGTCCGCGACCAGGCCTCCGGCCGCTATGAGATCCGCGGCGTCGTGGGACCCGACGAATACCACGACGGCCATCCCGACCGCGCCGAACCGGGGGTGGACAACAACGCCTACACCAACGTCATGACCGCCTGGGTGCTGTGCCGCGCCCTGGACGTCCTCGCCGTGCTGCCCGAGCAGCGCGGCGAGGAGCTGCGGGAGCGCCTGGGGCTGACGCGGGCGGAGATCGAACGGTTCGACGAGGTCAGCCGCAGGCTCACGGTGCCCTTCCACGACGGCGTGATCAGCCAGTTCGAAGGCTACGAACGCCTGGCCGAGCTCGACTGGGACCGCTACCGGGCCGAGTACGGCGACATCCGCCGCATGGACCGGATCCTGGAGGCCGAGAACGACACCGTCAACCGGTACAAGGTCTCCAAGCAGGCCGACGTCCTCATGCTCTGCCACCTGCTGTCGCCGCAGGAGCTCGACGCCGTCCTCACCCGGCTCGGGTACCGCTGCGACGCCGGACTGATCGACCGGACGATCCGCTACTACCTTCCCCGCACCTGTGACGGGTCCTCGCTCAGCGCCCTGGTCCGCGCCTGGATCCTGGCCCGTGTCGACGGCGACGAGGCCTGGCGGGTCTTCCTGGAGGTCCTCCGCGGCGACGTCGCCGACGGCCGGCACGGCACCACCGCCGAGGGCGTCCATCTGGGGGCGATGGCCGGCAGCGTCGACCTGGTCCAGCGCTGCCACGCCGGGGTCGCCGCCCGCGGCGACGCCCTGTACCTGGATCCCCGGCTCCCGCCCGCCGTCACCACGTTGCGCCTGAGCCTGCGCTACCGGGGCCGCTGGGGCATCGACCTGACCTGCCGCCACGACCGGCTGCACGTGCGGCTGCGTCCCGACGCCGCCTCCCCCGTCCGGATCCGCCATCGGGGCCGGTTCGTCACCGTCGCCCCCGGCGGCTGCTGGGACGGCGCCCCGGACGCCCCGGGCTGAGCGGGCGTTCGCCCGCGGCCCCGGTCGGCGGGAGGCCGATCATCGGGCCGGGCGGGTCAGGCGTCGCGGCGGAGCGGCACCCGCCACACCAGCGTGGTGCCGCCTCCGGGACGGTCACGGGTGCTGAAGTCGCCGCCGAGGCGTTCGGCGCGCTCGGCCATGTTGCGCAGGCCGCTGCGCCGTCCCCCCTTGGGGATGCCCACGCCGTCGTCGTCGACGCGCAGCACGAGATCGTCGCCGACGCTCACGGTGACGGCCGCCTCGCCGGCCTCGGCGTGCCGCGCCACATTGGACAGCGCCTCGCGGGTCACGGCGATGAGGTGCTCGGCCACCTCGTCCTCGACGACGGTGTCGAGCAGGCCGTCCAGCCGCACCGAGGGCGCGAAGCCCAGCTGTTCGGCGGCGTCGTCCACCACCGCGTGCAGGCGGCTGCGCAGCCCCTCCTCGTCGGGGCCGGTCTGCAGGGCGAAGATGGTGGAGCGGATCTGCCGGATGGTGTCGTCCAGGTCGTCGATCGCGCGATGGATCCGCTGGGCCACGTCCGGGTGGTCGACCAGCTTGGCCGCGCTCATCAGCGTCATGGCGGTGGCGAACAGCCGCTGGATCACGGTGTCGTGCAGGTCCTTGGCGATCCGGTCGCGGTCCTCCAGCAGCGCGATCCGTTCGGCGTCGCGGCGGCGCTCGGCCAGCTCCAGCGCCACGGTCACCGGACCGGCGAAGGCCTCCAGCAGCCGTCGGGTCTCCTCCCCGAACGCCGCTCCGCCGGGCGGGCCGGCCACCGCGACGACGCCCTGCACCCGGTCGCCCTCGACGAGCGGGGTCACCAGCACCGGGCCCACCGCGACGCCGGGCAGCACCTCGGCGGCGTCGGGGTGCCCCTCGGCCAGGGCCCGCGACTCGCCGGTGCCGCAGACGGCGGCGACCACCCCCTGGTCCGAGGGCAGGCGCAGCCCGCGCAGCCGGTCGGCGTCCGGGCCGGCGGCGGCCTGCACCACCAGCCGGGAGGCCGCCCGGTCCAGCAGCGACACCGCCGCCAGGTGCGCGTCGCAGATCCGGCGGGCCCGTTCGGCCACCAGTCCCATGACCTCGCCCCGGTCGCGCCCCGACAGCAGGGCGGTGGTGACCTCGCCGGAGGCCTTCAGCCACCGCTCGCGGCGGCGGCCCTCCTCGTACAGGCGGGCGTTCTCGACCGCCACGCCGGCGGCGGTGGCCAGCGCGGTGACGACGGTCTCGTCCTCCTCGTCGAAGTCGCCGCCGCCGATCTTCTCGGTCAGGTAGAGGTTGCCGAACACCTCGCCGCGGACCCGGATCGGCACCCCCAGGAACTGCTTCATCGGGGGATGGCCGGGGGGAAAGCCGTAGAAGGAGGGATGCTCGGTCAGGTCGTGCAGCCGCAGCGGCCGAGGGTCCTTGATCAGCAGGCCGAGGATGCCGTGACCGTGCGGCCAGTGGCCGACCGCCTCGATCTCCTCCTGCGACATCCCGACGGCGAAGAAGCGGGCGAGGCGCTCCCCCTCCTCGTCGATCACGCCCAGCGCGCCGTACCGGGCGTCCACCAGGGTGGCGGCGGCCTCGGTGAGCCGGTGCAGCACCGTGTCCAGATCCAGGTCGCTGCCGATGGAGACCACGGCCTCCAGCAGGGCGTGCATCCGGTCCCGCGTCGCCATCACCGTCTGCAGCCTGGCCTGCACCTCGGCCAGCAGCTCGTCCAACCTCAGCTGGGGCAGGGCCGGCCCGGTCCTGGTCCGCTCCTCGCCCGGCTCGCGGTCTGTGGACACGTGGCCAGTCTAAGGCGGACCTCCCGAGGACCTTGGTCCCACCCGTGGGGGACGTTCGGCGCGTCGACCGCCCGAGAAGGGGGACTAACGTCGATGTCACTCGTCCCGGCACACGAGGAAGGCCGCCATGACCACGCCGACCACGCCGCACTCCGCTCCGAGCCGCCCGATCCGGGTGTTCCTGGTGGACGACCACGAGGTCGTGCGCCGGGGGGTGGCCGCCCTGCTGTCGGCCGAAGACGACATGGAGGTCGTCGGTGAGGCCGGCTCCGCCGACCAGGCGCTGGCCCGCATCCCCGCCGCCCGGCCGGACGTGGCGGTGCTGGACGTGCGGCTGCCCGACGGCGACGGGGTGAGCGTCTGCCGGGAGGTCCGCTCTCAGCTGCCGGAGATGGCCTGCCTGATGCTGACCTCCTTCGAGGACGAGGACGCCCTGTTCGACGCCGTGATGGCCGGCGCGTCGGGATATGTGCTCAAGCAGATCCACGGTTCGGACCTGGTGGGGGCGATCCGCACCGTCGCCTCGGGCCAGTCCCTGCTGGACCCGGTCAGCACCGCCCGCATGCTGGAGCGGGTGCGCGACCGCGCGGCCCGCAAGGACCCGCTCGCCGCGCTGACCGACCAGGAGCGCCAGATCCTGGAGCTGATCGGCGAGGGCCTGACCAACCGGCAGATCGGGGAGCGGATGTTCCTGGCCGAGAAGACCGTCAAGAACTACGTCTCCAACCTGCTCGCCAAGCTCGACATGCGCCGACGCACCCAGGTCGCCGCGCTGGCCGCCCGGCTCAAGGCCTCCCAGTCCGGAGGCCGGCGGAGCGCCGGCGGCTGATCGGGGCCCGGCCGCGGCTCCGGCGAAGTCCGGGACTTTGGACCCTGGGGACGGCCTGGGCGCTTCGGCGAGACTGGGCACATGCCGTTCGACACCAGGGGCCTGGAGGTCCTCGAACACGACGAGTGCCTGTCGCTGCTCGCCCGGGCGCCGCTGGGTCGGATCGTGTTCACCGATCGCGCCCTGCCGGCCGTGCTGCCGGTGAACTTCGCCCTGGACGGCGAAGACGTGATCATCCGCACCGGCGCGGGGTCCAAGCTGGCGGCCGCCGCCCGCAACGCCATCGTCGCCTTCGAGGCCGACGAGTACGACCCGGCGACGCGCACCGGCTGGTCGGTGGTGCTGGTCGGCCCCGCCCGCGTGGTGACCGACCCCGCCGAGCGGGCCCGACTGGAGCGGCTGGCCCCCGAACCGTGGGCCCCCGGCAAGCGCGAGCACTTCATCCGCATCCGGGCGGGCCTGGTGTCCGGGCGGCGCATCGGGTCCGCCGACGGGTCGTCCTGAGCGATCAGGACGCGCACCGAGGGCCGATCATCGCGCCGTGATCGGTCTCTCGTCCCTTCCCACCGACGAGCCCCCGGGACGGAGGGTCCCGGGGGCTCGTCATCCTCTGTTCACCGATCCTCGTCGATCACCTCGTCGGGCGGGCGGCGGACGGTGGTGCGCTCGCTCTCGGCCATGCCCAGCCGCAGCAGCATCTGCGGATGCTCACCGCCGCACAGCCGGCTCCGGATGACCTCGCGCAGCTCCGGGATCTCCAGCGGCTGAGTGTGGAACGCCGCCGACACGCCGCCCTCGGCCTGGGCCCGCAGCAGCATCCGCTGCAGCGCCCGCCCCGCCCGCAGCCAGTCCTCGGGACCGTCGGACCGGGTGGTGAGCACCGCGACCGTGCCGACGGTCAGCCGTCCGGAGCCGGCCTCGGAGTCGGACGGCGTCCCCCAACCCTGGCCCCGGGCGAAGTCCCGCGCCGCGAAATGCGGCTCGGTGGGCTCGTCCTCGCGGGGGTAGGAGCCGGCGTGGACGCCGTCGGGGCGGCTGCTGCCGGGGGCGGGCGCCCAACGCATGACCTCGGCGTCGTAGGCCGGGTCCAGCTGCTGCAGATGCTCGGCCGCCCGGGTCAGCGCCGCCAGCGCCCCCACGGCGTGCTCACCGGTGACCACGTGCAGCGCGCCGCCCTCTCGCCGCACCTCCTCGCGCAGCAGCAACAGCAGGCCCGCCGGCAGCCGCATGGGCAGGAACGGTCCGCGGTGCGTGCACCGCAGCCGCACCTGGCCCAGCAACCGGCCCGTCTCCTCCGACGCCTCGGCCGCCCCGCCCGCCGGCTCGTCCAAGGTGACCTCGGCCAGCAGCTGCGGCCGGTCGGGGTCCGGCAGCAACCGCACCCGCGGCGCGTATCCGCGCCATCGCAACGCCAGCACCAGCGTGAAGATCGCCGCTCCGCAGCTGATCAGCATCTGCCGACCGGTGGGGTCGGCCACCTCCAGACGCCGTTCCGCATCGCCTCGGACGCTGATCCGCCGATCCCCGATGCCGAACCGCCACGGCTGGGTGTTGTGCACCGACGGCGCCCACCGGGCCACCTGGACCGCGTATTCGGCGTCCTTGGCGAACCGGTCCGCGGCCTGGTGGCGCTCGCGCACCCATGTTCCGGACATCTCGCCCCCAAACATGTCGATATTCCCCACCCCACCATCTGCCCGTCCTCGTCGGTCAGAACCGAAGGTCCCTCGATGGGGGGACCTCCGTCCCCGGTCTCCGCCGCCGCGGCGCCCGTCCGGCGGGGCGTCCGCGGGTCACCGGCCCCGTCACGGGGCCGTCTGGCCGCGGTCCGGTCCGGTGCGTCCGGCCGGTGAACACCGGGACGGAATGCCCGCGCGGCGGGGACCAAGGTCCCTATGACGGGTCGGGCGGCGGCGGTGATCGTGGGTCGGCGTGATTACCCGGCGGGCGGCCGGGCAGTTCCCGGTCGTCCCGGGCTCGGTCGCCGACGGTGTGCGGGAAGTGAGGGATGGTGGCACGACAGCGGCGGCGGACGGCCGGTGCTCCCCCTGCGCCCGGAACGGCCGCGGACCGCAGGCCCATGGTGATGCTGGCGACGGCCACCGTGGGGTTCGCGGTGAACTTCTGGGCGTGGGCGCTGCTGAGCCCGCTCGGTCCCCGGTTCAGGGAGGCGCTGGAGCTGACCTCGTTCCAGCAGGCGCTGCTGGTGGCGGTGCCGGTGGTGGTGGGGTCGCTGGGGCGGATCCCGGTGGGGGCGCTGACCGATCGGTTCGGCGGGCGGGTGATGTTCCCGCTGGTCTCGGCGCTCACCGCGCTCCCGGTGCTCTATGTGGGGCTGCTGGGGCGCTCGTCGCTGGCGACGCTGCTGATCGGCGGGTTCTTCCTGGGCGTCGGCGGGACGGTGTTCGCCGTGGGGGTGCCGTTCGTCAACGCGTGGTTCCCGCCGCATCGGCGCGGACTGGCGATCGGGGTGTTCGGCGCCGGGATGGGCGGCACCGCGATCAGCGCGCTGACGACGGTGCCGATGGTCGACGCATGGGGGCCGGCGGCCCCGTTCCTGGTGACGGCGGCCGTGCTGGCGGTCTATGCGGCGGTGGCCGCGGCGGTGCTGCGGGAGGCGCCCGGCCGCCGCGCGTCCCCCGCCGAGCCGATGGCCCGCGGACTGGCGGCGGCGGGGCGGCTGGGCGTCACCTGGCAGGCGTCCTGGCTGTACGCGGTGGCGTTCGGCGGGTACGTGGCGTTCTCGGTCTACCTGCCGGCCTATCTGCGGATCGAGTACGGGCTGGGGCAGGCCGACGCCGCGCGCCGGATGGCCGGATTCGTGGTGGTGGCGGTGCTGGCGCGGCCGGTCGGCGGCTGGCTGTCGGACCGGCTGGGGGCCGATCGGGTGCTGGCGGCGGCGCTGGTCGCGGTGACCGCGGGGGCGGCGGTGCAGGCGTTCGCCCCGCCGCTGGCGCCGCTGGGCACGATCGCGTTCCTGTCCATGGCCGCCGCGCTGGGCGCCGGGAGCGGCGCGGTGTTCGCCCTGGTGGCGCTGCTGGCGCCGCCGGAGCGGGTGGGGTCGGTGACCGGCGTGGTGGGCGCGGCCGGCGGGCTCGGCGGGTTCGTCCCGCCGCTGGTGATGGGCATGATCCACGACTCCACCGGGTCGTATGCGCCGGGCCTGGCGCTGCTGGCGGCGGTCGCGGCGGCGTCCGCGCTGTTCACCGCCACGGTCGTGCGGAGGGCTCGGCGCGCCCGGCGGGCCGGGACCGTGCCGACGACCGAGATCGAGGGGTTGCGAGGGAGATGAGCGCTGCGAACGGAGACGGCCGCCGGGCGCGGCTGGACGGCCCGGTGATGGACGCGCTGGTGAAGACCCGCCGGTACTTCACCAGGGCGGAGATCTCCCCGGACCGGCGGGCCGTGTACCGCGAGGGCGGGCGGGAGGCCGACGAGTTCTACCGGGACCGGTGGGCGCACGACAAGGTGGTGCGCTCCACCCACGGGGTGAACTGCACCGGTTCCTGTTCGTGGAAGGTGTACGTCAAGGACGGGATCATCACCTGGGAGGCGCAGCAGACCGACTATCCGTCGGCGGGACCGGACCGGCCGGAGTACGAGCCTCGGGGCTGTCCCCGGGGCGCGGCGTTCTCCTGGTACACCTACTCCCCCACCCGGGTCCGCTACCCGTATGTGCGCGGCGTGCTGCTGGAGATGTACCGCGCGGCCAAGGCGCGGACCGGCGACCCGGTGGCGGCCTGGGCGCAGGTGGTGTCCGATCCCGAGTGCGCCCGGCGCTACAAGTCCGCGCGCGGACGCGGCGGGCTGGTGCGGGCGAGCTGGGACGAGGCGGTGGAGATGATCGCCGCCGCGCACGTGCACACCATCAAGACCCACGGGCCGGACCGGATCGCGGGGTTCTCCCCCATCCCGGCGATGTCGCCGGTCTCGCACGCGTCGGGGGCGCGGTTCATCTCGCTGATCGGCGGGACGATGCTGTCGTTCTACGACTGGTACGCCGACCTGCCGGTGGCGTCCCCGCAGGTGTTCGGGGATCAGACGGACGTGCCGGAGGCGGGCGACTGGTGGGACGCCGGCTATCTGATCATGTGGGGGTCCAATCTGCCGGTGACCCGCACCCCGGACTCGCACTGGATGGCCGAGGCCCGCTACCGGGGCCAGAAGGTGGTGGCGGTCTCCCCCGACTACGCCGACAACGTCACGTTCGCCGACGAGTGGCTGGCGCCCCGGCCGGGCACCGACGGCGCCCTGGCCCTGGCGATGGGGCATGTGATCCTCAAAGAGTTCTTCGTCGACCGGCGGGTCGGCTACTTCGTCGAGTACGCCAAGCGGTACACCGACCTGCCGTTCCTGGTGCGGCTGGAGGCCGGGGCGGACGGGGCGCACCGGCCGGGCAAATTCCTGACCGCGGCCGACCTGCCGGGGGCCGAGGCGCGGAGCGAGAACGCGGCGTTCAAGACGGTGGTGCTGGACGGCGTCACCGGTCGCCCGCTGGTGCCGAACGGGTCGCTGGGGTTCCGGTACGGGGCGCAGGGCGCGGGCCGGTGGAACCTGGACCTGGGGGACGCCGACCCGCTGCTGTCGCTCGAAGGCGACGCCGCGACGCCGGTGGCGGTGGAGCTGCCGCGGTTCGACGCCCCGGACGGGACGCCGGGAGCGCTGCGCCGGGGCGTGCCGGCGCGGGAGATCGGCGGGCACCTGGTCACCACCGTGTTCGACCTGCTGCTCGCCCAGTACGGGGTGCGCCGGGACGGGCTGCCGGGCACCTGGCCGTCCGGATACGAGGACGCGGACGAGCCGTGCACCCCGGCCTGGCAGGAGCGGATCACCGGGGTGCCCGCCCGGGCGGCGGCCCGGATCGCGCGGGAGTTCGCCGCCAACGCCGAGGCCACCTCCGGCCGATCGATGATCATCATGGGGGCGGGCACCAACCACTGGTTCCACTCCGACACCATCTACCGGGCGTTCCTGGCGCTGACCGCGCTGACCGGCTGCCAGGGCGTCAACGGCGGAGGCTGGGCGCACTACGTGGGCCAGGAGAAGTGCCGCCCGTTCGCCGGCTGGGCGCAGCTGGCCTTCGCGCTGGACTGGACGCGCCCGCCCCGCCAGATGATCAGCACGGCGTACTGGTACCTGCACACCGACCAGTTCCGCTACGACCGCTTCGGCGTCGACGTCCTCGCCGCCGCGACCGGCGAGGGGCGGCTGGCGGGCAAGAGCACCGCGGACGTCATCGCGCAGGCGGCGCGGCTGGGCTGGATGCCGTCCTATCCGACGTTCGACCGCAACCCCCTCGACCTGGCCGACGAGGCGGAGGCGGCGGGGGCGCCGGTCGAGGAGTACGTGGTGGCGGAGCTGGAGCGGGGGCGGCTGCGGTTCGCGTGCGAGGATCCCGACGCGCCGGAGAACTTCCCGCGGATCCTCACGGTGTGGCGGGCCAACCTGCTGGGCTCCTCGGCCAAGGGCGACGAGTACTTCCTCAAGCACCTGCTCGGCGCCGACTCCCAGCTGCGCGCCGCCGAGGCGCCGCCCGAGGCGCGGCCGAAGGACGTGGTGTGGCGCGAGGAGGCCCCCACCGGCAAGCTCGACCTGCTGGTGTCGCTGGACTTCCGGATGACCAGCACCACGCTCTGCTCCGACATCGTGCTGCCGGCGGCGACCTGGTACGAGAAGCACGACCTCAGCACCACCGACATGCACCCGTTCGTGCACTCGTTCAACCCGGCGATCGCCCCGCCCTGGCAGGCCCGCACCGACTGGGACGCCTTCCAGGCGATCGCCGCCGCGTTCAGCCGGCTGGCCGCCGTGCACCTGGGCGTCCGCAGGGACGTGGTGGCGGTCCCGCTGACGCACGACACCCCCGACGAGCTGGCCGTCCCGCACGGACGCGTCCGCGACTGGAAGAACGGGGAGTGCGCGCCGGTGCCGGGCGCGACCATGCCGAAGCTGGCGGTCGTCGAACGCGACTACGGGGCCGTCGCCGACAAGATGGCCGCCCTGGGCCCGCTGGCGGAGACGCTCGGCGCGACCGTCAAGGGCGTCACGTTCGAGCTGGACCGCCCGGTGGAGTACCTGCGGTACAAGAACGGGGTGATCCGCGGCGGGCCGGCCGACGGGCGCCCGTCCCTGGTCCGCGACGTGCATGCCTGCGAGGCGATCCTGGCGCTGTCGGGCACCACCAACGGGCACCTGGCCGTGCAGGGGTTCCGGGCGCTGGAGGAGCGCACCGGCACGGCGCTGGCCGACCTGGCCGCCGAGCACGCGGGCAGGCAGATCACCTTCGCCGACACCCAGGCCAGGCCGACGCCGGTGATCACCTCGCCGGAGTGGTCGGGCTCGGAGAGCGGCGGGCGCCGGTACTCGCCGTTCACCATCAACGTCGAGCGGCTCAAGCCCTGGCACACCCTCACCGGGCGCCAGCACTTCTACCTCGATCACGACTGGATCGCCGAGTTCGGCGAGCAGCTCCCGGTCTACCGGCCGCCGCTCGACATGCACGTCCTGTTCGGCGAGCCGCGCACCGGCGAGCAGGGCGCGCTCGGCGTCGCCGTGCGGTACCTGACCCCGCACAGCAAGTGGTCCATCCATTCGGAGTACCAGGACAACCTGCTCATGCTGTCGTTGTCGCGCGGCGGCCCCACGATCTGGATCAGCGACCGGGACGCGGCGAAGATCGGGGTGGCCGACAACGACTGGGTGGAGGCGGTCAACCGCAACGGCGTCGTGGTGGCGCGCGCGATCGTCTCGCACCGCATGCCCGAGGGCACCGTCTACATGCATCACGCCCAGGACCGGCTCATCGACGTCCCCCGCAGCGAGACGACCGGGCGCCGGGGCGGCATCCACAATTCGCTGACCCGCCTGCTGATCAAGCCCACCCATCTGATCGGCGGTTACGCCCAGCTGTCGTTCGCCTTCAACTACCTGGGCCCCACCGGGAACCAGCGCGACGAGGTCACCGTGATCCGCCGCCGCGCACAGGAGGTGACGTACTGACATGCGCGTGATGGCCCAGATGGCGATGGTGATGAACCTCGACAAGTGCATCGGCTGCCACACCTGCTCGGTCACCTGCAAGCAGACCTGGACCAACCGCAGCGGCACCGAGTACGTGTGGTTCAACAACGTCGAGACCCGCCCCGGCGAGGGCTATCCCCGCCGGTACGAGGACCAGGAGAGGTGGCGCGGCGGCTGGCGGCTCGACCGGCGGGGGCGCCTGACGCTCAGGAGCGGCGGACGGCTGCGCAAGCTGCTCACCATCTTCGCCAACCCGAGGCTGCCGTCCCTGGCGGACTACTACGAGCCCTGGACCTACGACTACGCCGCGCTCACCGACGCGCCGCTGCAGGAGCACGCCCCCGTGGCGCGCCCCAGGTCGCTCGTCTCCGGCGAGCCCATGAAGATCTCCTGGTCGGCGAACTGGGACGACGACCTCGGCGGCTCCCCCGGCCTGGAGGAGCGCGACGTGGTGCTGCGGCAGGTGTCGGAGAAGGTGCGGCTGGAGTTCGAGAAGACCTTCATGTTCTATCTGCCGCGCATCTGTGAGCACTGCCTCAACCCCTCGTGCGCGGCCTCCTGCCCGTCCGGCGCGATCTACAAGCGGACCGAGGACGGCATCGTGCTGGTCGACCAGGACCGCTGCCGCGGCTGGCGCATGTGCATCACCGGATGCCCGTACAAGAAGGTCTACTTCAACCACCGCACCGGCAAGGCCGAGAAGTGCACCTTCTGCTTCCCCCGCGTCGAGGTCGGCCTCCCCACGGTGTGCGCGGAGACCTGCGTCGGCCGGCTGCGCTACATCGGCCTGATGCTCTACGACGCCGACAAGGTGCTCCGGGCCGCGTCCGCACCGAAGGAGACGGACCTGTACGAGGCGCAGTTGGAGGTGTTCCTGGACCCGCACGACCCGGCGGTCGTCGCGGCCGCCGAGCGGGCCGGCATCCCGCCCGACTGGATCGAGGCCGCCCGGCGCTCCCCCGTCCACGCCCTGATCAGCACCTACCGGCTGGCGCTGCCGCTGCATCCGGAGTACCGGACGCTGCCGATGGTCTGGTACATCCCGCCGCTGTCCCCGGTGGTGGACGCGGTCCGCGACACCGGGGAGGACGCCGAGGACAGCGGCAACCTGTTCGCGGCGATCGAGGCGCTGCGCATCCCCGTCGACTATCTGGCCCGCCTGTTCACCGCGGGCGACCCGGCCCCCGTCGACGCGGTCCTGCGCCGGCTGGCCGCCATGCGCTCCTACATGCGCGACATCAACCTGGGGCGCGAGCCGGACGAGCGCATCCCCGCCGAGGTCGGCATGACCGGCGAGCAGATGCGGGAGATGTTCCGGCTGCTCGCGCTCGCCAAGTACGACGAGCGCTATGTCATCCCGCCCGCGCACGCCGAACAGGCCCACCGGCTGGATGAGCTCGCCACCGAGTGCAGCCTGGACCGCGACGGCGGCCCCGGCATGGGCGGCTGGGGACCGTTCGGCGAGACCTCCGGCGGCGCCGCCCCCGTCGCGGTGGAGAACTTCCACATGCTCCGGCAGCGGCAGACCGCCGACCGTCCCGCCGGCCCGTCGGAGACGCGGGGCCGGGTCAACCTGCTCAACTGGGACGGCAGGGGCAGACCTCCCGGGCTCTTCCCGCCCCGTCGCGACGGGGCGGGCCCCGGCGGCACCGCCTCGCGCGCGGGCTCCGGCGCCGCGGAGACGGAGCACCGGTCATGAGGGGCCGGAAGGACCGCGCGGGGGCGCTGGGCGACGCGGAACTGGCCGCGACCTGGCAGGCGGCCTCCCTGATGCTCGGTTACCCCGACCGGGAGCTGCTGAGCCGCCGTCCCCTCCTCCGCCGCGCCGTGGCGGGGCTGCCACCGCTCGTGCGCGAGCCCTTGACGCGCTTCCTGGACCATCTGGACGTCACGCCGCCGCAGCGGCTGGCCGCCGACTACGTCGCCACGTTCGATCACCGCAAACGCTGCTGCCCGTACCTCACCTACTACGCCTACGGCGACACCCGCAAGCGCGGCCTGGCCCTGCTGCGGTTCAAGCACGCCTATCGGGCCGCCGGGCTCGTCCTCGAGGACGGCGAGCTGCCCGACCACCTGGCCGTCGTGCTGGAGTTCGCCGCCACCGGCGACCTGCGTCAGGGGCGGCGGCTGCTGCTGGAGCACCGCGCCGGGCTGGAGCTGCTGCGCCTGGCGCTCACCGAGACGTCCTCGCCGTGGGCGTCCGTCCTGGACGCCGTCTCGGCCACCCTGCCGCCGTTGGACGACGACCTCCGTCGGGCCGTCGCCCGTCTGGCCGCCGAGGGCCCGCCCGAGGAGGAGGTCGGGCCGGCGCCCTTCGGCGGCCCGTTCCCGCCGTCCGTTCCGCCTGTGGGGGCCCGCTCATGATCAGTGTCGTCATCGGTCAGGTCCGGCGGCTCGCCGACGCCGCGGAAGGCGGCCGGGCGGGCGTGGAGGACGTGCTGCTGTGGGCCGTCCTGCCGTATGTGGCCATCGCGGTCTTCGTGCTCGGCCACTACTGGCGCTACCGCTACGACAAGTTCGGCTGGACGACCCGCTCGTCGCAGCTGCATGAGAACCGTCTGCTGCGCATCGGCAGCCCGCTGTTCCACTTCGGCGTCCTGATCGTCCTGCTCGGCCACGTCGGCGGGCTGCTCGTCCCGAACGCCTGGACCGAGGCGGCGGGGATCAGCGAGCACGCCTATCACGTGGCCGCCGTGACGCTCGGCACCGCGGCCGGCCTCTGCACCCTGACGGGCCTGGCGATCCTGATCTACCGGCGCCGCACCGTCGGGCCGGTCTTCTCCGCCACGACCCGCAACGACAAGCTGATGTACGCCGTCCTCACCCTGGTCGTCGTGCTGGGGCTGGCCGCCACCGTCGCCGCCAACCTGGCGGGCGGCGGCTACGACTACCGCGAGACCGTGTCGCCCTGGTTCCGGTCGGTGTTCCTGCTGCGGCCGGACCCGGACCTCATGGCGGACGTCCCGATCCTGTTCCGGCTGCACGCCCTCAGCGCCATGCTGCTGCTGGGCATCTGGCCGTTCACCCGTCTGGTGCACATGCTCACGGCGCCGATCGGGTATCTGACCCGCCCCTACATCGTCTATCGCAGCCGCGATGCGCGGCTGGGCGCCCGCGCACCGCGCCGGGGCTGGGAGCGCATCCCCTGATCCGGTCCGGCGGACCCCGCCGCGCCGGGCCTCGCCCGCCGGACGCGCCCTCCACCGGCCGTCCCCGGGCGGGGCCGCCGCGTGCGGCACGGGAGAGCCCCGCCCCCACGCGGGGAGGGGCGGGGCCGCCCGCCTGCGCCCGCCCTCTCGGAGGGCGGGCGCAGGCCGCTCATCTCAGGGAGAACGTGCTGATCCGCAGGTCTCCCTTGAACACCAGGTACACATCCCGCCGTCCGGTCGCGCCGGTGAGCGCGGCGGTCACGTCGGTGTAGGCGTACACGTCGCCGGTGGAGGGCACCGTGGCGGTGCCCACGAGCCGGCCGGTGGGCGAGCCGAGCCGGATCTGGATCGCGCCCTCCTTCCCGGCGTTGGCGACCTTGGCGGCGAACGTCCGCGGGCCCTTGCCGAGCGCCGCGTCGGCGAACCTGATCCAGTCGCCGGAGGAGCCCTCGACGGCCTCGCCGCGCGTCTTGGTCTCGTCGACCAGCTCGACGCCCTCGTAGTCGTCGAAGTCGATCGCGCGAGTGGGACGGCCCAGGTCGCGCGGCGGGATCTTCTCGCCGTTCACCTTGAGGACGGCGCGGCCGCGGATGTCGGCCGAGGAGGCGCCGACCATCAGGTCGTGGACGGCGCTCTCGAGCACCCACTTGTTGCGGGTGACGTCCCAGTGGGCCAGGTCGGCGGCCTTGAAGGTGAGCCGGACCGTGGTCTTCTGCCCCGGCCCGAGGCTGATCTTCCGGAACGCCCGCAGCTGCTTGAGCGGCTGCTTGTTCCGCGAGGCGCGCTGGTGGGAGTAGAGCTGGACGACCTCCTGCCCGGCGACCTCGCCGGTGTTGGCGATCTCCACGCTCACGGTGACGGTGTCGCGGCCGGACACCGAGCGGCTGCTGACGACCGGCCTGCCGTACTCGAAGGTCGCGTACGACAGCCCATGCCCGAACGGGTAGAGCGGGGTGCCCTTGTAGTACAGGTAGGTGCGGTCCCGCTTGATGATGTCGTAGTCGAGGATGTCGGGCAGCTCCTCCTCGGAGCGGTACCAGGTCTGCGGCAGCCGCCCGGAGGGGTCGGCGTCCCCGAACAGCACGGCGGCCAGCGCGTTGCCGGTCTCGGCCCCCGCGTGCGAGGTCCACACGATCGCCGGGACGTTCTTCTGCTCCCAGGTCAGCGTGGTCGGGTAGCTGTTCTCCACCACCACGACGGTGTTGGGGTTGGCCTTGCGGACCGCCTTGATCAGCTCCGCCTGGCCCTCGGCGAGCGCCATCGTGGTGCGGTCGTGGTCCTCGCGGCCGTTGATGAACGGCATGCTGCCGACCACCACGATCGCCGCGTCGGCGTCCTCGGCGGCCTTCACCGCGGTGTCGACGCCGCTGGAGATCACCTCCTTGGCGAACAGGGAGGCGTCCTCCTTCGCGGCCAGCTCCAGCACCCCGCCGTCGCCGACCTTCAGGTAGGCGGTGGCGGGGTCGGCCCAGTCGTAGGCCTTCTCATAGCCGGCGTAGCGCAGCAGGACCCGGCCGTCGCCGGCGTCCTCCAGCTTGAACATCTGCTGGACGAACCAGCCGTTGGGCTGCTCCTGGTCGTTGACCATGGTGGGGCCCCCGTCGTACCGGCCCACGAGCTTGCCGTTGGCCACGCTGCGCAGCGTCACCACGCCCTGGCCCCAGTCGAACACGTCGAACTGGGCGGTGGGGCCGGCCTCGTCGCCGGCGGCCTTGAGGGCGTCGCCGTCGGCGTCGGCGCCGGCGACCACGTACTTGCCGGAGGCGACGTCCTTGAGGGCGATGCGGTCCACGCCCTCGGCGGCGGTGACGGCGCCCTTGTCGCCGAGCCGGGCGCGGACGCCGTCCAGCGGGGTGACCTTGTAGGGCAGGCTCCCGGAGTACCAGTCGGTGTAGAGGGTCTGCGACAGCGGCCCGACGACGGCGACCTTGCCGGTCTCGGCCGCGTTCAACGGCAGGACGCCGTCGTTCTTGAGCAGCACGGTGCCCTCGATGGCGGCCCGGCGGGCCAGGGCGCGGTGCTCGGGGGCGTTGATCACGTCCTTGGTGATCTTGCCGTACGGGCCGCCGTCGGGGTCGAACTCGCCGAGCCGGGTGCGGATGGTGAGGATGCGGCCCACCGCCCGGTCGATGTCGGCCTCGGTGAGCAGCTTCCGATCCAGGGCCTCCTTGATCGCGGCGATGGTCTTGGAGGAGTCGGTGTCGTCGACGGTGAAGCTGTCCAGGCCGGCCTTGAGGGCGGCGGCGTTGGCCTCGGCCTGGGTGGCGTAGTAGCGCTGGGAGCCGGTGAGGTTGTTGGGGCCGCCGGCGTCGGTGACGTTGAACAGGGTCTTGTCGGTCCACGTGCGGACCACGTCGTCGTGGTCGGGGTGGGCGGTCATCGGACGGCCGTTGACCAGGTTGTAGGCCGACATCACGCCGGTGGCGGCGTCGGCGCTGATGGCCGCCTTGAACGCCTGCTCGTTGTATTCGCGTTTGACCCGCGGCGGCAGGTTGGAGGAGGTGGTGTCGCGGCGGATCTCGTTGTTGTTGGCCAGGTAGTGCTTGAGCACCGGCGCGGCCCGCAGGTACCGGGGGTGGTCGCCCTGGATGCCGCGCCCGTAGGCGGTGGACAGCACGCCGGTGAGCAGGGCGTCCTCGGAGTAGCCCTCCTCGTTGCGGCCCCAGCGGGGATCGCGCAGCAAATTGACGACGGGCGCCCACAGCTGCAGCCCCCACACCTCGGGGTCGATGGCGTGGTAGCCGCGCGCCTCGGTGCCGACGACGGTGCCGACCTGCTTGAGCAGGTCCGGGTTCCAGGTGGAGCCCAGGCCGATGGCCTGCGGGAAGACCGTGCCCTGGGCGGTGCGCACGGCTCCGCCGGCGTTGCGGTCGGTGGACCAGGCGACGCCGTGCAGCGCCTCGGTGCCGGTCTTGAACGGCTTGATGCCCAGCCGCGGGATGCCGGGCTGGTACTGGTGCAGCATGGCGATCTTCTCGTCCAGCGTGAGCCGGCCGAGCAGATCGTCGACCCTGGCCTCCACCGGCAGGGCCGGGTTCTGGAAGGGATGGGCCTTCTGGCGGGCCAGGGCGGGTGAGGCGGTCAGCCCCACGGTCAGCGACGCGGCCAGCGCGGCCGCGAGCACGGTCCGGCGGGTGGGGTGGGGCGGTGATGAAGACATGGGGGGTCTCCGGGGCGGGTGCGGACAGGAACGATCGAAGCGCTTCGACGTCCGGCCGCGATCAAGAAGGTGACACAGCTCTCGTCCGCCGTCAAGACCTCCCCCGACGGGACCCGATGGCGTGCCATAGTGAGGGAAAGGCTTGCGCCCACGGCGCGAGGGCCGTAAATTCAGCCCATCGAAGCGCTTCGATGCTCCGGCGTGGAAGGGAGCCGATGGTCACCATCGCGGATGTCGCCCGGCACGCGGGCGTCTCGCCCAGCACGGTCTCCTACGTGCTCAGCGGCAAACGGGCGATCTCCGCGGCGACCCGGGAACGGGTGGAGGCCAGCATCAAGGCCCTCGGCTATCACCCGCACGCCGGCGCCCGCGCCCTGGCCAGCAGCCGGGCGAACGTGGTGGCACTGGTGCTGCCGCTGCGCACCGACATGCACGTGCCGATCCTGCTGCAGATCGCCATGGCCATCGTGACCGCCGCGCGCGGCCACGACCACGACGTGCTGTTGCTGACCAACGACGAAGGCGTCGAAGGACTGCATCGGGTGGCCCGGTCGGCGCTGGTCGACGCGGTCATCGTGATGGACGTGGAGCTGCACGACCCGCGCGTCCCGGTGCTGCGGGAGCTGGGGCTGCCGTCGGTGCTGATCGGCTTCCCCGCCGACTCCGCCGGGCTGACCTGCGTGGACCTGGACTTCGCCGCCGCCGCCGGGATGTGCGTGGACCACCTGGCCGACCTGGGGCACACCGCCGTGGCGCTGATCGGCCCGCCGGCCGGGGTGCTGGAGCGCGGCACCGGCTTCGCCCGCCGCACCGTCGCCGGGTTCGAGGAGGCCGCCGCCCGCCGCGGGCTGCGCGCCGTGGTGCGCAGCTGCGAGCCGCTCCACGAGGCGGTCCAGACCACCGTCAAGGAGCTGTTCGCCGAGCACCCGGAGATCACCGGGCTGGTGGTGCACAACGAGCCGGCCCTGCCCCCGCTGCTGCAGGCGCTGCGCGGGCTGGAGACGGCGGTGCCGCGGGACGTGTCGGTGGTGGCGGTGGGGCCGCAGGAGCTGGCCGCCCAGGTGACGCCCACGCCGACCATGGTGTCCATCCCCGCCGAGGAGATGGGCCGCCGCGCCGTCGAGCTGCTGATGGACAAGCTGAACGGCCGGGAGGCGCCGAACGCCACGTTGATCCCGCCGAACCTGACGCCCGGTCACAGCACCGCGCCGCCGCCCGCGCGCTCCTGATCCGGCGCTCCGGTCCGCGCATCGATCCGGCCCTCTGATCCCGGGCCGCCCGGATCCGGCCCGTGTCCGCTCGCCCGTGTCCGGGAGCATCGCACGGGAGGGTCCCGTCGTCATCGGGGCGGGCGGCCAGGAGCCCCGGACCGCCCGCCCCGGCGACGCCTCCGGTGACCACGCCGGCCCCCGTCCCGGCGTCCTCCGCCTGAGCGCCGCCGTGGGCGCGGCGCCGTGCGGCCGCCGCGCCCACGGCTCGGCCTGCTCAGCCCCGACGGCCGGGGCGCGGGTGCGGCTCGACCGGCGGTCCGCCGGTCGAGCCGCCGGACGAGGAGACCGTCGCGGCGCCCCTCAGGGGGCGTTCGCGGCGATCACCCGCCGGTACCAGTGCGCGCTGTCCTTCCACGTGCGCCGCTGCGTGGCGTAGTCGATGTGCACGATCCCGAAGCGCCGCGAGTAGCCGTACGCCCACTCGAAGTTGTCCATCAGCGACCAGACGAAGTAGCCGCGCAGGTCCGCTCCGGCGTCCAGGGCGGCCTTGGCCGCGCCGATGTGGTCGCGCAGATAGGCGATGCGGCGCTCGTCGCGCACCCGGCCGTCGGCGTCCACCCGGTCGTCGAACGCCGCCCCGTTCTCGGTGATCATCAAGGGGGTGCCGGGGTGGTCGCGGTGCAGCCGCAGCAGCAGCTCGGTCAGTCCGGTGGCGTCGATCGGCCATCCCATCGCGGTGTGCGGGCCGGNTCCGGTGGCGTCGATCGGCCATCCCATCGCGGTGTGCGGGCCGGGCTGGGCGAGGAACTCGACATCGTCGCATCCGGGGAAGGCGCTGTGCTCGCTGGGGCGGTGCCCGTCCGCGGCCTGCTTGGGAGCGCTCCCATCCCAGTGGCGGACCAGCGTCGGCGCGTAGTAGTTCACCCCGAGCACGTCCAGCGGGGCCGCGATGGTCTTCTCGTCGCCGTCCCGGAGGAACCCCCAATCGGTGACGGCGGCGGTGGCGGTGCGCAGGTCGTCGGGGTAACGGCCGGTCAGCATCGGGTCCAGGAAGATCCGGTTGGCGACGGCGTCCACCCGCCGGGCCGCCTCCAGATCGGCCTCCGAGACCCGCTCCGCCGCGGGACGATCCTCCGGGCCCGGGGGGAAGGGGATGTGCGCGCCGTGCTCGGCGACGTCCTGCCGCGCCGGTCCGGCCACGCGCACATGGTGCAGGTTGAGGGTGACCGAGCAGCGGGCCTGCGGACCGGACACCGAGCGCAGCGCCTCGACGGCCAGGCCGTGCGCGAGGTTGAGGTGGTGGGCGGCGGCGAGCGCGGCGGCGGCGTCGGTGCGGCCGGGCGCGTGGACGCCCGAGGCGTACCCCAGGAACGCCGAGCACCACGGCTCGTTCAGCGTGGTCCAGACGTGCACCCGGTCGCCGAGGACCTTTCCGATCGCCTCGGCGTACTCGGCGAACCGCAGCGCGGTGTCACGGGCCGGCCAGCCGCCGGCGTCCTCCAGGTGCTGCGGCAGGTCCCAGTGGTAAAGGGTGGCGACCGGGGCGATGCCCCGTTCCAACAGGGCGTCCACCAGCCGGGAGTAGAAGTCGGCGCCCCGGGGGTTGAACGTCCCGCCGGGCATGATCCGCGGCCAGGCGATGGAGAACCGGTAGGCCCCCAGCCCCAGGTCCGTCATGATCTGCACGTCGTCGGCCCACCGGTGGTAGTGATCGGCGGCCACGTCACCGGTGTCGCCGTTCAGCACCCGGCCGGGGGTGTGACTGTAGGTGTCCCAGATGGACGGCTCCCGCCCGTCCTCGCTCGCGGCGCCCTCGATCTGGTAGGCGGCGGTGGCCGCCCCCCACAGAAAGCCGGCCGGGAAGCCGGTGGGCAGGTCCTGCTCGGTCATGCCGAATCCCCCACTTCGATCGTCACTGTCGCCTCCTGCGCCTCCACCAGCACTCCCTGCTCGTCGGGGCGCGCCGTGCCGCCCCGCACCGACCGCACGTCGCGCACTCCCACCAGCAGGACCCGCCAGGGACCGCCGGGGCTGGCCTCCACGGTGATCATGCCGTTCCGACGCGTCGTGGAGAAGGTCCGTGCCACGCCTCCGTCGGCGGACGGGATCTCGGTGACCACCTCGACGCCCTCCGCCGGCCGGTACACCCGCAGCGTCACCCCGCTGGCGTAGTCGTACTCGGGCCGGTCGTCCACCGCCCCGAGCGGGACGACCGCTCCGGGCCGCACCAGCAGCGGAAGGCTGTCGAACCCGTGCCGCTCGGTCACCCAGCGCGGCCCCTCGACGGTCCGGCCGGTCAACAGATGGGTCCACGTCCCCTCGGGGACGTAGTACGACACCTTCCCGTCGGGGGAGAACACCGGGGCCACCAGCAGGTCGTCGCCCAGCATGTACTGGCGTTCCAGGTGGGTGCAGGCCGGGTCGTCGGGGAACTCCAGCACCATCGCCCGCATGATCGGCACGCCCTCGTCCCGCACCTGGGCGGCGGCGCGCAGCAGGTACGGCATGAGCCGCATCTTGAGCCGGGTGAACGTGCGCAGCACGTCCACCGCCTCCTCGTCGAACAGCCACGGCACCCGGTAGGAGCCGCTGCCGTGCAGCCGGCTGTGCGAGGACAGCAGCCCAAAGGCGATCCAGCGTTTGAAGACCCCGGCGTCGGGCGTGCCCTCGAATCCTCCGATGTCGTGGCTCCAGTAGCCGAACCCCGACATGCCCAGCGACAGACCGCCGCGCAGGTTCTCCCCCATCGCCGCGAAGGTCGACTCGCAGTCCCCGCTCCAGTGCACCGGGAACCGCTGGCCGCCGACCGTCGCCGAGCGGGCGAACACCACCGCCTCGCCCTCGCCGCGCCGCTTGCGCAGCAGCTCGAAGACGGTCTGGTTGTACAGGTACGTGTAGTAGTTGTGCATCCGCTCCGGGTCGGAGCCGTCGTGCCAGACGACGTCGTCGACGGGGATGCGCTCGCCGAAGTCGGACTTGAAGCAGTCCACGCCCATCTCCAGCAGGGCGTCCAGCTTCTCGGCCCACCACCGGCGCGCCTCGGGGTTGGTGAGGTCCACGATCGCGCAGCCCGGCTGCCAGTGGTCCCACTGCCACACGTCGCCGTTGGCGCGCCTGAGCAGGTAGCCGCGGGCCTTGCCCTCCTCGAACAGCTTCGACCGCTGACCGACGTAGGGGTTGATCCACACGCAGATCCGCAGGCCGCGCTCCTTGAGCCGGGCGAGCATGCCGCGCGGGTCGGGGAAGGTCCGCGGGTCCCACTCGAAGTCGCACCAGTGGTACTCGCGCATCCAGAACGTGTCGAAGTGGAACACGCTCAGCGGCAGGTCCCGCTCGGCCATCCCCTCGATGAAGCCCGTGACGGTCTCCTCGTCGTAGGAGGTGGTGAACGAGGTGGACAGCCACAGCCCGTACGACCAGGCGGGGAGGCGGGGGGCGCGGCCGGTCAGCGCGGTGTACTTGCGCAGGATCTCCTTGGGGGTGGGGCCGTAGATGAAGTAGTACTCCATCGACTGGCCCTCGACGCTGAACTGCACCCGCGAGACCGCCTCGGAGGCCACCTCGAACGACACGCATCCGGGATGGTCGACGAACACCCCGTAGCCGGCGTTGGTGAGGAAGAACGGCACATTCTTGTAGGCCTGCTCGCTGGCGGTGCCGCCGTCGGCGTTCCAGATGTCGACGGCCTGGCCGTTCTTGACCAGCGGCCCGAACCGCTCGCCCAGCCCGTACACGAAGTGGTCCACCTGCAGGTCGAGCTGCTCGCGCACGTAGTGGCGGCCCTCGTCGGTGTCGATGATCGCCATCGCCTTGAAGCCGCTGCGGGTCAGCTCCCGCCCTTCGGCGAGGAAGCCCAGTCCGAAGCTCTTGGCCCGCCGGTCGATCCGGGCGGTCAGCGCCCCCGAGGTCAGCTCGGCGAAGTCGGCCTCGCAGCGGATCGCGGCGGCGGCCGCGGCCGCTTCGTCCTCGGCGATCTCGAAGCGGGGTCCCCGCTCGACCGCGCCGCCGAAGTGGGTGATGGTGACCTTGACGACGTCGGTCATCGGCGCGGCCAGCTCGACCGTCACCATCGGGCCCTTGAGCAGGTCCCCGCGGTGACGGATGTGCTGGCCGGGGGCGTAGGCCGTCAGCCGCCCGGGGCCGGTGGCGACGTCGAGGACCTCGACGGGGTACGTCGGGTGGACGCCGGGCCGCATCAGCCAGTAGCCGTCGGTGAACTTCATGAAAAGCGCGCGCCTTTCGATACGGGGTCGATACGGGAGCGGTCCGCTCGGGAGGGCGGACTACTTGATCGCGCCCACGGTGATGCCACGGGTCAGGGTCCGCTGGAAGATCACGAAGAAGGCGATGGTCGGCAGCACCCCCAGCAGCGCGGAGGCGCTGGTCATGGTGGCGTCCATCAGCCGCTGACCCTGCAGCACGCCGAGCGCGACCGAGACGGTCTGGGTCTCGTTGGACACCAGGAACACCAGCGGGATCAGGAACTCGTTCCAGGTCCAGATGAAGAAGAACACCAGCAGCACCGACAGGGTCGGGCGGCTGACCGGGACCACCACCCGCAGCAGCACCTGCAGCCGGTTGGCGCCGTCGATCCGGGCCGCCTCGAGGATCTCCCTGGGGAATCCGGACAGCACCGACGACAGCAGGTAGGTGCCGAACGCGGTCTGGATGCAGGTGAAGACGATGATCACGCTGAGCCGGGTGTCGTACAGCCCCACCTGCTTGGCCAGGTAGTACAGCGGGTAGACCAGCGCCTCCTGCGGCAGCGTGTTGGCCATCAGGAACAGCACCAGGATCCACATCCGGCCCTTGACGCGGCCGATGCCCAGCGCGTAGGCGTTCAGCACCGACAGCACCACCGCCAGCACCGCCACCGAGCCGCTGATCAGCACGCTGTTCAGCAGCTTCTCGCCGTAGTCGACCCGCTGCCAGAAGTCGATCAGGCCGTCCAGGTAGACGCCCTCCGGCAGCGCCAGCGGACCGTTGGTGGAGTATTCCCGGGGCGTCTTGATCGCGTTCAGCAGCACGATCGCGAACGGCACCAGCATCATCACGGCCAGCACCAGGTAGGCCGTCAGCACCGCGTACCGGCCCGGTCCGTACCGGCGTGCGCCGGCCTGCGGGGTCGCCATGCTCAGCCCTCCTCGCCCTTGCTCTGCCGCCGCAGGAACACCACGGTCAGCGCGATGATGATCAGGGCGAGCACGGTGGCCACGGCGGCGCCGTACCCGACCCGGGTGGTGTCGAAGAAGTTCTCGAACGAGTAGTACGACGGGACGCTGGTGGCCCCGCCGGGCCCGCCCTTGGTGAGCACGTAGATGAACGCGAACGCCTTGAGCGAGGCGATGGTGCACCACAGCAGCGCCACGAAGATCTCCGGCCGGATCTGGGGGATCGTCACGTGCCAGAACCGGCGCCACCAGGAGGCCCCGTCGATCTCGGCGGCCTCGTACAGCGCCGGGTCCACCCGCTGCAGCCCGGACATGAAGATCACCAGCGGGAAGCCGATCTGCACCCAGACCATCACGCCCATCACGCTGAACAGCGCCCTGCGGGGGTCGCCCAGCCAGTCCTGCTGCAGCGCCTCCAGCCCCACCGCGCCCAGCAGCGCGTTCAGCGCGCCGTCCTCGGGGGCCAGGATCCAGCTCCACACGATGCCGGCGACCGCGATCGGCAGCACCTGCGGCAGGTAGATGCAGGCCCGCAGGAACGCCGCGGTCCGCGGTCCGAACCGCTTGCCGATGTAGTCGAACAGTCCGGCGGCCAGCACCAGCCCGATGCACGTGGGGATCACCGCCATGGCCAGGGTGACCGCGATGTTGTGCCGGAACGACGCCCAGAACTCGGTGTCCCGGGCCAGCTCGGTGTAGTTGTCCAGCCCGACGAACTCCGGCGTCCCCACGCCCTCCCACTCGGTGAGGCTGAGGGCGGTGTTCATCACGAACGGAACGATGATCACCGCGAGCAGCAGCAGCCCGCCGGGGACCAGGAACAGCGCGTAGGGGATCTCGCGGCGCCGGCGGGGGCGCTTCACGCCGTCGGCCTCGACCGGCTCGGGCGGGGCGGGGGGTCCCGAGGCGGGTCGGGGGGAGTCCGGGCCGGTCCGAGGCGAGGAGGCGGCCGTCACGTCCGCTGATCGAGTCATCTGTGGCCTCTCTCACCGCGGGCGGGACGGGCGGCGCCCGTCCCGCCCGCCGCCGATCTACTTGGGCAGGCCCTCGTCGTAGGCCTTCTGGAGGTTGCCCAGCACCCGGTCGGGGGTGGCCGAGCCGTTCATCAGCTTCTGCACCTCCGACACCCAGGTGTCGTAGAACCCGGCGACCGGCCAGTCCGGGTAGTAGGCCAGGCCGTCGCCGTCGGCCAGCCGGTTGAAGTCGTCGATCAGCTTCTTGGCCTTCGGGTTGGTGATCGCGGAGCTGTCGGCCGCGACCGGGATGCCGCCGGCGTTGCCGAGGGCGTTCTGGATCTGCTTCTTCATCGTGATGTCGATGAAGTCATAGGCCAGCTGCTTGTTCTTGGAGCCCTGCGGGACGACCCACAGGTTGCCGCCCGAGCCCAGCGTCATCTTCGAGCCGGGCCACACGAAGGTGTCCCACTCGAAGTCGGCCTCGGCGGCGACACGGCCGAACCACCAGCTGCCGGAGAACATCATCGGGTACTTGCCCTGCATGAACGCCACCCCGGCGTCCTCGGCCTTGGCGCCGACGGAGGTCTTGGCGATGTAGCCCTTCTTGACCCAGTCGGCGAACGTGGTGACGCCGTAGGTCCAGGCCGGGTCCTTGAAGTCCACCTTGCCGGTGTAGCGCTGGTAGGCGTCCACCCAGGCGCGGTCGGCCTTGGAGAGGGCGAGCTGGTAGACGAACTGCTGCGCCATGTACTCCGAGCCGGCGTTGGTCAGCGGGGTGACGCCCTTGGCGACGAACGCGTCCATGGCGGCGACGAGCTCGTCGAAGGTGGTGGGGACCTTGACGTCGTGCTCGGCGAACAGGTCCTTGTTGTAGTAGACCTGCACGTACTCGGCGTAGTTGGGGACGCCGAACCACTTGTCGCCGCCCATGACGCCCTTGGCGTCGTACTTGGCGGTGACCTGCACTCCGGCGGGGATGAGCTTGTCCCAGCCGCGCTTGGTGACCTCGGCGGTGAGGTCGGTCAGCAGCCCCTGCTTGGACAGCAGGCCCGCCGTGGCGTTGCCCTTGTTGTACTCCATGAGGTCGGGGGCGTCCTTGGAGTTGAGCACCATGGGCGCGGTCTTCTGGATCTGTTCGAAGCCCTTCTCCTCGAACTTCACCTTGACGCCGGGGTGGGTGCGTTCGAACTCCTTGATGGCCTCGTTCCAGGCGACCCCCATGGCGCTGTCGGGGCCCTCGTAGTGCCACAGCCGCAGCACGTTGGGGTCGGATCCGCCGTCCGACCCGCATCCCGCCAGCGTCGTCGCAGCGGCGGCCAGTGCCGCCAGGGCGGCCGCGACCTTGCGTACCTTCAGCATGTCTTCCTCCAGGGGTGGACGACCGCTTGCGCCCCGAACAAGCGGGTCGAGGTCGTCGAAGCGCTTAGTCGAAGCGCTTCGACAGGCGTGATAGGGAGGACGGTAGGGGTCGAACAGGTCACATGTCAACGGTGTGTTACGCGCCGATGTCCTCGACGGGTTCCGCGGGCGACGTCTGCGGGACGGCCGAGGGGAGCGTCCTGGGCCGGGCCAGCACGGTGGTCCGGGTCCGTCCGCGCAAGGTGACCTCCTCGCCCGAGGTCCAGCAGTCGGCCTCGTCGGGGTCGGCGCAGGCGACCACCGACCCGGCGGCCAGCACCCGCTCCGGCGTGCGCTTCGCCAGCTCGGTCAGCCGGGCCGCCTCGTTCACCGGGTCGCCGATCACGGTGTACTCGAAGCGCTCCTCCGCGCCGATGTGCCCGGCCACGGCCTCTCCGGCCGACACCCCCACCGCGGCCTGCAGCTCGGGCACCTCGGCGCGGAGCCGGGCGGCCAGCTCGCGGGCCGCCCGCAGCGTGCGGGCGGGGGCGTCCGGCAGGTCCAGCGGCGCGCCGAAGATGGCCAGCGCGGCGTCGCCCTCGAACTTGTTGACGAACCCCCCGTGCCGGCCGACCACCTCGACCACCACCGCGAAGAACCGGTTGAGCAGGCCGACCACCTCGGTCGGCGGCCGGTCGGCGGCCAGCCGGGTGGACCCGATGATGTCCACGAAGATCACCGCGACCTCGCGGATCTCCCCGCCCAGCTCGATCCCGCGCTCCAGGGCGAGGCGGGCGACGTCCTTGCCGACCTGGCGGCCGAACAGGTCGCGCAGCCGCTCGCGCTCGCGCAGCCCGGCGACCATGTGGTTGAACCCGGCCTGCAGCAGCCCGACCTCGCTGCCGTCGTAGACCGGGACCTCGGCGTCCAGGTCGCCGCGTTCGACCCGGGCCATGGCGAGGCGGACCGACTCGACCGGGTCGGCGATGGCGCGGGCGGCCACATAGGTGACCCCGAACCCGACCGTCAGCGAGGTGCAGGCCAGCGCGAGCGCCCCGATCGCCAGGTCGGTCGCGTCGGGGGCGTCGATCAGGAACGCCCCCGACGCCAGCGCGACCAATCCCAGCAGCGGCACCGCGGTGCCCAGCGCCCAGGCCAGCATGGAGCGGGCGACCACCCCGGGCAGCCCGGTGCGGCGCGGCACCTCGGCGCGCAGCGCGGTGACCACCGCCCGGCGCAGGATCCGTTCGGTGAGCAGGTAGACGACGGTGCAGGTGGTCAGTCCGCCGAGCGCGCCGGCGATGCCGACCTTGAGCGCCAGCGGCACCGAGAACGGGGCGTTGATCGCCACCCATCCGGCCGTGCCGATCGCCCACAGCGCCAGATGCAGGCTCATCAGCCGCAGCGGCCCGTACAGCAGCACGAACCGGTCGCGTTCGTCGCGGACCCCCTCGGCCTCCACCAGCCGCCGCACCCGGCGGAAGAACCGCTCGCCCAGCAGCAGTCCGACCGGCACGGCGGCGATCACGTAGGCGGTGAAGACCACCAGGTTGACCAGGTGCAGCCGGTCCGACCCGGCCTCGGGGGTCGGCACGATCAGCATGGTGAACAGCAGCACCACCAGGGCGCCGCCGAGGTTGGCGATCCCGGTGCAGACGGTCACCAGGATCCGGGCGCGCTGGGCGACCCGGGCGGGGGTGGTGCGGACGGGACCGTCGATCAGCCGCAACAGGGGGCCGAGCAGGCTCCGGCGGCGGTGCGGCGGCATGACCGGCAAAGGCCCGTCCCAGTCCATACCGGTGCAGACTAGCCCCTCACTCCCCCGCCCCCGGAGGGGATCCCGGCACATCCTCCCGGCCTGCGGGATCGCGACGACGAGGCGCCCGGCGGATGCCCGGGCGGCGCGCCCGGACGACGTGCCCGAACGACGCGCCCGGACGGCCGCCCGGACGACGGCTCGGACGCGGCCGGAGGCCCCTGCGGGTAAGGGTTTTGCTCTCCTCCGGGGAGATTGACCGGGCGGTCGATCAGGCACCCCTTTAAAAGGGATGAAACCCCACAAAAAGGATCTCCGGGAGGTGGCCTATGGGCAGATTCGCGTGGCAGGACGCGGTGGCGTTCGTGGCAGGTCTCGCGGCGGCCCTGGCTCCGGAGCTGTGGGCCGACCACGCCGGCCGGCAGCCCCTGATGGTGCTGGGGGCGCTGTTGGCGCTGGCGGGACTGTACGCGCTGCTCGGCGCGGCGGGCCCGTCGGCGTGGACGACCACCGCGTTCGCGGTGCTGGTGTTCGTCTCCCCCTGGGCGTTCGGCTTCACCGGTGAGGGCGCCGCGGCCTGGACGGCATGGCTGGCCGGCGGCGCGGCCGCCGTGGTCGGCCTGTGGACGGCGGTGCAGCCCGCCGCGACGCGCTCGTCGGCGGACGAACGGGCCGCCGCCTGAACGGACTCCGCCCGGCCCCCGGTCGCATCCGCGCCGGGGGCCCCGTCATGCCCGGACCATGATCGGGCACGGCCATGCCCGCGCCGTGACGGGGGAATCGATGAGGGAGAGGAAGGGGGAATCGATGAGAGGACGCGGACGCGGCGGCGACGCCCGGACCAGGATCCTGGACGCCGCCGAGGAGCTGTTCGCCGCCGACGGATATGAGGCCACCTCCACCGCCCGGGTGGCGCGGCGCGCCGGAGTGCCCAAAGGGCTGGTGTTCCACTACTTCCCGCAGAAGATCGACCTGCTGGTCGCGCTGGTCGAGGAGCGCACCCACATCGAGGAGCCCGGCGCCGCCCCGACCGCCGAGGACACCGCCCGCGACCCGGCCGGCGCGCTGGCGCGGCTGGCCCGCCGCCTGCCGCTGCGCGCCTCCCCCGCGATGCGGCGGATCCTGTTCCGCGAGGCCGACACCCATCGTTCGGTCCGCGACCGGCTGCACGCCCTCAACCGGGCCGTCCTGCACCGCGCCCGCGCCGCCCTGGAGATCGCCCTTCCCGGCGCCCGGGGCGACGCGGCCCGTCTGGAGGCCGCCGCCGCCACCTTCACCGCCGTCCTGCTCTACCAGGAGAACCTGGCCCATCTGACCGGCCACCACGTCGACCCCGAGGCGGTCGCCGAGCTGATCGCCCGTTCTCTCGGGACCTGACCCCGTCCCCGCCCGGCCGACGATCCGTCCGCTCCCCCGCCGAGCCCCCGCCCTCGCCCGCCTGAGGGCGCCCCGGAGCCGCGCGGGTCCCCGTCCCTCACGGACGGAGGGGGTCCAGCAGCCTGCGGGGCTCGGCCAGCGCCCGGCTCACCGGGTCGTCCCCCACCGGGCGGCCCGGCACGGGGAGCATCCGCACCTCCTCGGGGGGAACGATCCCGCCGCAGGACGGGCAGGACCCCGACGGGTCCAGCCTGGTCCCGCAGGCGACGTGCTCGAAGACGCGGGACGGCCCGTCCGCGCTGAAGTGCCGCTCGCCCCAGCGGGCGAGCATGTGCAGGGCGGGCCACAGCTCCCGGCCCCGTTCGGTCAGCTCGTACTCGCAGCCGTGCTTGGCCAGCACGCCCGCCTCCACCAGTGCCTGCAACCGGGAGGAGAGGACCGCGCGGGGCAGACCGAGATGGGCGAGGAAGTCCGAGAAGCGCCGCACCCCGTAGAAGGCGTCCCGGAGGATCAGCAGGGTCCAGCGCTCGCCCACGATCTCCAGCGCACGGGCCAGCGCGCAGTCCTGCCCTCGGTAGTCCTTGCCCAGCGCCATGTCTCCGATCCTAACGGGTCGGTTCATTGAATGAACTGACCGTGATACGGTCATGATCCGCATGGTTCATTCATTGAACTGGAGGTGTCATGGCCGTTGCATCGCCGCCGCACATCCGAACGCCCGGGGCCCGTCGGGCCGCGCTCGTGCTGCCGAGCGCCGCGACCATGCTGGCGATGATGAACTACTGCGCGCCGATGGCCACTCTGTCGGTGACCGCCGCCGGGCTGGGGGCGGGGGACGGCGCGCGGATCTGGCTGCTGGGCGGGATCAACCTCGGGTTGACCGCGACGCTGCTGGTCTCCGGCACCCTGGCCGACGACCACGGACGCCGCCGGGTGTTCGCCGCGGGGGCGGCCGTGCTGGCGGCGGCCAGCACGGCGTGCGCGCTGGCGCCGAACGTCGCCGTCTTCGTCGCGGGGCGCATCGTGCAGGGCGCGGCCAGCGCCGCCATGCTCTCGGCCGGGCTGGGCATGCTGGGGCACGCCCATCCCGGCGCCGCGGAGCGCACTCGCGCCACGGGCGTCTGGAGCGCGATGCTCAGCGGCGGCATCGCGATCGGCCCGATCGTCTCGTCGCTGCCGGCACAGACGGTGAGCTGGCGGCTGTGGTACTGGATCGCGGCGGCGCTGGCGGTGCCGCTGGCCCTGGCCGCCCGGTCGGCGCCCGAGTCCCGGGCCGACCGGCGGCGCGGCCTGGACGTGCCCGGCGTGCTCACCCTGACGGCCGGGGTGACCGCGCTGATGACCGCGATCACGCTCGGGCGCACCGGTTGGAACGACCCCCGCGTCCTCGTCCTGTCGGTCGTCGGCGCGCTGCTGCTGGGCGTCTTCTGCGCCGTGGAGACGCGCCGCCGCGAACCGATGCTGGACATGCGGCTGCTGCGCCGCCCCGGTTTCGCGGCGGCGACCCTCGGGGCCCTGGTCAGCGGGGTGGCGGTGATCGGGATGCTCACCCACCTGTCGACGGTGCTGGGGCACACCCTGGGGCTCACGCCCCTCGGCACGTCCCTGGTGTTCCTGGCCTGGTCGGGCGTGGCGTTCACGGTCTCGTTCCGCGTCGGACGGCTCAGCCCGCGGTTCGCGCACCGGCACCGCCTCGTGCTCGGCCTGTCGCTGTGCGCCGTGGGCGAGGCAGCGATGCTGGGCGCAGGCCCGGGGGACCCGTGGTGGCGGCTGGTCCCCGGCCTGGCGATCGCGGGCGTCGGCAGCGGCCTGTCCAACGCCGCGCTGGCCGCCCTGGCGGTCGGCAGCGTCCCGGCGGACCGCGCCGCGATGGGCTCGGGCGCCAACAACACCGCCCGTTATCTCGGCGCCTCGATCGGGGTCGCCATGGTCGCCGCCATCGCCGCCGCGGGCGCGGGCCGCTCCGCGGCCCCCGAAGCGGTCGCCCACGGCATCGACATCGCCCTGGTCGTCTCGGCGGTCCTGAACCTGGTCGCGGCGGGGCTCATCGCCGTCATATCCGGCCGCAGGGCCCCCGCGGACGCGGTCAGCTCGCCAGGTCCTCGATGAACCGGGCGAGCTGGGTGAGGTTGCGGCACTCGTGCATCGGAACGATCTCGCCGTAGGCGGCGGCGGCCGAATCGCCGGTGTTCCAGTGACGACGCGGCTCGGGGTTGAGCCAGTGGGCGTTGCGGGCCGCCTCGACCAGGCGGCGCAGGATCGGCAGGGACAGCTCGCCGTAGTTGGACCGCGCGTCGCCCAGGATCAGCAGCGAGGTCTTCGGGGTGACGGCGTCGCGGTACTTCTCGTCGAAGACCTTGATGGCGTGGCCGTAGTTGCTGCGTCCGGTGATCCACACCAGATCGGCCTCCCGCGCCATGGCGGTCATCGCGTCCGCCACGTCCATCCCCGGCGCGAAGAACCGGGTGATCTCGTCGGTGGTGTCGATGAACGCGAACGCCCGCACCTTGGTGAACTGCTCTCGCAGCGCGAACGTCAGCAGCAGCGTGAAGTGCGCGAACGAGGACACCGAGTCGCTGACGTCGCACAAGATGACCAGCTCGGGGCGGTGCGGGCGGCGGGGCCGATGGCGGGTGGTCAGCGGCACCCCGCCGGTCGACAGCGACGCCCGCACGGTCCGGCGGAAGTCCAGCCGCCCGCGCCGCGCCAGCCGCTGCCGCTGCGCCAGGCGGGTCGCCAGCCGCCGCGCCAGCGGGTAGACCTCGCGGCGCAGCGCGTCCAGGTCGGCGCGGCCGGCGCGGTTGAAGTCCAGCTGCTCCAGCGGAGGGCGGACCGCCAGCCGGGCGGCGCGCTGCACGTCGCTGTCCTCGGCGATGCGCCGCCGGACCTCGGCGGCGACCATCTCCTCAAAACGCCCGATCCGTTCCCGGAACCGCCGCCGGGCGACCTGTTCGGCCATCCCCCCGCGTTCCCGTCCCTGCAGGACGGCGTTCAGCAGCGAGGCCATCAGGGTGCTCGGGGACAGCGCCTGCAGCACCGCGGAGGAGAACCACGACTGCTGGCCGGGCAGCCGGCCGTAGCGGCCGACCGCGGCCCGGGCGAACTGGGCGAGCGCGGCCTCGTCCCCCTCCAGCAGCAGATCCCGCAGCTCCTGGCGCTCCCGTTGCACCTGGGGGTCCATCGCCGGCGGGATGGAGGAGTCCCGCTCCTCCGTCCCGCCCTCGGCGCGTTCGGCGGCCAGCGCCACCCCGTCGCCGAGCGCGGCCGGGAACCACAGGTCGAACAGCGCGTCGAAGACGGGACGGTGGGCCGGGCGTTTGACCAGGGCGGCCGCGTAGGCGGCGCGCAGCGCCTGGCGGTCCATCAGGTCGATGACGCCGAGCGCGCGCGCCGCGTCCAGTCCCTCGGCCACCGAGACCGGCAGCCCGGCGTCGCGCAGCGCCGCCACGAAGCCGGTGTGCCGGTCGATCAGCGAGCCCATCGCGGCTCAGCCCTCGGCCGGAAGCCCCAGCTCCCGGGCGGCCCGCCGCTGGTCGGAGACGTGCTTGAGGACCACGCCGAGGGTCCGCGCGACGGCCGCCTCGTCCAGCTCGTCCAGTCCGAGCGCCAGCAGGGTGCGGGCCCAGTCGACGGTCTCGGCGATGGACGGGGCCTTCTTGATGTCCAGGGCGCGCAGCGCGCCCACCGTGCGCACCAGCTGCTCGGCCAGGTCGGCCTCGATGCCGGGGACGCGGGCCAGCACGATGTCGCGCTCCCGCTCCGGCGTGGGATAGTCCAGGTGCAGGTAGAGGCAGCGGCGCTTGAGCGCCTCCGACAGCTCCCGGGCGGCGTTGGAGGTCAGCACCACGAACGGGCGGCGGACGGCGGTGATGGTGCCCAGTTCGGGGATGGTGACCTGGAAGTCCGACAGCACCTCCAGCAGCAGCCCCTCCACCTCGACGTCGGCCTTGTCGGTCTCGTCGATCAGCAGCACCGTCGGGCCGGTCCGCCGGATCGCCGTCAGCAGCGGCCGCTCCAGCAGGAACTCCTCGGTGAAGATGTCGTCGTGGGTGGTCTCCCACGCCTGGTCGGAGGGGGCGGCCTGGATCCGCAGCAGCTGCTTTTTGTAATTCCACTCGTACAGGGCGCGGGCCTCGTCCAGCCCTTCGTAGCACTGCAGCCGGACCAGCTCCGCGCCGGTGGCGGCCGACACCGCCTTGGCCAGCTCGGTCTTGCCGACCCCGGCGGGGCCTTCCACCAGCAGCGGTTTGCCGAGGGCGTCGGCCAGGTACACGGTGGTGGCGATGGCGTCGTCGGCCAGATAGCCGACCTCGCCGAGCCGCCGCACGACCTCCGCCGGTGAGGAGAACAACGTCACGAAGCCACCTTGGTATAGGTCTGGTTGGTGCCGCCGAACACCAGCCGGTCGCCGCCGGAGCTCAGCGTGACACCCCAAAAGGACGCCTCCCGCGGGTCGGTCCCCTCCCAGGAGAAGCGGAACCGGTTGGGCCCGTCGGGGATCACCTGGCCCGCCCACAGGGTGCGGCCGCGGGCGATCCAGGCGCCCGTCCCGTCGGCCCGGAAGACGAAGTAGTCCTGGGCCGGGCCCTTGCCCACCCACTTGCCGACCAGGGGTTTGACCTGGCCCGCCCGGACCTTCGGCAGCGGGGCCCCGGTGATCGGCACGTCCGCGCCGGTGATCGGGCCCGGCCCGCCGGGGACGTCGGACGGGAGCACGCCGCTGGTGGGCGCTCCGGCCGCCGTCCGGCCGGGGGTGCCGCTCGGTCCGCCCGCGGCCTCGGCCGGGCCGGGGTCCTCGCCGCCGGAGCAGCCCGTCAGGGTCAGCGCCGCCGCCGTGAACGCCGTCAGGAGGATCGAGCGCAACGAACCGGTCACGTGTGCCACCTCCGAATCGGGGGACTGCCGCAGTGTAACCGGGATCTTCCGGACACGGCCGGGCGCTCGCATCCCCTCGCCCACGGAGGGTCCCGCGGGATGCGAGCGCACGCGGCCGGCTCGGCGTCACTTGCCGGGCTCGGGGTCCCGGGGGAGGCCGAGCAGACGTTCGCCGATGATGTTGAGCTGCACCTCGGTGGTGCCGCCGTAGATCGTCATCGCGCGGCTGAACAGCATGGCCCGGGCCATGATGCCGCTGCGGGTCGCCGGCGTCTCGGTGGCGGCGGCCGCCCCCTGCGCGGCCCAGCAGTAGTCGGCCACGTCCTGGTTGAACTGCACGCCCAGCAGCTTGCGGACGCTGGCCTCGGCGCCGGGCTCCACGCCGTTGAGCTGCTTGAGGGTGCTGCGCAGCGCCAGCAGGTCGATGGCCTGGCCCTGGGCGATCAGGGCGCCGACCTCGGCGGCGGTCACCGGGTCCAGCTCGGCGCCCTCGAAGAACTTCAGCAGCTCGGGCACGCCCATGCCCAGGCCGCCGCCGGTCGACAGCGACACCCGCTCGTTGCTGAGGGTGTTGCGGGCGACCTTCCACCCCTCGTTGACCTTGCCGACCACGCAGTCGTCGGGGACGAACACCCCGTCGAGGAAGACCTCGTTGAACAGCGCGTCGCCGGTCATCTCCCGCAGCGGGCGCACGTCCACGCCCTCGGACTTCATGTCGACCAGGAAGTAGGTGATGCCCTCGTGCTTGGGAGCGTCGGGGTCGGTGCGGGCGATGCAGAAGCCCCACTGGGCCATGTGCGCGACCGAGGTCCAGATCTTCTGGCCGGTCAGCCGCCAGCCGCCCTCGACCTTCTCGGCCTTCATCGACAGCGAGGCCAGGTCGGAGCCGGCGCCGGGCTCGCTGAACAGCTGGCACCAGATCATCTCGCCGCGCAGGGTGGGCCGCAGGAAGCGCTCTTTCTGCTCCTCGGTGCCGTAGGCGACCAGGGACGGCACCAGCCAGGTGCCGATCATCAGGTTCGGCGGCTTGATCCCGGCGGCCTTGAGCTCCTGCTGGATGAGGATCTGCTCGACCGGTCCGGCGCCGCGGCCCCACGGCTCGGGCAGGTGCGGGGCGGTCCAGCCCTCATCGCCCATCGTGCGGTGCAGGGCCTCCTTGTCGTCCTTGAGCGGGGCCAGCCGCTCGGCGATCTCGGCGCGGATCCGCTCGCGCAGCGGCTGGGTGTCGTCGTCCAGCTCCAGTTCGATCGGCCGGCGGTGCCCGGCCAGGCCGAGCTCGGCGACGGCGGCCGCGTAGTCCTTGGCGGGGCCCAGCAGCGCCCGCAGGCTCAGCACGCGGCGCAGGTAGATGTGGGCGTCGTGCTCCCAGGTGAAGCCGATGCCGCCGAGGATCTGGATGCAGTCGCGGGCGATCTGCGCGCACGACTCGGGGGCGACGGCGCCGGCGACCGCGATGGCGAACTCGGTCTCGGGGGCGGGCTCCTCGTCGAGGGCGCGAGCGGCGTCCCACACCGCGGCGCGGGCCTTCTCCAGGGCGATCAGCATCCGGGCGGCCTTGTGCTTGACGCCCTGGAACTGCCCGATCGGCCGGCCGAACTGCTCGCGGACCTTGGCGTACTCCGCGGCGGTGGTCACGCACCAGGAGGCGGCGCCGACGCTCTCGGCGCCCAGCAGCACGGTGGCCAGCTCGCGAACCCGCTCGGTGCGCAGCCCGGTGAGCACCCGGTCGGCGGCCACGGTCACCTCGGCGGCCTCGACCTTGGCGACCCGGCGCACCTTGTCCAGGCTCTCCAGCGGGGTCACGGTCACCTCGGCGGCGTCCACCGCGACCCACTGCCGGCCGCCGTCCACCTCCACCGGCAGCACCAGCACATCGGCCAGGCCGGCGCCCAGCACCGGCTCGGCGGCGCCGGAGACCACCAGACGGTCGCCCTCCCGGCGGCCGGTCAGCCCGCCGGCCAGCGCCAGCGCGCCGGTGCGGGAGCCGTCGGCCAGTCCGGGCAGCAGCTCGCTCTTGGCCTTGTCGTTGTCGCTCGCGTCGATCGCGGCGCTGGCGAGCACGGTCGGCAGGAACGGCCCGGGGGCGGCGGCACGGCCGAGCTCCTCCAGCGCCACGGCCAGCTCGGGCGTGCCGTAGCCCTGCCCGCCGTGCTCCTCGGCCAGGTGCAGGCCCAGCAGACCCTGCTCGGCGAGCGCGGACCAGAACTGCGGTTCGGTCTCGGTGTCGGCGTCCAGCGCGGCGCGGACCACCTGGGGGGAGATGTGGCGCTCGGCGAACCCGCGCACCGACTCGGCAAGCGCCTCGTGCTCTTCGGTCAGCCCGATGGCCATTCGTCACCTTCTCTGCTGGTCAGTTGCTGGTCGCGCGGGTGGCTCCGGATATGTCCCGCCCACGTTCCGACGCAGATTCTAGAACAGCATTCTGTAGAAGGGACAGCCATCGACCGGTTCCGGCTCCGTCCCCGCGGCCGGCCGCCGTGCGCGAAGACGACGACGTCGTGTCCCCGTGTCCGCCGCGGATCACGCGGACCGCCCGATCACCTCTCCATAGAGATCGGCCAGTTCCTCCACCGCCTCCTCCTCGGTGGGCAGCGCGACGGCCCGCTGCGCGGCCGCGGCGCCGAGCCGCACCGCCAACGCCGGGTCGTCCAGGATCCGGGCGACCGCGCGTTCCAGGGCGGCGGCGTCCCCGGGCGGGACCAGCAGCCCCGCCTCGGCGTCCCCGTCCTCCCCGGCGCCCAGCAGCGCCGGGATCCCGCCGACCCGGGTGGCCACCAGGGGCCGCCCGGCGCGCAGGATCTCCTGGACGATCAGCGGCTGCCCCTCCCACACGCTGGGCACCACGGCGACGTCGGCGGCGGCCAGCACCTCCGGCACGTCCGAACGGCGGCCCAGCAGCCGGACCGGCAGCCCCTCGGCGTCGATCCGGGCGCGCAGCTCCCCTTCCAGGGGACCGTCCCCGACGACGGCCACCAGCGGCGGCGGGGTGCGGCGCGCCCAGCCCGCGGCGGCGTCCAGCAGGGTCGGCAGTCCCTTCTGCGCCGCCAGCCGGCCCACGGTGACCAGCAACGGCCGGTCCTCCACGCCCAGCTCGGCGCGGATCGCCTCCCGCTCCGCCAGCCCGGGCGCCGGGCCCGCGGGGGCGGGCGCCGGCACCAGCGCGCGTCCCACCCGACGCGCCCCGAGCTCGCGCATCCGCTCCTCCAGGTCGGGCGAGACCCCGAGGACGTGGTCGGCGCACCCGGCGACGATCCGCTCCAGCGTCCGGTACGCCATCCCGATCGCCCCGCCCGTGATCAGCGCGTTGTGCAGGGTCACCACGACCGGGACCCGGCCGCGGCCGGCCCGGGACCCGCCCGGCGCGATGCGGGCGCACGCCAGCGCCGCCAGCGCCCCCGCTCGCAGCCCGTGCGCATGGACCACGTCCGCGCCGGCCAACAACCGCCGCAGCCGCATCACCGCACGAGCGTCCGACGGCGGACGGGGCCGGTCGGCGATCGCCACCGCCGCGAACCGCGCCCCCGCCGCGGCGAATCCGAACATCTCCTCGGTCTCGGCCGGTCCGCACACCACGACGCGCGCACCGCGCCTCGCCAGCCCGGCGGCCACCGAACGGACGTGCCGGCCCACTCCCCCGGTGCTGCTCCCCAGCACCAGCGCGACCTTCATCCCGTCAAGTTCCCTCACGAGCGACCTTTCGGCTGAGGACGGCGCGCAGATCGCGGCCGTCGATCACGAACGCGACCGCCAGGAACACCGCACCGGCCGCCGCCGCGGCCCCCGCGGCCGTGACCATGTCGCCGACCCGACCGCCCGGGCCGAGGGCCGCGGCGAGGCCGTATCCGGCCCCGCCGCCCAGCGCCGCCCCGCCGAGCGCCGCCGCGATCGCGCGGCCGGCCCCGGCCAGCGCCCTCCGCCCTCGGGCGTGCAGCACCGCGACCGTCAGCAGCGCGCCCGCCACCGTCATCCCGACGGTGTTGCCGATCCCGAACGCCGCCACCACCCACTCCGGCGGCACCGCCGCCACCAGAGCCACGTCGACGACCAGCACCGTCAGCCACCCGGTGACCGTCGCCGCGGCCGAGGCCCGGTTCCGCCCGCAGGCCAGCAGCACCCGCCCCAGGTGCGCCACCAGACCGTAGCCGATCAGTCCGGGGGCGAACGCCAGGACGCCGCGTGCCAGCACCTGCGGATGCGTGCCCGGCGCGCTGTCCAGGAAATGCGCGGCGGGGACCGCGATCGCCGCCAGTCCCGCCGTTCCGGCCCCCGACACCAGCAGCACCGCCCGCGTGGTGGAGGCGGTGACGGCGTCGAACGCCTCCCGGTCGCCCACCCGCGCCGACAGCACGGGGAACGCGCTGGTGGCGATCGGCACCGCCAGGATCGCCCACGGCAGCAGATACACCGCCCAGGCGTAGCCGTAGTCGGCCAGCGCCCCGGGCGTGCCCCGCCAGCTCAGCACGATCACCGCGAGGGTGGCGACCTGCTGGGCGGCGACCGTCGACAGACCCGCCGCGGCCAGCGACCGCACCCGGGCGGCCACCCCGTCGGGGAAGCGCAGCGTCGGCCGCAGCCGCAGCCGCAACGGCCACGCCGCCGCCACGGCGGTGCCGACCAGCGCCGCCACCCCCAGCGTGGTGCCCACCGACAGGATCAGCTCGGCGGTCCGCGGCAGCCCCGCCAGATCGCCGCGGTGGTCGGCGCCCCACGGCACGAACAGCAGGTACGCGCCCATCACCACGATGCTCGACACCAGCGGCGCCAGCGCCGGGCCGGTGAACCGCCGGTGCGCCTGCAGCACCCCGTACAGCACGACGGCCAGCCCGTACAGCACCACCTGCGGGGCGAACACCACCAGCATGTCGGCGCCGACCGCGATCGCGTCGCGCACCGAGCAGCCCTGGGCGTCGCCGGGCACCAGCAGCGCCATCAGCGGTCTGGCGGCCAGCGCCATCGCCGCCGACAGCGGCAGCAGCGCCAGCACCACCCAGGTCAGCATCGCCGAGGCGGTGCGGTGAACGTGCTCGCGCTCGCCGCGTTCGACCGGCCCGGCCAGCACCGGGACCACCATCCCGGCCAGCGCCCCGCCCGCCACGATCTCGAACACGATCGTGGGGAGCATGTTGGCGGCGTTGTAGACCTGCCCCACGCACTGGGCCGTGACGGTCTGCGAGAACACCAGCGTCCGGCCGAACCCCGCCAGCCGGGACAGCACCGTCAGCGCGCCGATGAGGACCGCCGCGCCCGCCAGCCCGCCGGTGAGCCGCCGCACCGGGCCTTTCCCGCCGGCGCCCGCACGCCGCCCCGACGCCGACGGGTCGGGGCGGCCCCCGCCCGTCCGGGACCGGAACGCCAGGCCCACTACGCGGACTCGGCGACCTCGTCGGTCGCCGGTCGTTGGGGGCGCGGCGCGGCCGGCGGGCGGCGCCCCAGCATGTCCAGCCGGTTCAGCACCGGGTTGCCCGCGATGACCTTGGTGAAGCTGACGAACTCGCTGGCGACGTTCAGCCCGACCAGGCCGGCCAGCACCGCCAGCCGGGGGCCGCGCGGCAGCCGGCTGGCGGCCAGTCCCAGCAGCGCGCCGAGCGCGTTGGCGCCCGCGTCCCCGAGCATCGCCCGCTCGCCCAGGTCCTCGGGCAACAGCGCGACCGCGGCCCCCAGCGGCGCGGCGACCACCGCGGCCTGGGCGGGGCCGGCGGCCGCCAGCGGCGCCCCGGCCAGCAGGCCGACCTTGATCGCCCGTCCGGGCCGCAGGTCGAACAGGTTCGCCAGGTTGGCGGCGGTCGCCACCACCGCCCCGCCGGTCACCGCGTCGAAGACCCGGCCCGCCGCGGTCGGCGCCGACGATCCGGCGATCGCGGCGGCGGCCAGCCCGGTCGCCCCGATGCCGAGGATCTTGACCGCGCCGCTGGTGACCTCTCCGCGCGCCAGCGCCCCCAGATGCCCCTTGAAGCCGCGGGAGGACGCCGAGCCCGCCAGGTCGTCGTAGGCGCCGAGCACCCCGGCGCCCGTCCCGGCCAGCAGGGCGGCGGCCCGCAGCCGGCCGGGCAGTCCGGGGACCGCCAGCCCCCCGACCGCCGCGCCGGCCACGAACGCCGGCCCCTCCAGCAGGGTGACCGGCTCGCCCCGATGGTTGGTGCGGCCCCAGACCTCTGCTCCGTCGCGCCCGCCCACGCCGGGCGGGCGGCGGGTCAGCGCGAGGTAGGCGATGCGGGCGGCGGCGGCGCCCAGCAGGCCGCCGGTGATCAAGGCTTTCATTCGTCGTCTCCCGATGCCGGGCCGAGGGCGGGCAGATAGGCGCGGGCGTCCTCGCCGATGCCGTAGTGCCCGACCTTGCCGGCGAGCTGCTCCTCCAGCGCCAGCACGGTGACGATCCGGCCGGAGGACTGGTCGATGGTGTCGACGGAGGACACCCGCTCGCCGATGTCGGACTCGCGCAGCGCCGCGATCAGCCCGCCGTCGTCGACCGCGGTGATCGGGCCGGCCAGCACGCCGCCGCGTCCGGCCGCGTCCAGCGCGCGCGCCAGGGACAGCAGCGCCCGGTTGTCGGTGTCCGCCCCGTCCTGCTGGTAGGGGGAGGAGGGCGCGACCATGACGGCGAGCGTCGCGTGCTGGGTGGGCCGTCCGCTGACGGTCACGAAACCCGCCGACTTGAACGCCTCCAACGTCGCCTTGCTGGAGGCGTCGTCGCGCAGCGCCTTGGACGGATCGTCGGTCAGCAGCGCGGCGGCCAGCACCTGGGCCGCCTTGTCGTACGGGCCGGCGCCCCTGGGGAAGGTCATGTCGGCGGGGCGCAGCTGCTCGGCCAGCTGGTCGAGAGTGGCGGCCTGGTCGTCGTCGAGGAATTTCTTCTGCACGGTGACCCGTCCGGTGACGGTCGCCCCGGCGACCTTCTCGCCGAGCAGCTCGGCGATCTTGTTGAGGCTCTCGGAGCCGGCGCCGGGGGTCTCCACCAGCACCACCGACTGGTTCTTCAGCCGCCCGGCCAGCACGTGCGGGCCGACCGCGGCGGCGAACCGCTCCTCGCCCTCCACCTGGGTGAGCAGTTGACGCTGCCGGGCGCGCAGCTCCTCGTTGCGTTTGCCGGTGGCGGCGACCTCCTTCTTCAGGGTGCCCAGCAGCGGATCGGACAGCGCGGTGGCGCCCAGCACGAGCCCGACCGCCAGCGACAGGAAGATCGCGACGATGGAGACGAGGTGATAACGGAAGTCGATCACGTGAACAGTCCGGTCAGCCAGAAGAGGAAGGCGTGCCAGCGCTCGGCCAACAGGGGCCAGATCACTTCCCCGATCGGCGAGACCAGCACCGCGACGGTCATGGCGATGAACGCGCCGAACACCAGCAGCAGCAGCGACCAGCCGGAGATCCGGCTGCGGTACAGCCGGGACACGCCCTTGGCGTCGACCAGCTTGCTGCCCACCCGCAGCCGCGTCAGGAACGTGCTGGACATCCCGGCCCGGCCCTTGTCGAGGAACTCGACCATGTTGGCGTGCGTGCCGACCGCGACGATGAGGCTGGCGCCCTTGTCGTCGGCCAGCAGCATCGCGATGTCCTCGCTGGTGGCGGTGGCGGGGAACACCACCGCGTCCAGCCCGAGGTCCTTGACCCGCTTCAGGCCGGGCGCGCGGCCGTCCCGGTAGGCGTGCACCACCAGCTCGGCCCCGCAGGTCAGCGCCTCGTCGGAGACCGAGTCCATGTCCCCGACGATCATGTCGGGCTTGTACCCGGCCTCCAGCAGCGCGTCCGCCCCGCCGTCCACTCCGATCAGCACCGGCCGGTACTCGCGGATGTAGGGGCGCAGCGTGGCGATGTCCTCGCGGTAGTGATAGCCGCGCACCACGATCAGCGCGTGCCGCCCTTCCAGGGAAGTGGCCACGTCCGGGACGCCGACCCCGTCGATGAGCAGGTCGCGCTCGCGCCGCATGTACTCCAGGGTGTTGGCGACGAACGCCTCGAGCTGGTTGGCCAGCCCCGCCTTGGCGGCGGCCAGCGACTCGGAGACGGTCTCGGCGGTCTGCTCGGTGCCCTTGGCGATGACCTCGTCGCCGCGGTAGACCACGCCCTCGTGCACCCGGACCTGATCGCCCTCGGCGAGCCGGGTGAAGATCTCCGGCCCCACGTCGTCGACCAGCGGGATCCCGGCCTCCAGCAGGATCTGCGGACCCAGGTTGGGGTAACGGCCGGAGATGCTGGGGGCGGCGTTGACCACCGCTCCGACCTTGCAGGACACCAGGGCCTCGGCGCTGACCCGGTCCAGGTCCACATGGTCGATCACGGCGATCTCGCCGGGCTGCAGCCGCTTGGTGAGCTTCTTGGTGCGGCGGTCCAACCGGACCTCGGCCCGTACCCCCGGCCGGTCGTCGTCCTTGGCCAGGCCGAGCACGCGCCGCGAGAGCCGTCGATGGACGGCACGGGCGCGCCGGACGGCGAGCGAAGGCCTTTCGTTCATCACCTGTCATCCTGCCAGAGCACGGGAGGGTACCGAGTGAAAGACGAACGGACGCGCGTGTCCGTTCGCACACGCTCGGTGACCTTTTGACCTCGAGCGGACTCAGCCGGCGCCGCGCCGGTCCCGGGCGGCCAGTTCCAGCAGCTCCTCGGCGTGGGCGCGGCCCAGCTCCGAATCCTCCAGCCCGGCCAGCATCCGCGACAGCTCCCGCACCCTGGCCTCGCCCTCCAGGACGGTGACGCCGCTGCGGGTGACCGACCCGTCGTCGGACTTGGCCACCAGCAGGTGCCGGTCGGCGAACGCGGCGACCTGCGGCAGATGGGTGACCACGATCACCTGGGCGTTGCGGGCCAGCCGGGCCAGCCGGCGGCCGATCTCCACCGCCGCCTTGCCGCCCACGCCCGCGTCGACCTCGTCGAACACGAACGTCGGGACCGGGTCGGCGCCGGCGAACACCACCTCGATGGCCAGCATCACCCGCGACAGCTCGCCGCCGGAGGCGCCCTTGTGCAGCGGCAGCGGCGGCGCGCCCGGATGCGCCGCCAGCCGCAGCTCCACCTCGTCGGCCCCGTGCGGCCCGAACTCCTCGGTGGGGGTGACGTCCACCACGATCCGGGCGTGCGGCATCGCCAGCGCGGTCAGCTCCTCGGTGACCGCCGCCGCGAACCGCTCGGCGGCACGGGTGCGGATCTCGGTGAGCTCGGCGGCCAGTCCCCGCAGCCGCTCGGTCAGCTCGGCGTGCTCGGCGCGCAGCTCCTCGATGCGCACATCGTCGCCCTCCAGCTCGGCCAGCCGCGCCGCCGACCGCCGCGCCCAGGCGAGCACCTCGTCGATGTCCTCGCCGTACTTGCGGGTCAGCCCGGCCAGTTCGGCGCGGCGCTCCTGCACGGCGGCCAGCCGCACCGGGTCGGCCTCCACCGACTCGGCGTAGGAGGCCAGCTCGGTGGCCGCGTCGGAGATGAGATAGCCGGCCTCGGCGAGCCGGTCGGCGAGCCGGCCGAGGGTCTCATCGTGGTCGCGCACGCCCTCCAGCGCGGCCCGCGCCGTGCCCAGCAGGCTCATCACGTCGGCGGGGGTCACCGCGGGGGCGTCGGGGTCGCCCAGCAGCGCCTGGTGCGCGGTGGTGGCGGCGGTGCGCAGCGCGTCGGCGTGCCCCAGCCGCTCGGCCTCGGCGGCCAGCTCCGCGTCCTCGCCCGGCTTGGGGTCGACCTTCTCGATCTCCTCCAGGCCGAACCGGAGCATGTCGGCCTCCTGGGCGCGCTCGCGGGCCCGGGTGGTCAGCTCCTCCAGCAACGCCGTCACCTGGCGGTGCCGCTGGTAGGCGGCGGTGTAGGCGCGCAGCGGCCCGGTCAGGGCCTCCCCGGCGTACCGGTCGAGGGCGGCGCGCTGGCGGGCGGGCTGCAGCAGCCGCTGCTGATCGGACTGTCCGTGCACGGCCACCAGGTCGTCGGCCAGCGTCAGCAGCGTGCTGACCGGCACCGACCGGCCGCCCAGATGGGCCCGGGAGCGGCCCTCGGCGGAGACCGACCGGGAGATGATCAGGGTGTCCTCGTCCAACTCGGCGCCGGCCTCGGCGACCCGGGCGGCCACCCGCCCCCGCGGGTCGACCACGATCCGGCCCTCGACGGTGGCGCGGGCCGCGCCCGGCCGCACCCGCTGCGGGTCGGCGCGCCCCCCGAACAGCAGCCCGAGGCTGGTCACCACCATGGTCTTGCCGGCACCGGTCTCGCCGGTGACCACGTTGAACCCCGGGGACAGGTCCAGGACCGCCTCGTCGATCACGCCCAGGCCCTGGATCCGTACCTCCTCGACCATCGGCCGCACGAGCGTCACACCCTTCCCCTTGGTCGACGGCCAGAGATTATCCCCCTGCGGGCCGACCGGCGTCGTCCGCGCCGGGCCGGGCCCGGCCCCGCCAACCGGTCACCGGGAGACCGAACTTGGTCACCAACCGATCGGTGAACGGGGTCCGATGCAGTCTGGCCAGTTTGACCGGGATCGCACCGCGACGCACCTCCACCCGGGCGCCGGGAGGCAGGCCCACCGTCCTCCTCCCATCGCACCACAGGACCGCCCGAGGGGTGTCCGGCAGCACCTCGATCGCCACCACCGACCGCGGGGAGACCGCCAGGGGGCGGGCGAACAGGGCGTGCGCGCTGATCGGCACCACCAGCATCGCCTCGACCTCCGGCCACACCACCGGGCCGCCGGCGGAGAACGCGTACGCGGTCGAGCCGGTGGGGGTGGCGCACACCACGCCGTCGCAGCCCCAGTGCGACAGGGGGCGGCCGTCGATCTCCACGACCACCTCCAGCATCCGCTCGCGCTCGGCCTTCTCCACGGTGGCCTCGTTGAGCGCCCAGGTGGTGGCGGCGATCTCCCCGTCGCGTCGGACGACCACGTCGATGGTCATGCGCTCCTCGACGTGGTAGCGGCGCTCGACGACCCGGTCGACGGTGGAGGTCAGGTCGTCGCGCTCGGCCTCGGCGAGGAAGCCGACGTGACCGAGGTTGACGCCGAGCATCGGGGTGCCGGACAGGCGGGCCAGATCGGCGGCGCGCAGGATGGTGCCGTCGCCGCCGAGCACCATCACCAGCTCGGCGTCCTCGGCGGCGGCCGCGGAGGCGGGCACCACCTGCACCCCCGAGCAGTGCAGATCCGGCGCCTCCTCGTCGAGGACCCGCACCTCGATGCCGGCCCTGCTCAGCCGTTCGACCACCAGCGCGGCGCTGCGGACCGCCTCCGGCCGTCCGGTGTGCGCCACCACCAGCACCGATCGGCCGCTCACCGCGCGCCCTTCGGACGGTTGTCGATCATGGAGCCCGATCCCCTCTCCTGCCGGTGCCGCGCCGGGTCGTCACGACGGCCCTTCGGCGATCGCGCGCTCCAGGTCGGCCTCGTCCAGCGGCGGGGCCCCGGCCCGCATCCACAGGAAGTACTCGACGTTGCCGGAGGGTCCCGGCAGCGGGCTGGCGGTCACCCCGGCGACGCCCAGGCCCAGCGTCGCGGCGTGCTCGGCGACGCCGCGGACGGCCTCGGCGCGCAGCGCGGGATCGCGGACGACCCCGCCGGAGCCCACCCGCTCCCTGCCGACCTCGAACTGGGGCTTGACCATCAGCACGAAGTCGGCGTCCGGGGCGGCGCAGGCCCGCAGGGGCGCCAGCACCAGCCGCAGCGAGATGAACGACAGGTCTCCCACTACCAGATCCGGCGGCTCTCCGGGTAGCCGGGCGGGCGTCAGATCACGGACGTTCGTCCGCTCCAGCACGGTGACCCGCTCGTCGGTGCGCAGCGACCAGGCGAGCTGGCCGTAGCCGACGTCCACGGCGATCACATGGGCCGCGCCGGCGCGCAGCAGCACGTCGGTGAACCCGCCGGTGGAGGCTCCCGCGTCCAGGCAGCGACGGCCCCGCACGGTCAGCGCGTCGAACGCCTCGAGCGCCCCGGCGAGCTTGTGTCCGCCGCGGGAGACGTACTCCGGCCCGGCGTCGGCGTCCTCCACCACGATCGCGGCGGTCGGCTCCACCTGGGTGGCCGCCTTGGCGGCGGTGCGGCCGCCGACCCGCACCCGGCCCTCCTCGATCAACCGGCGGGCCTGTTCGCGGGATCGGGCGAGCCTGCGCCGCACCAGCTCCGCGTCCAGCCGCCGCCTCGTCACCGGCATCGCGCCGCCTCCCGGCCTCCCGTCGTCATGCCCCGCTCCGGTGGGCGTGCCCCGGACGCGGCGGGACGATGCCGGGCCCCGGCGGCCTGGGCACGGGCGTCTGCTGATCGACCGAGGCCAGGACGTCCTGCAGGCCGCGGTGGACCTCCTCGAAGATCTCCACATGGTCGCCCACCGGCAGCCCGGCCAGCTCGACCAGCCGGCCGAGGGCGGCGTCGACCCGCTCGTCGCCGGTCGGCTCCGGCGGCGGCACCGCGCCCAGCGCCGCCACCACCGCGCCCGCCGGCACGGTCCGCGGCTCCTGCGGGGCCGCCGGGGCCGGTGCGTTCTCCGGGGCCCGGGGGGCCGGCGCGGGCCGCCAGGTCCCGTCCTCGGCCACGTCGAGGGCCGCCGTGCCGGGCGCGCCCGCCGGGGGTTCGCCGGACATGTGCCTCCTCTGCGTCGCATCCACGTCGGGATGAACGCTACCGTCCTGAAGCGACATCCCGGCGACTGATGGGGGGACGGCCTGACCATGGCGAACGAGGAGGAGTGCCGGGCGGCGCTGGAGCTGATCCGCACCCGGCTGAGCGCCGTCGATCCCGAGCTCTTCACCCGCCACGTGGTGGAACGCACGATCACCTGCCGTGTCCCGGACCTGGGGGTGGTCTGGCGGTCCCGGATCCACGCGGGCGGCCTGGACCCGTTCGAGATCACCGCCGATCCCGGCGACGGGCAGGTGCGGGTGACGGTGGGCAGCGACGATCTGGTGGCGCTGGCCAAGGAGGAGCTGCACGCCGGCCGGGCGTGGGCGACCGGCCGGCTCAAGATCGAGGCGAGCCTCCGGGACCTGCTGCGGCTGCGCACGCTGTTGTAGCCGCCGGCCCGACCGGCCGCGGGCGTCATGGCCGCACGGGCCGCACGCCGCCGGGGGTTCGCCGAGCCGGCCGGCGACGACGCCGTTCCCCGCGCACGCCGCCCGTCAGGGGAGGTCGAGCCGCTCCAGCGCGTCGGCGACGGCCTCGGCGGCGACGGGGGCTTCGGTGCGCCAGGCCGCGCCGCACAGGGCGCGCAGCCCGTCCCACGGGTCGCCCTCGCCGATCAGCTCGATCTTCGCGCCCGCCCAGCGCGCGGTCCAGCCGCCGCAGCGGTGGCCGTCGTCGTCCGCGCGCACCGCAGGATGCGGAACGAGCAGCCCGCCCAGGTCGGCCGCCAGATAGGTGGGGCGGTGCCGGGGGCCGGCGGTCAGCACGGTCAGCGGGTCGGTGACGCCGGTGAACACCAGCATGCTGTCGGCGCCGCCGTTGTGCGCGCCCTCGATGTCGGTGTCCAGCCGGTCCCCCACGATGAGGGGGTTGCGGGCGCCGGTCCTGATGATCGACTCCTGATGCAGGGGGCGCCGGGGCTTGCCGGTGACGATCGGGTCCACCCCGGTCGCCGCCTTGATCACCTGCATGAGCGAGCCGTTGCCGGGCTGGGGCGGGCCGTCCCCGCCGGGAATGGTCAGGTCGCCGTTGGAGGCGACGAACAGCGCCCCCTGCAGCACCGCCTGGGCGCCCTGGGCGATGAGCCCGTACGACAGGTGGGGGTCATAGCCCTGGACGACGGCGGCGGGGCGTTCGGCGGCGGTGGACACCGGCACCAGCCCGTGGGCGTACAGCGCGTGCCGCAGCCCCGTCCCGCCGACGACCAGCACCTTGGACCCGGCGGGCAGCCGTTCGGCCAGCAGCCGCGCCGCCGCCTGGGCGCTGGTGACCACGTCGCCGGCGTCGGCGGGCACCCCCATGCCGGTGAGCAGCGCCGCCACCGCGCCGGGCGTCCGGGAGGCGTTGTTGGTGACGAACGCCAGGCGCTGCCCGGCGGCGCGCGCCTTGGCCAGCGCCTCCGGCGCCCCCGGCACGGGGCGGTGCCCCACGTACACCACGCCGTCGAGATCGAGCAGCGCCACGTCATAGGCCTCGCTCAGCGGGCGGTCGCATCCGCGCACGTCGTCGACCCCTTCTCTCGTCCCGTGCCGGTCACCGCCGCGGTTCCCGGCCCCGGCCCTCCTCCCGACGGAGGGCCCGGTGGCGATCGTAGGGCCGCCGTGCGGGGCCGACCTCAGCGGCGGGCCTGCAGGGTGGCCCGCACGTGCCGCAGCGCCTTGACGTAGTCCTTGTTCTCCGGCCGCATCGCCACGGCCAGCGCCAGATGCTCCACGGCCTGCTCGAAGTCGCCGAGCCTGGACAGCGACAGGCCCAGCCCGAACAGCGCGTAGTCCTCGGCCGGGTTCTCCTGCACGATCCAGCGGAAGTTGTCGGCCGCCTCGGCGAACCGCCGCGCCCCGAACTGCGCGCGGGCCAGCGCCTCCCGGATGCTCCGCGAGGAGGGCTCCGCGCCGGCCGCGCGCTGCAGCAGCTGCATCGCCGCCGCCGGGCTGCCCGAGCCCAGCAGCTCCATGCCGCGGGTGTACCACTCGTACACGCCGCCGCTGGGTCCGGTTCCGGTCCTTCCCTCCCGGTCCGCGCCGTGACGCTCCTCGCCGGGGGTGCGGTGTTCGTCGCCGGGGGAATCCTCCGGTCCCTGCGCTCCTTGTATCTGCATATGGACCTCCTCTCCGACCCTGTGTTCGACCGTACCCGGTCGTCGGACCCGGCCGCCTCTCCCACTACCATGCCCGCAGTGGACCCCTATCTCCCCTTCGGTGCAGCCCTGGACGGTTCGTCCTCTGAGGCCGGCGGACTGGAGCTGGCCCCCTTCCGGGGGGTGCGGTTCGCGCCTGAGGCGGTGGGCGATCTGGCGGCGGTGACCTGCCCGCCCTACGACCTGATCGACCCCGAGGAGGTCCGCAGGCTGACCGCCGGCGACGGCCGCAACGTGGCGCGGCTCACCCTGCCGACCGGAGAGGACGGCTACCGGCGCGCCGCCGAGACCCTGCACCGCTGGCTGGCCGAGGGCGTCCTGGTCGCCGATCCCGAGCCCGCCCTCTACGTCTACGAGACCGTCGCGGCCGACGGCGCCCTGTTGCGCGGCGTGCTCGGCGCCGTCGGCCTGCGCCCGGAATCCGCCCGGGTCGTCCTGCCGCACGAGGAGGTCTTCCCCGGCCCCGTGCGGGACCGCCTGGCCCTGATGACCGCCACCGGGGCCAACCTGGAGCCGATCTTCCTCATCTATGAGGGCCCCGCCGGAGTCCCGGCGGGGGACGGCGCCGCCCCGGGGGCCGATCCGGGAGCGGTGGTGGACCGGATCGCGGAGACCCGGCGCCCGGTGACGGAGTTCCGAGCCGATGACGGAACGTTCCACCGGTTGTGGCGGGTGGACGATCCGGCGACGCAGGAGCGGATCACGACAGGGCTGCGCGACCGGCGCGCGATGATCGCCGACGGACACCACCGGTACGCGACCTATCAGGCGCTGCAGGAGCGCCGTCATGCGGCCGGGGACGGCCCGGGCCCGTGGGACTACGGGCTGGCGCTGCTGGTGGACTGGCGGCGGCACCCGCCGCGGCTCGGCGCGATCCACCGGGTGCTGCCCGGGCTGGACCCGCGCGAGGCGGCGGAACGCGCGGCCAAGGCGTTCACCGTGCGCGAGACGCCGGACCTGAAGGCCGGCACGGCGGCGCTGGCCGAGGCGGACGGCCCGGCGTTCCTGCTCGGCGGCGCCGACGGGCTGTGGCTGCTGACCGCCCCGGACGCCGACCTGCTGGACCAGGCGATGCCCGCGGAGCGCTCTCCGCAGTGGCGGCGGCTGGACACCGCGGTGCTCGACACGCTGCTGATCGATCGGTTGTGGGAGGTGAACGCCGACGAGCGCACCGTCGAGGTCGTGCACGAGGACCCGGTGGCCGCCCTGCGCCGGGCCCGGCGCCGCGGCGGCACCGCGGTGATCATGAACCCGCCGACGGTCGCCGACGTGCTGGCGGTGGCCGCCGCGGGCGAACGGGTCCCCCGCAAGTCCACCTCGTTCGGCCCCAAACCGCGGACCGGCCTGGTGATGCGGCTGCTGGACCTGGGCTGACGCCCCCGATCTACGATGAACCCGCGCCGGAGCCGATCACGGCCCTCGGCGAAGGTCACACGAACGGAGCCGCGATGAGCACCGACAGCCCGATCACCCCCCTGGGGAACGAGGTCTACGAAATCGACACGCGGATGGCCGGATACTCCGGGATCACGGCCGGTTATCTCATCCGATCCGACCGGCCGTGCCTGGTCGAGCCCGGCACCAGCGGATCCGCGCCGACCGTCCGGCGGGCGCTGGAGGAGCTGGGGATCGGCCCCGACGACCTGGCCACCGTGGTCGTGACGCACATCCACCTGGACCATGCGGGCGGGGTCGGCGACATGGCCCGCATGTACCCCAACGCCGAGATCGTCGTGCACGAGAAGGGCGCGCGGCACCTGGCCGACCCCTCCCGGCTGATGCGCAGCGCCCGCATGGTGTACGGCGACATGCTCGACACGGTGTTCGGGGAGCTCAAGCCGACCGAGGCGAGCCGGATCAGGGCCGTGGAGGAGACCGGGGTGATCGACCTGGGCGGGGGCCGGCGCCTGGAGACGCACTACTCCCCCGGCCACGCCAAGCACCACATCGGGTTGCTCGACTCCCTCTCCGGCGACCTGTACGTGGGGGACGCGGCGGGCGTCTACATCCCCGAGACCGCGGACGTACGCCCGGCGACGCCCCCTCCGGACTTCGACCTGGACACGGCGCTGGCGTCGCTGGAGAAGTTCCGCTCCCTGGGCCCCCAGCGGCTGCTGTTCGCCCACTACGGGCCGGTGGACGCGGTGAACGAGACGTTGGAACGGTCCGCCGAGGAGCTGCGGATCTGGGTGGACGCGGTCCGCGACGCCCACGACCAGGGCATGGACCTCGACCACGCGGTCGCCGCCGTCAAGGAGCGCACCGAGGGACGGTACAAGGCGTTCGGTCCGGACGCCGACCCGGAACTGGCGGAGAAGTACGAGATCCTCAGCAGCGCGGTCAGCAACGTCTCCGGGATCGTCCACTCCCTCAGCAGGCACGCTTGATCCCGCGACCCGGGGCGCGGCCGGGCGGTCGTCGGCCGCGCCCCGGGGGGAGGGAGATCGGGCTCCGGCACGCCGCCACGACGTCCGCGGGCGCCGCCGGAGGGATGCGTCCCCGCACCGCGGGCCCGGGCGTCCGCCGCGGCGTCAGCGGCGGAACGGCCCGGTGACCTCGTAGGTGCAGCCGTCGGTGCCCCCGACGAAGCCGCTGGCGCCGCGTTGGGAGGAGAAGTACAGCCGGGTCCCGTCCGGCGAGAAGGCCGGACCGGTGATCTCCGACTCCTCGTGCCCCAGTACCCGCAGGAACGGCGTCACCACCCCGTCGGGAGTGATCAGGTTGATCTCCATGTTGCCGCCGTCCTCGGCCACGTACAGGTCGCCGGTCCGCGCGGCGGTGATGTTGTCCACGCCGGTCAGCGGGGCCTCACCGTCCACCAGGTCATCGTCGTAGACCAGCTCCAACGTGGACTCCACGGCGTCGTACGCCCACACCCGGCCGTCGCCCTTGGTGGTGAAGTAGCAGACGTTCCCGGTGTAGTAGCAGCCCTCGCCCCCGTTGAAGTGCATCGCCTCGTCCACCTGGTGCCGGGTGGGGGTGATCCAGATCTGCGGGTTGGGCACCTTCTTCCAGGACACCTTCCCCGTGCCCGAGCCGACGAGGACCTCCAGCGTCCCGCTCGACAGGTCGCCCCAGGTGTCGGGACGGAACCGGTAGAAGCACCCGTCCGATTTGTCCTCGGTCAGGTAGACCACCTGCCGCACCGGATCGCAGGCCGCCGCCTCATGCGTGAACCGGCCCAGGGCCGGACGCTGCACCGCGGACTTGCCGCCCTGCGGGTACGTCTCATAGACGATGCCGAGGTCGTACTCCTCGCACGACAGCCACGTCCCCCAGGGGGTCGCGCCGCCGGCGCAGTTCAACGTGGTCCCGCTGAGGATCCGGTACGCGTCCACGATGTTCCCCGACGCGTCGAACCGGATGGCCGACACCCCGCCCACCAGCGGAACCTCGGAGTTGCTGACGTAGATCCAGCCGTCTCCGTCCGGGAAGCAGGCCCCGCCGTCCGGAGCCGGATGCCACGTGTGCCGAGTCCCCGGCACCCGCTGCATGGAGCGCGCGATCACCCTGCTGGTGAACCCCTCCGGCAGCTGGATCCCGTTCTCGTCGGCGGGCTGCAACGGCCCGTACGGCCCCACGCCGGGCTGCGCCGGCTCCGCGAAGGCCCGCTGCCACAGCACTCCGGAGAAGGCGGCCGTTCCCCCTGCGATGGCCGTGCTCCGCAGGAACGCACGTCGCTTCAACTCGATCGGCATGGCCCTCCTCACGTCCGGACGGACAGGGTCAGGCCGAGTCGACCACCGACGGATGACACCGCCCGCGCCACCCGACCATGCCTCGGTGAATATCGTGAAAAATCCTCATGACGTCAACCCCTCCGTCATTTTCCACCGACCGAGGACGCGGACTCCCTCAAACTCTCCTCAGACGCCTCAGTCCTTGCGGCGGAGGACGGGCGGGAGCCCCGGCTCCCGGGCCGACGTCGGCACGGGGACGGCATTCTCGATGCCGCGGCTCCCATGTCGTCGAGCCCTCGGCAAGCCTCTTCGAGCCTTCGGTGAAACGATCGCGTCGATGTCCGGCGCGCGCTCTCGTTCCGGCCTTGCACCGGGGGAGGAGCAAGGCGCCTCGGCCCCGAGGCGATCACCCGCAGAGCCCGCCCTGCAACGGGGTTCGGAGCACCGGCGCACGCCGGCGGCACCGGATCATCGTCTCCAGAGAAGCGGGCCCCGGCCCACCGGTCGCCGCAGAGGACGTCGGCCCGTCACCGGCCCGGGCCCGTGCCGCCGCAGGGGCGGGAGGCGCGAACGCCGCTCCCGCCCCGATCACACCCGCGGGAGACGTGGAAGATCAGCCGGTCTGCGGCGCATCGCCGGACTGCGGCCCGGCGGCATCCTCCCGTGCACCGGAACCGTCGTCCGACGGGCTCTTCTCCCCGGTCTCCCTTGTAGGCCCGGCCACGGGCTCCGAATCGGCGGCCGAGGGCTTCGAATCGAACGGCTCCGCAGAGGACTCCTCGGCGGAAGCGGCTCCGAGATCCGACCCCGCGGGGCCTGGGGACTCCACCGTGTCCTCGTCCGCTCCCGGCCTCGCCTCCGGCGGCGTCTCTTCGTCCGTCGGCGCTCCGGAGACCTCCTCAGAGGCGTCCTCGGCGGGCTCTCCCGGCTTCGAGGCGGCTTCCTCTGTCGCCTCCATGGGCGCGCCGTCCTCGGCGCCGGCCGGCTCAGCCGCCGTCTCGCCCGTGGCGGACCGGGAGGCCGAGGGGGCGGAGATCTCCTCGGCGGAGGCCGACGGCTTCTCCGCCGTCTCGTCCGGCTTCGCGGCGGCTCCCAGAACCGACTCCGCCAAGGCCTCCTCGACCGAGATCGACGGCCCCTCCGCGGCCTCGTCCTCAAGATCGAGGATCTCCAGGCCCTCGAGCTCGGCGTAACGTTCGGGAGCGTCGGTCACGCCGTCACGGTCGGCCGCCGCCGAGCGGGCGAACCACTCCACGGCCTCCTTCTCCCGCCCGGCGTCCAGCAGCGCATCGGCGTACGCGTAGAACAGTCGGGCCGACCAAGGCCGCAGCTTCCTGTCATGGAGTTCAGGGATCTGCAGCGTCACCACTGCGGCGTCGTATTGCCCCAGATCACGGCGCGCACCCGACTCGACGATGCGCAACTCGACGCGATCGGCCTGAGCGAGGCGCCGAGCGGCGGGGGACTTGGCCAGATCCAAAGCCCGCTCGGGACGCCCCAACCCGCGTTCGCAGTCGGCGAGAATCGGCAGGTACGCCTCCTCGGTGTTGCGCAGCCGCCGAGCCGCACGCAGCTCCGCCAACGCGTCGGCCCACTCACCGGCGTGATAGGCGGCCAGTCCGGCGGCCTCCCGGACGATGCCCACCCGGGAGGCCAGCCGACGAGCGACGCGCGCATGCCGGTAGGCGACATCCGGTTCCTCGTCGATCAGCCGCCCGGTCATCACCAGGTGGCGGGCGACCCTCGTCGCGAGCTCCTTGGGCAGGGTACGCAGCTCGGCGCGCACCTCGGCGTCGAGCTCGTTGCCGGTCACATCGTCGGGAACCCTCGGTTCCTCCGACACGCGCGCCGGACGCTCCTCGAACCCTCTCCGGCGCCGTCCACCGGTCGGCCGGCCGGCCCGACGGTCGTCCGAGGAGAACAGCCTGCCCTCACCAGAGCGACGCTGCGGACGCCCGCCGCCGGGACGATCCGCCCGCCGGTCGCTCCGCGAGCCCGGTGCACGATCCTGCGACCAACGCTTCTTTCCTGTGGCGCGGAAGGGCCGGTCCGCGCTCCGCCCGCCCGGTCCACCGGGCCGGAACAGTCGTTCCTGAGGGTCAGAGAATCCCTCGGTCCGTCCCCGCTCCTCGCCGCGTTCCCAACGCCGCCGATCTCCAGCGGGACGGCCGCCCGAGCCGCGCCGGCGGTCCTTCCACGAAGCGGCCGATTCCCCCCGGGCCTGTCCGCTTCGGTTCCCTCGCTTCCCGTCCTTGGGTCCGTCAGAGCGCGGTCCACCGGCACCGTCACGCCCTCGTGGGAACGGCTCTTCCCGACCTCCAGGGGCGTTCCGGTGCTTGCCGTCTCCCTGACCGCCACGCCGCTCGCGATTCTCATCGCCGCGACGATTCTCTTCCGCGCTCATCACGTCCGTCACTGTCATCATCGTGCTTTGCAGGAACCATCCCAGCTTATTGGCCGCGGGCCCCCACTCGCGCCGACCCGACTCACAAGATCATCACGCTCCGCCGTCCCGTCCCCGGCTCCGATCCGCCTTGCCCATCCGTCATCACCACGATCGAGAGTCAGAGAGCCCACACCGGCATCGACAGTTCACATATCAACGAACCAGCAACGCAAAAGACCTGTGCTGGCGTACAGCCTCTCCATCGGCACAGACCGCTTCTCGCCCCATCACACAGTCCGCACCAGCCGGAATCACGCACAGAAAGACCAAGGACCGGCGGAGAATCCGCCTCCACCGGTCTCCGGACCCGGTGCCCGCCTCACCTGACGGACGGTGAGTGACCACCGCCGCTGATCGTCTCCACCACACCCACCTCAGCAGAGCACACGAACACCCCGCTCCTCGCTCTCGTCCACCCTGGTCCGGCGGCCATGCAAGCCCGACGGTTCGGTGGAGAGAACCCCCGCTCTCCCCCACTCTGTCGGCCCCGCCCCCGTCTCACGCCCGACCGGCCCGCCCACTCACCCAGACGGAGCGGCAACCCGCCGGCCCGCGGAAACCCACGAGAGCACCCCCACTCCCCCGCCACCCAAAACCACACACACACACACAAAAAAAGGGGGGATCCGCCCCCCCCGAAAACCCCCGGCACCCCCGCCACACCCCACACCAACAAACAAAACAAAGCAAAAAGAAAGGGGGGGCGGAACAACCCCAAGGCC
>NZ_RRYT01000028.1 GCF_006363815.1 Thermomonospora catenispora
TCCTGAGCCAGGATCAAACTCTCCATCAAAGGCCACACCCACCACCACAACAGCGATGGTGGAAACCTTCACGATGGGGAATCCAACCCCCACGCACACAACCCCCGACACCAACCGGCGCCAGAGACCGCATGCGCATCAAACCATTTGACGAGGACACAACCCCCACAAAGAGGGTCGCCTCACACGCACTGGCTTTTAACGCACTGTTGAGTTCTCAAGAAACGGACACCCACCGCCCGGACCCTCGCGAGCCCTTTCTCGGGGCGACCTCTTTTAGGTTATCAGATCCGCTCGGCCTGTCAATTCGCCGGCTTTTCTGACGACCTTTTCAAAGTGCACCGAGGTGCACTCTTCCAGGTTACCGGAAGAACTCGGGTCGAAAGACCCGACCCTTCCGATCCCACCACCGATCGCCGGGCATGGCGAAACCAACCCGATGATCGCTGGTGGTTCTCCCCGGGGCCGGCCGCCTTCCGGCGTCCCGCGCTCCCCTCGGGGCGAAGAGAACGTTATGCCCCTGGGGGCACGACGTCAAACCGACGCGCACGTCCGCGCGTCACCGGTCCGTGCCGCTCGGTTGTCAACTCCCCAGGCCTGGTCTTCTTTCCCGGTCTCCACCAGGGCAAACACCTCAGTCCATGATTCTTGAGGTCGCTGCTCGACCGCGGCGACGCCGGGGATCAGCGCTGGGCGAGGGAACCTCCGACGAACACGACGCCCTCGGCCACGACCCACATCAGCGCCGCGAGCGTCAGCATCGCCTCCAGCCGCGCGGCGTTCCGCCGGGCTCCCGGCAGCGTCCACGCCGCCACCGCCACGACGGCCGCGGGCACTGCCAGGGCGAGGGAGGCGAGCACCGCCGTCTCGAACCCCTCCAGGCACTCCGACGCTCGGTGACCCCCCTCACCGCAGAACGCCTGCTCTCCCCACCCCGCCAGTGCGGTGCAGGCCCAAAAGACGGCAAGAGCGAGATTCGCCACAGTGGGCACCGCGGGTGAGACCCGTAGCCCGCCGGCCCCACTCTGCATGACCTCCACATCTTTGACGTACCCGCGCATCCCCCATGACAAAAACTCGACCTTTCGCGGTTTTCCCATGCGTAAGCCCCTGCTCATCCCCATCCAGGCGCCGTGAAGCGGATCGGCGAGGAGTGCTGCGGACACCCGGCGGTCCGCATACGCGGGCGAACGCGGAGATGGGGGGCGTCGCCGCCGGGCGGCGACGTGATCTGGGCACGGTCTGCATGCGCGCGGTCGGATGAGCCCGTCGGGCGGACCCGCACGGGCGGGCACGGCATGTGCGCGGCAGGGTGCAGGCGAAGGCGATGCCGCGAGGCTCGACCCGCACGTCGCTCGGCCGTCATCAACCTCACGCGTCGTTCGTCTCGTTCATCGGCGGGGGCCGGCGCACGTCCGGGTCCGGGCATCCGGTCCCGCACGACGGCCTCGCCCATCCCGTCCATCGGCAGGGGACCGGTGCACGGCCCGCACGGGCCGAGCCGGCCGCCGTGATGACATCGGTGCCGCTGGAGGACGCTCCAGCCCGCCCGGAGAGCGGGCGACGGATCGACCGGCGGGGTGGCCGCCGGGGGGGATCGGCCGGGGCGACCGATCGCCGGCGCCCGGTCACGGCGCTTGCCGGATCCTGCTCCCCGCTCTCGGCGGCCCGCTCGCATCGCGCCCTGAGGCCGGGGAGGAGCGGTGGGGCCATGGCGTTCTCGAGGCCGGGAGGTCCGCTTCGTCCGCCTGCCGAGGCCTCCTCCGGCAGGCGGCCTTCCTTCGGCGGCTCGTTCGAGCCGGCTCGGGGGCGTCCTGCGGAACATGCGGATCGCGCCCAGGGGGCCGGCCGTGTTCCCGGGCGGGCCTCGGCTTGTCCGTGCCCCGGGCCTGTCCCCGGTCTCCGGGCCTGTCTCCGGGCCGGGTTCGTCTTCGACCCGTGCCGAGCGCCCGAGTCTCCGCCCGTGTCGTGAGCGCCCACGGCGTCGATCGCCGTGTGCGGTCTCGATCATGGCGTGGACGTTCTGCGGTCTCGCCCTCGCCGTGGCCCGGGTCGCTCGTCGTCTCCCGGAGAGTGAGGGGTGAGACGACGGACGCCGCCGACCGGCACGTCGGCGGCGTTCTGGGATGCGGCCGGCGGGAACGGGTTCAGAGGATGTCCTTGGACTCATAGAGCGTGAGGTCCAAGACCACGGGGAGCACGACGATCAGCGCCCGGAAGGTGTCGCTGAGGCGGTTGGTGAGGCGTTCCACCGTGTAACGGTCGGCGTTGGTGAGCAGTTCGGCGCGCAGGCCCGCCCATCGCTTGTTGACCTGGGCGACATGGCGGGATTCGGTGTCGGTCACGGCGAAACGCTTCAGGGCCAGGTCGCCGGTGACTTCGCCGATCTTGGTGCCTTCGGCGTCTTTGAGGACGTGGTGGCGAGTGGTGCGGACGGCGTCGATGGTGCCGATGATCTCGCCTTCGAACGGGTCGGTCTCTTCGGAGGAGTCATCGCCCGGTCGGCGCACGACGGTGCGGCGGTTGGAGGCGTGCTTCTCGATGACCAGGAGCGGGGTCTCGTCGGCGTCGGTGAGCAGAAGGACCTGGTCCCCTGCCAGGACATTGCCGGGAAGGGCCGCGCGCAGGGCCACGCGACGGGGTCGCTCGTTGACGTCGGCAGCCGTTGCGACGAGGGTGCCTCGCTCGTCGAAGAAGTCGTATCGCGTGCGGGTGGCGACCACTTTGCGGGGCTGTTCCACCCGCAGGATGGGGAGGGTGAAAAGTTCCGTCACATCGGCAGTATGGCCAATCGGAGACGCTCAGGTCCCCCTCCGGTAAGGGCGGAGGGGGAATGCGACCGGGAAACCGGGCGGAAAAGGAGAAGGGCGGCCCCGGTGCCCCGGGACCGCCCTGTGGTCTCGTACCGCGGTGGTACGGGCGTTGGACTCGGATCAGAAGTCCATGTCGCCGCCGCCCGGCGTGGCGGGNAGGAGATCGTCTCTCGTACTCGGTCGCCCGATACATCTGCGTCGAGCCGACCGACCCCACCCTGACCACAAGGGCGCAGCGGACTGCTCCCTTGAAGATCGCGGTGGATTCCCCGGGGCCGGCCGCCTCTCGGCGTCCCGCTCCCCTCGGGGCACGTAGAACATTAGATCGCCCCTGCGGCAACGTCAAATCGGCGACCAGGTGCACGAACGCCCAGCTCAGCACGCATATTCCTGTCCTGCACGCCCCGATCGCCGCACCACGTGATCAATCCGTGACCAGGCCGTGCACCCCACACGGAAGGTCCGCCGCCGGCCGACGCCGTACTCATGGGACCTTCGCGAAGCAACGCTCCTGCAGCCGAACCCTTCTTCCGCAGGCGACTGCCCGCGGCCCGCTGGGCGCTCATGATGAGCAGAACACGAACTCGTCTCTCACCTGGGACGACCCGTCGATCTTCATGGACCGCCCCGCACCCGCCCGTACGCGTGGTCGAGGAAACCGCTCCTCCGCGGCTCCTCACGACCTGCTCGCGGTTCGACGGTTGCAGGCCTCGCTCCCACGGTCATGACCCTGCCGACCTGCAAGGGCTTCGAGTCCCCCAAAGAGAGCCACTCGTCGAGCCCTCAACCGGCGACCAGGCCGATCATGGGTCGTGTCCCTCACGGCCGGGGCTTCGAGGGCGCTCTCCGGACACCGATGCGAGCCCGGTCCGCAGAGGGGCCATGAGAGGAGGAACACTCGGCACAGCGGGAGGTCCCCCTCCGCACCGGGCGCTCAACGGCGAGCGGTTCGACGCGCCCCGATGATGACCGCTCTCAGCGACCGCTGCGCATCGCCGCCGCATGCACCGATCGTGGTGCACGGGGTCCCGCTCACGCCGTCCGGATCGCCGCCCCGGAAGGCGTTCTCACACCGAAAGCCCGCATCGACGGCAGAGGACATGCGCGAGCGATGTCGTCGGCATGTCCGGCGGCGAGGCCGCCTCGGCCCGCCCGCACACGAACGATCACCCCATCGGCGGCATGCGCCCGTGGAAAGCCTCATGACGCGCGGCTCGTCCCCCTCCGGCGTCTCGGCGGCCCGCCGGACCTCATCACCGCTCTCACGCACCGGCGATGCGGCGCCGGCGGGCGGACGCGCGACGGCAGGCGTTGCGGCAAGGTGCTTCGGCGCGCACCTCGTGCGAACGAACGGTGCGGCCGCCTTGTCACGAGCCGTTCAGGCGAGCCGTCCGGGCATCGTCCCGTAGGCCCTCCGGCGGTGGCCCGGCGGGGGCGGGGCGCGGTGGACGTCCGGGCGACGGCGCGGATGTCCGTCGCGCCCCGCGGATCAGGAGCGCTTCACCTCGACCATGCCGATGTTGCGCTTGCCTCGGCGAAGGACCAGGAAGCGGCCGTGCAGAAGGTCGTCGGCGGTCGGGGTCGCGTCCTCGGAGAGGACCTTGGCGTTGTTGAGGTAGGCTCCGCCCTGGGCGATGGTGCGCCGGGCCTCGGATTTGCTCTTGCACAGGCCCGAGGCGGCGAGGAGGTCGGCGACGGACGGGAGGTCGCCGGGCGGGATCTCCGCGCGCGGCACCTCTGCGAGCGCCGCGGCGAGGGTGCGTTCGTCGAGCTCCTCCAGGGCGCCCTGGCCGAACAGGGCGCGGGAGGCGGCGATGACCTTGGCGCACTCGTCGGCGCCGTGGACGAGGGTGGTGACCTCCTCGGCCAGGGCGCGTTGGGCGATGCGGGCCGCGGGACGCTCGGCGGACTCCTTGACCAGGTGTTCGATCTCCTCGCGCGGACGGAAGCTGAACACCTTCAGGAGCTTCTCCACGTCCCGGTCATCGGCGTTGATCCAGAACTGGTAGAACGCGTACGGCGAGGTCAGCTCGGGGTCGAGCCAGTAGGTCTCGCCGCCGGCGGTCTTGCCGAACTTGGTCCCGTCGGCCTTGGTGAGCAGCGGAGTGGTCAGGGCGTGCGCGGTGCCGCCCTCGGCCCGGCGGATCAGGTCGACGCCGGCGGTGAGGTTGCCCCACTGGTCGCTGCCGCCGGTCTGCAGCCGGCAGCCGTACCGGCGGTACAGCTCCAGGAAGTCCATCGCCTGCAGCAGCACGTAGCTGAACTCGGTGTAGCTCATGCCCGTGCTCTCCAGGCGGGTCTTCACGGTCTCGCGGGCGAGCATCCGGTTGACCGGGAAGTGCTTGCCGATGTCGCGCAGGAACTCGATCGCGGTCATCGGGCCGGTCCAGTCCAGGTTGCTCACCAGGAGCGCGCCGGTCGGGCCCTCGTCGAAGTCGAGGAACCGGGCGACCTGCCCGCGGATCCGTTCCACCCAGCCGGCGACGACCTCCGGGGAGTTGAGGGTGCGCTCGGCGCTCTTTCCGCTGGGGTCGCCGATCAGCCCGGTGGCGCCGCCGACCAGGCCGATCGGACGGTGTCCGGCCAGCTGGAAGCGGCGCAGGGTGAGGATCTGGATGAGGTTGCCCAGGTGCAGGCTGGGCGCGGTGGGGTCGAATCCGCAATAGAGGGTGACCGGCCCCGCGGCGAGCAGCGCCCGCAGTTCGTCCAGGTCGGTGGACTGCGCGATCAGGTCGCGCCACGCGAGATCCTCAAGGACGTCGGTCACGGTCTCCCTCGTCTTCCGCCATTGCTCTTCTGGGCTTTCGGGTGCGCCCACCAGGGTGCCCGATGGTCGCCGCCCACGGTAACGATATTCACCGCCCGCCGGTGAAGTAGCGGGCGGGGACGTACACCTCGTGTCCTGAGGTGAAGCGGACGCGGACTCCGGCCTGTTCCCAGGTCGCGTCCCGCAGTTCGGGGGCCTCCCCGGTGAAGTCCACTTTCACCGTGTGTCCGTAGGACGCCTTCGGGTCCCGCCCGGTGTAGAGCAGGTACTCCCGATGCCGGCCGAGGATCCAGCTCCGGTGCTGGACGATCACCGCGTAGTGGCGGGAGTCGTCGGGGTAGCGCACGGTCGCGGGCTGCTGGAGCGTGCGGCCGAGCGTCCGGGCCCGGTGCAGGCCGCCGTCCGCCGCCGTCCGCCGCCGTCAGACAGCCCGCGGCGAGCGCACCGGCGAGCGTCCTGGCGATGGCGCCGCCTTCCATGAGGCCGGGTCTCCTGTCCTTCGATCGTCCTCCGATGTCCTGCGCGGCCTCGGCGCTCGGCTGCGGCGTCGGCTCACGTCCCGCCGTCTCCGCCCGGTCCGCACGGGACGTTCCTCTCCTGTCTCCTCCTGCGACGGCGGGGAGGAGAGGGAGGTTTCAATCCGTGCGGGCGCTCCTGCGACGGCGCGGGACGTGCATGCGGTACTGCGAGACGCTCGGTTCCCCGTCGATCCAAAAGCGCCAGGGGACCTCCTTGGCCGCGCTCACCCCGACGCGCGGGCCCGTCCGCACCCGGGCGGGGTCCACCGCGTCGCCGGCCAGGATGCGCAGCGGAGAGTCCGGATCGCAGGCGTCCAGGCCGTTGTGGGCGCGGTCGATGGCCAGGGCCTGGCACAGGCGGGCGGGACCCCGGGCGAGGTCGCGGACGGTGGAGCGCGGGCGGCGCGCCCGGGCCAGTTCCAGGCCGTCGACGATCTCGCCGGCGCGCAGCAGCACGGCCGAGGCGGTGCCGTCGGGGCCGCAGACCAGGTTCATGCAGAAGTGCATGCCGTAGGTGAAGTAGACGTAGGCGTGCCCCGGCGGTCCCCACATGACGGCGTTGCGGGCGGTGCGCCCCCGGTAGGAGTGCGACGCGGGGTCCTTCGGACCGGCGTACGCCTCGACCTCGGTGAGGCGCACGGCGACCTCGCCCTCCGCGGTGCGGTGGGCGAGGACCTGCCCGAGCAGGGCGGGGGCGACTTCCTCCACGGGACGGTCGAAGAAGTCCCGGTCGAGCAGATCGCTCACGGCCGCCGTCCCGGCACGGTTCACTCCTCCGAGCCGGAGGCCCAGGCGGCGTGCTCGTCGACCAGGGCGCGCAGGTTCTCCAGCTGTTCGCGGACCCGTTCGGGGCTGGTGCCGCCGTAGGCCTTGCGGGAGGCCAGGGCGCCCTGCACGTTGAGCACCTCGCGGACGTCCGGGGTCAGGTGCGGGGAGACCTTGGCCAGCTCCTCGTCGGTCAGGTCGTCGAAGTCCTTGTCGTTCACCTGGCACCACACCACCAGGTGCCCGACGACCTCGTGGGCCTCGCGGAACGGGACGCCGCGCCGGACCAGCAGCTCGGCCAGGTCGGTGGCCAGCGCGAAGCCCTCGGGGGCGGTGGCCTCCAGGCGTTCGGTGTTGACCCGCATGGTGGCGATCAGGCCGGACATGGCGGGCAGCACCAGCAGAAGGGTGTCGACGGCGTCGAAGACGCCCTCCTTGTCCTCCTGCAGGTCCCGGTTGTAGGTCAGCGGCAGGCCCTTGAGGGTGGTCAGCAGGCCGACCAGATGGCCGATGAGACGGCCGGCCTTGCCGCGGGCCAGCTCGGCGACGTCGGGGTTCTTCTTCTGCGGCATGATGGACGACCCGGTGGCGTAGGCGTCGTCCATCTCGATCCAGCGGAACTCCTGCGAGGCCCACAGGACGATCTCCTCGCCCAGCCGCGACAGGTGCACGCCGATCATGGCCGCCACGAACAGGAACTCGGCGGCGAAGTCGCGGTCGGCGACGGCGTCCATCGAGTTGGGGGCGGCGGCGTCGAAGCCCAGCTCGTCGGCGACCGCCTGCGGGTCGAGCGGCAGCGAGGAGCCGGCCAGCGCCCCCGACCCCAGGGGGGAGACGGCGGCGCGGCGGTCCCAGTCGCGCAGCCGGTCGATGTCCCGCGCGAGGGGGTGCACGTGCGCCAGCAGCTGATGGGAGAACAGCACCGGCTGGGCGTGCTGCAAGTGGGTCATGCCGGGGGCGGCCACGCCCATGTTGTGCTCGGCCTGAGCGATCAGCGCGGTCTCCAGCTCCACCAGCCGGGAGACGATCTGCCGGGCGTGGTCGCGCAGGTACAGCCGAAGGTCGGTGGCGATCTGGTCGTTGCGGCTGCGGCCGGCGCGCAGCTTGCCGCCCAGGGCGCCGAGCCGCTCCAGCAGGCCGCGCTCCAGGGCGGTGTGCACGTCCTCGTCGGCCACCGTGGGACGGAACTCCCCAGAGCGGCATGCCTCTTCCAGGTCGTCCAGCGCGGCCAGCATGCGGGTCAGCTCGTCGTCGGTGAGCAGGCCCGCACGATGCAGCACGCGGGCGTGGGCGCGCGAGCCCATCAGGTCGTACGGGGCCAGGCGCCAGTCGAACTGCACGCTCACCGACAGCCGGGCGAGCGCGTCCGATGGACCGCCCGCGAATCGGCCGCCCCACAACCTCGTCGGTGCCTTACTCACTCTTCTCCTCGGTCGCGGCTCCGCCGCTCCGGCGGGCGGGCCGTCATGGTCGTCCGCGGCCGGTTCGCGATCGCGCAGAGGGGCGATCGCGAACCGGACTCGCGTGACCGCGCGGCCCGCCCGCGGGTGGCCTTCAATGGACTTGGGTCATGCGAAGCCTACCGGGCGGAAAGGTCCGTCTCCGCCCGAGCAGGCGGGTGGGCTCGGGCCGGGGACCGCCGGGGCGCGGTCCCTAGCCTCGTCGTTCGGTCAGTCGGAGCAGCGCGTCGGCCAGCTCCTGCCCGCCGTCGGGGTCGCGGGCGATGACCAGGATCGAGTCGTCCCCCGCCACGGTGCCCAGGACGGAGGGCCACTGCGCGTGGTCGATGGCGGAGGCCAGGTACTGGGCGGCGCCCGCGGGGGTGCGCACGATGACCAGGTTGGCGGAGGCCTCGGCGGAGACCAGCAGCTCCTGAGCGAGCCGGGCGAGCCGGCCGTGGAAGGTCTCCGCCGACCCGGTGGGGGTGCGCGGGATGCGTTCGCCGCCCTCGCCGGGAACGGCGTAGATCAGGCTGCCGTCGTCGGCGCGGAGCTTGACCGCGCCGATCTCCACCAGGTCGCGCGACAGGGTGGCCTGGGTGACCTCCAGCCCCTCCTCGGCCAGCAGCCGGGCCAGTTCGGCCTGGGAGTGGACCGGGTGGCGGTTGAGGATCTCGATGACGCGGGCGTGTCGCGCCGCCTTGGTCATGGGAGTGCTCATGAGAAGCCATCCTGCTGTTCCAACAGCCAGACCAGCAGGGCCTTCTGAGCGTGCAGCCGGTTCTCCGCCTCGTCCCAGACGACGCTGTGCGGGCCGTCCAGGACGGCGGCGGAGATCTCCTTGCCGCGGTAGGCGGGCAGGCAGTGCAGCACCGCCACGTCGGGGGCGGCCAGGGCGACCTTGTCCTCGTCGAGGGCGTACGGGGCGAAGACCGTCAGGTCCTTGGGGTCCTGTCCCATCGACACCCAGGTGTCGGTGGCCAGCACGTCGGCGTTCTCGGCGGCGGCCTTGGCGTCGGTGGTGACGGTGATCGAGCCGCCGGTGGCCTCGGCGATCCGGGTGGCGTCGGCGACGACGGCCGGGTCGGGGTGCCATCCCTCGGGGGCGCCGATCCGCACGTGCATGCCCGCGGTGGCCCCGCCGAGCAGATAGGAGTGGGCCATGTTGTTGGCGCCGTCGCCGAGGTAGGCGAGGGTGACTCCGGCCAGCCCGCCCTTGACCTCGCGGACGGTCTGCAGGTCGGCCAGGATCTGGCAGGGGTGGAACCGGTCGGTGAGGGCGTTGACCACCGGTACCGAGGAGGCGGCGGCCATCTCCTCGATGCGCTCCTGGGCCGAGGTCCGCCAGACGATGGCGGCGACCTGGCGCTCGAGGACCCGGGCGGTGTCGGAGATGGTCTCGCCGCGGCCGAGCTGGCTGGTGCCGGCGTCCATGATCAGGGCGTGTCCGCCGAGTTCGGCGATGCCGACGGCGAAGGAGATCCGGGTCCGGGTGGAGGGCTTGTCGAACAGCACCGCCACGGTCCGCGGCCCTTCCAGGGGGCGACGGGCGAACCGGTCCCGCTTGACCTCGGCGGCCAGGTCGAGGATCCGGGCCTGTTCGGCGGGGGTGAGGTCATCGTCGCGCAGGAAGTGGCGCGTCATCGATCAGCCCTTCTTCACGGAGACGGCGTCGAGGATCGAGGGGAAGGCCTCGACCAGGGCGGCGGCCTGGTCGGGGGCGATGATCAGCGGCGGGGCCAGTCGGATCACGTTCGGCTGGACGGCGTTGACCAGGAAGCCCGCGTCACGGGCGGCGGCCTCCACCTCGGCGGCGCGGTCGGCGGTGAGCACGACGCCCAGCCACAGGCCGCGTCCTCGCACGCCCTTCAGCAGCGGATGGTCGACGGCCGACAGGCCGTCGAAGAGCAGCGCGCCGACTCGGGCGGCGTTGTCGAGCAGGCCTTCCTTGTCGATGGTGGTCAGCACGGCGAGGGCGGCGGCGCAGGAGATCGGGTTGCCGCCGAAGGTGCTGCCGTGGTCGCCCTTGGCGAACAGCTCCCCGCAGGGGCCGAAGCCGATGCAGGCGCCGATCGGCAGTCCGCCGCCCAGGCCCTTGGCCAGGGTGAGGATGTCAGGCCGCACGCCCTCGTGCTGGTGGGCGAACCAGGTGCCGGTGCGGCCGATCCCGGACTGGATCTCGTCCATGACGAACAGGGCGCCGGTGTCGGTGCAGACCTGCCGGGCCGTCGTCAGGTAGCCCTCCGGCGGGGGGACGACGCCGCCCTCGCCCAGGGCGGGTTCCAGGAAGACCGCCGCGCACTCCTCGGTCACGGCCCGGCGGAGGGCGTCGGCGTCCCCGTACGGGACGAACCGCACATCGAGGGCGAACGGTCCGAACGGCTCACGGATGGAGCGCTTGCCGGTCAGCGACAGCGCGCCCATCGACCGGCCGTGGAAGCCGTTCTCGGCGGCGACGAAGTAGGACCGGCCGTTCGCCTTGCCGTATTTGACGGCGAGTTTGAGGGCGCACTCGTTGGCCTCGGTGCCGCTGTTGGTGAGGAACACCCGGCCCTCGCCGCCGAGCAGCCGCCGCAGCCGCTCGGCGAGCAGCACCTCCGGCTCGTTGACGACGAGGTTGGAGGTGTGGGCGATGGCGCGGACCTGTTCGGTGACGGCGGTGACGAGGGCCTCGTGGGCGTGGCCGAGCGAGCTGACCGCGATGCCGGCGATGAAGTCCAGGTACTCCCTGCCGTCGGCGTCGCGGACCGTGCAGCCCTTGCCGGACACCAGCGCCACCGGCGGCGTCCCGTAGTTGGGCATGAACGCCGCCGTGTACCGGGCGAGCAGGTCTTCCGAGCTCACGGTGCGCCTCCTCGGCTCGGCACGACCATGGTGCCGATGCCCTCGTCGGTGAACACTTCCAGCAGCAGCGAGTGCGGCACCCGCCCGTCGAGCACGTGCGCCTGGGGGACTCCTCCGCGCACGGCCTGCAGGCACGCCTCCATCTTGGGGACCATCCCCGACGACAGCGTCGGCAGCAGCTCCGCCAGTTCGTCGGTGGTCAGCTCGGCGATGACCTCCTCGCTGTCGGGCCAGTCGGCGTACAGGCCCTCCACATCGGTGAGGACGATCAGCTTGGCGGCGTCGAGCGCGACCGCCAGCGCGGCGGCGGCGGTGTCGGCGTTGACGTTGTAGATCTCGCCGTCGTCGCCGCGCGCCACGGACGAGACCACCGGGATGCGGCCGTCGTCCAGCAGGCTGCGCACGGCGCCGACCTGGACCTCGACGATCTCGCCGACCTGACCGATGTCGACCGGTTCGCCGTCGACGACGGCGTGCTTGCGCTCGGCGGTGAACAGGTTGGCGTCCTCGCCGCTCATCCCGACCGCGAACGGGCCGTGCCGGTTGATCAGGCCCACCACGTCCCGGTTGACCTGGCCGACCAGCACCATCCGGACGACCTCCATGGCCTCGGGGGTGGTGACCCGCAGCCCGGCGGTGAAGCGCGACTCGATGCCGTGCTTCTCCAGGGCGGCGTTGATCTGCGGGCCGCCGCCGTGCACGATCACCGGTCTGAGCCCGGCGTAGCGCAGGAACACGACGTCCTCGGCGAAGGAGCGCCGCAGCGACTCCTCGGTCATCGCGTGCCCGCCGTACTTGATGACGACGGTCTCACCGTGGAAGCGCTCCAGCCAGGGCAGCGCCTCGATCAGCGTGGCGGCCTTGGCGAGCACGTGGCTGCGCGGGGCGCTCATGTCGAGTACGCCGAGTTCTCGTGGACGTACTCGGCCGTCAGGTCGGTCGTCCAGACGGTCGCCGACTCCGAGCCCGCCGCCAGGTCCACCGTGATCGTCACGTCGCGGGGGCGCAGGTCCACCTTCTCGCGGTCGTCGCCGACCGCACCGCCCCGGCACACCCACACGCCGTTGATCGCCACGTTCACCCGGTCGGGCTCGAACACCGCGTCGGTGGCGCCGACCGCGCTCAGCACCCGGCCCCAGTTGGGGTCCTCGCCGTGGATGGCGCACTTGAGCAGGTTGTTGCGGGCGACGGCGCGGCCAACCGTGACCGCGTCCGAGACGCTGGCGGCGCCGACGACCTCGATGGCGATGGCCTTGGTGGCGCCCTCGGCGTCGACCAGCAGCTGCCGGGTCAGGTCGGCGCAGACCTCGGTGAGCAGCGCGGTGAACTCCGCCTCGTCCGGGGCGACCCCGGCGGCGCCGGACGCCAGGAGCAGCACGGTGTCGTTGGTGGAGATACAGCCGTCGGTGTCGAGCCGGTCGAAGGTGACCTCGACGGCCGACCGCAGCGCCCGGTCCAGGGTCTGGGCGTCCAGGTCGGCGTCGGTGGTCAGCACGCACAGCATGGTGGCCAGCGAGGGGGCCAGCATGCCGGCGCCCTTGGCCATCCCGCCGATGGTGTAGCCGGCCTCCTGGGCGCGCCGGAAGGAGATCTTGGCGACGGTGTCGGTGGTGCGGATGGCGTCGGCGGCGGCCAGCCCGCCGTCGCGGGACAGCTCGGCGGCGGCGACGTCGATCGCCGGGAGCAGTTTGTCCATCGGCAGCCGCTCGCCGATCAGGCCGGTGGAGCAGACGGCGATCTCGGCGGCCGAGTCCTCGAGCACCTCGGCGGCCCGCTCGGCGGTGGCGTGGGTGTCCTGGAACCCGGGCGCCCCGGTGCAGGCGTTGGCGCCGCCGGAGTTCAGCACCACCGCGCGCACTCGGCCGCCGCGCAGGACCTGCTGCGACCACAGCACGGGGGCGGCCTTCACCCGGTTGCGGGTGAAGACCCCGGCGGCGGCGCGGGACGGGCCGTCGTTGACGACCAGGGCCAGGTCGCGATCCCCGCCGTTCTTGAGTCCGGCGGCGACGCCGGCGGCGCGGAATCCCAGAGGGGCGGTTACGCTCACGGGGACACTCCGATCGTGGTGAGTCCGAGCTCTTCGGGCAGGCCGAGGGCGATGTTGGCGCTCTGCACGGCGCCTCCCGCGGTGCCCTTGGTGAGGTTGTCGATGGCGGCGACGGCGATCAGACGGCCGGCGCGTTCGTCGAGGGCCACCTGGACGAGCGCGGTGTTGGCGCCGAGCGTCATCGCGGTGGCCGGCCACTGCCCCTCCGGCAGCAGCGACACGAACGTCTCGCCGTCGTAGGCCTCGCCGTAGGCTCGGCGGATCGCGGCGCGGTCGACGCCGGGCCTGACCTTGGCGGTGCAGGTGGCGAGGATGCCGCGGCTCATCGGGGCCAGCGTCGGGGTGAACGACACGGTGACCGGCTCCCCGGCCACGGCGCTGAGGTTCTGCCTCATCTCGGGGATGTGGCGGTGCACGCCGCCGACCCCGTACGGCGACATGGACCCCATCACCTCGCTGCCGAGCAGGTGCGGTTTGAGGCTCCTGCCGGCCCCGGAGGTCCCGGAGGCCGCGACCACCACCACGTCCGGCTCGACCAGCCCGGCCCCGAACGCCGGGAACATCGCCAGCGTGACGGCCGTCGGGTAGCAGCCGGGCACCGCGATCCGCCGGGCGCCGCGCAGCGCCTCCCGCTGGCCCGGCAGCTCCGGCAGCCCGTACGGCCAGGTGCCCGCGTGCGGGGAGCCGTAGAACTCCTCCCACTCCCCGGCGTCCTTGAGCCGGAAGTCCGCGCCGCAGTCGACGACCAGCACGTCGTCTCCGAGCCGTTCGGCCAGCGCCGCGGACTGTCCGTGCGGCAGCGCCAGGAAGACCACGTCGTGCCCGGCCAGCGTCTCCGCGCTGGTCTCCGCCAGGACCCGCGCGGCCAGCGGTCGCAGGTGCGGCTGCAGGGTCCCCAGTTCGGCCCCGGCGTTGGCGCCCGCCGTCAGCGCACCGATCTCGAACTCGGGATGGCCGGCCAGGATGCGCAGCAACTCGCCGCCCGCGTATCCGCTGGCTCCGGCCACCGCCGCCGTGATGCCCATCCCGACCGACCCTCCCCGGAAGACTCTTCAGCAAGAGTATGCATAGGAGTGGATGATTATTCAAGACCGGGTGAGAGATATCTCAGCCTGTGGCCGATTTGCCCAGCTCATCTCCGTATATCCATCCAACCCAGCGCTGCACCTGGACCGTGATCGCCGGTCCCTGGGGAGGGCGCTCGCGGTACTGGGGATACCGCTCCGCCAGCAGGTCCGCCGTCCGCCGCAGCTCACGGGGGTCGTCGGTGACGCGGGCCCGCCCGTCGGCGCGCACCCACCACAACCGGCTCCAGTCGTCCTCGTAGTGGTCGGCCAGCACGCTCACCCAGGGGTTGCCGACGATGTTGCGCAACCGTTTGAGGTGCCGCGTCCGTTTGGGCTTGTGGTCGACCGCCATGCGGATCAGGTCGCCGTCCAGGGCGAACGTCGTCACCACCAGGTGCGGCCGACCGCGCTCGTCCACGGTCGCCAGCCGCACCACCGGTGCGGCGGCCAGCCTGCGTCGCGCCTCCCCGGCCTCGAGCCCTGGCATGCCGCTCCTCGCATCCGCCTCCGGTTCCGGCATACCCGTGCACGGCCGAAACATGGTGGAGCCCGAGGGTCTGCCCTACCCCCGGGCCCCGGCGTGCCGCCCAATTGCGCGCACCGATGTTCTGCGGACGCGGATCAGTTTCAGACCGCCCGCCTTACCTTTAGGCCACCGCGCCGCGAGAGGCGCGGACCGGAGTCGAACCGGCATGGACGACGGCGTCCGTCCGCGTCGACGCATCGGCGCTCGGCGACGAATGTTGAATCTGGAGCGATAGCCTGAATCTGGCGGCGCCGCCCCTCCGGCAGAACTCCTGCCGATCAGGGACGCGCGGACGCCGGGGGTAGATCCGGCCTCCGCCTCTCACACGCCTTTCATCAGCCTGAGCCTCAGTTTCAACTTGCGCTCCATGCGCCCCCTCCGCGCAAAGGCGGAGGGCGTCTTGATTCTATCCCTTCCCGCCGGGCTTTTCAGCCTCGCCGCAATCCTGCGGGTCCTGCGACGGATTCACTGGAACAGATAGTCGAAAATGACCTGACCCACGCGCTGGTCGGCGACCTCGGTGCCGTTGGCCTCCTCACGGGCGAACTTGACGGCGTCCTGCAGCTTCTCCAGACGGTCGAGCAGTTCGTTGACCCGCTTGGCGGGCAGCGCGCCGGAGAACTTCACGGTGGTCCAGTAGCCCACCGGCACGTCCTCGTAGTAGACCTCGACCTGAGCGGGGTGATGCTCGGTGGCCTCGGCCTTGACGTGGTTGCGCGGCACCTTCTTGGTCTTGACCGTGCGGACCGGCTCGGTGCGCCACACGTCGGTGGAGGCGTCATAGGTCCACGACTCGGCGGCATCCAGCACCGGCAACTGCCGGACGAAAGCCTGCAACTCCTTCAACTGCTTTTCCAGGAAAAGCAGATAGGTGACCGGGACGTCGCGCAGCAGCGGGCGGCCCTCCACGACGACGTCGGCCTTGGCGACGCAATTGGTCCAATCCTTGGTGGCGGTGACGTCGAACAGGCGGGTCAGCGTGGCGGCGACCTGACGCAGCACCTCCTCGGCCTTCACCTGGACCCGGGTGGACTCGGGCGGGAGCTGCTCGCCGTCCTCGTCCTTGGGCTGATAGGTGCGCGAGATGCCGGACAGCGCCGGCAGCTTCTGCAGCGTCTGATTCGCCTGGGCGAGCTCTTGGACGGCCTTGCTCTTGACGCCCTTCTCGACGGCGATGATCTGGTTGAGCTTCGCCATGGTCGGTCCCCCTGTTCCTTCCGTCGGTGACCAACCTAGCAGCACAAGATCGACTTCTCATGACATTTACCGACCGGTCAGGGCCGAGGGCCTTCCGGTTCCTCCAGCAGCCCGCGGACGGGATCCATGCGCAGCCACCGGGTGATGCCCAGCTCCTCCAAGAACGGCAGGTCGTGACTGACCACGAGGAGCGCCCCCTGATAGGCCTCCAGCGCCTGGACGAGCTGTCGGACGCTGGCCAGGTCCAGGTTGTTGGTGGGCTCGTCCAACAGCAGCAGTTGCGGAGCCGGATCGGCCAGCAGCAGCGCGGCCAGCACGGCGCGGAACCGCTCGCCGCCCGACAGCCCTCCGGCGAGCCGATCGGCGCGCTCCCCGCGGAACAGGAAGCGGGCCAGTCCGGCGCGGACCTCGTTGGGCGAGGCGTCGGGGGCGAAGGCGCGGACGTTGTCGACGAGGCTGCGGGAGTCGTCCAGGACGTCCAGCCGCTGCGGCAGATGACGCACGCCCTCGACGCCGACCCTCACCTCGACCCCGGGCAGGGGGCGCTCGCCCGTCACGGCGCGCAGCAGGGTGGTCTTGCCGGAACCGTTGGGGCCGGTCAGGGCGATCCGTTCCGGACCGCGCACGATCAGCTCCCGCAGCGGCCGGGCCCTGTCGGCGGGCTCCTCCTGCCCCCCGCCGCCCGAGGGGGCGGGGTCGGCCGCCCCGCCGGGCGGGGTCAGCCCGGTGACGACGAGCACGGTCCGGCCCGCCGGCACGCGGGTGCGGGGCAGCTCGATGCGGATCTCCTCGTCGTCACGGACCGCCTCCTCGGCCTCGGCCAGGCGCTCGCGGGCCCGGCGCAGGCGTTCCTCGTGCAGGAGGCGGTACTTGCCCGCCGACTCCTGGGCGGCCCGTCTCCGGGCGCCCAGCACGATCTTGGGCTCGCTTCCGCGCTCGGCCTGCATCCTGCCGTGGCGGGCCCGGCGGGCCAGTTTGAGCCGGGCCTCCATCAGATCACGGCGCTGGCGGCGCACCTCGGACTCGGCGGCGCGCACGGCACGTTCCGCGGCCTCCTGCTCAACGGCCAGCGCCTTCCGGTAGGCGGAGAAGTTGCCGCCGAAGGTCCGCAGTCGGCCGTCGTACAGGTCGGCGATCTCATCGACCCCCTCCAGCAACGCCCGGTCATGGCTGACGACGATCAGCACGCCGGGCCAGGAGCCGATGGCCTCCTGCAGCCGCCGCCGGGCGTCCAGGTCCAGGTTGTTGGTGGGCTCGTCCAGCAGCAGCACGTCAGGGCGGCGCAGGAACAGGGCGGCCAGCCCGACCATCATGGCCTCCCCGCCCGACAGCGTGGCCACGGTGCGGTCCAGGTCCACCCCTCCCAGGCCGAGCCGGTCCAGCTCGGCGCGGGCGCGTTCCTCGACGTCCCAGTCGTCGCCGACGACGGCGAAGTTCTCCTCGGTGGCCTCGCCGCGCTCGATGGCGTGCAGGGCGGCCCGGATCTCGGTGACGCCCAGCAGGTCGGAGACGGTGCGGGCGGTGCCCAGCGGAAGGTGCTGCGGCAGATGTCCGACGGTGCCCGAGACCGTGATCGTGCCCGACTGCGGGCGCAGCTCCCCGGCGATCAGCCGCAGCAGCGTGGTCTTGCCGGAGCCGTTGAGGCCCACCAACCCGGTGCGGCAGGCGCCGAACGCGCCGTCCAGGTCGGTCAGCACGGGGGTGCCGTCAGGCCAGGCGAAGGTGACGCCGGAGAAGACGACGGCGTGCGTCATGGAGCGGTCCTCCTCATCACGTGCCGGAACGGGTTCACATCGCACGTGGAGACACCGCGGACAGCGCGTAAGACGCAGATGAGAAGACGGACGGGTGAGAAGAGGGACACCCGAGAAGACGGACCCGTCCGGAACGGAGATCACCGAGGTCACGCGCCGAAGCGGCGGCATGGGCGCCGCACGCCGGTCATCTGCGCGGTGTCTGCGACCTCAGCGCCTCACCGAAACCCCCATCGGACGGGAACAGGACTCGTCCACCGTAGGAAAAACACCGGCGTCCCGCAACCGGCTCGCGGTCGCGGGACGCCGGATCGGTCGCACTCGGCGGATCAGCCGCCGCGCAGCACGGCGCCGGTGCGCTCGGCCGCCTTCGCCACCGCCGCGTCGCGGGCCCGGCCGGCCTCCTCGGCGGTGAGGGTGCGGTCGGGGGCGCGGAAGCGCAGCGTGAAGGCCAGCGACTTGCGGCCCTCACCGACCTGATCGCCGGTGTAGACGTCGAACAGCCGGATCGACTCCAGCAGCTCCCCTGCCCCCTCGCGGAGGGCGGCCTCGACCTCGGCGGCGGGGCGGTCGGCGTCCACGATCAGCGCCACGTCCTGGGTGGCGACCGGGTAGGTGGACACGCGCGGCGCCCGCACGGCGTCGCTCGGGGCCAGCCGCGACAGCTCCAGCTCCATCGCGGCGGTCCGCGGCGGCACGCCGTAGGCCTGCACGACCCGCGGATGCAGCTCCCCGGCGTGTCCGATGAGAAGGTCGCCGACGTACAGGGCGGCGCACCGGCCGGGATGCCAGGGGGCATGCTGGTCGGCCTTGACGGTCAGCTCGACGCCGGCCTCACGGGCCACGGTGCGGGCCGCCTCGATCGCGTCGGCCCAGCTCGCCGGGCGCCCCGGACCCCACCATCCGGCCGGCTCGCGGTTCCCGGCCAGCACCACGGCGACCCGCAGCGGCTGGTCGGGCAGCGCCGCCTCCAGCGAGGCGACCTCCTCGGCGGTGGGGCCGCGGTCCACGGGCGGCCGGGGGGCGCGCCGGACGCCGTCCGGCCCGGGCCGGTACACCAGGCCCATCTCATACAGGCCCACGTTCGCCTGGCCGCGGCCGACGTTGCGGGCCAGGGTCTTGAGCAGCCCCGGCAGCAGAGTGGTGCGCAGCAGCGGCTCGTCCTCCGACAGCGGGTTGGCCAGCCGCAGCGCCCGGCGCCGGTCGTCGTCGGCGTCCAGCTGCAGGTCGTCGAAGTCCTTGGCGCCGACGAACGGGTAGCTGAGCGCCTCCACGTACCCGGCGGCGGCCAGCGCACGGCCCACCCGGCGGCGCTGCCGCTGGGCGGGGGTCAGGCCCTGCCCGGCGATCGGCCGGGGCGGACGGGCCGGGATGTTCTCGTACCCCTCGAGCCGGATGACCTCCTCGGCCAGGTCGTTGGGGTCGACCAGGTCGGGTCGCCAGGACGGGGGCGTGACGGTCAGCTCCTCGTCCCCGGTGACGGTGCAGCCGATCTCGGTGAGCCGCCGCACCACCGTGTCCCGGCCGTAGGTCACCCCGGCCACCTTGTCCGGATGGTCGGCGGGGATGGTGATGGTCACCGGCTCGACCGGGGCCTCGGCGTGGGTGACGCCCGGCACGATCTCGGCGCCGCCCAGCTCGGCGAGCATCTGCACGGCCCGGTAGGAGGCCCGCAGCGGCAGCTCGCGGTCGACGTTCCGCTCGAACCGGTACGAGGCCTCGCTGTGCAGCCGGTGCCGGCGGACGGCCCGGGCGATGCCGACCGGGTCGAAGTGGGCGGCCTCGATGACGATGTCGGTGGACTTCTCGTCGATCTCGGTGTGCAGACCGCCCATCACGCCGGCCATGGAGATCGGCCCGGATTCGTCGGTGATGAGGATGTCCTCCGGGTCGAGGGTGCGCACGACGTGGTCGAGGGTCTCCAGCTTCTCCCCCGGCCGCGCCCGCCGCACCACGATCTCGCCGGTCAGCTTGCCCCGGTCGAACGCGTGCAGCGGCTGGCCCAGCTCCAGCATCAGGTAGTTGGTGACGTCCACCGCCAGCGACACCGGCCGCATCCCCGCCCGGTACAGCCGCACCCGCATCCACAGCGGCGTCTGCGCGGACGGGTCGAAGCCGCGGACCTCGCGCAGCACGAACCGGTCGCAGGCGGTCGGGTCGGCGATGCTCGCCGGGTAGGAACGCTCGGTGTCGGCGGGCAGCGGCACGGCGGCGGGGTCGGTGAACGGCGCCCCGTAGGCCAGCGCCGCCTCCCGCGCCACCCCGCGGACGGACAGGGCGTACCCCCGGTCGGGGGTGACGGCGATGTCCAGCACCTCGTCGCGAAGGCCCAGCAGCTCGATCGCGTCGGCGCCGACCTCGGCGTCGTCCGGCAGCACCAGGATGCCGCTGTGGTCGTCGCCGATGCCCAGCTCGGAGACCGAGCACATCATGCCCTCGGACATCTTGCCGTAGGTCTTGCGGGCGCCGATCGCGAAGCCTCCGGGCAGCACGGAGCCGGGCAGCGCGACGACGACCTTGTCGCCCTCGGCGAAGTTGCGGGCGCCGCAGATGATGTTCCTCGGCTCGGGCTCGCCGACCTCCACCCGGCAGTAACGGATCGGCTTCTTGAAGCCGGTGAGCTCCTCGATGGCCAGCACCCGGCCGACCACCAGCGGGCCGGTGACGTCGTGGCCGGGGGACTCGACCTTCTCCACCTCCAGCCCGACGGCGATCAGCTTGGCGGCCAGGTCGCGGCCGGTGACGTCGGCGGGCAGCTCGACGTGCTCGCGCAGCCAGGACAGCGGGACCCGCATCAGATCTCCATCCCGAACGGAAGGGTGAACCGCACGTCACCCTCGACCATGTCGTGCATGTCCTCGACGCCGTGGCGGAACATCAGCGTACGCTCCACGCCCAGCCCGAACGCCCACCCGCTGTAGCGCTCGGGATCGATCCCGGCGGCCACCAGCACCCGCGGGTTGACCATGCCGCATCCGCCCAGCTCGATCCAGCCCTCGGAACCGCAGGTGCGGCACGGCGGCGCGCCCGCCTCGACGGAGGCGCCCCGGCAGACGAAGCACTGCATGTCCACTTCGGCGGAGGGTTCGGTGAACGGGAAGTACGACGGGCGCAGCCGCACGTTCAGCCCTTCGCCGAACATGCCCTCGACGAACGCGGCGATCGCGCCGCGCAGGTCGGCCATGGTCAGCCCCTCGTCCACCGCCAGGCCTTCCAGCTGGTGGAAGACCGGGGTGTGGGTGGCGTCCAGCTCGTCGGTGCGGAAGGTGCGGCCGGGCGCCACCACGTACACCGGCAGCGGTCGGGACAGCAGCGCCCGCACCTGCACCGGGGAGGTGTGGGTGCGCAGCACCAGGCCGCTGTCCTCGCTCTCGACGAAGAAGGTGTCCTGCATGGTGCGGGCCGGGTGGTCGGGCTTGAAGTTCAGGGCGTCGAAGTTGTACCACTCGGCCTCGACCTCGGGGCCCTCGGCCATCTCGAAGCCCATCGAGATGAACACGTCGGCCATCCGCTCGGCGATGGTGGTCAGCGGATGCCGGGCGCCCCGCGGGGCGCGGTCCCACGGCAGGGTGACGTCGACGGTCTCCTCGATGAGGACGCGCCGGTCGCGCTCCTCCTCCAGCTCGGCCTGGCGGCGCTTGAGGGCCTCGGCGACCGCCTTGCGGGCGGCGCCCACGCGCTTGCCGGCCTCGGCGCGGGCGTGCGGCGGCAGCGCGCCGATCTCCCGGTTGGCCAGCGCCAGCGGGGAGCGGTCGCCGGCGTGCGCGAGCCGGACCCGCTTGAGCTCCTCGAGGTCGGCCGCCGCCGCGACGGCGGCCAGCGCCTCCTCGCGCGCCCGGTCCACTTCCTCCGGGCGCAGCGCACTGACCTCGACAGGGTCGTACGACTTGTTGGGTGCAGACATGGTGGTGAGAACTCCAGCCAGGGCGTGATCGCCCGCGAGTCTAGTGGGAGCTGTGCCCACAGGGGCTGACGACGGAGAAGCCCGCGCGGCGGGCCCCGGTCAGGCGTAGTCGGGGGCGCCGGCGGGCAAGGTAAATCGGAACTCGGCGCCGCCGCCGGGGGCGCGCTGCACCGCGATCGTGCCGCCGTGCGCCTCCACCAGGCCCTTGACGATGAACAGGCCGAGCCCCGTGCCGCCGCGCCGGTGGCCGCCGGGACCGCGCCAGAACTGGCGGAACACGCGCTGAGCGGCCTCGGGGGGGATGCCTTCGCCTTCGTCGCGTACCGACACGGCGGCCCCCTCCTTGTGCGCGTCCGGCTCCACCACAACTGTCACCGTACCAGCACCGTGCCTGACGGCGTTCTCCAGCAGATTGCCGAGGATCTGGTCGATCTTGTCCGGATCCAGCCACATCTCCGGCAGCTCGCCGCGCACCTCCAGCCGGAACCGGTCCTCGGGATCGCCAGCGGCCACCCGCCCGGCGATCACCTTGCGGGCCTCCTCGACCAGGTCGACCACCTGGCGGTGCATCTCCAGCCGTCCGGCCTCGATCCGCGACACGTCCAGCAGCTCGGTGATCAGCCGGGTGACCCGGTCGGCGTCGGCGTTGACGGTCTCCAGCATCACCCGCTTCTGGTCGTCGTTGAAGCGGTGCCACTTGGCCAGCAGGGTGGCGGTGAAGCCCTTGACGCTGGTGAGCGGGGAGCGCAGCTCGTGGGCGACGGTGGAGACCAGGTCGGCCCGCTCCCTCTCGCGGCGGGCGCGCCAGGCGGCGTCGCGGAAGCTGACGGTGAAACGTTCCACCACCCCGCGCGGGCCCCGCCGGTAGGCGGCGGTGACCAGCAGCTCGGTGCCGTCGGCCAGGTAGAGGGACCGCTCGGGGTGGCGGGTGCGGGTGGCCAACCCGCCATAGGGGTCCAGGCACTTCCACCAGTCGCGGCCCTCGGCGTCGTGCAGCGGCAGCACGTCGCGGAAGTCGCGACCCAGCGCCTGCTCGGCGGGGATGCCGGTCAGCCGGACCGCGGCCCGGTTGAACAGCACCACCCGTGCGTCGGCATCGGCCACCAACAGGCCGTCCGGCAGGTCGTCGGTCAGGTCACGGGCGGACTCGATGGCCGGATCCGCGCTCCGAGCACGACGCTGGGCGGGCACGACGGGCCGCGACATGTGCGAGGAGTTCTCGTCACCCACCAGGGCCTCCAGAGCACCCGTGAAAACGCGGCCTGTCGAAAGAGACTCTATAGCCCAACCGCGGCACCGCGGGACTGAGAAAACCCTTACCCCACAAGGGATCGCGATCCGCGGTCGGGCATGCGGCGCGACCGGCCGGTGCACTCAGCCGGTGAACGAGGTGCGGCGCGGGCCGACGGCCTCGGCCACGGTGTCGTACAGTCCGAACAGCCGGTCCAGGCCGGTCACCTGGAACAACCGGCGCTGCGCCGGGCGCACCCGGGCCAGGGCCAGCTCGCCGCCGCGGGTGCGCAGGTCGTTGTGCGCCCCCACCAGGGCACCCAGTCCGCTGGCGTCGCAGAACGCGACGTCGGCGAAGTCCACCACCAGCCGGGCGGCCCCGGCGGCGGTCAGCTCACGGCCGATCTCGATCAGCCGGGTGCGCAGCAGCTGCGCGGTGCGCAGATCGATCTCGCCGGCGACATGGGCCACCGGCGTCCCGCAGGGCAGGCCCGTCACCGTGATGATCAGATCCTCGGTCGGATCCGGCGGCTCCGCACCGTCCCTCTGCGGCCGGACGGCGGGCCGCCCGCAGCGCGGGAGGGCCGCCGATGAGCGCGGCCCCTGTCTATGCGTTCTGGTACGCGGCACCTGTGGCGCCTTCCTGTCGTCGATCTCGTCACGGTCACGCCGGCCGTGCCACCGCTCCCGACGGTCACCGTGAGCGGCCGGGCCGGCGGCGAACCCCGTCGGACGGGCGCCCGCTCCTCTTGTGGACGAGCCGGCGACCCGATGCGTGCGGGATGCTGTGAAACTTTCACGTCCATCCTGACAGCCGGACCGCGCATGAAGATCGTCTTCGCGCGGCCAGAACCGGCCAGGCCCCGGGAGCAACCTTTGCGCGGTCGTGAACGTTGTCGTTCGGGGAGGTCAGGCGGTGACCGCCGCTCCGGCGGCGCCGTCCGTCCCGGCCCGCTGGGCGCGGGCGGAGGCGTAGAGGCAGACGGCGGCGGCCGTGGCCAGGTTGAGGCTTTCGGCCCGCCCGTAAATGGGGACCCGCACCACCTCGTCGACGTGCCGCAGGATCTCCTCCGGCAGGCCCCAGGCCTCGTTGCCGAAGATCCAGGCGGTGGGACGGGCCAACAGCCCGTCATCGATGGCCGAGTCCAGGGTGCGCTCACCGGCGCCGTCGGCGGCGAGCACGGTCAGCCCGCTCTCCCGCAGCGCCGGGATCAGCGCGTCGAACCGCGGACCGGTCACCACCGGGAGGTGGAACAGACTGCCCGCCGAGGCCCGTACGCACTTGCCGTTGTAGGGATCGACCGAGGCGTCGGTGAAGACCACGGCCTGAGAGCCGGCCGCGTCGGCGGTCCGCAGCACCGTGCCGGCGTTTCCGGGATCGCGGACGTGCGCCAGCACGGTGAGCAGGGTGGGCCGGCCCGCCAGCGCCTCCTCCAGGCCCACGTCGACGAAACCGCAGACCGCCAGCAGTCCCTGCGGGGTGACGGTCTGCGCCAGCTCGGCCATCACCTCACCGCTGACCCGCAGCACCGGCACCCCCGCGCGCTCGGCGGCCAGCACCAGATCGGCATGGCGGGACTCGGCCTCGGCCGTGGTGAACAGCTCCCTCAGCACGCCCGGCCGGACCAGCGCCTCCCGGACCGCCTGGGGCCCCTCGGCCAGGAAACGACGCTCGCGATGCCGGAACGTGCGCTTGGCGAGCCGCCGGGCGGCCTTCACCCGGGGCGACCGGATGGAGGTCAGCTCGCGGCCCGCCATGCTTCCCGTCTTCGCCGTTCGGACGACCTTCTGCCCTCCGTGCTCAGGCGGCCTTGGCGCCCTGCGCCGGCAGCGACTCCTTGGCCAGCTCGACCAGCGTCTTGAACACCGCGGGGTCGTTGACCGCCAGCTCGGCCAGCATGCGGCGGTCGATCTCCAGCTCGGCGGCCTTCAGGCCCTGGATGAACCGGTTGTAGGTCATGCCGTGGGCGCGGGCGGCGGCGTTGATCCGCTGGATCCACAGCCGGCGGAACTGCCCCTTCCGGTCCTTGCGGTCCCGGTAGGCGTAGGTCATCGAGTGGAGCATCTGCTCCTTGGCCTTGCGGTACAGCCGCGACCGCTGCCCCCGGTAGCCCCTGGCCCGCTCAAGGACGACCCGACGCTTCTTGGCGGCGTTGACAGCCCGCTTCACACGTGCCATGTCTCAATCTCCTTTGCGCAAGACCGGGCCCCTGCGCCCGGCCGATGGTGGGGAAAGTCGATGCGATGGCTACTTGCGAAGCAGCTTCTTGATCACCTTGGTGTCGGCGTCCGCGACCACGATGCGACCGTCCAGCCGACGGGTCCGCCGGGACGGCTTGTGCTCGAGCAGGTGGTTGCGGTTGGCGCGGCGGCGCGTCACCTTGCCGGAGCCGGTCAGCTTGAAGCGCTTCTTGGCACCGCTGTGAGTCTTGGTCTTCGGCATGGTCGCCGTCGTCTCCCTCGATCGTCATCCCACGCAGCCGCGGGGACGTGCGTGATCAAGGCGCCCACCATGGAATGCATGGCGGCGCGCCTGTTCGACGCACCGAATGTTACGTGCTGACATCGCCCAGCCGGCTCCCCGGCCCGGGCTCGGCGTCCGGGCATGGCGCCCGGACGCACGGGCCGTCGCGCGGCGGCACCGGGTCCCCCGGCACCGTCCGGCGCCGCCCGAAAGAATCCCCGGCCGCACGCGGCCGGGGTGCTCAGTTCGCCCTGCGCGCGCGCTCGCGAGCAGCGCGCTCGGCCCTGGCTTCCGCCCTGGCCTCGGCCTTCTTCTTGTGCGGGGCGATCACCATGATCATGTTACGGCCGTCCTGCTTGGGCCGCGACTCCACGAAGCCCAGCTCGGCCACGTCCTCGGCGAGCCGCTGGAGCAGCCTGATGCCCAGCTCGGGCCGGGACTGCTCACGCCCGCGGAACATGATGGTGACCTTGACCTTGTCGCCCGCCTTGAGGAACCGCACCACGTGACCCTTCTTGGTCTCGTAGTCGTGCGGATCGATCTTCGGCCGGAGCTTGATCTCCTTGATGACCGTGTGCGCCTGATTACGCCGCGCCTCGCGGGCCTTCATCGCGGACTCGTACTTGAACTTGCCGTAGTCCATCAACTTGGCCACGGGCGGACGCGCGGTCGGCGCCACCTCCACCAAGTCCAGATCGGACTCGCGGGCGAGTTCCAGGGCCTTGACGAGGGGGACGATGCCCACCTGTTCGCCGTTCGGGCCGACGAGCCGGACCTCCGGCACGCGAATGCGGTCGTTGATACGCGGTTCGGCGCTGATGGGACCTCCTTGGGGCGTTCCTTGGCCGTTACCTCACTGACCGGTCGCGCCCGCGGGCCTCCATGAGAAAAGCCCCGCACGACTCACATGCGGGGCCACCATCGGCGCGCCCGACGATTCACATCGCCGGACGGCGACGCCGGACGGGGACATCGAGATGTCCGCCGTCCGCCGGACCGATGACCCTCCGACCTGATCGGCCGGACAGGTGGGAGTGGCCTCCGCTTGAGTACCCGAGGTCGCCCTCGGATCGGTCAGCGAGCAACGCTATCACGTCTTTGCATGTCCACTCTACCTCATCCCCGGCGGCCGGCCAGAGGGCCGACCGGAAGCGGCCGTGGATCATCGTCGCGCGACGGCGTCCGGGCTCCGCCGGCCGATCCCCGGTCCACCGGATTTCACCGGACCCCGGCCGCCCGAGCGGCCAATTCCGCCTCTCCGGCGGCCCGCATCGCCTCGACCGGGACGTCCTCACGGCCGGTCATCAGCGCGACCTGCCGCACGGCCTGGTGCAGCAGCATCGGGAACCCGCCGACCACGACCCCGCCGGCCTCCTCCACCGCCTGCGCCAGCGCGGTCGGCCAGGGGGCGTACACCACGTCGAACAGCGCGCCGCAGGCCCCGGCGATCCGGTCCGCGTAAGGGTCGGCGGCCCGGCCGGGCAGCGTGGAGACCACCAGATCGGCCGGGAGGGCCCGCTCCAGCCCGTCGAGCTCCGTCGTCTCGACCCGCAGCCCCAGCCGCCGGCCGACCGCACAGGTCTCCCGGGCGCGGGCCCGGCTGCGCACGCACAAGGTCGCCGAACGCACGCCCAGCTCGTGCAATGCGGCCAATGCGGACGCCGCCGTCGCGCCGGCGCCGAGGATCGTCACCGTCCGGGGCGCGGCCGCCCCCGCCTCGGTCAGGGCGGTCACGATGCCGTACACGTCGGTGTTGTCGCCGTATCGGCAGCCCTCCCGCAGCAGCACCGTGTTGGCCCCGCCGACCGTGGCCGCCAGTTCCGAGACCTCGTCGACCAGCGCGAGGGCGGTCCGCTTGAGCGGCATGGTCAGCGACAGGCCCGCCCAGTCGCCGTCGAGGCCGTCCAGGAACGGCGCCAGCCCCGCCTCGTCGCACTCGACCGCCTCGTACGTCCATCCGGACAGGCCCATCGCCGCATACGCCGCGCGATGCAGCGTCGGCGACAGCGAGTGCGCGATCGGCGACCCCAGAACCGCGGCGCGGGGCATTCAGCCGCCTCCGTTTCGCTTGTTGCGGTTGTACTCGGCGACCAGCCTGTTGTGCTCGGCCAGGGTGCGGGCGAACTTGGTGACGCCCTTCTCCGGGTCGGTGGTGACGAAGAACAGCCACCCGTCGTCGGTCGGCTCCAGCACCGCCCGGATGGCGTCCGCGCCCGGGTTGGCGATCGGGCCGGGCGGCAGTCCCTTCACCCGGTAGGTGTTGTAGGGGCTGGTGGAGGCGCGCTCCTGGGCGGTGGCCTCGATGCCGTAGGTGCCGTTGGCGTACTTGGTCGTGCTGTCCATCTGGAGCAGCATCGACTTCTCCAGCCGGTTGTGGATGACCTCGGCGATCTTGGGCATGTCGCTGGGCTTGCCGCTCTCGGCCTGCACGATGCTGGCCATGGTCATCACCTCGTGCGGCTCGAGCCCGGCCGCCCGGGCCTTGGCCTCCAGGTCCAGGTCGGCGACCTCCTTCTTGTAACGATCGACCATGGCCTTGAGCACGGACTCGGCGGTGCCGTTGGGGTCCAGGTCGTAACGGCCCGGCCACAGGTAGCCCTCGACCTTGCCCTTGGCGTACGGCGGCAGTTCCAGCGCCTCGGGGTTCTTGAGGACCTTGTGGAACTCCCGGCGGGGGATGCCGGTCCGTTTCGACAGCTGGTCGACGACCTGGACGGCTCGCAGTCCCTCGGGGATGGTGATCTGGTTGCCGGCGCGGGACTTGGGGTCCAGCAGCAGGGCCAGGGCGGCGGCCGCCGACATCTTCTTGCGCATGGTGTAGAAGCCCGGCTGGATGCCGGCCGACCTGGGCTCCTTCTCCGCGGCCTTGACGTAGGCCTTGGCGCTCTTGACCACGCCGGCCTTCTCCAGCCGCTCACCGATGGTCCATCCGGTGTCGCCGTCCTTGATCTGGACGATCACGCTGCCGGCGCCCTGCCCGCTGTAGTCGGGGACGGACAGCTTCCTGTCCAGCACGGCCAGGCCGATCAGGCCTCCGCCGCCGAACACGGCCACCAGGAACGCCAGCGAGAACAGCACCGCGGCGCGGCTGTTGAGCTTGCGGCGGCGCTGCCGTTTGCGCACCGCCGCCTGGGCCCGGCGGCCCCGCCGCCGGTCGCGCTGATCGCTCCAGGCGGGTTCTTCGAACAGGTCCAGATCGTTCATCGGCTTCCCCGGACGCTCTCGCCCGGCGGCCGCCCCGTCGCGCGTTCGGCGTCGAGGGCGGCCTGCAGCAGCACCGTCGCGGCGGCCTGGTCGATCACCTGGCGGCGGTTCCTGCCACGCACCCACGACCGCCGCAGGCCCGCCTCGGCCGTGACGGTGGTCAGCCGCTCGTCGTACAACCGGATCCCGTCCTCGGGCAGGATTCCCGCCAGCCGGCGGGCCAATGCCTCGGCGAACCGCCGGGCCTCCTGAGCGGCCGGGCCGTTGCGGCCGGACAGCGAGGTGGGCAGCCCGACGACGATCTCGGCCACCTCGTGCTCGGCCACCAGTTCGGCGATCCGATCCAGATCACCCTTGCCCCGCCGGACGGTCTCCAGCGGGGTGGCCAGGATGCCTGCGGGATCGCTGCGCGCGACACCGATGCGGACGCTGCCCACATCGATGCCCAATCGGGTGCCCGGCCTCACGCCGGCATCACCGCCCGGCACGGGGCGGACGGGACCGGCGCGGCGGGCACCGGGCGGGGAGGGGATCCGCACACACACCGAACAATACGGGTGCGGCCCGGAACGTGGTTCGAAATCACGCGGAACCGACTGCCCGTTCCACCGCCGCCAGGGCGTCCCCGATGGCCTGGGGGTTCGCCCCGCCGCCCTGCGCGAGGTCGTCCTTGCCGCCTCCGCCGCCGCCGAGCGCCTTGGCCGCCACGCCCACCAGCGCGCCGGCCTTGAGCCCGCGCTCGCGGGCGCCCTCGGTGAGCGCGACCACGACCACCGGCCGGTCCTTCGGCACACCGGCGATCATGACCACGGCGGGCCGGGCGGCCAGCCTGCCGCGCACGTCGACGGCCAGCTTGCGCAGGTCGTCGGCGGTGGTGCCGTCCGGGACGCGGTGCGCCACGAACGCCACGCCGTTCACGTCCTTGGCCCCCTCGGCCAGCGAGCCGGCGACCGCCAGCACCTGCTGCGAGCGCAGCCGCTCCAGCTCCTTCTCGGCCTCGCGGAGGCGGGAGACCACCCCCGCGATCCGCTCCGGCAGCTCCTCCTTGCGCGCCTTGAGCTGCTCGGACAGCTGGGCGACCAGCACGCTCTCGCGGGCCAGGAAGCGGAAGGCGTCGATGCCGACCAGCGCCTCGACCCGGCGCACCCCGGCGCCGATGCTGGACTCGCCGAGCACCTTGATCAGACCGAGCTGGCCGGAGCGGGCGACATGGGTGCCGCCGCACAGCTCGCGGGAGTAGTCGCCGACCTCGACGACCCGGACCTCCTCGCCGTACTTCTCGCCGAACAGGGCCAGCGCGCCCATCGCCCGCGCCTCCTCGAGCGAGGTGTGGAACGCCCGGACGTCCAGGTCGTTGATCAGCACCTCGTTGACCTCGTCCTCGACGTCGCGCAGCACGCTCGGCGGGACCGGGCCGGTGCTGGTGAAGTCGAACCGGAACCGGCCCGGGGAGTTCTCCGAACCGGCCTGCGCGGCCGACTCGCCCAGCGCCCGCCGGAACCCGGCGTGCACCATGTGGGTGGCGGTGTGCGAGCGGGAGATCGCACGGCGCCGTTCGACGTCGATCTCGGCGAACGCCGAGTCGCCGGCCTGGGCCTCGCCGTCGCGGACGGTGCCGCGGTGCACGATCAGCCCGGGCAGCGGGGACTGCACGTCGCGGACCTCGATGCGGGCGCCGTTCCCGAGCCGGATCACGCCCTGGTCGGCGAGCTGGCCGCCGCCCTCGGCGTAGAAGGGGGTGCGGTCCAGCACCACCTCCACGTCGGTGCCCGGTCCGGCCGCCGGGACGGAGGCGCCGTTGACCATCAGGCCGACCAGCCGGGCCTCGCCGCTGACGTCGTGGTAGCCGGTGAAGTCCACCCGGCCGCCGGCCTGGTCGAGCAGCTGCCCGAGCACCGACACGTCCAGATTGCCGGTCTTCTTGGCGGCGGCGTCGGCCTTGGCCCGCCGCCGCTGCTCCTCCAGCAGCCGGCGGAAGCCCTCCTCATCGACCTTCAGGCCCTGCTCGGCGGCCATCTCCAGGGTGAGGTCGATGGGGAAGCCGTAGGTGTCGTGCAGGGTGAACGCCTGCTCTCCGGCCAAGGTGGTGCGGCCGGCCCGCCGGGTCTCCGCCACCGCCTGGTCGAAGATCGCCGTGCCGGTGCGCAGCGTCTGGCTGAAGCGCTCCTCCTCGGCGTCGATCACCGCGTGGATGTTGGCGGCGGTGCGGATCAGCTCGGGGTACTGCTGCCCCATCACGTCGATCGCCACCGCGGTCAGCTCGTGCATCATCCCGGTCTCCCGGCCGCCGAGCAGCCGCAGGTTGCGGATGGCGCGGCGCAGCAGACGGCGCAGCACATAGCCGCGGCCCTCGTTGGCGGGGATGACGCCGTCGGCGACCAGCATCGTCCCGGCGCGCACGTGGTCGGCGATCACCCGGAGCGACACGTCGGCGCGGTGCTCCCGGCCGTACCGGGAGCCGGTCAGTTCGGCCGCGCGGTCGAGGATCTTCCGCAGGGTGTCGGTCTCATAGATGTTGTCGACGCCCTGCAGGATCGCGGCCATCCGCTCCAGGCCCATGCCGGTGTCGATGTTCTTGGCGGGCAGCGGTCCGGCGATGTCGAAGTCGGTCTTGCTGCGGACCTTCGACAGCTGCTCCTGCATGAAGACGAGGTTCCACACCTCCAGGTAGCGGTCCTCGTCGGCGACCGGACCGCCCTCGCGGCCGTAGTCGGGGCCCCGGTCGTAGTAGATCTCCGAGCAGGGGCCGCCGGGACCGGGCACGCCCATGTGCCAGTAGTTGTCGGCCAGCCCGCGGCGCTGGATCCGCTCGGCGGGCACGCCGACCTCGCGGTGCCAGATGTCGGCGGCCTCATCGTCGTCTTGGTAGACGGTCACCCACAGCCGGTCCTCGGGGAAGCCGAAGCCGCCGTCGGCCTCGGAGCGGGTCAGCAGCTCCCAGGCGAAGGGAATGGCGCCTTCCTTGAAGTAGTCCCCGATCGAGAAGTTGCCCAGCATCTGGAAGAACGTGGCGTGCCGGGTGGTCTTGCCGACCTCGTCGATGTCGGGGGTGCGCACGCACTTCTGCGCGCTGACCATCCGCGGCGCGGGCGGGGTGCGCTGCCCGAGGAAGTAGGGCTTGAACGGCACCATCCCGGCGGGGACCAGCAGCAGCGTGGGATCCTCGGCCACCAGGCTGGCCGAGGGCACGACCGTGTGCCCCCGCTCCTCGAAGAACGTGAGGAAACGGCGTGCGACCTCTGCCGACTCCATCTCAGTGGCCATCCTTGTCTTCGTCGATAACGGTGTAACGGGCCTTGAGGATCCGGCGCGGCGGGGCGCCCTCCACGGCGGGCGGATCGCGGTCCAGCGCGATCGCCTCGCGCAGCTCGGCCTCCCTCTCCCGGGCCAGCTCGGCGACCTCCCGGGCGAACAGCCGCAGCCGCTCGCCGGTGGTCAACGCCTGCCGGGCGGCACGACCGGCCAGGCTCTCCGGGGTCAGCCGGCGGGCCATCCGCGTCGCCTTGCGGGTCGCCCACACGCCGGTACCGGCACCGACCAGCAGCCAGAACGTTCGCCTCATCGTCGTTCCCTCCCGTCGGCGCGGCGGACCGGCAGCTCCGGCCGCCGACCGGCGCGGTCCGCGGCGCGGCCGGCCAACGCCTTGCGCACTCCGTAGGAGAACGCCGCCGCCTTGATCACCGGGCCCCCGAAAACCGAGGACACCACGGTGCTGACCGCCGAGACGTTCTGGGTGACGCCGGCGACCTGACGGGTGATCACGTCGGTCCGGCCGAGCTGCTCGTTGGCCCGGCGGACCGTCTCGGTCATGTCGTCCAGCAGCGGGACGGCCTGGTCGGCGATCTCGGAGACCAGCTTGGTGGCCTCTCCGATCAGCTTGGCGAGCCGCAGCAGGGCGTAGGCCAGGAAGGAGACCAAGATCGCCCAGAACATGGCCACGATCAGGCCTGCCAGCTCTCCACCAGTAAGCATCCGGGTTTCCGTTCGCGTCGCCGTCCGTCGTCAGGCCAGGTGCGGTGCGCACGACCATACCGCGTGCGCGCCGACCGCCCGTACGAGTTTCGCCGGCCGTGCGGCGTGTCACGGACCCCGTCGCGGCGGGGTCCGCATGCCTCTACCGGCAGGTTAGCCGGTCGCGCCGGGGTGCGGCGGCGCTCACCGGCGCCGGTCGCCGCGCAGCACGGCGCGGATCCGCTCCAGCACGTCGTGGAAGCGCGCCTCGGCGCCGTACCGGGTGGGCCGGTAATACCGCCGGTCGGCGACCGGGTCGGGGGCGTACCGCTGCCGCACCACCCCGCCCGGGTGGTCGTGGGGGTACTTGTAGCCCTCTCCGTGACCGATCTTCGCCGCGCCCCGGTAGTGGGAGTCGCGCAGATGCGGGGGGACGGGGCCGACCAGGCCCTTCCGGACGTCGGCGACGGCCTCGTCGACGGCGGTGACGACGGCGTTGGACTTGGGCGCCAGGGACAGGTGGACGACCGCCTGGGCGAGGTTGATCCGGGCCTCGGGCAGCCCCACGAACTCCACGGCCTGGGCGGCGGCGACGGCGGTCTGCAACGCGGTCGGGTCGGCCATCCCGACGTCCTCGCTGGCGTGCACGATCAGCCGCCGGGCGATGAACCGGGGGTCCTCCCCCGCCTCCAGCATCCGCGCCAGATAGTGCAGCGCGGCGTCCACGTCGCTGCCGCGGATGCTCTTGATGAACGCGCTGACGACGTCGTAATGCTGGTCGCCCTCCCGGTCGTAGCGGACCGCGGCCCGGTCGACCGCCTTCTCCAGCACCTCGACGTCGATGACGCCCGTCTTCTCGGCGACCAGCGCGGCGGCCTCCAGATAGGTGAGGGCGCGGCGGGCGTCCCCGCCGGCCAGCCGGATCAGCTGGTCCTCGGCCTCCCGGGTCAGCTCCACCCGGCCGCCCAGCCCTCGTTCGTCGACCAGCGCCCGGGCGATCACCCGTCGCAGATGCTCCTCGCCGAGCGGTTCCAGGGTCAGCAGCAGCGACCGCGACAGCAGCGGGCTGATCACCGAGAAGAACGGGTTCTCGGTGGTGGCGCCGATGAACGACACCCAGCGGTTCTCCACCGCCGGCAGCAGCGCGTCCTGCTGGGCCTTGTTGAACCGGTGCACCTCGTCGACGAACAGCACGGTCTGCCGGCCGGTCATCCCCAGCTCCCGGCGGGCCAGGTCGATCTCGGCGCGGACCCGCTTGACCCCGTCGCTGACCGCCGAGATCTCCACGAAACGCCGTCGGGTGACCCCCGCCACCACGTACGCCAGGGTCGTCTTGCCGGTCCCCGGCGGCCCCCACAGCACCAGGGACATCGGCGCGTCCCGGTCCACCAGCTGCCGGATGGGCGTGCCGGGGCCCAGCAGATGCTCCTGCCCGACCACCTCGTCGAGACCGCTGGGCCGCATCCGCACCGCCAGCGGCTGCTGCGCGGCCACCGCCCGCTCGGCCGCGGCGGCCCGTTCCGGCGTCGGGGTCGGAGCGGGCTCGTCGAAGAGGCCGTCGGGCTGCACGGGATCACCCCTGGACATGTGTTCGACATTAGTGGCTCGCGCGGACACGCCTCCCGTCCCGTCGGTGCGGGAGGGACACGGTGCTCGAGAGAAAAAGAGCGAATGGAGATATTTGCCGTTATGTGGTGATCCTCCAAGGTCGTACTGTGCTATCCAAAGGTCCGGGAACCTCCCCTTGTTCCCCGACGTCGGGCGGCCGGGAGTGACGACGTGAAGACGACGAGCGTGCACGGGCGCGTCCCGTGCGGGATCGCGGGCATGCTCGTCGTGCTGTTCGCGCTGGCGGGCGTGGCGTTCAGCTATGGGCTGGGCGGGCACGTGCCGCCGCTGCAGGCGTGCGTGATCCACGACCTGGCGCCGGATCAGGCGCCGCCGACCGGTCCGGGGATCGTGGTCCAGGACCAGGCGCACCCGACCCCGCCGTCTCCGGCGACGCACCCGCAGACGTATCTGTCGCTGGCGATCCTGCTGACGCTCGTGATGCTCGGGCTGGCGGCGGCGCCGCTTCGCCGCGGCGTCCGGCCGGCGCGATCCGGGTGGGTGGTGCGCAGGCCCGCGAGAGCGCCGTGCAGGGCGCGCTCGCTCGCCGTCCTGCAGGTCCTACGGCTGTGACGGGGGCGTCGCGCGGCGTCGAGCCGCGCGGACGGTCGTGTTCGTCATCGAAGCCGTACCCGTGAGGAACCCCCATGTCCAAGAGCAACCGGATCCGCTACAACCGCCAACAGAACCCGCTGGTCCGCTCCGGCCCCCCGTGGGGCGCGATCGCCTTCTTCTCCGTGATCGGATTGATCGCCGTCGTCGCGATCGGCTTCGCCGCATGGCTGGCGTTCAAGCCGGCCGAGCCCATCGCCGGACTGATCGAGCGGGACGGGCTGCCGCGAGGCCACGTGCAGACCAAGGTCCGCTACGACACCACCCCGCCGATGGGCGGCGAGCACCACCCGGTGTGGCAGAACTGCGACGGCCGGGTCTACGACCAGCCGGTGCAGAACGAGCACGCCGTGCACTCGCTGGAGCACGGGGCGGTCTGGTTCACCTACCGGCCGGGGCTGCCCGACGAGGACCTGGAGAAGCTGAAGAAGAAGGTCTCCAGCATCGACTACACCATGCTCAGCCCGGTGCCGGAGCAGGACGCGCCGATCATCCTGACCGCCTGGGGCAAGCAGGTGAAGGTGAACGACGCCGACGACAAGCGGATCGACGCCTTCCTCAAGGCGTTCCTCAAGGGCCCGCAGACGCCCGAGCCGGGCGCCGCCTGCGCCGGCGGCAAGGACACGCCATGAGCGAGGCCGTCCAGGAGCGGCCCCCGGCGAACGGCTCGCGGAGCCGCACCGTCACCCTGGTCCTGGCGGGGCTGGTGGCGTTGGCCGCGGCGCTGTGGGTGGGGGTGTCGGTGCTGCGGCCCGGCGGCCCCTCCCCCGACGGCCCGGAGGCCGGGTTCGCCCAGGACATGAGCGTCCACCACGCCCAGGCGGTGCAGATGTCCTTCCTGGTCTACGACGCCACCGAGGACGAGGAGATCCGCACGCTGGCGTACGACATCATCAACACCCAGTCCCAGCAGATCGGGATGATGACCGCCTGGCTGGACGCCTGGGACGCGCCGAAGGTGAACCCGGGCGGGTCCATGCGGTGGATGCGGGGCCACGGCGGGCACGGCGCGGGCGGCGGCGGGGCCACGTCGATGCCCGGCATGGCCACCGACGAGCAGCTCGACCGGCTGAAGAAGGCCAAGGGCCGCGACGCCGAGGTGCTGTTCCTCCAGCTCATGATCGCCCACCACAAGGGCGGGGTGGAGATGGCCCGGGCGATCCTGCCGCTCACCGCCGACGAGCAGGTGAAACGGCTGGCGACCAGCATGGTCGACGGGCAGGAGTCGGAGATCGAGCTGATGACCGCCATGCTCCGGGAGCGGGGCGCCGCGCCGTGAAGAGACCGTGAAGAGGCCCTGAGGCCCTGAGGCCTTGAGGCCCTGAAAGGGGCCGGCCCGGCGCCGTGCGGCGCCGGGCCGGCCCCTTTCAGTTCGCTTCCCCGCTCTTCCCGGGGCGCGGCTCAGGACTCGGCGGGCTCCTCCTCGGGCCGGACGTCGACCCCGGCCTCCGCACGCTGCTGCTCGGTGATCGCGGTGGGCGCGCCGGTCAGCGGGTCGTATCCGGAGGCGGCCTTGGGGAAGGCGATCACGTCACGGATCGAGTCCCCGCCGGCCAGCAGCATCACCACCCGGTCCCAGCCGAACGCGATGCCGCCGTGCGGGGGCGGACCGTACTTGAACGCCTCCAGCAGGAAGCCGAACTTGGTCTCGGCCTCCTCCTTGTCCAGGCCCAGCACGTCGAAGACCCGCTGCTGCATCTCGGCGCGGTGGATACGGATCGACCCGCCGCCGATCTCCATGCCGTTGCACACCAGGTCGTAGGCGTCGGCCAGCGCCGCCTCCGGGTTCTCGTGAAAGGAGGCGGCGTACTCGGGCTTGGGCGCGGTGAACGGATGGTGCACCGAGGTCCAGCCGTTCTGCTCGCCGTCGTCGTCGACCGCGGGCTCGAACACCGGCGGGTCCACGATCCACACGAACGACCAGGCGTCCTCGTCGATCAGGCCGCAGCGGCGGCCGATCTCCAGCCGGGCCGCGCCCAGCAGCTCACGCGAGGCGTGCCGCTGTCCGGCGGCGAAGAACACCGCGTCGCCCGGCTCGGCCCCCACGGCCTCGGCGAGCCCGGCCCGCTCGGCGTCGGAGATGTTCTTGGCGACCGGCCCGGTCAGCGTGCCGTCCGGCTGGACCAGCACGTACGCCAGGCCGCGGGCGCCGCGGGCCCTGGCCCAGTCCTGCCAGGCGTCCAGCTCCTTGCGGGTCTGGGAGGCGCCGCCGGGCATCACCACCGCGCCCACGTAGGGGGCCTGGAAGACCCGGAAGGGGGTGGCGGAGAAGTAGGCGGTCATGTCGACCAGCTCGTTGCCGAACCGCAGGTCGGGCTTGTCGGAGCCGTAGCGGGCCATCGCGTCGGCGTAGGCCAGGCGCGGGATCGGCCGGGGCACCTCGTAGCCGACGATCTCCTTCCACAGCCGCGCCACCAGCTCCTCGCCGATGGCCATGACGTCCTCGGCCTCGACGAAGGACATCTCGATGTCGATCTGGGTGAACTCCGGCTGGCGGTCGGCGCGGAAGTCCTCATCCCGGTAGCAGCGGGCGATCTGGTAGTAGCGCTCCAGCCCGGAGACCATCAGCAGCTGCTTGAACAGCTGCGGGGACTGCGGCAGCGCGTACCAGTGGCCCGGCTGCAGCCGCACCGGCACCAGGAAGTCGCGGGCGCCCTCGGGGGTGGAGCGGGTCAGCGTCGGGGTCTCGACGTTGACGAACCCGTGCTCGCGCATCACCTCGTTCACCAGGTAGGCGGCCTGGGAGCGGATGCGCAGGGCGCGGGCGACGCGCTCGCGGCGGATGTCGAGGTAGCGGTACTTGAGCCGGACCTCTTCGTTGACGTTGACGTCCCCTTCGATGGGGAACGGCAGCGGCGCGGCCTCCGACAGCACCTCGATGTCGGTGGCGGCCACCTCGATCTCCCCGGTGGGCAGGTCGGGGTTCTCGTTGCCGGCCGGCCGCACCCGCACCTCGCCGGTGATCTTGACGCAGTACTCGGCGCGCAGGTCGTGCGCGGTGTCTTCTTCGCGGAAGACCACCTGGACGACGCCGGAGGCGTCGCGCAGGTCGATGAAGGTGACCCCGCCGTGGTCGCGGCGGCGGGCCACCCAGCCGGCGAGCACCACGCGTTCCCCGGCGTGCTCCTTGCGCAGCACGCCGGCGCCGTGCGTACGGATCATCTCGTGAGCGTCCTGATCAGCTTGACGACCTTGCGTCGGAAGGAGTTTCCGTCGCAAAGGTGTATGCCCATCGAAGCGGGTGGTATGGGTGTTCAGGCCACGCGCTCGCCGGGGCGAGGGTGTGTCGAAGGGGGCAGGCTCATGACTCGGGCCTTCATGCCGCGCAGGCCCTCAACGCGGATCATCCCCCGGTTTGCAGAGGCACCGGTCGTTCTTGGTGAGCACTCACCCGGCGCGGCCTGTCGTACGCGCCCCTTCTGATGTCGCCGAGAAGCCCCGCCCAGCCGTCGGGGGAGACGAACAGCTTGGCTCCCTCGGGGTTCTTGGAATCGCGCACCGCGACCGCCGGTCCCGCGCCGGCGTTCTCCACACCGGCACCGCCCATGTCGCTGCCGTGGCGGCTCTTGCGCCATACGGCGGCAACCTCCACGCACTCACCGCCCATCTCGTTGCTGCGTGTGCTCTTGCGCCATCGAGCGCTGGTAAGCGTGCCGCGTTCGCCTCGAATGCTCATGAGTCCTTCACCAGTCGGCGGATGGCCGTCACGGACGCCTCGGGGGACAGGGCCACTGCTTTGAGGCGGTCCAGCGTCAGCCTGGTCATCCGGATCTGAGCCGGCTCTTCCAAGTACATACTGCCGCCCACGCTGATGTCGACATGCACGACGGGTTGGTCTGTGCTCGCGAACTCCAGCATCGAGAAGCCGTTGCCCATGCTCGGGTAGGCGCCGACCTCGGTCGGTACAAGCTGAATCGTGACGTTGGGCATCGCCGCGCACTCCACCAGATGGCGGAGTTGAGCGTTCATGGTCTCCTCACCGCCGATGGGCCGAACGAGCGCCCCCTCATCCAAGATCGCCCAGAGCTTCGGAGGGTCGGCCTCCCGTTTGAGGATCTCCTGGCGCGCCATGCGCACCGACACCAGCCGATCGATCTCTGACTCGACATAGCCGATCGGGGCGGTACGGAACATGGCACGGGCGTAATCCGGGGTCTGCAGCAGACCTGGCACGAAGCTCGGGGAGAAGACGTGGATCACCGAAGCGGCCGACTCCAGGTCGATGTAGACGGTGAAGCCCTTCGGCAACACCTTGGTGAAGGGCTGCCACCAGCCACGTTGCCTGGACTTGCGAGCGGTTTCCTTCAAGGTCTCCCTCAGGTCCACATCCTCAACGCCGAGGTGATCGCACAACTGTTCGACCTCTGCGGCAGTGATGGTCGTCTGGCCGGTCTCAAGGCGACTCATCTTGGTCGTGGACCAGCCCATGAGCTCGGCCAGCTCGGCGTTGCGCAGCCCCGCCGCCTCACGCAGCTTGCGGAGCTGGATGCCGAGCTGGCGCTTACGGGCGGTGGGACTGTCAGGCATGGCTATGCCCCCAATATCCATTGGTTTTGCGAACGCACTTGCGCGCGGGATTGCTGGAGTACATGCTGACAGTGTGCCCTATGTCACGGTACGTGGCTGCGGAATCAAACCGATCGCGCCGCGCCGCCGTGGCGATCGCCCCACGCAGATAGTGAGGAACGATGACGATCACGCAGGAGAGTAGCGCCGCCATGGCCGATCAGGCCCAGGCGGTGATCGAGGCGGCCAAGAAGACCGTGGACGACCTCGACATGGAGACCGTGTGCGACATGAGCGAGGTCGAGATGGCCGCTGTGATCGGCCGACTCACGGCGACGCTCAGCATGCTCATCGCCGCAGTCGGGCAGCCGTCCACCTCATGAAACGCCGGAGCCCTGAGACCTGAGTCACTCCCTTCGAACCGCTCCTGTCTCAGGGCTCCGCTGCATGAGTGTCACGGAGTGAGGCGGTTGGGACCGCGGAACAAGAACGTCGCTTCGCGGATCGAGTCAAGGTTCAGCATGGCCACCAGCAGCCGGCCGAGCCCCATCCCGAGCCCGCCGTGCGGAGGGGTACCGAATCGGAAGATGTTCATGTAGTCCTGCATCGGCGCGGTGTCCAGGCCTTTTTCGGCCGCCTGCTTGCACAGCACGTCGTAGCGATGCTCACGCTGCGCGCCGGTGGTGACCTCCAGGCCCTTCCAGAGCAGGTCGAAGCTGAGGGTGAGATCCGGCCGATCCTTGGGACGCATGTGGTAGAAAGGCCGGATGCTGGCCGGGTAATGCGTGATGAACACGAACTCATGGCCGGTCTGCTCGGCGATATGAGCCGAGATCGCCCGCTCGCCCTCGGGGTCAAGATCCTCTTTCTCGCCTGCGGGGTCCCACCCCCTGGCACGGAGGATCTCCTGAGCCTCGGCCATCGTAAGGCGCGGGAAAGGCACAGTGGGGACCTTAAGGTCGACCCCGTAATGTTCTCGGATCGCCTCTCCGTGGACGTCGGCGACCTTCGCGATGGCGTGCGCCAGCATGCGCTCCTCGAAGGCCATCACATCCTCGACGTCGTCTATCCACGCCATCTCGACGTCCACGCCGGTGAACTCGGTGGCGTGGCGGGAGGTGAAGGAGGGCTCGGCACGGAAGACCGGGCCGATCTCGAAGACGCGCTCGATGCCCGCCGCGACCGCCATCTGCTTGTAGAACTGGGGTGACTGCGCCAGATAGGCGTCGCCGCCGAAGTAGCCGAGCTTGAAGACCTCGGCGCCCGACTCCGAGGCCGTGCCCATGAGCTTGGGCGTGTGCATCTCGGTGAAGCCCTCGGCGTAGGCATACTCCCGCAGGCCCGCCTCGAAGGTCGTCTGCACGTCGAACAGCAGACGTGAGCTCGGCCGGAGACGGATGTCGAGGAAGCGCCAGTCCAGCCTGTGCTCCATCCCCGACTTCTCGTCAATGGGGAGCGATGCCTCCGCCTTGCCGACGACCTCGACCCGCTCCGGCACGATCTCCAGTCCGCCGAGCTTGACGATGGGGTTGTCCACGACCCTGCCGGTGATGACCACGGCGGACTCAGTGGTCAGCGCCTCGATGGCCTGCTCGAGCTCATCCCCCTCGCCGCCCCGTTTGTGAGTGATCTGCACCATGCCCGTGGGATCGCGGAGGATCACGAACTGCATTTTGCGCTGCAACCGCAGTGCGTTGACCCAACCGCACACCGTGACGGTCTGGTCAAGGTGGTCACGCAGATCGCGTACCAGCGTCCTGGGCATCGTGGCGAACTCTTCTCCGCAGTCGAAGGTGATTGGAACGCCAACACGGTAGTGGCTTACCAGAGCTCTTGCCATCCGGTAACGGTGATGACACCGTGCGGCACCTTGGCCGGGACGAGCACCCCGCCGTAGCGTCAGCCATCATAGCCACCGAGCGAAGGCGAGGATCTATGACGCTCTGTGTCCACCTCCTCGGCTACCCGGAAGCCGTCCTGGCAACCGACACCATCACCCTCGACGCTCCCCCGGACGCGACCGCCGACTATGTGGTACGCCAGGTGGCGACGCTCGCCCCCGGACTCGACGAAGCGCTCCTGCACGAAGACGGCAGTCCCCGGCAGACCACCAAAGTCATGGTCCACGGCGTTCCCGTCGCCCACCGGACACCGATCGGCAGGGAACCCACGGTGACGGTACTGGCCTCCTTGCCTTGCGACGGTTGAACCGCCTGCCCGGAACGACCGCGGCGGCACGCACCGGAGATCGCGTGCCGCCGCGTACCGACGGAGGGAGCCCGGTGGATTTCGCTGACACCCGGTACAACCGTCAGGAGCTGATGCCCCAGATCGGCCCGGAGGGGCAGAAGAAGCTCGCCGAAGCGCACGTCGTGTCGATCGGTGCGGGCGGCGTCAAGTCTTCCCTGCTCTACTACCTGGTGGCAGCCGGAGTGGGCCGGATTCGCATCATCGACTTCGACCGCGTCGAGTTGAGCAATCTCAACCGGCAGATTCTCTACACTCGCGCCGACATCGGCAGGAACAAAGCGCTTGCCGCCGCCGACCGGCTGCGACGACTCAACGACGAGATCGACATCGAGGCGGTGGATTCCCGTGTCGATGAGGGGAACATCGCAGAGCTGACCGGTGGCTTCGATGTGATCGTGGAAGGCGGCGACTCCCTCGCGGCCCGGCTGCTCGTCAACGATCACTGTCTGCGGTCACGAACCCCCATGGTCCACGCCAGCGCCCAGTACAACTACGGTTATGTCCTGACATTGCTGCCCGGCCGGACCGCATGTTTTCAGTGCGCTTTCCCCGATCTTCCCCGAGGTCACGGTGGGAGCGTCCCCGTCCTGGGGGTCGCCACGGGCATAGCCGGATGCCTGGGTGCAGCCGAGGTGATCAAAATCATCACAGGGGCAGGGCGACCGATCGTGAACGGCTACCTCACCTTCAGCGCGTTCCAGGGGGCCTTCCAATTCGTCCCCGCCGCACGACGGCCCGGCTGCGCCGCCTGTGGCGAAGCGGCGCAGCCGGACTGATGCCGCGTATCCGGGGTCACCGCCCGATTCTCTCCAGCAACGTTGCCGTGAGGTCGGTGAGCGGGACGGCGATCTGCTCGCCGGTGGCCAGGTCCTTGACTTGGGCGGACCCGGCGGTGATATCTCGCTCGCCGATGATCACGGCGTAGGCGGCTCCGGAACGGTCGGCGCTCTTCATCGCGCTTTTCAGGCTCTTGCCGGCGGGGGCCATGTCGGCGGCGATCCCGGCGCGGCGCAGCTCGGCCACCAGCGTGAAGACCTTGTGCTCGGCGGTCTCCCCCAGCGGCACCCCGAACACCTGGCAGCGGGACGGCACCGGCAGCTGCACACCCTCGGCCTCCAGCGCCAGCAGGGTGCGGTCCAACCCCAGGCCGAAGCCGATGCCCGGCAGCGGCGGGCCGCCGATGTCCTCCGACAGCCCGTCGTAGCGTCCGCCCCCGCCGATGCCGGACTGGGCGCCCAGCAGCGGGTGCTCGAACTCATAGGTGGTGCGGGTGTAGTAGTCCAGGCCGCGCACCAGGCGGGGCTCGTCGGTCCAGGCGATGCCCACGTCGGCCAGCAGCGAGCGGACCTTGTCGTGGTGGGCCTTGCAGGCCGCGCACAGGTGGTCGGCCATCAGCGGCGCGTCGGTGAGCTGGGCCTTGACCTCCGGGCGCTTGTCGTCCAGCACCCGCAGCGGGTTGATCTCCACGCGGGCGCGGGTGGCCTCGTCCAGGTCCAGCCCGCGCAGGAACTCCTGCAGCCGGGTGCGGTAGGCGGGCCGGCACTCGCGGCAGCCCAGGGAGTTCAGCAGCAGCCGCACCTGCCGCAGCCCCAGGCCCTGGTACCAGTTCCAGGCGATGGCGATGGTCTCGGCGTCGATCTGGGGGTCCTGGCTGCCGATGGCCTCCAGGTCGAGCTGGTAGAACTGCCGGTAGCGGCCCTTTTGCGGGCGCTCGGCGCGGAACGCCGGCCCCGTGGTCCACACCTTGACCGGCAGGCCCTGTTTGTGCAGGCCGTGCTCCAGAACGGCGCGCAGCACCCCGGCGGTGAACTCCGGACGCAGCGTGATGGAGCGGCCGCCGCGGTCTTCGAAGGTGTACATCTCCTTGCTGACCACGTCGGTGGACTCGCCCACCCCGCGTTTGAACAGCTGGGTGTCCTCGAAGACCGCCAGCTCCAGATAGCCGTATCCGGCCAGCCGCGCCTGCTCGGCGAAGGCGTCGCGGATGGTCCGCAGCACCTCGGCGCGCGGCGGAAGGTATTCGCTGACCCCTTTGGGGGCCTGGAAGCTCGAACTCATGGTCGTGTGCTCAAAGTCCCCTGCTGGGCCCTTGCTCGGGCGCCAGGTCCGCCAGGAACGGGTTGGTGGCCCGCTCCCGGCCGATGGTGGTCTGCTGCCCGTGGCCGGGCAGCACGATCGTCTCGTCCGGCAGCGGCAGGCATACCCGGGCCAGGCTCTTGAGGATCTCCTCGTACGATCCGCCCGGCAGGTCGGTGCGCCCGATCGAGCCGGCGAACAGCAGATCCCCGCTGAACATCACCTGGGGCTGATCGCCGCTCTCCGGGGTTCGGAACGTCACCGATCCGGGGGTGTGTCCCGGAGCATGGTCCACGGTGAAGCGCAGCCCGGCCAGCTCCAGCACCATCCCGTCGGCCAGTTCCCGCACGTCGTCGGGCTCGCTGAGCCGCAGCCCGCCGAACAGCTGCTGCCCGACGCCCAGGGACAGGCCCTTGGCCGGATCGGTCAGCAGGTCGCGATCGGCGGGATGGATGTAGGCCGGCACGTCACGGGCACCGCACACCGGGGCCACCGACCAGACGTGGTCGATATGGCCGTGCGTGGCGATCACCGCGACCGGCTTGAGCCGGTGCTCGCGGACGATCTCCTCGATCCCCTCCTCGGCGTCCTGCCCGGGGTCGATGATCACGCATTCCTCACCGGCGGCGGGCGCCACGATATAACAGTTCGCAGCGAATGATCCGGCGGGGAACCCTGCGACGAGCACGGTCGTCCTCTCCTGCAGACTCGGGTGCCGCTGGATGCGCGGCGCTTCGAGCGTACCGGCGGGGCCCGCGCCCTCGCGAACGAGATCGGCCGCCGTGTCGGGGCCGGCGATCGGGCGCGACCCGTTCGGGGCGGGAATCCTCTACCTTCCCTTGGCCGGTACCATGCGCAGCACTGAACGAGGCTGGGCACCGCGAGGAGGGCACGCGTGGCGGGTAAGGACCGCAAGAAGCAGCTGGCCCGGCAGCGCTATCTGCGCCAGCAGGCGCTCCGGGAGGCCGAGGCCAAGAAGGCTCGTCGGATCCGGGTGCTCGGATCCGTGGTGGCGGTCGCCCTCGTGGCCGGAGGCGGCTTCGGCATCGTCTCGCTGGTCGGCGGGGACGACGACGCCAAGGCCGATCCGGCGGCGAGCTCCCCGCCGCCCGAGGACGGCAAGCCCAAGCAGGAGATCGCCCTGCAGAAGGTGAGCGTCTCCGGAAAGAAGGGCGGCGGCACCGCCAAGTGCACGTACCCGGACTCCGACGACGACCGGGGCGCCCCCAAGGGCCTGGGCAAGCCGCCCTCCACGGCCGCCTACGACGGCAAGGTCACCGCCACCGTCAAGACCAGCCTCGGCGACGTGAAGATCGAGATGGACGCCGACAAGGCGCCGTGCACCGTCAACTCGTTCGCGCACCTGGCCAAGAAGAAGTTCTTCGAGAACGTCAAGTGCCACCGGCTCACCACCGCGGAGACGTTGAAGGTGCTGCAGTGCGGCGACCCGACCGGCACCGGCAGCGGCGGGCCGGGCTACCGTTTCGCCAACGAGAACACCAAGGGGGCGAAGTACACCCGCGGGGTCGTCGCCATGGCGCACAGCATGCAGCCCGACAGCAACGGCAGTCAGTTCTTCATCGTCTACGGCGACTCGGAGCTGCCGGCCGACTATACGATCTTCGGAAAGATCACGTCGGGGATGGACGTCATCGACAAGGTGGCCCAAGCCGGGGTGGCAGCGTAATAACGCCCATACGGCTATGGTTTGGAGGGTCCAGCCATGAGGTAGGAATGGCCGGACCATGATGGGAGGCAATGGTGTCCAGCGCCACCGATCCCTTCGGTCGTGTTGACGAGAACGGCACGGTCTATGTGAAGACCGCCGAGGGCGAGCGGGTCGTCGGCTCCTGGCAGGCCGGCGCTCCGGAGGAGGCTCTTGCCTACTTCAGGCGCAAGTACGACGCGCTGGTCACCGAGGTCGAGCTGCTCGAACAGCGGGTCCGCACCACCGACCTGTCCCCCGCCCAGGCCGAACAGAGCATCGCGCGGCTGCGCGAGTCGGTGGCGAACGCGCACGCCGTCGGTGATCTGGACGCCCTGGTGCGGCGGCTGGACGTGCTCGGCGAGCTGGTCGACAAGCGGCGCGAGGAGATCCGCGCCCAGCGCGAGCAGGCCCGCGCCGAGGCCCGCCTGGTCAAGGAGCGGATCGTCGCCGAGGCCGAGCGGATCGCCGCCGAGGAGACCCACTGGAAGAACGGCGGCGAGCGGCTGCGTCAGCTGGTCGAGGAGTGGAAGGCCGCCGACCGGATCGACCGGCCCACCGAGACCGCGCTGTGGAAGCGGCTGTCGGCCGCCCGCAATGCGTTCTCCAAGCGCCGCAAGGCCTACTTCGCCTCCTTGGAGAGCCAGCGGGAGCAGGCCCGGCAGGAGAAGGAGCGGCTGGTCGCCGAGGCCGAGGCGATGGTGGACTCCACCGACTGGAGCGGCACCGCCGCCGCCTACCGCGAGCTGATGCGCCGGTGGAAGGCCGCCGGGCGGGCCGCGCGGGACGTGGAGGAGGAGCTGTGGGCCCGCTTCAAGGCCGCGCAGGACGCCTTCTTCGCCGCCCGGGCCGCCGCCTACGCCGAACGCGACGCCGAGCTGCGCGGCAACGTCGAGCTCAAGGAGCAGATCCTGACCGAGGCCGAGCGGCTCCTGCCGGTGCGGGACGTCCGTCAGGCCCGCCAGGCGCTGCGAAGCATCCAGGAGCGCTGGGAGGCCGTCGGCCCCGTCCCGCGCGACTCCCGCGACCGCCTCGAGAACCGGCTCCGCAAGATCGAGGACGCCGTCCGGGCGGCCGAGGAGGCCGAGTGGCGACGCACCAACCCCGAGGCCCGCGCCCGGGCCGAGGCCACCGTCACCCAGCTCCGCTCCTCCATCGCGCAGCTGGAGGAGCGCCTGGCCAAGGCCCGCCAGGCGGGCGACGACAAGGAGATCCAGGAGGTCGAGGAGGCCCTCTCCGCCCGTCGCGCCTGGCTGCAGGAGGCCGAGCGCACGCTGGCCGAGTTCACCGGCTGACCCGGGCCGCCGAGACCGTCCGCATCGCCCTTCCCCCGCCGGGGTCGTCGCCTGCCGGCCCCGGCGCGCTCATCGGACGGGCTCGGGGGTCCCGGCGGAACGGGTCCGCCGCCCTCGGAGCTCGGCGGGTCCTTTGACCAGGACGGCGACGGACCAGACGGCGGCGATCAGCACGAGGGCGTTGCGGATCGCCAGCGTCCAGCTCTCCAGGGTCTCGGCGGCCATCAGACCGGGCCAGTTGATCGGGTAGAGGAACTGGCTGAGGGCGGCGGCGGCCAGGATCAGCAGCACGGCGGGCCGCTGCCGGGTGCGGCGGTGGGACAGGCAGACGGCGCCCAGGCCGAGCAGCCACAAAAAGTACTGGGGGGACAGGACCCTGCTGGTGGCGACGGCGGCCAGCACGGCGGCGAAGGCGACGTCGCAGCCCCAGGAGACGTCCCAGGAGCGGCCGGAGCCGCGCCAGGCCACGCAGGCGATCGCCAGGAGGGCGGCGACCGTCAGATACGGCAGCGCCTCGGCGACCCGGGCGACGTGCGGGCCGACGAGCTCCATGGAGCCGTACTGGTAGACGATGACGCCGTTCCAGTGTCCGCCCGTGCGGCCCAGCATGAACGGGGTGGCGGCCAGGGCCTCGCACTCCAGGCCCCGTCCGACCTGGGCGTCCAGGAACGACCAGGGGGCCGTGCCGCGGGCCAGGGCGAAGGCCGACAGAACCGCCCCGCAGGTGAGGGCGAAGGCCGCGATCGCGTGCAGGCTGCGACGGGCGCGCGGGAGGGCGGCCAGGAGGAGGACGGGCCAGGCCTTGAGGAGGGCGCCGAGGGCCGCCAGGACGCCGAAGAGGCGGGCCCGGTGCACGGCGAACAGGGCCGCGACGGCGGCGACGGTGACGATCAGGTCGTAGCGGACATAGCTCATCGGGCCGAGCGCGACGATGCCGACGGTCCACAGCCAGGCGCCCGCCGACGCCCCGTTGTGACGAGAACGGGTCAACGCCCACATGACCGCCAGGTCCGCGGCCAGGGCGACCAACGCGAAGGCGGTGGTGTAGTCCCCGCCGAGCCAGCGCGGCAGCAGCATCACCGGGGCGGCCAGCGGCGGATACTGCCAGCGGACGTCCCCCTCGGGGAAGGACCCGGAGGCCAGGATCTGCGCCCACTCGGCGTAGATCGCCGGATCCCCGAGGATCTCCTCACGCCGCGGGTAGGGGAACCGGTCGACGACGATCAGCAGGCCGATCAGCCGGGTGGCCAGCCAACAGCCCCAGAGCGCGGCGCGGCTCACCGGGCCGCGCCGCTGGTCACGCGATAGACGTCATAGACGCCGTCGACGGAGCGGACCGCCTTGAGCACATGCCCCAGATGCTTGGGGTCGCCCATCTCGAAGGTGAAACGACTGATCGCCACCCGGTCCCGGTTGGTGGTCACCGACGCGGACAGGATGTTGACGTGCTGGTCCGACAGCACCCGGGTCACGTCCGACAGCAGCCTCGGCCGGTCCAACGCCTCGACCTGGATGGCCACCAGGAACACCGAGTCCTCGCCGGGCGACCACTTCACATCGATCAGCCGGTCCGGCTGATTGCGCAGATCGGCGACGTTCCCGCAGTCCTCGCGGTGCACCGACACGCCATGGCCGCGGGTGACGAACCCCACGATCTCGTCGCCGGGCACCGGGGTGCAGCAGCGCGACAGCCGGACCCACACGTCCGGATCGCCGCCGGCCACCACCACGCCGGGGTCGCCCGCGGGACGGGGACGGCCCTTGCGGCGGGTCGGCACCGCCACCTCGGCCATGTCCTCCTCGGCGCTCTCCACGCCGCCGAGGGCCTCCACCAGCTTCTGCACCACGCTCTGGGCCGAGATCTGGCCCTCGCCGACCGCCGCGTACAGCGCGGACACGTCGGGGAAGCGCATGTCGCGGGCCAGCGCCAGCAGCGCCTCACCGGACATCATCCGCTGCAGCGGCATGTTCTGCTTGCGCATCGCGCGGGCGATGGACTCCTTGCCCGCCTCGATCGCGGTGTCGCGCCGCTCCTTGGTGAACCAGTGCTTGATCTTGTTGCGGGCGCGGGCGGACTTGACGAAGTTCAGCCAGTCGCGGCTCGGCCCGGCGTCGGGCGACTTGGAGGTGAACACCTCCACCAGGTCGCCGTTGTCCAGGGTGGACTCCAGCGGGACCAGCCGGCCGTTGACACGGGCGCCGATGCATCGGTGCCCCACCTCGGTGTGGATGGCGTAGGCGAAGTCCACCGGGGTGGCCCCCTGCGGCAGCGCGATCACATCGCCCTTGGGGGTGAAGACGAAGACCTCCGACACCGACAGGTCGAACCGCAGCGACTCCAGGAACTCGGCCGGGTCGGCGGTCTCCTTCTGCCAGTCCAGCAGCTGCTTGAGCCACTGCATGTCGCCGGCCTTGCGGCCGCCGACCGTCTCCTCCTTGTACTTCCAGTGCGCGGCCACCCCGTACTCGGCCCGCCGGTGCATGCCCCAGGTGCGGATCTGCAGCTCCACCGGCTTGCCCTCGGGGCCGATCACGGTGGTGTGCAGCGACTGGTACATGTTGAACTTGGGCATCGCGATGTAGTCCTTGAACCGGCCGGGGACCGGATTCCATCGCGCGTGGATGATGCCCAAGGTGGCGTAGCAGTCCCGGACGGTGTCCACCAGCACCCGGATGCCCACCAGGTCGTAGATGTCGTCGAAGCCCACGTCCCGGGCGATCATCTTCTGGTAGATCGAGTAGTAGTGCTTGGGGCGTCCGGTGACGGTGGCCTTGATCTTCGCCTCGCGCAGGTCGGCCGAGACCTGCTCGATGACCTGCTGCAGGTACACGTCGCGGCGCGGGGCGCGTTCGGAGACCAGGCGGGCGATCTCGTCGAACCGCTTGGGGTAGAGGGTGGCGAACGCCAGGTCCTCCAGCTCCCATTTGAGGGTGTTCATCCCCAGCCGGTGCGCCAGCGGAGCGAAGACCTCCAGCGTCTCCCGGGCCTTCTTCTCCTGCTTGTGCCGCGGCATGTAGCGCAGGGTGCGCATGTTGTGCAGCCGGTCGGCGAGCTTGATCACCAGCACCCGGATGTCGCGGGCCATCGCCACGACCATCTTGCGCACCGTCTCGGCCTCGGCGGCGTCGCCGTATTTGACCTTGTCGAGCTTGGTGACGCCGTCGACCAGCGCGGCGATCTCGTCGCCGAACTCCTCGCGCAGCTCCTCGAGGGTGTACTCGGTGTCCTCGACGGTGTCGTGCAGCAGCGCCGCGCACAACGTCTCGGTGTTCATGCCGAGCTCGGCGAGGATCGTGGTGACCGCGAGCGGGTGGGTGATGTACGGGTCGCCGCTCTTGCGCTTCTGATCGCGGTGGTAGTACGCGGCGACGTCGTAGGCGCGTTCGATGAGCCGGATGTCCGCTTTGGGATGGGTGTTGCGGACGGTCTTGATCAGTGGTTCCAGTACCGGGTTCATGGTGGTGCCACGCTGGGCGCCCAGTCTCGCGAGCCTACGACGGACGCGGGCGGCCGACGGAGGGGCGGCGGCCGCGTTCTGTGCCGGCGCTCCGGAGGGCGCGGCGGGCGCGGACGGACGGCGCCCGTGGTCGGGCGTCGCGGTGCGCGCTGTGGTCCCCCGGTCCTGCGGGGTCTGCGCTACCGCGTCGGTCGAGACCACCTCACCTGGCACCCAGCCTCCTCTCAACGCCGGTCGTGCGTCGGTCGAAGTCCGTTCGCGCCTTGTCGGACGCTCGCGGACCGTCCGGCGTCGTTGCCGGCCACCCGGGGGGCGGGATCGCCACCTGCCCTGGTGCGGCCAGTCTAGCCGCCGGGTTTTCGGTACTACACCGTAACCAGGGAGTGAACGTCCAGATTCCCCAGCTTGTCCCGCCCGTTCAAAAACGACAGCTCGATCAGCACCGACAGTCCGACGACCTCGCCGCCACCGCGCCGGACCAGTTCGGCGGCCGCCTGTGCGGTGCCTCCGGTGGCCAGCACGTCGTCGACGATCAACACGCGCTCACCGGGCCGCAACGCGTCGATGTGCATCTCGATCGTCTCGGTGCCGTACTCCAGATCATAAGTCTGTGCATGCGCCGCCGCGGGCAGCTTTCCCTTTTTCCGCACCGGTACGAACCCGGCGCCGAAGTGATAGGCCACGGGGGCGGCCAGGATGAAGCCGCGCGCCTCGATACCGACGATCTTGTCGACGGTGCCGCGGCCGTGGTACGACACGATCGCGTCGACCACCGCGGCGAACGCCACGTGATCGGCCAGCAGCGGTGTGATGTCCTTGAACACCACACCGGGCTTGGGATAGTCCGGGATGTCTCGGATGCGCTCGGTGATCAGCGTGGTGAGATCGATCATCGTTACCTTCTCGTCCGCCGGCGCTGCCGCCGGGTGCCGCGTCGGGGCTGACGTCGCGGCCCGACCTGCACGGCCTTGACCTTGGGGGACGCGCCCGCGGCGGCCTCGACCTTCTCGGCGTCCGCCGCTCCGCCGCTCGTTCCGCCGAGTGCGGCGTCCGCCGTTCCGCCGGCCTCCGGAGCGGCGGCCCGCACCCGCCGTTTGACGCTGGCCCGCCGCGCCCTGATCCGTTCCCGCAGCTCCCGGTAACGGGGCTCACGCTCCTTGAGGTGGACCAGCAGCGGGGGCGCCACGCACAGCGAAGAGTAGGTGCCGACCAGGATGCCGACGAACATCGACAGCGACAGGTCCTTCAGCGCTCCCGCGCCCAGCAGGAACGCCCCCACGAACAGGATCGACGCCACCGGCAGGATCGCCACCAGCGAGGTGTTCAGCGACCGGACCAGTGTGCGGTTGAGCGCCTCGTTGACGGCCTGGCCGTAGGTCTTGAGCCTCCCGGGCGCGCCCAGGTCGCGGGTGACCTCCTTGACCATGTCGAAGACCACGACCGCGTCGTACAGCGAGTAGCCCAGGATGGTCAGGAACCCCAGCAGGGTCGCCGGGGTGACCTCGAATCCCGACCAGGCGTAAACGCCGGCGGTGATCACCAGGTCGTGCAGCAGCGCCGCCACCGCGGCCAGCGCCATCCGCCACTCGAAGGCCAGCGACAGATAGCCGACGATCAGCAGCATGAACACCGCCAGCGCCAGCCAGGCCTTCTCGGTGATCTCATCGCCCCAGGTGGAGCCGATGACCTGCGTGCTGACCCGATCGGCGGACAGGCCGAACTCCTCGCCCAGCGCCCGCTGCACCTCGGCGGCCTCGGCCGAGGACAGCGACTCGGTGACCACCCGCCACCCGCTCCCGGTGGCCTGCACGATCACCTGGTGCGGTCCGGCCCCGACGACGGTGGAGCGGACCTGTTCGATGGAGGCGTTCGGGGCCTTGAAGGTGAACACCGATCCGCCGGTGAACTCCACCCCGAACGACAGGCCGCGAACGATCAGCCCGGCGACGGAGAACGTGAGCAGGATCACCGACAGCGAGGTCCACAGGCGGGGACGGCCGACGATGTTCGCGCTGGTCTCACCGGTGTAGATGCGCGACAGCACGGCGCGGACGGCGATCATCGGGCTCCCTCGGCCGGGGACGGGACGGACCGGGTGCGGCGCAGCCGGGCCGGGTCCAGCCCGGACCAGCGGTGGCCCTTGGCGAAGAACCTCCGGCGGGCCAGCAGGGCCACCATCGGCTTGGTGAAGCAGAACACCACCACCACGTCGATCAGCGTGGTCAGCCCGATGGCGAACGCGAAGCCCTTGACCCCGCCGACGGCCAGCACGTACAGCACGGCCGCGCCGATGAACATCACCGCGTCGGCGACCAGGATGGTGCGCCGGGCGCGCCGCCAGGCGGTCTCCGCCGCCGACCGCAGCGGGCGGCCCTCGCGCAGCTCGTCGCGCAGACGCTCGAAGTAGACGATGAAGGAGTCGGCGGCGATGCCGATCGAGACGATCAGGCCGATCACGTGGGCCAGCGACAGCCGGAACCCGAGGGTGCTCTCGTAGCCGAGCAGCACCACCGCCAGGTAGGTGATGCCGGCGGCGACCGCCAGGCTGGCCACGGAGACCAGGCCCAGGCCCCGGTAATACAACAGCGAGTAGGCCACCACCAGCGCCAGGCCGATCGCGCCGGCCAGCATGCCCTTCTCCAGCTGGTCGGAGCCGAGAGTGGAGGAGACCGTCTCGATCGAGGAGCGCTCGAACTTCAGCGGCAGCGCCCCGTAGTCGAGCACGTTGGCCAGGTCGGTGGCGTATCGCTGGGTGAAGCTGCTGGAAGGGCCGTTGATGCTGGCCTGGCCGCCGGTGATGGGTCCCTGGGTGATCTCGGGCGCGGAGACCACCTGGCCGTCCAGCACGATGGCGATCTGCCGGCGGGGCGAGAGCGGATCGGCCTGGTACGCGCGGTAGGCGTCGGCGGTCAGCGCGGCGAACTGCCGCGCGCCCCGGTCCTTCAGCTCCAGCGACACCGACCAGCCGGTCTGCCCGTTCTGGGCGTTCGGCGGGACGGCGGCGGCGTCGGCGATCTGCCGGCCCTCCACCCGCACCGGACCGAGAAGGTACTTGACCCGGCCCTCCCGGTCACAGGCGGCGACCCACCTGCGGCGCGGATCGTCGGCGCCGGGGGCCTTCTTGTCCGGCCCGGAGCAGTCCAGCTCCTCGAACTGGGCGATGACGGCCTTGTCATCGACGCCGCTGTAGTCGCGGGTCAGGTCGTCCAGGTCGAGCGGGGCGGACGGCGAGGGCGTCGGGCCTCCGGACGGGGACGGCGAACCGGACGGCGAGGGCGACGGGGCGGCCAGCGCCTGCGACAGCGCCCGCTGCCGGGCGGAGGCGGTCGGCGTGGGCGAGGAGGCGTCCCGCGAGGGGCTCTGGGAGGGCCGGGGCGAGGCGGTCGGGCTCGCCGACGGTCCGGGCGAGCCGGTCGACGGCGTGGCGCCCGCCAACGCGTACACCTGCCGGAACTGCAGCTGGGCGGTGGTGCCGATCAGGTCCACCACCCGCCGCTGGTCGCCGGTGCCGGGCACCTGGACCACGATGTGGTCGCCGCCCTGCGGGGCGACCTCGGCCTCGGAGAGCCCCAGCCCGTTGACCCGGTCCCGGATGATGTTCACCGCCTGCCGGAGCTGGGCCTGCGGCGGGCTCTGCCCGTCCTCGGTGACCGCGGTGAGCGTCACCGTGGTGCCGCCCGCCAGATCGAGCGCCAGCTTGGGGGTGGTCTGCCCGTGCAGGAACATCACCCCGGTGAGCACGGCCAGGACGGCGAACAGCAGCACAATCGTCCGGCCGGGCCGGGAGGGAGTGCTCGGCGGTGCCAATGGGGGGTCTCTTCCGATTCGTTCAGGGCGGTCAGGCCGAGGGCTTGTCCGCCTTCCGCACGTCCTCGGCGTCCTTGGTCAGGTCGACGGCGCCGGCGTCCTCGGCGTCCTCGTCTCCGTCGTCGGAGACGATGTTCATGATGGCGGCCTTGACGAACCGGACCTTGACGCCGGGCGCGATCTCGAGCACCACCCCGTCGTCGTCGACCTCGACGATCTCGGCGTGCATGCCGCTGGTGGTCATCACCTTCATGCCGGGTCGCAGCGAGCTCTGCATCTGCAGCTGTGCACGGCGCTGCTTGTTCTGCGGCCGGATCAGCAGCAGGTAGAACAGGACCGGGATGGCCAGCAGCAGGAGGAGGTTGATCAGACCGCCGCCGCTGGACTGCTGTGCAAGGAACATGCTGTCGCCCATCAAAGGGCATCCTTCCGATGTGGGTTGCCCCAGCGTTTCGCCGTTCATGACGTTCGCGCGCGGGACCGCCGGCTGGGGACGGCGACCAAGTCCCGGAGTGTAGAGACTACGCGAATCACCGGCAACGACAGGACGAGCGAGGCGGCCGGGAAGTTCCCGAACGGTTATTCGGGCTTCTCCTCGCCGGCCTCCTCCAGGGCGAACAACGTGTCGGCCATCGGCGCGGACGGCGGCGGGGTCAACCCCATGTGCCGCCAGGCGGCGGGCGTGGCGATCCGGCCGCGGGGGGTGCGCGCCAGCAGCCCCTGCCGGACCAGGAACGGCTCGGCCACCACCTCGACCGTCTCAGGCTCCTCCCCCACCGACACCGCCAGCGTGGACAGGCCCACCGGTCCTCCGCCGAACTTGTGCAGCAGCGACTCCAGCACGGCGCGGTCGAGCCGGTCCAGGCCGCGCTCGTCCACCTCGTACAGGGTCAGCGCGGCCCGCGCCAGATCACGGGTGATCACCCCGTCGGCGCGGACCTCGGCGTAGTCGCGGACCCGGCGCAGCAGCCGGTTGGCGATGCGGGGGGTGCCGCGGGAGCGGGCGGCGATCTCGGCCGCGCCCTCGTCCTCGATCCGCACGTTCAGCAGCCGGGCCGAACGCTTGATGATCACTTCCAGCTCGGCGGGCTCGTAGAAGTCCATGTGCGCCACGAAGCCGAACCGGTCGCGCAGCGGACCCGGCAGCATGCCCGCCCGCGTGGTGGCGCCGACGAGGGTGAACGGGGCGATGTCCAGCGGGACGGAGGTGGCGCCGGGGCCCTTGCCGACGACCACGTCGACCCGGAAGTCCTCCATCGCCATGTAGAGCATCTCCTCGGCGGGGCGGGCCATCCGGTGGATCTCGTCCAGGAACAGCACCTCCCCCTCCGAGAGGGTGGACAGCACCGCGGCCAGGTCCCCGGCCCGTTCGATCGCCGGGCCGCTGGAGATCCGCAGCGGCTTGCCCAGCTCGGCGGCGATGATCATGGCGAGGGTGGTCTTGCCCAGGCCGGGGCCGCCGGACAGCAGCACGTGGTCCGGCGGACGGCCCCGGCGCAGCGCGCTGTGCAGCACCAGCGACAGCTGCTCGCGGACCCGGTGCTGGCCGATGAACTCATCCAGCCGCTTGGGCCGCAGCGCCGCCTCGATGAGGCGTTCCTCGCCGTCCGCACCGGCCTCGGGGGACACCAGGCGATCGTGGTCGGTCATGGCTTGGCGAGTTTCTTGAGGGCGGATTTGAGCAGGTCGGCGACCGGCGGGACCTGTTCGCCGTCCAGCTCGGCGGCGACCGCCTCGGCGGCGGCCTCGGCGTCCTTGGCGGACCAGCCGAGGTTGATCAGGCCGGTGACGACCTGGTCGCGCCACGGGGCGGCGACCGGCCGGCCGCGCGGGGCGGTCTCGCCGTCTCCGGCGATCGGGGCGCCCAGCCGGTCCTTGAGCTCCAGCACGATGCGCTGGGCGCCCTTCTTGCCGATGCCGGGGACCTTGGTGAGGGCGGACACGTCCTCGGTGGCCACCGCCCGGCGCAGCGCGTCCGGGCTGTGCACGGCGAGCATGGACAGCGCCAGGCGGGGGCCGACGCCGCTGGCGGTCTGCAGCACCTCGAACGTGGCGCGCTCGTCGTCGTCGGCGAACCCGAAGAGCGTCAGCGCGTCCTCCCGCACCACCAGCGAGGTGGGGATCTCGGCCTCCTCGCCGACCCGCAACCCGGCCAGCGCGGCGGGCGTGCACTGCAGGGCCAGCCCGACGCCGCCGACGTCCACGACGGCGCCGTCCGGGCCCGTGGCGGCCACCCGCCCACGGACGAAGGCGATCACGACCTGCTCCCTGTCTGTCGTACGGCCCGGCGCGCCGCCTCCAGCCGGGCCTGCGCGCCGCCGCGCCACACGTGGCAGATCGCCAGCGCCAGCGCGTCGGCGGCGTCGGCCGGCTTCGGCGCGGTCTCCAGTCGCAGCAGCCGGGTCACCATCGCGGTGACCTGCGCCTTGTCGGCGCGGCCGTTGCCGGTGACCGCGGCCTTGGCCTCGCTGGGGGTGTGCAGCGCCACCGGCAGGCCGCGGCGGGCGGCGGCCACGATGGCGATCGCGCCGGCCTGCGCGGTGCCCATCACGGTCCGCACGTTGTGCTGGGCGAACACCCGCTCCACCGCGACGACGTCGGGGGCGTACTCCTCCAGCAGCGCCTCCAGNGCGGTGCCCATCACGGTCCGCACGTTGTGCTGGGCGAACACCCGCTCCACCGCGACGACGTCGGGGGCGTACTCCTCCAGCAGCGCCTCCAGGCCGGTCTCGATGCCCAGCAGCCGGGCGGCGATGTCCTCCTCGGGGCTGGTGCGCAGCACCGTGACGTGCACCAGGCGCAGCGGGACGCCGGGAGCGCCGTCGACGACCCCGACTCCGCACCGGGTCAGCCCCGGGTCGACGCCCAGCACGCGCATCCGCCACCCCTTCGATCATGTGTTCGGGTGCCCACGTTACCCGGGGACGCGCGAATCCACCCGTACCGCCCCGCCGCGTGTCGGGGAGCCGAGGGCCGCCCGTCGGGCGAGGAGTCAGCCGATGGCCGCCAGCACCTCGTCGGAGACGTCGAAGTTGGCGTAGACCTCCTGGACGTCGTCGCTGTCCTCGAGGGCCTCGATGAGACGGAAGACCTTCTTGGCGGTCTCCTCGTCCAGCGGCACCGAGACGCTGGGCAGCCACTTGGCGTCGGCGGACTCATAATCGATGCCGGCCTCCTGCAGCGCGGTGCGCACCGCGACCAGGTCCCCGGCCTCGCAGACGACCTCGAAGTTCTCCCCGAGGTCGTTGACCTCCTCGGCGCCGGCGTCCAGCACCGCCAGCATCACGTCGTCCTCGGTGACGTCCTTCTTGGGGAGGATGATGACGCCCTTGCGGTTGAACAGGTACGACACCGAGCCGGGCTCGGCCATCGAGCCGCCGTTGCGGGTGACCGCGGTGCGCACCTCGGAGGCGGCCCGGTTGCGGTTGTCGGTCAGGCACTCGATCAGCAGGGCCACCCCGCCGGGGGCGTAGCCCTCGTACATGACCGTCTGCCAGTCGGCGCCGCCCGCCTCCTCGCCGGCCCCGCGGCGACGGGCGCGCTCGATGTTGTCGTTGGGGACGGAGTTCTTCTTGGCCTTGTAGATCGCGTCGTAGAGCGTGGGGTTGGCGTTCGGGTCGCCGCCGCCGGTCCGCGCCGCCACCTCGATGTTCTTGATGAGCTTGGCGAACAGCTTGCCGCGTTTGGCGTCCAGCACGGCCTTCTTGTGCTTCGTCGTCGCCCACTTGGAATGGCCGGCCATTGTCTACCCCTCTTCCATCGCCTGACGCACCAGCTCGGCGAAGTAGCGGTGCACGCGAAAGTCCCCGGTCAGCTCGGGGTGGAACGCGGTCGCCATCAGGCGCCCCTGACGGACGGCGACGATCCTACCGGTCTCCTCGCCGCTCTCGACGCGGCCGAGGATCTCCACCCCCTCGCCGACCGCCTCGACCCAGGGGGCCCGGATGAACACGGCGCGGAACGGCTCCCGCGACGCCTCGGTCAGGCCCGTCAGGTGCACGTCGGCCTCGAAGGAGTCGACCTGCCGGCCGAAGGCGTTGCGCCGCACCGTCATGTCGATCCCGCCGATGGTCTCCTGGCCCTCCACGCCGTCCCGGACGCGATCCGCCAGCATGATCATCCCGGCGCAGGAGCCGTAGGCGGGCATGCCCGCCTCCACCCGTTTGCGCAGCGGTTCCATCAGCTCGAACGCGCGGGCCAGCTTCCACATGGTCGTGGACTCCCCGCCGGGGATCACCAGACCGTCCACCCGGTCCAGCTCGGCCGCCCGCCGCACGGGCACCGTCCGCGCCCCGCAGGCCTCCAACGCCCGGGCATGCTCGCGCACGTCCCCCTGCAGGGCCAGCACTCCGATGGTCGGCACGCCCTCACCCACGCATGAACCTCCAGAACCGGTCAGAACCCTTCAGAGCCTAAACGCTCCGCTCTCCTGCGCATTCCCCGGACTTTGCCCGGAAGGCGTCCACAGCCCCGCGAGCGGGCCTCACGCGAGGGCCCGGGCCGGGTGGAGCGCGCGTCCGCGGCGCGGAACGGCGGGCGCCGGCGGCGGGGAGGTCTCCGGAGACCTCACCCGCCGGCGCGCAAGCCGCGCACGGCCGGCC
>NZ_RRYT01000029.1 GCF_006363815.1 Thermomonospora catenispora
ACGCCGACCCGTCCTCACACCACTCCCGCAGCAGCCTCAGCTCATGTGCCCGTCCCAGGAACGGCACCACGCCTCGGTCCGGCCGCAGCAACTCCGTCGGGCTCTCGTCGGCCACCGCCGCCTCACGATGTGTCACCAGTGCCTCCCGTCGTGCAGTCTCCTCCGCTATGACGGCGTCCCGACGTGCCCTGCGGGCGCGCCGTGGTTCGGCCTCTCACTGACGAACGAGCCGCGGCCTTCGTCGTGACGACCGCCACCACGCTCGGCACCGGTCGCACCGCCAGGTGCCACGACGAGGACGGCGATGGCACCGTCGTCGTCGGCAGCGGGAACATGAGCGGTCGCCGATGCCCGGCGCCGTCCATGCCTGCAAGGCTCTCCCAAGCCCACCCCTCACGGCAGCGAAAACCGACGAAGACCATCAGGCCGTGACCGGCCGGACACACCGCCCCAGCCCTCCTGCACCACTCGATCGGCCCGGCGAACACGCGACGACAAGACGATCACCGCCCTCCGACGACCGGACAGACGGCCGAAAGACGATCGACCGAGGTCCGAAACGATCAGGCGGTCGAGGCCGCAGTGCCGCCGCAAGGGCTTTTCACTCCGGGGCTTTTTTGCTGACGCCTGCGCCGACGGCCGTGCTCGACGGGGCGGGCGCCTTCCGGGAGCCTCTCGAGAGCCCTTCGCGGTCGGGTCTTGTGCCAGCCTGGGGCCATGGCGACCGAGCGGCGAGTGTGGCTGATCAGGCATGGGGAGAGCGAGTCGAACGCCGGGCTGCCGACGGACGGACCGGGGGCGGCCCCGCTCACGGAGCTCGGGCGGGAGCAGGCGGCGCAGGTGGCCGCGGCCTTCACCGCGCCGCCGGCGCTGATCGTCAGCTCGCCGTTCGTCCGCGCGCGGCAGACCGCGGAGGCGACCGCGGCGCGCTTCCCCGAGGTGCCGTATGAGGAATGGCCCGTCGAGGAGTTCACCTACCTGGGCATGCTGCACGGGAGGCGGACCACGGCGGCGCAGCGGCTGCCCCATGTCGAGGCCTACTGGGAACGTTCCGACCCCGCCTATGTCAACGGCGGGAACGGCGAGTCCTTCACAGCGCTCATCGCGCGCGTCCGCGCCTTCCTGGATCGGCTCGCCGAACGCCCCGAAGAGGGCCTGATCGCGGTGTTCACGCACGGCATCTTCATGAAGGCCGTGATCTGGTCGGTGCTCACCGGGGTCGTCGATCCCGACGCCGCGGCGATGCGCGCCTTCCGCCGCTTCCACGGCGCGTGCGTCATCCCCAACGGCGCCGTCGTCGAACTGTGGCGCCCGAACGGGCTGCAGGGGTTCCGGGTCGTCGGCGGCGGAGCGCTGCACATGGCGGGAACGCCCGCCGCCGGGGAGGCGCCCTCTCCGGCGGCCGTGGACTCCCAGGACTAGGCGGCGGGAGGACCCCCGGGCGTCCGCGGCCCGCACGCGCGTGCGGGCCGCGGACGCCCATGCCGGCTTCGCGTTCGGCCCGGTGCCGGCCCGAACGGCTCAGGAGGGCCGCTTCCAGAACGGACGGCGCTTGGCGGGCTGTGCGGGCGCGTCCTCCAGGTACGAGGTGAGGGTCTGGACGGTCAGCGCCCACAGCTCCTCCAGGCGGGACTGCTGGGCGGGGTCGTCGGTGACCTCCAGGGCCTGCACCAGGGTGAGGAGGGGCTCGGCGGGGAGGCCGGCGAGGCGGGCCGTGTCGACCAGGCCGCGCAGGCGGGTGCGCAGGTCGGACAGGTGCCGCCAGCGTTCCGGGGCGGAAGCGTCGGCGGCGGCGGTCAGGTGCTCGAGCTCCCGGCCGATCAGCCGACGCACTTCGTCCCGGTCGGGGATCGCGCCTCCGCCGGGTGCGGCGGGGCCTCCCGCGAAACCTCCGATGCGGCGGAAGAACGGCTGCTGACCGCCGTGGACGGGAGGAACGGGCGGCGGAGCGGACGTGCTTCCCGGCGGGGGCGGAGTGGGCGCGCCGCCCGGCGGGGGCGGAGGAGGCGCGCTCTGCGGGCTGTAAGGAGGCGGAGGCGCGCTCTGCGGAGGCGGCGGGGCGGCGGGGGCCGTCCGAGGCCGGGCCGCCCGCCGGCGCGCCCGGGGCTTCTCCATGGGAGGCAGGTCCCAGGTCGCGGTCTGCTCCCAGCCCGCGGGCCGCTCCACCGGCTGGATGACGCGGTGGGTTGGCCCGCCCTCGGCGACCTGGCGGCTGTCGACGGCCACGAAGGCGGTGAAGCGGCACAGGACGTTGAAGCGCAACGAGGTCTCGACGATGCGGCGCTCCAGGTCGGGCAGGCCGGCGACGGCGTAGCGGTCCTCCAGGTCGCGCAGATGGGCTCGGGCCCAGATCGGGGCGAGGACGGCGGAGCGGGCGACGGTGGCGGCGGCGTCCCGCCGCCAGGCGGTGCCGTCGGCCGTGACGGCGCGGACGGTGACGCGGGCGTCGGCGGGCGCGCCGCGGTAGCGGCCCGAGACGGTGAGGGGGACGCCGGGGAACAGCGCGCCCAGCCGGCGGGGGGTGATCGAGTCCGGGTCGACGTCCACGCCGGCCCACTCCAGGGAGACGCCGGTGAGCAGCGGGGCGCCGATGCGGTGGTGGATGTGCTCCATCGCCTCGTCCAGGCGGTCCTCGGACTCCACCAGCTCCAGCCGGCCGCGACCGGCCAGGGCGAGCCGCCCCAGGAAGCCGGCGTTGACGGCCTGGTCGATGCCCACCGCGTGGACGCGCAGGCCGGCCAGGGAGGCGTCGATCCGGGCGAGGATGTGGTCCTCGTTGCCGACCTGGCCGTCGGTGATGAGCACCAGGACCCGGTCGCGGTCGGAGTCCTCGCCGCCGCCGAGCAGGGCGGTGGCCTTCTGGAGCGGGGGCAGCATCTCGGTGCCCCCCTCGGCCTCGAGGCCGGCCAGGAACTCCACGGCGCGGAACCTGTTGCGGTCGGTGGCCTGCGCCAGCTCGGTCCCCAGCTCGGGCGGGGCGGCCATGGTGTGATCGAAGGCGATGACCGCGAACCGGTCCCGGTCGGTGAGGGTGTCCACAATGCGGGCGGCCGCCCGGCGGGCCGCCACCATGCTCCAGCCGGCCATGCTGCCGGAGTGGTCCAGCACGAGCACCACGTCGCGCGGGCGGGGCGGCGCCTGCCCGGCCGGAGGGAGCACGGTGAGCGTGAACGTGCCGGGCCCTTCGGGGTCGTCGGGGTCGTCGGGCGACAGTGTCAGCGCCGCGGCCGTGTCGTCGGCGTGCGCGTACCTCAGCCGCAGGATGAAGTCGCGGTCGAGCCGCTCGCCGGGGTGCAGCCGCACGGTGGTGCGGCCGTCGTCGTCGCTCTCCTGGGCGACCGCGTGGAGGCTGGAGCGGATCTCCTCCAGCGACAGGCCCCCCGGGTCGATGCCGACCGACAGCGACAGCCGTACTGGGCTGGGGAACCCGGGCAGCAGGACGGGCGGGCTGATGCGGGAGGCGTCGGGCACCAGGTCGGTGTCGGGGGCGACGCCGTCGCCGGCCTGCTCGACGGGCAGGGGGGCGCCGGGGATGTAGCGGGGGGCCGTCACCAGGGGGAACCGGAAGGTGGCGGCGTCGTCCTCGTACGGCAGCGGCTGGTGCAGGGTGAGCCGCACGGTCACCCGCTCGCCGGGCAGGATGTTGCCGACCCGCATGGTGAAGACGTCGGGCCGGTCCTCTTCGGCGATCGCGGCGCGCCGCCCGGCGGCCAGGGCCGCGTCGTAGTCGGCCCGGGCCTCTTCGCGCTCTTTGAGCGTTCCCTCCACCACCCGGTCGGCGGCCTCCATCCGCATGCGGGTGACGGCGGCGCGGTCGGGCAGCGGGAAGACGTAGACGGCCTCCACCGGCACGTCGAAGGGGTTGCGGAAACCCTGGGTGATCTCGACGCCGGCGACCAGGCCGTTGATGTCGGCGCGGACGTCCACGCTGTCCAGCGGGAGGTTCCCCCGCTCGGTGGAGAGGGCGCCCAGACCGGCGTCGGGCACCGAGGGCGTCGCGTCGGGCAGCGGCAGGATGGGCGTGCTCATGGATGCCTCCCGGTGAGGTCGCTGGGGGGAGCGGGGGCGTCGGGCGATGGGCTGTCGTGGGTGAGCCCGCGGCGGCGCAGCTCGGCCAGCAGCGGCTCGGCGGCCTCCCCGATGGCCTGCACGTCCTCGAGGGTGAGAGCGGCGGCGTCGAGGATCAGGCGGACGCCGGGGGCGAGCCGGACTCCGTGGATCGGCGCCAAGTCCGTCGCGGACGACGGCGGGTGTGCGGGAGGATCCTCAGCGGGGACGCCGCGGGCCCAGAACCGTCGCCGTGTCGGTTCCGGCCGCCGGGGGTCCTCCGCCGTGTCGTCCGCGGCGGGGCGGCCGGGTGCCGTGTCCGTGACGGGCGCGTCGTCGTGTTCCGTCGGCGCGCCGGGGGCGCGACCGGCGTCGGGGGCGGATGAGGGCGGGGGCGACGTCTGCCGGCGCCCGGTGCGCGCCGCCCGCCGCTCCGTCGGGGCGGCGTCCGCGGCGCCGGGACCGCCGGCGGCGCGTCGGCGGCGCGATCCGGCCGCCGGTCCGGTCGTCGGTTCGCCCGCCGGTCCGGTCGGCGCGGCGTCGGGAGCCGACGGCGCGCCGTTCCGCCCCGCCGTGGTGAGGGCGGAGACGTCGGGGATCCCGGCGATGGCGCGGAGAGTGGTGTTGGTGGCGCCCAGGAGTTCGGCTTGGATTTGGGCGATGGTGCGGCCGGCGGCCTGACGCCGCTTGATGGCGACCAGTTGCAGCAGGTGACGTTCGCCGTAGAGGGCGGTGCGGCCGCGGCGGCCGGAGGGGGGATCGAGCAAGCCGATGGTGGTGTACCAGCGGATGAGACGTTCGTTGGGCAGGTCGCGGACGCGGCCGTTGACCTGGACCGGGGCGTCGTCGAGCACCGCGGCGGCCGCCGCGGCCAGCTCGGAGATCGTCCAGGTGGGCTCCATGCCATCGATAGTGACACTGTCATGATGACAGTGTCAACTTATGGTGCGGCCGTCCGGCGGGATCCTTGCCGGACCACCGCCGGGGACACCACGCTGACCGGTAGCAACGGAGGAGGCTGAAGGGTGCCGGGAGGCAGGGCAGGAGGCGGCGAAGCCTCGCGCGCCGGGGCCTCCGCCTGGGCGCGTTACCAGGCGATCGCCGCGGAGTACCGGCGGGAGCGGATCATGGTCCGGTTGGCGCTGGCCGGAGCCGTCGCCGTGATCGGGCTGGGGGTCGCCGAATGGCGGGCCGGCCTGGCGGCGGGCGGGACGGTGTTCGTCGCGCACCTGCTCTATGACCGGCATCGGCCCGGCCCCGCCTCCAGCTGGCGGCGCGGGGCGCTGGCCGAACGGCGCACCGGGCGGAAGCTGGCGCGGCTGGGCAGGGGCTACCGGGTGCTGCACGACCTGGCGCTGCCCGGCGGCGCCACCACCAACGTGGATCACCTGGTCATCGGGCGGACCGGGGTGTACGCCGTCATCAACCGGCGATGGCGGCTCGGCACCCGGCTGTGGTCGGACGAGCGCCGGCTGTGGGCCGGGGCCGAACCGGTGGCCGCGCTGCCGGCGACGGCTCGGCGGATCGCCCGCATCGTGGGCGAGCTGCTGAGCGACGAGATGCGTTACACGGTCCCGGTGCGGCCCGTGGTGGCCGTGCACGGGGTGCGGATGCGCCGGGACGGGCTGCGGCATCGCGGGGTGGACTTCCAGCGGGCCGCCCGGCTGCCGTATTTCATCGCCGAACGCCCCGAGGTGTTCACCGGCGCCGAGGTGGCGGCCATCGCACTGGCCGCAGAACGGATTCTCCCTCCCATGGCGGACATCCTTGTGAAAAGGCGCGTCAGGGCGCGCAGATAATCATTCTGGAATGAATTGTCGGCATGTCCTCCATGGCGGACCCGGCGGATCCGCTCGACGGGGATTCGGTCATGTGTTCCGGTCGGCCGGATCGGTGGAAGATCGCATGCGCCGCCCTTTGGATGATCGTCGGGAAACGCCCATTGCGATTCGTTCGATTTCCGTGTGAAAGGCGATTGCAGCCCTTACCTTCGGGGGCATGAACGACCATGCCCTGGTCGGCGCCCTGCGGTCGGGGGACCCCGTGGGCCCGGCCGCGCTGTACGACGCCTATGCCGAACGGCTGTACCGCTACTGCCGGTTCCGGCTGCCCGACGAGGCGGCCCGGGCCGCGCTGATCGACGCGTTCGCCGCGGCCGGGGCGCACATCCACGAGCTGGCCGATCCGGGCAGACTCGGTCCCTGGCTTTATGCGCTGACCCGGCTGGAATGCCTTCGGCGCGAAACGCAGGATCTTCCGCAGCCAGAGGAGTCGGCGCAGCGCCTGGCGGCATGGCGGGCGATCCGGGGAATGCCCCCGATGAGCCGGGACGTCCTCGAGCTGAAGATCAGGCACCGGCTCGACATTCCGGAGCTGGCCGCGGTCGTGGACCTTCCGCACCACCAGATCAGGCTCGCCCTCACCCGGGCGCACACCGATCTGACGGAGGCCCTGAGCGCCGAACTGTTGGCCCTGCAGGAGGGCCGCGGCTGCGCCCGGCTCGCCGCCCTGCTGCGCGGGCGAGAGGGGCGGGTGCTGCCGGCCGCACTGCGGCGGCGGCTGCTGGAGCACGCCCGCGGCTGCGCCGCCTGCGGCGCCCGCATCCCGCACAGCGTGGCCCCCGGCAAGGTGTACGCGCTGCTGCCCGACCCCCTGCTGCCGCCCTCCCTGCGGGAACGCGTGCTGAGCCGCCTGCGCGACCCCGCCGACCGGCCCCGCACCGACATCGCCTTCCGCCCCGACGGGTTCCCCCGGCAGCCGCACCCGTCCCCGGGCCCGGCCCGCCCGGACCTCCCCCACGCCGCACGCGAGGGCTCCGGATGGGGCATCGTCGCGGTGACCGCGGGAACGGCCGCCCTCGTGCTCGCGACGACCGCCGTGGTCTGGCTGGGACGGGGCGGGGGGAGCGGCGCGACGGGCGCCGCCCCTGCGGACGCGCCCCCCGCCGCGGGCGCCCCGGAACGCCCCCCGGCCGATGACGGCACGGCCTCCTCGCCCACCTGGCCCCTCGGGGCGGTGGGCTCCTCCGCTCCGCCCACCGCGCACCCCGTCCCGCCGCGCACGCCCTCCCGGCCCGGGACGTGGCACGCCGGCGCGTCGAACCTCCCCGGCCGCCCCGCCCGCGGAGCGCTCACGGTGGCTCCGCGCCACCTCGACCTGGGCGGGGGGTGCGAGGGGACCATCGAGCTGCTCGCACACGAAGGGCCGGTCCGCTGGCGGGCCCGCACCCCCTCCCGGATACGGCTCAGCCGCACCTCGGGCGCGCTGGCCGCCGGGCAGCGCATCGTGCTGCGGCTGCGGGTGGACCGCCGCCCGGGCGACCACGGCCAGCAGACCGTCACCTTCCACCCCGGCGGCGTCCAGGTCGTCGTCACCTGGCGCACGATCCCAGCCCACCCGGCGCCTGCGCCCCGCCCCACCCCGCGGCCCACCCGCCCGGACCCTCCGACACGGCCCGCGCCGCATCGGCCGACCGGCACCGCGCCCACCGCCTCGCCGGACCGCCCCGGCCAGGGGCGGCCCACCGCCCCGCCCGCCTCCTCGCCGCCGTCCCCGCCGCCGTCCTCGACCGCGCCCGAGCCCGGGCCCCGGCAGCCGAGCCCGCCGCCGGCCTCCGGCCCCGTCCCGAGGCGATCGCCCTCCTGACGCGGGCGCCGGAGGCCCGGTCGCCGCCCGGGGACTCGACCGTTTCCTAGATGAGCCGGTGCAGATATGTACGCCCGGGTGAGTGTGTCTAGACCCTTGCTTGGACGGCCGTGGAGCAGGCCCGGGTACGAACCCGCTGAGACCGGTGAGGTCACTGAGGCTCATGCGACGGCAGAGGCCGAGGAGTGGGGGCAGTGGGGCATTCCAAAGGAGCCGGGCTGCTGGCCGGGACCGCGGTGCTGGTGTGCACGGCCGTGACCGTCTCGAGCGCCGCCCTCGCAGAGCCGGTGCCGGAACGGGACGCGGCCGAGCGGCTGGGACGGGCCAAGGCGCGGCTGGCCATCGCCGACGGGAGGCTGGAGGAGCTCTCCGTCCGGGCCGAGACGGCCGTGGAGCGGTACCACGGCGAGGTGGTGAAGCTGCACCGGGCGAGGGAGGAGCACCGCCTCGCCCGGCAGCGGCTCGCCGACGCGCAGCGCCGCTACCGGGAGGCTCAGGCCGAGCTCGCCGCGTACGCGGCCTCCGCCTACCGGGCGCGGACCGGGGGGACGCCGTGGACGGCCGTGGTCGCCGGCCGGGGCGGCCCCCAGCAGGCGATGGAGCGCGCGGCATTTCTGGAGATGATGAACCGGCACCGTGCGGGGGCCGTGCAGAAGGTCGAGGCCGCGCGCAACGTCGCCCAGATCTTCCAGGCCAGGGCCACCGCCGCCCTGCGCGCCCAGCAGGAGGCCACCCGCCGCGCCCGGGAGGCCAAGCGGGCCGCCGAACAGGCCGTCGCCCGCCAGCGGGCGGTCGTCGCCGAGCTGCGGGCCCGCAGGGAGCGCGCCGAACGGCTGCTCGCCGCCGCCCGTGCGGAGGAGGCCGCCCGGGCGCGCGAGTCCGCCCCGGCGCAGGGGTCCGCGCCGCACCGCAGGGCGGCCCCCTCATCCCAGGGGACCGGCCGGGGCCTGCCGGGGTACGTCCGGGGCTCCCACCGGGGGATCACGGTGGCGAGGGCCGCCCTGCGCTGGCTCGGCACCCCCTACTCGTGGGGCGGGGGGAACGCGAAGGGCCCCAGCTACGGCATCGCGCACGGGGCGCACATCAAGGGGTTCGACTGCTCAGGGCTGGCGTTGTACGCCTGGGCCAAGGTCGGGGTGCGGCTGGACCACTGGACGGGCACGCAATGGACCTCCGGGCCGCACATCCCCCTCGATCAGCTCCGCCCCGGGGACCTGGTGTTCTTCGCACGCGACACCGCCGACCCCGACACCATTCACCACGTCGGCATCTACCTCGCCCGGGGGCAGATGGTGGAGGCCCCCTACACGGGCGCCCGGGTGCGCATCTCCTCGATATGGCGGCGCGGGCTGATCGGCGCCACCCGTCCCGCCGGCTGACCGGCGGGACGGACGGGGACGGACGGGGGAGACCAACGCCCCGGCCTGGCCGGGCCGGGTCTGCTCACTCGGCGGATTCGGCCGAATCGGCGGACGCGTGGGCCTCGATGAAGCGCTTGCGGGACCGTTCGATCTCGGCCTCGGCCTCCACGCGCCCCACCCAGCTGGCGCCCTCGACGGACTTGCCGGGCTCCAGATCCTTGTAAACCTCGAAGAAGTGCTGGATCTCCAGCCGCTCGAACTCCGGCACGTGGTGGATGTCGCGGATGTGCTCCAGCCGGGGATCGGTCAGCGGCACGCACAACACCTTGTCGTCGCCGCCCGCCTCATCGGTCATGCGGAACATGCCGACCGCGCGGCAGCGGATCAAACAACCGGGGAACGTGGGCTCCTGCAGCAGGACCAGCGCGTCCAGCGGGTCGCCGTCCTCGCCGAGAGTGTCCTCGATGAACCCATAGTCGGCGGGATACTGCGTCGAGGTGAACAGCATCCGGTCCAGGCGGATCCGACCGGTCTCGTGGTCCATCTCGTACTTGTTCCGCTGGCCCTTCGGAATCTCAATGGTGACGTCGAAATCCAAGGTCTCCTCCGCTCCCCGCGCGGTCGCAGTGATTAGTGTCAGGGGGTGAGCGGGGGCCGCCGTGCCTCCGCTCATAGGTGTTCCCTTATACAAGGATGTCGCACGTCCTCGTGTACCGGGGTGGCGAGACGGGGGGTGGCCAGGGTGTCCAGGCGTGATCGGGCCGCGGCGCTCATCACCCTTTCCCTGCTTCAGGCCTTCGCGATCACGGCGGCGAGCGCAGTGGCGAACCTCACACCGTCGCGGCAGGACGCCCCCCAGCCCCCGTCGGTGGCCCGGCGTCCGCTGCTGCCTGCCGCCCCACCGCCGCCCCCGCTGGGCGATCTGACCCGCCCGCCCAGCGCGAGCGCCCTCGCCGCCGAGCTCGAGGACCTGGTCGAGGAGGACGACGAGCCGGGGATCGGCGCGGCGGTGGTGGACGTCGACACCGGCCGGGTGCTGTTCGACCGGGACGCGCAGCGCACCGCCATCCCCGCCTCCACCACCAAGCTCGTCACCTCGATCGCGGCCCTGTCGGCGCTGGGCCCCGATCACCGGATCGCCACCACGGTCGTGCGGGGCGGCGACGACTCCGTCGTCCTGGTGGGCGGCGGCGACCCCACGGTGACCGCGCGCCCGCCCGCCGACGGGGCCTATCCCCGCTACGCCTCGCTGGAGGATCTGGCCCGCCAGACCGCCGCCGCCCTGACGAAGGCCGGCGTGCGGCGGGTGCGCGTGGACTACGACGCCTCTCTCTACACCGGTCCCGGCACCGCCCCCGGATGGAAGCGCAACTATCTGCCCGACGGGGAGGTGGCCCCGCTGAGCGCGCTGACCGTGGACTCCGGCCGCACCGAGGACGGGGGCCGGGTGGAGGATCCGGCCGCGGACGCGGCCGAGAAGTTCGCGCGCCTGCTGGAGAAGGCCGGGATCGACGCCGAGGAGGGACGCCGCACCGTCGCCCCCCGCGGCGCCCCCGCGCTGGGCGCGGTGCACTCCCCGCCGGTCTCGGCCCTGGTGGAGCACCTGATGACGGTCTCCGACAACGACGTGGCCGAGGCGCTGTTCCGCCAGGTCGCCCTGGCCGGGAGACGGCCCGCCTCGTTCGACGGCGGCGCCCGGGCCGTCATGGACGAGCTGGGCAGGCTCGGCGCCGCCCAGGGCGTGGAGGTCTACGACGGCAGCGGCCTGTCCACCCGCAACCGCATCACCCCGCTGGCGCTCGCCCGCCTGGTGTCCCTCGCCGCCTCCGACGCCCACCCCGAGCTGCGCCCCGCCCTCACCGGCATGCCCGTGGCCGGGTTCACCGGCACCCTGGCCTCCCGCTACACCGGCGAGACCGCGGCGGGGGCCGGGAACGTGCGGGCCAAGACCGGCACGCTGTCGGGCGTCAGCACCCTGGCCGGCGTCGTCCAGGACGCGCGCGGGCGGCTGCTGGCGTTCGCGTTCATGCTCGGCGACGGCAAGAGGTCGGTGCAGTCGCGCCGGCTGGACCGGCTGGCCGCCGCCGTCGCCGAGTGCTGCTGACCCGCCGGCCCCGCCGGGCCGCTGCGGGGGCCGCCTCCGGCCCGGCGCATCCCCGCGTCTGGTGTGGATCCGGGCGTACGGGAGATAACTGGAACGTCCGTTCGTTGGACTGTGCGCAAGGGCGCTGCAGCGTCGGGTCGGAAACTACGGTGGGGTATATGAGCGCCCAGATGATCGACTGGAACGTCGCCGTCCAGACCGGAACCAGGCTGGTGCGCCCGGGTCCACAGGTCACCCCCGAGGAGGCCTTCGAAGTCGTGGACGAGCTGCGCCGGCTGGCCAAGGTCGCCGAGGGCCACGTCCGGGACTTCACCGGCATCGAGGCGGTGGGCTCTGAGGCGACCCAGGCGACGGTCGTGGACCGGCCCGGCTGGATCCGGGCCAACGTCGACGGCTTCCGGGTCGTCCTGGAGCCGCTCATGGAACGGCTGGCCGAACGGCAGGGCGGATTCGGCGGCCCGGGCGGCTCGTTCATCGCCGCGGTCGGGTCCCGGGTCACCGGCATGCAGGTCGGGGCGATCCTGGCGTACATGGCCAGCCGGGTGCTCGGCCAGTACGAGCTGTTCCTGCCCCCGGATCCGTCCGGGGAGGCCCCCACCGGACGGCTGACCCTGGTCGCCCCCAACATCGTGCACGTGGAGCAGGAGCTGGGGGTCGACACCCGCGACTTCCGGCTGTGGGTGTGCCTGCACGAGGAGACCCACCGCGCCCAGTTCACCGGGGTGCCGTGGCTGCGGTCGTACGTGCAGGAGCAGATGACCGAGTTCCTGCTGGCGTCCGACGTGGACCCGGTGGCGGTGCTGGAGAGGCTGCGGCAGACCGCGGAGGCCGTCATCGACGCCATCCGCGGCGACGAGGATCCCGACAACCCCCGCGGCGGGCTGATCGACGCGATCCAGTCCCCCCGGCAGCGCGCCGTCCTCGACCGCCTCACCGCCGTGATGACCCTGGTGGAGGGGCACGGCGACTATGTGATGGACGCGGTCGGCCCGGAGGTGGTCCCCTCGGTCAAGGAGATCCGGGCGCGCTTCCAGAGCCGCCGGGAGGGCGGCTCCCGGCTGGAGAAGGCCATCCGCCGGCTGCTCGGCATCGACCTGAAGATGCGGCAGTACGCCGAGGGCTCCCGGTTCGTGCGGCGCACCGTCGCCGAGGTCGGCATGGAGGGCTTCAACAAGGTGTGGACGTCCCCGGAGACCCTCCCGACCCACGCGGAGATCAAGGACCCCTCCGCGTGGATCGCCCGGGTGCTCGGCGCCCGTTCCCTGGAGGCGGGGGAGGCCGGTCCCGCCCCGGAGGCCGGACAGGGCTGAACCGCCGTACCCTGGCGCCCGTGAGGTGGGCGCATGGGGCCTGATCCGGCGGTGGCCGCGGTGCGGCGCGCGGTGCGGCGGGCGATCGCCGACCTGCCCGAGGGGACGCCGCTGCTGGTGGCGTGCAGCGGCGGGGCCGACTCGCTGGCGCTGGCCGCGGCGACGGCGTTCGAGGCGCCGCGCGCGGGCCGGGCCGCGGGCGGGGTGACCGTCGACCACGGCCTGCAGGAGGGCTCCGCCCGGGTGGCCGAGCGCGTCGTGCGGACCATGCGCGAGCTCGGCCTGGACCCGGCGGAGTCGGTGGCGGTCACCGTGGACGGCGACGGCGGCCCCGAGAACGCCGCCCGCCGGGCCCGGTACGCCGCCCTCGACGGGGCGGCCCGGCGGCTGGGGGCGGCGGTGCTGCTGGGCCACACCCTCGACGACCAGGCCGAGACCGTGCTGCTGGGGCTGGCGCGGGGGTCGGGCGCCCGCTCCCTTGCCGGGATGCCGCCCGTCTTCCGGCGGGGTGATGTCCGTTACATCCGGCCGCTGCTCGACCTGGACCGCACGACCACCCGCAAGGCGTGCACGGCCTTGGGCCTGCAGCCGTGGGAGGACCCCCACAACCGGGACCCCGCCTACACCCGGGTCCGGGTCAGGCACCGGGTCCTCCCCGCGCTCGAGGAGGCCCTGGGACCCGGGGTCCCCCAGGCCCTCGCCCGCACCGCGAGGCTGCTGCGGGACGACGCCGAGGCGCTGGACGCGCTGGCCGAGCGCGCCCACGCCGAGGCGGCCCGCGACGGAGAGCTGCAGGTCGCGGCCCTGGAGGGGCTGCCGAGGGCGGTGCGCACCCGGGTCCTGCGGAGGGCGGCGGTCTCGGCGGGCAGCCCAGCAGGTACCCTCGCGGCCGTACACGTCGACGAACTGGATCGGCTGATCACCAGATGGCGCGGACAACGTCACGTCGATCTGCCCGGCGGGGTGCGCGCGTTCCGCACGCGGGGCCGGCTGCGGTTCGAACGGCGTGAATGGTGACCGAACATGCGAAGTGCGGTGGGGTAGTGGACGAGAAGGACCTGGGCGCGGACCTGGCGAAGGTGCTGATCCCCGAGGACCGGCTGCAGGACAAGATCCGTCAGCTGGCGGCCCAGATCGACGCCGACTACGCGGGGCGCGACCTGCTGCTGGTGGGGGTGCTCAAGGGCGCGGTCATGGTGATGGCGGACCTGGCCAGGGCGCTGCACCTGCCGGTCTCCATGGACTGGATGGCGGTGTCCTCCTACGGCTCGGGCACCAAGTCCTCGGGCGTGGTGCGGATCCTCAAGGACCTGGACGCCGACATCACCGGCCGGCACGTGCTGATCGTCGAGGACATCATCGACTCGGGCCTGACCCTGTCCTGGCTGGTCAGCAATCTGGCCTCGCGCAATCCCGCGTCATTGGAGATCTGTGCGCTGCTGCGCAAGCCGGAGGCCGTCAAGACCGAGATCGATGTGCGCTACGTGGGCTTCGACATCCCCAACGAGTTCGTCGTGGGCTATGGCCTGGACTACGCCGAGAAGTACCGCAACCTGCCGTTCGTCGGCACTTTGGCGCCGCATGTCTATGGCGGCGGGAACTGATCCGGCGCCGCCGGACAAAGCACAAGGGAACATAGCAGGCCGCCGGTACGTTCCATGTCTGGACGGTCGTCGGAACCGGACGGGGCGCCCGAGCGCGCATGCTGCAGGCGGCATCACGCCGGTGTACCGTCGATGTCTCCGGGCATTGCCCGGGGTGTCGCACACACAGGGACCGCTCCGCCGGGCCGCCGGTCCGGTGGTTGCTTGCAGACGCTGGTCAGGAGGGACGGGACCTCGCGAAGGGGTTGCCGGATAAATGGACGTGAAGCGCTATTTCCGCGGGCCGCTGCTGTGGGTCCTGCTGCTCGGGCTCCTGGTCACCCTGGTGGTGTGGGGGGCCGGCTCGGGCAACGGCTACAGGGATGCCGACACCTCGGAGATCATCTCAGACATCCGTGACAACCGGGTCCAGTCCGCGAAGATCATCGACAAGGACCAGCGGATCGAGGTCACCCTCAAGGGCCGCCAGGCCGAGAAGAAGAAGGCCTCCTGGGTCAGCGGGCAGGGTCTGGAGCTGCAGAAGCTGCTCCAGCAGAAGGCCGACCAGGGACAGCTCCCCGGCGGGTACAACGTCGACGTCCCTCAGCAGAGCGTCTTCCTGAACCTGCTGTTCAGCCTGCTGCCGATCATCATCGTGGTGCTGATCTTCCTGTTCATCATGAACCAGATGCAGGGCGGCGGCTCCCGGGTGATGAACTTCGGCAAGTCCAGGGCCAAGCTGATCACCAAGGACACCCCCAAGACCACGTTCGCCGACGTGGCCGGCGCCGATGAGGCGCTGGAAGAGCTCGAGGAGATCAAGGACTTCCTGCAGAACCCGGCCAAGTTCCAGGCCATCGGCGCCAAGATCCCCAAGGGCGTGCTGCTGTACGGCCCGCCCGGCACCGGCAAGACCCTGCTGGCCCGCGCGGTGGCCGGCGAGGCCGGGGTGCCGTTCTACTCGATCTCCGGCTCGGACTTCGTGGAGATGTTCGTCGGCGTCGGCGCCTCCCGGGTGCGCGACCTGTTCGAGCAGGCCAAGGCCAACGCCCCGTCGATCATCTTCATCGACGAGATCGACGCGGTCGGCCGGCACCGCGGCGCGGGCCTGGGCGGCGGTCACGACGAGCGCGAGCAGACCCTCAACCAGCTGCTGGTCGAGATGGACGGGTTCGACGTCAAGGGCGGCGTGATCCTGATCGCCGCCACCAACCGGCCCGACATCCTGGACCCGGCGCTGCTGCGTCCCGGCCGGTTCGACCGGCAGATCACGGTGGACCGCCCCGACCTGGAGGGCCGCAAGGGCATCCTCAAGGTGCACGCCCGCGGCAAGCCGTTCGCCCCCGACGTCGACCTGGACGTGATCGCGCGGCGCACCCCCGGCTTCACCGGCGCCGACCTGGCCAACGTGATCAACGAGGCGGCGCTGCTGACCGCCCGGGCCGACCGCAAGCTCATCGACATGGACACGCTCGAGGAGGCCATCGACCGGGTGATGGCCGGTCCGGAGCGCAAGACCCGGGTGATGTCGGAGACGGAGAAGAAGATCATCGCCTATCACGAGGGCGGTCACGCGCTGGTGGCGCACGCGCTGCCGAACGCCGACCCCGTGCACAAGGTGACGATCCTGCCGCGCGGCCGGGCGCTGGGCTACACCATGACGCTGCCGATGGAGGACAAGTTCCTCACCACCCGTTCGGAGATGCTCGACCAGCTGGCGATGCTGCTGGGCGGCCGGACGGCCGAGGAGCTGGTCTTCCACGAGCCGACCACCGGCGCGGCCAACGACATCGAGAAGGCCACCACCCTCGCCCGCAACATGGTCACCGAGTACGGCATGAGCGAGCGGCTGGGCGCCCGCAAGTTCGGCTCCGGCCAGGGCGAGGTGTTCCTGGGGCGGGACGTCGGCCACGAGCGCGACTACTCCGAGGAGATCGCCTCGGCCATCGACGACGAGGTCCGTCGGCTCATCGAGGCGGCCCACGACGTGGCCTGGGAGATCCTGGTCGAGTACCGTGACGTTCTGGACGAGCTGGTGCTCCAGCTGATGGAGAAGGAGACCCTCTCCAAGGAGCAGGTGCTGGAGATCTTCGCGCCGGTCCGCAAGCGGCCCAAGCGCAACTCCTACACCGGCTACGGCAAGCGCCTGCCGTCCGAGCGTCCCCCGGTGCTGACGCCCAAGGAGCTGGCCCTGATGGGTCCCAAGGACGTTCAGGACCTGCCGGGCGGGTCCGACCTGGCCCAGGGCAACGGCCAGGGCGGCGCCGACCACCAGTCCGCCGAACCCTCCGAGAGCTGATCTTGACCCTTCCGTACGACGAGGACGCATCGCTCGATCGCAGGCTCCCCCGGTTCGACCACGAGCGCATCGAGCGGGCGGTCCGCGAGATCCTGATCGGGATCGGGGAGGATCCCGACCGCGACGGCCTGCGGGAGACCCCCGCCCGGGTCGCGCGCGCCTTCGCCGAGCAGTTCGCCGGCCTGCGCCAGCGGCCCGAGGACGTCCTGAACAAGGTGTTCGAGGCCGACCACGACGAGATGGTCCTGGTCAAGGACATCGAGGTGTACTCCACCTGCGTGCCGAGCCGGCAGACCGTCAACGCCGTGGGCGGCCGCAGGCGCGCCGCCGACGTGCGCGTCGGCGACGAGCTGTACACCCTGGTCGAGGGCGAGGTGCGCACCACGACCGTCACGCAGATCTCCGCCCGCAGGACGCGGGAGCTGGTGGAGGTCGTCACCGAGAAGGGATCGTTCACGGTCACGCCCGACCATCCGGTGGCCACCCCCGAGGGCTGGCGGGAGGCCGGGGACGTCGCCGGCCTGTTCATCGAGTGGACGCCCGTGCGCAGGCTCGCCCGCCGGCGGCCGACGATCGTCTACGGCCACGACTTCGGGTACCTGATCGGGGCGATCTGCGCGGACGGCACCGTCGACGACGGCGAGGTCCGCCTGATCGTCACCGAGCGGGAGTACGCCAAGAAGTTCGCCGAGGCGGCCCGGCGGTCGATGGGGCTGGAGGCCTCGATCGAGGCCGTGCCCGAGGGCTCCGCCGAGCCGGAGGCCTCCGGGTACCGGGTGCGGGTGGCCTCCTCGTATCTGGCGGATCTGGTGCGCCAGTACGTCGGCGGGGACGCCGCCCGCGGGCGGCGGCGCTTCCCGCGGGTGGTGCTGCGGGACCGGGAGACGTTCGGCGGTTTCCTGGAGGGCTGTCTCGACGGGGACGGCCGGCGGTCGGCGCGCCCCCACGGCTCCGCCCTCGATGGGAACGTTCCGTTCCTGGAGGATCTGGGACAGCTCGTCGGCGTGCGGTTCGCCCCGTCGACCCCCGGCGGGGCGGCGCTGTGGACGGCCGACGCCTGGTTCCGCAAGCACGGGTTCCCCGCCCACTACGAACGCCCCTCCCGGCTGGTGGAGTCGCAGTGGGTGAAGGTGCTCGAGGTGCGGCCGATCCGCGCCACCGGGAGCAGGCCCTACACCGTCTACAGCTTCACCTGCGACCCGCACCCCACGTTCCTGATCGGCGGGCACCTGACGCACAACTGCGAGCACCACCTGGTCCCGTTCCACGGGCTGGCGCACGTCGGCTACACCCCCAACGCGAAGGGGCAGATCACCGGGCTGTCCAAGCTGGCCCGGCTGGTGGACGTCTACGCCCGGCGCCCCCAGGTGCAGGAGCGGCTGACCAGCCAGATCGCCGACGCGCTGATGCGGATCCTGGAGCCGCGCGGCGTGATCGTGGTGATCGAGGCCGAGCACCTGTGCATGACCATGCGCGGGGTGCGCAAGCCCGGCGCCCGCACCGTCACCTCGGCGGTGCGCGGCGACTTCAGAGAGCACGCCGAGACCCGCGCCGAGGCGATGTCCTTGATCCTGGGCCGTTCGTCCTGACCGGTCCGGAGCGGGGTGTGCCGCCCGGGGTGCCGGGTATGGGGTGCTCCTGGCCGAGGATGCGCCTCGCGGGGTCCTGATCACGACATAGGGTGACCTCATGACCAGTGCCGTTCCCGGGCTGCCCGCTCCAGGGCGTTGCCTCGTCATGGGCGTGGTGAACGTGACCCCGGACTCCTTCTCCGACGGCGGGGCGTGGTTCGACCCCGACAAGGCCATCCGCCACGCGCACGACCTCATGCACGAGGGCGCCGACCTGATCGACGTGGGCGGGGAGTCGACCCGGCCCGGCGCGCAGCGGGTGTCGCTGGAGGAGGAGATGCGCCGGGTGATCCCGGTGATCGAGGCGCTGGCCGCCGACGGGATCCCGGTGAGCGTGGACACCATGCGCGCCGAGGTCGCCGAGGCCGCCGTCGAGGTCGGCGCGAAGCTGATCAACGACGTCAGCGGCGGGCTGGCCGACCCGGACATGGCCCGGATCGTGGCGGATGCGCGCGTGCCGTACGTGGTCATGCACTGGCGCGGGCACAGCAGCGACATGTACCGCCGGGCCGAATACCAGGACGTGGTGCGGGAGGTCCGCGACGAGCTGCGCGCCCGGGTGGACGCCGTGGTCGCCCAGGGCGTGGACCCGCGGATGATCGTGCTGGATCCGGGGCTGGGGTTCGCCAAACGCCCGCACCACAACTGGACGCTGCTGGCCCGGCTCGGCGAGCTGTCGACCGATCTGCCGATCCTGGTCGGGGCGTCCCGCAAGCGGTTCATCGGCAGGCTGCTGGCGGGCCCGGACGGGCATCCGCGGCCGTTCGTCGACTGCGACGACGCCACGGTGGCGATCAGCGCGCTGGCGGCGGCGGCGGGCGCCTGGGGCGTGCGGGTGCACCGGGTGCGGCCCAACGCCGACGCGGTCCGGGTGGCCGCCGCGATCCGAGCGGAACAGGAGGGACGGACATGACGCGTTCCGACCTGGCCGCGGTCGAGGAGGTCAACGCCGAGTTCTACGCCGCGTTCGAGGCCGGGGACCTGGACCGGATGTCGGCGGTGTGGGCGGGCGGCCCGTACGCCGACAAGGTGGGCTGCGTGCATCCGGGCTGGCCGCTGATCAGGGGCCGGGACGAGGTGCTGCGGTCCTGGGCGCTGATCATGGCCAACACCCCCTACATCCAGTTCGTGCTGACCGACGTGCACACCCAGGTGTTCGGCGACCACGCGCTGGTGACCTGCTCGGAGAACATCATCACGATGGACGACACCGCCGGGGAGTTCGCGTCGCTGGCCGGCGGCAGCATCGTCGCCACCAACCTGTTCCTGCGGGTGGAGGGGCGGTGGCGGCTGCTGCACCACCACGGTTCGCCGGTGCTCGACCAGGCGGAGGGGGACGAGGAGTGAGCGGAGAGCGCGCGTGAGCGAGGGCGTCGAGCTGGATCGCATCGAGCTGACCGGGCTGCGGGCGCGCGGCCGGCACGGGGTCCTGCCCGCCGAGCGGGAGCTGGGGCAGGAGTTCGTCGTCGACGTGTCGCTGGGCCTGGACACCCGGCCCGCCGCGCGGACCGACGACCTGTCGCGTACGGTCGACTATGGAGCGTTGGCCGACCGGCTGGTCGCCGTGGTGCAGGGCGAGCCGGTCGACCTGATCGAGACGCTGGCCGAGCGGCTGGCACAGGTCTGCCTGGAGGATCCGATCGTGCGGCAGGTCGACGTCACGGTGCACAAGCCGGCTGCCCCGGTGCCGCATCCGTTCGCCGACGTGGCCGTCAAGATCTCAAGGAGTCGCCGATGACCCGACCGGACCTGACCGCGACCGGCGGCCACATGGTCGTTCAGCAGCGCGTGGTGCTGTCGCTGGGCAGCAACCTCGGCGATCGGCTGGAGAACCTGCAAGAGGCGATCGACGCCCTGTTCGACGCCCCCGGCCTGACGTTCGTGGCGCTGTCGCCGGTGTACGAGACCGCCCCCTACGGCGGGCCGGACGGCGACATCCCCGAGCAGGACGACTTCCTGAACGTGATCGTGGTGGCCGACACCCGGCTGGCCCCCAGAACGCTGCTGGAGCGGGTGTTGAACATCGAGAACTCGATGCAGCGGGTCCGCGAGGTCCGCTGGGGCCCGCGCACCCTGGACATCGACATCGTGATGTTCGGCAACGTGACCGTGAACGAGCCGGACCTGGTCCTGCCGCATCCCCGCGCCCACGAGCGGGCGTTCGTGCTCGTCCCCTGGGCGGATCTGGAGCCGGACGTGCTGCTGCCCGGACACGGCAGGGTGGCCGACCTGGCCGCGAAGGCGTTGCGCGCCGTCGGCCCGGACGCGGTGCGGCGCCGGGACGACCTGACCCTCCAAGAGCCCGCGTGAAGCCCACCCGACCGGCGCTGCCCACGGCCCTGGCGGTCGCGCTCGCCATGGTCACCTGGGCGTTCCTGCACGGGACCTACGGCGCACTGCCCAAGCTGCCGTGGACGATGGCGCCGACGCTGCTGCTGCTCGGGCTCGGCGAGGCGTTCACCGCCTACAACCTGTGGCGGCGGATCCGGCGCCGGCCGGGCACCCGGCCGGTGGAGCCGCTGGTGGTGGCGCGGATGGTGGTGCTGGCCAAGGCGAGCGTGATCGCCGGGGCGGTGCTCGCCGGGATCTTCGCCGGGTTCCTGGTGTATCTGGCGCCGGAACTGGACAAGGCGGTGCCGCGGCAGGACTTCCTCGTCGGGGCGGGCACGTTCGTCGCGTCGCTGCTGCTGATCGGCGCCGCGATCTGGCTGGAGTACGCCTGCCGGGTGCCCAAGGGGCCCGAGGACGAGGACCGCGACCAGGGCGCCTCACGGGCCTGACCCGGCCGGCGGACCGGGCCGGGGTCCGTGCCGCCGGGCCGGTCGGCCGGTCGATGCACCGACGTCGCCGCCCGTGCCGTCACTTGTCGATGTCGCCGACCACGAAGAACATCGACCCCAGGATGGCGATCATGTCGGAGACCAGGGTGCCCGGCAGCATCTCGCTCAGCACCTGGATGTTGTTGTACGACGCCGACCGCAGCTTCATCCGCCACGGGGTCTTCTCGCCGCGCGAGACCAGGTAGTAGCCGTTGATGCCGAGCGGGTTCTCCGTCCACACGTAGGTGTGGCCCTCGGGGACCTTGAGCACCTTGGGCAGCCGCTGGTTGATCGGGCCCGGCGGCAGCTCGGCCAGCCGGTCCAGGCACGCGTCGGCCAGGTCCAGCGAGGCGTACACCTGGTCCAGCAGGCATTCGAACCGGGCCAGGCAGTCGCCCTCGGTGCGGGTGACCACCTTGACGTCCAGCTCCCCGTAGGCCAGATACGGCTCATCCCGCCGCAGGTCGAAGTCCACCCCCGAGGCGCGGGCGATCGGGCCGGACACCCCGTACTGGAGGATCTGCTCGCGGGTCAGCACCCCCACGCCCCGGGTGCGGGCGCGGAAGATCTCATTGTCCATGATCAGGTCGGCGATCTCGCTCATCCGGGCGCGGACCTGGGCGACGGCCGCGCGGGCCCGTCCCGTCCACCCGGCCGGCAGCTCCTCCTTCAGCCCGCCGACCCGGTTGAACATGTAGTGGATGCGGCCCCCGGAGACCTCCTCCATCACCCGCTGCAGCTGCTCGCGTTCCCGGAACGAGTAGAAGATCGGGGTGAGCGCCCCGACCTCCAGCGGATACGACCCCAGGAACATCAGGTGGTTGAGCACCCTGTTCAGCTCGGCCAGCAGGGTGCGGACCCACACCGCGCGCGGGGGCGCCTCCATCCCGAGCATCCGCTCCACGGCCAGCACCACGCCGAGCTCGTTGGCGAACGCCGACAGCCAGTCGTGCCGGTTGGCCAGCACGATGATCTGCCGGTAGTCGCGCACCTCGAACAGCTTCTCCGCGCCGCGGTGCATGTAGCCGACGATCGGCTCGGCCTTGGAGATGCGCTCCCCGTCCAGCGTCAGCCGCAGCCGCAGCACGCCGTGCGTGGAGGGGTGCTGCGGGCCGATGTTGAGGATCATGTCCTCGGTGGCCAGTTCCTTGGCCCCGGCGCCGATCCCGACGGTGCGTACGGTCTCGTGGGTGCTCACCCGACCATCGTCCCATGACCGGAGTGCGACGAAGAGTCGCGGGAGTTGGGGTGGTTCGGGTTGACTTGGAGCACCATGAACGCGCCGTATGGTCAGCCACCGGCCGGCCCCCCGCCACCCGGGGGCCCCGGCCGTCCGCCGGCGTCCGCGCCGCCCCCCTACGGGCCGCCGGCCGGCCCGCCCGCGCCTTTGCCCGCTCCCGCTCCCGCTCCCGCGCCCGCGCCCGCCGACGAGGAAGCGTTCGCGCCGCCGTCCGGGCTGGCGTGGCACCGGGTGTCGCCGCGGATGCCCTGGCACTGGCGGCTGTCGGCCGTGCTGCGCGGGATCCCGATCGCCGTCGTGGGCGGCTGGTGGGCGTACCAGGGCGGCGGGGCGGTCGCCCTGGGGGTGTGGGGCGCGGCGCTGCTGGTGTGCTGCGTGCTGATCTGGGGCTTCGGTGAGCTGGCGTACCGTTCGGCGGGGTACCTGGAGCGGGACGACGACCTGATGGTGACCGGCGGGGTGTTCGTCCGGCGGCTGGTGGTGGTGCCGTACGGGCGGATGCAGTTCGTGGACGTGACGGCGGGGCTGCTGGAGCGGTGGATGGGCATCGCGACCGTGCGGCTGCACACCGCCGCCGCGGCCACCGACGCCCGCATCCCCGGGCTGCCCGCCGCCGAGGCCGCCCGGCTTCGCGACCGCCTGGCGCACAAGAGCGAGGCGAGGAGCATGGGGCTGTGAGCGCGCCGTACGGGCCGCCGCCCGGACCGTACGGCCCACCGCCGGGACCGTACGGCCCGCCTGCGGGATCGCCCGGGCCCGCGCCGCCGCCGGGTCCGCCGCCGCCCGCGCCGACGCCGCCCGAGCCGCCGCGGTTCCACGAGGGCGTGCACCGGCTGCACCCGGTGACGGCGCTGCTGCGGGCGTTCGTGTTCCTGCTCGTCTACTTCGTGCTGATCGGGTTCTCGCTGCTGGTCACGCCGAAGGAGGACGGGTACGCCTTCTTCGAGCCGGAGGCGGTGCGGCGATTCGCGGCGGTGTCGATCCCGGCGGTGATCGCGGCCGTGGCGGCGGGCGTCTGGGGCTGGCTGGGGCTGCGGTTCTGGATCGCCGGCGACGACCTGGCGGTGGAGACCGGGGTGCTGCGCAAACGGCGCCGGCTCATCCCGCTGTCGCGGATCCAGGCGATCGACATCGTGCGTCCGCTGATGACCCGGCTCACCGGTCTGGCCGAGCTTCGGGTGGAGCTGGCCGGCGGCGCCGAGAGCGGCGTGGTGCTGCGCTATCTGGGCCGCCGCTCGGCGCAGCGGCTCCGCGCCGAGCTGCTGGCCCGCGCCGCCGGACTGCCCGGCCACACCCCGGAGGCCCCCGAGCAGCGGTTCTGGCGGGTGCCGCTGGGGGTCCTGGTGGCGGCGCTGAGCAGCCGGATGCCGGTGATCGGCACGGCCCTGCTGCTGGGCCTGCTGCTGATGGTCGGCTTCACCTATCTGGAGCCGGGGGTGCTCGGCGGCGCCGTCCCCGCGCTGCTGGGCCTGATCAGCGCGGTGATCGCCCCGGCGATCGTGTACGGCCGGTTCACCGTGGCGATCTCGCCCGACGGCCTGCGCCTGCGGTACGGGCTGCTGGAGACCCGCATGCAGACCGTGCCGCCGGGCCGCGTCCAGGCGGTCGCGATCGTCGAACCGCTGTTGTGGCGGCAGCGGCGCTGGGCGCGGGTGGACGCCACCGTCGCGGGATACGCCGGGGAGCGTCAGGCCCAGTCCACGGTGCTGCTGCCGGTGGCCCCCCGCGAGGTGGCCGTCGCCCTGGTGACGCACATCTTCCCCGGCGCCGACGTCGACGCCGTGCCGCTGCTGCCCGCCTCCGGCCGGGGCCTGTCCCTGGACCGCTTCGCCGCCGCGGGCACCGACGAGGTCGTCTTCGTCGCCCGCCGCGGTCTGCTGTGCCGCCGCACCACCGTCATCGCGCACGCCCGGACTCAGAGCGTCCGCCTCACCTCCGGTCCTCTGCGGCGCCTGCTGCGGTTGGGCACCGTCCACGTCGACGCCCCCTCCGGCCCGGTCCGCGTGGTCGCCGCCGACCGGGAGCTGGGCGAGTCCCGCGCCATCGTCGAGTCCGTCGCCGAACGCGCCCGCCGGGCCCGTTCCCGGGCCGGGGCCGATCCCGCCCGCTGGGCCCGCTGACCCTCACGCCGTCGCGCACTCCGCCAGGGGCTCGGGCAGCGGGATCCGCCTGGCCTGCGCGAGCCAGCCGAAACCGCCCAGGCCGGCCGGGTCGATGAGCTCGGCCTCCTCCCCGGCGCGGCGGAGGGCCAGCACGTAGCCGCGCGGGTCCTGATGGGCCAGCCGGATCGGCGGGCGGGCCCCGGTCAGGCCCAGGGCGCGCAGGGCCCGGCGCTGGGTGGTCAGGGCGGTGGCGGCGGCCCCCGCCCGGACGCCGGCGGCGGCGCAGGCGTCCAGGGCCACATGGGCGGTGATGTCGCAGGAGCCGTCCGGCACCGGGGGGACGACGCGGCCGTCGCGGTAGCCGGTCAGGGTGCCGTGGGCGGGACGGTCCCGCCGGGTGTGGGAGTAGTCGATCGCCACCGCCAGGCCGGCGCGCAGGCGGGTCAGCACGTCGGACCAGGCGGTGCACCGGGGACGGCCGATCTCGGCGCGGTCGCCGGGATTCGTCAGCGGCCACCAGCGCTCCAGCCAGGCCAGGTCCTCCTCGGCGGGGGGCGGGCCGAGCCGTTCGGCGCCGGTGGCCGGATCCACCAGCACCAGGCGGGGCCCCTCGGGGGTGAGCTCGACGACGTCCAGGGGGATGTTGTCGAGCCACTCGTTCGCGATGATCAGGCCGGTGACGGCGTCGGGGAGCGCAGCCCGCCAGCCGATCCGCTCGGGCAGCTCCGCCGGGCGGGGCGCCAGCTCCACGGCGACCGGGGCGAGACGTTCGGCCAGGTCGGGGCGGGCGGCCTGGAGGACGCGGACGAGCAGCTCGCCGCAGCCCGCGCCGACGTCCACCAGGTCGAGCCGGGGCGGGTGCCCCAGGGCCGCGTCCACCTGGGCCAGCAGCCGGGCGACCGCCTCGGCGAAGCGCGGGGAGGCGTGCACGGAGGTGCGGAAGTGGGCGGCGGGCCGTTCGCCCCGTCGGTAGAAGCCGCCCTCGCCGTACAGCGCCCGCTGCATCGCCGTCCGCCACCTCACCCACCCGTGCACGACAGCGAACGCTACCGTCACGCCGCCGGCCGCAGGGGCGGTACGACTCAGGTCGGATGGCCTCTCGCCGCGCCGAACGTAGGCTCGAGACCATGGTGGGGAGAGCGTGGGCGTGGTGGCGGAGCAAGAAGCCGCTGGTCGACTTCGCCTTCATGTCGCCGCTGCTGCTGCTGTCGATGCTGACCGCGTCCGCCTACACCGCCCCGGCGGCGTATCCGCCCCCGGGGGAGCCCATCCCCCGGTGGGCCTATCTCGCCCTGGTGTCGGGGCTGCTGGGGCCGCTGGTCGTGCGGCGGCGGTGGCCGCTGCAGGTCTTCGCGGTGATCGCCGCGGTGTCGTTCCTGCAGTGGCTCGCCGGCTTCACCATGATCCCGGCGAACGCGGCGGTGCTGATCGCCCTGTACACGGTCGCGGCCTGCTGCACCTCCCGCTGGGAGGCGGTGGCCGCCGGGCTCGTCGCCGAGCTGGGGGCGGTCCTGGCGGCGGTCCGCTACACGGTGAGCCCCGCGGACTACCGGTACGGGCTCGTCATGCTGAGCGTGGTGGTCGCCGGGGTGTGGATCCTCGGCGTCTACATCAACACCCGGCGCGCCTACACCCGCTCGCTGGAGGAGCGCGCCGAGCGCCTGGAGCGCGAGCGCGACGCCCAGATCCAGATCGCGATGGCCGCCGAGCGGGCGCGGATCGCCCGGGAGCTGCACGACGTGGTGGCGCACAACGTCAGCGTCATCGTGGTGCAGGCCGACGGCGCCTCCTATGCGATCGACACCGACGTCGAGCGCGCCAAGCGGGCGCTGGAGACGATCTCCCAGACCGGGCGGCTGGCGCTGGCGGAGATGCGGCGGCTGCTGGGGGTGCTGCGGGAGGGCGACGATGCGGGCTCCTACCGGCCCCAGCCCGGCGTCGCCCAGCTGAACGACCTGGTGGAGCAGATCCGCGAGTCGGGGCTGCCGCTGGACTTCCGGGTCGAGGGGGTGCCGGTGGAGCTGCCGCCGGGGATGCAGCTGACGGTGTTCCGCATCGTCCAGGAGTCGCTGACCAACATCGTCAAGCACGCCGGTCCGCGGGCGACGGCGCAGGTGCGGCTGCACTACGGTGACGAGGCGATCCAGGTGACGGTGACCGACGACGGGCGCGGCGCGGCGGCCCCCGACGACGGCATGGGACACGGGCTGGTCGGGATGCGGGAGCGCGCCGCGGTCTACGGAGGCACCGTGCGGGCGGGACCGCGGGCGGGCGGCGGGTTCGAGGTGGTGGCCCGATTGCCGTTGCGCGAGGAGGCGAGGAGCGCTTGATCCGAGTGATGCTGGTCGACGACCAGGAGCTGGTCCGTGCCGGATTCCGCATGGTGCTGGACGCCCAGCCCGACATCGAGGTGGTCGCCGAGGCGGGGGACGGCGCACAGGTGATGGACGTCCTGCGCGCCGTCACCGCGGACGTGGTGCTGATGGACGTGCGGATGCCCCGGGTGGACGGCATCGAGGCCACGCGCCGGATCGGGACGCTGCCCGCCGAACGACGCCCCCGGGTGATCATCCTGACCACGTTCGACCTGGACGAGTACGCCTTCGCGGCGATCAAGGCGGGCGCGGCCGGGTTCCTGCTCAAGGACGCCGGGCCGCCTCAGCTCATCGAGGCGATCCGGGCGGTGCACTCCGGCGACGCGGTGGTCGCGCCGTCCACCACCCGGCGGCTGCTGGACCGGTTCGCGGTGCACCTGCCGGACACCGAGCAGCAGGCCGCCCAGGGGGCGCTGGCGACGTTGACGAGCCGGGAGCGCGAGGTGCTGCACCTGGTCGCCCGGGGGCTGTCGAACGCCGAGATCGCCGGCCGGCTGTACGTGTCGGAGGCGACGGTCAAGACCCACGTCGGCCGGATCCTCACCAAGCTGGGGCTGCGCGACCGGGTGCAGGCGGTGGTGTTCGCCTACGAGACCGGGCTGGTGCGCAGGGGTCAGGCGTAGGTCGTATCCGGGAGTGCGCCTGAAGTCGTACGACGGCGGGCGGATCAGCCGCGGCGCGCATCCCGATCATGGCCGCGGGGCCGATGGCAGCGAAGGCGCCCGTTCCTAGCGTGGATCCCGTTCAGCCGAACGGAACGAGGAGTCCACGTGACCAGCACGCTCGTCTCCCCTCCGGCGGTCACGGCCGTCGGAGTCGACAAGGTCTACGGAACCGGCGACGCCGCGGTGCACGCCTTGCGCGGGGTCGACGTGGCGTTCGCCAAGGGCGCGTTCACCGCGATCATGGGCCCGTCCGGGTCCGGCAAGTCCACCCTGATGCACTGCCTGGCCGGGCTGGACACCGTCACCGCGGGCCGGATCACCCTCGGCGACGTGGAGATCACCGCGTTGGGCGACAAGCGGCTGACCCTGCTGCGCCGGGAGCGGATCGGGTTCATCTTCCAGGCGTTCAACCTGCTGCCCACCCTGACCGCCGAGCAGAACATCCTGCTGCCGCTGGAGCTGGCCGGCCGCCGGCCCGACCGCGCCTGGTTCGAGCAGGTGGTGGACGTGCTGGGGCTGCGCGACCGGCTCGGGCACCGGCCGAGCGAGCTGTCCGGCGGGCAGCAGCAGCGGGTGGCGTGCGCCCGGGCGCTGGTGACCCGGCCGGAGGTGATCTTCGCCGACGAACCCACCGGCAACCTGGACTCCCGGGCCGGGGCGGAGGTGCTGGGGTTCCTGCGCACCTCGGTGCGGGAGCTGGGGCAGACGGTGGTGATGGTCACCCACGACCCGGTGGCGGCCTCCTACGCCGACCGGGTGGTGTTCCTGCGCGACGGCCGGATCGTCGACGAGCTGGCCGGGCCGACCCCCGACACGGTGCTGGACCGGCTCAAGGCGCTGGGGGGCTGACCGATGCTGAAGATCTCCCTGGCGGGGCTGCGCGCCCACAAGGTCCGGATGCTGCTGACCGGGCTGGCGATCATGCTGGGCGTCGGGTTCATCGCGGGCACGTTCGTGCTCACCGACAGCATGCAGGCGGGCATCGACGAGGAGTTCGCCGGGTCGGCGGGCAAGGTCGACGTGGCGGTGCTGCCGAGCGAGGGCCGGCGGCTGCCCGCCTCGACGGTCCAGACGGTCCGGAGCGTCCCCGGGGTGACCGAGGTCCACGCGATGATCCGCGGCGACGCGGCGCTGATCGGCAAGGACGGCAAGGTCTACGGCGACCTGCCCACGGTCGGCCTGTCGGTCGCCCAGGGCCGGCTGCAGCGCTACGACATCGTCTCCGGCCGGGCCCCCGGCGCGCCCGACGAGGTCGTGCTGGAGGAGCGGACCGCCGAACGGAACGACTACCGGGTCGGCTCCACCGTCACCGTCGTGGACGGCGAGGGCGCCCGGCACGCGTTCACCGTGACCGGGCTGGCCGACTTCGGCATCGACGACGAGGTGGGCTTCCGCGGCGCGGTCGGCTTCACCCCGGAGACGGCCGTCCGCATCACCGGCCGGCCGGACCCGGTCGAGATCGACATCGCCGGGAGCGGCGATCCGCGGGAGCTGCGCGAGGCGGTCGCCGCGGCGCTCGGCGGCGACCACGAGGTGCTGGACGGGCGGGCGCTGGGCGACCGGCTGGCGGCCCGGGCGGGCGCCGACACCGCGATGATCCGGACCGGGCTGCTGCTGTTCGCGCTGGTGGCGATGCTGGTGTCGGCGCTGGTCATCTACAACACGTTCGCGATCCTGGTGGCCCAGCGGACCCGGGAGATGGCGCTGCTGCGCTGCGTGGGCGCCACCCGGCGGCAGATCTTCCTCGGGGTGCTGGCGGAGTCGGCGCTTCTTGGGCTGGTCGCCTCGCTGGCCGGACTGGGCCTCGGCGTCGCGCTCGCCGGCGGACTGCTGGCGTTGATCGGCGACGGCGCCGGCGGCATCCCCGGCGGGGACCTGACCTTGACGCCGCCGGCCGTGGCGGCCGGGCTGGGCGTCGGCGTGGCGGTGACGGTGGCGGCGGCGCTGCCCCCGGCCCGCTCGGCGACCCGGGTGGCCCCGGTCGCCGCGCTGCGCACCGAACGGGAGCCCGGCTCGGGCCGGTTCCGCCTGGGGTGGCCGCGGCGGATCCTGGCGGCGCTGCTGGGCGCGGCCGGACTGGCCTCGGCGGGCCTGGGGGCGCTGGCCCTGGAAGAGGGGCAGACGGCGATGTTCCTGGTCGCCGGGGGCGGCGCGCTGGTGTTCCTGGCGGTGATCGCGGTGATGCCCGCGCTGGTGCGGCCGCTGAGCCGGGCGACCGGGGCGCTGCCGGCCCGGCTGGCCGGGGTCCCCGGGCGGCTGGCGGTGTCCAACGCCTGCCGCGCCCCCCGCCGGACCGCCACCACCGCCGTCGCGCTGACCGTCGGGGTGGGGCTGATGAGCCTGTTCGCGGTGGTCGCCGCCGGAGGCCGGGCCACCGCCGACGCCCAGCTGGCCGAGCAGTTCCCGGTCGACTTCCAGCTCCGCGGCCAGTACGCCACCGGCGACCGGCCCCCGCACCCGGTGCCCGCCGCGGTCGTCGCCGAGCTGCGCGAGCGTCCGGAGATCGGCGAGGTCATGGAGCTGCGGATCCACCGGGAGTCCGCCGAGGGCGGCCGCACCGAGCACATCGGCGCGGTCACCCGCTCCGCCCTCGGCACGATGATCAGACCGACGGTGGAGAAGGGGTCGCTGCAGGACCTCACCCCCGGCACCGTCGCCGTCCAGGCCGACCGCGCCCGGGGCCGCGACGTCGGCGACACGGTGACGATCCCCACCCCGCGGGGCCGGGTCGAGCTCAGGGTCGTCGCCCTGTTCTCCGGCAACACCCCGCTGCCCCCGTACGTGGTGACGGAGGAGGACTTCGCCCGCCACTTCGGCCCCCGGGACGCCGAGGCGGTCTACCTGAACGCCGCCCCCGGCGTCGACCCCGACCGCGCCCTGGAGACGGTGGAGCGGATCATCGCCCCGTACCCGACCCTCAAGGTGGCCTCGACGGCGGGGTTGAAGGAGCGGTTCGACGAGGCCATCGACACCATCCTGGCGGTCGTCGGCGGGCTGCTGGGCCTGGCGGTGATCATCGCCCTGTTCGGCATCGCCAACACCCTCGGCCTGTCGGTGGTGGAGCGCACCCGCGAGTCCGCCCTGCTGCGCGCCCTCGGCGTCACCCGGGTCCAGCTGCGGCTGATGCTGTCGCTGGAGGCCGTCATCATGGCCGTCATCGGCGCCGTGATCGGCGTCGGGCTGGGGGTCGTCTTCGGCTGGGCCGCCACCGAGTCCATGGCGCCCTCCGCCGTGCCCGCCGTCCCCTACGCCCAGATCGCCGGCCTGGTGGCGCTGGCCGTCGTCGCCGGACTGGCCGCCTCCGTGCTGCCCGCCCGGCGCGCCGCCCGGACCTCCGTGGTGGAGTCCCTCGCCTACGACTGACGGAGGCGAGCGGGTACTCTGATGGCCGTCCGGTACCCCCTAGCGAGGACTGGAACGGTCATGAGGTCTTCCGACGTGCCGTCCGTCGCGCCCGCGGACCGGCCCGCCCGGCTCGAGGTGGGCGTCGTGGGCGCGGGACGGGTCGGCACGACGCTGGGCGCGGCGCTCGCACTGGCCGGTCACCGGGTGACGGCGGCCAGCGCGGTGTCGGACGCCTCCCGGCGCCGGGTCGCCGAGCGGCTCCCCGACGCGGTGGTGGCCACCCCCCAGGAGGTGGTCGCCGGATCGGAGCTGGTGCTGCTGACCGTCCCGGACGACGCGCTGCCGGAGCTGGTGAGCGGTCTGGTGACGACCGGCGTCCCCGTGACGGGCAAGCTGCTGGTGCACACCAGCGGCCGGTACGGGGTGCAGGTGCTGGAGCCCGCCACGCGGGCGGGGGCGCTGCCGCTGGCGCTGCACCCGGTGATGACCTTCACCGGACGTCCCGACGACCTGGACCGGCTGGCCGGGATCTCGTTCGGGGTGACCTCGCCGGAGACGCTGCGGCCGGCGGCCGAGGCGCTGGTGGTGGAGATGGGCGGGGAGCCGGTGTGGATCCCCGAGGAGCGCCGCACCCTCTACCACGCGGCGCTGGCCGGCGGCGCGAACCACCTGGTGACGCTGGTGGCCGAGGCGATGGACCTGCTGCGCGCGGCCGGCGTCGCCGATCCCGCGCAGATGCTCGGACCGCTGCTGGGGGCGGCGCTGGACAACGGGCTGCGGCTCGGCATGAACGGCCTGACCGGGCCGGTCGCCCGGGGCGACGCGGGCACGGTCGCCGGGCACATCGCCGAGCTGTCCAAGGTCTCGGCCGAGAGCGCCCGCGCGTACGTGGCGATGGCGCGGCTGACCGCCGACCGGGCGTTGGACGCCGGGCTGCTCAAACCCGAGGACGCCGCGCGGCTGTTGGAAGTGCTGGCCGACTCCTGACGGCCTCGGCGCGCCCGGTGCGCCGGGGCCTCGAGCAGAAAGGGAAACCGTTCATGACACCGGTCATCGCCCGGACCCGTGAGGAGCTGGCCGCCGCCCGCGCCCGGCTCCGCGGCACGGTGGCGTTCGTCCCCACGATGGGCGCGCTGCACGCCGGGCACCGGTCGCTGATCCGCCGGGCGCGGGAGCTGGGCGACGCGGTGGTGGTGAGCATCTTCGTCAACCCGCTGCAGTTCGGGCCGAACGAGGACCTGGACCGCTATCCCCGCACCTTCGACGACGACGTCGCGATGTGCGCGGCCGAGGGCGTGGACCTGGTGTGGGCGCCGACCCCGGAGGTGATGTACCCGGTCGACCCCCAGGTGCGGCTCAGCTCGGGCCGGATGGGCGCGATCGTGGAGGGCGCGGCCCGGCCGGGGCACTTCGACGGGGTGCTCACGGTCGTCATGAAGCTGTTCCACCAGGTCCGCCCGGACGTGGCGGTCTTCGGGGCCAAGGACGCCCAGCAGCTCGCCCTGGTCCGCCGGATGGTCGCCGACCTGGACGTGCCGGTGCGGATCGAGGCCGTCCCCACCGTCCGCGAACCGGACGGGCTGGCGCTGTCCAGCCGCAACCGCTACCTCTCGGACGCCGAACGGGCCACCGCCCGCCACCTGTCGCGCGCCCTGCGGGCGGGCGCCGAGCGGGTCGCCGACGGCCCGGCGGCCGTGCTGGAGGCCGCGCGGGCCGTGCTGGACGAGGCGACCCGGGCCGACCCCCCGCTGCACGTGGACTACCTGGTCCTGGTCGACCCGGCCACCTTCGAGGAGGTCGGCCGCGACCACGTCGGCGAGGCCGTGCTGGCCGTCGCCGGCAAGGTCGGCACCACCCATCTGATCGACAACACGCCCCTTCGGTTCGGCCCCCGGGAGAGCTGATGTTCCGCACCATGTTCAAGTCGAAGATCCACCGCGCCACGGTGACCCAGGCCGACCTGCACTACGTGGGGTCGCTCACCGTGGACCGGGATCTGATGGACGCCGCCGACCTGCTGCCCGGCGAGCAGGTGCAGGTGGTCGACATCGACAACGGCGCCCGGCTGGAGACCTATCTGATCGCTGGCCCCCGGGGCAGCGGCGTGATCGGCGTCAACGGGGCCGCCGCCCGCCTGGTCAGCCCCGGCGACCTGGTGATCATCATCAGCTACGCCCAGATGACCGACGAGGAGGCGCGTTCGTTCACGCCGCGCGTGGTGCACGTCGACCGCGACAACCGGATCATCTCGCTCGGCGACGACCCCGCCGAGCCGGTTCCCGGCTCAGATCAGCTCCGCGGCGACGCCGTCGGGCCGACGGCCCGTTGACGGACCCCCGGGGATCATCCCGTGTTCCCCACCGGTTAATGTCATTGTGACGAAAAATCCCCCAGGGGAGGGCGAGATGATCCCTCGACGTCTGCGCGCGCCCGAGCCCGGCTGGAGCGTCGACACCGACGTGGTGGTGGTCGGCTCCGGCGTCGCCGGGCTGGTCGCCGCGCTGGCCGCGGCCCGCGAAGGGCTCGGCCGGGTGCTGATGGTGACCAAGTCCCGGCTGGAGGCCGGGTCCACGCGGTGGGCGCAGGGCGGGATCGCCGCCGCCCTCGCCCCCGAGGACAGCCCGCACGAGCATCTGGCGGACACCCTCGCCGCCGGCGCCGGGCTGTGCGACGAGGAGGCCGTGCGGATCCTGGTCACCGAGGGGCCGGCCGCCGTGCGGCGGCTGATCGCGCTGGGCGCCGGCTTCGACCGGGACGCCGACGGCGGCCTGGCGCTGACCCGCGAGGGCGGCCACCGCCGGCGCCGGATCGCGCACGCGGGCGGGGACGCCACCGGCGCGGAGATCAGCCGGGCCCTGCTGGAGGCCCGCCGGGCGGCCGGGATCGAGGTCATCGAGCACGCTCTCGTGCTGGACCTGCTGCTGGACTCCGCCGGCCGGGCCTGCGGGATCACCCTCCACGTCATGGGGGAGGGACGGCGGGACGGGGTCGGCGCCGTGCGGGCGAAGGCCGTGGTGCTGGCCACGGGCGGCCTGGGCCAGGTCTTCTCCGCCACCACCAACCCCGAGGTGTCCACCGGCGACGGCGTGGCGCTGGCGCTGCGCGCCGGGGCCGAGGTCACCGACCTGGAGTTCGTGCAGTTCCACCCGACCGTGCTGTGGCTGGGCGAGGACGCCCGCGGCCGCCAGCCGCTCATCTCCGAGGCCGTCCGCGGCGAAGGGGCGTTCCTGGTCGACCGGTCCGGCGAACGCTTCATGGTCGGCCGCCACGAGCTGGCCGAGCTGGCGCCGCGGGACGTGGTCGCCAAGGGCATCATGAGCCGGATGCGCGAGACCGGCGCGCCCTGCATGTACCTCGACGGCCGTCACCTCGGCGCCGAGCTGTGGCGGCACCGCTTCCCCACCATCCTGGCCGCCTGCCGGGAGCACGGCGTCGACCCGGTCACCGATCTGATCCCGGTCGTGCCGGCCGCCCACTACGCCAGCGGCGGCGTCCGCACCGACACCTGGGGCCGCACCTCGCTGCCCGGCCTGTACGCCTGTGGGGAGGTCGCCTGCACCGGGGTGCACGGGGCCAACCGCCTGGCCTCCAACTCCCTGCTGGAGGGCCTGGTGTTCGGCGAGCGCATCGCCGCCGCCATCGGTGCGGACCTGGCCCGTCCGTCCGTCCGCCCGTCCCGCCGGCCGGCCGCCGCGGCCTGTGACGCCCGCCCGCAGGGCCTGCTCGACCCGGCGGTGCGCGAGGACGTCCAGCAGATCATGACCGCCCACGCGGGGGTGCTGCGCGGCGCCGAAGGGCTGCAGACCGCCGCCCGGGAGCTGGCCGCCCTCGCCGGCAAGACCGGCGGCGACCCCTGCGTCGAGGCCTGGGAGGCCACCAACCTGCACGCCGTGGCCTCGGCGATCGTCGCCGCCGCCCGGCTGCGCACCGAGACCCGCGGCAGCCACTGGCGGCACGATCACCCCGCCGGCGACGACTCCGCCTGGCGGGGGCATCTGGTGACCACCCTGACCGACGACGGCCTGACCACGGTGTACGAGCCGCTGCGGCCGGCGGCGGAGACGGCGGACGCGTCCGGGGAGGGCCGGGGAGGCGGACGGGCGTCCTCCGCGGGGACGCGGGAGACGGCGGCGTGAGGAGCAGGCGATGACCCCAGAGCTCACCGAGCGGCTCACCGAGGCGGGGCTGGACCCGCGGGCCGTGCAGGACCTGGTGGAGCGGGCGCTGGCCGAGGACGGCGAGGTGGACGTCACCAGCGAGCCGATCTTCGGGCCGCAGGAGACCGCCCGCGGGGAGTTCACCGCGCGACAGGACGGCGTGGTCGCGGGACTGCCCGTCGCCGCCGCCGTCTGCCAGGCGCTCGGCCTGCGCCCCGTGCCGCACGTCGAGGACGGCCGGCGGGTCGTCGCCGGGCAGGTGCTGATGACCGTCTCCGGGCCGACCCGCGCGGTGCTGCGCGCCGAGCGGGTCGCGCTGAACCTGCTCACCCACCTGTCGGGGGTGGCCACCGAGACCCGTCGCTGGGTGGACGCCGTCGCGGGCACCGGCGCGAAGATCCGCGACACCCGCAAGACGCTGCCGGGCCTGCGCGCCCTGCAGAAGTACGCGGTGCGCTGCGGCGGCGGCGTCAACCACCGGATGGGCCTGCACGACGCCGCGCTGATCAAGGACAATCACATCGCCGCGGCCGGTTCGGTGACCAAGGCCTTCCAGGCGGTCCGCGCCGTGTACCCGTCCTTGCACGTGCAGGTCGAGTGCGACACCCTCGCCCAGGTCGCCGAGGCGCTGGAGGCCGGGGCGACCTCGATCCTGCTGGACAACATGGACGTCGAACGACTGCGGGAGGCGGTGCGGCTGGCGGCGGGCCGGGCCGAGCTGGAGGCCAGCGGAGGCCTCACTCTGGACCGGGCCCGAGACGTCGCCGTGACCGGGGTGGACTACCTTGCGGTAGGGGCGCTGACGCACTCGGCGCGCTCCTTCGACATCGGCCTTGACTTTTCCTGAAACAGCGGGGACCTGATGCTGCTCACCATCGACGTCGGCAACACCCACACCGTGCTCGGGCTCTTCGAGGGCGAGGAGGTCATCGAGCACTGGCGGATCAACACCGACGCCCGGCGCACCGCCGACGAGATCGCCGTCGTCCTCCAGGGGCTGATCAGCCAAAGCCCGTTGCTGGCCGACACCGACATCAGCGGCATCGCGGTGTGCTCGACGGTCCCCTCGGTGCTGCACGAGATGCGCGAGATGTGCCGCCGCTACTACGGCGACGTGCCCGCGGTCATCGTGGAGCCCGGCGTCAAGACCGGCGTTCCGGTCCGGATGGACAACCCCAAGGAGGTCGGGGCCGACCGGGTCGTCAACGCCCTGGCCGCCATCCACCTGTACGGCGGTCCGGCGATCGTGGTCGACTTCGGCACCGCCACCACGTTCGACGCGGTCTCCACCAAGAACGAGTACGTCGGCGGCGCCATCGCCCCCGGCATCGAGATCTCCATCGACGCCCTGTCGGCCCGCGGCGCCCAGCTGCACAAGATCGAGCTGAGCCGGCCGCGCCACGTGATCGGCAAGAACACCGTCGAGGCCCTGCAGTCCGGCATCATCCACGGGTTCGCCGGCCAGGTCGACGGGCTGGTGGAGCGGATGGCCGAGGAGCTGACCGACGACCCCGACGAGCTGACCGTCGTCGCCACCGGCGGGCTGGCCCCCATGGTCCTCGACGAGGCCCGCAACATCGACGTGTACGAGCCCTGGCTGACCCTGATCGGCCTGCGCCTGATCTACGAGCGCAACGTCGGCTCCTGAAGGGCGCCGCGGCGGGGCCGGCCCCGGCGCGGGAGCGGGGCGCCGGCCGGGCCCCGCCGCGCCGCCGGAGCCGGCGGGCCGGGAGGGACGGACCGGGCCGGGCCCCGCCGCGGTTCGCGGGCGGCGGCCCCGGATCGGTAGCCTGGCGTGCGTGAGTGCGCAGCAGGACTACGAGGACCTTCCGGAGCAGATGCGGGTCCGGCGGGAGAAGCTGAACCGCCTCCGTGAGAAGGGGATCGACCCCTACCCGGTGAACTTCCCGCGGACCCACACCCTCGCCGAGGTGCGCGAGCGGTACCCGGATCTGGAGCCGGGCGCCGAGACCGGTGAACGGGTGGGCGTCACCGGGCGGGTCATGCTGCTGCGCAACACCGGCAAACTGTGCTTCGCCACGATCCGGGACGGGTCCGGCGAGCTCCAGGTGATGCTGTCGCAGGCCAAGGTCGGCGAGGAGCAGCTGGCCGCGTGGAAGCGGGACGTGGACCTGGGCGACCACATCGGGGTCGAGGGCGAGGTCGTCACCTCCCGGCGCGGCGAGCTGTCGGTGATGGNGGCAGCTGGAGGTCCTGGCCGCCGACGGAGTGGTGGACGCGGGCGCGGCCGGATGGTGCGTGCTGCTGGACGCGTTGGCGGCCGCGATCACCGGCGAGCGCCCCGAGCGGCGCGCGGTGCCCGCGCCCAGACGCCCTCCGGACCTCGCGCCGCGGTCCGCCGGCCCCCGCGACGAGGCCCCCGGCCGGGACGGCCCCGGCTATGAGGTGATGTACGCGCTGGACGCCCCGGACGAGGCGATCGGCGGCCTGCGGAGGCGGCTCGCCGGGCTCGGCGACTCGCTGGTGGTGGTCGGCGGGGACGGACTGTGGAACGTGCACGTCCACGTCGGCGACGCGGGGGCGGCGATCGAGGCCGGGCTGGCGGTGGGGCGCGTGCACCGGATCAGGGTGACGTGCCTGCACGCCGCACGGCGTCCGCGGCCGCCGCGCCGGGGGCGCGCGGTGGTGGCGGTGACCGCGGCGGACGGTCCGGCGGCGCTGCTGGAGGAGGCCGGGGCGCGGGTGGTGCGGCATGAGCCGGGCGCGGCGCCGTCGGCGGCGGCGCTGGCGGAGGCGATGCTGGCGGCCGGGGACGAGGTGGCGGTGCTGCCGGACGGTCCCGAGGCGCTGGCGGCGGCCGGGGCGGCGGCCGAACGCGTCCGCGGCGGCGGGACGCGGGTCGCGGTGCTGCCGATCACGGAGGTCGTGCAGGCGCTGGCGGCGCTGGCGGTGCACGACCCCTCGCGCCGGTTCGACGACGACGTGCTCGCGATGAGGCGGGCGGCGGAGGCGATGCGGGTCGGGCGTCTGCGGTTCGCCGGCGGCGAGGGCGCGGGCGGAGGTCGGGCCGGAGAGGTGCTGGGCCTGGTGGAGGAGGAGGTGGTGGCGTCCGGGACCGACCCGGCGACGGTGGCCCGCCGGGTGCTGGACCGGCTGCTGGACGGCGGCGGCGAGCTGGTCACGCTGGTCGTCGGGGAGGACGCCCCCGACGGCCTGGCGGCGCTGCTGCAGGAGTGGCTGCGGCGGGAGCGGCCGGATGCGGAGCTGGTCGTCTGCGAGGGCGGCCGGCCGGACTGCCCGCTGCTCATCGGGGTCGAGTGAGCGACGGGGACGGCCCGGGGAGGGCCCGGGGAGGGCGCGCGACACGGCGACGCCCCGGCCGGGCAAGGGGGATGGGGGATGCCCGGCCGGGGCGTCGCCGCGGGGGTGGGGGGACTCGGGGCGCCGTAGCGGGCTCGGGCGGCGCTCAGGCCGCGACGCCGAGCACGCGGCGGATGTCGTCGACGGCGCGGTCCAGTTCGCCGGCGGGGGCGATGCGCTCCGCCCAGGCCCACCAGAACCAGGCCTCGTCGCTGCAGGCCTCGATGATCACGTGCTCCTCGGCGACGGGCAGGTCCGGGTTGAGAACGTGCAGGCGCGGGGCCCTGCCGAGCGGCTCCTCAAGACGCGTGCACAGGCCGGCGCGGCTCAGGCGGGCGGCGAGCTCCTCCAGGTGGCGGTATGGCGATTCGGTCGCCATGACATGACCTCCAGGTGACCGACGGGTTTCGGTCCACGCCTTCAGGATGGGCCGCCTTTACCTGAACGAGCAAATCTCGCAGGCAGTTTTTACCTTTCCTGTGTTTGATCGCCGGCTTCACCGGGGACTCGCAACCGCCATCCGTGGTCCACCGGGCCGATGCCGGAGCCCAGCGGGAAGCCCGCCGCGATGGCCCCGGTGATGTACTCCTTGGCCAGCCGCACCGCCTCGGGCACGTCGGCGCCGAGCGCCAGATGCGAGGCGATCGCCGAGGCCAGGGTGCACCCGGTGCCGTGGGTGTGCCGGGTGTGGTGCCGGGGCGCGGCGAACCGGTACTCGCGCTCCCCGTCGAACAGCAGGTCGACGGGGTCGCCGGGCAGATGACCGCCCTTGATCAGCGCCCACCGCGGGCCGAGCGCCACGATCGCCTCGGCGGCCTCGCGCTGCCCCGCCTCGTCGACCACCTTCACCCCGGTGAGCTGCTCGACCTCCCACAGGTTGGGGGTGGCGACGGTGGCGGTGGGCAGCAGCGCGGTGCGCACCGCGTGCACCGCCTCCGGGGCCAGCAGCGGGTCGCCGTGCTTGGAGACGCCGACCGGGTCGACGACCACCGGCACGTCCTCCAGCCCGGCCAGGACCTCGGCGACCGTCTCCACCAGGACCGGGGAGGCGAGCATGCCGGTCTTGACCGCCTGCGCACCGATGTCGGACAGCACCGAGTCCAGCTGGGCCCGCACCGCCTCCGGGGGCAGCTCCCAGGCGCCCTGAACGCCCAGCGAGTTCTGCGCGGTGACGGCCGTGACGACGCTCATCCCGTGAACGCCCAGGGCCAGCATCGTCTTCAGATCGGCCTGGATGCCGGCGCCGCCGCCGGAGTCGGAGCCCGCGACGGTGAGCACCCGGGCGGGCGTGGAAGAGGGCGGGAAGGGGGGATTGTCGGTCATGCGGCCCACCTTAGCCGCGCCGCCCAGCCCCGAGGCCGCGGCCGCCGGGGGCCGGGGCGAGATTCAGCCCAGCTCGCAGGGGGCGTCGTTGAACTTGCACACCGTGGGACGGGCCGGGGTCCCGACGGCGGTGTAGGTGATCTCGACGGTCTCGCCGGGGCCGAGGACCGGGGTCGTGGTCCGGTTGCGCAGCCAGGTGACCTGACCCTTGGACTCGACCACGGCGTTCTCCACGGTCAGCACCCGGGCGTCGGCGAACTTGAAGCCCAGCCGCCAGCCCGCGACCGGCTCGTCGCCGTGGTTGGCGATGGTCACGGTGCCGGTGTAGCCGGTCTCGGTGCGCCGGTCCACCTGGAACGAGACCAGCACGCCGTCGCGCGGCGCACCGGCCGCCGGCTCGCGGCGGCCGGAATCGGCCTGCGCCTGCCGCGGCGGACCGCCGGCGAAGTTCAGCGAGATCTGCGAGGTGCCCCACGCGTACGAGACGACCCCGATGGCGACCACCAGCGCGACCATCGGCAGCAGCGGCACCGAGACGAGCATCTTGCTCCAGCTGCGGGCCGGACGTCGGCGCGGCCGGCTCTCTTCGTCGGCGGGGGCGTCGCCCTCGGTCAGCTTGGCTTGTCGTCCCATTCCGTCCTCATTCGGTCCTTGGCAGATATATCAAAAGGTCGACCAAGCGCGCCCACTGTAGCGACAAAACCGCCAATGTGATCTCTCCGGCGAGTCGGGCGGGCGGCCGGCGGGCGGACCGTCGGGAACGGGCCGGGGACGGACGCGCGGAGCAGGCCTCGGGGGCGGGCCTCAGGAGCGGAAGTGGTCCCAGCCCCCCGCCTCGACGGGGCGCCCGTCCACCGCGACCCCGGCCGGGCCCGCCGCGGCCCGCCCGATGACGGTCCACTCCGGAGGGAGCGGGACGTCCGGCGGGAAGGTGCCCGCGAAGGCGTGGTCGTCGCCGCCGGTCAGCACGTGCCGGAGCCCGTCGGGTCCCAGTTCGGCGGGCACCGGCAGCGCCGCGGAGTCCACCTCGATCCGCACGCCGGAGGCGGTCGCGATGTGCCCCAGGTCCTGCACCAGCCCGTCGCTGACGTCGATGAGGGAGGTCGCCCCCAGCTCGCGGGCCTGCGGGCCGGCCTCGTAGGGAGGGCGCGGCCTGCGGTGCGCCTCCAGCAGCCCGGCGGGCCCGTCCCGGCCCTCCGCCAGCAGCGCCAGCCCGGCCGAGGCGTGTCCGAGCCGTCCGCGCACGGCCACCGCATCGCCGGGGCGGGCGCCGGACCGGGTCAGCGGCGGACCGCCGCCCAGGTCGCCCAGCGCGGTGACGGCGAGCGTGACCTGGGGGGCGCGCACCACGTCGCCGCCGACCACCGACGCCCCGACCAGGGCGCACTCCTCGCGCAGCCCGTCGACCAGGCGCAGCGCCCACTCCAGCGGCGTGTCCGGGGGCGCGGCCAGCCCCAGCAGCAGGGCGGTGGGGCGGGCGCCCATCGCGGCCACGTCGGCGAGGTTCTGCGCGGCGGCCTTGCGCCCGACGTCGTAGGGGCCCGACCAGTCGCGCCGGAAGTGACGGCCCTCCACCAGGAGGTCGGAGGTGGCGACCACCCGGCCGTCGGGGGCGGCGACCACGGCCGCGTCGTCGCCGGGGCCCAGGGCGACCCGGGGCCCTTGGGGCAGCCGTGCGACGAGCCGCTCGATCAGGGTGAACTCACCCGCATCGCCAATGGTGTTCACCGTTCCTTTTCGCCCCGCTCTGTCCCATCGACGTCCCATGCCGTAAGTTTTCCGGGGGCGGGGCGGTCCGCCCCGCGGATACACGATACGGTTGCCGTCCAACGGCTCTTTCTCCGCCCGGGGAGGACGTGATGGTGCAGGCCTACATCCTCATCCAGACCGAGGTAGGCAAAGCAGCCGAAGTGGCTCACCACATCTCGGGCATTCCCGGAGTGACCCAGGCGGAGGACGTGACCGGACCCTACGACGTGATCGTGCGAGCGGAGGCGCGGAATGTGGACGAGCTCGGCAAGCTCGTCGTCGCGCGAATCCAGACGGTGGAGGGGATCACCCGCACGCTCACCTGCCCGATCGTGCACATTTAGTCGCGTGCGCGCATTGCCGCTGCCCGGGCTGCTCGGGCTGCTCGTGGTGTTGACGGCCTGCGGGGACGGCGCGGTGAGAGTGCCTCCCCCCGCGGCGGACACGGCGTCCGCGAAGTTGTGCGCGGGCCTGCGGCTGCCCGAACGGGTCAAGGGGCGGCCGCGCCGGGACACCTCGCCGGAGTCGCCGCTGACCGCCGCCTGGGGGTCGCCGGCGATCGCGTTGCGCTGCGGAGTGCCGCGGCCCGCGGCGATGCGGCCCGACGCCCAGCTGATCACGATCAACGGGGTGCACTGGTTCCCCTACCCGCAGGACCGTCCGGTGACCTACACGGCGGTGGGCCGGCAGGCCTATGTCGAGGTGACGGTCCCGGCCAAGTACGAGCCGGCCGGGGACGTGCTGATCGAGCTGGGCGACGCCATCAAGACCACGATTCCGGAAAAACCCGAAGGACAGATGTGACCGTTCTGTGATAGGGCGTTCGGGCGTCTTAGATTGGTCTGGTGGACGTTGCACCGCTGCAGGACCTCGACCCGTTCGACATCTTCGACGCCGAGGCCGCCCGGTTGGAGGCGTACTTCACCGGCCTGTCCGGCCGGGAATGGGACCGTCCCTCGCGATGCGCCGGCTGGTCGGTGCGGGACGTGCTGGCCCACCTGGCCGGTGAGGAGCTCTACAACCAGGCCTGCCTGGACGACGACCTGCCCGGCCTGTTCGCCCGGCTGGAGCGGGAGGGCGTCACGGGGCTGGCCGCGTTCAACGACTGGTGCGTGGCCGTCCGCCGGGACCGGCCGGTGCTCCAGGTGCTGCGGGAGTGGCACACCAAGAACGCCGACACCCGGCGGCGGATGCGCGAACGCGGCGCCGACGCGACGCTGCCCACCATGGCGGGCCCGTATCCGGTGGGCCTGCAGACCTTCCACTACTGCTCCGAGTACGCCACGCACGCCGACGACGTCGGGGCGCCGGTGCGCGCCGAGGAGGAGCCGGCGCGCACCGACTGGCGGTGCCGGGTGGGGCTTTTCGCGCTGAGCGAGCTCGACGGGCCCGTCCGGGTGGAGGCCGCGGGCGACCGGTACCTGGTGCGGTTGGGAGAACAGCGGGCCGAGCTGTCGCCGGCCGAGTTCGTGGACGCCACCACCGCCCGCCTTCCGGCCCATCACCCGCTGCCCTCTCCGCTGCGCACCGCGCTGCGCTGTCTGGCCTGAGCCGGTCGGCCGAGCGGCGTCCCGAGCTCGGCGAGGTCCTCCTCGGTGAGCTCGATCCGGGCCGCCGCCACGTTCTCCTCCAGGTGCCGCAGGGAGGAGGTGCCGGGGATGGCCAGGATCGCCGGAGACCGCGCCAGCAGCCAGGCCAGCATGATCTGGGCGGCGGTGGCGCCGTGCCGGGCGGCGACCTTGGCCGCGCGCTCGTCGGGCAGCCCCCACAGCGGGAAGAACGGCACGTAGGCGATGCCCGCCCGGGTGCACTCGTCCACCAGCGGATCGTCCTCCCGGGCGGTCAGCGCGTACTTGTTCTGCACCGCGGCGACGGGGGCGATGGCGCGGGCCTCGGCCAGGTGGGCGGCGCTGACGTTGCTGATCCCCAGGTGCCGGATCAGGCCCTCCTCCCGGAGGGCGGCCAGCGCGGCGAACCGTTCGGCGATGGACTCGGCGGGCGGTCCGCCCAGCCCGCCGACCCGCAGGTACACCAGGTCGAGACGGTCGACCCCCAGTTCCCGCAGGTTGCGCTCGACGGAGGCGCGCAGCCGGTCCGCCGTCTCCTCGCCCGAGGGCCGCCCCCGCTCGTCCAGCCGCGGTCCGACCTTGGTGGCGATGACCAGCCCGTCCGGGTAGGGGTGCAGCGCCTGGCGGATGAGCTCGTTGGCGGCCAGGTCCCCGTAGGTGTAGAAGGCGGCGGTGTCGATGTGGTCGACGCCCAGTTCCACGGCCCGGCGCAGGACCGCCAGCGCGGTGTCGCGGTCTCCGGCGGGGCCGTCCCAGCTCTTGGCGGGCAGCCGCATCGCCCCGAACCCCATCCGGGCGATCGGCGTGTCCCCGCCGAGGTTCCAGCGTTCGTTCGGCATGCCCCCAGCCTCGGCGGGGACGGTTCCGCAGGCGAGCGGATGGCAGCTTGCTGCCATTTCACCCCGAACCGGTTCCGCCCTCGGCGACGCGGGACGCCCGCACGGGCCGGTCACGCGGATCCCCGTGCGCATCCCGTGCGCATTTCGTGCGGCCCGGTGGCGCGGTCGGATCCGCGGATCGATCGTGCAGACTGGTCGTGATGACGGCAGACCTGGACCGCAACGTCGTCCTGCGAGGCGAACGGGAGCTGGTGGAACGGGCGGGGCCGCTGCTGGCCGCCGCGCGCGAGGAGTTCGCCTGCGCCGCGGCGGATCTGCGGACCTGGGCGCTGCCCGGGGCACGCGAGGAGATCGTGGCCGAACGCCATCGGCGGGCTCCCGGCCTGCGCGCCCGCAAGCTCTACAGTCCGCTCGCCCTGGCCGACGAGGAGTCCGAGCGGCTCCTGGTGGAGCTGGCCGACCGAGGCGCGCAGGTGCGGATCTGCCGCACCCCGCTGCCGCAGGAGACGATCCTCGTCGACGGGCGGGCGGCGGTGCTGGCCGGTCCCGTGGAACGGGGAGTGCGCACCTTCACCGTGGTGCGGTCGCCGGACGTGGTGCGCGGGGTCCGGGCGCTGTACCGGGCGGCCTGGGAGTCGGCCGTCGATCTGGCCGCCTACCGCCGGGCCCGGCCGCCGATGCCCGACGAGGAGGGGCGCCGGGTGCTGGGCATGCTCGCCGCCGGGCTCACCGACGAGGCCGCCGCCCGACGGCTGGGGGTGTCGCTGCGGACCTACCGCCGCCGGGTCGCCGCGCTGATGACGCTGCTGGGCGCGGACTCCCGCTTCCAGGCGGGGCTGCGCGCCCAGCAGCTGGGGCTGGTGCCGGCTCAGACGTCGGCCAGCCACAGGTCGGGGCCGAAGACCTCGTAGTGGATGCGGGACGGCGGGACGCCGCGGTCCAGGAGCTGGGAGCGGACGGCGCGCATGAACGGGAGCGGACCGCACAGGTAGGCGCGGACGTCCCGGGGGAGGTCGATGCCGGACAGGTCGGCCAGGCCGGTCCGCTCGGCGGGCCACTCCCCCGTCGGCCGCTCGTACCAGACGTGCGCCTGGGCGTCGGGGAGCTTGTTCAAAAGCAGGTCCAGGTCGGCGCGGAAGGCGTGGGTGCGTTGGCTGTGGTCGGCGTGCACCACGACGACCCGGCGCGAGGCCCCGGTGTTGGCCAGGTGGGCGAGCATGCTGACGGTCTGGGTGCAGCCGATGCCGGCGGAGGCCAGCAGGACCGGTGATTCGCCGTCGTCGAGCACGGTGTCGCCGAACGGGACGCTGACGGTGAGCACGTCCCCCTCCCGCACGTTCTCGTGCAGCCAGGTGGAGACCTCACCGGCCGGGGCGTCGTCGGTCGCGTCCACCCGCTTGACCGTGATCCACCGGTCGGTGCCGTTGGGGGCGCACGAGAGGCTGTACTGGCGAATCTGGTTGGCCCCGTCCGGCAGCGGGACGCGCACCGACACGTACTGGCCGGGCTTGAACGGCGGGGCCGGCGACCGGTCGGCGGGACGCAGCATGAACGTCACCACCCCGGGGACCTCCTCCAGACGCCCGACGACCTTCCAGGGCCGCCATACGTCGCCGTCGGCGACCCCGGCCTCGGCGTACAGCCTGGCCTCGGCCGCGATCAGCGCCCCGCCCATCAGCCAGTAGACCTCATCCCAGGCCGCGGCGACCTCGGGGGTGATCGCATCGCCGAGCACGTCGGCGATGGCGGCGAACAGGTGCCGCTGCACGATCGGGTACTGGTCGGCGGTGATGCCCACGGAGGCGTGCTTGTGGGCGATCCGCGACAGCATCACGTCCGGTCGCCGGTCGGGGTGCTCCAGCAGCATCCGGGCGAACGCGGCGATCGAGCCGGCCAGCGCCCTGGCCTGCTCGCCGTTGGCCTGGTTGCCGCGGTTGAACAGGTCGCGGAGCAGTTCGGGATGGGCGGTGAACATCCGGTCGTAGAACCGCGGAGTGATCTCTTCTATGGCGTTCGCGACGGCGGGCAGCGTGGCGCGGACGAGCTCGGCCGACTTGTCAGACAGCATCGATCCTCCAAATAGGAATCTGATAGTCAAATTATCTGGTCGCCCTGGCGAGGGGTCCGCAGGGGGGGTGGAGGAACCGTCGGAAGGCCCGCCGGGGCGGGCCGGAGAGGACGTCAGGAGGGGCGGTCGGTGAGCTGGATGAGCACCGGCCCGCCGGACTGCTCCAGCGGCTCATTGGATCGGTCCACCAGATCGCGCACCGTCACCGGGTCGAGGGCCGCGTAGAACGCCTCCTGGGCCTCGCGCAGCGCCTTCCGCAGCCGGCAGATCGCCCGCAGCGGGCAGGGCGGAGCGTCGTCGCAGCCCGCCACGTCCCCCGACCCCTCCAGCTCGCGCATCAACGCACCGATGGAGAAGTCCCGGCCGCGCTCGGTCAGCACCAGCCCGCCGCCGCGCCCTCGGCGGGCCTCCACCACGCCGAGCTCGCTCAGCCGGCTGACCACCTTGGCCACATGGGTGTACGGAGCGTTCACGGCCTCGGCGACCTGTCGGGTGGTGTGGATCTCGGCGGGGTCGGCCACCGCCAACCGCATGGCGATCCGCAGGGCCAGATCCGTGAACCTCGTGAGCCGCACGCCACTCACGGTACCGAGCCGGACCCGATGGGTGCACGGCATCGGGCGAATCCGACGCACACCGGCGCACATCCGGCGCGCATCCGGCGAACTCCGCGGGTCGCACGCCCTCGCCGGCCCGGGGGCTGCGAAAGAAGGCATGCGCGCATAGCAAGGCCCTCAGGGCGACCGAGGGCACCCGATCAGCGTTCCCACAAGGGATCCGTCACAAACGATCAACTCGTCCATGACCGCGTCTTTTCGCTAGCGGCGTACGGAGGAAGCATCGGGGGCCGGAAGGTAGTTGGATGTCTTGTACGGCTCACTAGTCCCCGACCTCAAAGGTCTCCTTGGGGACCGGCGCCTGAGGAGGCGACTGGATGTTCGAGAGGTTCACCGACCGTGCGCGGCGGGTCGTCGTCCTGGCCCAGGAAGAGGCCNGCCGACCGGTACGCGATCACCTCCAAGTGCCTGCGTCCGCTGCCGGAGAAGCACGCCGGGCTGACCGACCCGGAGGCCCGGGTGCGGCTGCGGTACGTGGACCTGATCGTCAACGACGAGGCCCGTCGGATGGCCCGCCTGCGCAGCGAGACGGTGCGGGCGGTGCGGGACTTCTGGCACGAGGAGGGGTACCTCGAGGTCGAGACCCCGATGCTGCAGCCGATCCACGGCGGTGCGGCGGCGCGTCCGTTCGTGACGCACATCAACGCCTACGACATGGACCTGTACCTGCGGATCGCCGTGGAGCTGTACCTCAAGCGGCTGGTCGTCGGCGGGATCGACAAGGTCTTCGAGGTCAACCGCAACTTCCGCAACGAGGGCGCCGACTCCACCCACAACCCCGAGTTCACGATGCTCGAGGCGTACGGCACCTACCTCGACTACAACGACATGGCCGAGCTGACCCAGCGGATGTACCAGCGGGCCGCGCAGGCGGCGCTGGGCACCACCGTGGTCGTGCACGACGGTCAGGAGGTGGATCTGGGGCTGGCGGAGTGGCCGCGGATCACCCTCTACGGCGCGGTGTCGGAGGCGTTGGGCGAGGAGGTCACCCCGCACACCCCGCTCGAGCAGGTCCGCAAGCTGGCCGACGCCCGGGACGTGTCCTGGGACCCCTCCTGGGGGCAGGGGCGGATCGTTCAAGAGCTGTTCGAGGAGCTCGTCGAGCACACCCTGATCCAGCCCACGTTCGTGATGGACTATCCGCTGGAGACCTCCCCGCTGACCCGGCAGCACCGCTCCGAGCCGCTGCTGACCGAGAAGTGGGACCTGATCGGGTTCGGCACCGAGCTGGGCACCGCCTACAGCGAGCTGATCGACCCGATCGAGCAGCGTCGCCGGTTGACCGAGCAGTCGCTGCTGGCGGCCGGCGGGGACCCGGAGGCCATGCAGCTGGATGAGGACTTCCTGCGGGCGCTGGAGTACGGCATGCCGCCCACCGGCGGCGTGGGCGTCGGCATCGACCGAATGATCATGGCCTTCACCGGCAAGGGCATCCGGGAGACCATCCTGTTCCCGCTCGTCAAGCCGGAGTGAGTGAAAAGTCCGTTGTCAGCCTCTGGACAACCCGGCGGTGGATGTCCGTAAATCCCCCGTGGGGCGATCCGCCCACCGGTGCCCGCGGGGCGGGCACCGGTGGGCCTCCGTGGCCGTCGAGGGTCGCCCGCACCCGGCCCCGCTTTTCGGATGGGAAGCTCGGTGAATTGAGGACGTCTGCAAAAGCCCGATCCGAGCGGATGAGGATCCTCACGCAAGGCCGCTCCGGGCGCTGCGCCCCTCGCCCGGCCGCGTTGTGAAAGCGTTGTTTGCGCAGGTCACTGCCGTGCAGTCAAGAAGATCGTAATGATCTGTGACGTTCGGTGGTGCTATGAGCGCAGAGCGTGACATTTACTCGCTTGACGACCTCTACCCGGCCGCCTAGCGTTCCGTCCCATAACGCACCACGACCATGGCCGATCATCGCCGCCGGGTGGTCAAAGACGCGGAAAGGGCAGGGCGAAAGAGGGCTCGACATGACCCATTCCGGACACGACCGTCCCGGCCCCGTCGCGTGCGGCATCGCCCGGTGCGGGCTTCGGCGCCCGCCGGATCCCGCCTCGCGGCCGCTTCGCGCACCCTCGGCGCGACGGGCCCGGTGGAGGTCCTTCTCTGCATGGTTACCCACTGCCGCCCGGATGCGCCATAGCTCGGGGGCATCGGCCGAATTCGGCCACATCGTCGGAGCCGGTGGACGCTCCGACGCGTCGGATCTACCAGGAGAGCGGCGCCGCTCTCCCACAACCGAACACTACGCGCACCCAGTCGGCTGTTGTGGGCCGGTCGACGACTCCCTCACCCCGCAACCAGCGCGTACCGATTAAGGCCTACCCGTACCTATGCGGCACGCGGCCCCGGCCGTGCCGCATCCCCGCGGTCAGCACCACGGACGAGGGAGGACGGAGTGGAACAGGCCACACTCGCACGTCGTGGCATCGAGGAGCCGCGCCTCACCGAGGAACCGCGCCTCAGCGAAGACGACATCCGGCTGCTCGCCCAGATCGCCACCGGCGTCACCGCAGATGTCGCGGCGCGTCGGCTCGAACTGAGCGCGCGGACGCTGCGACGGCGGTTGCGGGCCATCTGCGACAGGCTCGACGTGAACACCCCCATTGAGGCCGTCGTGTGGGCGGCCCGAAGGCAGCTGATCTGACCGACGCCGGACCAGAGCCCGGAACCGACGTGTGACGGGGGCGGGCGGGCGCACGACGGGGTGCGCCCGCCTCGACGTGTTCAGGGCGTGCTCAGGCCACCCGGACCGCGCCCGCGAACGGACGGCCCGCCAGCGGCGAGATCTTGACCACGTCGCCGGTCTGCGGGGCGTGGATGAACTTCCCGTTCCCCACGTACATCCCCACGTGGTGCAGGTCGGAGTGGAAGAACACCAGGTCGCCCGGCTGGAGCTGGCTGCGGGGGATCCGCGTGCCGGCGTTCCACTGGCTGCCGGTGTAGTGCGGCAGGTTGATGCCCACCTGCTTGTAGGCCCACATCGTCAGGCCCGAGCAGTCGAACGCGTTGGGTCCCGCGGCCCCCCACACGTACGGCTTGCCGAGCTTGGTCATCGCGTACCGCAGCGCCTGGGCGGCCTTCCCGGTGCCCACGACCGGCAGCCTGGCCAGCGCGCTGGGGTCCCGCTCGACGACCTGGCCGCGGACCTTCTCGTACAGCCGGGTGACCTCCTTGCGCTGCCGGTCCAGGTCCGCGCGCAGCTTCTCCACCTGCGCGGCGCGGTCCTCGGCCGACTTGCGGGCCCGCTGCGCGGACTGCATGGCCTGCAGCAGCCCTCGCACCTTGGTCCCCTCCTGGGTGGAGAAGTACTGCAGGGCGGCGGCCTGGTCGAGGACCCGCTGGGGATCGCCGCTGCTGATCAGCGCCACGGCCGGGTCCACGCCGTTGTGCATGTAGCTGTTGGCGGCCAGGCTGCTGACCTTCTGGCGGATCTCCTCCAGCTCCTTCTCCTGCCGCTCGGCGTTGGCGGCGGCCACCTGGGCGGCTCGCCGCGCCTGCGACAGCTGGACCCTCAGCCCGTTGTACCGCTCGGTCAGCTGCTCGAGCCGGTCGGCGAGCTTGAAGGCCTGGTCGGTGAGCTCCTTGGTGGAGGGTTCGGGGTCGGCGTGCGCCGGGGCCGGAGCCAGCGCCGTGACCGCCAGCACGGCCCCGGTCAGCCCGGCCAGCGCGGCGCTCCGCCATCGGCCGCGGGAGGTGCGGGATGAGCGCCTGCCTCCTCGCCCGGCCGGGCGGACCGTGTCGTGCTGGGCGGATGGGAGGCCCTGCGGATCGGCTTCGGGGCGGATGGACTCCACTCGGTCTCCTCTCCTGATCCGCCTACCGGGTTAGCTGACGGGTTCGGGCGAAGGAGGGCCCTACCGCGGTCGGCGCGCCGCATCGGGCGCCGGAGCGGACTCACCCCCAGGGGCGCACCCTCTCAGTCGGGTCCGGCGGAGCCCATGCTCCTGCCTGCCCAGGGGCGTCGGATGGGTCCCCGGCTCCACCGGGCATCGGGGCGCCCGGCGGACTCGGCGGTCGGTCTCAGCGCAGGACGCGCTGATGTCAGCGTCGCAGACTAACGGAGTCCGACCGCCCTGCCAACAGGGACATGGCCCGCCGCGGCGGCGCACCGGTACGACGAGGGGGTCCGGCGACCGATACGCTCAGCTGCTTGTGGAGGTCACGATCAGGCGGGCGCGAACGGCCGACGTCCCGGCGATCCACCGGCTCATCGACAAGTACGCGGGCGACGGACGGACGCTGCGGAAGTCGATGGTGACCCTCTATGAAGACGTGCAGGAGTTCTGGGTGGCCGACGACCGCGAGCTCGGCGTCGTCGGCTGCGGCGCCCTGCACGTGATGTGGGAGGACCTCGCCGAGGTCCGCTCCGTGGCGGTCGACGAGCGCTGCTGCCGCCGCGGCATCGGGCATCGGATCGTGACCCGGTTGCTGGAAACCGCCCGGGAACTCGGCGTGCGGAGGGTGTTCTGCCTTACCTTCGAAGTGGAGTTCTTCCGGCGTCACGGCTTCCGCCCGATTCAGGGCACTCCGGTGTCGCCGGAGGTGTACGAAGAACTCCTGCGTTCTTATGACGAAGGCGTGGCCGAGTTCCTCGATCTCGACCGCGTCAAGCCGAACACCCTGGGCAACACCCGGATGCTGCTACGCCTGGAGGAGTGACCGAAGCGATGAGCGACCCGTACCGCGGGGGGCAGGCCTACAACCCGCACTGGCAAGGGGGGAACGCGCCCGGGCAGTGGCAGCGACCGCCACAGGCGCAATGGCAGTCTCCGCCTCCGCCCGGCGGGCAGGCGCCGGGCGGGTACGGCGGTTATGACCATGCTCCGGCGGACGACCTGCAGCTGGCCCCGATTGCGCGGCGGGCGGGCGCCCGGCTGATGGACAACGTCCTTGTGGCGGTGTTCGGATTCGCGCTCGTACTGCCGATCACATGGGGCGTGATCGGGCTGGACGCGCCCGGCAGCGATACCCGCACCGAAGGCGGTGTGTGGAACTGGCCGATCATCATCACGCTGTTCGTGGTGCTGGCCGTGCTGCCTTTCCTCTATGAGGCGCTCCAGCTGGCGTTGTGGGGCCATACGCTCGGCAAGCGGATGCTGGGGCTCAGCGTCGTGCGCGACGACGGCGAGGCGATGACGGTGACCCAGGCGGTTTGGCGCGCGGCCGTCAACAACATCGGCTATCAGCTCGCCCTGTTCCTGTTCCTGATCCTCGCGGTGAAGGTGTGGGAGTACTTCGCCTACGGGATGCTGCTGGTGTCGATAGGCATGGTGATGGCTTATCTGTGGGCGATCTGGGATCAGCCGCTCCGCCAGGCGGTGCACGACCGGCTGACCGGGACCGTGGTCGTGGACGACCGGGTGCCTCTCGAGGACGCGCACTACGACGCCGCCTGAGGGCGCCTGAGCGGGTCATGCGCGACGGCGGAGCGCCGGATGGGGCGCCGGCGGAGCCCGCCCAGCGGCTGGCGGCCAGGGTCGTCGACACCCTCGTGGTGGGGTTGCCGGTGACGCTGGTGACGACGTCGGAGCCGCTGGGCCTCCCTCCGGCCACGGCGGAGACGCTGACCGCTCCGATCCTGGCCGGGCTGCTGCTGGTGTACGAGACGGTCCAGCTCGCCTTGTGGGGGCGCACGCTGGGCAAAAGGCTCGTCGGGCTGCGGGTGCGCAGCGAGGACGGCGCCGGGGCGGGACCGGGGGTCGGCCATGCGGCCCTGCGGGCGACCGTGTACGCGGCGCCGATCGCGATGCAGCCGATCCCGCTCCTGGGGCCGGTGATGGGCGTGCTGTGGGTCGGCAACGCCCTCTTGACGCTGAGAGAGCCGCGGCGGCCGTTGCACGACCGGCTGGCGGGCACCGTGGTGGCCGCGGCCCCCTAGAGACCCGTCCGGACCGGCCCGGCCGCCGGAGCGACGCTCGCATTCGGAGCTTTTCTGCTCCTATCGGGCTGCTACGGTGAAAAACCGTCCGGACGTCGCCGCGGATGGAGCACGGATTTCCCGGGACGGCGCCCGGGACGGCCCTGTGGAGGCCGTCCCGATCGCCGGCCCGCGAGGGCCCGCGGGCCCGCCATTCCATGGCCCGTGGGGCTTAGCGGCGTTGCCCGCGGGCTAATCCGCGACGGGGACGCGGCGCCCCCCGTAGTCCGTTAAGGTAGTTGTGGGGCCTATTTATCTGCTATCTTCCGCCCGGACTTGCCTCCGACTTGCCCCGGACTTGCCGCGCGGCGCCGTCGGGGGAGGCTACGCGGCGTGTCCGCACCGAGGCTTTACCGAGGACCGCCGGATTGCCTCCCGGGAACTTGCGATCTTGACGCCCGCGAGAGCGGCCCCCCTGATCGCGGGTGCGCAAAACGCCCATGCCGGGGCGGCTCGGCGGGATGCGCCGGTCGGACAATTCCTGCTGCCCGCTCCCGGGAGCGCGCCGGGGAGCGGACTAAGCTGGGCATAGCGGATTCGCCCCCGCTGATTACGGCGTGTTACCGCCCTGTCGGGAATCTTCCCCGCGCGGCGTTGAATTGTCATCCGCAAGCGCTTCGGTATATCTTTGGAAACCGAATGTAGTTTGCTCCGGCGGAAAGGTCTGTCCCCATGGCACAGAAGGTTCAGGTGCTTCTCGTCGACGACCTCGACGGTGGCGAGGCGGACGAGACCGTGTCGTTCGCGCTCGATGGCACCTCGTATGAGATCGACCTCAGTGGCGAGAACGCAAAGAAGCTGCGGGACTCTCTTGCGCCGTTCGTGCAGCACGCCCGTAAGGCGGGTTCTACGCGACGTCGCCGTTCGCGCGGCGCGTCCAGCCGGGAGCGCAGCGCGGAGATCCGTGCCTGGGCCAAGGCGCAGGGCATCAAGGTCAGCGAGCGGGGTCGCATCCCGGCGAGCGTCGTGGAGAAGTACGAGGCGAGTCACTGAGTCGTCACCGGTGACGGCCCGCCCACCGGGTGACCCGGGGCGGGCCGTTCGCTTGCGGCGAAGCACCTGTGTCCGCCCCGGGGAACGGACACCTGCGCCCGGAGCCGGCCCATCGCCGCGAGTCCGTCCATCGGAATGAGAATGCCCAGGTCGGGCGAGGTCCGGACCGATCCGTGACCGGGCTCGCAGAGCGTCGCGCGAGCGGGGTGAAAGCCGTTCGCTGGAGGCGTACCGGGAACATGCCGGGGCCGCGTGGTAGTTGGATGAGGATGAACAGCGCTTAGCTGGGGAACGTCTCCTGGTGGGAGTGCACCGGGTGGCCTCCTCGGGGCGGGCTAGTCGGCGGGAGGACGGGTTCGGAGACACCGGATCCGACCGACCGCTCTCAGAGGAGCGACGAGATGTTCGAGAGGTTCACCGACCGCGCGCGGCGGGTCGTCGTCCTGGCCCAGGAAGAGGCCCGGATGCTCAACCACAACTACATCGGGACCGAGCACATCCTTTTGGGTTTGATCCATGAGGGTGAGGGGGTCGCGGCGAAGGCCCTGGAGAGTCTGGGGATCAGCCTGGAGGCGGTGCGGCAGCAGGTCGAGGAGATCATCGGTCAGGGTCAGCAGGCGCCGTCGGGGCATATTCCGTTCACGCCGCGGGCCAAGAAGGTGTTGGAGCTGTCGCTGCGTGAGGCGTTGCAGCTGGGGCACAACTACATCGGGACCGAGCACATCCTGCTGGGGTTGATCCGGGAGGGTGAGGGCGTCGCGGCGCAGGTTCTGGTGAAGTTGGGCGCGGATCTGAACCGGGTGCGCCAGCAGGTGATCCAGCTCCTGCACGGATACCCCAACCCCAAGGAGACCACCGCCCCGGGCCCGTCGGAGTCGACGCCGCAGGGGTCGGCCGTGCTCGATCAGTTCGGGCGTAATCTGACGCAGGCGGCGCGTGAGGGCAAGCTTGATCCGGTGATCGGGCGGGATGCCGAGATCGAGCGTGTGATGCAGGTGTTGTCGCGNNNGGGCAAGCTTGATCCGGTGATCGGGCGGGATGCCGAGATCGAGCGTGTGATGCAGGTGTTGTCGCGGCGGACGAAGAACAACCCGGTGTTGGTGGGTGAGCCGGGTGTGGGCAAGACCGCCGTGGTGGAGGGGCTGGCGCAGAAGATCGTCAAGGGTGAGGTGCCCGAGACGCTGCGGGACAAGCAGCTGTACACCCTGGATCTGGGTGCGTTGGTGGCCGGGTCGCGGTATCGGGGGGATTTTGAGGAGCGGCTGAAGAAGGTGCTCAAGGAGATCCGCACCCGTGGGGACATCATCTTGTTCATCGATGAGATCCACACGCTGGTGGGGGCGGGTGCCGCGGAGGGCGCGATCGATGCGGCCAGCATCCTCAAGCCGATGCTGGCGCGGGGTGAGCTGCAGACGATCGGGGCGACCACGCTGGATGAGTACCGCAAGCATCTGGAGAAGGATGCGGCGTTGGAGCGGCGGTTCCAGCCGATCCAGGTGGCCGAGCCGTCGTTGGCGCACACCATCGAGATCCTCAAGGGGCTGCGGGATCGGTATGAGGCCCATCATCGGGTGTCGATCACCGATGGGGCCCTGGTGGCGGCGGCGCAGCTGGCCGACCGCTACATCTCTGATCGGTTCTTGCCGGACAAGGCGATCGATCTGATCGATGAGGCCGGGTCGCGGATGCGGATCCGGCGGATGACCGCGCCGCCGGACCTGCGGGAGTATGACGAGAAGATCGCCGCGGTGCGTCGGGAGAAGGAGTCGGCGATCGATGCGCAGGACTTTGAGAAGGCCGCGGCGTTGCGGGACAAGGAAAAGCAGCTGCTGGCGGCCAAGGCGCAGCGGGAGAAGGAGTGGAAGGCCGGCGACATGGACGTGGTCGCCGAGGTCACCGAGGAGCTGATCGCCGAGGTGTTGGCCACGGCGACGGGGATCCCGGTGTTCAAGCTGACCGAGGAGGAGACCTCCCGTCTGTTGCGGATGGAGGAGGAGCTGCACAAGCGGGTGATCGGTCAGCATGATGCGATCAAGGCGTTGTCGCAGTCGATCCGGCGTACCCGGGCGGGGTTGAAGGATCCCAAGCGGCCGGGCGGGTCGTTCATCTTCGCCGGCCCGTCGGGGGTGGGCAAGACCGAGCTGTCCAAGACGCTGGCGGAGTTTTTGTTCGGGGACGAGGACGCGCTCATCCAGTTGGACATGAGCGAGTTCATGGAAAAGCACACCGTCTCCCGGCTGTTTGGGTCCCCGCCGGGGTATGTGGGGTATGAGGAGGGCGGTCAGCTGACCGAGAAGGTGCGGCGCAAGCCCTTCTCGGTGGTGTTGTTCGATGAGATCGAGAAGGCTCATCCGGACATCTTCAACAGTCTGCTGCAGATCTTGGAGGATGGTCGGCTCACCGATGCCCAGGGCCGGACGGTGGACTTCAAGAACACGATCATCATCATGACCACCAACCTGGGCACGCGGGACATCTCCAAGGGTCAGTCGCTCGGGTTCGCCCGCGCTGATGATCACGTGGGGGACTATGAGCGGATGAAGGCCAAGGTGCAGGAGGAGCTCAAGCAGCACTTCCGGCCGGAGTTCCTCAACCGGGTCGATGACATCGTGGTGTTCCACCAGCTGACTCCCAAGGAGATCATCCAGATCGTGGATCTGATGATCGCTCGGGTGGATGAGCGGCTGCGGGATCGGGACATGGGGATCGAGTTGAAGCCGGCGGCCAAGGAGTTGTTGGCCGAGCGGGGGTATGACCCGGTGTTGGGGGCGCGGCCGTTGCGGCGCACGATTCAGCGGGAGATCGAAGATTCCCTGTCGGAGAAGATCTTGTATGGGGAGGTGAAGGCCGGGCAGATCGTCATCGTGGATGTCGAGGGTGAGGGTGAGCAGGCCCGGTTCACCTTCCGGGGGGTGCCCAAGCCGGTCGCGGTGCCCGATGGTCCGCCGCCGGTGGAGGGCGCAGTGAACTTCAACAAGGA
>NZ_RRYT01000003.1 GCF_006363815.1 Thermomonospora catenispora
GGAACGTCCTGACGCCTTCCTGCCCAACCTGGCCACGAGCTTGACTGTCTTGGGCAAGATGCTGCTCAACTTGGACCAGGTCGGCGAGGCCACGCGCTCCCTCGTTGAAGGGCTCACCATTGCCACAGAGCGTGAGATGACCGATCTGCGCCGCGTCTGCATCACCTTCCTCCAGCAGGCCCGTGCGCACGATGCCGACGCTTTCACCTCCGCATGGAGGCAGGCCACAGGTCAAGAGCCTCCACCGCGGCTTCAATAGGACTCGGCATTGCGCCGGTCGGCCGGGGCGGGATCGGCCCGCAAGAGGCCGCATGCCCGGCCCGGCCAGGCCGGCTCTGTCCGCGCCAGCGGGCGGCTTGAAGACGTAGAGAAAGTTCTCATCCAACGCTCTGGCGTCGCCGGTCGCTCGGGACCTCTGCCGTCTCAGAGGGCTAGGTGGTGATCTTGCGTAGGGCCTCGCAGGTCTGTTCGGCGAGGCTGACGGCCGCGCCCAGACGGTTGTCGATGGTGATCTGAACGCCGGGTGGGCTGTCCTCGGTGTTGAGCGTGCTGGCGTACTCGTCCCAGTTGGCGAGCTTCCAGGCGTCTCGGGGCGCGTCGCGCAGCTCGATGTACTCGCGCATGGAGTCGATGTCGCAGTGCAGCCAGACGGTGGCCACGTCCACGCCCTTGGCCTTGCAGCGGTGGGTGAGCCGGTCGAGCCATGCGGGGTCGTTGAACTCCTCGACGAACGGGGCGGCGAGGATGATCGAGACTCCACAGTCGATGTTGGTGCGGGCGGCGTCGAGCAGGCACCGGTACTCCAGGGGCCTGACCTCGCGCCGGTAGGTGTCGGTGTGGCGGTCGTGCGGGTCGCCGGTCAAGGTCAGCAGCAGGCGTTCGGTCATGCGGCGGGTGAGGGCGTCTTTGTCCAAGAACGCCCACCCGGAGATCCTGGACAGGAAACGGGCGAATTCGGTCTTGCCTGATCCGGCGTATCCGCCCACCAGGACGAGGACGGGGCTGCCGCCGGCGCTGGCTGCGGCTCGGCTGTGCAGGGCGTTGGTGATGCGGCTTCTGAGGGTGTCGCCCGAGGGGAAGAAGGCGGACAGGTCCACGGGGGAGCCGTCTGGGGGTGTCTCGTCGTCTTGGGCTTGGGCTGCCGCACGCTCCAGTACGGCCAGCGGGACCCCGAACGCCTGGGCGAGGTAGGGCAGCCATTCAGTGGGAATGCGCTTGCCCCGCTCCCAGCGGGATATCTCATGACGGGTAAGGGTGTCGGTTCCGGAAATTTCGCACAGTAGCTGCGCCAGGGCGCGTTGGCTTCTGCTGCCACGAAGTCGAGCGAGGTAAGCGCCGAACTCTCGCCGTCTGTCGGTGGTCATGGCCGGCTCCCTTCCGGTTCCAGTCTGGCCCCCTGCTGGCCCCCTGGCAGGCTCCTTTGCGGAAAAGGACCGGACGGGACGCTTGAGGCATGAGCGGCTCCGAGAGCGGCCCGAGTCCTAACACGTCCCGTGTCCGTGGTGCGCGGGTTCTCGGGAAGCTGCGACGGCTCGATGAGCCGCGAGTCGGCGATGCGACAGGACTCGTGAGGGTCGATTCACGACGCGGCATCTCATCGTCGGACGAGAAGGAACCTTGCCGCGTCGCCGATTCCCGCTTCGAACGGACGGGAGTGGGGCGATGGATTTTGATCAAGTGCGGTTTGCACAGGCGAACGTCCGGGGCGCCTTCGGACTTCGTCGAAGGTATCTGGCGGCGCTGGATGCGGCGTTGTGCGAACGCCGAGAGGCGTTGTGCGGCGTCGTGGTGCGCGACGGAGTGCCGCTGCTTCGGGTGACGCTACCGGGGGCGGCGCTGCGCGTGATCGAAGTGGACTGCGAACAGGGCGCCGACGGGTGGGTGTTCACCCGGGCGGACACCAAAGAGCCCATTGGGCCGGTGAGCGATCCGGCAGCGGTGGCCGGCCGGCTGGCCGAGGCCTTGAACAGGAGGACGGTCCGGTGACCGCGATGGCGGGCTCCGCAGGTCAGGCCATGGGAGATGTGGACATACAGATGGCGTACTTGCGGGCGGTCATCCGGGTGTACGGGCCGTGGACGACGTCCAAAACGATCAGCTCGAGGGAACGCGACTTGGCGGTGCGGCGAGTCCGCTACGCCAGTCACGTGCTGGCTGATCTGGAAGCCCAATTGCCGCGTGAGGAGTCGGGGCGGTGGACGGTACGGCATGCCGGTGAACGCTCGGACCAGGTGAAGTCTTGATGAACGTGGACACGTGCCCGTTGGGGCAACTGGAGGGGTGCCCCAGGCGGCATCGGGCACGTGTCCACCCGCCTTTGGCACGCCTCGGCTGCCAGGGGCGGTGATGAGGGTGCACCTGGTGCGCGTCGAACCCCCGTCACGGCACTGCACACCCTCGTTGCGGGGCGTGGCGGCGTGGATGTGACTTCTTCGACCGGCCTGAGGAAGAAGAGTGTCTTCCCTGCGTCGCCACGCCCCGGCCATCCCTGACGGGTTGAGCGCTGTGGAACATCGGACGGACGAGAGTTCGCACGTCACCGGTGATGGAGCCGGCAACGGGCCGGCCACCGCCCATGCCCGTGGTCCGGTGTCCTCCTCGCCCTCGGCGGGTGAAGCGTTGTGGGACTTCATGCATTCGGACGGCGATCCGGGATGGGCGCCCGGGGCGGACGAGGAGTATCACGGGCGGCATGTGGAGATGCGGCGCCCGGGCTGCGAGTCGATCCACTGGCAACGCCAGTACCCGCCCTTGACCAAGGTGCGAGTGCTGGCGCACACCTGCGAATGCCGAGCGACGATCTACGAGCTGTGCGCCCATGGCGGGGCCTACTTCATCCGGCGGACCACACGCGGTCCCCATGGCGACGAGGTGGACGAATCACCTCACGTGATCGCCCGGGAAGCCGGTGAGCTGTGGTCCAGGCTGCTGAGCGGCAGGGCCCGGTGATCGCCTTCATCAACGGCGTCGATGATGAGGCGGGCGGCCTTGGCTGGTTCGGTGGCGTCGGTGTGGATGACCAGGTTGAAGATGGCCGCGTCCTGATGGGCCGCCAGGTCGGCCCGGGTCTCGTCCCATGCCCGCAGGCGCTCGGGCCGGTCGGCGTCCCCGCGGCCTCGGGAGCGCTCGGCGCAGACTTCGCGGGATATCCACAGCAGGACGCATGTCCAGTTCAGCGAGACGGACGAGCGTAGGCGCCGCAGGTCGGCGACGTTGCCCATGTGGACGACGGGCACCCGGCCGGTCTTCGTCATGGCCTCGATGTCGTGCCGGTCGACTGCGTAGATGTTGCCGTACCGGCTCGTCTCGACCGCCAGACGGCCCATGCCGCGGAGGGCCTCCAGTTCAGCGGCCGTCACGATCCGATAGCCGGTGCTGCGGCCCGTGCCCGCCTTCAACTTGGGCACGAGGGCGAACCGCTCGTCCAGCTCGGCCAGTTCACCCGTGATCGTGTCCTTGCCGCTGGTCGGCGGGCCGTACAGGATCACCCCCTGATCGGTCACCCCAAGAGCCTACGCAGTGTCTCGCGCGTCTGGTCGGCGACGCTGATAGCGGCGCCCATCCGGTTGTCGACCGTGAGGTGAACACCTGGTGGGCTGTTCTCGGTGTCGAGTGTGCTGACGTACTCGTCCCAGTTGGCGAGCTTCCAGGCGTCCCGTGGAGCGTCGCGGAACTCGATGTACTCGCGCATGGACTCGGCGTCGCAGCGAACCCAGATCGCCACCACGTCCACGCCCTTGGCCTTGCAGCGGTTCGTGAGCCTGGCCAACCACCCCTCGTCCTGGAACTCGGCGATGAAGGGGGCGGAAAGAATGGTCGATATGCCGCGTTCGATGTTGTCGTTCGCGGCATCCAAGAGGCACTTGTACTCCAGCGGCCTGACCTCTTTCAGGTAGATCTCGCTGTGCCGGTCGTGCGGGTCTCCGCCGAGTGAGATCAACAGGCGTTCCGTCATGCGCCTGGTCAGCGAGTCCTTGTCGAGGATCGCCCAACCGGAGATGTCCCCGAGAAAGCGGGCGAACTCCGTTTTGCCCGATCCGGCGTATCCGCCCACCAGAACGAGCGTGGTCACGCCCAGGCTGCGTGCAAGCGCCCTGCCCCGCCAAGCGTTCACCACACGGTCCTTCAGGGTCTCCGCGACCGCCGGGTCCTTGTCGCGGGCGTGTTCGGAGAGCTGGTCGAGCCCCTTGGCGATGGCGTTCGCGGCCTGCTCGGCCATGGCGGGGTCGGCGATGCTCCCCACCAGCGACGACAGGTCCAGTTCCTGCTCATCGGGCAGTGGGAGACGAAACCCCAGCTCCGGTTCGGTGGCCTCGTACATGAGGCAGTAGGCGCGCCGGTAGTGCGGGCCCGGGTAGATGGCCCCGGTCTCGTGTCCCCACAGGGTCTGGAAGTTCGCGGCCACCGACAGGCCGCTTCGGCGGGCCACTTGCCGCAGCTTCTCCCCTGCGGCCTCCAGGGTCAACCCGTGAGCCTCTCGGCGTTCGCGCAGCTTGGAGGGCTTCCAACCGGGGCGCTGCTTGGTGGGGGTCATCTCTGGCCTTTCCGTTCACCACGGACAACGGTGCGCATCAAGCGTTTACCGGTCCGTCTGGAGGGGTGTGAAAGCGGATGTATAAGCAGGCGTGAAAACTATTGATGAGCTGTCAGTGATGGGCTGAACGGGCCTCCTGGGTTGAAATTTCTGCATGCCGAACAAGGGGACCGATCAAGGCAGGAGGCATTTCCCGGTGGCGGCGACCGGCGGGCATGGGAGCACTCCCGAAGAACTGCTGGCGCTGATCCTGTCGGAACTGGACGAGATCATTTGTCGGGTTGACGCGCTTGCTGCCGCCCTGCGAACACGCTCTGCTCCAGCCGCGCGACCCGTTCGCCCAGATCCCGGACAGCGGTGAGCACCTCCGCGAGCTGCTTCATGAGCGCGCTGTCCTCGCCCGGGGACGTGGCCGGCGTCTCCACGGCGGCCTGATCGCGGACGAACACGCCCTTGCCCTGCTGCCCCACCACCAGGCCTTCGGTGCGCAGGACGCTGATGGCCGCCTTCACGACGCCGGCGGACACGCCGTAGTGCTCACGAAGCTGGGCGATGGACGGCAAGGCGTCACCCGGGGCCAACCGGCCATCGGCCACCTGTTGCCGCAGGTCGTCAGCGATCTGGAGGTACCCAGGCCGACCGGTGTTCTTGACCATCGTCCGCCTTCCACGTTCGGGGCCGTGGTCTCCCAGTTCAGCACACAACAGCACCAAGTGACTAGGAAGGCATTGACAACATGGTCGACCATGCTGACTATGTTGGCTAAGTGCTCAGCGAGTGGAGGAGGTTCCTCGTGCGAAGCATTCCGGTGGACACGTCCGCTCTCACCTTCGTGTGCGTGGCGGCGCCGCGTCCGAAGCTGGTCAATCAGGACACCGGTGAGGTGAAGGTGGACCGGCACGGTCAGACCGTTTACACGGTCGGGTTGTCGGCGGCTGATGAGTCCGGTCGGGTGGAGCTGGTGAACGTGGCCGTTGCCGGTGACCCCGAGGTGGTGGTGGGTCAGGTGGTCACGCCGGTGGGGTTGGTCGCCTTTCCGTGGGAGCAGCACATCGGTGGTCGGATGCGGTGGGGGATCGCCTATCGGGCCGATCAGATCGTCCCCGCCGGTCCGTCGCACCCGGCCTCTGCGGTGGATGTGGCCTGAGCGGGATGGTTCCGGTGATGAACGGACGCGTCGTGTTCCTCGCTGTCCTGGCCGTCGTGTTGGTGGTCGGGGTGTGGGGTTGGCGGCGGTGGCATCCGGCCTCGTTCTGGTACGGGGTGGAGTTCCCCGCTCGTGTGGTGTTGGTGTATCTGACCTGGGCGCATGTGGCCTCGGGGTGTGGGTTGGCGCGTCGGCGGCGGCGCTGGCGTCTGACCCTGGATGCCGTGCCGATGGTGGAGACGGCCCGGTCGGTGACGGTGGCCACCTACCGGCGGCGGTGGCGGCGGGTGGAGGTCGAACGTCCTCCCCGGTTGGGGGTGTTGCGGCCGAATCGGCTGGGCTGGCGGGTGCGGGTTCGGTTGCATGACGGTCAGGTCCCTGGCGACTACGAGAGGGCGGCTGAGCGGATCGCGCATGCCTGGCGGGTGCACTCGGTCCGCATCGTGGATGTCCGGCCGGGTGTGGTGACGTTGTGGGCGACCCTGCACGACCCCCTCACCGAGGTGAGGGTGACGCCGGAGACCGGTGAGTTGTTGCGGGTGCGGCCGGGGAAGCTGGAGAACGGCGCCGATTGGGTGATCGATTTTCGCGCCGTGCCGCATTGGTTGAACGCCGGTGCCACCCAGTCGGGCAAGTCCAACCTGGCCAACGCCATCATCAAGGGTTTGGCGCCTCAGCCGGTGGCGCTGGTCGGGTTGGATCTGAAGGGCGGGGTGGAGTTCACCCCGTATGCTCCGCGGTTGTCGGCGCTGGCCACCACCCGCACCCAGTGCACCGCCCTCCTGGCCGATCTGGTCGGCGAGCTGGAGCACCGCATGACCATCTGCCGCGGCCGGGGGGTGCGGAACATCTGGCACCTGCCCGAGGGGGTGCGGCCGATGCCGATCGTGGTGCTGGTCGATGAGGTGGCCGAGTTGTTCCTCATGGCCGACAGGAGCGAAAAGGACCAGGTCGCCAAGACGGGCACCGCCCTGCTGCGGGTGGCTCAGTTGGGGCGGGCCTTCGGGGTCCATTTGGTGGTGTGCGGGCAGCGGATCGGCTCTGATCTCGGGCCCGGGGTGACCGCGTTGCGGTCGCAGTTGTCGGGGCGGGTGTGTCATCGGGTCAATGATCCGGAGACCGCCACCATGACCCTCGGCGACCTTGATCCGGCCGCTTTGGATGCGGCGCGGACGATCCCCGCCCAGACGCCGGGGGTGTGCATCGTGGCCGGCCAGGACGGCGGTTGGCATCGTGCCCGCTCGGTTTACATCTCCGAGCATGAGGCCGAGCACGCCGCCCGCACCTACGCCCATCTGGCCCCGGACTGGGCCGAGTTGATCACCACGCCTGCGGTCCGTCCGGCCGCCGCCTGACCCACAGACGCCCTCCCCACCCCTTCTTCTCTGGTGGGGCTGGTGTGAGCCCTCAATCACGCCACGCCCTCTCCCCGACCCATGCCCGAAACCGGACCCTGCTTGGAGGTTCCGCGTGCCCGCACATGTGATCGTCCTGCGACCTCGTCACCCGGTCCGCCCGCTCGCCCGTCCCCGTTCCGTCCCGACTTCTTCTCGTCCCGTCCCGGTCCGTTTCGCCTCGTCCCGCCGGTCCGTCCTCGTTCTGGTGGGGCCGGTGGTGGAGTGGGACGGCATCCGCGGCCTGCACATGGCCCGGTGCGGCCGGTGCGCCGAGTCCTTCACCACCGTCTCGGCCGCCCAGGCCTATGACTGGGCGGACGCTCACGAGTGCGACCGGGAGCTGGCCGCACTGCTGGCCGACCCGACCGGCAACCTGTCCGACGGCCCGGCCGGTGAGGCGGCCGGTGAGGCGGCCGGTGGGGTGGTTGGTGGGGTGGTGGCGTGATGCGGCGGCTGCTGCTCGCCTTGGCCGATACCGCACCGGTCGTGGTGCTGGCCGGTATCGCGGCGGCGGGCTCGTTCACCCACATCCGGGATACCGTCCGTGACCACGGTCAGCACGGGTGGATGGCCTGGGCGGTGGCGGTGTGCATCGATCTGACCTGTGTCATGGCGGCTCGGGAACGGCAGCGGGACAAACGCACCGGCCGTACCACCGCCCGCATCTCCTGGCCCACCTGCGTGCTGGTCGGCGGCATCCTGCTGTCCCTGGCGGCGAATCTGGCCCAGGCCGAACCGACCGTGTGGGGGTGGGTGACCGCCGGCACCCCCGCCGCCGCCTTCCTGGTCGCGGTATCGATGCTCGAGCGCCGCACCACCGCCCGCCCTGCCGCCCGCCCGGACGGTTCGTCCTCGGCGGGGATGGCCGTCCCGCCGTCCTTCGGCCGCCCCGACCTCCCGTCCCCATCCCCGTCCTCGCCCGTCCCCCCGTCCCCGGTGCCGTCCCCGGTGCCGTCCTCGGTGTCGTCCCTGGTGGGGGTGGAGGAAGGGACGCGTCCTGCACTGACCACACCCGATCCTTCCTCGGTGCGGGAGGGGCAGACCGAGATTCCGCTACCGGACTCCTCGTCCTCGCCCAAGACCACCGGGCCCGGACGGTCCTCGTCAGTGGGCTCGTCGGCGGGTCCGGCGGCGGCGCTGGTGGATTTCGCCCGCCAGGTGGCCGCTGAGCATCAGGCCAAACACGGCCGCCCCATCACCCGGGACGCCCTGCGGGCCCGGTTGAAGGTCTCCAACCAGCTCGCCTCCGAACTGCTCCGCCACATCCGCAACCACCCCACCGCCTGACCGAGGAAAAGAGGGGGTGCTCGTCATGTCCATCGTCCCGACCGACCAGGACGGACGTTCCGCTGGTGAGGCCCGGCCGACGGCCGAGCGGGATCGGCCCGTGGTGGTGCCGATCCGGTGGGCCTGCTGCCACTGCGGCGGCACCGGCCTCACCTCCGACGGCGACACCTGCTCGCACTGCCTCGGCCACGGCCACGACTGACCCCTCACCCACCGCCTGCGAAGGGAGATCCGCTCTCGTGTTCCTCCGCCGCTGCGTCTTCCTGGCCTTGTGGCTGGTGCTGGCCCTGTATGTGCTGCGTCACCCCGCCGCCGCCGCTGATGCCGTGGTCGCGGTCGGTGGTGGTCTGGCCGCGTTGGCCGATGCGCTGGCCGCCTTCATCACCGCCTTGTGACCCTCCTCGCCCCCGGCGTGGCTCTCCGTGTGCCTGAGGGCGTGCCGGGGGGTTCACCACCGCTGGCTTGAACCCACACGCAGCAGAAAGAGGGGGTGGTTTCTCGTGTCGCATCCGGTGTTGTCTCCGCTGGCCGTTCGGGACATGGCCGCCGCCTTGGCCCGCCCCGACTACCGCCGTTGGGCCGCCCGCACCCGTGCCCTGGGCGGATGCGCTCAACCCATTCACCTGCGGGGCCGGGTGGAGTACCTGGACCCGGCCACCGGGGAGGTGCTGCACCGCTACACCACCGCGCATGAGCCGGGCGGGGTGCTGCGGGTGGCCTGCAAGACCCGCCGCGCCTCCCGCTGCCCCGCCTGCGCGGAGGTGTACCGGGCCGACACCTACCACCTGGTGCGGGCCGGGCTGGCCGGGGGCAAGGGCGTGCCCGCGTCGGTGGCCTCCCACCCGGCGGCGTTCGTCACCCTCACCGCCCCCTCCTTCGGCCCCGTCCACACCCGACGGGAGAAGGCCGGTCACGTTCAACCGTGCCACCCCCGCCGCAACGCAGGCACCTGCCCGCACGGGCGGTCTTTGTCGTGCACCACCCGACACGACGTCGACGACCCCCATCTGGGGGAGCCGTTGTGCCCGGACTGCTACGACCACACCGGCACGGTGCTGTTCAACGCCCTGGCCCCCGAACTGTGGCGGCGTTTCACCCTCGCCCTCCGCCGCCGCCTGGCCAAGACCGCAGGCCTCACCCCCACCGACCTGGGCAGGGTGCTCACCGTCTCCTTCGCCAAGGTCGCCGAATACCAACGGCGCGGCACCGTTCACTTCCACGCCGTCATCCGCCTTGATGGACCCCACGGCCCGGCCACCGCCCCGCCCGCCTGGGCCACCTACGAGGCGTTGGCCGAGGCGGTGGGGCATGCGGTGCGCGCGGTCACCGTCACCACCCCCGAAGCCGACGGCGTCCCGGCCCGCACCCTGGCGTGGGGTGCTCAGCTCGATGTCCGCCCCATCACCACCACCGGGGAACTGACCGACACCGCGGTGGCCGCCTACATCGCCAAATACGCCACCAAAGCCGCCGAATGCACCGGCACCCTCGACCGCCGCATCCGCCCCACCGACGACCTGAACACCCTCCCGGTCAGCGACCACGCCCGCCGGTTGATCACCACCTGCCTGCGCCTGGGGGCCCTGCCCGAGATGGCCGGGCTGCGGCTGGCGGAGTGGGCGCACATGCTCGGCTTCCGCGGCCACTTCTCCACCAAGTCCCGCCGCTACTCCACCACCCTCGGCCACCTGCGCGCCGCCCGCATCCACCACAACCACCACCGCCACCAGATCACCACCGGGCGGCTGCCGCTCACCGATGAGGACCAGGTCCTCGTCATCGCCCACTGGCGCTATGCCGGTCAGGGCCTCACCCCCGGCCAGGCCCTGCTGACCGCCGCCCTGACCGGCAAGCCCCTGCCACCGCTGAATCCGTCTGCGCTCCCTGGAGGTGCCGTGTGAACGATGACCTGTTGACCGTGCCCGAGGCCATGGCCCGGCTCAAGGTGAGCCGGTGGACGCTCTACAAGCTGATGCGCTCTGGAGAGCTGGCCTCCGTTGTCGTCGGCGATCGCTGCCGGCGGATTCCCCGGCAGGCGCTTGACGCCTACATCGCCCGGCTCATCGAGAGGCACGAGGCCGCCTGATGTCCGGCATGAAGACGGCCGCGCCGGACGGCGAGGCCCCCAAGAGGCGCAAGAGCCGCAGCCGGGCCAACGGAGAGGGCTCGATCTTCTCCTACCGCAACGGCTACGCCGCGTACGTCTGGGTCACCACCCCCGACGGCCGGCGGCGGCGCAAATGGGTGTACGGCAAGACCCGCGAAGCCGTTCACGAGAAGTACGTCAAGCTGCTCAACGAGTCCCGGCAGCGTCCCATCGCCACGACGGTGCCCACCGTTGAGAGATACCTCACATACTGGCTTCAGGAGATCATCAAGCCGAACCGGGAGCCCAACACCTACTCGCACTATGAGTTGATGGCCCGGCTGCACATCATCCCCGGCCTGGGCAAGAAGCGGCTCGACCGGCTGACCGTGCGCGACGTGCAGGCCTGGCTGAACAAGCTCCCCGGAACCTGCCAGTGCTGCGCCCAGGGCAAGGACGCCAGGCGCCCCAGGGATCATCGGGATCCCCGCAAGCGGCAGCGTTGCTGTGCGCTGGGCGAGTGCTGCCAGGACTACCCGAGCCGCCGGACCATCCAGGCCGCGCGGAACACGCTGCGGGCGGCTCTGAACCACGCGCAGACCGAAGAGATCATCTCCCGCAACGTCGCGGGCCTGGCCAAGCTGCCCACGGCGCGGAAACGGACCCGCAAGGCCTCCACCTGGACCGTTGACGAGGCCCGGCGGTTTTTGGAGCACGCGCGCGAGACCGACGACCCGCTGTACGCGGCATGGGCGCTGATCCTGGTCATGGGGATGCGCAAGGGGGAGGTGTTCGGGCTGCGCTGGGCGGACGTCGATTTCGACGCCGAGGAACTGGCGATCGGCTGGCAGTTGCAGCGGGTCGGGAACCGGCTCATCCACAAGGAGCGCACCAAGACGGACGGGTCGACCGACGTGCTGCCGCTGCCGCCGCTGGTGACCGCCGCGCTGCGCGTCCGGAGGCGTCAGCAGGCCGAGGCCCGGCGGGCCTGCGGCGACGCCTGGCATGACAGCGATCTGGTGTTCACCACCCGGACGGGACGCCCGATCGAGCCTCGCAACGTCAACCGGGCGTTCGCGTCCCGCTGCGCCGCCGCCGGCGTCAAGGCGATCAGGGTGCATGACACTCGTCACACGTGCGGCAAGCTGCTGGCCGCTCTCGAGGTGCATCCGCGGGTCGCCATGCAGATCCTGCGGCACAGCCGGATCAGCATCACGATGGAGATCTACACCGAGGTGCCCTCAGAGGACACCCGGGCGGCGCTCAAGCGGCTCGGCGACCACCTGTGGGGCCGTGGTCCCGGTGCGGCGGTGTAGCTGTACTCCGTTGCTGTACCTGCAACGCAGAGGCCCCTCGCGGTGATCGCGAGGGGCCTCTGACCTGTGGCGCAGCCGAGAGGATTCGAACCCCTAACCTTCTGATCCGTAGTCAGATGCTCTATCCGTTGAGCTACGGCTGCGTGTCTGGGAGAGAGCATACCGCCTGTCGCGCGTTAGGACGAATCAGTTCGCGTGTTCGGGGTGAGATCGGTGGGGCGCGGGCGGTCAAGCGGTGTTCTCCCGGTGGTCGTCTCGGCGTCCGATGGCGGCAAGCTCCCGCTCCTACGTTCCAGACCCACGGAAGAGGGAGGTATGCCATGTCTCGGATCACACGTGTGCTCGCCGGAGGGCTGGCCGCTGTGGCCGTGGCCGGGGTCTGTGCGGCGGTGGTGGACAGGGCCGCGCCGGCTGCGGCCGATCGGATCGGCCGTCCCGTCGTCATCGCCCATCGCGGGGCCAGCGGGCTGCGGCCCGAGCACACGTTGGCGGCCTACCGGATGGCCATCGCGCAGGGCGCCGACTACATCGAGCCGGACCTTGTGATGACCAAGGACCGCAGGCTGGTGGCCCGTCATGACAACTGGCTGGCCGACTCCACCGACGTGGAGGACCGTCCGGAGTTCGCCGACCGCAAGAAGACCAAGACGGTGGACGGGGTCACCCGGACCGACTGGTTCACCGAGGACTTCACGTTGGCCGAGCTGCGGACGTTGCGCACCGAGGAGCGGATCCCCGAGCTGCGTCCCGACAACACGGTCTTCAACGGGCTGGAGCCGATCCCCACGCTGGAGGAGGTGCTCGAGCTGGCCCGCAGGCACGGCGTCGGCGTGTATCCGGAGACCAAGCACCCCACCTACTTCGACGGCATCGGGCTGTCCATGGAGGAGCCGCTGGTCGCCGCCCTGCACAAGTACGGGTTCGACAGCCCGCGCGACAAGGTGTTCATCCAGTCGTTCGAGACCTCCAACCTGCGGGAGCTGCGCAGGCTCACCAAGGTGCGGCTCGTTCAGCTGATCGACGGCTCGGGCGCCCCGTACGACCTGGTCAAGAGCGGTGATCCCCGCACCTACGCCGATCTGGTCAAGCCCGCGGGCCTGAAGTGGATCTCCTCCTACGCCGACGGGATCGGCCCGGCGACCGGCTGGATCATCCCGGTGGACTCCGCCGGCCGGCTCGGCAGGCCCACCGCCCTGGTGCGGGACGCGCGCCGGTACGGCCTGACCGTGCACACCTGGACGATCCGCAACGAGAACGAGTTCCTGCCCGTCGACCACCGTCAGGGCAACACCGCCGCCCCCGGCTACCGGTCGGCGACCGGGGACGTGGGCGGCTGGGTGAGCCGCCTGTACCGGCAAGGGGTGAACGGCGTGTTCTGCGACGATCCGTCGGCCTGTGTGAGCGCCCGTGCCGCGACGTTCGGGTGATTCGTTCCAAACAGTGGGACGCGGGGAACCGATCACCGTCATGCGGTAATCAAAGAGGGCGATCGGGGCGGAGTCGCCGGGGCCCGGCCGCCGGGCGGCGCCAACCCATCCCGACCCCCCAAAGAAAGGCGAGTAGTTCCTATGCGTCTGCAGACCACTCGGCTCCTCGGTGTGCTGGCCCTCGGCGGGGTGATGCTCACCTCCACCGCCTGCCTGCCCAATATGGGCGGCGACTCGGACCGGCAGGCGGCTTGCGACAACATCGTCCGCGAGCTCAACGAGCTTCCCTCACGGGCCACCCAGCAGCTGGGCAATCCCAGCGCGATGATCCAGGCCTACGAGGAGACCGCCAACAACATCCGCACCGAGGGTCGGAAGGCCGGCGGCGATGTCCAGGAGGCCGCTGAGAACGTCGCCAGCGACCTGGAGAGCCTCGCGCAGACCATCCGCAACGCCAGCAACGGCAACCTCACCATGCCCGACGTCAACAAGATCACCGAGAGCGGCAACAAGCTCCGGGCCGCCTGCACCGGTTGACCTGCTGCCCGCCGGGCGCATCCTCCTCGCCTTCACCGGGGATGCGTCCGGCACTTCCCGATCATGGCCGCCTCTGGTTACCCTTGGTTCGCCCGAGCGCTTTGCCGCTCGGACCATGGCCCGGTAGCCTGTTTCCGGCTACAGAGCCCAGGAGGATTCGCCTAGTCCGGTCTATGGCGCCGCACTGCTAATGCGGTTGAGGCTTTACGGCCTCTCCGGGGTTCAAATCCCCGATCCTCCGCCACAAGCGCCTCCGTCGGAGCATCCGGCGGAGGCGCTTTCGGTTGTGAGGGGACGGTCGTGTCGGCTCGGGCCGCGGCGCCCGGGGGCGGCGACGCACGGGTCGGGCAGTGGGGGCGGGCGACGCCCGGCCCTGGTTCCGGGGTCCGGGCCCTTCATCCCTTCTTCGGGGCGCGGGGCCGGCCTGCACGGATCGCACGGGCGTTCGGCGGTCCCGGCGGTCGAGGGTCGGTGAACGAGGCTTTGGCGCGGCCTTGGAGGGTTCGGCGCGGGCGCGGGACGGGCGAACGGCCGGGGACGACGAGGGCGGCGCGGGGCCGGGCGTGGCTGTGATCGCCGGGGCCCTCCGCGGTGGGGGCCGGTTCGGGGAGCCTCCAAGGGGCCTCGGGCGTTGTATGACCGCGAGCGGTCGAGGGAGGGCTGCGGGCGTGCGGTTGGCGCATCTCGCGGGCGCGTTCCCGTGGGGGATCGTCCTCGTCGCCGCCGAGGGCGCGACGGAGCGGATTCCGGAGTGGAGCTCCGGCGAGGAGCCGGTGACGGCGTCGGAACACTCCCGGTGTGCCGGGTCCTGCACGGGGACGAAGGCCGTGTCGGCGTCCACTGCTGGCGGGATGGGCGGGATCTGCCGGGGATCCCGGTGCATCGGGGGAGGATCGGCGTCTCGTCGGGCGTTCTCACGCTGGGCGACGCGGTGGGGGGACAGGCGGTTCGGGCGCGGGTGGGCGCCGGCGTGCACGAGGCGGTCGTCTGCCTGGACCGGCCGGATAGGGAACAGGGCTCCATCGTCGATGGGAACGCCTATGCCACGAGATATACCGATGCCGATGGGCGCGTCAATGAGATCGTCCATTACGCGATCACGTGGCGGCGGGGCGACGGACGGTTCCCGATAGACCCGGAATGTGTCGAAGGGGTTCTATGACAAGGCCCGGCCGGGGCGGCCGATCACGCTGAGCCTCTGGCGCGGGGACGTCGTCGCGGTGGAGGCGGCGGGCGGCACGGAGCGATTCCTGCCGTCTCCCGTGTGGCGTCTTGTGCTGTGGCTGTTCGCCGCCCATGCCGGCCTCGGGGTCGTGCTGTGGGGGCTGCTTGCGGACCGGTCGCACCGGAGGACTCCGTTCTTCGAGTACGCGTTCGTCTGGATGCTCTTGGGGGCGCTGCTGGCCTTTCCGGCCATGGAGTTCCTGGCCTACGGCTGGGGCATCGGGTTGTGGCGCGGCGTGCTGTTCGGGGCGATCACCCTGGTGAGCCTGGTGTTCGGCGCATTCGTGATCCGGCTGCGCAGATGACCGGCGCGGCGCGGCCGGCGGATCCAGGCGGCGTCGCTTCCGGGCGGGCATTGCGGGTGCCGCCTGTCTGCGTCATGTGGATCGAATGACCGGTGTCGGCAGGTCGCCGAACGATGATCCGATTGTTCTCGTCCCCCTAGGCAGGGCTCGGTGGCGTGGTCGCCGGTGGTGGTCGCGGCTTCGGCGGTGTCGCCGGCCCGGGTTCTGCGGGGTCCGCCGTCGGGAGGGACCCCGATCGAGGCCTCGTGCACGGATGAGAGGTGAGGCATGAGGGTTCGCCAAGGTCGCCGGCTTCTGTCGTTTTTCGAGGTGCTGCGTCAGGTTTCCCTGCTGCAGTGGGCGGTGGCCGTGTTCGGGCTGGGCGTGCTGGCAGTGGGGGTCGCCGGATCAGCTGATCCCTACCACGAGGTCCGGCGGTTCCGTGGGGTCGTGGCGTGTGAGCGCAGCGTCGGTGACTGCTTCGCCAGGGAACAGGGCTCCATCGTCGACCGGGACAGCTACACCACGACGCATACCGACAGCGATGGGAACACCAGCATCACCACCCATTACGAGGTGACCTGGCGGCGGGCCGACGGCTCCCGGGAGACCCGCGAGGTGTCGAAGGGGTTCTATGACAAGGCTCGGCCGGGGCGGCCGGTCACGCTGAGCCTTTGGCGTGGTGAGGTCGTCAAGGCGGAGGTGGAGGGCAGTACGGAGTGGTTTCTGCCCTCGCCCGGCAAGCGCCTCATACTGTGGCTGGCCGTCGCCTATACCGGTCTCGGGATCGTGCTGTGGGGGCTGGTGGCCTGGGAGAATTCGAGCTCTTCGTTCTTTGAGTTCATATGCTACTGGGCCGTCTCGGGATTTTTTCTGATCTACTCGGTCACCGAGTTCCTGGCTTATGGCTGGGACATCGGATTCGGGCACGGCGTGTTGTGCGGAGTGCTCATGCTGATAGGGCTGGTGGTGGGAATTCTTGCATTCGCGGTCTGGTAGGCGATCCGGTGCGGTGTGAGCGACGGGTTTGCGCGGTGATGCGGAGGTGAGGCATCGGGCCGTGCTCGGCCGCTCGGCGCGGCGCCTCCACGGCTTCCCGGGAAGGGGGCGCACGGTCGTGGAAGCCGGGGACGAGGCGGGCGGCCGAGGGAGCGGGGAGCGGTCCGGACCTCTTCCGGCCCTGGGCGGCGGTCGGCTGCGGCGACCGGCTGATCGAGCCGTCTGGGCGGCTCTCGAGCAGGGCGTGTCGCTTCCACGGCGGGCGTCGTGGGCGCCGGCCGTCTGCGCCGGGTGAATCGGACGGTCGGTGTCGATCTGGACGTCGAACGATGATCCGGTCTTTTCCGTCTCCACATGTGGGGCCCCGGAGCGCGGTCGCCGGTGGCGGCGTCTCCGGTGATCGCATCGGCCGGGGCTCTGCGGGGTCCGCCGTCGGGAGGGGCCTCGGCCGAGGCCTCGTGTGCGGGTGATGTGCGGATGAGAGGTGGGGGCGTGAGGGTCCGCCGATGGCGTCGGTCGTCGGAGCCGAGGAGGCTGCGCCGGTTCTCCCCGTGGCGATGGGCGGCGATCGCGGCCGGGCTGGGCGTGCTGGTGGGGGCGCTCGCCGGCGCGGCCGATCCGTACCGGCAGATCCGGCAGTTCCGCGAGGTCATGGAGTGCGAACGCGGTGTCGGCGGCTGCTTCGCCACCGAACGGAGCTCCATCGTCGACCGGCGTTCCTACGTCGAGATGCAGACCGACCCGGAGGGGAACGCCTACCCGGTCCCCCACTTCGAGGTCACCTGGCGGCGGGCCGACGGCTCCCGGGAGAGCCGCGAGGTCTCGGACGGGCTCTACCGGAAGGCCCGGCCGGGGCAGCCGGTCACGCTGCGCCTCTGGCGGGGGGACGTCGTCGCGCTGGAGGCGGCGGGCACCACGGAGTGGTTCCTGCCGTCGCCCGGCCTTCACCTCACGGGGTGGCTGCTCGCCGCCCACTTCGGCCTCGGGGTCCTGCTGTGGGGGCTGCTGATGGGCTGGTGGGACGCGTTCGTCTTCTTCGTGCTGCGCGCGTTCTCCTGGATGCTCACGGGCCTGGCGCTGGTCGGCACGGCCGTGGAGGTCCTGTCCTATGGCCCGCGTTCCGAAGGCGGCCGCGGCTGGATGTTCGTGTTCTACGGCGTGCTGTTCACGGCCGGCGCCGTGTTCACGTGCGGTCTGCTCAAACCGCTGGAGGACGACTGACCGGCCTGTGGCCCGTTCCCGTACGGGCGTGTTCACCTGCGATGACGGTGGGCCCCGGTGCGGGGGACGGGGCGGCGTCGTGGCGCACGCCGATGAGAGGACGCGAGGGCCGCGGCGTGAACACCGGAGCCACGCGCCGTCACGCGCCGCCGCGGTCGGCGCCGGGCGCAGCCGGTGACCGGTGAGAGCACCGGCTCCCGGCCGGTCGCGGGCGGTCCGCGCCGCCGAGCGCCGGGCCGCCGACCGCGTCCTGAACGAGGGGGCCGTCCATGCCGCCGCCCGGGCGGCGCCCCGGCGTCGTCCGCCGTTGACCTCGACCGCGGTTGAGGTTGCAGCCTGAGAGGCGACCGAGAAGCGCGCCGCGGGAGCGTCCACCGCCCCGGACGGTCGGACCGGCCGGCGGCGGGCGTCGCCTGCGGGGGCGTGAGGTCGGCGATGCCCGCATCCGGCCGGAACCGCTCGCCCAGGGGGCGTCCCGCGGGTGCTCCCGGTGCGGGCGCCCGCGGCTTCGCGTCGGTCATGACCCGACGTCCGGCGAGGCATGCGAGGGGGAGCACATGGTGAACGTCCCGTACATCTCCCGAACCCGCATCGACGGCGAGTGGGTGCCGATCGAGGACTATTCGCGGGACTTCACCGTGACGGCGCCCGACGCGGTCGGGCCCGACGAGGAGTTCACGGTGCGGTTCGCTTCGGCTCCGATCCTCGCGGTGGCCGCGTTCAACAAGCGGCTGACGGATCTGCGGGTGGCGTATCGGGTGACCGGTGCGGGCACCGTCGTCGGATATCGGCTGGAGGGCGGGTCGGACCTCGGGGACGCTCGGTTCTGGGTGGAGCGGAACGGGGCGGATCTGGTCGTGCGGTCCGACGGCTCCTTCCCGGGCGGAGTGGAGTTCGACATCCCCGACCTGGTGGTCACGGTGCGCGCCGGCGGATCGGGGGCCGTCACCACCTCACCCGGCGGGTCGAGCTTCGAAGACCCGGCCTTCTCCTGGTTCCGCGAGCGGACCGGCACCGGATCGTGGGACCCGTTCGAGAACTACGTCGACCCCGCCGCCCCCGTCACGTTCACCACCACCGTCATCGAATCCTCCTGACGGCCGCACGGCGTCCCGTGCGCGACCGTCGGGCGATGCGCCGTGATCGGGCGGCCGGAGTCTTCGGAGGGCGTCCGCCGACCCGTCTGTCTGTGGAAGGAGCAGCCGTGAACGCCGTCGTCGAGGCCGATGTCTACGTCGATGTGCTGTGCCCGTGGAGCTACATCGCCAAGCGCCGCATAGAGGCGGCGCTCGTCGACGTGACCGAGCCGGAGCGGGTACGGCTGCGGTGGCGCAGTTTCGAACTGTCGCCCGACGAACCGCGCGCCCCCTCCCTGACCGCGGCGGAGTCGATGACGACGTGGTGGGGCGAACGCGGCGCCGCGCGGGTCGAGCTCATCCACGATGCGGCGCGGGCCGAAGGGCTCGGTATCGATCTGCACCGGGCGCGTCCGGTCAACACCTTCGACGCCCACCGGCTGTATCAGATGGGCGCCGAGCGGGGGCTGGGCGACGCGGTGCTGGAGCGGTTGCTGCGCGGCTATCTGTGCGAGGGCCTGAACGTCGGCGATCCGCGGGTGCTGGAACGTCTCGGCGTCCGGGCCGGCCTGGACGCCGCGCAGGTGAGGGACGTGCTGGCGGGCTCGGCGTACGCCGACCGGGTCAGGGCCGACGAGGCCGAGGCCCGCAGGCGCGGCGTGAACGGCGTGCCGACGATGACGCTCAACGGCGGGCCGCCGGTGTCGGCTCTTCAGACCTCCGCCGCACTGCGGAGGCTGCTGGAGGACGGCCTGCAGGCCGCGCGTCGGACCGCCCCCGGCCGGTGACCGCCCCGGCCCGGCACGTCGACGGCCGAAAGGGGATGTGGGGTGGACATCGGCATCGGACTGCCCGGGCATGCGCCCTGGAGCGACGGCGGGGCGCTCGTGGAATGGGCGCGCCGTGCCGAACGCCGGGTTCGCCGCGTTGAGCGTGAGCGACCGGCTGGTCTGGACGACGCCCGAGCCGCTGACCGCACCGGCTGCGGCGGTCGGCGCGACTTCTCGCATCCGGCTGCTGACGAGCGTGCTGCCGGCGCCGCTGCGCGCCGACCGTGCGCGGTTCGCCGAGGCGGTCACCACGCTGGACCGGCTGGCCGGCGCCGGGCGACTGCAGCCCGTCCTGGCGCCCGGACCGCATGAGAACGACTTCGCCGTGGGCGGCGTCGACTACGCGTCCCGGGAAGTCCTGTGTCGTCGCCGTCCGGGGGCGGCGCCGCAGACCCGCTGCATCGCAGCGGCCGTCGACCGACGCGGCGTGGACGTCAGCCGGGATGGCCGTTCGACCGTCGATATCTGGCGCTCATGGCGTGGAAGACCTTCTTCGGCTCCCAGCGGGTCTCGTCCAGCATGCGCACGACCCCATAGGAGGCGATGTCGCGGTCGCCGGGTTTGCCGTAGTCGGCGAAGGAGAACCACAGGGCGGTGTCCACGCCTTCGTCCTCGAAGATGTCGAGCAGCTCGGTGAAGTAGCGCACCTGCTCCTCCTCGTCCGGGACCGCTCCCGGCGGGGGCTGCCAGGCCATGCCGCCCAGGTCGCCCGCGCCGCGGTAGGCGCACGTGCCGTATTCGGTGACGGCGACCGGCTTGCCGTGGGAGAAGAACTCGCGCAGGCGTGCGCGGAAGACGGCGGCGTTCTGCGCGGTGCGGTAGGCGTCGACGGACACCAGGTCGAACGGTTTCCAGTCGACCGGCTCCCAGGGACCGGAGGCGTAGGTGACCCTCCCGCCGAAGTGAGCGCGCACCGCCGCCGCGGCCTCGGCGAGGAAGTCGTTGAGGCGTTCGACGGCCGGGCCCAGGGAGGTCCACCAGTCCAGGTCGGCGGTGGTCATGGCGTGGAGGCGGTCGCGGTAGGTGTCGCCGGGGAGGAATCCGCGGGCGAAGGCGCTGAGCTCGCAGCCGGTGACGAACACCACCTGGGCGCCGCCCTCCCGCAGGGCCTCCGCGCGCCGTGCGCAGTCGACGAAGAACGGCAGGACCTCCTCGGGAGGGAAGTCGATCGGGAACGGGGAGAACCACACCTCCAGGCCGGCGTCGGCCGCATGGCGCGCCGCAATGCTCAGCCGTTCGGCGTCGCGGCCGGAGATGCGCACGGCGTCGCAGTGCAGGTCATCGGCGATCACCGCCATCTCGCGCCGGACCTGCCCGGGGTCGAAGGTCTTCCGGGTGAGCTGAGGGCCGGGGAAGGTCCCGGTGTCGTAGTTGATGCCTCGTGCGCGCATCTCAGCGCCTTTCTGTGTGCTTGAGCCCGTGTTCCAGCAGGTCGAAGGCCCGTTCGACGTCCTGGGCCAGCGCACGGCCGGCGTCTTCGGCGTCGGCGCCGTCCAGCAGGCGCTGGAAGTGGGTCTCTTGGAGGGCGAGCAGGGACGCCGCGACCTGGGCCGCCATGAGCGCGGCCGTCGTGGGGTCGTGCTCCTCGGCCAGGACCTGCGCCAGTGCCCGGCGTTGCCGGTACAGCAGGGCGTTCGCGGCGCCTTGCAGCGTGGGGCTGGCGTGGATCACGCGCAGCCGGGCGAGGAGCGTGTCGAGTTCCGCCGGGGGGATGCGCCGGGCGGCGAACGCGCGGTAGTGCGTGCGCAGGGCCTCCAGCCAGTGCCGGTCGGGAGGACGGGAGGCGACGATCCCGGCCGGGTCGTCGTCGCCCACGCCCTGCAGGACGAGCGACTCCTTGGTGGGGAAGTAGGCGAACAGCGTCGCCTTCGCCACCTCGGCGGCCTCGGCGATCTCGTTGACCGTCACCGCGTCGTAGCCGCGCTCGGTGAACAGCCGCAGCGCCACGGCGGCGATCCGCCGCCTGGTCTGCTCCTTCTTGCGCTGGCGAAGCCCGGTCACGCGGCCACACTATCCCATACCTGGTTCAAAGTTGAACTCGGTCTGATTTTGTGCGGGCTTCACCGGGACGAAGGCGGCCGAGGTGGACGAGAGGGGCCGAAGGCCCGCCGGCGGGGTCCGCATGGCGGGGCCGCGACCCGCGCCGGTCGCGATCTCGGGTCGCGATCTCGAGCGGTGTGCGGCCTCGTCGGGGCGGGTCGTCTCCGGAGCCGTCTCCCGAGCCGCCGGCGGACCGCCGGCGGGGCCTCGCGCGGGGCGGAGAGGCCGGAGCGGGACCGGCCGTCGAGGAAGGCGTCTCAGCCGGCGTTCGCGGGGGCCTCCAGGGCGCGGGGGATCGCCCAGCGCCAGCAGACCAGCGCGCCGAGCAGCGCCACCGCGAAGCCCAGCACCGGGATCCAGACGAACCCCACCGACGACAGCAGCAGGCCGCCGACGGCCGAGCCGAGCGAGATGCCCACGTACATGAGGCAGCTGTTCCAGGAGAAGACCGAGCCGATCTGCGGGGTGAAGCCCGCCACCAGCCGGGCCTGGAACGCCGGCACGCACGGATAGGCGACCAGCGCGAACAGGGCGAGGACCGTCAGCAGGACCGCGGCCGGGGCGTGGAGCGCGCCGTCCACCAGCAGCTCCAGCACGGCCAGCGACAGCAGGCTGGCGGTGGCGACCCGCCGTGCGCCGAACCGGTCGGCGAGGCGCCCGCCGAACAGGCTCCCGGCCACCGCGCCCGCGCCGAACAGGACCAGCGCGACGGCGACCAGACCGGTGGACAGTCCGCCCTCCGTGCGCAGCGCCGTGCCCAGATAGGTGTAGAGCGCGTAGACGGCCAGCGCCCACAGGCCGGTGACCGAGACCGCTCGGATCTTGGTGAGGACGGTCACCCCGCCGGCGGGGCGGGGCTCCGCCGGATCTTCGGGCCGGATCGTGCTCGCACCGCCGGGCCAGGTCCGGGCGTTGACCAACGCCAGCAGGGCGGCCAGCGCGCCGAGTCCGACGAAGGCGGTCCGCCAGCTCGTCACCGAGGCCAGCGCCGTGCCGGCCGGGGCGCCGGTGGTCAGCGAGATGAGGAATCCGGCCGTGGCCACCGCCATCCAGGTGCCGCGTCGGTCCTTCGGCGCCATCTGCCCGACCAGGGCCTGGACCGAGGGGGTCACGGCGCAGGCGCCGAGGCCGGCGAGCACCCGGGAGATCAGCAGCACCGCGAAGGAGGGGGCCAGTCCGGTCAGCGCGTTGGCCGCGGCGAACACCGCCAGGCCGGCGACGAGCACCGGGCGCCGTCCGTACCGGTCGCCGAGCAGGCCGATGACCGGCGCCCCGATCAGGTAGGCGACCGAGAACGCGGTGACCGAGGCGCCCGCCGCGCCCGGCGAGACCTCGTACTGACGGGCGATCGAGGGCAGCAGCGGGGAGACCACGAACAGGTCGGTGCCGATCGCCAGCAGGGTGAGGAAGGCGACCGTCAGGACGAGGGGTCCTCGGACGGTCGTGCCCCGGGTCGTGTCCCGCTCCGGGCGTCGGTCCTTGCGCGCCCCGTCCCGTGTCTCGATCGCGTCGCTCATGCCCGTCTCCCGATCCATGGCGGGCTCAACGCTATCTCAGGAAATATTTTCTGAGGAAATATTTTTCTGGTGATGGTATGATCAGGACATGGCGCCCCATGACCCGATCGACGAGCTTCTCGCGCAGTGGTCGTGGGCCGCCTACGACCTGCCGCTGGCCGAGATGGCCGTCGCCGAGCGGATCACCCGACTGGCCAGGCGTCTGGAGCGGCTGACCGCCGACACGCTCGGGGCCTACGGCCTGGAGCCCGGCGAGTTCGACGTGATCGCCGCCTTGTTGCGCGCCGGTCCGCCCCACGAGCTGACCCCCACCGTCCTCCACCGGTCGCTGATGATCTCCGGCGGCGGGCTCACCAAACGGCTCAATCGCCTGGAGAGGCGCGGCCTGATCACCCGGCGGCTCGCCTCCGGCGACCGGCGCTGCCTGCCGGTCGCCCTCACCGACACCGGCCGGCGACTGGCCGAGCAGGCGGTGACGGCGCACGCGCGGGCGATCGCGGAGTTGATCGGGACCCTCCCCGCCGAGCGCCGTGAGCGGCTGTCCGCGCTGCTGCGCGAGCTGCTCGTCAACGCCGAGCGGGCCCTCGGCGACCGCCCCCGGCCGGACGGCGCGCCCGTGCGCCGGCCGTCGCCCGCGCCCCGTTCTCCCGCGGGCGACCTCGTCTGAACGACCCGCTCGGACGACCCGGCTCGAAACGACCGCCCGGGCCGCTCCGCCGGGTGGCCGGGGTCGGATGCCGGGGTCGGATCTCGATCGTCCCGCCGCTGGAGGCGGCGATGCGCACGGCCTCGCGGAGCTTGGCCGGCCGGGACGTCAGATGCTCCAGGAGCGGGGTTTCGCCGACGGCGGCCTCGGCGGGCATGAGGCGGGGCCAGTGCGCGGCCAGCGTGTCCAGTTCCCGGGGGGACGCCTCCGGCTCCTCGCGCTCCACCCGCAGGGAGCCGGTCGCCGGCCGCGACAGGATCGGCGGTCCGAGCCGTAGGGCCGGCCCCACCCAGTGGGTCATGACGGTGGAGTGGCCGCCCAGCGGGTGCGCGTACGGCAGCGGGGGTTCGGCGGAGCCGTCGGCCGGACCCGGCGCTCAGACGTCGAACGACACGCCCGTCGGGCCTGGCGCCCCCGCCCGCCGCCGGCCCCGGCCTCCGCGGACGGCCGGGGCGGAGTCCGCCGGGGCGAGAAGGCCCCTGCGGCGGGCCGGTGACGTGGGCGCGGGGGCGGAACGGCGACGGCCGACAGTGTCATCGTTCACAGATGCCCGCGGCGGAGTACGGAAAGCTGGCGTAAGGGTTCACCATGAGCGCTTCACAGTGGAGGCTTGAAGCAAGGCGGAACGACACGGAGCGACGGTGAGTGACAAGGGTGCGGCGCCCATGGGTCGTGCGACGGTCGAGCACGCCCTGGCGACGCTCCGTGACGAACGTGATCGCATCTCCGCCTCCCTGCTGGACCTGGAGCAGCACCACGGCCATCGGCTGCTCAAGGGCGCCCGCCTGAGCGGGGGCACTCGGGACCGATGGGAGCGGGCCCAGGCCGCGCTGACCTTCCTGTGGCGGCTGTTCGACGCCTACCAGGGCGTCCTGGAGGAGGCGACCGAGCTGCAGCGGCGGCGGCCGAGCGAGGCGACCCTCCGAAGGCTGACGGAGCTGCTGACCGGCCCGTCCGTGGAGGTCCCGCGGGACGAGATCACCCTCCGGCGGCGGACCCTGCTCGGGCCGGACCGCGAGAGGTGCACCCTCCAGGAGGCCAAGGAGCAGATGACCGAGGCCTATCGGGAGGTCACCGAGCTGGTCTCGGCCGTGGACGCGGCCTGGGAGGCGCTGCTGGAGCCGCTGGAGGCCGCCGAGCGGGAGTGGCGCGAGGCGGTGCGGCTGGCGCAGTCGCTGGGCGAGGGACGCGACGCCGAACTGGACCGGCTCGGCCGGGAGCTGGCCGCGACCGGGCAGCTGGTCCGGACCGATCCGCTGGCCCTGGTCGAGAACGGGCGGGCCGACGCGGAGCGGATCGAGTCGCTGCGCGCCGGCCTCGCGGCGGTGCGCGAGGGCCTCGCCGAGGCCGCCCGGCTGCGCGCCGAGTACGACGAGCGGGTCGCGGCGCTGGAGGCCGGGCTGAGCACCCTGGCCCAGGCCGTCGCCGCCGCCCGGAGCGCCTACCGGACCGTCCAGGTCAAGATCGCCGACCCCGGCGTGCCGGAGCCCGCCGACCCCGGCCCCGTGCTGCGGGAGCGGCTGGACGCGCTGCCCGCGCTGCGCGCCGCCGGGCGCTGGTCCGACCTGGCCGCCCGGATGGCCGAGCTGGAGACGAACATCGCCGGGGCGGTGGAGCAGGCCGAACGCGCCCGCGCCCTCAGCACCGGCCTGTTGGAACGCCGCGACGAGCTGCGCGGCAGGTTGGACGCCTATCGGGTGAAGGCCGCGCGCCTGGGGTTCGCCGAGCACGACGAGCTGGCCCGGCTGCACGAGCAGGCCCGTGCGCTGCTGTGGACGGCCCCCTGCGATCTGCGGCGGGCCACCGTCGCGCTCACCCGGTATCAGCGAGCGCTCAGATCCTTGGAGACCGGGACGGACTGATGGAGAAGTGCACCAGACCCGGGTGCCCGGGTTACATCGAGGACGGCTTCTGCAACGTCGACGGACTCGCCCCGGAGCCCGCCCCCGCCGTCCCCCCGCCCCGGAGCGCCTCCGGCGCCACTCCGGGCATCGCCGCCGCACAGCCAGGCCAGGTGCGGTCCGCCTCGCCCACCCGGCCCTCCTCCGCGCCGTCCTCCGGCTCGCGAGGGAGCGGCTCGGGAGGGACGGGCTCGGGCCGCACCGGGTCGGGCCGGACGGGCTCGGGCCGCAGCACCCGCACCGGACGCACCGGCTCCACCGGGGCGTCGCGGCGCGGGATGCTCGGCGCGGGCCTGGTGGAGGTGCCGCCCGTTCCGTACCGGGACCCGGCCACCGCGGTCCTGAGCAAGCCGGAGGTCCCCGAGAACCGCCGGTTCTGCAGCGTCGACGGCGAGCCGGTGGGGCGCAGCCGGGACGGCCGGCCCGGGCGGACCGAGGGGTTCTGCCCCTCGTGCGGGCACCCCTACTCGTTCACCCCCAAGCTCAAGCCCGGCGACCTGGTCGGCGGCCAGTACGAGGTGCTGGGCTGCCTGGCGCACGGCGGGATGGGCTGGATCTACCTGGCCCGGGACAAGAACGTCAGCGACAGCTGGCGGGTGCTCAAGGGCCTGCTGAACTCCGGTGACGCCGACGCGATGCAGGCCGCCGCGGCCGAGCGGGCCTACCTGGCGCAGGTCGACCACCCCAACATCGTCAAGATCTACAACTTCGTGCACCACCCGGACCCGCAGACCGGGGAGCTCGTCGGCTACATCGTCATGGAGTACGTCGGCGGGCAGTCGCTCAAGGACATCCTGTCCCGGCTGCGCAAGGAGCAGGGCGAGGAGGCCTCGCTGCCGCTGCCCCAGGTGATCGCCTACGGCCTGGAGGTGCTGCGGGCGATGGGCTACCTGCACAGCCGGGGGCTGCTGTACTGCGACTTCAAGCCCGACAACGCCATCCAGTCCGAGGAGCAGCTCAAGCTGATCGACCTGGGCGGGGTGCGGCGGATCGACGACGAGGACAGCCCGATCTTCGGCACCACCGGGTACCAGGCGCCGGAGATCTCCACCGAGGGCCCGTCGATCAGCTCCGACCTGTACACGGTGGCGCGCACGCTGGCGGTGCTGAGCTTCCCGTTCCGCGGCTACACCGGCCGGTACGCCACCAGCCTGCCGCCGCGCGAGGAGGTGCCGCTGTTCCAGCGGTACGAGTCGTTCTACCGGCTCCTGCTGCGGGCGACCGATCCGGACCCCGCCGCCCGGTTCCAGGACGCGGCGGAGATGGCCGAGCAGCTCACCGGGGTGCTGCGGGAGGTGCTGGCCATCGACGACGGGCGGCCGCGGCCGGGGACCTCGACGCTGTTCGGGCCCGAGCAGCGGGCCGCGGGCACGGAGATCGCCGCCGGGGGCGATCAGCGGGCCGTGCTGCCCTCGATGGACGCCCGGTCGGCGGCGGCCGCGCTCCCGGCGCCGCAGGTCGACGGGAACGACCCGGCGGCGGGCTACCTGGCGGGCCTGACCGCGCGGGACCCGGCGGAGCTGGAGGCGGCGCTGAAGGCGGCGCCGGTGCAGTCGCCGGAGGTCGGGCTGATGCTGGTCCGGGTCCGCATCGAGCGGGGGCGGTTCGCCGAGGCCGCCGAGCTGCTGGAGGAGCTGGACCGCACGACGCTGCCCGGCGACTGGCGGCTGGACTGGTACGAGGGGCTGGCCGCGCTGGCCGCCGGGGACTGGCGGCGGGCGGTGGAGCTCTTCGACGGCATGTACGGCCTGCTGCCGGGGGAGCTGCCGCCGAAGCTGGCGCTGGCGTTCGCCCACGAGTGCGGCGGGGACCTTCCGGCGGCCGCCTACTTCTACGACCTGGTGGCGCGCACCGACCCCGGCTATGTGAGCGCGGCGTTCGGGGCGGCGCGGGTGCGGCTGGCGATGGGGGACCGCGCCGGGGCGGTGCGGATGCTGGACTCGGTGCCGCGGATCTCCGCCCACCACACGGCGGCGCAGCTGGCCGCGGTGTCGGCGGCGGTGCGCGGCTGGAGACCCGAGGAGCTGCCGCATCCGGCCCTGGTGGACGCCGGGCGGCGGCTGGCGGACCTGCAGGCGGACCGCAAGCTGGACGCCGAACGGGCCGGCCTGTTCACCGCGGAGGTCCTGGAGGCCGCGCTGCAGTGGACGCTGCACCACCGGCCGCCGCCGGACGTCCCCGAGGTGCTGGGCGTCCCCCTTCAGGAGAACGCGCTGCGCCGCAGGCTGGAGGCCGCCTACCGCGGCCTGGCCCGCCTCGCCGACCACGCCGAGGAACGGCACCGGCTGGTGAACCGGGCCAACGCCGTACGACCGCGGACGCTGGTGTGACATGCCGGAGAACGAGATGAAGGCCGCCGGCTGCCCCGAGTGCGGGTACCCCGTCCTGCCGCACCACGGGTTCTGCGAGGCCTGCGGCGTCCCCCTGCGCGGGGCGGCCTCGCCCGCCCCGAAGGCGCGGGCGCGCCCCGCCGAGTGCGTCGAGTGCGGGAGCACCGAGATCAGCGACGGGTTCTGCGGGCAGTGCGGGCTGCGGCAGCCCGACGGGCGCGAGCACGTGGAGGTGACGACGCCGACGGCGGCCGGGGTCAGCGACCGGGGCCGCCGGCACAGCCGCAACGAGGACGCGATGGCGGTCGTCGAGACCGGCGGGCGGGTGATCGCGGTGGTGTGCGACGGGGTGTCCTCGGCCCCTCGTCCCGAGGAGGCCTCGCAGATCGCCGCCGAGACCGGGGCGGCGATGCTGACCGCCCAGCTGGACGCGGGCGCCGACACCGAGGCGGCGACCCGGGCGGCGGTGCTGCGGGCGGGCAAGGCGGTCGCCGCGCTGGCCGCCTCCGAGCACGAGGCCCCCGCCTGCACGTACGTGTCGGCCGTGGTGGACGTCGGCGCCGTCACCGTGGGCTGGGTGGGGGACAGCCGGGCCTACTGGATCTCCGACGGCACCGGCGCCCGCCCGTCCACCGTGCTGACCGCGGACGACTCGTGGGCGGCGCAGATGGTGGAGCTGGGGGTGCTCACGCCCGCCCAGGCCCACGCCGACGTCCGCGCGCACACCCTCACCTCCTGGCTCGGCGCCGACGCCGGTGAGCTGCGGCCCCGGGTGGAGAGGTTCGAGCCGGGCGGGCCGGGGGCGGTGGTGCTGTGCACCGACGGGCTGTGGAACTACCTGCCGGAGGCCGCCGAGCTGGCCGAGGCGGTGCACCGGGCCCGGGCCGGCGACCCCGCCCGCCCGCCGCTGGAGATCGCCGGCGAGCTGGTGCGCACGGCGCTGGACGCGGGCGGCCACGACAACGTCACGGTGGTGTTGATCCCTTTCCCGCCCCCTGAGGCGGGCTCCCCCTACCCGGCCGGATGAGGAGCGAAGCGAGCGATGCCCGAGTTCACCATCAAGGTCGACCAGAACCGCTACCTGCCCGTGGGCGGTCGCGAGGTGCACGCCATCGTGACCGTGGAGGCCACCGGCGCGGGTGCGGCGGCCGCCGCGACCTCGGCCGCCGAGGTGATCATCATCGACACCTCCGGGTCGATGTCGTTCGGCGACAAGATGGCCGAGGCCAAGCGGGCGGCCAAGGCGGCGGTGGACGTGCTGCGCGACGGGGTGCGCTTCGCGGTGGTGGCGGGGTTCAACCTGGCCCGCCCGGTCTACCCGGCCGACGAGACGCTGGCGGTGGCCTCGCCGCAGACCCGTGAGGAGGCCAAGCGGGCGATCGGGCGGCTGGACGCCTCCGGCGGCACCGCGATCGGCTCCTGGCTGCGGATGGCGCACAAGCTGATGTCGCGGCACGGCGCGGGCGTGCGGCACGCCATCTTGCTCACCGACGGCAAGAACCAGCACGAGACCCCGGCCGAGCTGGACGCGGCGCTGGCCGAGGTGAACGGGGGCTTCGTGTGCGACTGCCGGGGCGTGGGCACCGACTGGGAGGTCGCCGAGCTGCGCAAGATCGCCTCGGCGATGCTGGGCAGCGTGGACATCGTCGCCGACCCGCGCGACCTGGAGGCCGACTTCCGCGCGATGGCGGAGAAGGCGATGGGCAAGGCGGTCGCCGACGTGGCGCTGCGGGTGTGGACGCCCCAGAACGGGACGGTGAAGTTCCTCAAGCAGGTCGCGCCCTCCCTGGAGGACCTGACCGGCCGGCGGGTGGAGTCGGCCCCGCAGTCCGGCGACTATCCGACCGGCACGTGGGGCGATGAGATCCGCGACTACCACCTGTGCGTGCAGGTCCCGCCCAGCGACGTGGGCCGGCAGATGCGGGCGGCCTGGGTGAAGCTGGTCGTCCCCGACGGGGCGGGCGGCGAGCAGGTGCTGGCGTCGGGCAACGTGCTCGCCGAGTGGACCGACGACGAGGCCAAGTCCACCCAGATCAACCCGCGGGTGGCGGACTACACCGGGCAGGCGGAGCTGGCCGCGGCCATTCAGGAGGGGTTGGCGGCCCGCCGGGAGGGCGACGTGGACACCGCGACCGCTCGGCTGGGACGGGCGGTGGTGCTGGCCCGGCAGGCCGGCAACGAGCAGATCGGACGGCTGTTGGAGCGGGTCGTCGACGTGATCGACCCGGTGACCGGGACGGTCCGGCTCAAGAAGAACGTCGACAAGGTCGACGAGATGTCCCTCGACACCCGGTCGACGAAGACGGTGCGCACCCGCAAGGACGGAGGATGAGCCATGCCGACCTGTCCGAACGGCCACTCCTCCGCCACGGACGACTACTGCGACGTCTGCGGGGAGCTGATGACGGGGGCGGCCCCGGCGCCGCCGCCCTCCTCCGCCGAGTCGGCGCCGGCCGGCGGGCCGGCGGAGGAGGGCGGGGCCTGCCCCTCCTGCGGCACGCCCCGGGTCGGGCGGTTCTGCGAGACCTGCGGCTATGACTTCGCGACCGGCCGGGCGCCGGAGCCCCGGCCGTTCCTCCAGCCCGCCGGGACGGACGGGCGGCTCGGGCCGCAGGCCTCCACGTCGGCGCCGATCTACCAGTGGACGGTGCAGGGGGCCGCGCCCGGCGGCTGGTCGGCGGTGGTGTCGGCCGACCGGGAGTACTTCGAGAAGGTGCTGGCCGAGCTGGGACCGGACGGGGAGAGGCTGAAGTTCCCGCCGTTCGCGCCGCCGCGCCGTTACCTGCTGGTCGGGCAGCAGGTGCGGATCGGGCGGCGCAGCGTCTCCCGGGGCTTCGTCCCCGAGATCGACCTGAGCACCCCGCCGGAGGACCCGGCGGTGTCGCACATCCACGCCGTGCTGATGGCCCGGCCGGACGGCACCTGGGTGCTGGTCGACCCCGGCTCCACCAACGGCACGACCGTCAACGACTCCACCGAGCCGATCCCGTTCAACGTGGAGGTGCCGGTGCACGACGGCGATCGCATCCATGTCGGCGCCTGGACCACCATCACCCTGCGGAAGGAGTGACCCGCCGTGACGGTGACCGCTCAGTCCCCGGCGGGGCCGACGCCCGCCGTTCCCGATCCGACCCCTCCCGCCGGGCCTCCGCGGCCCGGCGCCGTCCGGCGGCTGGCCCGGCGGATCCACCTGCGCACCGTGCCGGCCCGGATCCGGGCGATGACGCTGGTCGCGGTGGTGGCGGTGGGCGTGCTGTTCGGCGCGGCGTCCTGGGCGATCGGCAACGCCCGCGACGGCCTGGCGACCATCGGGCACGACGCCGGCCCGCAGGTGGTGGCGACCGGCGACCTGTTCTTCGCGTTGAACGACATGGACGCCCAGGTCGCCAACGTGCTGCTGTTGGGCCGCGACCGCGATCTGGGGCGCGGCCGGGAGGCCTCGCTCCGGCTGTACGCGCAGCGCCGCAGCGAGGCCTCCCGGGCGCTGCTGCAGGCCGCCCAGCTCGCCGGGGACGACCGCACCGAGCAGCGCACCGTTCAGGCGGTGCTGGACGGCCTGGGGGAGTACGAGCGGCTGGCCGCCCGGGCGATCCAGCTCGACGAGCAGCGGCCGCACCCGGCCGGGCCGCCGTCCGATGAGGTGCTGGCGCTGTATCGCGAGGCCACCGACCTGATGAAGCTGAAGCTGCTGCCGCAGGCCTACAACCTGACGCTGGAGAGCGGGTCGATCGTCCGCAAGACCTATGAGCGGGAGCACTCCTCGCTGGTGGCCGGGCGGCTGTGGGTGCTGGGCTCGGGGCTGGCCGTGGTGGCGGCGCTGGCGGCCGTCCAGGTGTATCTGGCGCGGCGGTTCCGGCGGCTGGTGAACCCGGCGCTGGCGCTCGCCACGCTCGGGGCGGTGGCGCTGACGGCCGCGGTCGCGGTGCTGGTGGGGACGCAGGCCGGGCTGCTGCGCAAGGCCAAGGAGGAGGGGTTCGACTCGGTGCTGGCGCTGTCGCGGGCGCGGGCGATCGGCAACAGCGCCTACGCCGACGAGGGCCGCTATCTGCTGGACCCGGTGCGCCGCGACACCTACGAGCAGGTGTACTTCGACAAGTCCCAGTCGATCCTGTACCTGGACGCCGAGCGGACCAAGAGCCTGGCCGACTACTACGTCAACCTGGACGCCGCGGTGAACGCCTACCGGTCCCAGCCGCGGGCGACGTTCCTGGGGTTCTTCGGCGATCAGGCGCGGGCGGCGCGGCCCGGCGGCGCGGAGGCCGCCGCCGTGACGCGGGTGCTGGAGCGGTACCGGGAGTTCCAGCGCAAGGACCGCTCCGTGCGCGAGATGGTGGCCGGCGGCCGGCTGGGGGAGGCGCTGAGGCTGCATCTGGACGGTCGGGAGTTCTCCCGGTACGACGCCGCGCTGGTGGAGTTGGCCCGCATGCACCGCGCCACCTTCACCGGCGCCATCCGCCAGGGCGACCGCGGGCTGCGCGGCTGGGACGTCGCGCTGCCCGTCGCGTCCGCCGCCCTGGTCGTCTTGATCCTGCTGGGGGTCCGGCCGCGTCTGGCCGAGTACCGCTGAGCCGCAGCATCGGAGGTGGAAGATGCGCATTCCCCGTACCGCCGCGCTGGCGTCGGCCGCCGCCGTGGCCGTGGGCGTGCTGACCGGCTGCAGCGCCGGCGGGGGCGAGTCGATCCTGGACCGGGAGACCTTGACGATCGGGGTGAAGGCCGACCAGCCGGGGCTGGGGCTGCGGCGGTCGGACGGCGAGTTCGTCGGGTTCGACGTGGACGTGGCCCGCTATGTGGCGGGCAAGCTGGGCTTCTCCGACCAGGAGATCCGCTTCACCGAGACCCCCTCGAACGTGCGGGAGCAGGTGCTGGAGCAGCGGCGGGTGGACATGGTGGTGGCGTCGTACTCGATCACCGCCAGCCGCAAGACCAAGGTCACCTTCGCGGGGCCGTACTACGTGGCGCATCAGGACACGCTGGTCCGCGCCGGCGACTCGGCCGTGCGGAACGTGCGGGACCTGGCGAACCGCCGCCTGTGCAAGGTCACCGGGTCCAACTCCTGGCGGCGGGTGACCGAGGAGCGGGGGGTGCCGGCCCGGCTGGTGGAGACCACCACCTACAGCGACTGCGTGGACCGGCTGATCAGGGGCGAGGTGGACGCGGTGAGCACCGACGACCTGATCCTGGCCGGGTTCGCGGCCCAGCGCGGGAACGCCGTCAAGATCATCAACGCGCCGATCTCCGACGAGAAGTACGGGATCGGGCTGCACAAGGGGGACCTGGACGGCTGCGAGGCGATCAACCGGGCGCTCACCGAGATGTACCAGGACGGGACGGCGGCGCGGCTGCTGGACAAGTGGTTCGGGCGGACCACGCTGCGGACGACCGACAGCGTGCCGCAGTTCGAGGGCTGCTCCTGAACCGGCGACCAAAATTACCAACCGGTCAGTAGAAATGAAGATCCTTCGGAATTGGCGTGCGCCGGCGGTCGCGTCGGGCCGGAAATGAGAGATGAAACACCCTGAATGCGCTTGCACTGGACATACCGTCCAGTAGTGCGGAGGATTTCCCCGGCCCTCCCGCCCGGCGGCGATCGCGCCGGGACCGGCCGCCCGAGCCGGCCCGGGCGACGAGCGAGGCCGGCCCCTGTCGGCACCATACGTGCTGGTAGGGACGTTTTCCGTTACCCGAGGGCCAGCCGGTCGTGACGGCGGTGCCGATGCGGGCGCCGTTCCGGCGGGGCGTTACAGTGGCCGTTGGGGAATTCGGGAGGTCGGGTGTTCTATACGTTCCTGGCGCGCGTGGTGGCTCCGATCCTTCGGCTGCTTTTCCGGCCGCAGGTGGAGGGGTTGGAGAATGTGCCGGCCCACGGGCCGCTGATCATCGCGAGCAACCATCTGTCGTTCATCGACAGCTTCATCATCCCGCTGGTCATCCCGCGGCCGGTGACCTACATCGCCAAGGCCGAGTACTTCGAGCAGCCCGGCCTCAAGGGCCGCTTCATCCGCTGGTTCCTCACCACCCTGGGCCACATGCCCATCCGCCGCGGCGCCCGGCGCGCCGCCATGGGCGCCCTGGAGCAGGCCGTCGAGGTCCTGCGGAACTCCGGCGCGTTCGCCATCTACCCCGAGGGCACCCGCTCGCGCGACGGCCGCCTCTACCGCGGCCGCACCGGCACCGGCTGGCTGGTCCTGGCCACCGGCGCCCGCGTCCTGCCCATCGGCCTGCAGAACACCCAGACCGTCCAGCCCGTGGGCGCCGCCCTGCCCCGCATCGTCTGGCCCGGCCGCCCCCGCCCCATCGTGCGCATCGGCCCGGTGATGGACTTCTCCCACTACCGGGACCTGCCTCCGGCCAAGGCCCGCCGCATCATCACCGACGAGATCATCGAGACCATCCAGAAGCTCTCCGGGCAGGACTACGCCGGCGTCTACAACGAGACCGCCGATCTCTCCTGACTCTCGCCCGACTCAGGACGCCCCCGTCGAAATCCCCTCCCCGCGCGCGGGGTGCGAGTAGGGTCGCGAGCATGGTCTTGTCACGTAGCGTCCATGGTGTCTTGCCCATTGTGATGGGAAGTGTCCTGCTCGCCACGAGTTGCGGCGGCGGCGGCGACGGAAAGAACGCCCAGGCCCGGGCCGCGCGGCAGACGGCGCCGCCCGGCAGATACACCGCGGCGCAGCTCCGCGAGGCGCTGCCGACCGAGCTGGTGGGGTATCGGCGGGTCGGAGAGCCGGAGTCCGGGGAGTACGGGTCGCTGCGGGGCATCCAGAACTTCAACCAGCTCCGGAACGAGATCACCTACGACAAGCCCCAGTGCCGGGAGATGACCGGGGCGGCCACCGCCTCCGACACCGCGCTGCGGACGGCGCCGGCCGCGGTGGTGCAGTTCGTCAAGGGCTCGGACCAGTCGGTGTCGACCACCCTGATGGCCGTGCCCGACGAGGTGGCCGAACGGCACGTCCGGGTCCGGACCCCGGAGGGGTGCAAGCGGTTCCGCACCAGGATCGGCCGGCGCTGGTCCGAGCACCGGGTCGTGGAGGCCGGCGCCGGCAATGTGGGGACGGCCTCCCGGATCCTGGGCGTCTCCACCGTCAGCGACAACGCCGCCGTCAACACCTGGTACGCGGTCCTGCGCGGCCGCGGCTACCTGGCCACCATCGCCGTCTACGGCCCCAAGGTCACCCGGGCCGAGGCCGAGCAGCTGGCCCGCCAGACCTACGACCACGCCGAACGCGTCCTCCCGTGACGGGGCGTCCGGACCCCGCCCCCGGGCGGCCCCGGGCGCCGGCGGCGGGCCGGGGCGGACGCGGCGCAGGCGGGGCGCGGGCGCGGCACAATGGCACGCATGACCGTGCCCCGGGTCGCCGTCACCGTTGACCTCGTCGTGCTGACCGTGCGCGAGCAGCGACTGTGCGCGCTGGTGTGGCGACGGGACCGGCCGCCGTACGCCGGCTGCTGGTCGTTGCCCGGGGGGTTCATCCAGCTGGACGAGGACCTTCCGGTGGCCGCCTCCCGGCTGATGGCCGAGCGCGCGGGCCTGCGGGACGTGCGGATCCATCTGGAGCAGCTCGCCACCTACGGCTACCCGGACCGCGATCCGCGCCAGCGGGTGGTCAGCGTCGCCTACCTGGGGCTGGCGCCCGACCTGCCCGCCTCCAGCCGGGCGCAGGTGCTGTGGCGGGCCGTGGACGACCTGGTCGAGCGCGAGGAGGCGGCGTTCGACCATCGGCGGATCCTGCGGGACGGCATCGAGCGGGCCCGGGCCAAGCTGGAGTACACCTCGCTGGCGGCGGCGTTCTGCCCGCCGGAGTTCACGGTGGCGGAGCTGCGCCGGGTGTACGAGATCGTGTGGGGGACCTCGCTGGACCCCCGGAACTTCCACCGCAAGGTCACCGGGGCGGACCGTTTCCTGATCCCCACCGGCCGCACCACCACCCGCGACGGCGGCCGGCCCGCCCGGCTGTACCGGCGCGGAGACGCCGAGCAGCTGCGTCCGCCGATGCTGCGTCCCCGCACCTGAGCGGGGTTTCGTAGGCTTGGGGCACTTTCACCTGTCGTCCCCTCACCCGTCATCCCCCTGGAGGACAACGGTGTCCGTGCCACGCTTCCGTTCCGTGCTCGACCGGTTCACCGCCTACAAGCCCGGCAAGACCGCGGTGTCGCCGGACGGGCGGTCGTTCAAGCTGTCGTCCAACGAGTCGCCGTTCGAGCCGCTGCCGTCGGTGCAGGAGGCGATCGCCGACGCGGCCCGGCGGATCAATCGGTACCCCGACAACAACGCCACCGCGCTGATCGAGGCGATCTCGGCGCGGTTCGGCGTGCCCGCCGACCATGTCGCGGTGGGCTGCGGATCGGTCGGGGTCACCCAGATGCTGCTGGAGGCGGTGAGCGAACCCGGTGCGCAGGTGCTGTACGCCTGGCGGTCGTTCGAGGCGTACCCGGTGCTGACGGCGCTGGCCGGCGCGGAGTCGGTGCAGGTCCCGCTGCGCGAGGAGACCCACGACCTGGACGCGATGGCCGAGGCGATCACCGAGCGGACCCGGCTGATCTTCGTCTGCAACCCCAACAACCCGACCGGCACCGCGGTGCGCCGCGCCGAGCTGGAGCGCTTCCTGGACCGGGTGCCCGAGGACTGCCTGGTGGTGCTGGACGAGGCCTACCGCGAGTACATCCGCGACCGGGAGGTGCCCGACGGCCTCACCCTGTACGGCGACCGCCCCAACCTGGCGGTGCTGCGGACCTTCTCCAAGGCCTACGGGCTGGCGGGCCTGCGCGTCGGCTTCCTGGTGGCGCACCCGGTGGTGGCCGAGGCGATCCGCAAGACGATGCTGCCGTTCAGCGTGAACTCCCTGGCCCAGGCCGCCGCCGTGGCCTCCCTGCGCGCCGAGGACGAGCTGCTGGAGCGGGTCGAGTCCACCGTCAAGGAGCGCGAGCGCGTCGCCGAGGCGCTGCGCGCCCAGGGCTGGACCGTCCCGCCCACCGAGGCCAATTTCGTGTGGCTGCGGCTGGGGGAGCGCACGCTGGACTTCGCCGCCGCCTGCGAGGCCCAGGGCATCAGCGTCCGCCCGTTCCCCGGCGAGGGCGCCCGCGTCTCCATCGGCGCCCCGGAGGAGAACGACGCCTTCCTCGCCGTCGCCGAGGCCTACCCGCATCGTAACGGCTGAGCGTCGTCGCCGACCGCCCCGGCGCCCCTGCGGACGGCGCGCCGGGCGGTCGGCGGCGGCGCCGTGGCACGGTCCGGTCTCGCCCTCGCTCCCGTCACGGGCCCGGCCGGTCGGAGCGGGCCTCCTGTCCCGTCCGCGGCGACAGGCGGGTCAGGAGGTCTCCGGAGCGGCGCCGCCGTGGGGCGCGCGTCGCCGGGGGCCGTCCGGCCGGTCCGGACGACCCGGGGCGGCTCTCGGTGGTGACGACGATCGCGACGCCGAGGACGATGATCGCGCCGCCGAGCAGCACGGGCCAGGTGACGGCCTCGCTCAGGACCAGCGCGCCGAGCAGCACCGCCACCACCGGGTTGACGTAGGCGTAGGTGCCGACGATCGACAGCGGCGCGTTGCGCAGCAGCCAGGCGTAGGAGGTGAACGCCAGCAGGGAGCCGAAGGCGATCAGGTAGCCCAGCGCCAGCCAGGACCGGACGGTGATCGCGCCGACGTCGAGGCTCTCCCCGCGGGCCAGCCCCAGGACCAGCAGCGCCGCGCCGCCGGCGGTCATCTCGTACACGCTGGCGGCGAAGGAGTCGGCCGGCATCGGCAGCCGCCCGGCCAGGAACGACCCGGTCGCCCACGACAGCGAGGCCGCCAGCAGCACGGCGGCGCCGAACGCGCTGCCGGAGGAGCCGCCGGGCAGGATCGACAGCAGTGCCACCCCGACGAAGCCCACGGCCACCCCCAGGAAGGTGGCGAGGGGCGGCCGGTCGCCGCCGACGCTGCGCAGCACCACCAGCCACAGCGGAACGGCGGCCACCAGCAGCGCCGCCAGTCCGGTGGAGACGTGCTGCTCGGCGATGGCCACCAGGCCGTTCCCGCTGGTGAGCAGCAGCAGGCCGACCAGCATGGCCGAGCCGATCCGCCGCCGGGAGGCCCGCAGCGCGCCCGGGCCGCGCCGGAGCGCCAGGAAGGCCGCCAGCAGCGCCGCGGCGATCAGGAAGCGGATCCCGGCGTGCAGCATCGGCGGCATGGACTCGATGGCGATCCCGATCCCCAGGTACGTCGAGCCCCACACCACGTAGACCACCAGCAGCGCCGCCCAGGCGAGCGGGGTCATCCCCGGCGAGCCGGTGTCATGAGCATCAGCGGCCATGACTCCTGACAGTAGGGCATGGCCTCCCCTGCCGAAAAGGCAGAATCACCCCTCTTTACGGGATCATCCCTCTTCTCGTGCGGCGCAGTCGGCGGTGGCGGTGAGGGTGTGCGGCGACGGATCGCCGGGCGAGGCGAAGGCCTGGGCGGAGTAGGACGAGGGGCAGACCTCGAAGACACGGCTCACGCTCACCACCGCCGAGCCGTTCACCTCCACCGAGACCGTCACCCGGTCGCCGTGCGGGACGCCGTCGGCGTGGAACTGCACGGCGATCGTGGCGGTGCCCCGGCCCGAACCGGTGACCTTGACCTGCGCGGTGGCCGTCCCGGTCGCCGGATCGAGATCGAGCGCCACCACCTGCACGCCGGTGACCCGGAACGGGGCCGGAGCGGACGGGGAGGCGGACGGGCCGCCGGGCCGGTCGGGCCTGCCGCCGGTGTCCGGGGAGGCGCTCGGGTCGGGCGTCCCGGAACGCGTGACGCGCGGCGTCGCGGTCGCCGACGCCGTCGGAGAGGGGGAGGCCGTGTTGAGGGACGGCTGCGCCGAGGGGGGCGCGGCCGCGGGCGGCGACCCCTCGGCGAGGGCCTTCCCGGGACCGCCGGGCAGGGCGGCCTGCTCGGCGCCTCCCGACGACCCGCCGGCGTAGACCGCGGCGGCGGTGCAGGCCAGCAGCGCCGCCGCGGCGGCCAGCGCGGTGAGCGCACCGCGCCGCGCCCGCCGCCCGCAGAACCGGGCGGCGCGCTCCTCGGGCAGCCTGCTGGCCAGCGGGAACAGCAACGCCAGCACCGCGGCCCGCTCCCCGAGCAGGGCGCGGCCCCGGCTCTCCCAGGCGGCCCCATAGGCGGCCAGCGCGGCGCTCTCCAGTCGGCCCAGGAAGATCGACGCGGTCGGCGGCCGGTCGTCGGGGTGCTTGGCCAGCCCGGCGGTGATCAGCGATACCAGCTCGGCGGGCACCCCCTCCAGCGGGATCGGCGCCAGGCAGTGCTCGTCGGCGGTCCCGGCCGGGAACGGCGGCTCCCCGGTCAGGCACTCGTGCAGCACCGCCGTCGCCGCGTACAGGTCCGTGGCGACCGTGCGCCGCCTGCCCTGCCACAGCTCCGGCGCCCGCTGCCGGACCGGGGTCTCCTCGGCGAACGCGGCCACGCCCAGCCCGCCCAGCCGGCTCGTGCCGTCCTCGGTGACCAGCACGGCGCCGGGGCTGATCGCGCCGTGCAGGACGCCCGCCCCGTGCATGGCCTTCAGGCCCAGCAGGATCGTCTTGAAGACCGCCAGGGCGGCCTCGGGGGCCAGCCGGCCCTCGGCCATCAGCAGCCGCTCCAGGCTGAGGCCGTTGACCAGATCGCCGATCAGAGCGGCCCCCTGCGGGGCGGTGACGTACTCGTGCTGCCGCACCAGCGCGGGATCGTCCAGCGAGGTGATCAGCTTCGCCTCGGCGTCGGCGTTCCGTCCGCCCGCCGGCAGGTACCGGATCGCGACGGGCTCGCCGGTGCGCCCGGCGACCGCCAGCACGACCCGGCCGCCGGGCCCCCTCCCCAGCTCACGGACATGGCGATACCCCGCAACCGCCCAGTCGCCGCTCACATCACACCTTCCGGCTCCGGTCCTCTCCCCGACGCCCCGATGCAGACACGCCGCCCGGGCCGGAGGCGCCGCGGCGGCGTGGGCGTGATGATCCGAACACTACCGGTGTCCGGCTTTCACGCCGACTCATCCGGAGATGACCGCTATCGATGGGACGCCCGAGCCCACGGGGCGGTTGCCATGCCCCGCCCGCGCGCCGGGGACGCCGTACGGACCGGCGGCGCCGGCCGGCGACGGGGCGGGGCGCCGTGCCCCGCGCCGTCCGTGAGCCGGGGCGCCGCGCGGCCGGTCAGGTGGCGGGGCGCCGCGCGACCGGTCAGGTGGCCGCCTTGGACTGGGGGCCGAGTTTCTCCACGATCAGGCGGTAGAGCTGGCGTGGACGACCCGGCTGGGGGGTCCGGTTGGGCGGCAGCGGCCAGGCCAGCCCCTCCTCCACCAGGGTGCGCAGCAGCCGGCGGGCGGTGCGCGGGGTCACCCCCAGCATCCGGCCCGCGGTCTCGGCGTCCACGATGAGGGGCTGCCCGTCCCCGTCGGCGTCCGAGCCCTCCTGCTCGAACTTCTCCGCCAGCCGGGCCAGGATCTCCAGGCCCTTCGCCTTGGGCTGCTGCTGGGGGCGCGGCGGCGTCCGGGGGGCCGGCACCAGCGCCCGGCCGTCGCGGTCCAGGGCGAAGCCCTGCGCCCGCTGCGAGGTCTGGGAACGCGCCAGCGCCGCCCGCGCGTGCGTCTCGGCCTCGTGCGCGGTGCGGCCCATGCCGATCCCGACCTCGATCGTCAGGCCCAGCTCCTCGCGGGCCCGGTCCACGAACGGCGGGGTGCGGAAGCCGTCGGTGGCCGCGGCGATCGAGCCCCGGGTGGCGGTCACCAGGTAGCTGTGGTCGTCCACCGGAGACACCAGGGCGTTCATCCGGTGGGCCTCCTGCAGCAGCATGCGGTGCAGGGACAGCTTCAGCTCATCGCGCCAGTAGCGGGGGGTGACCCGACGCGGGGTCTCCCGCAGCGTCGGGACGTCCACCAGCACCACGACGAGCTGGGACTCCTCCAGCCGGTGGTGCGCCCCCAGCAGCGCCGCCGTCTGCAACGAGCTGCGGATGGCGGCCCCGGTCGGGCGCACCCGGATGGTGGGCACGCCGGCCATCTCCATCCGCTCGGCGGTGGCGTGCACGCAGGTCATCGCCACCGTGGTGATGCCGCGCCGCCACAGCCGCTCGTGGAACGCCGCCAGCGTGCCCGGCCCGGCGGCCTCCTCGCGCAGATGGACGTGCTCGGTGCCCAGGCTGATCTCGCTGTAGGCCTCCTCGACCTCGGCCCGCCCCAGCACGTCGATGCTCACCCGGGCCGGGTCGTACCGCTCGTCGAGAGCGGCCCGCAGCAGCGCTCCTTGCAGCGCCGCTCCGTTCAACGGCACGTAGGTGGCCGGCATGGTGAGCACCCCGGCCTTGCGTGCGAAGTCGTAGGGAACGGGACTGGCGAACAGGCACACGTCCACTCCCGAGCCCAGCCGCACCACCTTGTCGGCGGCCTCCTGCTCGTCTCGGTACGCCGCCGCGACGAGGCGGCTCGGCACCGGAGTGGGCCCGTGGCCCATCAGCATGACGCGTTCCACCAAGTCATGGGGGCCGACCACGCCGATCGTCAGCTCAGGCGTGGATCCGGCCGCTCTCGCCGCCGTCACAGGCACCCTCCTGCTCTTGCGGGGGGTGGAGCTCCTGTCTGATCGTGCGCGTTCGCGCATGTTCCGCCCGCCGGTTGACTCATGGCTAGTCGCCCCTGCCTTCTGACCCAGCACCGCACTTCCCGCGATTCGTTCCTCAAAGGGCAGATCGGGTCAGGGCGACCACGTGTGACGCCCAGACGCGAAATCGAATCAAGGGTGCGGCGAAAAAGTAACGTATGCGACCCCTAAGGCAGTAACTTGTCACCATACGGGCAGACTCGATCCGGCATCTGGGACTGTCCGAAGTGCGGTAATCAGTGCGCTACCGCGCCAAAGGGCCCTTCTGGGGGGCTTTGCGGAAGATGACTGGAGTTTGTTGCCGTCACGGAGCGGTCGCGTCACAGGCACGGAGAGTGCGCTCCTCGGGCTCGCCGGGCCGCGGCGGCGAGGGGCCGCCGGGTGCGACGGCCGGGTGATGGATCGTTCCACAATCGCCTGCGCGAGCCCTTCGGCGATCCGTCGTGACCACTTCGCGCCGACGGGGGCCGGGGTGGAGAAGCGGGCGGTCGAGGGACGGTGCGGTGAGCGGAGAGGCGGGCGGCGTGGCGGGCGAAGAGGCGGGGGAAGAGGCGGGCGGTGAAGCGGAGAAGCGGGCGGGAACGACGCACCGCCCGGGCCGGCCCGGGCGGTGCGGTGACGTCGTGCAGATCGCTCGCGGAGGTCCTCGCCGCGAGATCTCGGCGGTCCGGCGCGGTCCGGGTCAGTGGACCTCGCGGACGATGTCGGCGCCCAGCTGGGAGAGCCGCTCGGCGACGTGGGCGTGCCCGCGGTCCAGGTAGTACGCCTGGGTGATCACGGTCTCGCCCTCGGCCGCCAGGCCCGCAAGCACCAGGGCGCTGCCGGTGCGCAGGTCGTGCGCCACCACCTCGGCGCCGCGCAGCGGGGTGGGCCCGAACACCTTGGCCCGGTTGCCGTTCACCTCGATGTTCGCGCCCATCTTGGTCAGCTCGCCGGCCAGCTTGAACCGGCCGTCGAAGATCCGCTCGTAGATGTAGCTGAGACCGTCGGCCAGGCAGGACACCGCCATGATCGGCGACTGCAGGTCGGTGGCGAAGCCCGGGTACTCGTCGGTGATCACGTTGATCGGGCGGAGCGGGCGCTCGCGGCGCACCTGCAGCACCGCGCCCACCTGCTGGAACTCCACGCCCATCTGCTCCAGCTTGTCGGCCGCCACGCCCAGGTGCTCCAGGTCGGCGCCGACCAGGCTGACCTCGCTGCCGGTGATCGCGGCGGCCATCACGAACACGCCGGCGTCGATGCGGTCGGGCATCACGGTGTGCTGGACCGCGGTCAGCTCCTCCACGCCCTCGACCGTGATGAAGCCGGTGCCGCCGCCGGAGATCCTCGCCCCCATCTTCTGCAGCATGTCGATGACGTCGAGGACCTCGGGCTCCAGCGCGCAGTTCTTGATCAGCGTGGTGCCCTTGGCCAGCGCCCCGGCCATCACCAGGTTCTCGGTGCCGGTGTGCGAGGGGGTGTCGCAGTACAGGGAGGCGCCGCGCAGGTCGCCGGCCTTGATGTGGATGACGCCGTTGTCGACGTGCTCGGTGACGGTGGCGCCCATCCGCTTGAACCCGTTGTAGTGGAAGTCCAGATTGCGGCTGCCCAGGTTGCAGCCGCCGACGCCCTCGATGATCGCCTCACCGAGCCGGTGCAGCAGCGCCGGGACGAACAGGAACGAGCCGCGGAACCGGGAGGCGATCTCGGCCGGGAGCACCGGGCTGGTCAGCTCGGAGGCGTCGATGACGAGGGTGCGCTCGGCTTCGTGCAGCTCCGCGTGGGCGCCCACGGCCTGGGCCAGTTCCACCGCGCGACGGACGTCTTCGATGATCGGAACGTTCCGTAGCACCGTGCGGCCTTTGGACGCCATCAGCGAGGCGCCGATCATCGGCAGCACGGCGTTCTTGGCGCCCTGGATGAAGACGGTGCCCTGCAGCTTGTGGCCGCCGCGCACGCGGTATCGAACCTCGTGGCCCATGGTCATTACGCCTTAGCTCCTTTTCGGATGCGGGTGTTCAAGGTGCCGGCCGCCCGTTCGTCCGCACCGGCGGGTCACGAGTGCCAGGCACGCCGCCGCCTGCGCTCCCTCAGTAAACCACCGGGCGGATGGTCAGGATGCCCGTTGCGCCCCCTTATGGGGGGCTGCCCCTGCCTGTTTGGTTAGAGCGGGGAAGGCGCCGGAAGGTTCACACCCTCCCGCCCTGGGAGTGTGACCCGAGGAGCGCGAGGGCAAACCCGGACGAGATGAGCCCATAACGGACGGGTGAGGCCATGGACCGGTCATGGTGTTCATGAGAACGGACGGCCGGTGATCCGCTCGTAGGCCTCGATGTACTTGGCCCGGGTGCGTTCGACGATCTCCGGGGGGAGGGGCGGCGGCGTCCGGCCGCTGGAACGATCCCATCCCGCCTCGGGGGACACCAGCCAGTCCCGCACGAACTGCTTGTCGAACGACGGCTGCGGCCGCCCGGGCCGCCACTGGTCGGCGGGCCAGAACCGGGACGAGTCCGGGGTCAGCACCTCGTCGGCCAGCACCAGCTCCCCCTCCGGGGACCAGCCCAGCTCGATCTTGGTGTCCGCCACGATGATGCCGCGTTCGGCCGCCAGGCGGGCGCCCCGCCGGTAGATCTCGACGGTGACCTCCCGCAGCCGCCGGGCCACCTCCGGCCCGACCGTCGCGGCGACCTCGGCGAACGTCATCGGCTCGTCATGGGCGCCGACCGCGGCCTTGGTCGTCGGGGTGAAGATCGGCTCGGGCAGCTTCGAGCCGTCCACCAGCCCCTCCGGCAGCGGCACCCCGCACACCGAGCCGGTGCGCCGGTACTCCGCCAGCCCCGACCCGGTCAGATAGCCGCGGGCCACGCACTCGACCGGCACCATCTCCAGCCGCCGCACCACCATCACCCGGCCCGCCCACTCGGCCGGCGCGCCGTCCGGCAGGTCGGTGGAGATCACATGGTTGGGCAGCACGTCGGCGAGCCGTTCGAACCACCACAGCGACAGCTGGGTGAGGATCCGGCCCTTGTCGGGGATCGGCGGGTCCAGCACGAAGTCGTAGGCGGAGATGGTGTCCCGGGCCACCATCAGCAGCTCGCCGCCGGGCAGCTCGTACAGGTCGCGGACCTTGCCGCTGTGCAGGTGCTTCAACGCCTCTCCAAGATCTCCACGGGGTCGCCGATCCGCAGCACGCCGGTGGTGCGGGGGATGCCGTTCTGGCCGAAGCGGATGCCCCGGCCGATCGTCCGGTACGCCGCCAGCGTGCGCAGCGGTTCGCGGCCGCGGACCCCGGTGTCCTGGTCGGTGGTGGTGACGACGCACCGTGCGCACGCCTTGACCAGCTCGATCACCGTGGCGCCGATGCGCAGCAGGCGGACCTCGTCCTCGCCGAACGCGCCGAGCCCGCGCACCACCAGGTTGGGGCGGAAGCGGTTCATCGGCAGCGGCTCATCCAGCCGGGCGTTCAGATCCGCCAGGGACTCCTCGGAGATCAGCAGCAGCGGGTAGGCGTCCGCGAACGCCATCTCCCCGCCGCCGCGGCCGGTCTCCCGGCGGCCGGTGAACCGCACCAGCCGGCACTCCAGCCCCAGGAAGTCGGAGAACCACCCGGCCGCCTCGTCGCCCTGGTCGACGCCCCGGCACTGCGACCGGTGCACGTACACCTGCCGCACCGGCCCGTCGTCGGTCGCCTTGTGCACCAGCGGCGGCAGCGCCGGATCGGTGGTGCCGACGGTGAGGACCTCGCCGTCGTAGACCGGCCGCAGCAGCGCCATCCGGCCCTCGTCCCGCTGGGACAGGAACCGCCCCTCCGGGGTCACCAGCATGAACTCCCGATCGTGGGGCAGTCCCCGACGGCCCAGCTCCGCGGCGGTCAGCGCCGTTCCGCCTCCGCCCTTGAGCGGGTAGGCGGTCAGGCCGGTCAGCACGGCGGTCATCACATCTCCTGCTCGCTCGCGGTCATGTCAGCGCCGCGAGCCGGTCGAACACCGGCCCGAGCCGTTGCACGAACCGTTCCGGCCGGCACACCTCGTCCAGCCGGGCCTCGTCCAGCGTCAGCCCCGCCTCGGCGGCGTGCCGGCGCAGCGTCTCGCGGAACGGCACGCCGGTCTCCCAGGTCTCCATCGCCGCCTTCTGGACCAGCGGGTAGGCCTCGTCGTCGCGGGACAGCCCCATCTCGACCAGTTCCAGCAGCACCGTCGAGGTGTAGATCAGCCCGCCGGTGGCGTCCAGGTTGGCGCGCATCCGCTCGGCGTCGACGACCAGCCCGGACATCAGCTTGATGGTGAGGTCGAGCATGTAGTCCAGGGCGATCGAGGCGTCCGGCAGCGCGATCCGCTCGGTGGAGGAGTGGGAGATGTCCCGCTCGTGCCACAGCGGGATGCCCTCCAGCACCGGCACGATCTGCGCCCGCACGATCCGCGCCAGCCCGGCCAGCCGCTCCGAGAGGATCGGGTTCTTCTTGTGCGGCATGGCCGAGGAGCCCTTCTGCCCCTTGCCGAACGGCTCCCACAGCTCGCGGACCTCGGTGCGCTGGCCGTGCCGCACCTCCAGCGCGATGGCCTCGCACACCGTCGCCATGATCGCCAGCGCCGACACCCACTCGCTGATGCCGTCCCGCATCACCACCTGGGTGGACACGTCGGCGGGCCGCAGGCCGAGCCGTTCGGCCACGTACCGCTCCACGGCGGGGTCGATGTTGGAGTAGGTGCCCACGGCCCCGGAGATGGCCATCACGCCCACCGACTCGCGGGCCCGCCGCAGCCGGTCGCGGGAGCGGGCCATCGCGAACGCGAAGTCCGCCACCCGGTGCCCCCACACGTCCGGCTCGCCGTGGATGCCGTGGGTGCGGCCCACCCGCAGGGTGTGGCGGTGCTCCAGGGCGTGGTCGCGCAGCACCGCCACCAGCCGGTCCGCCTTCTCCAGCAGGATGTCGGTGGCCTCGACCAGCTGCACCGCCAGCGCGGTGTCCAGCAGGTCCGAGGAGGTCATGCCGAAGTGCACGTAGGCGGCGGCCTCGCGGGGCTCGGTGTTGTCGGCCCAGGCGGTCAGGAACGCGATGACATCGTGCTGGGTGACGGCCTCGATCTCGCGCACCCGTTCCGGGGTGGGCGGCGGGGCCTTGCGGATGGGCTCCACCACGTCGGCCGGGATGGTCCCCGCCGCCGCGTGGGCCTCGACCACGAGGGTCTCCACCCGGCACCACAGCTCGTACTTGTGCGCGTCGCTCCAGACGCGCCCCATCTCCGGAAGGGTGTACCGCTCGATCACACGAGGAGTCTATGAGGAGGTCACACCTGCTGTGATGGGCGGTGCACCCGGTCGCCGGGGGCGGCGGCGCCCGCTGCGCCCGCCCCGCGGGCGGCGGTGAGGCAGTCGACGAGGTCGCACCAGCCGGCCTCCAGGCGCCGCAGGCTCATGCCGCGGCGGGTGACCAGATGGTCGACGAAGGTGCTGTCCAGATAGCCCAGGAGCGTATGGGCGATCAGGTCCGGGTCGCCGCAGGAGCCGATCCCGCGCAGCAGCATCCGGACGTGGGCGAAGCGGAACTCATAGACCGGGGTGGTGTAGCGGCGGCTGGTGTCGGCGCCGAGGGCCAGGTACAGGTCGTGGTGGGCGTGCTCGTGGCGCATGACGGCCGGGCCGAAGGCGCGCAGGCGTTCGAGGGCGGGGGCGCCCGGGCCGAGCGGGGGCGGGCCGTACAGCAGCGCGTTCTGCAGCTGCCGTTCACGGTGGTCCAGCAGCGCCGCCAGCAGCCCGGAGCGGTCGCCGAACCGCCGGAAGACGGTGCCCTTGCCGACGCCGGCGGCGGCGGCGACGGCCTCCATCGTGAGGTTGGCCACTCCGCGTTCGCTCGCCAGCCGGTCGGCGGCCTCCAGCAGGCGGGCGCGGTTGCGGGCGGCGTCGGCCCGCAGCCGGGCGGGGGCGCCGCGGGAGGTGAGGACCGTCAGGACCCGTCCGGGATCGCCGGAGGAGAGGGGTCGCGGGGGTGTGGTCATGTCCACAGCGTAGCCTGCGCCGGGAATAAACGGACCGAGGTCCGGTTATAGTGGGGCGACATGTAAGCGGACCGCGGTCCGGTTATCTGCGCATCTGTTTCGGGAGGCTTTCATGACCGTCCGTGTCCTCGCGCTCGTCGGCAGCCTGCGCGCCGGCTCCCACAACCGCCGCATCGCCGAGGCCGCCGCCCGCCTCGCCCCCGAGAACGTGCGGGTCGACCTGTACGGGGGACTGGGCGAGCTGCCCTTCTACAACGAGGACATCGACACCGAGACCGCCCAGCCCGAGCCCGCCGCCCGGCTCCGCGCCGCCGTGCGCGAGGCCGACGCCCTGCTGCTGGTCTCGCCCGAGTACAACGGCTCGATCCCGGCCGTGCTGAAGAACGCCATCGACTGGCTCTCCCGCCCCTACGGCGCCGGCGCCATCGCCGGCAAGCCGGTCGCCGTGGTCGGCACCGCGCTCGGCCGCTACGGCGGGGTGTGGGCGCACGAGGAGATCCGCAAGGCCGTGCGCATCGCCGGCGGCACCGTGCTGGAGGACGTGAAGCTGGCCGTCCCCGACTCGCTCGGCCGCTTCGGCGACCTCGACCCCGCCGACGACCCCGAGGTCGCCGAAGGGCTCTCCGCCGCCGTCGACCGCCTGACCGTCGCGGCCTCCTCCACCGCCGCGGCCTGACCGAGGCGCCGGAGGGGCGGGGCCGTCAGCCGCGCGCCCGCTCGACCGCCGCGCGGGCGATGTCGCCCCGGTGGTGGGAGCCGCGCAGCCGGATCTTCTCCACGGCCGCATAGGCGGTCCGCCGGGCCGCGGCCAGGTCCGGGCCGGTGCCCACGACGTTCACCACCCGGCCGCCGCCGGAGACCAGGACACCGTCCTCGTTCACCGCGGTGCCCGCGTGCAGCACGTACGCGCCCTCGACGGCGGCGGCCTCCTCCAGCCCGGTGACGGGATCGCCCTTGACCGGGCTCGCCGGGTATCCCTCCGCGGCCACCACGACCGTCACCGCCGCCCCCGGCCGCCACTCCAGCCGCTGCTCGGGGGCCAGGCCCCCGGTGGCGCACGCGTGCAGCAGACCGCCCAGCGGGGTCGCCAGCCGGTCCAGCACCACCTGGGTCTCCGGATCGCCGAACCGGGCGTTGAACTCCACCACCCGCACGCCCGCGGAGGTCAGCGCCAGCCCCGCGTACAGCACGCCGACATAGGGGGTGCCCCGGCGGCGCAGCTCGGTGACGGTGGGCCGGACGACGGTGCTCATCACCTCGTCCACCAGTCCCTCCGGAGCCCACGGCAGCGGGGTGTAGGCCCCCATGCCGCCGGTGTTGGGGCCCTCGTCGCCGTCGTAGGCCCGCTTGAAGTCCTGGGCGGGCATCAGCGGCACGGCCGTGGTCCCGTCGCAGAGCGCGAACAGCGACGCCTCCGGCCCGTCCAGATACTCCTCGATCACCACCCGGCCGCAGGACCGCGCGTGACGCACCGCCAGTCCACGGTCCTCGGTGACGACCACGCCCTTCCCGGCGGCCAGCCCGTCGTTCTTGACCACATACGGCGGGCCGAACTCCGTCAGCGCCGCCTCCACCTCCTCGGGCGCGGTGCACACCCGCGCCTTCGCGGTCGGCACGCCCGCCGCGGCCATGACCTCCTTGGCGAACGCCTTGGACCCCTCGATCCGCGCCGCCTCCCGATCCGGGCCGAACACCGGCACCCCGCTTGCGCGCAGCGCGTCCGCCACCCCGGCGACCAGCGGCGCCTCCGGGCCGACCACCACCAGGTCCGGACGCAGCCGGGCGGCCAGCGCGGTCACCGCGGCCGGGTCGGCCGGGTCGATCGCGTGGCCCTCGGCGAGCTCCCGGATGCCCGGGTTGCCGGGGGCCGCGTGCAGGTCGGCGACGGCGGGGTCGAGATGCAGGGCGCGGACGATGGCGTGCTCGCGCCCGCCGGATCCGAGAACGAGGATGCGCACGTCGGATGAGCCTAGCGGGCCGCGACACCGAGTCCGCGCGGAGTCCGTCCGGCGCCCGCACGGAAGTTCGCGCGGCGCCCGTCCGGCGCCCGTCCGGAGCCCGTCCGGCGCCCGTCCGGAGCCCGCGCGGAGTTCGCGTGGCGCCCGCGACAAACCCGGCGTTCGCCGGGTTCGGCGGGGCCCGGTCGTGTATGAATGCTCGTGTGCGAACGCCGGTGCCGGCGAAGACGTCTTGGCACGGCGTGACAACCTTCGCCCGGAACAGGGCGTCTTTCCCTGTGGTTGATAGCCTTTTGAGGTTGTGTGCCCTGACGCCGTCGCACGGAAGGAGGTGGTCGGAATGAGCTCTGGTGATCCTTGCAGTACGGCAGAGATCCCGCACAGTCCGAGCGTGACCGTTCATCCGTCCGCCTTTGTCCGGCGTCCGGCCGCAGCCGTCGTGCGCTCCCTCCGCTGAACGCGCAGGTCGAGCGCGCTTTGCGTGCTCGCGGCCGGAGGGAAGGAGCACCAGCGATGGCCATGACTCGCGTTCGCCCCCGTCGGGCGACCATGGCGCTGCTCAAGCCACTGGCACGTCCGAACCGCACTGCTCCCGAACCCGTCCCCCAGCCGCGCACCTCGGCGGTCATCGACTGGGCCGCCTACATCGACGGACAGCGCGTCGACACCGAGACCATCGCCGACGCCGTGCGTCTGGTCCGGGACGGCGAGCTCGCCGAGAACGACAACGGCATGGGCTTCGTGTGGGTCGGGCTGCACGAGCCCGACGCCGCCGAGCTGGAGCGCCTCGCCCCCGTCTTCGGCCTGCACCCGCTGGCGGTCGAAGACGCCATCCACGCCCATCAGCGGCCCAAGCTCGAGCGCTACGACGACGTCCAGTTCTTCGTGATGAAGACGCTCGGGCTCGCCGACCGCGCCGGCCAGCACGACGGCGACGTCGTGGAGACCGGCGAGATCATGATCTTCTGCGGGGCCGACTTCGTGGTCACCGTCCGGCACGGCCGCCACGGCGACCTGGCCCGCGTCCGGCGCCGTCTGGAGGCCGACCCCGAGCGGCTCAACCTCGGCCCCACCGCCGTCGTGCACGCCGTCGTGGACCACGTGGTGGACGGCTACATGTGCGTCGCCGAGGCCGTCCAGGACGACATCGACGAGGTCGAGGAGGCCGTCTTCTCCCCCGGCCGGACCGACGAGTCCCGCCGGATCTACCGCCTCAAGCGCGAGGTCATCCAGCTCAAGCGCGCCGTGGGGCCGCTCGCCGGGCCGCTGCGCAACCTGGCCGGCCGGCGTTTCGTCCCGCCGGAGATCAAGGAGTATCTGCGCGACGTCGAGGACCACCTGACCCGGGTCCGCGACCAGGTCGAGTCCTACGACGAGCTGCTCAACCCGATCCTGCAGGCCCACATGACCCAGGTGACGGTCGCCGACAACCAGGACATGCGCCGGATCTCCGCCTGGGGCGCCATCATCATGCTCCCCACCGCCGTCACCGGCGTGTACGGGATGAACTTCGACAACATGCCCGCCCTGCACACCGAGTGGGGCTATCTGGCGGTGCTGGCCGTCATCGCCGTCATGTGCCTGGCCCTGTACCGGGGCTTCCGCAAGAACGGCTGGCTGTGAGCGGGATCCCCGGGCCGGGAGGGGGATCCCGCGCGGGCGGCCGGTCGGGGACGGTCAGGGGATGAAGGCGGGGACGCAGGGCTCGGGGAGCGGCAGGTCGTGCTCGGCGAGGACCCGGCGGAGCCGGTCGGGATAGTCGGTCACGATGGCGTCCACGCCGTACTCGACGAAACGGGCCATGTCGGCGGGGTCGTTCACCGTCCACACGGCCACCGGGAGGCCCAGGCCGTGGGCGTCGTGGACCAGCTGCGAGGTCACCAGACCGTGCTCGGGGGAGAGGATCCCCGCGCCGGCGGCGACCGCGGCGGCGGCCGGATCCTCCGGGGACAGGTCGGCCAGCCACCCGCCGTCGGGGGCGAGGGTCTCCCGATCGAACAACGCGACCCGGGTGACCTGCGGGACCTGGCGGTGCGCCTCGAGCAGCACCCGCCAGTCGAACGCCAGCAGACGGGACGACGGCAGCAGGTCGAAGTCCGCCAGGACCGCGGCGACGGCGGCGACGAAACGGCGGATCTCATCGTCCGGCCAGCCCGGATCGGTCTTGAGCTCCACGGCCAGCCGGACGGCGTGCAGATCCTGCAACAGGGCGCAGACCTCGGCGAGGGTCGGCACCCGCGTGCCGGGCACCGGAAGCTGGGTGAGCACGAACGGGTCGCGGTCCTGATCGGGGCCCAGCCGCCGCACCCCCGCCTCCACGGTCTTGATCTGGGCGAGGGTGAGGTCGCGCAACTCGCGGCCCACATAGGGGAACAGCGGGTCGTCGGGGACGACCGGCACGGTGTCGGCGGTGGTGACCGGAGACAGCGACTGGTCGTGGTTGACGACCACCACTCCGTCGGCGGTCAGCCCCACGTCCAGCTCGATGGCGTCCACGCCGAGCTCGAGGGCGTGCGCGAAACCCGGAAGCGTGTTCTCCGGCCGCAACCCGCGTGCGCCTCGATGCCCGTGAACCTCGATGCGTCCGTTCGGCAAGGTCACGCCGGGAACGTTACGAGGAGTGACCAAACGTCCCCCGATCCAACGGTTACGACCTCACCAACGGCCGCTGGCGTCAGCGTAGCGGCATCGCCGAGGTGACCAAGGGTGATTCGCATCATAGGGCGATAAGGTGGCGCACGCCACACTCCGATCGACGATTACTGTCCGTGACCGGCGCTGGCGGACGGCAGCGCCCGCACTAGAGCGTCCACCGCCGCCGCGAACCCGTGCTCGGGCGGCGTGCCGTACCCCACCACCAGCCCGTCCCGGGGCGGCATGACGCCCGCCGGATGCCGGTAGTCGCCGAGCCCGTCGACGGCCACGCCGTGTCGCCGGGCGGCCCGCACGGTGTCCTCCTCGGTGCCGGGCGGCAGGGCGAGCACGGCGTGCAGGCCCGCGGCGATGCCGCTGACGGTGATGTGCGGGGCGCGTTCGGCGAGGGCGGCCACCAGCCGGTCGCGGCGGCGCCGGTAGACCTGCCGCATCCGGCGCACGTGCCGGTCGTAGCCGCCGCAGGCGATGAAGTCCGCCAGGGTGAGCTGGTCCACCACCCCCGACCACAGCTCGCGCTCCCCCTTGACCCGCAGCAGCTCGTCCGTCAGGTGGGCGGGCACGACCATCCAGCCCAGGCGCAGCGAGGGCGACAGGCTCTTGCTGACCGAGCCCAGATAGACCACCCGGTCCGGATCCAGGCCCTGCACGGCGCCGACCGGCTGGCGGTCGTAGCGGAACTCGCCGTCGTAGTCGTCCTCCAGCACCAGCCCCCCGGTGGCGGACGCCCAGTCGATGACGGCGGCGCGGCGCTCGGGATGCAGCGGCCCGCCGGTCGGGTACTGGTGCGCCGGGGTGAGCAGCACGGCCCGCGCCCCCGTGCCGGGCAGCTCGTCGATCCGGGCGCCGCCCTCGTCGATCCGCAGCGGCGGCGTGTCCAGTCCCGCCCCGGTCAGCAGCGAGCGGTGAAAGCCCAGCCCGTAGGCCTCCACCGCCACCGGGCCCTCCAGCACCTCGCCCAGCAGGCGCAGCGCGTGCGCGAATCCGGCGCAGACGATGATCCGGTCCGGCGTGGTGCGGACCCCGCGGGCCCGGGCCAGGTACTCGGCGAGGGCGGTCCGCAGCTCGATCCGCCCGCGCGGGTCCCCGACCCCGAAGGCCTCGGCGGGCGCGGCGTTCAGTGCCCGGCGCGCCGACCGCAGCCACTCGGTGCGGGGGAACGCCGAGGCGTCCGGGGAGCTCGGCCTCAGGTCGTGGACGGGGCGCCGCCGGGCGGGCACGGTGCGGCGCGGACGCCGGGTCGGCGGCGGCAGGGCGCGCGGGGCGACCCGGGTGCCCGAGCCCTGCCGGGCGACCAGCCAGCCCTCGGCGACCAGCTCGGCATAGGCCGCGCCGACGGTGTTGGGCGCGACGCCCAGGTCGCCGGCCAGGCTCCGGTACGGCGGCAGCCGGGTGCCGGGGGCGAGCCGGCCGGAGCGGATCGCCTCGCGCAGCGCCCGCATCAGCCGTTCCCGCACGGTGCCGTCCCCGGTCAGCTCCAGGTGGAGGTCGCTCCCGGAATTGACCCAATGATCTTCCATGAAAATGCACCATAGCCGGGGGTCAATCAGGGGATAGCGTCATCGGCATGCAAGCAGTGCAGATCCCCCAGCGGATGAACCTCCCCCAGGTCGCCCCCAAGGTCTTCTCGGCGATGCTCGCCCTGGACGCCGCCGCCCGGCAGGGGCTGGACCAGACCCTGATCGACCTGGTGCAGATCCGCGCCTCCCAGATCAACAAGTGCGCCTACTGCCTCGACTACCACATCGCCGACGCCCGCAAGGCCGGCGAGACCGAGGACCGGATCTACCAGCTCAGCGCCTGGGAGGACGCCGGCCTGTACACCGCGCGGGAGCGCGCCGCCCTCGCGCTCACCGAGGCGATGACCCTGCTGCCGGGCGGTGTGTCCGACGAGGTCTACGACGAGGCCGCCCGGCACTTCGACGAGGCCGAGCTGGCCCAGCTCATCGCCTTGATCGCCACGATCAACGCCTGGAACCGGCTGAACGTCACCACCCGCAAGACCCCCGGAACCGCCTGATCCTCCGCCGCGCGATCACCCATCGCGCGATCACCCATCGCGCGATCACCCATCGCACGATCACCCACCGCACGGGCGGCGGCCCTCGGGCGAGGGCCGCCGCCCGTGGCGTGTCCCGACACGTGGAGAGGACCCGCCTCGATGACCACGGCACCGCTCGCCGACTCGCCGCCCTCCCCGCTCCGCGGCTGGTGCGCCGCGTCGGCCGTCGCGCTGGGCATCTTCGCCCTGATGACCTCGGAACTGCTGCCCGTGGGCCTGCTCAGCCCCATCGGGCGCGAGCTGGGCGTGTCCGAGGGGACCGCCGGGCTGATGGTGACGGTGCCCGGCCTGGTCGCCGTCGTCTCCGCTCCGCTGCTGACCGTGGCCGCCGGCCGGCTGGATCGGCGGATCGTGCTGGCGGCCCTGGTCGGCACGGTCGGCACCGCCAACCTGCTCTCGGCGCTGGCCGACGCGTTCGCCCTGATCCTCCTGGCGCGGGTGCTGATCGGCGTGGCGGTCGGCGGCTTCTGGGCGCTGGCCGGCGGCATCGCGACCCGCCTGGTGCGGCCCGAGGACGTGCCGCGCGCCACCGCCGTGATCTTCGGCGGGGTGGAGGCCGCCTCCGTGCTCGGCGTCCCCGCCGGGACGTTGCTGGGCGACCTGGGCGGCTGGCGCACGGCGTTCGCCGCCGTGGGCGCGCTGGGCCTGGTGGCGCTGACCGGGCTGGTCCTGCTCCTGCCCCCGCTGCCGCCGGAACGTTCCATCACCTTCGCCGACCTGCCCCGGGCCTTCCGGGCGAACGCCGGGCTGCGCGTCGGGCTGGCGCTGACCTTCCTGATCGTCACCGGCCACTTCCTCGCCTACACGTTCGTGCGGCCGATGCTCTCCGCCCGCGGCGTGCCCGACGAGGAGATCGGCGTGCTGCTGCTGGTGTTCGGGGTCGCCGGGCTGTGCGGCAACTTCCTGGCGGGCGCGCTCATCGGCCGGCGCCTGCGGACCGTCGTCCTCGCCCTCGGCCCGATCCTGGCGGCGGCGATGGCGCTGGTCGCGCTGACCGGCGGCGGCGTCGCCGGCGTCGTCGGGCCGCTGGTGCTGTGGGGCCTGGGCTATGGGGCCGTCCCGGTGACCCTGCAGAGCTGGATCATCGCGGTCTCGCCCACCGCCACCGAGGCCTCGACCTCGCTGTACACGTCGATGTTCAACCTGTCCATCGCGCTCGGCGCGCTGGTGGGCGGGCTGGCCGTCGACGCCCTCCCGCTGAGCGCCGTGCTGTGGGCGGGCGGTGCGCTGGCCCTGGCGGCGCCGCTCCTGCCGGTCCGCCGCGTCCGGTGACCGGCGCGGTCAGATCAGCGGGCGGATGGACAGGGTCTGCTCCCGGCCCGGGCCGACGCCGATGGCGGAGATCGGGGCGCCGGACATCTCCTCGACGGCGCGCACGTAGGCCTGGGCGTTCGGCGGGAGGTCCTCGAAGGTCTTGGCGCCGGAGATGTCCTCCTGCCAGCCGTCGAAGTACTCCAGGATCGGCTTGGCGTGGTGGAACTCGGTCTGCGACATCGGCATCTCCTCGTGCCGCACCCCGTCGACGTCGTAGGCGACGCAGACCGGGATCCGCTCCAGGCCCGACAAGACGTCCAGCTTGGTCAGGAAGTAGTCGGTGATGCCGTTCACCCGGGTGGCGTAGCGGGCGATCACCGCGTCGAACCAGCCGCAGCGGCGGTCCCGGCCGGTGGTCACCCCGTACTCGCCGCCGGTCTTGCGCAGGTACTCGCCCATCTCGTCGGTCAGCTCGGTGGGGAACGGGCCGGAGCCGACGCGGGTGGTGTAGGCCTTGAGGATCCCGATCACCCGGGTGATCTTGGTGGGGCCGATGCCGGAGCCCGCGCAGGCGCCGCCCGCGGTGGGGCTGGAGGAGGTGACGAACGGGTAGGTGCCGTGGTCGATGTCCAGCAACGTGCCCTGGGCGCCCTCCAGCAGCACGACCTTGCCCTCCTCCAGGGCCTTGTTGAGGATCAGCGCGGTGTCGGCGACGTAGGGGCGCAGCCGCTCCCCGTACCGCAGGTACTCCTCCACCACCGGGCCGGTCTCGATCCGCCGCCGGTTGTAGACCTTGGTGAGGACCTGGTTCTTCTCCCGCAGCGCCAGGTCCAGCTTCTGCATCAGGATGTTCTCGTCGAACAGGTCCTGCACCCGGATGCCGGTGCGGGTGATCTTGTCGGCGTAGGCGGGGCCGATGCCGCGCCCGGTGGTGCCGATCCGGGACTTGCCCAGGTAGCGTTCGGTGACCTTGTCCAGCGCCCGGTGGTGGGGCATGATCAGGTGCGCGTCCGCCGAGATCAGGAGTCGTTCGCAGGAGACGCCGCGCTCGGCCAGCCCGTCGATCTCGCCGAGCAGCACGCCCGGGTCGATCACCACGCCGTTGCCGATCACCGGGATCACGTCCGGGGACAGCACGCCCGAGGGCAGCAGGTGCAGCGCGTAGCTCTGCTCCCCGATGACGACGGTGTGACCGGCGTTGTTGCCGCCCTGGTAGCGGACGACGTAGTCGACGTCCCCGCCGAGCAGGTCCGTGGCCTTGCCCTTGCCTTCGTCTCCCCACTGGGCTCCGACAAGCACGATGGCAGGCATCAGGTCATCTCCTTCAAGCGGCTGTGCGGTGGCCGAGGGTACGCTGCGGCCCCTGCATGTCCGCACCACCGGGGGTCCCGGCGAGGGCGCTGGCAGGCATCAGGGAAATCTCCTCCGCGGCACACCGGCGGCGGCCACATCCCTCTCACGACGAAGGCCCCTGTACGCAAGCGCGAAGGGGCCTCTTGCAGGCAAATCGTACCTGCTCCCGGGGAAGGAGGGCGAGCCCCCGCCCCCGGCCGCCCCCTCGGCGGCCCCTCCTCATGCGCGGGCGCTGTGGACGTCGTGGGAGGTCTCGCCTCCGCGTTCCCGGCCGGTCTCGGTCCGTTGGTGCGTTGGGCTCCTACCCGCGGGACGGACGGGCGAACCGCCGGGGGCCGGCGACCTGAGGGCGGGGCCGCGGGGCGCCGCGGCCGGGCGGACGGTCAGGAGGAGCGGTCGGCGGACTCCAGGATCTCGGCGGCCGTGGGGCTGCTGTCGCGCAGGAACTCGCGGCAGCGCTCGGCCTCGTCGGTCTCGCCGATCGCGGCGGCGGCCCGGCCGAGGGCGTGCAGCGAGCGCAGGAAGCCGCGGTTGGGCTCGTGCTCCCAGGGGATCGGGCCGTGGCCCTTCCAGCCGGCCCGGCGCAGCTGGTCCAGTCCTCGGTGGTAGCCGGTCCGCGCGAACGCGTACGACTCGATGACGTTCTCGTTCTCGAACGCGCGGTCGGCCAGGGCGGCCCAGGCCGCCGAGCAGGCCGGGTGCTTGGCGGCGACCTCGACCGGGTCCACGCCGTTCTCCAGAGCTTCGCGGGCCTCGGGGTCGTCCGGAAGTTCGGTGGGCGGCGGTCCGCCGAGCAGGTTCTGGCTCATCCCGTCATCGTAATTCGCTCCGGTCCCTCGTCCGACCGGGCGGGGCGCTAGGCGGCGGCCGGGAGGAGCGGGAGGTGGAAGACCGCCGAGCCGTCCGCATAGCGGGGGCGGGCGAAGGGCCAGCAGGAGCGGACGGCCGCCAGGGCGGCGCGGTTGTCCGGCAGGATCTCGGCGCCGAACGCGGTGACGCCCCGGCGGAGGGCCGTATGGGCCAGGCAGCAGACCAGCAGGCGGCCCACGCCGCGGTGCTGCCAGGGGTCGACGACCAGGACCGCCAGCTCGGCGCGGCGGGGGTCGGCGCGGTCGCGGACGTACTCGGCGACGCCCACGATGTCGTCGTCGAGCAGGGCCACCAGCGCCTCGTGGTCCCAGTGGTCGATGCCCTCCAGCCGGTGCACGTACGTCTCGGGGATGTGCGGGCTTCCGGTGAAGAACCGGGCGAACAGGCTGGCCGGGGACAGCCGGTCCGACATGCGGCGCAGCCGGGGGCCGTCGGTGACCCCGTAGGGGCGCACCCGCACGTCCTCCAGGCGGAGATCCGGCCGGATCCCGTCCTGGAGACGAGCGCCCTCCTCATTGAGTTGCGTCATAAAACTCATTGGAGCTCAGGAAGGTTGCTTCAAGCAACCCTCAGCGGATGCGAGGTGCGCCACGCAGGCGGACGCCGATCAGCGGGCGCCGGGGCCGGGGAGGGCCTCCACGTCCGTCGGCCCCAGCGGGGCCCCGCAGGAGCTGCAGGTCAGACGCGCGGTGATGGTGCCGTCGCAGCCGCGGTGGCGGACCACCACGGGCGGGCCGTCGGCGGCGTAATAGCGGTCGCCCCACACCAGGAGGGACATGACGACGGGCCACAGCTCGACGCCCTTGCGGGTCAGGCGGTACTCATATCGCTCCGGGCGCTCGCAGTAGCGGTGCCGGCGCAGGACGCCCTCGTCGCACAGCCGGTTGAGCCGGTCGGTCAGCACGTTGCGGGCGACGCCCAGGCGCTCGGTGAAGTCGTCGAACCGCCGCACCCCCTCGAACGCGCTGCGGATCACCAGCAGCGTCCAGCGGTCCCCGACCACCTCCAGGGCGCGGGCGATCGAGCAGTTCTGCGTCTGGTAGGTGCGCGGCAACACGTTAAGAGGCTACCCGCGTTGCGTGACACAACCCCTTCCCTCGGGCGGCCGGAACGACGACGGCCGTGGCCGCCCCCCGCGGGGCGCGCCACGGCCGTGGGACGGGCCGGTGTCAGGAGAGCTTCTTGCCCGCCGACATCAGGTCCTCGCAGGCCCGGACCACGCGGGCGGCCATGCCGGCCTCGGCGGCCTTGCCGTAGGAGCGCGGGTCGTAGGTCTTCTTGTTGCCGACCTCGCCGTCGACCTTCAGCACGCCGTCGTAGTTGCGGAACATGTGGTCGGCGATCGGGCGGGTGAAGGCGTACTGGGTGTCGGTGTCGATGTTCATCTTGACCACGCCGTAGGACACCGCCTCGCGGATCTCCTCCAGCGAGGAGCCCGAGCCGCCGTGGAACACCAGGTCGAACGGCTTCTCCTTGCCGTACTTGGCGCCCACCGCCTCCTGGATCTCCTTGAGCACCTGCGGGCGCAGCTTGACGTGGCCCGGCTTGTAGACGCCGTGCACGTTGCCGAAGGTGGCGGCCAGGATGTAGCGGCCCTTCTCGCCCACGCCCACGGCCTCGGCGGTGGCCAGCGCGTCGCCGGTGGTGGTGTAGAGCTTCTCGTTCATCTCGCCGACGATGCCGTCCTCCTCACCGCCGACGACGCCGATCTCCATCTCCATGATGGTGCGGGCCTTGACGCACTCCTCCAGCAGCTCCGCGGCGATCTGGAGGTTCTCGCTCAGCTCCACCGCCGAGCCGTCCCACATGTGCGACTGGAACAGCGGCTCCTGTCCCTTGGCCACCCGCTCCTGGGAGATCTTCACCAGCGGACGCATGAAGCCGTCCAGCTTCTCCTTGGGGCAGTGGTCGGTGTGCAGGGCGATGTTGACCGGGTACTTGGCGGCCACCACCCGGGCGTACTCGGCGAAGGCGACCGCCCCCGTCACCATGTCCTTGACGGCGGTGCCGGACAGGTACTCGGCGCCGCCGGTGGAGATCTGGATGATGCCGTCGCTCTCGGCCTCGGCGAACCCGCGCAGGGCCGCGTTCAGGGTCTGGCTCGAGGTCACGTTGATCGCGGGGAAGGCGAAGCCCTCCTTCTTGGCGCGGTCGAGCATCTCCGCGTAGACCTCTGGGGTCGCGATGGGCATTGTGAGCGTCCTTTCTTCACGCCTGTCCGCTGCGAGGTGCCATGACCGGCCCTGTGACGGGGGCCGCCCCCGGTGGGGGATGCCACCGGCCAGCCTTAGGGCCCAGTATCCCGGACAGGGGGTCGGAAAGCACCGGCGGGGCGGCCTGGAGCGGTCCCGCGGCGCAGGTGAGAGGGGGTGCGCGGTCGGCCGATGCGTCGCTTGGGCGAGAAACGCCGGGCGTGGCCGGTTAAGCTCGCACGTGTGGATCTCGCGGTGAACTTCCTAGACCCCCAGAAGCTCATCCTGGCTTTCGGCGTGGTCGGCATCCTGGCCATCATCTTCGCCGAGACCGGGCTGCTGTTCGGCTGCATCCTGCCGGGAGACTCGCTGCTGTTCGCGGCGGGCATCTTCACCGTCGGCTCGGCCGCCAGCGGCCTGGGCCTGGACGAGCCCCTGTCGCTGCCGGTCCTGCTGGTCGGCGGGCCGATCTGCGCGATCGCCGGGGCGCAGCTCGGGCATTGGCTGGGCGCCAAGTACGGGCGGAAGCTGTTCGACCGGCCCGACTCGCGGATCTTCCGCCAGGAGTGGGTGGAGAAGGCCGAGCACTACTTCGAGAAGTTCGGCCCGGCCAAGGCCGTGGTGCTGGCCCGGTTCATCCCGATCGTGCGGACGTTCCTCAACCCGCTGGCCGGGGTGCTGGGGATGGACGCCCGCCGCTTCTTCGTGTGGAACGTGGTCGGCGGGATCCTGTGGACCGATGGGCTGTTCCTGGCGGGCCACTTCCTCGGTTCGAAGATCCCGAACATCGAGACCTACATCCTGCCCGGAATCATCGTCATTGTCCTGCTTTCGGTGATTCCGATCATCCGTGAGGTCCTCAAGGCGCGCTCCGAGAACGCCCGGAAGGGCGACAACACGGCGGTCGAGGAGTCGCGACCGTCGCTGAGCGGTGACAGTTCTCGCTAACCTCCCCATGTGGGACGTCATCGGTCGGACCCTAGGGGTCTCGCGCGCATCCTCTTTGCGGTCCTCGCCGTGGTGGCTGCGCTGACACTCGTCGTCGTCGGTGGACTGGCGCTGTTCAACGCGCTCACCGCTCCGGCACCGGGCCCAGCGCCGAGCCGGGCGATCAGCGACACCGCCACCGACGGCGCCACCGCGACACCGTCGGATCCGACCGCCCCTCCTCTGCAGATCACCGTCATCGGCAAACCGACCGAGGTCTTCGTGAAGGTGTCCGGCAGCGGCGGGGCGGTCCTGCAGCGCGGCGTGCTCGGCCCCGGCGAGACACGCAGATACGACCAGGTGCCGCTGGACGTGGTCGTCTACGACTCCTCCTCCGTCGAGGTCCGCATCTACGGCGAGATCGTCGAGGACCCCGACGGCGGTCGAGGCGAGTGGGAGGTTCCCGAGCGACGTCGGTGAGCCGTGCGGACGACCCCACGGCTCACGGCGTCCCCGTCGGTCATCCGTCAGTCGAGGCCGAGGTCGGCCACCTGATAGGCGAAACGGTAGGTCAGCCCCTCGGCGGCCAGCCGTTCGGCGGCGCCTCGCTCGACGATGGTGGCCACGGCGACCACCTCGGCACCGGCTTCGCGGAGGGCCTCGACGGCGGTGAGGACCGAACCGCCGGTGGTGGAGGTGTCCTCCACCGCCAGCACCCGGCGGCCCGCCACGTCGGGGCCCTCGATCCGGCGCTGCAGCCCGTGGGTCTTGCCGGACTTGCGCACGACGAAGGCGTCCAGCCGACGCCCCCGGGCGTGCGCGGCGTGCAGCATGGCGGTCGCCACCGGGTCGGCGCCCAGCGTGAGACCGCCCACCGCGTCATAGTCCAGGTCGGCGGTCAGCTCCAGCATCACCCGGCCCACCAGGGGAGCGGCGTGTCCGTCCAACGTCACCCGGCGCAGGTCCACGTACCAGCTGGCGCGCCGGCCCGACGACAGGACGAAGTCACCGTGCACCACGGCCTTCTTCTTGATCTCTTGCAGCAGCTCTTCGCGGTCGCTCACGGGAGGAACCCTAGCGGCGGGCCCGCCGTGACCGATCCGCCCCGGTGTACCGTCGGCTGGATGCCGCGACGACTCCGCCGGGCCGGGTGACGCCGTGACACCCGGTTCGCTGATCCTGCTGCACCCGCCGCGCGCCACCGCCGCCGCCTGGGGGGAGGTGCCGGAGCTGCTGCGCGCCCGGGGCCGTGAGGTCCTCGTCCCCGACGTCGGGGAGGTGGGCGGCATGCGCTATGTGGCCCGTGCGTCCCTCGCCGTGGCCGCCGCCGCCCCCACCGCCCCCCTCGTCCTGGTCGGCCGGAGCGCCGCGGGCCCGCTGCTGCCCGCCATGGCCGCCGCGCAACGCGCCGCCCACCGCGCCGTGGGCGGATACGTCTTCGTGGACGCCGACCCGCCCGCGCCCCGCGCCCCGGCCGCGGGCCACGCCCACGCCCTCGATGCGGCGCCCCCCGTCCCCGCCGACTGGCCGGAGGCGCCCTGCGGCTATCTGAGCACCGCAGGCGAGACCCCTCGGGTGCGTCAGGCCCGCCTGCGGGGCTGGCAGGTCACCGTCCTCGCCACCGGGTCGGCGGACCGCCTGGCCGCCGCCCTGGACGCCCTCATCGGCGCCCTGTAGCCGCCGGTGGGCCCTCAGGCCTGCTTGAGGAGGTCGTCGAGCATCGCGTCGTACTCGTCCTCGGGCCGGCCGAGGTCGATGCGGGCGCGATAACGAAGGCGCAGCAGGGCCTCCAGGCTGTCCTCGGCGACGCGGCCCTCCTCGTCGGGGGCCTGCTCGCGGACCGACAGCACCACGTCGGCGCCCCGGGTGGCCCACTCGTAGGCGCCGCTCACATCGCCGTGGGCGTAGAGGATCTCGGTGACGGTGCGGTAGACCTCCGGATCGCGCGGACGGTCGGCGCTGATCCGGTCGAGCAGGGAACGGGCCTCATCGGTCTCCCCCAGCTCGAACAGGGCGTCGGCGAGGTAGACACGGGGATCCCCGTACGTCTCGCCGCCGTCCTCGATCGCCTGCCGGTACAACTCGGCGGCCTTGGCGTGGTCTCCGGCGTGCTGCCACTGCTCGCCGGCGCGCAGCAGGATGTTCGCGCGGGAGACCCCTCCGGAGACCGACGCGGCCAGCTCCGACAGCCGCCGCGCCGCCGATGCGTGATCGCCAGTGCGCAGGGTGTCGAACTCCAGATCGTCGAGATCGTCTTCCGTCACATGCGTCACAGTTCCACGCTACCCGCCGGTCGTCGTGCGGAGCGGGATATTCGCCGATGATCGTGAACCGGGACGGAAGCGTCGAACCGGACGGTCGGGGACCGGAGCCGGCGACGGTCAACGACGAGAGCGCTCGAGGGCGTCCCAGAAACCCCGGCGCAGGGCGTGCCGGACCTCATCGTGCAGCAGGAAGTCGATGGGCAGCGAAGACCCCTGCAGCAGACGGGCCTCCAGGTCCGAGGGCATGCGGGGCTTGCGGGCCAGCACCGCCTCCAGCCAGAGGGCGGGCGCGTCGCGGGCCACCGACTCGCCGAAGTCCTGGCCCTCCTTGTGCGCGGCCTTCACCGCGTCGGACAGGGTGGGCGCCTGGCTCTGCTGCGGCACGGCCGGCAGATGGGCCGCCTGCTGCGGACCGGTGGGGATCGGGGAGCCGGAGGGGCCCGCCGGCGACGACTGCCCGTACCCCGTCGGCGGGGCGGGCGCGGGCTGGACGGGCGAGGGCGGCGCCTGTGCGCCCGTCGACGGGCCGGACGCATGGTGGGCGCCGGTCGACGGGCCCGACGTCTGGTGGGCGCCGGTTGACGGGCCGGACGCGCCGCCCAGGGAGGCGTAGCCGGCGGCGGGCTGCTGGTCCGTGGAGGTCGTCCCCAGGCTCCGCATCCCGGTGCTGTTCAGGGCGGACCCGTACGACCCGTTGGAGGAGGACGGCAGCGGCTGCGGGCCGCTGTTGGACGACGATCCGCCCGAGGCGGGGCCGAGCGACGGTCGGCCGGTGATGGGGGAGGACGGCGGCGGGGCCGAGTGCGGCCCGGTCGATATCGGCGCGGACATCGTCTGCCCGGTGCTGGTGCCGTGCCCGTTGGACAGCGGCGACACCGAACCGCCGCCCTGGTCGACGCCGCTGAGCAGGTTCACGTACGGGCGCAGATGGTTGGCGCCGATCTCGATCAGGTCGTCGCACTCCTGCCGCAGCGCCCGCGAGATCGTCCAGTTCCCGTCCACCGCCACGTGCACGATCGTGACCCGGATGCCGAAGTCCTGGACGTCGGCGATGGCGGGGGCGAGGTCCTCGTCCCCGCTGACCACGATCGCGTCGGAGATCGCCCGGTTGCGGGCCAGCGTCATCAGGTCCCGGTGGATCTCGGTGTCCACGCCCTCGCGGCGGCCCGGCCGGATCCGCCCCAGCCGCAGCTTCAGCCCGGGCAGGTCGGCCAGCGCCTCATGCTCGGGGGAGCGCCGGCCCTCGACGGTGGCCTCGTACCAGTAGCAGCGCAGCAGCGGCATCCCGGTGCGCTCGCGGCCGAGATTGCCCAGCAATTGCAGCAGGCCGGGGAAATCCCACGACACCGTCTCCCGGTGGCGAGTGCCATGCACCGCCATCGCGCCGTCCGCCAGCAGGTAACCGGCGTCCACGAACAGCGCACAGCGATCCATGTCGCACCGCCCTTCCTCAGTTGGGACCCGTTCGGCGGCCGGCTCTGCGGGCCGGGCCGGAGGGGTCCGCCGATCCTGGTGTCATCGCCGGTGACCCACGATCCCGCCGGGCGGACGCCGATCTGTGCAGGGACCCCCGGGCACCTTCAGCGTCGTGCAGCCCTCGGGCACCCCAGAGCGACCAGACGGCCGGCCACCGATTGACCACGCGGACCTCCACGAACGTTGGGAGTGGACGGTACCAGTCGTTCCGGCTGACCGGAATCCTTCGCCATGATCTTTTACAGGGGTGTCCCACTGGCGGTTCGATCGTAGATCGAACCGGCGGCCGACGGTATTAAGAGGACTTCAAGAGTTCACGCGTCGGTCGCTCACCGCGACAGCGCGGCGACGGAGCGCTCCTCCAGGCGTCCCTCGGTGACGGCGGCCTCCCAGCGGACCTGAGCCCGTCGGCCGTCGATCTCGATCGTGGCGATCATGTTGTCGAACCACGGCCCCCGGGTCAGCCGCCACCGCAGCGGCGGCCGGGGCACCCCGGCCAGCGCCGCCAGCCCCCGGAACATCCAGGCCGTCCCCGGCGTGCAGGCCACCGCGTTCGCCCAGCGGAACGCGCCGGTCAGCGGGTTGCGCAGCGGGGAGCACACAACCTGGGAGATCGGGGCCGCGGTGTCCGGGGCGGTGACCCGCGCCAGGTACGAGTAGTGCACATCGCCGGACAGGAACGCCACCGACGCCGGGGCGGCGCCGCGTTCGCCCCGCGCCACCGCGGTCACCTCGGCGGCGACCGTGCGGAAGGAGTCCGCGAACGCCGCCCAGTGCTCCAGGTCGGCGGCCTGGCGGAGCCTCTCGCCGAACCGCGCGCCCAGCCGGCCCCAGGCGCCGCCGGAGACCGCCTCGTTCCAGTTCTCGGCGTGGTGGATGGGGCGCGGCAGCAGATACGGCAGCGAACTGACGATCAGCAGGTGGTCGCGGTCGCCCCGGCACTGCTCGCCCAGCCAGGCCATGTCGGCGTCGTGGAGCATGGCGCGCCGCTCGGGGGTCAGCAGCCGGGCGCACCTGCTGTCCGCCACGATCAGCCGGGTCGCGCCCAGGTCGCGGCGGTAGCTCCACCGGGTGCCGTCGGGCCGCAGGTCGGCGCGTTCGGCGAACGCGTCCACCAGGTCGGCCGCGTCGCGGTCGCCGGCGTCGCGGACCTGGGCGTACAGCGGGTCGGCGGCGCGTTCGGCCGGCGACAGGTTGCCCAGGTGCTGATAGATCCAGTACGAGCCCAGCCCGCCGACGATGCGCCGGCGCCACCACGGCAGCGACCGCATCTGCTCGCGCCAGGCGTGGGAGGTGTTCCAGTCGTCCCGCACGTCGTGGTCGTCGAAAATCATGTAGGTGGGGACGGTGGACAGCAGCCAGCGCACCGCCGGGTCGGTCCGCCAGGCCAGCCGGTACAGGTGGGCGTACTCGGCGAAGTCGGCCAGCTCGCCCCGCGGCTCGCTGTCGGGGCCGCGCCGCCGGTGGATGAACTCGACGATCTCCTCGCCCAGCTCGTCGGCGTACACCTGATCGCCGATCAGCAGCAGCGCGGTCGGCGGCTCGCCGCCGTCGGCCAGCCGGTGCGCGTACGCCGTGAGCGCGTCGGGGCCGTGCACGCCGCGGGGGTCGGGGCTGCGCCGGCAGGAGCCGAACGCCAGCCGCAGCCGCTCGCCGCCGTCGGGGGTGCGGATGACGCTGGGCGGGAACCGGTCGTCGCCCGGCTCCGGCCAGACCACTTCGCCGTCCAGCCGCACCTGGTAGGGGGTCTGTGAGCCCGGCTCCAGGCCGTCGATCTCCACCAGTGCGTAGTGGTGGCCGTGGACGGTGAACGTCCGGGCGGTGGCGCCGAGGACCTCGACCTCGCAGGGGCGGTCGGTCTCCACCCAGACGGTCGCGGTGCGCTCGTCCACGTGGCGGAGCAGCGGACCCAGAACCAGTTCGGTCATATCTGGCATCTGTAGTGCACGCGCGACGGCCGCGTCCACCGTGGAAGGGCTCCCCACGGGGGTTACCAGTGGGTAGGGGGATGGTCTACCCTGCCATCACTGCCAGCTGGAACTGGCATGGTCATGAGGCGACGTTCTGGGCGGGGAGGAGCCGCGATGGCGAAGGCGAATGCGGCGGGAAGCGCGGCGGGACAGGTCGTGGTGGTCACCGGGGCGGCCCGGGGCCTGGGGGCGCTGATCGCCCGGCGGCTCGCCGCCCGCGGCGCCACCCTCGCGCTGCTCGGACTGGAGCCCGAGCAGCTGGCCGAGGTCGCCGCCTCCTGCGGCCCCGACGCCGGCTGGTGGGAGGTCGACGTCACCGACGACGAGGCCATGGCGCGCGCCGCCGCCGAGGTCGTCCGGCGGTACGGCCGCGTCGACGTGGTCGTCGCCAACGCCGGCATCGCCACCGGCGGCCCCGTGCAGTACTCCGACCCCCGCACCTTCGCCAAGGTCATCGAGGTCAACCTGCTGGGCAGCGTGGCCACCGCCCGGGCGTTCATCCCCGCGCTGCGGGAGAGCCGGGGCTACTTCTTCCAGGTCGCGTCGCTGGCCGCACTGTGCGCCGCCCCGATGATGGCGGCCTACTGCGCCAGCAAGGCCGGCGTGGAGGCGTTCGCCCATTCCCTGCGCGCCGAGCTGGCCCCGCACGGGGTCAAGGTCGGCGTCGGCTACCTGAGCTGGACCGACACCGACATGGTCCGCGGCGCCGACGAGAACGAGGTGCTCCGCGACATGCGCGCGGGCCTGCCGTTCCCGGCGGGCCGCACCTATCCGCTGGAGCCCACCGCGGAGCGCCTGGTGGAGGGCATCGTCCGGCGCCGCGCCCACGTCTACGGCCAGCGCTGGATCCCCGGCATGCAGCTGGTGCGCGGCTTCGTCCCCGCCGTCGTCACCCGGCACGCCCGCCGCGTCATGGCGGAGGTGGAGCGCCGCTGGCTCGCCGCCGGCGCCCCCAGCACCCTCGTGGGCGCCGGCGGCGCCGCCGCGGCCTCCGCCGACTCCGCCACGACCTCCTGACGGTCTCCCGGCGACCGTCCGAACGGACTCCAGGCGGCTTCTCGAGGGCCTCCTCACGACCTTCGTCCGTCGACCGCGGCCCGGCCGCCTGCCGGGCCGCGCCGCCGCCCGAGCCGCCGGCCCGGACCGGGGACCGGTGGTTGCCAGTGGGAGATGGCAACGTGGTGGGCCGGGCGATACGGTGAGCGGGTGAGCGAAAGATCGGCGCAGGCCGAGCGGGAGTACCGGATCGAGGAGCTGGCCGAGGCGGCGGGAGTCCCGGTCCGCACGCTGCGCTACTACCAGGAGCGTCGGCTGCTGCCGCCGCCCAAGCGGCGGGGCCGGGTGGCGGTCTACTCGCACCGGCATCTGCAGCGGCTGCGCCTGATCTCCGAACTGCTGGACCGCGGCTACCGGCTGGATGGGATCGAGGAGCTGCTGACCGCCTGGGAGCAGGGCCGCGACGTGGGCGAGCTGCTGGGCTTCCAGTGGGCGGTGACCGCGCCGTGGAGCCGGCGGACCGAGACCGAGATGACCATGGAGGAGCTGGAGGAGCTGTTCGGCGACCAGCTCACCCCCGACGTGCTCGACGAGGCGGTCGAACTCGGCTACATCGAGATCCGCGGCGACCGGATCGTGCACCGGGTGCCGCGCCTGATGGAGGCCACCGCCGCCCTGGTCGCCGAGGGCATCCCGCTGGCCGAGCTGCTGGCGCTGAGCTGGGAGCTGGAGGCGGCCTTCGACCGGATCGCCTACACGTTCGTGCGGCTGGCCCGCCGCCACCTGATCGGCCGGATGAGCCAGCCGCCGACGCCCGAGGAGCTCGCCCGGGTGGCCGAGGCCGTCGAACGCCTCCGGCCGGTCACCCGCACCGTCGCCGACGAGCACTTCGCCCGGGCCATGGACCGCCGCATCCGCAAGGAGTTCGCCCAGCTCGCCCCGCGGCTGACCGGGACGGACCGCTCCTGATCGGGGACGCGGGACCGGCGGCCCCGGCCGAGCCGAGACCGCCGATCTCCTGCGGGCGACCCGGGCGGGCGCACGCGCCCGCCCGCCGAGAGCGGGTCAGCGTCCCCGCGCCATGTTGCGGGTGGGCAGACGACGGACGTTGGGACGGGCGCCGCGCGCCAGGGCCGCCGAACGACGGCTCTGGACATCGCCGCAACGGGAGAACGGGTCGGCGCCCTTCCCGACCTTCTTGACGCCTTTCTTGGCAGAGGAGACTTTTCGCATGAAGGACTACCTCCGGGCAGGCTGAAACACGGCTTTGGCGGCCGTCGAAAACGGTCAGGAAAATGCGGCGTCGAAACGGCGGTTCAACGGGAGACACGCCGATCGGCGCATGTCGTCGGCGACGCACGAACCGATTCACACGACGGAGACGAAACGGGGACCGCCTGCTGCGAACGAGCTCGGGGACGCGTGCGACGAGATGAACGAGCGAACGCCGAAGAGCGGCGGGACGGGGAGCATGGAGGGCGCGTTCCTGCGGCTGTGGCGCCGGAGGACGGCCGCTGCGGAAGGCTCAACCCGGAAGAATCACTTCTCCATGGCCATGACACTAGCAGCCCGACACCCGGAGATGTCAACAGAAAAAGCAAAAAATGCCGTCCGCCGCACGCAGTCGCCGTGGGGAACGGATGGGAGCGGCCGGTGTCGAACCGAACGGCCCGGCATTCCGCGCGCCGTGCCGCGGGGCGAGGCGAGAAAAGGCATGCGACGGGGCCGGCCGGTGCGGCGCCCGCCCCTCGTCGGACGGTGGACGAGACGCGGAGTCGACTCGCCGGCCGGCCGAGAGGGCGGGCGTCCACGGCGGCGTGCGGCGCCGAGCACGGCCGGCGGCTCGGCGCCGCACACCGCCGTCAGCGGTCCACGCGCCAGCGGCGGATCACCTCGCCGTCTCCTCCGCGGTCGCCGGCCCCGGCGGCGCCGGAGGCCGACGGGGGGATGAGGCGACCGGTCACCGGCGCGCGGGCCGGTGACCGGTCGGGGGTCACTTGGTGAGGGCGACGGCCGGCTCGACCGTGAGCCGGTCGGCGTCCTCGTCGCGGTCCACCACGACCTCGTCGCCTTCGGAGATCCGGCCGGACAGCAGCTCGCGGGCCAGCTGGTCGCCGATCGCGGTCTGCACCAGCCGGCGCAGCGGCCGGGCGCCGTACATCGGGTCGTAGCCGGTCAGCGCCAGCCACTCGCGGGCCGCGTCGGTGACCCGCAGGGTGAGCCGGCGGTCGGCCAGCCGCTTGGCCAGCCGCTCGACCTGCAGGTCCACGATGCGGGTCAGGTCCTCGGTGGACAGCGCCTCGAAGATGATCACATCGTCCAGCCGGTTGAGGAACTCCGGCTTGAACGACGAGCGCACCGTCGTCATGACCGCTTCCCGCTTGGCCGCGGCGTCCATGGTGGGGTCCACCAGGTACTGCGAGCCCAGGTTCGAGGTCATGATCAGAATGGTGTTGCGGAAGTCCACCGTGCGGCCCTGCCCGTCGGTCAGCCGGCCGTCGTCGAGGACCTGCAGCAGGATGTCGAAGACCTCCGGGTGGGCCTTCTCCACCTCGTCCAGCAGCACCACGCAGTACGGCCGCCGCCGTACGGCCTCGGTGAGCTGGCCGCCCTCCTCATAGCCGACGTAGCCGGGCGGGGCGCCGACCAGCCGGGCCACGCTGTGCTTCTCGGAGTACTCCGACATGTCGATGCGCACCATCGCGCGCTCGTCGTCGAACAGGAACTCCGCCAGCGCCTTGGCCAGCTCGGTCTTGCCCACCCCGGTGGGGCCGAGGAACAGGAACGAGCCGGTGGGACGGTCGGGGTCCGCCACCCCGGCCCGGGCCCGGCGCACCGCGTCGGAGACCGCCTTGACCGCCTCGGTCTGCCCGACCAGCCGGCGGCCGAGCTCCTCCTCCATCCGCAGCAGCTTGGCGGTCTCGCCCTCCAGCAGGCGCCCGGCGGGGATGCCGGTCCAGGAGGCCACCACGTCGGCGACGTCGTCGGGCCCGACCTCCTCCTTGACCATCGCCTCCCGGGTCTGCGCCTGCTCGGTGGCGCTCTGGAGCTCCTTCTCCAGCGCCGGGATCTCCCCGTACATCAGCCGCGCCGAGGTCTCCAAGTCGCCGTCGCGCTGGGCGCGCTCGGCCTCGCCGCGCAGCTGGTCGATGCGCTTTTTCAGCTCGCCGACCCGGTTCAGCCCGGCCTTCTCCTGCTCCCACCGGGCGACCAGCGCGTTGAGCTGCTCGTTCTTGTCGGCCAGGTCGCGGCGCAGCCGCTCCAGACGCTGCTTGGAGGCCTCGTCGGACTCCTTGGCCAGCGCCAGCTCCTCCATCCGCATCCGGTCCACGGCGCGCTGCAGCTCGTCGATCTCCACCGGGCGGGAGTCGATCTCCATCCGCAGCCGGGAGGCGGCCTCGTCGACCAGGTCGATGGCCTTGTCCGGCAGGAACCGGGCGGTGATGTAGCGGTCCGACAGGGTGGCGGCGGCCACCAGCGCCGCGTCGGAGATCTGCACCTGGTGGTGCGCCTCGTAGCGGCCCTTGAGGCCGCGCAGGATCGCGATGGTGTCCTCCACCGACGGCTCGCCCACGTACACCTGCTGGAAGCGCCGCTCCAGGGCGGGGTCCTTCTCGATCCGCTCGCGGTACTCGTCCAGCGTGGTCGCGCCGATCATGCGCAGCTCGCCGCGCGCCAGCATCGGCTTGAGCATGTTGCCGGCGTCCATCGCGCCCTCGGCCGCGCCCGCGCCGACGACGGTGTGCAGCTCGTCGATGAACGTGATGATCCGGCCTTCGCTCGCCTTGATCTCGTTCAGCACGGCCTTGAGGCGCTCTTCGAACTCGCCGCGGTACTTGGCGCCGGCCACCATCGCGCCCAGGTCGAGCGCCACCAGCCGCTTGCCCTTGAGCGACTCGGGGACGTCCCCGGCCACGATCCGCTGGGCCAGGCCCTCCACCACGGCGGTCTTGCCGACGCCCGGCTCGCCGATCAGCACCGGGTTGTTCTTGGTGCGCCGCGCCAGCACCTGCACCACCCGGCGGATCTCGGTGTCCCGGCCGATCACCGGGTCGAGCCTGCCCTCCCGGGCGCGGGCGGTCAGGTCGACGCCGTACTTCTCCAGCGCCTGGTAGGTGCCCTCGGGGTCCTCGCTGGTGACCCGGGCGTGCCCGCGGATCTTCTCGAACGCCTCCAGCAGGGCCTGCGGGGAGGCGCCGGCCCCCCGCAGCACCTCGGCGGCCGCGCCCCCGTCGGCGGCCAGCCCCACCAGCAGGTGCTCGGTCGAGACGTACTCATCCTCCAGCTGCCGGGCGCGGTTGGCGGCGGTGTTCATCGCCACGATCAGCTGCCGGGACATCTGCGGGCTGCTCACCGTCGCGCCCGTGGCCTTGGGCAGCCGCTCCAGCCGCTCCTCGGCGGCGCGCCGCACCGCCTGCCAGTCGGCGCCGATCGCCTCCAGCAGCGGGACGGCGGTGCCCTCCGGCAGCATCAACAGCGCCACCAGCAGATGCAGCGGCTCGACCTGGGGATGCCCCTCGGCGGCCGCCCGGCGGACCGCGACCGACACCGCCTCCTGGCTTTTGCGTGTCAGTTTGTAGTCCACGATCGCTCTCCGATGGTCGTTCAGGTTCGGTCATTGCGCTCGCGCCACAGCGCCACGCTCGCCTGCCGGATCGGCACCAGGTCGCCTCCGGTGGGGCCGGTCCGCCCGCGGCGCAGCTGGCCGGCCAGCCGGGCGGCGACCGCGCGGGTGGATTCGAGCTCGTTGGACAGCTCCTCGAGGGTGGCGCGCAAGCGGGCCAGTTCGTCGCGGAGCCGCTGGTTGTCGCGTTGCAGTTCCAGGATGTGCTTGATCCCGGCGAGGTTGATGCCCTCCTCCTGGGACAGCCGCTGGATCTCGCGCAGCATCACGATGTCGCGCATCGAGTAGCGGCGGCCCCGGCCTGCGGTGCGGTCCGGGGACACCAGTCCCAGCCGGTCGTAGGTGCGCAGCGTCTGCGGGTGCAGGCCGGACAGCTGTGCCGCCACCGAGATCACGTAGACGGGCGTGTCGTCGCCGAAATGGTCCATGGGGATCATTCCTTCGCCAACTGGAGCAGTTCGGCCCGCAGCGATTCACCGCGATCGGTGGCGCGCAGCCGCTCCAGCACCTCGCGCATGGTGTTGTCGATCTTCTGCGGCACCTGCACGTCGATGGTGACGAGCAGGTCGCCCTTGGTGCCGTCGCGTCGGGGGGCGCCGCGTCCGCGGACCCGGAACGTGCGGCCGTTGGGGGTGCCCTCGGGGATCTTCAGCGTGACCGGCATGCCCCGGTGCACCGGCACCTTGATCTGGGCGCCCAGCGCGGCCTCGGCGAACGTCACCGGCACCGTCACGGTCAGGTTGTCGCCGCTGCGCTTGAACACCGGATGCGGCTTGACCCGGATGGTGACGTACAGGTCGCCGGCGGGGCCCCCGTTCTCGCCCGGCGCGCCCTTGCCCTTGAGGCGGATCTTCTGCCCGTCGGCGACCCCTGCGGGGATGCGGGCCTGGATGGTGCGGGTGCCGGTGGCCCGGCCGCTGCCGCGGCAGTTGGGGCACGGGTCGTCCACCACCAGTCCGCGGCCCCGGCATGCGCGGCACGGCTCGGAGAACCCGAAGGTGCCCAGGTTGAGGGTCTCCTGCCCGGTGCCCTCGCAGGAGGGGCAGACCCGCGGCACGGTCCCGCTCCGTGCGCCGGTGCCCGCGCAGTGCGGGCAGGCCGCCTCGCTGGTCATCTTCAGCGGCACGGTCACCCCTTCCAGCGCGTCGCCGAAGGTCAGGGTGACCTCGGTCTCCACGTCCGCACCGCGCCGGGCCCGCCGGGCGCCGGTGCGCGCCCCGGCCCGCCCGAACAGCCCGCTGAACAGGTCGCCGAGCCGGTCGCCGGCCCCCGCTCCGGCCGTCTGGCCCTGGCCGAACAGGTCGCCCAGGTCGAAACCGAACCCGCCGCCGCCGGGCCCGCGGAACCCGCCCGAGCCGAACAGGCGGCGCGCCTCGTCGTACTCCTTGCGACGCTTCTCGTCGCTCAGCACGTCATACGCTTCGGAGATCTCCTTGAAGCGCTCTTCGGCTTCACGGTCGCCCTTGTTGGCGTCGGGGTGGTACTTGCGGGCCAGCTTGCGGTAGGCCTTCTTGATCTCGTCCTGGGTGGCCGTCTTCGAAACACCAAGGGCCTTGTAGTAGTCCTTCTCCAGGAAGTCCTTGGTGCTCACGGCGCCCCGCTTTCGTACTCTCGCGTTCTCGTCGTCAGGTTCTCAGGTCAGGCTCCGTCCGGCCCGCGCCGCGCGGGCGGCGCGGGCCGGACGGAAGGGATCACTTGTCGTCGGACGAGCCGGACTCGCCGGAGGAGTCGGGCTCGCCGGCGGCCTCGGCGGTCGGCTCCTGCTCCTGCTTCGGCTCCTCCGGCTCGGGCGGCTCGCCCGGCTCGGCCACCGCGACCCGGGCGGGCCGCAGGATGCGCTCGCCGAGCCGGTAACCCGGCTGGAGCACCTCGCTGCAGGTCGTCTCGGTCACCTCGGGCGAGTACGAGTGCAGCAGCGCCTCGTGCACCGTCGGGTCGAACGGCTCGCCCTTCTCGCCGTACTGCTGCAGTCCCAGCTTGGTGAGCGTGGCCTCCAGCGCCTCGGCGACCGACTTGAAGCCGCCGGTCAGCTCGCCGTGCTCACGCGCCCGGCCGATGTCGTCGAGCACCGGCAGCAGCTCGGTCAGCACGTTGGCCAGCGCCTGCTCGCGGACCGCCGCCCGATCACGCTCGACTCGCTTGCGGTAGTTGGAGAACTCCGCCTGGACCCGCTGCAGGTCCTCGGTGCGCTCCTGAAGCTGGGCCTTCAGCTTGTCGATCTCCTCGTTCTCGGCGGGAGGCGAGGCGGTGCCGGACTCGGCGGCGGGGCCGGGAGCGGCCTTCTGCTCGGCGGGCCGCTCCCGCACCTTGCCCGTCTCCGGGTCGATGCGCCGCTTGTCGCGGATCACCGGGCCCTCGCGCTCCTCACCCGCGTCAGGTGAGCTCACGCGGCACCGTCCTTCTTGTCCTCGTCCACGATCTCGGCGTCGACGACCTCGTCATCGGAGGAGGAAGAGGAGGAGCCGGAGGCGCTCGCGCCGGAGCCGGCGTCGGCCGTGGTCTCACCGCCGGCGTTCTGCGCGTAGATGGCGGCGCCCATCTTCTGGCTGACCTGGGCCAGCTTCTCGGAGCTGGAGCGGATGGCGTTCACATCGGAGCCCTCGAGGTTCTTCTTGACCTCGGCGATGGCCTCCTCGACCTCCTTCTTGACGTCCTCGGGGACCTTCTCGCCGTTCTCCCGCAGGAACTTCTCGGTCGAGTAGGCCAGCGTGTCGGCCTGGTTGCGGACCTCGGCCTCCTCCTTGCGCCGGCGGTCCTCCTCGGCGTACTGCTCGGCCTCGCGGATCATCCGCTCGATGTCCTCCTTGGGGAGGGCCGAGCCGCCGGTGATGGTCATCTTCTGTTCCTTGCCGGTGCCCAGGTCCTTGGCGTGCACGTTCACGATGCCGTTGGCGTCGATGTCGAAGGTGACCTCGATCTGCGGCACGCCCCGCGGCGCCGGCGGGATGCCCACCAGCTGGAACTGGCCGAGCTTCTTGTTGTGCGCGGCGATCTCCCGCTCGCCCTGGTAGACCTGGATCTCCACCGAGGGCTGGTTGTCCTGGGCGGTGGTGAACACCTCGCTCCGCTTGGTCGGGATGGTGGTGTTCCGCTCGATGATCTTGGTGAAGATGCCGCCCTTGGTCTCGATGCCCAGGCTCAGCGGGGTGACGTCCAGCAGCAGGACGTCCTTGACCTCGCCCTTGAGCACACCGGCCTGGAGGGCCGCGCCGACCGCCACGACCTCGTCGGGGTTGACGCCCTTGTTGGGCTCCTTGCCGCCGGTCAGCTCGCGCACCAGGTCGGTCACCGCGGGCATCCGGGTGGAGCCGCCGACCAGCACCACGTGGTCGATGTCGGCGACGGTGATGCCGGCGTCCTTGATGACCTGGTTGAACGGGCCCTTGCAGCGGTCCAGCAGGTCGGCGGTCATCTTCTGGAACTCGGCCCGGGTGAGCTTCTCGTCCAGGTGCAGCGGGCCCTCGGCGGAGGCGGTGATGTAGGGCAGGTTGATCTGCGTCTCGGTGGAGCCGGACAGCTCGATCTTGGCCTTCTCCGCGGCCTCGCGCAGCCGCTGCAGCGCCATCTTGTCCTTGGACAGGTCCACGCCGTGGGCGTTCTTGAAGCGGCTCACCAGCCAGTCGACGATGGCGTTGTCCCAGTCGTCGCCGCCCAGGTGGTTGTCACCGCTGGTGGCCTTGACCTCGACCACGCCGTCCCCGACCTCCAGCAGGGACACGTCGAAGGTGCCGCCGCCGAGGTCGAAGACCAGGATGGTGGCCTCGTTCTCCTTCTCCAGGTGGTAGGCCAACGCCGCGGAGGTCGGCTCGTTGATGATCCGCAGCACGTTCAGGCCGGCGATCTGGCCGGCCTCCTTGGTGGCCTGCCGCTGGTGGTCGGAGAAGTAGGCGGGCACGGTGATCACCGCGTCGGTGATCTTCTCGCCCAGGTAGGCCTCGGCGTCCCGCTTGAGCTTCTGCAGCACGAACGCGCTGATCTGCTGCGGGGTGAACTGCTTGTCGTCGATCTGCTTCTTCCAGTCGGTGCCCATCTCGCGCTTGACCGACCGGATGGTGCGGTCCACGTTCGTGACCGCCTGCCGCTTGGCCACCTCGCCGACGAGGACCTCGCCGTTCTTGGCGAAGGCGACGACGGACGGCGTGGTCCGCGACCCCTCCGCGTTGGCGATGACGGTGGGCTCGCCGCCCTCCAAGATCGCGACGACCGAGTTGGTCGTCCCGAGGTCGATACCGACCGCACGTGCCATGGTCTTCGTCCTCCGTCGTCACTCGGCCGTCCCCGAGGGCGGCCGCTTCATCGGGTGCCCGCGGTGAGCGGGCACGCGGTTTGCAGTCCGTTCCGCGGTACAGGGTGCCTACCGTGGTAGGTCGTGTCAAATTAGTTGAGTCTTGTGGGCTCAACTTTGCTGCTGCTTCTGCTAACAAGACGGTTGAGTCCGTTATTCCGTTCCCGGCCGGCGCCCGGCGGCGGGTCCGCGGACGGCCGCCGGAGCCGAGCGGATGAACCGGCGACGACCGGGCGCCGACCCGGCGGCGGGGCGGTCCGGCGGTGAGGGGGAAGTCGAGGGGAGCGGCCCCCGCTCTCTCGACCCCGCCGCGCCCGCGCCGCTGCGGCCGCTGAGAAGCCCCGGTCCCGATGCCCGGTCCCCGCTCCTCGCGCTCCGCCGCGGCCGTTGTGAAATGTCGTGAAAAGCAAGCGGCGGCCACGGGCGATGTGCCCGCGGCCGCCGCTTTCATCCGGGACGGAGGTCCTCGTGATGACCGGTCTCACGACCGGGAGGCGGCGATGACGTCCTCATCGCGGGGGCGCGGACCTTCGTCCCCGCGAGGAGGGGACGCCCGCCGAGGGGATGAAGGAGATCGCGCCCGCCCCCGTACGCCGCCGGAAGAGCCCGCACGTCCTCGGCGGGCGCTTCCGCGTGCTCTCCGGCGCGGCGGCGAGAGGGCGGGGGACGTCAGCCATGGCAGCCGTCCGCGACGCCGACGACCGCGAGCTGCACATGGGTCGAGCCGCCGGAGAGCCAATAGCCCCAGCAGATGTCCGTGCCGCAGGACAGGTCGTACAGCGCCCGTCCGAACAGGGTCTCGGGCTCGATCGCCGTGGCGGCCTGCCCCGCGCTCGGCCTGATGGACTCCCACTGCCCCCGCAGCCACTCCACCGCGCTGTCGGGGGTCTTGGCCACGTGCTGGAGGGTGCGCGCCGGCTTGCGCAGCCAGTCACGGATGATCTTCGGTGCCGCGTCGGTGTTCGGATCCTCGCGCACCAGGTCGTTGCCGAACGTGGCCCCGTCCATGCGGGCCATGTAGCAGTGCCAGTGCAGTCCCTTCTCCCGCCAGTCATCGCGAGGACGACGCCAGTACGCGTCGTAGTCGAACGGTGCGATGCTCACGCCACCTAAGTCTGCCCCGCCGCTCCGGCGGCCGGCCGCAGCCGACCCGGCCGGCGCGGGTGCGGCCGGCGGGACACCGGTGAGACGCCGACGAGACGCCGACGAGACGCGCACCGGGCGCCGCTCCGGCGGCCGGCCGCCTCACGCGATGCGGCGGACCAGCACGATGACGTCGGTGAGCGGGCCGGTCACCCCGCCGGGGCCGGTGGCCAGGCGTTCCTGGACGGCCAGGCGTTCGGGGCGGTAGCGGGCGGGGTCCAGGGCCATGCCCTCGTGGATCTCCTGGGGGGTGGAGAAGCGGACGTGGTGGGGGTGGGGCTCGGGCGCCCAGGGCGGCACGGAGCCGTGTTCGACGACGAACAACAGGCCGCCGACGGTCAGGGCCCCGGCCGCCCGGCGCAGGAGCCCGTCGCGGGCGGACTCCTGGTGGCAGTGCAGGAACAGGGACGAGACCAGGTCGTAGGCGCCGTCGGGGAAGGTGCGGGTCAGATCATGCCGCTCGGTGGTGATGCGGTCCGCGACTCCCGCGCGTTCGGCGAGCGCGCGCGTCCGGTCCAGCGCGGTGGGGGAGATGTCGACGGCGGTGACCCGCCAGCCCCGGGAGGCCAGATGAACGGCGTCGCCGCCCTCGCCGCAGCCCAGGTCGAGGGCGCGGCCGGGGGACAGGGGCGCGACGAGATCGACCAGGGGCCGGTTGGGCTCACCGCTCCAGACCTGGGAGCTGCCGGCGTAGCGCTCTTCCCAGAGCCGTTCGGCCTCGTCGTGCGGTTCGTTCATCGGAAACCTCCGAGGAGACCCCGCCTGAAGGCGGGGAGGGAGTCGGCGCGGATCCTTCGGGTCGGGGACGGGGCGGGGGAGGATCACGGCGCTCGGGCCTCGGCGCCGTTCTTCGTCGGTCTCGGTGGGTCTCGGTCGACCTTCGTCGGAATGGTGCCCGTGATCTGGGGGGATGCGCAGCCCGGTCGGCGTTTCGGAGCGGAGGCGGGGAGGGTTTCGGTGCGGGCGCAAAGAGGACGCGGAGGGGAAGGCAGAAGGGAAGCGGAGAGGAAGCGGAGAGGAGGGCGCCGGGCGTCGGGGGCGCGTCGAGGTTGTGCGGGGCCACAGCGCGGCTCGCGCCACCCCTTCTACCTGCACATTTGTTTGCAGGTGGGCGGAGTCGGGAGGTATACCACGACTTCGGCGGGTGACGGGCCGTTCGGCCTAGTGACCGCATATGCTACTCCCGAGTAGTATTTCGGCCCCCGGATGCTGGGCTGTCCGTCGCGAGCCCTACGCTGACAGCCGACGCCCGTACCTTCAGGAGGACGGAACCTTGCAATACGCGGTCACGTTGATCGTTGGGCTCGTCGGTACGGCGGTGGCGGTTGCGCTGGCCGGCCGGCGGGTGTTGTTCCTGTGGAGGCTCTTCAAGAGCGGACAGCCCGACCCCGAACGGGTGCTTCAGGTCAAGCGTGACCCGAAGGGCGACGTGAAGGGCCAGGTCGTCGAGGTCTTCGGGCAGCGCAAGCTGCTGAAGTGGACCGTGGCGGGAGCCGCGCACTTCGCGGTGATGTGGGCCTTCTTCCTGCTGGCGACCGTCTACCTGGAGGCGGGAGTTCAGCTGCTGTTCGGGCTCGAGGCGCACATCCCCTTCCTGCAGACCTGGCCGCCGATCGGGTTCGTGCAGGACACCATCGCGCTGGCCTGCCTGGCGGGTCTGGCCACCTTCACCGTGATCCGGATCCAGAACTCGCCCAAGCGGCTCGACCGCAAGTCCCGCTTCAAGGGCTCGCACACCGGCGGCGCCTGGCTCATCCTGTTCATGATCTTCAATGTGATCTGGACGATGTTCGCCTTCCGGGGCGCCGAGGTGGCGAACGGGAACTTCACCTACGGCAAGGCCGCCTACGCCTCCTACGGCGTCGGCCAGCTGATGAAGAACCTGGGCGAGCCCGAGTCCGGTCTGCTGGTCTTCCTGGAGGCCGCCTTCCTCCTGGCGCACATCGGCGTCGCGCTGGTCTTCCTGATCATCGTCGTCAACTCCAAGCACCTGCACATCTTCCTGGCGCCGCTGAACGTCATGTTCAAGCGCCGCCCGGACGGCCTGGGCGCCGCCCAGCCGATGATGAGCAACGGCAAGCCGCTGGACTTCGAGGAGGCCGACCCCGACACCGACACCTTCGGCCGCGGCAAGATCGAGGACTTCACCTGGAAGGGCTTCCTGGACATGGCGACCTGCACCGAGTGCGGTCGCTGCCAGTCCCAGTGCCCCGCCTGGAACACCGGCAAGCCGCTGTCGCCGAAGATGGTCATCCTCGAGCTGCGTGACCACGCCTTCGCCAAGGCCCCCTACATCCTGGCCTCCGAGGAGGAGCGGGAGAAGTTCACCGACGAGCAGAAGGCCGCCATGCAGGTGGACAAGGAGCTCGTCGGCGAGGACGGCGTCATCCACCCCGACGTGCTGTGGTCGTGCACCAACTGCGGCGCCTGCGTCGAGCAGTGCCCGGTGGACATCGAGCACATCGACCACATCCTGGACATGCGCCGCTTCCAGGTCATGATCGAGTCCTCGTTCCCCAGCGAGGCGGGCGTGATGCTCAAGAACCTGGAGAACAAGGGCAACCCGTGGGGCATGTCCGAGATGAAGCGCCTGGAGTGGATCGAGGAGCTCGACTTCGAGGTCCCGGTCGTCGAGGACTCCATGCCCGAGGACGCCGAGTACCTGTTCTGGGTCGGGTGCGCCGGCGCCCTGGAGGACCGCGCCAAGAAGACCACCAAGGCCGTCGCCGAGCTGCTGCACATCGCCGGCGTCAAGTTCGCCGTGCTCGGCCCCATGGAGGCCTGCACCGGTGACCCGGCCCGCCGGCTGGGCATGGAGTTCATCTTCCAGATGCTCGGCCAGCAGAACGTGGAGACCCTCAACGAGGCCGGGGTCAAGAAGATCGTGGCGACCTGCCCGCACTGCTTCAACACCTTGGCCAACGAGTACCCGCAGATCGGCGGGAACTACGAGGTCGTCCACCACACCCAGCTGCTGGCCAAGCTGGTCGAGGAGGGCAAGCTCACCCCGGTCACCCCGATCGAGGAGAAGATCACCTACCACGACCCCTGCTTCCTGGGCCGTCACAACAAGGTCTACAAGCAGCCGCGCGACATCATGGCCACCGTCCCGGGCGTCAAGACCCAGGAGATGCACCGGCACAAGGACCGCGGCTTCTGCTGCGGCGCTGGCGGCGCCCGGATGTGGATGGAGGAGCGCATCGGCAAGCGCATCAACACCGAGCGGGTGGACGAGGCGCTGACCACCGACCCCGACACCGTCTCCACCGCCTGCCCGTTCTGCCTGGTGATGCTGGGCGACGCCATCAACGAGAAGAAGAACGCCGGACAGGCCAAGGAGAGCCTGGAGGTCGTCGACGTCTCCCAGCTGCTGATCCGCTCCATCAAGGGCGAGGACGCCGCTCCCAAGGAGCCCGTCGCCGCCGAGTGACCGGATCGGCCGCCTGAGGCCCCGCTGCGCCCTTCCCCGGACCGCCGGGGAAGGGCGCAGCCGTGTCTCCGCCCCGCGCGCTCCGGTCGCGTTCCGGGGCGTGCCGCGGGCTCCATGGAGCCCGGGCGGGTCCGGCTCCCGAGGGCGCGCCACGGGCCCGTCATGGGACCTTGAAACGGGATCGCGCATCTGCGCGGGCCCGAGACCGACCGGTCCGCGAGCCTCCCGGGGCGACCTTGAAGGACCGGGGGCCTGTGCAGGGCCCTCCGGTCGTTCTCCGTACGGCCGAGGCGGGCTTCAAGGCGTTCAGGACCTTCAGGGTGTTCAGGACGCCGACAGACGATCGACGGACGACGGGCGACGGACGACGGGCGTTGTGCCGGCCGTGGCGCGACTTGTGCGGCCCCGGGGACGGAGGAATCTCTCCGGCGGTGCTCTCGGCGGTTCTCCGGTGAACGGAGCCGGGATTCCGGCCGTTCACCCATGATGATCAATGCGATCACGTACAGTGACGTGAGCGGCCGACCGAGAGGCCGGACATAAAAGTCGTTTCAATCGGATCACAGGTTTACATCAGAATCCTGTGATCTAGGTCACGGTTAAATTTGACTGACTCGTACTGTTTTCCACATGTCCCGCCGAGTGGACGGGCAGATCTGACGGCCGATCAGGAAGCGTTGTCAATCGGCTGAAAAGGCAGGTGACGCGTCGGTTCACAGGGGGGTCGCGCAGGGTTCGCCGTAACTCCCCGTAGCCGCCGTCCGCGCGAAAGGGCGTCCCCTACCCGCTTTCTCCTTGTTTTAAACACCTTCCGTGATCGAACACTCCGGGGGTCGTGAGGGACGTCGGCTACGTTCGGTGCACATGGCCGCGACCCCCCTTCGTGCAGGCACCCGTGACCTTCGGCTCGACGACGAGATACGGCTGTCCCGTCCGGAGCTTTCGGACGGGCGGGAGCTGTGGCGGATCGCCCGTGACTCGCGCTCCCTGGACCTCAACTCCCCCTACGGATACGTCCTGTGGTGCCGGGACTTCGCCGACACCTCCGTGGTCGCCCGCGACCGGAAGGGGCCCTGCGGGTTCGTCACCGGATACCTGCGACCGGCCGCCCCCGACACCCTCTTCGTCTGGCAGGTGGCGGTGGACGACCGCCGCCGCGGACAGGGCCTGGCCCGCCGGATGCTCGACGAGCTGACCGCCCGCGACCCCGGACGCCGCTTCCTCGAGGCCACCATCACCCCCGGCAACATCGCCTCGGCGCGACTGTTCGAATCCTTCGCCCGCGCCCGCGGCTGCGAGCTGGTCCGCCGCGAACTCTTCCCCGCCGACCTGTTCCCCGGACCCGACGACCACCCTCCCCACGAGCCCGAGGTGCTGTACCGCATCGGGCCGCTCACCGACTGACGACCGCGCCTTCGACCGTCCAGGACCTCATCTCCCAGGCCCCCACCCGTTCATGGAAGGCAACGACGAATGCACGTGTTCGAACGTCTCGAGTCCCAGGTCCGCAGCTACTGTCGAGGCTGGCCCACGGTCTTCCGCACCGCGCAGGGCAGCACCGTCACCGACGAGTCCGGCCGGGTCTACCTCGACTTCTTCGCCGGCGCCGGCTCCCTCAACTACGGACACAACAACCCGCTGCTGAAACAGAGACTGCTGCGCTACCTCGCCGACGACTTCATCGTGCACAGCCTGGACGCCCACACCGTGGCCAAACGCGAGTTCCTCCAGGCCTTCCACGACATCGTGCTGGCCCCGCGCGGACTGGACTACAAGATCCAGTTCCCCGGCCCGACCGGCACCAACGCCGTCGAGGCGGCGCTCAAGCTGGCCCGCAAGTACACCGGGCGGGAGACCGTGGTCAGCTTCACCAACGCCTTCCACGGCATGACGCTGGGCTCGCTGGCGGTCAGCGGCAACTCGATGAAGCGCGGCGGCGCCGGGGTGCCGCTCAACCACACCTCCACCATGCCCTACGACAACTACCTCGACGGGAGGACCCCCGACTTCCTGCTGTTCGAGCGGATGCTGGCCGACAGCGGCAGCGGGCTGGACAAGCCCGCCGCGGTGATCGTGGAGACCGTGCAGGGCGAGGGCGGGCTCAACGCCGCCCGGCCGGAGTGGCTGCGCGGGCTGGCCGACCTGTGCCGCCGCCACGACATCCTGCTGATCGTCGACGACGTGCAGATGGGCTGCGGCCGCACCGGGCCGTTCTTCAGCTTCGAGGACGCCGGCATCGTCCCCGACATCGTGTGCCTGTCCAAGTCGCTCAGCGGCTACGGGCTGCCCCTGGCGGTCACCCTGCTGCGTCCGGAGCTGGACGTGTGGGAGCCGGGCGAGCACAACGGCACCTTCCGCGGCTTCAACCCCGCCTTCGTGACCGCCACCGCCGCCCTGGAGTACTGGACCGACGATCGGCTCCAGCAGGAGACCCGCGCCAAGGGCGAGCTGATCCGCCGCGCCCTGACCGGCCTCGTCGACGGCCTCGGCGACGCGGTCACCGGGCTGCGCGGCCGGGGCATGGCCCAGGGCATCGCCTTCGCCGACCCCCGCGCGGCCGGCCGGGTCTGCGCCCAGGCGTTCCGGCGGGGCCTGCTGATGGAGACCTCCGGCCCCGAGGGGGAGGTCGCCAAGCTGCTGCCGCCGCTGACCATCACCGAACGCGAACTGACCGACGGTCTGCAGATCCTCGCCGAATCCGTCACCGCGGCCCTGGAACTGCAGCCGGCCTGACCCGCCGCCCGGGGGCGGCGTCTCCGCGCCGCGGCCGCCCGCTCCCTCCGGTCCTCCGCTCGAAGCGGGCGACCGTCCTTCGCCGCCCCCGGCGCGGGCCCACCATCACCGGACCCGGAGACGAAAGCGAGCCACTGTGATCGTCAAGACCCTCGACGAGGTCATCGGAACCGAACGCGACGTCGAAGCCGCCACCTGGCGCAGCCGCCGCCTGCTGCTGGCCAGGGAGAAGGTCGGCTTCTCCCTGCACGACACCGTCCTGTACGCCGGCACCAGCACCTCGATGTGGTACGCCAACCACATCGAGGCCGTCTACTGCATCGAGGGCACCGGCGAACTGGTCAACGACGAGACCGGGGAACGCCACCCGCTGGCCCCTGGCACCCTGTACGTCCTGGACGGCCACGAGCACCACACCGTCCACGCCCACACCGACCTGCGCACCGTCTGCGTGTTCAACCCGCCCGTCACCGGACGCGAGGTCCACGACGAGAACGGCGCCTACCCCCTGCTCACCGAGGACGATTCCTGACCTTCCCGGCCGAGCACGGGCCGGGAGCCCTCCCGCCGCCGGCGACCCGGCCCGTCCCGCACCGAAGGGAGAGAACCATGGTCGACCTGTATCCCACCCGCGGCTCCTGCGAACCGGCCTTCATCGACCGCCGGGATCCGGTGGTCTACGGGACCGCGGACGACGGGCCGTTCGACGCCGAGACCCTGGCCGCCTACGACCGCGACGGCTTCGTGACCATCGAGCGGCTGATCACCCCGGAGGAGGTCGAACGCTACCGCGCCGAGCTGCGCAGGCTGAGCGAGGACCCGGCGCTGCGCGGGGACGAGCGGGTCGTCACCGAGAAGTCCTCGACGGAGATCAGGTCGATCTTCGAGGTGCACCGCATCAGCGAGGTCTTCGCCGAGCTGGCCCGCGACGAGCGGGTGGTCGGCCGGGCCCGGCAGATCCTCGGCTCGGACGTCTACGTGCACCAGAGCCGGGTCAACTACAAGCCCGGCTTCAAGGGCAGGGACTTCTACTGGCACTCGGACTTCGAGACCTGGCACGCCGAGGACGGCATGCCGCGGATGCGGGCGGTGAGCATCTCCATCGCCCTCACCGACAACTTCGTCTGCAACGGCGGACTGATGATCATGCCGGGGTCGCATCGCACCTTCGTCTCCTGCGTGGGCGAGACCCCGCCCGAGCACTACCGCGAGTCGCTGAAGGACCAGGAGATCGGCACCCCCGACCCCGAGAGCCTCACCGCCTTGGCCGAACGGCACGGCATCGAGCTGTGCACCGGCCCGGCCGGCTCGGCGGTCATGTTCGACTGCAACTGCATGCACGGCTCCAACGGCAACATCACGCCGTTCCCCCGGTCGAACGTGTTCTTCGTCTTCAACAGCGTCGAGAACACCTGCGTCGAGCCGTTCGCCGCCCCGCAGCGGCGCCCCGAGTTCATCGCCGCCCGCGACTTCACCCCCGTGGGCGCCTGACCGGGCCCGGGCCGCTCCGACCGGGCGGGTACGCCCTTTGAGACCGTCCCGCCGGCCCCGAGTCGCCGGCGGGACGTCCGGCTCTCCGTTCCCCCTTGGAAAGAAAGGACGACGATGACGTCACCGATGTCCCGGCGGGATCTGCTGCGGCGGTCGGGCCTGGCCGCCGCCGCCATCATCGGCGGTCCCGCGCTGCTGAGCGCCTGCTCCAAGGCCGAGGACCCCGCGACCTCCGCGGGCGGCGCGCTGGAGCGCGTCAAGGCGGCCGGCAAGATCAAGGTCGGCTTCGCCAACGAGGCTCCCTACGGGTTCCGCGACAAGAACGGCCGGCTCACCGGGGAGGCCCCCGAGGTCGCCCGGGAGATCTTCAAGGCGCTGGGGGTGAACGAGCTGGAGCCGGTGCTGGTGGACTCCTTCGGCGCGCTCATCCCGGGCCTGAACGCCGGCAACTACGACGTGATCGCCGCCGGCATGTCCATCACGCCCGAACGCTGCGGCCAGATCGCCTTCTCCGACCCCGACTACGCCGGCACCACCGCGCTGCTGGTCAAGCAGGGCAACCCCAAGGGCCTGAAGACCTTCGCCGAGATCGCCGCCGACTCCGGCGTCAAGGTCGCCGTGCTGGAAGGGGCGGTGGAGAAGGGATACGCCGAGGCCTACGGCGTCAAGAGCGGCCAGATCCAGGTTTACCCCGACGCCAACGCCGCCTTCCAGGGGCTGCTGGACGGCCGGGTCGACGCGGTCGCCCTGACCTCCATCACCCTCAACTGGAACAAGCGGCAGCACTACGCCGACGCCCCGATCGAGGTGACCCCGTCCTTCGTGCCGGTGATCGACGGCAAGGAGGAGGTCGGCGCCGGCGGCTACGGGTTCCGCAAGGCCGATACCGAGCTGCGCGAGGCCTTCAACGCCGAGCTGAAGAAGCTGCAGGACTCCGGCCGGCTGCTGGAGATCGTCAAGCCGTTCGGCTTCACCGCCGCCGAGATCGACGCGGCCAAGAAGCTGACCGCCGACCAGTTGTGCAAGCCGACCTCCTGATCCGACCGGTCCCACGATGAACCCTTGCAGCAGCGACCTGCCCGGCACCGTCGGGGAGGCGATGCCGTTCCTGTGCGACGGCGCGCTGGTCACCGCACAGGCCACGCTCGGCGGCGCGGCGCTGGCCCTGGTGCTGGCGTTCGCCGCCGGGCTGGCCATGCTCTCGCCCCGCCGCCTGGTGCGCGTCCCGGCCCGGGTCTACATGGAGTTTTTCCGGGGCACCTCGGTGATCGTCCAGATGTTCTGGATCTTCTTCGCGCTCCCCGTGCTGACCGGATACCGGCTGGCCCCGCTGGCGGCCGGGATCCTGGCGCTGGGCCTCAACCTGGGCGCCTACGGCGCGGAGGTGGTGCGCGGCGGGGTGCTGGCCGTGCCGCGGGCCCAGCGGGAGGCGGCCATCGCCCTCAACTTCAGCCCCTACCAGCGGATGCGGTACGTGATCATGCCGCAGGCGCTGGCCGCCATGCTGCCGCCGCTGAACAACCTGCTCATCGAGCTGCTCAAAGCCACCTCGCTGGTGTCGGCGATCTCGGTGGGCGACCTGATCTTCGAGAGCAAGGCGCTGATCAACTCCGGCAGCGACCGGGCCGTGGTGATGGTCCTGGTCATGGTGATCTACCTGCTGTACGCGGGGCTGATCACCGCCGTGATGCGGCTGCTGGAACGCCGGATGGCCCGCATGCTCGGCCGGGAGGTGCGCCCGCTGTGGCCGCGTCGTCGCCGCCGTTCCGCCGGCGGTGAGCTCACCGTCGCCGCGGGAGGTGCGCGATGACCTGGGATTGGGGGCGGGCCGGCGAGATCGCGCCCGAGCTGTTCACCACCGGGCTGAAGGTCACCGCCCAGGCCACCCTGGGCGCCGCCGTGCTGGCCTTCCTGCTGGGCCTGGTGCTGGCGCTGGCGCTGCGCGCGCCCACCCGCTGGGTGCGGCTGCCGGTCCGCGTCCTGATCGAGCTGATCCGCAGCACCCCGCTGCTGGCCCAGCTGTTCATCCTCTACTACGTCCTGCCGTCCGCCCTCGGCATCACGATGGGCGCCCTGACCACCGGGATCGTCGGGCTGGGCGTCCACTACGCCTGCTACACCGCCGAGGTCTACCGGGCCGGCATCGATAACGTCCCCAAGGGCCAGTGGGAGGCCGCGGTCGCGCTCAACCTGCCGCGGCTGCGGGTGTGGACCAGCGTGATCCTGCCACAGGCCGTCCGCAAGGTGCTGCCGGCCCTGGGCAACAACCTGATCGGCATCTTCAAGGAGTCCCCGCAGCTGGCGCTGATCACCGTGGTGGACGTGCTGGGCCTGGCCCGCCAGCTCGGCTCGGAGGACTTCCGCTACCTGGAGCCGCTCACCCTCGCCGGGCTGTTCTTCCTGGTCGTGGCGATCCCCTCGTCCATCCTCGTTCGCCGTCTGGAGCGCCGTCTTGAAAGCTGATCCGAAAGCCGATCCGACCGCCGAACCGCAGTACATGATCCGCTTCGACAAGGTCGGCAAGCGTTACGGCGACCACCAGGTGCTGCGCGACCTGGACTTCACCGTGCGTCCCCGGGAACGCTGCACGCTGATCGGTCCCAGCGGATCGGGAAAGACCACCATCCTGCGCCTGCTGATGACCCTGGAACGGGTCACCAGCGGCACCATCGAGGTGGACGGGGAGCTGCTCAGCCACATGCGCCGCGGCGACCGGCTCGTCCCCGCCGACGAGAAGCACCTGCGCCGCGTCCGCCGCAAGGTCGGGATGGTCTTCCAGCAGTTCAACCTGTTCCCCAACATGAACGTGCTGCGCAACATCACCGAGGCGCCGGTGCGGGTGCTGGGCCGGTCCCGCGAGGAGGCCGAGCAGCGCGCCATGGAGCTGCTGGAGATGGTGGGCCTGTCGGGCAAGGCCGACGCCCACCCCGGCAGGCTCTCGGGCGGTCAGCAGCAGCGCGTCGCCATCGCCCGCGCCCTGGCGATGGAGCCGGAGATCCTGCTGCTGGACGAGGTCACCTCCGCCCTGGACCCCGAGCTGGTGGCCGGGGTGCAGTCGCTGCTGCGCGACATCGCGAGCGAGGGGAACCTCACCATCCTGTGCGTCACCCACGAGATGAACTTCGCCCGCGACATCTCCGACCGCGTCCTGATGTTCGACCACGGCCAGATCGTGGAGGAGGGGCCGCCCGAGAAGATCTTCAGCGATCCGGTCGAGCAGCGCACCCGCGACTTCCTGCAGGCCGTCCTGCAGACCTGACCCGCATCCGCCGACGTCCCCGCCCCCGACACCCGGCCCTCGAGCCGGGGGAAAGGTCCGTCATGGCGTCCACGGAAGAGGAGCACTACCGGCGGCTCGCCGCCACCTACGAGCGCAACTGGGCCGACCGCCCCGAGTATGTGGAGTGGATGGCCGACCGCATCCTCGCCTGGCTGTCGCCCTCCGGGCGAGAGCGGTTCGTCGACATCGGCGCGGGCACCGGGCTGTTCCTGCGGCGGCTGATGGAGCACGCCTCGGCCGAGCGGCCGATCGTCTGCGTCGACCCGTCCCAGCCGATGCTGGACCGGCTGCCCGACGATGAGCGGCTGTCCCCGCTGCGCGCCACCGCCGAGCAGATCGCCTCCGGCGAGGTCGCCCTGCCGTATGAGACGGTCGACGCCTTCACCTTCAAAGAGTCCGTCCACCATGTGCGGGATATCCCGCAGACCCTGCGCGGGCTGGCCGAACGACTCTCCCCCGGCGGGCGGATCCTGATCGTGACGCTGCCGCCGCGGCTGGAGTATCCGCTGTTCCCGGCCGCTCTGGACCGGTTCGCCGAACGTCAGCCCGCCCTGGAGGACCTGGTCGCCGCGTTGGAGGAGGCGGGACTGCGGACCGAGTGCCGGATCGAGGAGTACACCGTCGTCATCGCCCGCGACCAGTGGATCGACCTGGTCCGCAACCGGTGGATGTCGGTGTTGTCCAGCTTCTCCGCCGAGGAGATCGAGGACGGCGTCGCCTGCATCGAGTCCCGCCACCCCGAGGAGATCCTCACCTATCCGGACCGGTTCGGCTTCATCCGCGGCGTGCGGGCCTGACCGGCCCGGGGACCGCTCGGACCGGACGACGCTCCGGACGGGCGGGCCCCGGGCCGGGTCCGCTCAGACCCGGCCCGAGGCCGGCCGGCTCAGCCGGTGATGCCGGAGACGAAGTCGGGGTTGGCCTTCAGCCACTCGTCGACGGCCTTCTGCGGGTCGCCTTTGTACTTGTTCTCCAGCAGGTCCTCCAGCGAGCCCAGCTGCTGGTCGTTCATCGTGAACTTCTTCAGCCACTGCGCCACGTCGGGGAAGTCCTTGCTGAAGCCCTTGCGGGCGACCGAGCTGATCTCCTCGGCGCCGCCCATCGAGCCCTTGGGGTCCTCCAGGTCCCGGATGTCGTAGGCCGCGTACGCCCAGTGCGGGCGCCACAGGGTCACCACGATGTCCTTCTTGGCGTCGAGGGCCTTCTTCAGCTCGGCGAGCATGGCGGCCGTGGAGGAGGCGGTGACCGTGTACTCGCCCTTCAGCCCGTAGTCGGGCAGCATCTTGGTGGAGGAGATCCGGTACAGGCCCGAGCCCGACTCGATGCCGATGATCTTGCCGCCGTAGTCGCCGCCCTTGCCCTTGAGGTCCTCCAGGGACTTCAGCGGCGAGTAGGAGGGCACCGCGATGGTCAGCTTGGCGTTGCTGTACCAGACCCCGAGCTGCTCCAGGTCCTTGTTGTAGCGCTTCCAGTAGTCCTCGTGGGTGGTCGGCAGCCAGGTGTCCAGGAACAGGTCGATGTCGCCCTTGGCGACCCCGGTGAACAGCGGGCCGACGTCCAGGCCCTTCACCTCGACCCGGTAGCCCTTGTCCTTGAGGATCCGCTCCCACAGGTGGCTGGCCGCCTCGCCCTCGGCCCAGCCGGTCGGCAGGCCGATGGTGATCGTGTTGTCGGTCTCGCCGCCGCCGCTCTCGCCGCCGCAGGCGGTGGCGGCCAGGGTCAGCGACAGGGCGACTGCGGTGATCTTGGCGAGTGCTGTGAAGCGCAAGCGCACGGATTTCCTTTCGACGAACGGCACGGCGCATCCGGCGCCATGGCGGGACGGGAACGGTCCCGGCTTTCAGGCGGCCGCCTTCTCCGCGCGGGCCACGGCCGAGCGCTCACCCAGCGAGGACGTGACCCGGTCCAAGAAGATGGCCAGCACCACGACGGCGATGCCGCCTTCGAAACCGAGGGCGATGTCGGTGCGCTGGATGCCCTCCAGCACCGTGTTGCCGAGGCCCTCGGCACCGACCATGCCGGCGATGACCACCATCGACAGTGCGAGCATGATGACCTGGTTGACCCCGGCCATGATCGTGGGCAGGGCCAGCGGAAGCTGAATGCGCAGCAGGATCTGCCGCGGCGGGGCGCCGAAGGCCTCGCCCGCCTCGACCATCTCCCGTTCGACGTTGCGCACGCCCAGCTCGGTCAGCCGCACGCCGGGCGGCAGCGCGAACACGATGGTCGCCACCGCCGCGGGGACGGGACCGACGCTGAAGAAGAAGATCGCCGGGATCAGGTAGACGAACGGCGGCATGGTCTGCATCAGGTCCAGCACCGGACGCAGCGCCTTGCTCACCAGCTCGCTGCGGGCGGCGGCGATGCCCAGCGGTACCGCCAGCGCCACCGCGACCAGGGCGGACACCAGCACCAGGGCCAGCGTGTACATCGCCGGCTCCCACAGCCCCATGTTGTCCACCAGCGCCAGCCCGAGCAGGGCGAACAGGCCGAACCGCCATCCGCGCAGCCACAGTCCCAGCGCCGCCAGCGCGAGGGTCAGCAGCAGCGCCGGCGGGGCCGTCAGCAGGTCGGTCAGGGCCTGCACGGTGGTCTCGACCGCCGTGCTGATCAGATCCAGCAGCCAGGAGGCGTTGTCGGTCAGCCAGTCGACCAGCCCCTCGAACCAGGTCCCCACCGGCAGCCGGGGGAGCTCCATGGATGCGACCTCAGCCCTGGACAACGACGTCCTCCTTCTCCCCGTTCGGCTCCCCGTCCGGCTCCCCGTCCGGCTCCTGCGGCCCGGGGCGTTCCTGCACGTCGCCGTCGGCGCTGAGGGCCGCCAGCAGCGTGACCGGAGGGATCACCCCCACCAGCGCCCCGGCGTCGTCCACCACGGGGACCGGCAGCGTGCTCTCGGCGCACCGGCCGAACAGGTCGGCCACCACGGTGTCCGGGGAGACCGGGTCGAGATCGTCGTTGATCAGGTCGTCGAGCGTGTCGACCTGCATCCGGACGGCCTCCACGACGTCGACGGCGCGCACCGAGCCCAGCAGCTTGCGGTCGCGTCCCAAGACGAAGGCCTCGGAGGTCTGGTGCTTGCGCATGGTCCGCAGCGCGGTGCGGGGGCCGCCGCCCGCGGGCACGGTCACCAGCGCCGGTTCCATCACCGAGGCGGCGGTCAGCACCCGGGTGCGGTCGACGTCGGCGACGAACTGCGCGACGTAGTCGTCGGCCGGGTCGGTGAGGATCTGCTCGGCCGTGCCGATCTGGATGATGCGGCCGGCGCGCATCATGGCGATCCGGTCGCCGATCCGCATGGCCTCGTTCAGGTCGTGGGTGATGAACACCACCGTCTTGCCCAGCTGCGCCTGCAGGTCCAGCAGCAGGTCCTGCACTTCCCGGCGGATCAGCGGGTCCAGCGCGCTGAAGGCCTCGTCCATCAGCACGATGTCGGTGTCGGCCGTCAACGCGCGGGCCAGTCCGACCCGCTGTTTCATGCCGCCCGACAGCTGGCCGGGCAGCTTGTCCTCCCAGCCGGCCAGCCCGACCAGTTTCAGGAAGTGGCGCGCCCGCCGCTCCCGCTCCCGCCGGTCGACGCCCTGGACCTCCAGCCCGTAGGCGGCGTTGTCCAGCACCGAGCGGTGCGGGAACAGCGCGAAGTGCTGGAAGACCATGCTGATCTTTTCCTGCCGCAGCAGTCGCAGCTGCTTGGCGGGCAGATGCGCGATGTCCCGGCCGTCGATCTCGACCCGGCCCGCGGTGGGTTCCAGCAATCCGTTGAGCATTCGGAGCAGGGTGGACTTGCCGGACCCCGACAGCCCCATGACGACGAAGATCTCGCCGCGCTCCACTGTGAAAGATGCGTTGACCACGGCCGGGGTCACCCCCAGCGCACGGAGCTCGTCGATGTCCGCACCCGCGGCCAGTCGACGAGCGCCCTCGGCCGCCTTGCGGCCGAAGAGCTTGGTGACGTTCTCTGCGCGGATGATGGACACCGATCTCCTCCCGATCGGCCGTGCGACCCGAAGGTCTGCTCCGCGAGGAGCGCACGGCCAGAGCCCCCGGCCCCCTCGGGGGTATCAGGCGGCTCTTATCGGTCAACCTCCAATAGTGTGATTTACGTAACAAAATGTGGAATTTGCCCACGACGGACTCGCCGTACGCTATAGGGCCGTCGCCGGTTGTGCACAGGTAGTTTATTTAGATGTGACCGGTTCTGAACGGACGAGTGATGTGCGTTCGGTGACACCTGCGTTACTCATCGTGGCGGTCGGGGGTGCGGCGGACCGTGCTGCGGTCGGTCCGTTTCCGCATGATCGCGCTGCTCAGAGCGGTTGCGCCCGGTGACGGAGCGGGGACCGAAAGGCAGGGGCGGATCCTCGTCGCGAACTCGTCACGGACTCGTCGCGGACTCCTTGTGGACCTGTCGTGCACTCCTCGCGAACCCGTCGGCGGGCGATCGTGAGGTCGGCCACATCCCTTCGCCCGACGGGACCCTCGCTTCCGATCGCCCCTCGGGAGCGTTCACCGCGGCGGTGACGGGGGAGTCGATCGCCCGACCCCGGTGACGCAGGCGGATCGCGCGGCCGCGCCCCGTCTTTCCGCAGATATCGATCATGAGACGTCGATCATGACGCGTCCCTCCGGCCCGCTTTCCGCACCGGATTCGCGGCGCGGGGTCCGAGGGGCGTGGGTTCTGGGCGGCCCGAGTCCGCAATGATTTCTTGCGAACCCTCTTCTGCCGTGTGCATCAAAGTGACAATGAAAGGGTCAAAACGCAAGGAGGGGGCATGACGATCCGGGGGAGCGGCGAAGAGTCGATCGGTCGCGATGAGGGGCCATGGCGCGCATTCGTCGAGGACCTGCGGAGGCTGGCGGGAACGGCGACCTTGGCGGAGCTCAGCGCCAAGATGGGGTACAGCGCCTCCGAACTCACTCAGCGACTGAACCCCGCTAATGGCGACATTCCCGAACAATTCGTTCGTGCATATGCAGAAGCATGTGGCGCGAACCCTGAGGAGTGGGCGCAGCGTCGCCGCGAAGCCCTGGAAGCGCTCACAACGGCGGGGGCGTCCGGCGATCCGCAGCTGTTCCTCTCCGCGGAGAGGTCCGTCGGCACGCTCGAGCCCCACCCCGCCGGGCCGCGCTCCTTCCGCCACCGCTTCGCCGTCATCGCCTTCGCCGCCGCCAGCGGCCTCGTGGTGCTGACGGGCACGGTGGTCAAGGCGCTGCTCGACGACACCGCGCCTCCTCCGGACGTCGCGCCGTCCGCGGCCTCGAGCGACTCCCCGGCCCTCGTCATCCCGACCGTCACGCACACCGTCACGCCGAGCGCCGCGCCGGCGGTCTCCGCGAAGGCCTCCTCAGACCCCCCTCAGAACCCTCCGGCGAAGACCTCATCGGACGACCCTCCGGCGAACGCCGCCGGCCTTCCGACGCACGAGTGCCGCGACAACTGGACCAAGTCGTCGGTGGAGCTCGTGTTCGTGATGCCGTGCATCAAGCGCGACTCCGGCGGGATATCCATCTACACCAAGATCAGGTCGGACAAGCAGAGCGGGTCCGCGCAGGAGGTGACCGTCTGGATCTGGCTCATGAAGCACGACCGTCACCTCGTCCAGAGCCGCCAGGCCCACCTGACGCGAAGCGAGAAGAGCCTGCGACGCTGCCGGATGCGCCTCCCCAACGGGGGCCGCGTCATGACCTGCGGGCCGTTCAAGGTCCCCCCGCCGGACAAGGCGGGGTCCTACACCACCTCCAGCAGCGTCCGCACGCACGACGCCGCCTACCCGCCCGGCTGGGACGACCCCGGGTTCTCCGGCACCCAGGGCGGCCTCGTCACCTGGCCCTGATCGCGGGCCGGGTCATCGGGCGGGGCCGCGGGCGATGCACCGGAAGGAGGCGCGGAAACCGCAGGCGCCCGGCGGGGGCGCGACCGGGACGCGCGTTCCGGCGCCCGCCCGCCGTAGGGCGCGGACCGGGCGCGAGGCGGTCCGCCTCACACCTCGGCTCAGACCTTGGTGCGATGGAAGTTCAGGTAGGACCGCGACGGTGTCGGCCCCCGCTGGTGCTGGTAGCGCGAACCGTACTGCGTGGACCCGTACGGGAACTCCACCGGCGAGCTGGTGCGGAACAGGCACATCTGCCCGATCTTCATTCCCGGCCACAGCTTGATCGGCAGCGTCGCCACGTTCGACAGCTCCAGCGTCACATGCCCGGAGAACCCCGGGTCGATCCACCCCGCCGTCGAGTGCGTCAGCAGCCCCAGCCGCCCCAGCGAGGACTTGCCCTCCAGCCGGGCCGCGAGATCGTCCGGCAGCGTGAACACCTCATAGGTGGAGGCCAGCACGAACTCTCCGGGATGCAGCACGAACGGCTCGTCCCCGTCCGGCTCCACCAGCCGCGTCAGATCAGGCTGCTCCACCGCGGGATCGATGTGCGGGTACCGGTGGTTCTCGAACACCCGGAAGTACCGGTCGAGCCGCACGTCCACGCTGGACGGCTGGATCATCTCCGGATCGAACGGCTCGATCTTGACCCGTCCCGCCTCGATCTCGGCCCTGATGTCACGGTCGGAGAGCAGCATGCCGGTAAAGGTACCGCTCTCGTCTCTCGTGCTCCGCCCCGCCACGGGTGGCCAACCGTCGAACATCCGCTACCATAAGAACGCGGCTGCATCTTCGGTAAGCCGCAGGCGAGTGTAGTTCAATGGTAGAACTCCAGCTTCCCAAGCTGGTAACGCGGGTTCGATTCCCGTCACTCGCTCTGATGTGAAGGCCCAGGCCAGGGGTGTGAACCCCAGGCCTGGGCCTTGAACGTTTCCGCGCCCTGCAGGCCGTCGTGCGATCAATGCGCACTCAGGGCGCGGGCCTTTCCGCAGGTCGTGAAAGCGCAGCCGGAGTCCCCGTCGCACAGGCCCGTGTGCTCTCACCGAGCGGTCTTGGGCAAGGCGCTCGCCGGCGGCGGGTGCGGGCGGCCGCCCGTCCGGAGCGGGGATGCAGTCTCCCCAGATCGATCCCGGTCCGGCCGGGCGGCCTAGCAGGTCCCCTCATCGGCCCCGAGCCGATCCGCCGCGACGGCGGCCACCGCTTCAGGGGCGGCCACGGCCAGTGCTTGAAGAACCGAGTCGGGGTCGAGAGTGATCAGACATGCGGCGAGCAACCGCCTGGCGGCGGCGTTGTCTCCGCTGCCGTCCAGCATCCGGTCCAGCCGGGCGCGGTCGGTGGCCGGTTCGACCATCCGCGGCAGATCACCGGCCTCCAGCAGCATCTTCAGATGGCCGCGCAGCAGATACTCCGGGGTGTCCGCCGGCCGGCCCCGCTTCTGGTAACCGTCGGCCCAGGCGTGCAGGCGTTCCCGCCAGCGGTCCAGTTCACCGCTGAGGCGGCGCAGGGCGCTTCGCCGCAGCTCCTCATGGGTCGGCGCGAACACCGGCCCCTGCTCCTGCCGGGCGCTGTCAAGGCTGGAGAGGACCCGGCCGGTGACCGCCTGCAACACCCGCTCGATCTCCCCCTGGGAGGATCCGGTCAGCTCCGCCGGGCCCCGGGCCGACAGGCCGCCGCCGGAGGCGGCCGGCAGACCCAGCAGCTCCCGGCCCGGCCCGCCGCCGTCGATCAGAGTCCGTCCCCGCCGCCGGTCACGCCTCGGTCCCCGTTCAGCCCGTCGACCACCAGCACCAGCCGCTCACCGTTACGGGTGCACCGGCGGGCGGCCTTTTCCAGCAGCAGGGGAAACCATTCCCACGGAGGGACGCCGGTCAGCGCAACGGGCAACGGTTCGCCGGTGACCTCTGTCAGCTGCGGCGGCACCGCCTCCAGGAACGCGACCCGGTCGTCGCCGGATCGGGTGAGTGCGTTCCCAGGGGCCGCGTCGTGCCCCGGACCCCGCGATGCGAGGCGTCACGGAGGGCGTTCCGATATCGGGAATCCGCGGTGGGGTTCCCCGGCTCCGGGGAGGTCCGGCCCCACGCGGGCGCCCGTGGCCTGTGGCGGCGTGACCAAGGAGTGAACGCGATGAACTCCCGCAGCCGATCGTCTCCGGCCGTACGTCGGCGGCGGAGAAGTGAAGTGGTGAAAACTGCGGGGATGGAATTCTTCTGCTATCACCGCGACCGGCCGGGGTCCATGGCGCTGCGTTATGAGCTGCTGGAAGAGCACTGGTCCTACATGGACCGGTACGCGGCGGAGATGATCGCCCGCGGTCCGACCTTCGCCGAGGACGGCGAGACGCTCACCGGCAGCGTGCACATCGTCGACCTTCCCGACCCCGCGGCCGCCCGCGCGTTCGCCTTCGACGAGCCGAGTTACCAGGCCGGCGCGTACCGGGACGTGCTGCTGCGTCGCTGGCGGAACATGCTGGGACGCACCATGTGGGACTTCCCCGGCGGCCGGACCGGCGGCGACCGGTTCCTGGTGCTCGGCCTCGGTCCGGAAGGGGACGCCGACCTCGTCGTTCCGCCCGACCAGGACGAGTTGATCGCCTTCGGGCCGCTGCTCTCCGACGACGGCGCCATCTGGGTGGGCACGGCGGCGCTGGTCAGGGCGCCGGACTCGGACGCGGCCCGCGCCGTCCTGGATGCGAACCGGTACGCCGCCGTCGAGGTCCACGCGTGGGAGTTCGGGGGACGCCGGTGACCGCGCCGGGCGTCCCGCCCTCCACGGCGACGGAAGCCGTGACGACCGCTACGGACGGCCGGGCGGCGTAGGAGCGGGAGCATGTGATCGTGCGGATCGGGTCGGCGGAAGCCGGCGGTCGTCACCACGTTTGTCCACGCTCGCGGCGCGGGATTACCGTGCCGCAGTGGACCTCTTCTCACGCTCGTGGGCGGCGCTGCGCAGGGCCGTCGCCGAACTCCCGGACGAGGCCTTCGAACGGCCCTCCGGCTGTGCCGGCTGGCTGGTGCGGGACCTGGTGTGCCACCTGATCATCGACGCCCAGGACGTTTTGATCACCCTCGCCACTCCCGCCGACACCGAGCCGACCGTCAACGCGGTGACCTACTGGAACCTCGTGGAGCCTCCGACCGGCGAGGACCCGCTGGACGCCCTGACCGTCCGGCTGGCCGCCGCATACGAGGAACCGCGCCTGCTCAAGTTCCACCTCGACGACGTCGGCTCCGCCGCCGGACGCGCCGCCGGGCTCGCCGACCCCGCCGCCCGGGTCGGCACGCGCGACGAGGTGCTCACCGTGGCCGACTACCTCTCGGCCTACGTCATGGAGTGGACGCTGCACCACCTCGACCTGATCGCCCACTTGCCCGATGTCGCGGGACCGCCCCCTGAGGGCCTGGCCCGGTCCCGCGCGATGCTGGAAGAGATCGCGGGGACCCCGTTCCCTGCGTCCTTCACCGACGAGGACGCGCTGCTCGTGGGCACGGGACGGCGCGCCCCGACCGACGCGGAGAGAGCCGCGCTGGGAGAGCTCGCGACGAGGATCCCGTTCGTCCTCGGCTGAGCCGCCGCGCCCGCCGCCGGTGATGCGTACACGAGATCTCCCGCTCCCAGCGGAAAACCTTTGAGCCGCCGCGGCCGCTGAGAGTGCGCGGTGCAGACGACGCAGGTGTTCGGTTTGTTATGGCGTCAGGCCGCGGCGGCTTCATGGCCGCCTGACGTCGGTGATCGTGACAGGGGCGGGCCTGCCGAGATCGCTCGACCGTCGTGCAGGGAGCAACGAGAGGACATCAGCGTCCGCTCAGACCGGACATCACCGAGCAGGGCACCGTTCTGCGGTGCGTCCGGCGGCAGTCGGATGACATCGGCGTGCTTCCGGCGGGCGGGGGATGCTCGTCGCGTCACGGCGTCCCCTGGTGCCGGACCGGACGATTCACCGGCTTCTCGAACGAGATGGCGCCGGACCCTTCGCCGGGAGTGATTCGGGCTTGGCGCGGACGGCGCCGAGCCCTCGACGGGCTGCTACACAGGTTCCTGTGGGGTCAACCCAGATGCTGAATCGTGACGTTTTCCCAGTGCTGAGCGAGGTATTCGGCGACTAGCCGCCGATGGCAGTGGTGCGCCTTCTCTTCGCTGCAGAGCAGGACCGAGTTGTCGATCAGCTCTTGCGGCACGGTGTCCTCGATGCGGCGCCGCCTCATCAGTTCCAAGAACCGATCTTCGTAGCTCTTCCAGCTTGCGCCATTCTTTTTGTAGTCATCGAGCATTTCCTTCGTGGGTGCGAGGTCAATTCGGTGAACATAATCCATGCCGCAGATCTCGTGGAGGAAGTATCTCAGGTCATCGCGTTTGGCGAATCCTGCAAGTTGTGAAACATTGTTCAGTCGGATGTCGATCAGCTTTTTTGCTCCCGACTGGCGCAACAAGTTGAAGAACTGCTCGGCGGACTTCTTTGTGAATCCGATAGTATAGATGATCATCTGCTCGGCGCCTTGTGGAGTCGAAAATTCTCGTTGTAGTACGCGATTTTTTGCTCCTGGCGACTGAGGGCCATCGCCATGCGCTCGGTCGGGGTGTAGAGAAGGTCGTCCTCGATCAGGTCGAATTTGGCCATCAAGCGTCGCATCGCCGCTGGGTGGCTCTCGATGCTTCCGTCGCCATGGATGTGGTCAACGGTGACTCCCCGCTCCGTGAGAACACGTGCGATGAGGATCGTGCGGTGGCAGTCCAGTGGCTCCTGCTCGGTGCACATGACGGCGATCCGTTCCGTTTGCATTCCCCGCAACAGGCGTTCAATTCCTTTGGAGAATTCTGGGGTTTGAGCGAGGCGTTCATATCGCACGCGCCCATCGATGTAGCAGGAGGGGTTGTTCGACCGCGCCCCGAGTTCTCCACCGAGGAATACATACTTTATGCCGCAGTCGTGCAAGCCGCGCTTCACCATGTCCCGGTTGAACTGGGGCGCGAATCGACTGACGGGTACCGAGCGTACATCCGCGACGGCTGTTACTTCGTGCTGCTGGAGCAAGCTTTGGAAGACTGGGAAGCTGTGTGTAGAATGTCCGATTGTAAATATTTTTCTGTAGGTCATCTACTGCTGTCCGCTTCGGTCTTCGCTCGCTCGATGATGGCCGCCACCAGTTTATAGGAGTAGCCCTCGAAGGGTTCGCCAAGACTCACTGTCAAGAATGCTTCACCTAGCGTGTACAAGCCGTCTGGCTTTTCTCTGTATTCGCTCCTGTAGCTTGGATCGGTTACCCGCAGCTTGTAGTGACATCTATTATAGTAGAATTTTGCGCTGAGTCTTTTGCGGCCTTTGGTGTACACCTCTAGTGTTACGCGGCTGACCCGAATTAGCTTAAGTGATTCTGTCAGAGTTATTGTCAGCTCGCCTGGAATGCGGTCATTGAAGTCTCGGTTGGGGGGGTATCCATTGATCCATAGAGTCTTGGGACGCTGTTCTAGCTCAAGTAGCCTGTTCCAGTCGGCTCGCCCTACTTTTCTCAGCTTTTTTCCATCTTCAAGGAGCCAATTCTCTCGCTGGAAGCTGTATGCCTTGTACTTCTCGATGTTTACGGGCTTCTTGAGTGGCACGGATATGATGTCAAGCGCGCGCGGTTCCGATTGATCTTCGAATTTCTGCCTGTCTTCAGGGATTGCGCCGCTCGGAGCTTTGCTGACGGGGCGGATCCATTCGCTTTGGGCGTCGTCAGTAATCCCTGCGATGCAACGCCCACCATTCTTGTAGGAATTTGCAAGGCATATAAGCCTCCTAAATTTTGTCACATGCCCTCCGAGTAATGCGCTTCGCCTCGGGGGTGACTGTAGCGCAAATGGTCGAGAAAATCAGCTCATTGATGTTGCGCGGGCTTCTAGGATGGACGTTTGAGTTGAATCAACTTGGGGTTGGATGAGTTATTGTTGCTGTCTCTGGTGAGATGCCTTCGCTTCGAAGGTTCTATGCTCGGCATCTAGAAGGTTTCGTTGGCTCGCCTTGCCTCGATGACAGATAGTGAACACCGTGCCAGTCAGTAGGCTGTTTCCTCTCAGTTGATGTCGTGATGTGGGTGATGCTCATCGAATGATGTCGGTTGGCCAACCGGGTGGGCGTGGGGTTATCAGCGTTTGACAATGCCTGCTCGATGGTGGGGCGGGCTTGGGCAAGGCCCTCGATGAGGAGAGGTTCTCTGCCGAGAGACCTGATGGAGCTCATGAGGCATCGGGATGGGCTTACTGAGGAGTCGGTGTTAGTGGTGTAGCGATACCTTGGAACGCGTGTCGGCCCAGGCAGTGCGTGTCCTGAGGGTTTTGGTAAGTTCGCCATCATGTATAGGGTCGTCCGCTTATCGGTGGCGGGATCGCGCTGCCACGACACGGTGATCCCGCCCGCCACGGGCTTGCGAACACGGTCGATGAGATGAACGCCTGGAGCCGGCTGGCTCCGAGAAACGTGACCAGTCCTTATGGGCCGCTATAGCACCTGTCCAAGTGGCCGATTTCGGCCATGGTCAAACCGAGTTCCCCGACCTGACTTCGCCAAGGTGTGAGGATGACCCGTCCCCGCAACAATCGGCTGGCCAGAGGAGTCCTCGGCGACGAGGACCGGCCATGCTCGGCCGGTCGGACCGGAGCCCGCTCAGGATTCGCGGCCGGCCGCGATCACATGGTGAGCGGTGTCGGCCACGGCTTGCGGATCGACCCGGGCCATCACCTCGAGCAGCGCCGTGGGCGGTGTGTCGACCGGGGCCGCGGCGAGAAGCCGCCGGAAGGAGCGGGGATCGGTTTTCTCGACGAGCGGTGCCGATGTCCACGCCTGCTCGGACGAGGCGAGAGCGGAGCGGACGTCGGTCTCGGCCTGCTCCGTGCGCCCGGCCTCGGCCGGTGCCCGGAGCAGGCCGCGCGACGCCTCCGCCCGATCGTCCGGGTCGGGGATGGAGCGGACGGCGGCCTCGGCCCGTTTCGCCTCTCCTACCTCGACCAGCGTCCGGACCAGCTCACTGAGCACGCACGCCCGTTCATGCGCGTCGGTGACGGACCGGGCGGTCCTCTCGGCGGCGACGGCGATCTGACGGGCCCGCTCCGGTTCCCGGCCAGAGCTAGTGCTCGGGCCAGGTCGCTCAACGCCCCTGCCTGCAGGAACGGGTGAGGGATGGCACGGGCGACGGGACGCGCGCGGGCCCGGGCGCTCCGGAGAGCGCTTTGTGAGAACGGCACGCGGCCGGAACGGCCCGAGTCGGGCTTCTCGACGCGACCGAGCAGGCGGGGAGACCGCTGGGAACGGCGGCGTTCCGTGCACGCCGGACGGTCTTCTCACCGGTCCGGTGGACCGCTTCCCCTTCGGGAGCCGTCCGGGTTCCCGGTGCGTTGCGGCTGCGACGAGCGGCTTCGCCGGGCACGCGGAGACGCATGCGGACGCTCGGGCGAGGCCGGCTCGCCGCAGCCGGGCCGCCGGGGCGTCAGGTCCAGGTGACCGGAAGCGCGCGCAGCCCCCGCACCAGTCCGCCGCGCACCCACTGGAGCTCCTCCTCGGGGACGGCCAGGCGCAGGCCGGGCAGCCGGTGCGCCAGTGCGGTGAGGACCTCTTGGATCTCCAGGCGGGCCAGGTGCGCCCCGAGACAGAAGTGGGGGCCGTGCCCGAAGGTCAGATGGGGGTTGGGGGTCCGGTCCAGCCGGATCTCCTCGGGCGCCTCGAAGATCTCCGGGTCGTGGGCCGCCGAGGTCTCGTGGGCGACGAAGACGGCGTCGCCGGCCTTGATCGGCTGACCGGAGACCACGGTGTCCTCGGTCGCCACGCGCGGGGCGGGCGGCAGCGTCCCCACCGGGACGACCCGCAGCAGCTCCTCCACCGCGGTGGCCACGGCCCGGGGATCGCGGGCGCGGTCGCGGAAGTCCGCCCACAGTCCCGGCCGGCGCAGCAGGGTGTAGACGATGCCGCCCAGGACGTTGACGGTGGTCTCATAACCGGCGACGAGGATGATCATCGCCAGGTTGATCATTTCCTGTTCGTCGATGACGCCGTCGCGGTGGGCGCGCAGCAGGGCGCCGGCGACGTCGCCGGGACCGTCGGAGTCGCCGGCCCGATCCGTGCGGGCGGAGCTCCCCAGCAGCAGGCGAGCCAGGTAGGCGTACATCGACTGCTGGGCTTGGGCGACCTCTTCGGCGGTGTGGCCGGTCAGGGTGGTGAACGCCTGCGCCCAGGCCGAGAAGGCGGGCCTGTCCTCGGCGGGGACGCCGAACAGCTCCCCGACGATCGTGACCGGCAGCGGCATGGTCAGCCGGGAGATGAGGTCGGCCGGGGGGTCGTGGGCGACCATGGCGTCGATGAGCTCGGACACCAGGCCGCGGACCCACGGCCGGAGCCGCTCCACCTGGCGGGGTGAGAAGGCGTGGTGGACGACGCGGCGCAGCCGGGTGTGCTCCGGCGGGTCCATGTCGACCAGGTAGACCATCGTGCGCCGGCCGGGGCTGTGGTCGACCGCCGCGGCCCGGGAGAAGCGGGGGTCGGACAGCACGTGCCGCACGTCGGCGTGGCGGGTGACGAGCCAGGCGGGGGTGTCCTGGCCGGGCACGGTGACCTTGGCCACCGGGCGGCTCTTGCGCAGCTCGTCGTACAGCGGGTCGATGTCGAAGTCGTATGACGCCGGGAGGGGCAGGACGTCGGCGTCATCGCCGCCTTCGCGTCGGGCGAGAGCGTCGTCGGTGGTCGTCATGGCGTCCTTCCGCTCGGCATTCGGGCAGAGGGGCGTGCAGGGCCCCGCCGTCGTGGGGCGTCACCGCGACCGCCCGGCGCTCACCGCGGAATCACCGCCCTGCCGCCGGGCGGTGACATCCGCTGAAGGCGCTGGTCACAGCGCTGTGTGAAATGTCCGTATTTGATCATTTCGGCGCCGGGTTCTGTGCGCGTCCCCCCATTGCCATGCGTTATGCCCCGTCATGCGGCGAGCAGAGCGGAAGGAAAGAAGAATCTGTCCTGTGGTGATCGTGCGGCCGCATCCGGCCGTCTTTTCCCGGGATTTTTACCTTGTTCCTTACCGGTGTGTGCATATGCAGCAAGAGCCGTGCGGTCGTGCGGCGACACCGGTGCGGGTGAGGTGAGAGAGCGATCGTGGACCGGGCGCTTCACGGTGCGCGCCGTCGCGCACGGCGCGGCGAGGGGCGGACGTCCCGGCCCGCCCGGAGCGTCCGAAGTGCGCGCTCCTCGTGCGAGGGGTCGCTGGACGCCGTGCGCGGCGCGACCGTCAACGGGAGCGCGGGACGGCGTCGCCGCCCGCGCGGCGGGACGCGATGTACAGCGCCCATGCCACCGGCGGCAGGATGAGGTCGAGCCACAGCGGCGGGCCGATGTTGCCGGGCTTGGTGTTGTCCTCGGCGATCCAGTAGTAGAAATGGCCCACGGCGTCGCCGAGGTACTGGATGGACAGGACGGTGATCACCGCCAGCCAGAAGCCGCCGCGGAACCACAGGCACATGATGGCGGTGACGGCGATCGACAGGTCGCCCATCGCGTTCTCGAACTGGAAGCCGCCGTTCCCGCGGGTGTAGCCGATCTCCTCCGCGGTGGCGGGGCCGTCGAAGAGGTGGGCGCCGGCCCCCAGGAGCCCTTCGATCCCCACGGCCACCACCAGCCACCACACCAGGTAGATGTCGGCGGTGGGGCCTGCTCCGGGCTCGGCCTTGCGCCTGCGCCACTGAACGGTCGCTCCGATGAGCGCGATGATCGGCAGTAAGAGGATCTCCACACCCCACCTCCAGACACTCGGTGACAGAGAGTTTACTTTCGGTGATCGGAAGGGGGGCGGGGAGGGGTCCGTCCGCGCCGGGACGACGGACGGGGCCGCGTGCTCGTCGGAGAGCCCTCACAGGCCTTCGTGTCCGCGGGACGCCGGGCGGACACGAGGGGACGGCGCCGCGCGTTCACGGGACGACGGGCCGAGGGGGCCGACCTCGCGTCGATCGAGGACCGGCCGTCCCGGGAGCGGGACGTCCGCCCCGCGGCCGCCCGGCGGGGCGGACGATCGAGACGCGGCGCCCGCCCGCCCCGGCGAGGACGTCCGCGAGGTCGGTCGCGGGCGTCAGGAGGACCCGGCGGATTCGCAGCGGGCCTTCAGGCCCTGGGCCTCCATCTCCAGGTAGCGGCGGGTGAGCCGGCCGGTGAAGAGGGAGACGAGACGCACCAGCGGGCCGGTCTGCTCGAGGGTCAGCTTCACCCCGGTCCGTCCGTCCTCGGTGGAGGTGAGCTCGTGGCCGGCGACGGTGGTGACGCCCGGGCTCGTGGACTCCCAGGTGAACGAGGCGTTCGGGGTCAGCTCGGTCACCCGCCACACGGCGGTGGGGAGCCGGGGCTGGGAGACCTTCGCGGTGCTGCCGGGACGCAGCGGGCCGGCGTCCTGCCGTTGCACGCGGGTCATGGACTCCGACCATTCCGGCCAGCGTTCCACGTCGATGAGGACTTCCCAGACCCGCTCCACAGGGGCGTCGATGACGGTGCTCGCCTCGTAGCGCATCAAGACTCCCGGGCGTATCACGATGATCTGGGACGTTCCTATCAAAAAAGGTTCCGCCGGGACACCTATGGCGCCTTTTCGTTGCGTGTTCCAGTGCGCGCTTTCACCGGTCCGGTCCCGGGGCCCGCGTCCGAGGAATGCAGCCGGCTTCGACCCTTCGGGGACGGCGAGAAGCCGAAGACCTCGGCCGACGCCTCGGGGACCCGGCCCGGAGGGCTTTTTCAAGGCCGCTCCGTCGCACCGGCGGAGCCGCCTCATCGCCGCACCGGCGGCGCGAACGCTCCACGGTCCGCCGTCTCGTTCCCGCGCCGTCGACGCGTCCGACGGCGGGCCGTGATCCGCTCGGTCCTCCGGCCGGCCGTGCGCGGGCGCCTGGACTCCCGGCATGACGTTGACCGAGGCCGCCCGGATGATCCTCACCGAGTCGACCGCCCACCCGGAGCCGATGCGCACCGCGCGGCACGCCTGCGACGAGTGCGTCGCCGGGCGCACGCCCGCCCACCGGGTGCTCAGCGGGATGCTGCGGGAGGCCGCGCGCAAGGGCGTGTACCCGGCGCTGCGAGAGCGGTACGGGGAGCGCGCGTTCGAGGACATGGTCATGGCGATCGCGCGGGAGGTGGACCGGCGGGCCCCGGTGCCCGCTCGCAGGTGATCTGGGCCACATGGGTGTGATTCGATCCCACGAAGGGACCGATCGAGGACATTGTTTCGGAACGCGCACGGGGGCGTCGTGATCGAATCCACCCTGAGAGACGTTCCGAGGACGGGATGCACAGACGGATGGTCCGCTGGGCGATCGTGGCGGCCGTGCTGATCGCGGCCGGTGCGCTGCCGGGCGACGGCCCGCCGCGCATCCGGCTGGACGATGTGACGGAGGCGCTGTCGTTCTTCCGCGACGTGCGGCCCGCCGTCGTTCACGGGGACCCCGGCTCCTGAGCGGGGGTGCCGTTCCCGCTGCCCGTCCGCCACGATGGAGGAGGACGCCTCCGGCGCCGACGACCCGCCGACACCGGCGACGGCGGCCCGCTCGGCGCCCTCGGAGCCGGCGTCCGATCCGTGCGGCGCACCTGGAGGTGGGAGGGATCGCTCGTCTGCTCCATCGACGACCGGCGCGAGAGTGGGCGGCCGACGATGCGGGCGGCCGTGCCGGGCGGCCGTGAACGGGTTGTTCGTCTACGGGACGCTGCGGTTCCCGGCGGTGCTCGAGGCGCTGCTGGAACGGGTGCCGCCGATGGAACCGGCCAGGGCTCCGGGATGGCGGGCGCGGGCGCTGCCCGGGGCGGTCTACCCCGGGCTGATCCCCGACCCGGGCGCGACGACGGACGGGAGGCTGATCCTCGGCCTGACCCCGGCGGAGATCTCGCTGCTCGACGAGTACGAAGGCGATCTGTACGAGCCGCGGGTGATCGCGCTGGACGGGGGACGGACCGGCCGCGCCTATCTGTGGAAGGGGCCCGTCGAGGAACGCGACTGGGACCCCGAACTGTTCGTCCGACGGCATCTGACGGCGTATGTCCAACGATGCCGGGCATGGCGGGAAAGTCGCGGCTGAGGCGGCGGTCACGGAACCGTTGACGTGGTCGCTTTATCAAAGTGGAAAGGCAGGGTATCGGTCGTTCACATGGTGTTCATTTGACCTGGGCGTGGCTTCACGTGGGTCGGGGATGATGATGAGCATGGGCGTCAATCCAGGACAAACGCTCTCTTGGGGAGAAGGGCTGCCGGAAGGCCGCTACCTCGATCGGGAGGAGAGCTGGCTCCGGTTCAACCAACGCGTCCTGGAACTGGCCGAGGATCCGACGCTGCCGCTGCTGGAACGGGTGCGCTTCCTGGCGATCTTCGCCACCAACCTGGACGAGTTCTTCATGGTGCGGGTGGCCGGGCTGGCCCGCCGGATGGCCACCGGGCTGGCGGTCAAGTCGGCCAGCGGCCGGCGCCCCCGCGAGGTGCTGGAGCGCACCGCCGAGGTGGCCGGCGAGCTGATGCAGCGGCACGCCGCCGTCTTCCACGAGCAGATCCTGCCCGCTCTGGCCGCCGAGGGCATCCAGATCCTGCGCTGGGAGGAGCTGTCGCGGACCGAGCAGGAACGGCTGCACCGGCTGTTCCGCGAGGAGATCTACCCGGTGCTCACCCCGCTGGCGGTGGACTCGGCGCACCCCTTCCCCTACATCAGCGGCCGGTCCCTGAACCTGGCGGTGATCGTCCGCGATCCCGACACCGAGGCCAGCATGTTCGCCCGGGTCAAGGTCCCGCCGCTGCTGCCGCGCTTCATCGAGGCGTCCCCGGACCGGTTCACCCCGCTGGAGGACGTGATCGCCGCCCATCTGGGGCAGCTGTTCGTCGGCATGGAGGTGGTCGAGCACCACGTCTTCCGGGTCACCCGCAACCAGGACCTGGAGATCGACGAGGACATCAGCGAGGGTCTGCTGCAGGCGCTGGAACGGGAGCTGCTGCGCCGCCGGTTCGGCCCGGTGGTGCGGCTGGAGGTGGAGGAGACCATCTCCCCCGAGGTGCTGGAGATGCTCACCGAGGAGCTGGGCGTCGACGAACGGCAGATCTACAAGATCCGCGGGCCGCTGCACCTGGGCGGGCTGCACGCCATCGCCGACCTGGACCGGCCGGAGCTGAAGTACCCGCCGTTCGTGCCGTCCAAGGAGGCGGTGCCGATCGACGCGGACATCTTCGCCGCCATCCGGGAACGGGAGGTGCTGATCCACCACCCCTACGACTCGTTCACCACCACCGTGCAGCGGCTGATCGAGGACGCCGCCGCCGACCCGCATGTGCTGGCCATCAAGCAGACCCTCTACCGCACCAGTGGCGACTCGCCCATCGTGGACGCGCTCATCGACGCGGCCGAGGCGGGCAAGCAGGTCGTCGTGGTGGTGGAGCTGAAGGCCCGGTTCGACGAGCGCGCCAACATCGAGTGGGCGCGCAAGCTGGAACAGGCCGGCTGCCATGTGGTGTACGGGTTCGTCGGTCTCAAGACGCACTGCAAGCTGTCGCTGGTGGTGCGGCAGGACCCGGACGGGACCCTGCGCCGCTACTGCCACATCGGCACCGGCAACTACAACCCCAAGACCGCCCGCCAGTACGAGGACCTGGGCCTGCTGACCGCCGATCCGGAGGTGGGCGAGGACGTCAGCACCCTGTTCAACCACCTGACCGGCTACTCCCGGCAGACCTCCTACAACCGGCTGCTGGTGGCTCCGCGCAGCCTGCGGTCCGGGCTGGTGATGCGGATCGAACGGGAGATCGACCACCACCGGGCGGGCCGGCCCGCGCACATCCGGATCAAGTGCAACGGACTGGTCGACGAGGTGATCATCGACGCGCTGTACCAGGCGTCGCGGGCCGGGGTGCCGGTGGACATCTGGGTGCGCGGGATCTGCGCGCTGCGGCCGGGGGTGCCGGGGCTGAGCGACAACATCCGGGTGCGCAGCGTGCTGGGCCGGTTCCTGGAGCACTCCCGGGTGTTCGCGTTCGAGGACGGCGGCGAGCCGGAGGTGTGGATCGGCAGCGCCGACCTGATGCACCGCAATCTGGACCGGCGGGTGGAGGCGCTGGTGCGGGTCACCGACAAGGCGCACCGCGCCGAGCTGGTCCGGCTGCTGGACCTGGCCATGGACGAGGGCACCGCCAGCTGGTGGCTGGGGCCGGACGGCGAGTGGACCCGGCACCAGTACGCCGGGACCGGCGAGCCGGGCTCCCGGGGCGAGCCGCTGCGGGACATCCAGCGGCATCTGATGAAGACCAGGCGGTGGAGGACGGTGGATGGGTGATTCATCCGGCGGGTCGGTGATCCGGGCGGCGGGCGCGGTGGTGTGGCGCGAGGGCCCGGCCGGCCCCGAGGTCGCGCTGGTGCACCGGCCCGCGTACGACGACTGGTCCTTCCCCAAGGGCAAGCTCGACCGCGGCGAGCACGTGCTGCAGGCGGTGCTGCGCGAGGTCGAGGAGGAGACCGGGATGGCGGTGCGGCTGGGCCGCCGGCTGCCCGCCACCGCCTACCTCAAGGACGGGCGGCCCAAACGGGTCGACTACTGGAGCGCCGTCGCCGTGGGCGGCACCGCGTTCCGGCCCGGCAGCGAGGTCGATCGGCTGCAGTGGCGGACGGTCGAGGCCGCCGCGCGGCTGTTGACCTATGAGCGGGACGTGGATCTGCTGCACGAGTTCGCCGCCGGGCCGCTGCGGACCCGGCCGGTGGTGGTGCTGCGGCACGCCGCGGCGGGGGACAAGAGCCGGTGGCGCGATCTGGACGCGCTGCGTCCGCTGGACGAGCGGGGACGCCGCGACGCGCAGCTGCTGGCCCGGCTGCTGGGGGCGTTCGGCCCCGCCCGGCTGCACAGTTCGCTGACCGCCCGCTGCCTGGAGACGCTGCTGCCGTTCGCGCTGCGGACGGGGGTCGGGCCGGTCGCCGAGCCGGCGTTCACGGTCGGCCGGAGCGATCCCGAGCGGGCCTGCGCCCGGATGGTGGAGCTGGTCGAGGCGACCGACGGGCCGCTGGTGGTGTGCACGCACGGCGAGTTCGTCCCCGACCTGGTGGTCGAGCTGTGCCGCCGGTACGGGGAGAAGGTCCCCGAGGACCCGTCGTTGCGCAAGGGAGGGTTCTGGGTGGCGCATCTGGGCGACGATCGGCTCACCGGCCGGACCTCGCTCGCCGCCCTGGAGCGCCACTTCGCCGACCCGCGCCGATCGGCGGCGTGAGGAGGCCTCAGGAGGAGATCCGCCGCCAGGTCTCCTCCAGATGGGACAGGGACTCCAGGGCCTCGCAGCGTTCGACGCCGTAGAGGACGCCGAGCACGAACGCCTCCCGGGGAGGGACGCCGCGTTCGGCGGCGGCGCCTTTGAGCCACTCCATGGCGATCACGCCGTCCTGGTGGCCGCCGAGGACCTCCTGCAGGCGTTTGGCGTCGGCGGCGGTGCGCCGGGCCGCCTCGGCGCGGGCGGGATCGAGGTCGGCGAGCGCGGCGGCGGCCAGCTCGGCGGCGTACCGGACGCGTTTGGCGGCCTTGCGGAGGTCGTGCCGGGCCTCTTCGGGATCGTCGGCGACGGCGATCGCGGCGTGCTTCTTGGCCATCCGCCGCCACTGGCGCCCGACCAGCCGGGGCAGCTCCTTGACGGCGGCGCGGTCGGCGCGCTCGCCCAGCGGTGGATCGGTGAGCAGGGCGTCGAGGGCGTCCAGCAGCGCGAAGTACCGGTCGGTCTTGAGGTGGGCGTTCAGCCGGCGGTAGGCGGACTTCTCCCGTTTGGCCAGCTCTTCCAGCCAGGACTGGGGCTCGGCGACGTCGAATCCCAGCGGCCGGGCGAGCCGGTCGGTGAACCGCATCCGCAGCACCTCCAGGTCGCGGACCTCGCCCAGCACCGCGGCCAGCCACCGCAGCTCCGGCTCCAGCGCCGCGATGCGCTCGGCGTCCAGCACGGGGGCGAAGCTCTTCAGGGCGCTGCGGATCCGGCGGGTCGCCACCCGCATCCGGTGCACCGCGTCGAACTCGGCCAGCCGCGCCTTGGGGTCGAACTCCAGCACCGCCTCCACCTGCCGGGCCAGATAGCCGAGCACGGCCGCGCCCGCCGTGTGCGGGGGCGCCGCCGCGGGCCGGGGCCGGCCGCCGTTGAACGGCACCGTCATCACCGGCGCCAGCACCCGGCTCAGCTTGGCCGAGCCGTCGGCCTTGCGGGCGCCGGCCTTCTTCAGCAGCTTGCCGGCGGCCTTGAGCAGGCCGGGCTCTCCGGCGGGGCCCAGCTCGACCTCGATCTCCCGCCACCCGGTCGCCGGCGGCTCGGCGCCCTCGGCCGCCGCCGGGTCGACCAGGCGGCCGACCACCACGTCGTCGGTGACCTCGGCGAGCACCCGGCCGTCGGCGTCCAGCAGATCCACGACGGTCCGTTCGGTCTCCAGCGTCGCCACCGGGCGCAGCGGCGCCCCGCGGGTCTGCGCGGCGACCAGCGAGGCCAGCCGCGCCGGGACGATCGTGGGGCGACCGAGCGAGGCGCGCAGCTCCCGCTTGCTGTCGGGGCCCACCGGGATCTTCAGATGCCAGCCGGCGTCCTCGCCGCCGCGTCGTCGCCGCAGGGTGATGCCGCGGGCGGCCAGCCGGTGGTCGTCGGTGTCGAAGTAGGTCGCCATGAGCACATGCGTGCGGGGTTCGCTCACCGACGCGACCCCGGGAAGACCGGACAGGTCCGGCATTGTGAAGTCGTCGTCGGCGTCGTATTTGCGTTCTACCTCAAGCTGGCTTTTCGGGTCGGCCACGCATGCTCTCCTCGATGTCGACGTCCCTGGCGGGCGGGTGAATCGGAGATGACGCCCCCGTGACCAGCATTACACGTCCCGGTAAACGGCGTTGAGGCCCGGGACGGTGAAAAGGCCGGTTCAGGGTGAGCGGGGATGACAAGGCGGCGGTGAGGCGGCGGCCCGCCGGCGCGGCTTCGGGGAGGCGTGTGAGGGACCTGATCGGTGCGGCGTTCAGGGCGATGCCCGGGTCGTCCTCCCGCCCGTTCGCCCGTCCTTGTCCCGCCCGTCGCGCCGCGGACGGCGCGCCGTCCGGCGCATCCGGTACGGCGGGATCCTGTGACCGAGATCGCTCCCCGGCCCGCCCTGCACGGCCTGCGCGGCCTGCGCGGCTTGCGCGGCCTGCACCGGGTGCGCGCCCCGGGCCGGCCGTGCGGCCTCGCAGGCGTCGGCGGGCGGATCGGTCCGCATCGCCCCCGGGCGGGGCGCCGCGGGGCGGGCGGGCGACCCCGCGGACCCTGGGGCGTTCGGCGCCGACCGGTGTCGATCAGGCGTCGATCGGGAATCGATCAGGTGTCGATCAGGAGTCGGTCGGGTCCGGGTACTCGATCAGGTGGTACTTCATCCCCATGTGGCTGGGGCGGAAGCCCATCTTCTGGTAGAACCGGATGGCGTTCGGACGCTGGCGGTCGGTGGTGAGCTGGACCACGCGGCAGCCGCGGGCACGGGCCTGTTCGATGACCCATTGGATGAGGGCCTGACCGACGCCGCGGCCGCGGTATTCGGAGGCGACGCGGACGCCTTCGATCTGGGCTCGCTCGCCGCCGGTGTAGGTCAGGCCGGGGATGTAGGTGAGCTGGAGGGTTCCGGCGATCTCGCCGTCGATCTCGGCGACGATGATGGAGTTGTTGGGGTCGGCGTCGATCGCCTCGAAGGCCCTCCAGTAGGCCTCCGGCAGCTCGTCGCCGGGGGACTCGCGGGTACTGCCGAGCGGATCGTCGGCCAGCAAGCGGACGATCGCGGGCACATCCTCCCGGACAGCCTCGCGGAAGGTCACCTTTTGATCACGAGTCACGAGGCTCAGGGTATCCGCACGGTAGGACCGATAAGTTACCCTCGCTTGTAGTACTACGGCCTGTAGTACTACGTTGGGTCCAGCATCCCACCCCGGATCCCCTGGAGGCCGCCGTCATGGTCGCCCTCGCCGACCTGCACCGTGCCGTGCCCGCGCCGTTCTCCCGGCCCGGCGCGGCGGAGGACCGCCGTCTCCACACCGACCCGGCGTCCGTCGACCCTCGCGGCGGCGAGCAGCCGGGCGGCGGGCCCGTCGGCGCGCTGCGCGAGCGCTGCGCCGCGGTGATCGACGCCGAGCTGGCCCGACTGGCCGGTCGCAGCTCCCTGGACCGTGGCGCACTGGAGACCGTCGCCGACGCGCTGCATCGGCTGGCCGACTCCCTGCTGCTGGATCGGGTGAGGGAGGCCCACCTCGAGCCGCCCGTGCTGGCGGCGCTGTTCGACCTGGAGAGAACATGCTGAACCCGGACAAGCACTGGACCGACGACGCCATCTGCCGCGGTGCCGACCCCGAGCTGTTCTATCCGATCAACTACTCGGTGCCGGTGATGGTCGAGCAGGTCCGGGAGGCCAAGTTCATCTGCGCCCAGTGCCCGGTGCGGGCCGAGTGCCTGGACTGGGCGCTGCGCGCCGGCGAGCCCGACGGGATCTGGGGCGGCACCACCCCCGAGGAGCGCCGCTACCTCCGCCGGGAGCTCCGCGAGCGCCGTCGCGCCGCCTCTCGTTCCGGCCGCGCCGCCACCGCCGCCTGAAAAGAGACATCACGGACCCGGCGTCTTGAAAGTGATGATTCGCTGAACCGGCATCGCGGCAATGGAGTCGGAGATGATTTTCTGGCCGGGTAGGTAAAACTACATATTCCGGGCGTTCGGCCGCCGATATCGTCCACATGGCCCGGATGCGCACGCGTGGTGTGAATAATGTGCGCCGTGTCGAATGTGTGGACGGTCCGTTGACGAAGATCGATCCGGTGGTCGATGCGCCGGAAATGTCGGAAATAGTCAGGGAGCTTCGTGCTCTCGCCGCACATCCGCGGCTGTCGGCGCGCGAGCGGCACCTGCGGCGCCTCGCCGATGACCTGGACGCCGGCCGCGATCTGGACCGCTGGGCCCAGATCGACCTGTACGCGGCGTTCGCGCGCGAGGAGACGATCGGTCCCGCCGCGCACGGCGTCCGACGGACCCGCGCCGGCGCGGTCCTGGACCTGGCGTCCGGCCTGGTGATCTTCATTCCGATCCTGATCACCTGGTTCGGCCTGTTCAGGGCCACCGCCGCGTACCGGATGAGCCGCGGGGACACCGCCCTGGCCGGCAAGTCCTTCCTCGAGCAGTGGCAGACCGGCTTCCACGGCCGGCTGCCCGCCTGGCTCTACTTCGACCGGATCGCCTGGTGGACGGTGCTGGCCATCGTGCTGCTGATGGCCCTCTCGGCCGGGCACACGCTGTGGCGGCGCCGCGAGGAGGGACGGGACAGGCGGGAGCGCACCGCGTTGATGAGCCGGCTCACCGCCGCGCTCACCGACGTCGACCTGGAGCTGAGCCGGCTCCGGCTGACCGACGCCGCCCAGCTGCGGCGCAGCGCGGCGCACCTGACCGACGCCTCCCGGGAGCTGGGCAAGGTCGCCGACCAGGTGCGCACCGTGGAGCGCGAGGCCGCCGAGAGCCTGCGGCTGGTGAACCAGGTCGTCGAACGGGTGAATCGGCTCGCCGACACGGTCAACAGCAGCGGGGACGCCGTCCGCGCCGCCGCCGACGACGGCGAACGGATCCGCAAGGCGCTCGAGGACGCCGTCCACCGGCTGCGCACCGCCCTCACCGACGGGCAGCGGGAGCACGCCGCCGCGATCGCCGCCGCCCTGGAGCGCAGCGGCGAGGACATCCGCACGGCGCTGGAGGACTGGCGCACCGAAGGCGCCATCTACTCCCACCGGCACGAGACCGCGACCGACCATCTGGCCGCGGTCGCCGGGGGCATCGAGGAGCTCCTGCGCCGCACCGTGCAGTCCCTGGGCGAGCTGCCCGCCGCCGTCGACCGCCTCGAGGACCACGCCGGCCAGGCCGCCGAGCGCCTGGAGCGCACCATGACCGACACCTCGACGCGGATCGCCGCCGACCTCACCGGGGCGGCCGAACGGCTCAACACCGAGGTCGGGGCGCTGCTCGCCGGGCTGCCGGAGGGACACGCCCGGCAGGTCGCCGCCGAACTGGCCGCGCTGCGCACAGCGGTGGAGGGGCTGAGCGACCAGATCGCCCGGACCGGCAGGCGGAAGCGGTGGCCGTGGTGAGGTCCCGGCTGCCGACGATCGCCCTCGCCGGCTGGCTGCTGGCGGACCTGCTGCTGGCCTTCTCCATCGTGGTGCTCGGCACCCAGGAGCCGCCGCCGCGTCCGCGCGCCTCCTCCACGCCGTCCCCGACCCCCAGCCGGCCGCCCGCTTTGGAACGCCGGTACGTCCAGGTCAGCCTGAACGTCGACCCGGACGCCGCCGCACGCGGCGAGGAGTCCGCGGTCGAGGCGATCCGCCGGGCGATCCGCGCCCAAGGCCCCCGGCTGGCGGGCCGCCGCGCCGGCATCGTGCTGACCTTCGGCGCCCAGCACAGCGGCGGCGAGAGCTTCGCCAACGACGTCAACAAGCTCCTGCCCCGCGCCGACGACCTGCTCTTCGGCGACGTCGCCACCCGCGACTTCCAGCTCCTCGGAGCCTCCGGCGGAGCGGTGCTGCTGAACATCTACCTCTTCTACGACCACTAGGAGACTTCCATGAGCCAGCAGGTCCTCCCCTTCTACCTGGTGTGCGACGAGTCCTACTCGATGGACGGCGCCCCCATCGACGCGATCAACAAGTCGCTGCCCGAGATCCACCAGGAGATCGGCGGCAACCCGGTCGTCGCCGACAAGACCCGGTTCTGCCTGATCAGCTTCTCCAGCACCGCGCAGGTGCTGCTGCCGCTGTCGGACCTGAGCGAGGTGACCTCGATGCCCGCCATGGCGGCCTCGGGGAGCACCTCCTACACCGCGGCGTTCACCCTGCTGCGCGACACGATCGAGAGGGACGTCGCCGCCCTCAAGGCGGCCGGCCACCAGGTGCTGCGGCCGGCGGTGTTCTTCCTCACCGACGGGCAGCCCACCGACGACGACTGGGTGAGCGCCTACCAGCGCCTCACCGACCCCTCCTGGAAGCCCCGGCCGAACATCCTGGCGTTCGGCTTCGGCGGGGTGAACGTCGACACCATCCAGCAGGTCGCCACCGTGCGCGGCTTCCTCGCCGACGGCTCCCTGGGCCCCGCCCAGGCCTTGCAGGAGTTCGCCCAGTCCCTGATCCAGTCGGTGATCAACTCCGGCACCTCCGCCGACGCCGGGGGCGGCATGAGCCTGGCCATGCCGGACAAGGTCCCCGGCTTCACCACCGTCCCCGCCGACCCGGTGTGACCCCCGCCCGGTGATCGACCCCAGACCGAGAGGGAACGCCGTGCGCGCATTCGACGACCCGACCCCCGAGGACCGGCCCGAGCAGCGGCCCGAACACCCCCGCCGCGACGAGCCCGCCGCCCCGCCGCCCCGCGACGCCGCGGGGTATCGGCCGCAGTACGCCACCGATCCGCATGCGGCGGCGCCACCGCCTCGATCCGGTACGCCGCCCGCGCAGTCTCAGCCCGCCGGCGAGTGGACGCCGGTCCATCCGTCCCGTTCCGGCGGCACGCCCCCTCCGCATTGGGGCGAGCAGCACCCCTCACCGGCGCCCCGATCGGGGCATCAGCCGCCGGGGCAGTACCCGCCGCAGCCGTACGGGCCGCCCGCCCCGCCGCCCGGCCCGGCCTACCCGCAGGACGCGTCGGCGGCCCCGCCCGGGCATCCGCACGGGGCGCCTCAGCAGTGGTACGCCCCCGCACCACCGCCCTACGACCCCTCCCCCTACGGCGTTCAGCCCGCCGTGCAGTGGACGCCCCCCGAGGAGGCCTACGCCTCGCCTCCGCCCGGGGGACGTCCCGACGGCCCTCGGCCGCCCGCCGGGAACCCCGTCGCCTACCACGGCTACCAGCCCTATCCGCAACCGCAGCCCACTGAGGTCCGGCCGGCGGAGGACGCCGGGAGCACCGCGCCCGGGGCCGGACCGACCGACGCCTCCCGGCAGGTGCAGGACGTCCGGCGGCCGGAGGCGCCGGCCGACCCCACGCGGATCGATCCGCCCGCCGGCGCCCGCGAAGCCGCACGGCCGGAGCGGTCCGCATCGGACGCGCACCCGGCGCAGCCCGCGCAGGACGCGCAGCCCGCGCAGCCCGCGCAGCCCGCACAGCCCGCGCAGCCCGCGCAGGCCGCGCAGGCCGAGGACCGCCCCCGCCCCCGGTCACAGGACCCCGCCATAGGGGATGTGCCGGACGGCGACCGGTCGCGGCATGAGGGGCGGGAAGGAGGACATGCGGACGGACGGGAAGGCGAGCAGGAGGACGACCTGGAGGCGATGGTGCGCGCGGTGCAGTCCCCGCCCGCGGGCGGGTCGCACCGGCAGGAGGCCCGGCCTCCCGAGCGTTCCGGCGCCACCGCCGACGCCGCGGCCGACGCCCCGGCGGACACCGGGGCCGACGCCGCGCCCGACACCGGGACCGGGGCCGAGCGGTCCGCGCGGCAGGCGGAGCCGGCAACGGACGCCGCGTCTCCGCCCGCCGGGCGGAGGACCCGCCCCCAGCGGCCCAGGATCAAGCTCACCCGGCACCGGGACGATCCCGCGCCGGAGAGCGAGACGCCCTTCCCCGCGCCGGTGACGTTCGGAAAGGTGCACCCCCGGGCCGGGGAGGCGCGCGGGCTGCCTCAGGTGGAGCAGGCGGTGCCGGACACCGTGCTGGATCTGGCGGAGTTCGAAGGGCTGGCGGTCCGGGCGGCCTCGTTGCGCGGCGACGACCACCGCTACACCGGCAAGCCCCGGCAGGACTCGCTGGGCCTGTGGACGGTGCGCCGGGAGGGCCGGCCGGATCTGCTGGTGGCGGCCGTCGCCGACGGGGTCGGCAGCCGCCCACTGTCGCATCTGGGGGCGGCGTGGGCCTGCCGGCTGCTTCGCGATCAGGTCGCCGCGCACGCCGACGAGGTGCTCGTCGAGGGCGACCCCGATGAGCTGGGGCGGCGGATCGTCGAGCGGGTCGCCGCGGCGATGACCGACCGGGCCGAACGCGAGCGGCTGCGGCCCGCCGACCTGTCGACCACCCTGGTCGCGGCCGCCGTCGAGCTGACCGGTGCGTCCTCGCCGCAGACCCCGCGCCGGTGCTTCGTGGTGCGGGTCGGCGACAGCACGGCGTATCTGCTGCGCCGGGGCGAGTTCGGGGAGGTGTTCGACGACGCCCGCGACGAGGGGGAGATCGCCGACTTCGTCACCGCCGCGCTGCCCACCGGCGTCGGTCGGGTTCAGGTCGCCGTGGAGACCGTCGGCGCCGACGACGTCTTGGTGCTGTGCACCGACGGGCTCACCGGGCCCATGCGGAACGCGGAGGTGAAGGACCGGCTGGCCCGCTGGTGGAGCGGACCGGCGCCGACGGCGCTGGAGTTCGGCTGGCAGCTCGGGTTCCGGGCCAGGTCCTATGGCGACGACCGCACCGCCGTGTGCGTGTGGGGGCGCCGATGAGCCTGCTCGACGGATCGGACCTGCGGCTGGGCGACCTGGAGGTGGGGGACAGTCTCGGCCGGGGCGGGCAGGGGGCGGTGCACGAGCTGCGCGGGCCGTGGGCGGACTACGTCTACAAGGAGTACCTGGTCCCGACGGTGAACGGGGACGCCCTGGCCCGGCTGGTGCGGGTCCCCGGGGGGATGCCGTCGCATGAGCGGGATCTGCTGCTGGCGCAGGCGGCCTGGCCGCTGGCCCGGGTGGTGGACGGCGGCCGGGTCACGGGGTTCCTCATGCCCAGGGTGCCCGCGCCGTTCTGGGGACGGCGCGCCAAAGGGCCGGCGCTGCGGGAGCTGCAGTATCTGCTGTACGACCCCAAGCCCTTGTGGGGGGACATCACCCCGCTGGACGGGCCGGGGCGGCTGGAGATCGCCCGGCGGGCCGCGTCGCTGTTCCTGCTGTTGCACTCCCATCGGCTGGTGGTGGGGGACGTGTCGATGCGGAACCTGCTGTGGTCGCCGTCGCCGCCGGCGGTCTATCTGCTGGACTGCGACGCGATCCGGCGGGTGGGCGAGCGGCCGGTGCTGCCGCAGCCGCAGACCCCCGACTGGACCGATCCGCAGCAGCCGTCGACCGGCCCCGATCTGGACACCGACCGCTACAAGCTCGCCCTGCTGGTGACCCGGGTGCTGTGCAAGAGCCCGGATCTGCGGCCGGGGGAGGAGCCGGTGTTCGTGCCGGGGCTTCCCGAGCGGGTGAAGGCGGAGGTCGCCGCCAGGTTCGCCGAGGCCGCCCGGCCGCGCGGGCTCAGGCCCGACGCCGCCCAGTGGGTCAGGGCGCTGGACGAGCGGGGGACGATCGAGCTGCCTCCGCTGCCGCCCGTGCGCACCCCGCCCGATCTGCCCAAGGCCCCCCTCGGCGGAGGGCCGATACGACGGCCGACCATTCGGCTGCGACCGCCCGACCGACGATGACCGCATCAGGCCATTCCCGCAGACATGGGCATACGGTGTGAGATCGGATATGTCGGGCACCATTTGCGGTGGTGCGGCGTTGTCATGGCGACGCCATTGCCCAGGGAGGTCTGACGGAGGCGGCGAGATGGGTTATCCCGTGGTTCCGCAGCGACGGGGTCGGTCGGAAGGGCTGATGACGCACGCGACCAGGGCGGTCTCGGCGGCCCTGCTGATCGGCGCGGTGACCGCGGGAATGTGGGTGCTGGAGGTTTTCGACTACGCGCTGGGCGGGGCGCTGGACCAGTACGGCATTCGCGCCTGGGACCCCTACGAGCTGCCGGAGATCTTCACCGCGCCGTTCCTGCACGGAGGATTCGAGCATCTGCTGGCCAACACCATGCCGTTCCTGGTGCTGGGGTTCCTCGCGGCGGCGCGCGGGATCGGGCGGTTCCTGCTGGCCAGCCTGATCATCATCGTGGTCGGCGGGCTGGGGGTGTGGTTCACCGGGTCCCCGACCGTGGACACCCTGGGCAGCAGCATCCTGATCTTCGGGTTCTTCGGCTATCTGCTGGGCCGCGGGGTGTTCGAGCGCAGCCTGCTGGACCTGGTGATCGCGCTGGGCGTCGTGCTGGTCTACGGCGGGCTGATCTACGGGATCATCCCGACCGACACCATGATCTCCTGGCAGGGCCACCTGTTCGGGCTGATCGGCGGGGTGTACGCCTCCTTCGTGCTGCGCCGCCGCCCGGAGCTGTACTAGGAGCCTCGGGGGCCGCGATCAGGAGCCGCGCCGGGCGGGACGCACCGACACGTCCGTGACGGCGGCGTCGCGCGGCGTCTGCAGCGCCCCCACGATCACCCGCGCCACCGTGGCGGGATCGGCGAACTCGTCCGGGTCGTAGGGGCGGCCCTCCTGGGTCCGCACCTTGCGCTGCATCTCGGTGGCGGTGCGGCCCGGGTAGACGCTGGTCACCCGCAGTGCGGGCTCCTCGGCGCGCAGCGAGTCCGCCAGCGCCCGCAGACCGTGCTTGGCGGCCGCGTACGCGGACCAGCCGGGGTTGGCGCGCAACCCGGAGCCGGAGTTGACGAAGACCACATGCCCCTCGGCGGCGCGCAGTGCGGGCAGCAGCAGCCGGGTCAGCTCGGCGGCGGACACCAGGTTGACCATGAGCTGCTCGATCCACTGGTCGGCGGTGAGCTCGGCGACCGTCCCCAGATCGACCACGCCCGCGCTGTGCACGACCCCGTCCAGCCGGTCGGGCAGACGGGCGGCGGCCAGCGCGGCCTCCAGCCGGCGCGGCTCGGACAGGTCCAGCACCACGGTCTGCACGGTGCCGCGCTGCCCGGCCACCGGCTGCGGGGCGCCGGCGTCGCCGCGGACGAGGACCTGGGTGCGGGCGTGCGCGCCGCTGCGCAGCGCCGAGGCGACCTCGGCCAGCCGCTCCGGCGAGCGCCCCACCAGCACCAGATCGTGTCCCTGGTCGGCCAGCATCTCCGCCAGCGCCGCACCGATGCCGCCCGTCGCCCCGGTGATCAGGTACGTCCCCATGTCCGCCATTGTCGCCGATCATCCGGCATCGGGCGGGCCCCGACGGGCCGATTCCGGCGCGGGCGCCCGCGCCCCGGGGCGGCCGGCCCCGATGACCGGCTCCGAGGGCGGACGGACGCCCGGCCGCGAGCCCGATGCCGGGCGCATCGCACCGGAACGCCCGGCATCGGACCGACACCGGAACGCGCGACGCCGCCGCGACCTCTCGGGGATGTCCGCGGCGGCGTCGACGGAACGAAAGGGCTCGAAAGGCGAGGCTCAGAAGAACAGGCCCCTGCGGCGTGCGGCCTGGTCCAGGTACTGGGTGATCTGCTGCTCCCAGTCGACGTTCGCGCAGGTGGCGTAGTCCACGGTGAAGCTGGCGAACGCGTCGTGGCCCTCGGTCAGCAGACCGCGGCGCTTGGACAGCTCCAGCACCACCTCCATGGAGCTGGGGCCGGCGACGAAGGTGACCTCCAGCTCCTTGATGCCGTTGATGTACCGCGGCGGCGGGTAGAACTCGATCTCCTGGTAGAAGGGCAGCTGCTGGTTCACGCCCCAGATCCGGCCGCGCTCGCAGTCGGCGCTGCGGAACTGGAAGCCGATGTTGCCGAACGCCGCCAGGATGCGCTCCTGCGCGGGCAGCGGGTGCACCGCGATCGGGTCGAGGTCGGTGGCGTCGACCGCACGGGCGACCTCCAGCTCGGTGGCCACGCCGACGGTGGTGCCGTGCAGCGGGTGGCCGTACATGTGGGTGAGCGGCGCCTCCCAGGGGATCTGCATGCTGAAGGGCAGGGTGTGCCGGGCGCCCTTCGGCAGCATGAAGTTCTCGGTGAGCCGGACCTTGGCGTACTCCATGTCGGTCGTGTACTCGCTGTCGCCGGACTCGACCTCGACACGGCTCTTGAGCGCGACCGACAGGTACTTGATGTCGGAGTCGTGCTCGCCCCCCATGATGTGCACCTCGCCGGTGATGGTCTCACCGGGCCGGGTGTTGGGGTTGTGCAGCACGGTCTCGACGGACGGTCCTCCGACGCCCAGCGCCTTCAACAGCTTTTTGAAGACCACGTGATCACCCTCCTGAGGTCGTTGCGCCGACCTCCCGTGCTCGGTCGCCGCTCGAAGTCGTACGTCTGTTAGGCGCACGGGACGATCCGCGCGTTCCCGCGGGTCTCGCGGCTCACCCGCTGGAAGTCCACATCGTGGCGCACCGGGTGCGCTCTCGAAAGAGACGGGCGGTGACGAGAGCGTCACGGATGCGCCGGCGCGCCCGGGAGCGCCGGTCCGGCCCGGTCGCCGGTGAGCGGTCCGTGGGCGGGCCGCCGGCGGGGACCGGCCTCCCTCGCTGGCGGCCGGTCGTCGCCGCTTGTCCCTCTTTTGGCCTGGGACGACGGTTTCCTGACCGGCGATTCGGGTAGAGCGCCCCTGCTTGTGGATATCACGGACATATTGGTCCGTAAGGGTATCGACACGGACACATCCGGATCCCCCGCGCATCCTCTGTGACCTTGAACGCCGTGGAGGACGGCGATCGATCCGCACCGTGCGTCCGCGCCGCGAGGGGGGATCGTGAACAAGGCACAGTTGATCATCGCCGTGGGCGCCGGCTACCTCCTGGGGCGGACCCGCAAGCTGCGCTGGGCGTTGGCCCTCGCCGGCGTCGGGGCGTCCCGCAAACTGCCCGGGAACGCCAAGGAGCTGACCGCCCAGGGCGCCCGGATGCTGGGATCCTCGCCGGAGACCAAGGAGCTCGCCCAGACCGCCTGGGGCCGGCTGACCGAGGCCGGCCGCGCCGCCGCCATGGCCGCGCTCAGCAGCCGGCTCGAGGACCTGAACGACCGCCTGCACGAGCGGACCGACCTGCTGCTCGCCGAGACCGAACCCGAGGAGGGCGCGGACGGGCCCCCCGATGAAGAGCCCCGCGACGAGGAGCCCCGCGCGGAGGGACCGCGGCGGGCCCGCGGGGACCGGCGGGACGCCGCGAAGGAGCGGGACCGCGAGGAGGGGCCCGCGGAGGAGGCTTCGGCGGCCCGCGACGCCGGGACCCGCCCGTTGCGCCGGCGTCGCGGCACGGTCGAGGACGCCGCCGAGGACGCGGCGGAGCTGGTGACCGATCGGCCGGTCCGGGGACGCCGGACCGGCGGTCTGGCCGGGCGCGTCGCAGGCAGCCGGACACGGAGGCGAGCGGAATGACGCACAAGACCCTCACCGGCTCCGCGCGACGGGCCGCCGACTCCGCGCAGCAGGGCACCGAGTCCGCACAGCGGACCGCCCGCAAGACGCCGGTCGGTCGATTCGCCGACGAGCTGCCCACCGACCGGCTGGTGACGGAACTGCAGGATCTGGTCGGCGCGCTGGGGACGCGGGCGTTGGACTCGGTGATCGGCAAGATCGACGACGCGACGGACCGGCTGACCGACTACGCCGCGAAGGGCGGCGGGCCGGGACTGCTGGCCGCCCTGACCGGAGCCGGGGGCAAGACCGGTGACGGGAAGGGCTCCCGGATGCGGTCGCTGCTCGGCTCCGGGCTGGGCGCGCTCGGCGGCACGCTGAAAAGCACCGTGGCCGGCGGCGCCACGGGCGACGACCGCGCCGAGGACGACGGCGGCGTGGTCAAGGGCGCGCTCGGCGGCGCGGTGCAGGGCGCGGTCGGCGGCGCGCTCAAGGCGGTGACCGGACGCGGCAAGGGCAAGGGCGGCAAGCTCAAGGTCACCAACATCGTCGAGACCGTCGACGTCGGCGTCCCGGTCCGGCTGGCCTACGACCAGTGGACCTCGTTCCAGCAGTGGCCGAACTTCACCAAGAAGGTCGAGAGCGTCGAGCAGGGCGACGACGAGCGGCTCACCTGGAAGGCGCAGGTCTTCTGGTCCCATCGAGAGTGGGAGTCCACGATCGTCGAGCAGATCCCCGACCGGCACATCGTCTGGCGCTCCAAAGGTCCCAAGGGCTATGTCGACGGCGCGGTGACCTTCCACGAGCTGGGCCCCGAGCTGACCCGCATCGTCGTGGTGCTGGAGTACCACCCGCAGGGCTTCTTCGAGCGCACCGGCAATCTGTGGCGGGCCCAGGGCCGACGGGCGAGGCTGGAGCTCAAGCACTTCCAGCGGCATGTGATGACCAGGACGCTCCTGCACCCGGAGGAGACCGAGGGCTGGCGGGGCGAGATCCGCGACGGCGAGGTGGTCAAGGATCACGAGACCGCGCTGCGTGAGGAAGGCCGCGCAGAAGACCGGGAGGAGCCCGAGGCCGTCGAGGAGGAGGCCGAAGAACACCGGCCTTCGGACGTCGACGGGGAGGCCGGGGTCGCCGAAGAGGAGACCGGCGAAGGCGCGTCCGAGCCCGTCGACGAGGAGGCCGACGAAGGCGAACCGGAGGCCGTCGACGAGGAGGCCGACGAGGAGGACGGTGAAGACGGGCCCGAACCGGTCGAGGAGACCGGCGAGCCCGAAGCCGCCGGCGAGACGGCCCCCGAGGGGCCCGAGCCGGAGGAGGGCGAGCCCGCGGAGCGTCCCTCCCGCCCCGCCCGCGAGGAGCCCGAGCCGAAGCCCCGCAGGGCGCGGCGTCCGGTCGTCCGGCGCGGCGCGCAGCCGGCCGCGTCCTCCGATGAGCGGCGCACCCGCCGAGGAAGAAGGACCGAGCAATGACCACGGCCGTCCAACCCGCGGGCGGAGGCGGCGGGTCGTCCGCCGGCGGGCTCGCCGACGTCATCGACACCATCCTCGACAAGGGCCTGGTGATCGACGCCTATGTCAGCGTCTCCCTGCTCGGCATCCAGCTGCTGACGGTGGACGCCCGCGTCGTCGTGGCGAGCGTGGAGACCTATCTGCAGTTCGCGGAGGCGACCGACCGGCTGGACCTCACCGAGCACGAGAAACCCGGCGTGGGCGACCTGGTGGGCGGACCGCTGCCCGGCGAACGCTCGGGCGAGGCGGAGGACTCCGACCGGCGGGCCCTGCAGGCTGCCCCGGTCGACGCCGAGGCCGACGACGAGGCCGCCTCCGGCGAGAAGGCCGGATCCGTTCCCGACGCGGCCCACGAGGCGGGCCCCCGCGAGGAGGCCGAGGCCGTTCCCCGCCGCGGGCGCCGCCCCGCACCGGACCGGCCCCGGAAGGACTGAGATGACGACCGATCAGCGGGAGACGGGCCGGACGGACTCCGCCTGGTACGTGTACGGCATCGTTCCCGCGGACGTGGAGACCGCCGCCGACGTGCGCGGCGTGGACGGCCGCCGGGTGCAGGTCGTCCGGCACGGCGACGTCGCCGCCCTGGTCAGCGAGATCGACCCGGGCACCCGGCTCGGCCGCCCCGACGATCTGCTGGCCCACCAGCGGCTGCTGGACGACGCCGCCGTCGACGCGCCCGTGCTGCCGTTGCGGTTCGGCGCGGTCATGACGACCGCGCAGGCGGTGGCAGAGGATCTGCTGGCGCCCAACCGGCAGGGGTTCGCCGAGGCGTTGGCGAACCTGGAGGGCCGGGTGGAGTACGTGCTCAAGGGCCGCTTCGACGAGCGCACGGTGCTGGGCGAGGTGGTCCGGGAGAACGCCGAGGCGGCCCGGCTGCGCGAGCGGATCCACGGCCGGCCGGAGACGGAGACCCACCGGGACCGGGTGCGGCTCGGCGAGCTGATCCACCGGGAGATCGAGGCCCGGCGGCGGGCCGTCACCGAGCGGCTGGTCCGGGAGCTGTCCCCCTGCTGCGTCGCGAGCGCGGTGCGGGATCCCACTCACCATCTGGACGCCGTGCACGTCGCCCTCCTGGTGGAGGACGCGCGGCGTCCGGAGCTGGAGGAGGCGGCGGCGACGGCCGTCCGCGCCTGGGCGGATCGCGTCGAGCTGCGGCTGCTGGGCCCGCTCGCGCCCTGGGACTTCGTCGTGACGCCGGGATGAGGAGGGGAAGCGGATGAACCTGCTGTCGCTGCCCTGGAGGCTGCCGTTCCTGCCCCTCCAGGGAGTGCTCAAGATCGCAGAGATCCTGCAGGAGGAGGCCGAACGGGAGACCGGCCATCCGTCGGCGATCCGCGCCCGGCTGGAGGAGCTGGAGCAGGCCCGTGCGGCCGGCCGGATCTCCGCCGAGGAGGAGGAACGGGCGATGCAGGAGATCCTCGCCGAGGCGCTCGGCGAGCCGCCCGCCTCGCCTCGCTGACACCGCGAACGCACTGATCGGGGGAGATGTGCGCACCGAGGAGGCCCGCACCGGCGGGCGCGAAGAGCACGAGGAGGCGGCGCGGAACGCGGACCTGTCGGTGGTGGAGGCCGCCAAGGCCGCCGTGCGGCAGGTCGCCGACGTCATCGCCAAGACCCCTGAGGGGGTCGTCTCGGTGGAGCCGGTCGAGGACGGCTGGGTCGTCGAGGTGGAGACGCTGGAGGACCGCCATGTCCCGTCCTCCTCCGACGTGCTGGCGATCTATGAGATCGAGCTGGACACCGACGGCGCGCTGGTGGCGTATCGCAGGACGCAGCGCTACCGGCGCGGCAGGGGTCCCTCAGGGGAGGAGCGATGATGCCGGGCCGACCGCCGCAGCAAGGGTCCATCGTCTCCTCCTACGGCGGCGGCCGCGCCGACCGCCAGCCCGCCAATCTCGGCGACATCCTGGAGCGGGTGCTCGACAAGGGCATCGTCATCGCGGGCGACATCCGGGTGAACCTGCTCGACATCGAGCTGCTGACCATCAAGCTGCGGCTGCTGATCGTGTCCGTGGAGACGGCCAAGGAGCTGGGGATCGACTGGTGGGAGCACGACCCCTGGCTGAGCGGACGGCAGCGCGAGCTGGAGGAGGAGAACCGGCGGCTGCGCACCCGGCTGGAGGCCCTGGAGGAGGGGGAACCGTCCCGGCGGGAGCTCCGGGCCCCGCGACAGGAGCCGGAGGGGGAGCAGGAAGGGGAGCCGGCCCCCGGGCGCCGGGCCGATCGGAGGGACCGTGACTGAGACCGGCACCTACCTGTACGCCATCGCCAAGGGCCCCGGGGAGGGCTCGGCGGAGGGCCTGACGGAGGGCCTGACCGGGGTCGCCGGGGAGCCCGTGCGGACGGTGACGCATGAGGGCCTGGTCGGCGTCGTCGGCACGGTGCCGCTGGCGGAGTTCGGCGAGGAGACGCTGCGGCGCAACCTGGAGGACCTGGGCTGGCTGGAGGCCGCCGCCCGCGCCCATCACCGCGTGGTCGACGCCGTGGCCCGGCGCGCCACCACCGCGCCGGTGCGGCTGGTGACCGTCTACCGGGGCGATGCGCAGGTGCACGACCTGCTGGAACGGGGCGGTGCGGCGTTCGCCGAGACGCTCGACATGGTGACCGGGCGGCAGGAGTGGGGGGTCAAGGTCTACGCCGATCCGCAGGCCGCCGCGGCTCCCGCCCGTTCCCGGCCCGCGACGACCGCGGCGGGCGGCCGCTCCGGGGCGGCCTATCTGGAACGCCGCCGCACCGGGCTGCGCACCCGTGAGGAGGCCTGGCGGCGGGCGGCGGCGCACGCCGAGCACGTCGACCGGACGCTGTCGGCCCTCGCGGTGGCCCGGCGGATGCACCGACCCCAGGATCCCCAGCTGTCCGGCCGCAGCGAGTGGATGGTGCTCAACGCCGCCTATCTGGTCGACGAGGAGAGGGGCGGGGAGTTCGCCGCCGCCGCCGGAGCCTTGACCGCCCCGCGGATCGAGGTCGAGCTCACCGGCCCCTGGGCCCCCTACTCCTTCACCGCCGTGGAGTCCGGCGGACCGGATGCGGAGGGGCCGTGGTGACGGCCGGGCGAGCGATGAACGGCGGGGCGGCGCTCCGCGACCCGCCACGACGGATGTGGGGACCATGACGGTCGAACGCGCCGCGGCGCACGTCGAACGCTCCGCGGACTGCTCATCGAACCCCTCATCGGGGTACTCGTCGGAGTACGCGCCGGGGCGGTCGGCGCCGCCGGCCGGATACGCCTACGACGACGACCCGCCGGTCGGGGGGCGGATGACCGCCGAGCGGGCGACGCTGGTCGATCTGCTGGACCGGCTGCTGGCCGGCGGGGTCGTGGTGCAGGGGGATCTGACGCTGTCCATCGCCGACGTCGATCTGGTGCGGATCTCGCTGCGGGTGCTGATCGCCTCGGTGGGCGAGGACGGGGAGCCGATCGGCCGTGCCTGAGCCGCCGCGCGACGACGACGTCCGGTGCCGGGACGGCGTGCGGGTGGGCCGCGCCGCTCCGGCGGAGCGGGATGCGCCGCGGGTCGGGGGCCGGCGCATCGAGACCGATCCGGAGAACGTCCAGCGTGATCTGACCCGGCTGGTGCTCACCGTGGTCGAGCTGGTCCGCCAGCTGGTGGAGCGGCAGTGCATCCGCCGGTTCGAGCGGGGCGATCTGACCGACGAGCAGGTCGAGGCGATCGGCACGACCCTGATGCGGCTGGAGGAGGCCATGGAGGAGCTGTGCGAGCGGTTCGGCCTGTCTCCGAGTGACCTCAATCTCGATCTGGGTCCGCTGGGCACCTTGTTGCCGCCGCGGGACTGACCCGCGATCCCCGCACACTCCCCGAAACAGGACTTTTCGCTTCCTTGCAGGTGAGGCGACCTGCGCTGAACCGGGTTCGATTGGTGGCTTGTGTCCTGGTTACCAGCGGGTAGCATGAGGTCAGTTACTGACTGGTAGTTGGCCGGCCGCCGGCCCACACACCGGACCTGGCGAGGTATCCATGGGGCACTACAAGAGCAACCTCCGTGACTTGGAGTTCAACCTCTTCGAGGTGTTCAACCGTCAGGAGCTGCTCGGCAAGGGGCCGTACGCGGACCTGGACGAGGAGACCGTCCGCAGCATCCTGGAGGAGGTCGACCGGCTGGCGACCGGCGTGATCGCTGACTCCTTCGAAGAGGGCGACCGCAACCCGCCCACGTTCGACCCGGAGACCGGCGCGGTCACCATGCCGGAGGGCTTCAAGAAGAGCTACCAGGCGTACATGGACGCCGAGTGGTACCGCCTGGACCTGCCCCCCGAGCTGGGCGGCACCGGTGCCCCGCGGTCCCTCGTCTGGGCGGTGGCCGAGGAGATCCTGGGCGCCAACCCGCCGATCTACATGTTCTCCTCCGGCCCCGGCTTCGCCCACATCCTGTGGCAGATCGGCACCCCCGAGCAGAAGCGCTTCGCCGAGCTGGCGCTGGAGCGCAAGTGGGGCGCCACCATGGTGCTGACCGAGCCGGACGCCGGCTCCGACGTGGGCGCCGGCCGCACCAAGGCGATCCAGCAGCCGGACGGCACCTGGCACATCGAGGGCGTCAAGCGCTTCATCACCTCGGCCGAGCACGACATGTCCGAGAACATCTTCCACCTGGTGCTGGCGCGCCCCGAGGGCGCCGGCCCCGGGACCAAGGGCCTGTCGATGTTCCTGGTGCCCAAGTACCTGGTCGACCTGGAGACCGGCGAGCTGGGCGAGCGCAACGGCGTCTACGTCACCAACCTCGAGAAGAAGATGGGCATCAAGGTCTCCACGACCTGCGAGCTCACCTTCGGCGAGAAGCACCCGGCGATCGGCTACCTGGTCGGCGACGTGCACGAGGGCATCAAGCAGATGTTCCTCATCATCGAGTACGCCCGCATGATGGTCGGCACCAAGGCCATCGCCACCCTCTCCACCGGCTACCTCAACGCGCTGGAGTACGCCAAGCAGCGGGTGCAGGGCGCCGACATGACCCAGATGACCGACAAGACGGCGCCGCGGGTCACCATCACCCACCACCCCGACGTCCGGCGCAGCCTGATGACCCAGAAGGCCTACGCCGAGGGCATGCGGGCGCTGGTCCTCTACACCGCCACCTTCCAGGACCAGGTGCGGATCGCGCAGTTCGAGGGCCGCGAGGACAAGCTGGCCGACAAGATGAACGACCTGCTGCTGCCGATCGTCAAGGGCTTCGGCTCCGAGCGGGCCTACGCGCTGCTGGGCTCGGAGTCCCTGCAGACCCTCGGCGGCTCGGGCTTCCTGCAGGACTACCCGATCGAGCAGTACGTCCGGGACTCCAAGATCGACACCCTCTACGAGGGCACCACCGCCATCCAGGGCCAGGACCTGTTCTTCCGCAAGATCCTGCGGGACAACGGCGAGGCCCTCAAGCACCTCGCCGGCGAGATCAAGGAGTTCGTGGCCGCCGAGGCGGGCAACGGCCGGCTCAAGAACGAGCGGGCGCTGCTCGGCCAGGCCCTGGAGAACGTCGAGGCCATCGTCAACACCATGGTCGGGTGGGCGCTCTCCTCGATGGAGAACCCCAAGGAGATCTACAAGGTCGGACTCAACACCACCCGCCTGCTGCTGGCCCTCGGCGACCTGGTGGTCGGCTGGCTGCTGTGCCGCCAGGCCGAGGTCGCCCTGACCAAGCTGGCCGGCGAGGTCTCCGACGCCGACCGCGACTTCTACACCGGCAAGGTCGCCGCGGCCCAGTTCTTCTGCGCCAACGTGCTGCCGCGCCTCGCCGCCGACCGCGCGGCCGCCGAGAGCACCACCCTGGACCTCATGGAGCTGCCCGAAGCGGCCTTCTGACCGGTCCCCAAGACCCCCTCTTGCAGAGGGCGGCCGGAGGGCCGCGGCGACGCCGACGGCCCTCCGGCCGGTCTGCGGACCCTGGGACCACCGTCTCCCCAGAGTCCGCCGTTGGCGTCCGTCTCCCGCGGACGGGTCGATGACGGCCCCCGCCGCACAACGGCGGGGGCCGTTTCGCATGCCCGCGGAGCCCTGCGCCGGATGCGGCCGTCTACTCCCGGCACAGTGCGCCCTTGACCGCCGCCACGGCGTTCGCCGTCTGCTCGGCTTCGCAGAGGGGCATGCCGCCGGGACCGGTGAACCACAACCGCCCGTTGTCGCAAGGACGTCCCTGCACCCAGACCTCGGCGCTGCGGCCCTCGGAGCTCTCGGCGACCAGATGCCACCGGTGGACGGTGACGTGATAGCCCTGTCCGCGAAGAGCGGCGGCGAGCGTGTGAAGAGCGCGGTGACGTTCGTCGTCCGTGGCCATCATGCGGCGGCTCCCACGGCGAGCCCCAGCCGATGCCGCATCCCGCTCCAGAACGCTCCCAGGACGGTGCGTCGATCACGGGATCGCCGTGCGCTCGTGGCCGGTTCCGGCGGTGGGGCGGAGAGCGGAACGTCGGGCGAGACGGTGCCGGACGCCGGGGCCTGTGTCAGCCGTGCCGCGTTCCCGTGTCCGTTCAGGATGTGTCGCCCCGGCGCTTTCCTTCTGTCCCCGTGGAGCGTCGATCCTTGCGGCACGGACATGCTGAGCTCACCGGCGCGGATCAAGGTGCTGCGTCGTGCCGGGCGGGGAACGGCGGAGGACTGCGGGCGCTCGGAGCAGCGGTGATAGTGCTCGGCCAGCCGGGCGGCCAGCGCCACGGCGGTGGAGGCCTCGATGAGCCGGGTCGCGCCGGCGGGAGCCGCCATCCAGGTGCCGCACTTTTCGGCGTACCAGCAGCCCGCGTGCGGATACTCGGTGCGCAGCCAGTCGAGCTGGAACTCGATCTGCTCGGGCTCAGCGGTTCGGGGGAGCGGCCACGCGGGTGGCATTACGATGCTGGACAAGCCAGACCTCCGTTCTGGCTCGGGTCCCGGACTCACGGCGCGCCAACGCCGCCGGGACCGGTTGCTGTGTAGGGGCAGGCGCACCATGAACGGTCCTCGGGGCAGGAGGATCGGTGCGTCTGCCCTTCACCATGTCGGAACTAGTTCCGCTGCGCAAGAACTAGTTCGAAACAGGTATGGTTTCTGTAGCGGAATGGTTACCTTTGGTTGAGGCGATGCATGGGAGCATCCCGGCATGACGAAGCAAGGACCAACCGCCCGGCAACGTAAGCTCGCCAGTGAGCTGCGCAGGCTGCGCGAGGCGGCTGGCCTCAACCCCGAGCAGGCGGCCGGGCTGCTCGGCTGGTCACGTCCCAAACTGGTCAAGATCGAGACGGCCAGCCAGCTTCCCTCCGTCAGTGATGTCGAGCGCATCCTCGACGCCTACGGTCCGGCGGAGCCGCTACGGCTGGCGTTGCTGAAGCTCGCCCGTGACGTTCGGCAGCGAGGCTGGTGGACCTCCTTCTCGGACGTGCTGGCCGGCTCCTACGCCGAGCTGGAGTACGCCGCTTCCCGCATTCGTACATGGCAGCCTCAGCTTGTGCCCGGGCTGCTCCAGACGGAGGACTACGCTCGGACGCTCATCCGCGGGCACTTTCCCGACCTGCCGACTGAAGAGATCGATCGGCGGGTCCAGGCTCGTATGACCCGTCGTACGATGCTCGCCCGCGAGAATCCGCCCCGGCTGGAGTGCGTGCTCGCCGAAGAAGTGCTTCGCCGCCCTGTCGGCGGCCGTGACGTGATGCGTGCGCAGTTGCGCACCTTGTTGGCTGCCGTCGAACGTCCGAACATCTCGTTGAGGGTCGTGCCGATCGAACGGGGTCACTATCCGTCGATCGGGACCGGTGGTCTCGTGCTGTTCGAGTTCGACTCGTTGGTCGACTTGTCTGTCGCCTACATGGAAACGGTCGCAGGTGGGAGATATGAAGAGAACGTCACCGAGGTGCGAGCTTGTACGGTGATGTTTGAACGGGTCGCCGATGCCGCCCTCGATGAGAAGGACTCGGCGGGTCTCATCCGCACCATCGCGAAGGAGATGTGAATGAGCAAGGCTCCCCGCTCGCAGTGGCGCAAGTCCAGCTACTCCAGCGGCGGCGGTGACGACTGCGTCGAGCTGGCCGATCTCGGTGGGGTCGTCGGTGTTCGTGATTCGAAGGATCCTGAGGGGCCCGTTCTTCGTGTGACGCGTGCCGGGCTGGTCGCTCTGCTGGCGGCGGCTCGGCGGGGCTGATCTCGCCGGCCTCGCATGCGGCCTCGGCCGCCTCCGGCCGGTGAGAACAAGGGACCGGCGCACACCGCGCCGGTCCCTGGGGGTGGCGAGGATCAGGCGGTTTGCGCCTGCTGGTAGAGGGCCTGGGCCTCGGAACCGAAGTAGGGGCCGTACATGTAGCGGTCGAGCAGCGGGAAGTTCAGCCGGTAGCTGTTGACCGAGTTGAGCGTGCCGGTGCCGGTGGACTCGTCGAAGCCGCTGAACCACGGGCCGCCGCTGGAGCCGCCGGTCATGTCGCACACCAGGCCGATCGACCCGTACAGCAGGCTGGAGGAGGTCGTGCCGCTGCAGTAGGTCAGCGTGGAGCCGTCGTAGGGGGCCGCGGCCGGGTAGCCGAACGCGTACATCGGCTGCGTCCGCGACTGGTTGAACCCGATCGCCTGGCCGCCCACGACATCGGTGAGGTACTGGCCGTTCAGCGGGTTGAGCACGGCGGCGCCCACGTCGTAGGTGATGTTCTCCGAGGCCGCCCACTGCGCGGTGGCCAGCGTCTGCCGGGCGGTCCACGTGCCGTAGGGGGCGTTGCCGTTGTCGTAGCCCGGCACGAACACCCAGTTGGTGTGCCAGGCCCCGTCCAGCTTGACGCAGTGGCCCGCGGTGATGACGGTGCTTCTGTTCTGGCTGATCACCGCGCTGCCCGAGCAGGAGGCGGTGCGGCCCTGGTAGGTGAAGAACACCCGCCCGGTGGTGCGGACCACCTGGCCGCCGCCGGTCCAGGTGCCGCCGCCGTACGGGAACGCCAGCGGGGCGACCAGGCCGGGTCCCTGGGCCCGGCTGAGCGTGCGGCGCTGGGCGGACGTGGGGTTCAGCAGCCGTTCCATCGGGGTGGCCGAGAGCATCCGCTCGCGCGTCCAGAACGCCCTCACCTTCTGCTCGAGGGCGGCGCTGGTGGCCTGGGCGCGGGCGACGGGGTCGGGGGCGGCGACGGGTCGGGCGTGGGCGGGGGCCTGGGCCAGCAGCGGAGCGGCCAGGGCGGCGGCGCTCAGGGCGAGGAGGGCGCGCCTGCGGGGAGTCGATGCCATGGTCACCTCTTTCTGGAGGGAAACCTGGCCCGGAAACTACCCTTTGCCCCTTTTGTCGTCCATAGTGCGATCTGTAGATAGAGGTGTGTTATGTCACAGAAAATGTGCCCTTGAATGATGTGGGCTTTTGTGTAAGGGCGTGCTCGTCAACGCCGGCTCGTGACGGGCGGTGTCCCCGACGGCGATGGTCAGGGCCGGTTTTCCGGCGGCGCGTCGGATCGGGCCGCGGTCGCAGTGGGCGTCGTCGTCGCGGACCGTGCGCAGGCGGCCCGTTCCGCCCGTCGCGGCCGGGTGTCGCCCCGTCGTCGTCACGGCCGGGGAGGTCGGAGAGGGCTCACCGGTCGGTGCGGGCTCCCCGGCCGCTGGGGGAGTGGGCGCCCTGCCGGGCGGGCCGTCCGCAGTGCGCGCAGGTGACGACCGGGTCGAGGACGCGGCCGCAGGAGTGCTGCCAGCGCACCGGCGGGTCGTCGGGGTTGAGGTGCCGGTCGCCCCACTTCATCAGGGCGAGCAGCACGTCGCCGAGCTCGCGGCCGGCGGAGGTGAGGTGGTACTCGTAGCGCGGCGGGCGGTCGCTGTAGCGTTCGCGGCGCAGGATGCCGGCCGCCTCCAGTTTGCGCAGCCGGTTGGTGAGGATGTCGCGGGGCGCGCCGGTGTTGCGGACGATGCCGTCGAACCGGTGCACGCCGTGGAAGAGCTCCCGGACGGCCAGCAACGTCCAGCGCTCGCCGACCAGCTCCAGGGTGTCGGCGATGGAGCACGGACGAGGACTGACGTCCTTGGGCATGACCACAGATTAGTCGGGTTCTCCAACTCAAGAGGTCGCCCCGGCCGCGTCGGCGCGGCCGGGGCGACCCCGCCCCCGTCAGGCCGCCTGTCCGCGCCGGATGAACGATGCGACCGCTCCGGCCGCCGCCGTCGCCCCCAGGGTCAGCAGCCAGCCGCCGTCGAAGGCGGCGTGCGCCTCCTCCGTCCCCTCGGGCGAGCCCAGGGCGGCGACCAGCATCGCGACGCCCAGCACCATGCCGACCTGGCGGGCCATGGTGACCACCGCCGAGCCGGTGGCGAAGCTTCGCGGCGGCAGCGCGGCGACCGCGGCGCTGATCAGAGTGGGCAGGGTGAGGCCGACGCCGACGCCGGTCAGCAGCATGCCGGGCAGCAGCCCGGTCAGATAACCGCCGTCCGGCCGCAGGGCGACCGCCCACCAGCCGATCCCGGCCGCGAACAGGGCGCAGCCGGCGGCGGCGACCGGGGCCGGACCCACCCGCCGCACGATCGACCCGGCGCCGACCGCCAGCGCGGGCACCATCAACGGGCCGGGCGCGATCGCCAGCCCGGTGCGCAGCGGCGACCACCGCCACATCTCCTGGCACCACAGCACCGCCGACAGCAGCATCGCGGCGAAGGCCACCGCGAACAGCACGTTGGCCAGCGTCGCGGAGCCGAAGGCCGGCACCCGCAGCAGCGCCGGCGGCACGATGGGATCGGGGTGGCGGGCCGACCGGATCGCGAACACCGCGGCCAGCAGGACCGCCGCGACCAGGCAGCCGATCACCTTCGCCGAGGACCAGCCCCACTCCTCGCCGCGCACCAGCCCCAGGGCGAGCGCGGCGACGGCGATCGTCAGAACGCCCGCGCCCGCCAGATCGTGGTGCCGCGCATCGCGCGCCGCCGGGGTGCGGGGCAGGACGCGGAGCCCGGCGACCACCGCGGCGACGCCCACGGGCAGGTTGATCAGGAACGCCCAGCGCCAGTCGACCTGGCACAGCAGGCCGCCGGCGACCGGGCCGAGCGCGGCGGCCAGCCCGCTGATGGCCGTCCACCCCCGGACCGCCGCGGTCCGCCGCTCCGGCGGGGCGGCGGCCAGCAGCAGGCCCAGTGAGGCGGGCGTCAGCATGGCCGCCCCGGCCGCCTGCGCGATCCGGGCGGCGACCAGCGCCCACACCGACGGCGCCAGCGCGCACAGCGCCGAGGCCACGGTGAAGATCGCGGTCCCCAGCAGGTAGGCGCGCCGGGCGCCCGCCCGGTCGGCCAGGTCGCCCAGCGGCACCAGCAGCGCGGCGAAGACCACGGCGTAGGCGTTGAGCACCCACGACAGCGCCGACAGCGAGGAGCCGGACAGGTCCTCGCCGATCTCGGGCAGGGCCACGTTGACGATGAAGGTGTCGAGGTTGGACATCGCCACCCCGGCGGCCACCACCGTGAAGACCGGGCCCAGCCGCGCCGCGGGCGGCCCGGCCCCGGGGGCGGCGCCGGTACGGGTGTCGGGACGGGTCACGACCCCTCCAGGTAAGTAGGAAAATCCAACTCAATGCCGATCACTGTGACATTGTCAGTTGGAAAAAACAACCCTCTACTGCGGGGGGCGGCCCGGGACCGGTCCCGGGCCGCCCGCGGGAGGACGGGTCAGCGGCGCAGCAGAGAGCGCAGCAGGGCGCGGGTCTCGGCGCGGCGGTCGTGGGCGACCAGGGCGAAGATCACGGCCAGGGCGGCGGGGAACAGGGCGAACGCGGGGACCAGCACCAGGATCTGGGTGAGGACGGCGCCGATCATCAGACCGATCAGCCCGATGGCGGCCGGCCCCGACAGGCGGGGGATGACCAGGGCGACGGCCCCGGCGGCCTCGACGGCGCCGGTGAGGTAGCGGAACCACTGGCCCCAGCCGATCGCCTCGAAGGTCTCCACGGCGTACTGCTCGCCGAAGAACTTCGGCATCGCCGAGCCGATGAGCAGGAAGGCGGCGATGAGGATCTGCAGGACCCACAGCACACGGCGGCGGGCGGAGCGGACCGGGGCGGTGGAGAGGGTCTGGGCGGTCATGTCCGAGGTCCTTTCGGGACGACGTCGAGTGCGGTTTCGTCCATGCGTCGTCCCGGGGACGCTCAGATCGACACCCGCCCGGATTTTTTCGCGGAAGCCCTAGCCGGGGCGTTCGGCCAGCTCGGCGGCCCGTCTGTGCAGCAGCCGGCGCTCGGGGGCGTTGCGGGTCAGCGCCGCGGCCCGCGTGAACTCGGCGGCGGCCTCGGCGGTGCGGCCCAGCCGGGCCAGCAGGTCGCCCCGCACGCTCGGCAGCAGGTGGTAGTTCTTCAGGGACGGCTCATCGACCAGGGCGTCGACGATCGCCAGTCCGCGTTCGGGACCGAAGGCCATGCCCACGGCGACCGCCCGGTTCAACTCCACGACCGGGGACGGGGCGGTGCGGGCCAGCAGTTCGTACAGGCCGACGATCTGCACCCAGTCGGTGTCCTCGGCGGTGGCGGCCTGAGCGTGGCAGGCGGCGATGGCGGCCTGCAGGACGTAGGGGCCGGGCGGGCCGCCGAGGGCCCGGGCGCGCAGCAGCGAGGCGAAGCCGCGGTGGATCAGCAGCCGGTCCCACCGGCCGCGGTCCTGCTCCAGCAGCGGGACGGGCTCACCGGACGGGCCGGTCCGGGCGCGCATGCGGGAGGCCTGGATCTCCATCAGCGCCACCAGACCGTGCACCTCCGCCTCCTCGGGCGCCAGTTCGGCCAGCACCCGGCCCAGCCGCAGGGCCTCCCGGCACAGGTCGGCGCGGATCCACTCGTCCCCGGCCGTGGCGGCGTAGCCCTCGTTGAAGATCAGGTAGATGACCTCCAGCACGGACGCCAGCCGGGCGGCGCGCTCCGGGCCGGCGGGCACCTCGAACGGCACCCCCGCCTGCGCCAGGGTCCGCTTGGCCCGGACGATCCGCTGCGCGACGGTCGACTCGGACGTCAGGAAGGCCCGTGCGATCTCGTCGGTGGTCAGCCCGCCGAGCGTCCGCAGGGTCAGCGCGACCCGGGCCGGGGTGGACAGCACCGGATGGCAGGCGGTGAACACCAGCCTCAGCAGGTCGTCTTCGATCCGCTCCGGATCCAGGGCGGTCTCCAGGTCGGCGTCGTCGCCCTCGGTCTCCAGCTCATGGCCGAGTTCGGCGATCTTGCGTTCCAGCCGCCGCTCTCGGCGGATCAGGTCGACGGCCCGGCGCTTGGCGACGACCATCAGCCAGGCTCCGGGGTTGTCGGGCACCCCGGAGCCGGGCCACTGCTCCAGCGCGGCGACCAGCGCGTCCTGCGCCAGCTCCTCGGCCAGCCCGAGATCGTTGACCAGCCGCGCCACGGCCGCGATGATCCGCGGCGACTCCAGCCGCCAGACCGCGTCGATGGTGCGGTGAACGCTGGACGGCTCCCGCTCCGGCTGCGTCACGGATCCGATCACAGCATCGTCGGGGACGGTCGGGCAACCGATCGTCCGCCGCGCCCTCCGGGGAGGACGCGGCGGACGGCACGGTGCCCCTCACCCTCCGCGGGACGAGGAGGGGTCACTGACCGGGGAGGTCCTCCGGGCCGAAGACCTGCTTGATGACGCCGCGGCCGTCGCCGACGATCTGCCAGAACCGCTTGGACAGCTCGATGGCCTCCTCCCGGCTGCGGACCTCGACCAGCGCGAAGCCGACCACCGTCTCCTTGGACTCGCTGAAGGGGCCGTCGGTCACGGTGATCTTGCCGTCCTTGGCGGTGATGTAGGTGCCGCCGGGCTCCAGCCCGCCGGTGGCCAGCAGCACGCCGGCCTTGCTCATCTCGGCGATGAACGCGCCCATCTCGGCCTCCAGCCGCTCGCTGGGCGGCTCCTGGGGCGAGCCGTCGTCGGTCGTCATCATCAGGAATCGCATCGTCTGTCTCCTTGTCACGGCGGTGCCGGCGGGTCCGTTCCACCGGCCTCTCGCTGACGCGTCGAACGGCGGGCCGCCCGATCGACATGACGGCCGGATTTTTCTCCAGGAATTTCTTCGAGATGCGTTCGCCCAGGTCGGCGGCCTGTGCGCCGGTGCGTCGAGCACGGACCCGCGGCCGGCTGCGGCGCGGGGGAGGCGGGGCGAGGGCGGGCCGTGCGTCCAGGGCACCGGACGGTGCGCCGGCGGCGGGGCCGGATCGGGCAGGCGGGATCGGGGAGCGGAGCGAGACCTCTGCGGGATCGTCCGGAGCGCGGCCGGGGAGGCGGGGACCCGGCCCGCGCGCGGGCCTGCCGGCGTCGGCCGCAAGGAGACGACGGGCGGGCGGCCCGTCTCGGGCCGGCGGGCCCCGGATCGCCGGCCTCCGGAGGGGCCGGCCGGGCGGGGCGGCGCGTCCTCGGCCGCGCGGATCGCGACCGCGCCCCGCCTCTCCCGCGTCGGCGGATGCTTCAACCGCCTGATCGTGTTCTCGACAACGGCTATTTCCGTACGTCCGGGACGGATCGGACGACATTGTCGAACGGGCGAGGTGATTTCGTCATTTCTGTTGACAGCGCGGCGGCGGCGGTCGAATCATCATCGATGATGCCCACATTTTGATCGTCATGCCCACTATTCGGGCATGGCCGGATGTTAGGCGGACCCGACGTGACCACCGCTCCCGCGCGGCAACGACCTGTCGCAGACCGGCGGCTTCCCGATTCGTTGCGCGCTCCCGCCATTGCCCGGCGGTGGGTGGAGCGGACATTCCGCCGGTGGAATCCGGACTCAGGCGATGAGGCCGCCGCCCTGCTGGGAGAACTCACCAGCGAATTGGTCACCAATGCGATCATGCACGCCATTCCGGCCGAACGCGGCCGACGCGCACTGGCGATCCGGATGATCGCGGACGGCGAGGGCGTCCGCGTCGAGGTGCACGACCCCGACCCCGCCCTGCCGACGATGCGCGTGCCCGACCGGGCGGCCGAGAGCGGACGCGGCCTGTTCCTGGTGGACGCCCAGGCCGCCCGATGGGGCGCCGTCCGCCGTCCCGACGGGCGCGGCAAGCACGTCTGGTTCAGCCTTCCCTGCGCGAGCGCACCCCCCGCATCCCCCGAAAGCCCGGACGAAGGAGAATCCCCCATGTCCGTCGCCCTGCCCCACGACGTCCACGGAACCGGGCCCCACCGGGTGATCGCATTGCACGGCTGGTTCGGCGACCGCACCCAGTGGCGCGGGCTCCACCCCTACCTGGACGGCGACGCCTTCACCTACGCGTTCCCCGACTACCGGGGGTACGGCGACGCCCGCGACCTCACCGGCGACTACACCCTGGCGGAGATCGCCGGAGACGTGATCGCCCTCGCCGACAAGCTCGGCTGGGACACCTTCTCCCTGATCGGCCACTCGATGGGCGGGACGGTCATGCAGCGGGTCATGCTGGACGCCCCCGGCCGCGTGCGCAAACTGGTGGGCATCTCCCCGGTGCCCGCCTGCGGAGTGCCGTTCGACGAGGAGAGCTGGGCGCTGTTCGCCGGCGCCGCCGCCCGGCCCGCCGACCGCCGCGCCATCATCGACTTCACCACCGGCAGCCGGATGCCGTCCCGCTGGCTGGACCGGATGGTCGCCGCCTCGGTCGGCAACAGCGACCCGGCCGCGTTCCGCGCCTACCTGGACGCCTGGGCGCGCACCGACTACCACCGGGAGGTCATCGGCAACCCCACCCCGGCCCTGATCATCGCCGGGGCCCACGACCCTGCGCTGTCCCCCGACGTCATGCGGCGGACCTGGCTGGAGTGGTACCCCAACGCTGAGCTGACGGTGCTGGCCGACGCCGGCCACTACGCCGTCGAAGAGACCCCGCTGGCCCTGATCTCCCACATCGAGGGTTTCCTGCGATGACCGGCGCACGGGAGCGGACCGGCGCCCGGGCGGCCGCGCGTCGTCCGGCGACGGCCCGCGGGATCGGTGATGCCCCATGACGATGACCGACCACCCCCCGGCGCGGGCCGGGTCCAAGACCATCGACGCCGGACTGCGCCTGCTGGAGATCCTGCGCGAACACCCCGACGGGCTCACCGTCAGCCAGCTCTCGCGCGCCTCCGGGCTGCACCGCAACGCCGTCACCCGGCATCTGACCGCACTGGGGCGGCATCGGCTGGTGGCCCGCGACGGCAACACCTACTCCCTGGGCCTGGGCATCGTGGAGCTGAACGCGGCCGTCCTGCACCGGCTGCGGCAGGCCGCCGCGGCCGAACTGCAGGACCTGGCCGACCACTGCCACGCCACCGCGTTCATCACCGTGCTCGACACCGAGGACGAGGCGGTGGTCCTCACCGTCGTGGAGCCGCGCGGCTCCACCATCCACGTCGCCTACCGGGCGGGCAACCGGCATCCCGTCGACCGGGGCGCCTCCGGCATCGCCATCCTGATCGGCCGCCCGCCCCGGCCCGGTGAACGCCGGGCCGTCGCCTCGGCCCGCCGCGTCGGCTACTCGGTCACCTTCGGGGAGCTGCAGGCCGGGGCGTGGGGACTGGCCGCCCCCATCCGCGTCGACGGCCGTCCCGCCGAGGCCAGCGTCGGCATCGTGACCATCGGCGAGCAGGACGAGACCGTCATCGCCCCCCGCGTGCTGGCCGCCGCCGACCGCATCGCCCGCCTGCTGTGACCGGCCTGTGCCCGGCGCGCCCCTCCCGCTCCGACCGGATGTCACACATCGGCGGCCTCCTCCGTCCTCGGGGGTGAGGACGAAGGGAGCGCGATATGCACATCGTGGTTCTCGGCGGCGGCTACGCGGGGCTCGCCGCGGCCAAGCTCATCGACCGGTGGACCGACGACGCCCGGGTGACGTTGGTCAACGAGCGGGACCGGTTCGTGGAGCGGGTGCTGCTGCATCAGCTCGCGGCGGGGCAACGCCTGCGGGACCGGTCGCTGCGGGACCTGCTGAAGGGCACCGACGTGTCGCTGGTGGTGGACCGGGTCGTCGGGATCGACGCCGACGCCCGGACGGTGCGGCTGGCCGGGGCGCAGTCCGACCTGCACTACGACCTGCTCGTCTACGCCCTGGGCAGCCGGGCCGACCTGGACACGGTGCCGGGGGCGGCCGAGCACGCCCACACCGTCGCCGATCTCGACGGTGCGCAGCGGCTGCGGGACCGGCTCCGCGACGGCGCCGAGACGGTCGCCGTCGTCGGAGGCGGGCTGACCGGTCTCGAAGTGGCCACCGAGATCGCCGAGACGTACCCGGGGATGAAGGTCGAGATGGTCACCGGCGGCGAGTTCGGCGCGACGCTGTCGGAGAAGGGCCGCGCCCACCTGCACCGGACGTTCGACCGGCTGGGCATCGACGTCCGGGATCGCGTGCGGGTCGCCAAGGTCGGCCCGGACGGGCTGGTGCTGGAGGACGGCGGCCTCGTCCGCGCCGACACCGTGGTGTGGTCGACCGGGTTCCGGGTGCCGGACCTGGCCCGGCAGGCCGGGTTCGCGGTGAAGGCCGACGGCCGCATGGTCGTGGACGACACGCTGCGTTCCACGTCGCACCCGGAGGTGTACGGGATCGGTGATGCGGCGGCGGCCAGGGGGTCCAGCGGTCAGGAGCTCCGGATGGCCTGCGCCAGCGGCCTGCCGACCGCGCAGGCGGCCGCGAGGGCTATCGCCGCCCGGCTGGCCGGCAAGGAGCCCAGGCCGCTGAAGTTCGGCTACTACCAGCAGTGCATCAGCCTGGGCCGCAAGGACGGGCTCATCCAGTTCGTCCACGCCGACGACAGCCCGCGCAAGGCCGTGCTGACCGGCCGGCTCGCCGCCCGCTACAAGGACACGGTCATCCGCACCGTGGCCCTCTTCCAGCGCCACCCGACCATCCCGGTCTCCTGACCGGAGAGGACGGAGGCGTCGTGCGGGGGCGACCGGCCCCCGCACGACCTTTCGGGTCGCCTGCGGATCCTCGGCGGCCGTCCGTGGACCGGCTGCGATCGTCCGAGGCCCGTCCGAGGAGTGCTCGAGGACCGCCCGCGGGACCTTTGCCGGTCGTCCCGCGGGTCACCTGCGGCGGGACAGCGCCACCCCGGTCAGGCAGAGCGCCCCGCCCAGCAGGGCCAGCGGCCGGGGGAACTCCCCGAGCAGCGCCGCGGCCAGCACGATGGTCACCGGCGGCACCAGGTACGTCGAGACGCCCAGCCGCCCGGCGTCCATCCGGGCCAGCGCGTACGCCCAGGTGCTGAACGCCAGCGCGGTCGGCACCAGCCCCAGATAGGCCAGCCCGGCGGTGGCGCCCGCCGGGGCGTCGCGGAGGTCGGTCAGGAGCGCCGGCGCGTACGGCAGGCAGGCGACGGCGCCGATCACGCAGGCCAGCCAGGTCACCTGGAGGGCCGGCAGCCGGGCCAGCACGGGCTTTTGGCTGAGCACCCCGACGGCGTAGGTGACGGCGGCGACCAGGCACAGCAGCACGCCCGCCACCGAGGCGTCGCCCTCGCCGGAGGAGGTCCCCAGCCCGATCAGCACCGCGCCGGTGAACGCCACCGCCAGCCCCGCCAGCAGCCAGCGGGGGAAGCCCTCGCCCAGCAGCAGCCCGGCGAACACCGCGATCAGGATCGGCCCGATGTTCACCAGCATGGCCGTGGTCCCGGCGTCCACCTGCCGCTCGGCGGCGTTCAACGCCACGTTGTAGACGGCGAACCAGGCCACCCCGCACAGCGCGAGCAGCGCCCACTCCCGGCGGGTGGGCGTCACCCAGGCGCGGCGGGCCGCCACCATGCCGCCGAGCGCGAGCGCGCCGACCAGCAGCCGCCCGAGCGCCAGCGTCCCGGGCTCATAGCTGCGGCCGACCCAGCGGATCGCCACGAACGCCGAGGCCCACGCCACGATGGTGATCGCCACCGCGGCCAGCGCCGCGGTCTTCCCGGAGGTCGCCTGCGAGGTCACCCGACAACGCTAGGGGCGGCCGATCCGCACCGACCAGCGGTTTTCGGACAAGGAAATCCCCGAGTCCCGGTGGCGACCGTTCCCGCCGGCCCGCGGGCAGGTCACAGCAGGCCGGCGTCGAGGACCTCCCCCAGCAGCGGCGTCCACTCCGGGCGCCAGGCGGGGTCGCGTCCCATGAACTCCTCCTGGATCGCCCTCAGCGCCCTCTCGCCCGGGGAAGGGCCGGTCCACCAGACCGGCACGGTGTCATAGGCGCGGAGGACGTCCGGGTCCGGTGAGCGCTCGAACGCGATGAGGGCATGCAGCCAGCGGCCCGTCCGAGGGTCGCCTTCGGCCTCCCGCCATGCATCGATGATCTCCGCCTCCGGCGTGGACGGCCGCATGCTCTCCCAGCGGCCGTGGAGTGAGAACATCAGCCCGTCGCCCCCGAAGCCCGTCACCAGGCCGATCGATCCGCGACCGACCATCCACCGCACCACCGTGTCGGGCTCGGGGTGCTCGGGACGCGTGAGCTCCGGTGCGCTGCGCGAGGCCATGACGATCGCCCGGCTGACCCGCTCCGGCGCGGCGATCGGCGGCCGACGGCCCGCGGGCTCGCCCGCTCCCGCGGGGAGGCGGGGCCGGCCTGAGCCCGGGGCAAGCCCCGTCCAGGCGGCGACCTGCAGGGCCGCCCTCGGGTCGGGCTCGCCGTTCCTGGGGTCGAGGCTCAGCCGGGGCAGCACCGCCTCGAGCAGCGACTCGGTCACCTGCCGCCGATGCGCCGCCTCCCGCAACGCGTCGTATGCGGCGCGGGCGTCGCCCGTGTCGAGGTCCACCCGCGCCGGGGGAAGCCCATCGCAACGGTCCAGCGCATGGGCGCCTCCCCCGTGCGCGGTCGTCGTTTCCGGGCGGTCCGGATAGGGGGCGTGGCCCCAGCGGGACCCGTCCCACCAGTAGACGAACGAGAGGCCGAGATCGCGCTGCAGGGCGGTCAGCCTCTCCCACGGCAACCAGCCGGGGCCGCCCGCCAGCGGATCCGCCGACGCGACGGCCCCGGCGAGCCAGGCGCTCGGGACGTTGCCGTAGAACACCGCCCGGTCGCCGCCCTCGACCCAGCTCAGCTCCCACCAGATGTCCCGGTAGTGGTCGCGAAGGCCGACTCCTTCTCCGGTCACGGTGAAGGTGTTCCGCAGGCTGCCCAGCCCCACGCAGACCACGGCCCGGATCGCCGTCTCCGTCCACAGCGTCTCCGGCGGCGGCACCGGACCGGCGTCCACGTCCATCACGTCCCTCCCCCGTTCCTCCGTCGGCGCGTGCGGTGATCGGACGGCGGGCGGCCCGGGGCGGTTCACCGCTCGACGGCGAGGCGACCGCGGCCCCCGACCGGGGGACGGCGTCGGCGGGCGGGTGGGCCCGCGCCGGGCGGGCCTGACAGAATCGACGCCGATGTACGCGCTGCTCTTCTCCATGGTCATCGCCCGGATCCCCGCCGAGACCGTGCACCGCGTCACGCTGCGGCTGCTGCGCTGGATGCAAGCGGTGCCCGGGCTGACCGGGCTGCTGCGGCGGATGCTGGCGCCGCGTGATCCGGCGTTGCGGGTCCGGGCGCTGGGGCTGGAGTTCCCCGGTCCGCTGGGACTGGCCGCCGGGTTCGACAAGGACGCCGAGGCGTACCGGGCGCTGGGGGCGTTCGGGTTCTCCCATGTGGAGATCGGCACCGTCACCGGGCGCGCCCAGCCGGGCAACCCCAGGCCGCGGCTGTTCCGGCTGCCCGCCGACCGGGCGGTGATCAACCGGATGGGCTTCAACAACCAGGGGTCGGAGGCGGCGGCGCGGCGGCTGCGCGGCCGGCGGTCCGATGTGATCGTGGGCGCGAACATCGGCAAGACCAAGGCGGTGCCCGAGGAGGAGGCGATCGCCGACTACGTGACCAGCGCCCGCCGGCTGGCCCCGCACGCCGACTACCTGGTGGTGAACGTCAGCTCGCCCAACACCCCCGGGCTGCGCGACCTGCAGGCGGTGGAGCGGCTCCGTCCGCTGCTGACGGCCGTCCGCGAGGCCGCCGACGAAGCGAGCCCCGACCGGCGGGTGCCGCTGCTGGTCAAGATCGCCCCGGATCTGGCCGACGAGGACATCGACGCGGTCGCCGACCTGGCCCTGGAGCTGGGGCTGGACGGCGTCATCGCGACCAACACCACCATCGCCCGGCAGGGCCTGCGCAGCGCCCCCGAGCTGACCGCGCAGACCGGCGGCCTGTCCGGCGCGCCGCTGAAGGAGCGGTCGATGCAGGTGCTGCGGCGGCTGCGGGCCCGGGTCGGCGACCGGCTGGTGCTGATCTCGGTCGGCGGCGTGGAGAACGCCGACGACGTGTGGGAGCGGCTCCGCGCCGGGGCCACCCTGGTGCAGGCCTACACGGGCATGATCTACGGCGGTCCGTTGTGGGCGCACCGGGTCCACCGCGACCTGGCGCGCCGGCTGCGGGGGAGCGCGTACGCCGCCGTCCAGGACGCCATCGGCCCGCGCGGCTAGGCGCGGCCGGTTTCCTCGCCGGCCGCCTCGCCGGTCACCTCGAAGAAGCCGTCCGCGATCAGCTCGGGCAGCACCGCGTCGGCGTGCGCCCGGACCTGCTCCGGCGACAGGTCCAGGAGCTGGGCGATGGCGTCCAGCAGCGGCGGCAGCGGCAGCGCGCCGTCGCACACTCCGGCGAGCGCGGCCTCGACGGTGCCGACCGCGGCGGCCCGGCGCAGCCCGCCGCGCTGGCGGAGCACGATCCGCTCGGGATCCTCGGCCCCGGGCGGGCCGATCTGCTCCTGCGCGATGTCCACAGCCGTCCGCAAGCCCTGTGGACAGGCTGTGGAAAACTTCGATCCGGCGACCAGTCCGTCGAGCACCCGTTCCACATACGCGCCGACCGGCTGCTCCACCGGGTGCCGGATCTCCTCCACCCGCACGACGGGGTCGGCGGCGCCGCTGTTGCGCAGGGTGATCCAGCCGAACCCGATCCCCGTCGCCCCCCACCGTTCGAGGCAGTCCAGCCAGGCGTCGTATCGCGTCGTGTACTCGGCGGTGCCGGCCTCGCAGGAGTCCCGCAGCCACAGCTCGACGTACTCGGCGGGGTCCTGCACATCGCGCTGGACGATCCAGGCGTCGCACCCCGCCGGCACCCATCCGGCGAGCCGCTCCTGCCACGGTTCACCCTCGATGAGCAGCCAATTCGCCAGCATCTGGCACCAGCCGCCCTCGGTCAGCCGCTGCGGCGCGCCGGCCACCAGCCGCCGGCACACCTCGTCGCCGGGCAGTCCCGACTCCCGGTAGGTCAGCCCCTCTCCGGGGGAGATCACGAACGGCGGGTTGGAGACGATCAGGTCGAACCGCCGGTCCGCGACCGGCTCGAACAGCGACCCGTGGAGCAGCTTCACCCCCTCCACCCCGGACAGCGCGAAGCTCATCCGGGCCAGCTGCAGCGCCCGCGGGTTCAGGTCCGTGGCGGTGATGCTCCGGGCCCGGTCCGCCAGGTGCAGCACCTGCACTCCACAGCCCGTGCCGAGATCGAGGGCGTTGTCCACAGGCCTGTGGACAACCAGTTGCGCCAGGCCCGCCGAGGCCCCGCCCGACCCCACCACATGGTCGGGCCGCGGCGTCCGCTTCGACCCCGGCCGCACCGCCAGATCCGACACCGCGTACCCCAGGTGCCGCCCGTCCACCCCCTCGACCGGTTGCACGCGCAGCAGCGGCCGGGCCCGTTCCCCGACCCGCTCCGCCAGCCCGGCGGCGAAGAACTCCTCCGGCACCGCCGTGGCCGCCACCGGCACCTGCAACCACAGCAGCCGGACGAAGACCTCCAGCGGGCTCCCGCCCGTCGTCGCCCGCAACGCCGGAACGATCTCCTCCCGGGCCAGCGCGCCGCCGGCCACCGGCCCCAGCAGCGCCCGCACCCGGGCGACCGTGTACTCCGCCCGCTCCAGGGCCGCTCGGACCCCGGTCAACACCTCGTCGGAAACGCTCACCCGCCCATCCTGCCCGCGGCGGGACGCTCTCGCGCCCGCAACGGCGAGCCCGCCTGCGCGGCGGGCCGGTCGCGGGCGGAACGGGGGTCAGGACAGGTAGTTCTGCAGGCCCTGGGCGAGGGACTGGGCGATGCGCTTGCGGAACGCGGCGTTGGAGAGCTTGCCGGCGTCGCCGGAGTTCCGCATGTTGCCGCACTCGATGAAGACCTTCGGCACCTTGGACAGGTTGAGGCCGCCGAGGTCGTCGCGGCGGTCGATGGCGTCCCCGCCGCCGCGATAGTTGGAGTACGGCAGGCCGGTGCCCTTGGCGAACGCGTCCCGGACGGCCAGCGCCAGCCGGTGCGACTCCTCGACCACCGTGGCGTTGTTGACCCCGCGGATCAGGGCGGGCTCGATGACGTGGAAGCCGTGCTGACCGGGACCCGCCCCGTCGGCGTGGATCGAGATGGCCGCGTCGGCCTTCTCCCGGTTGCCGATCTCGGCGCGGCGGTCGACGCACGGCCCGACGCCCTTGTCGTCGGAGCGGGTGAGCACCACCCGGGCGCCCCGCTCGGCCAGGATCTCGCGCAGCCGGAACGCCACGTCCCAGGCGAAGGCGTGCTCGGGGTAGCCGGCGTTGGTGGAGGTGCCGGTGGTGTCGCAGGCCTTCTTGCCGTTCCCGACGTCCACCTGCCGGTTGATGGCGCGCGGGTTGCGGGCGTTGCCGCCGTTGTGGCCGGGGTCGATCACGATGGTCTTGCCGCGCAGCCCCGGCGCGCCCTCCGTCGCCCGGGGGGAGCCGCCGTCCTGCGTGGCGGCCGTGGGCGGGGGAACGGCGCGGGAGGAGCGGGAGTCCTCGACGCCGCCGTCACCGCCGTCGCACGCGGTGAGCGCCGCGACGCCCAAGGCCAGCACCACCGCCGCCGACCTGCATCGCCGGATGCCCACGATTACCCCCCGAGACGGATTCGTCATCGACGCTGCCAGTCTGCCCGCGCGTTCGCATACGTCAACCGGCCCGCACGGGCGTCTCCGGGACGAGACCACCGAGCCAGTGTGGCAAAAGTCATGCCCGCAGGTGCGCTACTCCGCCCCGGAGCCGTCCTCGATCCGGCCGAGCAGCGCCGCGAGCGCGTGCGCCTCCTCCGCGTCCAGGCCCAGCACCACCCGCGGCCGGCCCCAGGGATGGTCGATGGAGTGGGCCACATAGCTGGCCACCGACTCATGGCCGTCGTCGGTCAGGCCGCGCGCGAGCCGCCACCGCGACCAGGCGCGTTCCAGTTCGCGTGCGGCGCGCTGGGCGCACGACACCAGCTCCGGATCACGCACGGATCCTCCCCCCTCACTGAGCAGGTTCGTCCCCGCCCGGCGTGTCCCCGGCGGGGACGGCGCCACCCCATTAACCACCGGGGGACGGCGGCGCGACCCTCGGTTGCGCGAGCCTTGACCGACCTCTTACCGGGAACCGGCGGCGGTCCGGGGCATCGGGCCTCGGAAGGCCGGGCCGCCGGATCTCAAGAGGGTGCCGGACCGGTGGTGGAGCGCACCACCAGGTGCGGGACGACCAGGTTCTGCCGGGGCGGACGGGAGGGGTCCTCGATCCGGGCGCGCAGCATCTCGGCGGCGATCCGGCCCATGTCGCGGCGGGGCTGGTCCACGCTGGTCAGCGAGATGTGCCGGATCGCGGCCAGATGCGTGTTGTCATAGCCCACGACCGACACGTCCTCGGGCACCTTCAGCCCCAGCTCGTCGGCCGCCGACAGCACGCCGGTGGCGACCAGGTCGTTCGGGGCGAAGATCGCGGTCGGCCGGTCCGGACGCGACAGCAGGGTGCGGGCCGCCCGGTAGCCGCCCTCCTCGGTGAAGTCGCCGGGCTCGACCGTGATCTGCTCGGCCAGGTCGTGCTTGCGCATCGCGTTCTCATAGCCGGATCGCCGGTAGCGGGCGGTGGTGGAGGGCGCGCCCTCGATGTGGGCGATGCGGCGATGCCCCAGTCGGACCAGATGGTCGACCGCCAGGCTGGCGCCCAGCTCGTCGTCGTCGACCACGATGTCCACGCCGTCCACGTCGCGTTCGCCGACGACCACCACCGGGACGTTGGCGGCGGCCTCCTGCAGCGAGTCGGGCACCACGCTGAGCAGCACCAGCCCGTCCACCCGCATCTCCAGGAACGCCTCGACCGCCTCGGCCTCGAACAGCGGATCCCAGCGTCCGCTGCCGACCAGCATTCGCAGGCCCTCGCCGTGCAGGCTCTCCTGCAGGCCGTCGAGGAACTCGGCGAAGAACGGGTTGTGCAGATCGGCCACGATCGCGCCGATCAGCCGGGTGCGGCCCTCGACCAGGCTGCGGGCCACCGCGTTGGGCCGATACCCCAGCTCCCGGGCGGCCTTGAGCACGGCCTGGCGGCGTCGTTCGCTCACATGCGGAGAACCGCGCATCACCAGCGAGACCAGGGACTTGGACACACCGGCGCGTTCGGCGACGTTGCGGATCGTGGGTTTGGCCCGTTTGGGGGCGGCCGGGCGCGGCGGGGACTCCCCGCTCTGGTCGGCTCCGGCGGGGGGAACACCTTCACGAGCTGACATGGCACTCCTGTCGGGGGGCCTTGCAGGACCTGCCGTCTTTCAACCCCGCCACCTGATCAACGGCGACCTGGCACGGGACCTTAATCCTCGGATGAGGAGAAGCCCATGATGCAACGGAAAGGTTCCAAATGGTCGCAACAACGAGTAACGGACTGCCGTCAAAGGGGGGTTGGGGCATGTGATGTCTCACATCACAACTTTTTTGGACAATCGGGTGAGCGTGGCCACGGCCGGGCTCGGACCGGGCGCTCCTCGACTACCCTGCGCAGGGTGACCCGGGGCGGCGGCCGATGTCGGGAACATCGACGGGCCGGCGCCGCCCTCCCAGCGACAGTGGACGGATCGGTGGACGTTCAAGTGACCAATGAACGCGCCGCCGCCCCTGCGCCTGGACGGCGTAGGCAGCGGGGCAGGCGCAGGCTCAGCGTCGATGAGCGGCGCGAGGAACTGATCGCCGCCGCGCTCGGCCTGTTCAGCACCCGGCCTCCCGACGAGGTGTCCATCGACGATGTCGCGGCCGCCGCGGGCGCGTCGCGAGCGCTGGTCTACCACTACTTCGGGGGCAAGCAAGAGCTGTACGTGGCGGCCTTGCGCAGTGCCGCGGCCCAGCTCACCGACCTGCTCGAACCTCCTGCCGAGGGGCGGCCGGTGGAGCGGCTGCGGGTGTCGCTGTCGCGTTATTTCGACTTCGTGGAGAGCCACGCCTCCGGGTACGGCGCCCTGCTGCGCGGCGGGCCCGCCGACCGCACCGGCGAGGTCGGGGAGATCGTCAACGGGATCCGCAACCTGCTGCTGGACCGGATCCTCCTCGCGCTGGACGCCCCCGAGCCGGGACCGGTGCTGCGGGTCACGCTGCGTTCGTGGATGGCGTGCGTGGAGACCGCCGCCATGGACTGGCTGGAGCACCGCGACATGGACCGCAAGGAGCTGGAGCGGCTCCTGGTCGACCAGATCGTGGTGCTGCTGCGCACCGCCGGCCGGCACGACGCCAGGATCGCCGAGCTGTTCGACCGCCTCACCGAGGAGGAGCTGAGCTGACCTTCGCCCCCGCGGGCGGCCGACGCGACGAAGGCGTCGCCCCGGTGATGATCACCGGTGGCGGACGCGCGATCCGCGGGCGCCGGTGGACCGGTGGACATGCAGAGCCCCGCCCGTGTCCACGCGGCGAACCGTGCGGACACGGGCGGGGCGGTGCCGGGCGCCGGGCCGTGTCTCCCGGCCGCCGACGTCGATGTCGGCGGCCGAGCCGTCGTCCAGGGGATCGCTGACGGCTCACGGCCGGCGTGCCGTGGAGTTCAGCGGTCTCCTAGCCGCCCCCCCGACCAGGCGCCCGATCCGACATTCGGTGTTGTCCTGCGGTGCGCCCTCCCCTGACGGAGGGAGGGTCCGGAGCGGATTACTCCGAACGCTGCTGCGGGATCCCCGCCAGCAGGGCGCGCACCTCGGCCTCGCGGTAGCGACGGTGGCCTCCCAGCGTGCGGATGGAGGTCAACTTGCCCGCCTTCGCCCACCGGGTGACGGTCTTGGGGTCGACGCGGAACATCGTCGCCACCTCGGCAGGCGTCAACAGGGGCTCGGCCTCTGGCGTACGTGCTGACATGTTTGCGGCCTCTCCTCCGTGGACCGATCACGATCCTGCGATGTTGTGATCTCGCGCGGTCACCGATGTCCCCTATGGCCCGAAAGGGCCACTATGACATCACAAGGTGTAACCTTGCCACCACAGAGCGCCACAATCAAGTCCCTGGCGGCAACTGTGTGTTCGTGGTGACTGCATCACGCTGCGTGATTCTAGCGACACGTATGGTCGCATCGCCCGTGGATTTAGGAATTTTGGTCAGTTCGCGGACTCGAGGGCCTGGACGGCCCGCCAGCGGGCCCGCAGCCGCTGATACATCGCGATGGTGAGTTCCATCTCACCCCGCTCCAGGGCGGCCAGCGCCACGGCCGTCTCGCGCACCGACTCGTCGGCCCGCAGCCGGTCGTCGTCGATCAGGCACACCAGGCCGCCGTAGTCGAGCTCCACCAGCGCCAGCGGATGGAACTCGGCCAGCCAGCCGTCCAGGTCGGCCAGCTCGCCCGCCGTCGGCCCGTCCTCCGGCCCGGCGGCCGCCACCCGCCGTGCCCGCGCCAGCCGGCCGCGGGCGTCGCGCATGGTCGTGACATAGACGAGGGTACGGGTCGGAGGCGCCGTCGTGGGGCCGTTGCCCCCGCCGCCCTCCGGGCTCCCCGCGCCCGCCCCGGCGATCCACGTCCCCGCCGGCCCGCGCGGCCCCCTCGGCTCGTCCGCCGCGTCCGCCGCGGCGGTCCGGTCCCCTCCCAGCGACAGGCGCCGCTCGCCCGGGTCGAACAGCGTGAACCAGGCCGGTGGGACGTGCCAGGTGCTGGAGCGGATGTGCGGGCGCAGCGTCCGTCCGCCCGCCTTCCAGCGTTCGAACTCCTCCGCCACCCGGCGCGCCTCGGTCGCGGGCACCAGGGCGCCCGCCAGCCCCGCCGGCATCCCCTCCCCCTGCAGCCGGGCGAACGCCAGCCAGGACCGCAGCCGGGTCTCCCACGGGCACACGAACGTCATCCCGCCCGCCCGCCGCACGTACGCGTGCCGGCTCTCGGCGTGCGGGGCCACCACCGGGACGGCCGACGCCAGCCGCCGCACCGCCTCCTCGTGCTCGGCGGCCAGCGCCCGGGACCGCTCGGGGCGCGCGCTGGACTCGGCGTACGCCGTCCACACCGACCGCAGCGGCTCGGGGAAGGCGATGACCGGCTCGTAGACCCTCAGGTAGGCGGCGTAGGGCAACACGTGCGCATCGTGACACGCCGCCGCCTCCGACGCAGGGATCTTGGGCGTGTCACCTGCGGGGTCGGGGGTTCCCTCCGGCTCCGATCGTCCTACGCTGAACCCGAGGCAGAAAGGAGTCACCACCGTGACCAATGTCTTCGGGGCGCCCCACAAGGGCACCGGATCCTCCCACGAGCAGGTCGTCTTCTGTCAGGACGAGACCAGCGGCCTGCGCGCGATCATCGCGATCTACTCCACCGCGCTCGGTCCCTCGCTGGGCGGCACCCGCTTCTACCCCTACGAGTCCGAGGACGAGGCGCTCGCCGACGTGCTCAACCTGTCCAAGGCCATGGCGTACAAGAACGCGCTGGCCGGGCTGGACCTCGGCGGCGGCAAGGCCGTCATCATCGGCGACCCGGACGCCGACAAGTCCGAGGAGCTGCTGCGCGCTTACGGGCGGTTCGTGCAGTCGCTGAACGGGCGCTACTACACCGCCTGCGACGTCGGCACCTACAGCGAGGACATGGACGTCATCGCCCGCGAGACCAGGTTCGTCACCGGGCGCACCGAGGCCAACGGCGGCGCGGGCGACTCCTCGGTGCTCACCGCCTACGGCGTCTACCAGGGCATGCGCGCCGCCGCCGAGAACCTGTGGGGCGCCCCCACGCTGCGCGGTCGCCGCGTCGGCGTCGAGGGCGTCGGCAAGGTCGGGCACCGTCTGGTGGAGCACCTGCTCGACGACGGGGCCGAGGTGGTGATCTGCGACGTGAGCGAGGCCGCCGTCGAACGGGTCCGCGCCCGCCGCCCCGAGGTCGAGGTGGTGGACGACGCCGACGCGCTGGTGCGGGCCGACCTGGACGTCTACGCGCCGTGCGCGCTCGGCGGGTCGCTGAACGACGACACCGTCCAGACGCTGCGCGCCAAGATCGTCTGCGGCGCCGCCAACAACCAGCTGGCCCACCCCGGCGTCGAGAAGCAGCTGGCCGACCGCGGGATCCTGTACGCCCCGGACTACGTGGTCAACGCTGGCGGGGTGATCCAGGTCGCCGACGAGATCGCCGGCTTCGACTTCGAACGCGCCAAGGCCAAGGCCACCAAGATCTTCGACACCACCCGCCGGATCTTCGCCCTGGCCGCCGAGGAGGGCGTGCCGCCCGCCGTGGCCGCCGACCGGCTGGCCGAGCGCCGCATGGCCGCCGTGGGCCGGCTCCGCGGCATCTGGCTGTGAGGCGTCCGTCCGGACACGACATCCGGCGGCGCGTCCGGCGGTAGGAGTCCGCCGCCGCACGGGGGCGCTCCCCGCCCGCCGGGCGCCGTCGCATCGATGCCGGCCCGTTCCGCCGTCCCCGGGCGGGCCGGCTCTCCGGCCCCGGGCGCCCGCGCGCCCGGACGTTCCGCGGGTCTTGGCCCTCCGTCGCCGCTCGCCATGTCACCGGAGTGTGAGAAGACGGTTTCCTTTGGGTGGGAGGAGGGTGGGCATAACCCAGGTGAGTGCATCTGCAATCACCGGATACACTGGGAGTCGCCGCAGCGAGCGGGCCATGCCGTTGGAGCACGTACCGAGCCGGGCGCAAAACGGGTACGGTGGTATCCGTGCTGACGCACGGCTGAGGTCGAGCCGATGCGTGTGGCGTACGCGAGCGTAGATGGGACGCAAAGGTCCTGACTATCGAGGGGGTCGAGCCATGGGGCGCGGCCGAGCCAAGGCCAAGCAGGTAAAGGTTGCCCGCCGGTTGAAGTACAACACCGGTGGCACGGATCTCGACCGCCTGAAGGAGGAACTGGGAGTCCCGTCGTCGAAGCGCCACGACTCCTACAACGACTCCTATAGCGACTCCTACGACGACTCCTACGACGACCTCATCAAGAAGTACGCGGATTATGCCGACACCGACGACGAGGACGATCAGCCGGGCCGCTGAGCAGTCTCTCGCGTGAGGTGTGACTTCGCCACTGCCCTGCCTCGGTAGGGCAGTGGCGTTGTCACACCGGGGTGTCGTCCCCCGTCACGGGCCCTGCAGCGCGTTCCGTACGCCGGGCTCCTGTGGGCCGAGGAACCGCGGCCGAGGCTTGCGGGCGACGTCGACCAGCGCTTTGAACGAGGCCAGTCCCTCCCTCAGGTAGCCGTATCCGGTGGTGGCGGCCTGGGTGCGCATGCTGTCGTGACCCACGCCGACGGCCCGCACGCCCGCCGCACGGCACAGCGCCACCGCCCGCGGCAGATGGAACACTTGGCTGACCACGATCGCCCGGTCCACGCCGAAGATCCGCTTGGCCCGCACGCACGAATCCCAGGTGTCGAATCCCGCGTAGTCGCGCACCACCTTCTCGCCGGGCACGCCCCGCTCCACCAGGTACCGCCACATCACCGTGGGCTCGTCGTACTCGCGCCGGCTGTTGTCCCCCGAGACGAGGATGACCTTGACCTTGCCCTCCCGGTACAGCCGCAGCGCCACATCCAGCCTGCCCGCCAGGAACGGCGACGGCCGATCGCCCCAGATCCCCGCGCCCAGCACGATCGCCACCGGGGCCGGTCGCACCTGGGCCGCGTCCATCCGGTACGGCGCCGTCGCGGCCTTCATCCACACGCTGGGCAGCAGTCCCGCATACCCGGCCAGTCCCACGGCCACGGCGCCCGGCCCCAGCCACTCGGGCCGCCAGAGTCCACGCAACCGCTTCATGATCACATCCGTTCGACGTCCGTCCCCGCCCGGCAGTTGACCGCCGGGCGTTCCAGACGACCCCGCCCCTGCGCGAGGCCCCGCCCGCGACGACCGGGGACCGGGAGGGGCGGGACGACGCCCTACAGGTGACAGACCCCGCTGCCCTCGGTGATCTCCCCGAGGATCCAGGCGGGCACCCGGCGCGAGGTCAGCAGCCGCACCGCGGCGTCGGCGGCCTCGGGGGCGACGATGGCGACCATGCCGACCCCGAGGTTGAAGGTCTTGTCCATCTCCGGCTGAGGGATGTCGCCGTGCTCCTGCAGCAGGGTGAAGATCGGCGGCGGGGTCCACGAGGAGCGGTCCAGCCGGGCATCGACCTCGGGCGGGAGGGAACGGGCCAGATTGGCCGCCAGACCGCCGCCGGTGATGTGGGCGAACGCGCGGACGCCGCCGGCCCGGGCCAGGGCCAGGCAGTCCCGGGCGTAGATGCGGGTGGGGGTCAGCAGCTCCTCGCCCAGGGTGCGCTCCAGCTCGGCGGGACGGGAGTCCAGGCTCAGCCCGCTGATGCGCAGCACGTGACGGACCAGCGAATAGCCGTTGGAGTGGATGCCGGAGGAGGCCATGGCCACGACGGCGTCGCCGGGACGCACCCGGTGCGGGCCCAGCGTCTCATCGGCCTCGACGACCCCGGTGGCGGCGCCCGCCACGTCGAACTCGTCGGGCTCCAGCAGACCGGGGTGCTCGGCGGTCTCCCCGCCCACCAGCGCACAGCCCGCCAGGGCGCAGGCCTCGGCGATGCCGCCCACGATGTCGGCGATCCGCTCGGGGACCACCTTGCCGCAGGCGATGTAGTCGGTCATGAACAGCGGCTCGGCCCCGCACACCACCAGGTCGTCCACCACCATGCCGACCAGGTCGTGGCCGACGGTGTCATAGACGCCCAGCCGGCGGGCCAGATCCACCTTGGTGCCCACCCCGTCGGTGGAGGTCGCCAGCAGCGGACGGCGGTACCGCAGCAGCGCCGAGGCGTCGAACAGCCCGGCGAAACCGCTGGCGTCGTCGACCACCTCCGGACGGCGGGCCTTGGCGACCCGCGCCTTCATCAGCTCGACCGCGCGCTCGCCGGCGGCGATGTCGACCCCGGCCTCTTCGTAGGACGTCACTTGTGGGCCCCCTCGAGGAGGTACTTGCCGCGCGAATCCTCCTGGACGGGAATGGGGTACTCGCCGTCGAAGCAGGCCCGGCACAGCCGGTCCTTGGGGATGCGGGTCGCGGAGATCAACGCCTCCAGGGAGATGAAGCCGAGCGAGTCGGCGCCCAGCGAGGCGCGGATCTCCTCCACGTTCAGGTTCCCGGCGATCAGCTCGGCGCGGGTGGCGAAGTCGATGCCGTAGAAGCACGGCCAGGCCACCGGCGGGCTGGAGATGCGCACGTGCACCTCGGCGGCCCCGGCCTCGCGGAGCATGGACACGATGGCGCGCTGGGTGTTGCCGCGCACGATCGAGTCGTCCACCACCACCAGCCGCTTGCCCTTGATCGCCTCGCGCAGCGGGTTGAGCTTGAGCCGGATGCCGCGCTGGCGGATGGTCTGCGACGGCTGGATGAACGTCCGGCCCACATAGGAGTTCTTCACCAGGCCCTGGCCGTAGGGGATGCCGGACTCGGTGGCGTAGCCGATGGCGGCCGGGGTGCCCGACTCGGGGGTGGGGATGACCATGTCGGCCTCGGCCGGATGCTCACGCGCCAGCAGCCGCCCCACCTCGACCCGGGCGGCCTGCACGTTGCGCCCGGCGATGGTGGTGTCGGGCCGGGCCAGGTACACGTACTCGAACAGGCAGCCCCGCGGCCGCGGCTCGGCGAACCGCTGGACGTGCAGCCCGTCCTCGTCGATGGCCAGCAGCTCGCCGGGCTCGATCTCCCGGACGAACTGGGCGCCCACGATGTCCAGCGCCGCGGTCTCCGAGGCCACCGCCCACCCCTGGCGGAGCTGACCGCCGTGCCCGGCGTGCCCGGCGATCGGCAGCCGGCCCAGCACCAGCGGCCGGATGCCCTGCGGGTCGCGCGCCGCGTACAGGGTGCGCTCGTCCATGAAGACCAGCGAGTACGCCCCGCGCACCGCCGGCAGGATCTCCCGGGCGGCGGCGAACGCCCCGCCTCCGTGCCCGGCCAGCAGGGCGGTCAGCACCTCGGTGTCGGAGGTCCCGGTCAGCTCCTCCTCCTCCAGCTTCGCCGCCAGCTCCGGGGTGTTGATCAGGTTGCCGTTGTGCGCGAGGGCCAGTCCGCCGGCCTTGGTGGACCGGAACGTCGGCTGGGCGTTCTCCCAGATGGGGGAGCCGGTGGTGGAGTAGCGGCAGTGCCCGATCGAGATGTGGCCCTGCAGCGTGTTCAGCACCGACTCGTCGAAGACCTGGGCGACCAGGCCCATGTCCTTGAAGACGACGATGCGCGAGCCGTCGCTGACCGCGATGCCGGCGGACTCCTGGCCCCGGTGCTGAAGGGCGTACAGCCCGTAGTAGGTGAGCTTGCTCACCTCCGTTCGGGTCGCCTCGTCGGAGGGGACCCAGATTCCGAAGACGCCGCAGGCGTCCTGGGGAGCGCGGTCGGTGGGATCGAGGTCGTGGCTCAGTCGCCCGTCACCATGAGACACGCTGGCCAGTCTAGATGCCCGATTCGGCTGCTCTGGCGGGGGCAGCCACGATGACGCATCGGCCGGCGGGACGCGACCCGCCGAACCGCTGTTTGCCGAGCCTGGCGGTGACCTTTGCCTATCGGAGCGGAGTCATCGGGGCCGCGGCCGGGAACCTGGTCCCACACACGCGCGCGTCACAGCTCCCCTCTGGAGGTTCCGCATGACCGTGCCCGGCTACCGGCTCCACCACACTCCCGTGCGGGAGCAGCGCAGTGGCATGGCCACGGCGTCGCTCGTGCTGGGCCTGATCGGCCTTCCGGCGCTGCTGCTGTGCGGGCTGGGGATGGTGCTGGCGCTGGTCGGGCTGGTGCTGGGGTTCGTGGCGGCGTCCCGGAACGCCGGCCGGGGCACGGCCCTGGCCGGGATCGTCTCGTGCCTGGTGACCCTGGCGGTGGGCGCGGCGGGGGTGTTCTGGCTGCTCAGCCAGGCCGCCGAATGCGCGGACCCGGAGCGTTACCCCACCGACGCCGACCGGCAGCGCTGCGTGGAGCGCGAGTTCCCGTTCGCCCGAAGCGGCGCGACCCCCGATGCGATCCCCTGACGGACGCCCCGTCGAGGCCGCCGCCCGCGGCGGCGCGGAGAGGCGCGCGTGAGGAACGCGCGCGGAGAGGCTTCGCAGGCCGCCGCCGGCGAGGAGGAGGCGGAGGACCCTCCGGGAGAGGGCCGCGGGCGGGACCGCGGACGGAGGGCGCGGGGCTCACCGCCGGCGAGGGGGGACGGGGATCACCACGGAAGGGAGAGGGGGACGAGCGCCGACAGGTCGGCGCGGGGACCGCTGGCGCTGACCCGGCGGGCGCCGATCGCCTCCGCCCAGGAGATCCGGCCGCTCGCCAGCTCGAGCCAGGTCACCGCGTCCATCTCCACCACGTTCGGCGGGGTTCCGCGCGTGTGCCGGGGACCCTCCAGGCACTGGACGGCGGCGAACGGCGGGACCCGCACCTCCACCGCACGGCCCGGGGCGGACTCGGCGAGACGGTCCAAGGTGACGCGGACGGCCGCCCGCAGCAGGGGACGTTTCGGCTCGACCCCGGCGTCCAGGGCGGCCAGCACGGCGTCGAGGGCGGCCAGACGCAGCGCCGCGGGCTCATCGGGCCCCTGGTAGGGGGGCCTGCCCAGCGCGGCGAGCTGTTCGTTCAACACGAGTCGGGTGAGCGGTACGCGAGCCATCGGCACCGACCGTACCGGCATCTCCTGACATGCTGGGCACCCGTGAACCGTCCGTCAGGCGGTAAAAAGGGACGGTCGCTGGCACCGTGGCCAGCGAGGCAGCACACGCCCGCGCGGCGCGGCGTGGCCGAAGGAACGCACGGAGGTTGCCGATGCCCCAGGCCCGGCCGCTGGAACCCACTGACCCCGACCGGCTCGGCAAGTACCAGGTCGTCGGCCGGCTCGGCGAAGGCGGGCAGGGCGTGGTCCTGTTGGGCCGTGGCCCCGGCGGCGAGCAGGTGGCGATCAAGCTCTTGCACGCCACCTTGAGCGAGGACCCGCTGGCGCGCTCCCGCTTCATCCGCGAACTGGAGGTGGCCAAGCAGGTCGCCACGTTCTGCACCGCGGCGGTGCTGGACGCCGACGTGGCCGGAGACCGCCCCTACATCGTCAGCGAGTACGTCGAAGGCCCCTCCCTCCAGGAGCTGGTCGCCGCCGACGGCCCGCGCGGCGGCAGCGCGCTGGAGCGGCTGGCGATCGGGACCGCCACCGCGCTGACCGCCATCCACCGGGCCGGAGTGGTGCACCGCGACTTCAAGCCCGCCAACGTGCTGCTCGGCAGCGACGGCCCCCGGGTGATCGACTTCGGCATCGCCCGGGCCATGGACCTCAGCGGGCTGACCCTGGCCGGCGGGGTTCCCGGCACCCCCGCCTACATGGCGCCCGAACAGCTCAGCGGGACCGCCGAGGTGGGACCGGCCGCCGACGTGTTCGCCTGGGGCGCGACGATGCTGTTCGCCGCGTCGGGGCAGATGCCGTTCGGCAACGACACGGTGCAGGCGGTGATCCGGCGGATCCTCTACGAGGAGCCGGACTACTCGCCGCTGCCGGAACCGCTGCGCGGCATCGTGCGGGACGCGATGGCCAAGGACCCCGCCCGCCGCCCGACCGCCCGGCAGCTGCTGGACCGCCTGCTGGGACAGGAGAGCCCGGCCGCCTCCACGGTGCCCGAGCAGCTGGTCACCGAGGCCCGTTCGCTGGTCGCCGAGGCCCGTCCGCTGGTCGCCGAGCGTTCTCCGCGGCCGGCTCCGGCGCCCCTGCCCCCCGCCGCGGACAAGCCCGTCCCGCCCGCCGCCGGCCCGCCGTATGCGGCGGCCCGCCCGTCCCCGCCTCAGTCCCCCTCGTCTCCGCCCTCCCCGCCCCCGTCGTCTCCTCCGCCTTCTCCGGCGGGGGAGACGGCCGTGCTGGGCGCGCCGCCGCCCTCCCCCGGTGAAGGCGCCGGGGCGGAGGACCGGGCGGGACGGCCGCCGCTGATCCCCTGGCAGCAGCCGGCCCCCGCCGAACCGGCCTACTCCCCGACCCCTTCGCCGACCGTTCAGCCGCCCCGGCGCGGCGGCGCCAACCGGCCGCTGGGCGTGCTGATCTCACTGGCCGTGGGGGTGCTGGCGGGGGTCGTGATCATCGCCTTGGTGCTGTGGCCCCAGCTGCGCAACTCCAACCCGACCGGCATGGCCTCCGCCTCCCCCCAGCCGGCCGCCGACAACCAGCCGGTCAGCAGCATCCCCGAGGCGTTCGCCGGCACCTGGAGCGGCACCGCGATCAACGAGCAGCGCGGAGCGTCGTTCCCGATCCGGGTCAGCTTCCAGACGGGCCAGACCGTCGCGCGGGCCGTCTATCCGCGCGGCTGCCAGTGCACCCTCACCCTGACCCGCGGCACCACCAGCCGTCTGGAGATGACGCTCCGGCCCCAGCCGCCCTGCAAGACCGTCACCCCCGGAGAGGTGGTCGTGACCCGTAAGCCGAACGGCCACCTGGAGTACACCTGGGCCCGGGCCGGCACCACGCTCAGCTACCGGGCGGAACTGAGCCGAGAGTGAGAGACTGACGGCACCACGGAACAGGGTGTGAGCGTTCTCACCTGAGACGATCCGGTTACAGGTGAGGGCACAGGTCGATAAGCGGTCAACGGGACCATAGTGATCGACGCCGTGCAAGGGGTTTAATCTTGGCGAAGTGCACTTCGGTGTCGTACGGTTCGCTCACCGGCCGTGCGCCCGTGGCGTCCGGCTCTCGGCGTATCGTGCAGACGCCGCCTGCCTAATCCCGCGGTGCCAGCCCGCCGCGGGAACCGGGGACCCAACGCAGATCCGGGGTGAACTCACGGCCCGTCCGGCCGCGACAGGGCCGAACCTCCCGGTCCGAACCCGTCAGCTAACCCGGTAGGCGAACAAGAGAGGAGAGCACGTGGAGACCCCTGACTCCACTCGTGGCGGCCGTGTGCCGCGGCGCGGATTCCGGCGTGCGGTCCTGACGCTCGCCGCGGCGGCCGGGGCATTCCTGCTGACATCCTCCACCTCGCCGGGGGCGATGGCCGCGGAGCCGGGGGGCGCGGCCAAGTTCCGCCAGCTCACCCGGGAGATGCTCAAGCTCGAGAAGGAGTACGGGGGCAATCTCGAGCAGTTGCGCGACGCCCGGCGCGACGCCGCCAACGCGCTGAAGAAGGCCCAGGTCCTCGGCAAGGACCTGGAGGAGGCGCGGCAGGTGGTGGCCGAGCTGGCGGCCGCCCAGTACAAGAACAACGGCGTCGACATCACGGTGCAGATCCTCGCCAGCGACGACCCCAACCGGGTGCTCAGCAACGCCTCGCTGGCCCGTCACCTCTCGGAGCAGAAGGCCGCCAAGGTCCGCGAGATCTCCGCCCTCATCAGCCGGCAGGACCAGGCCCGCAAAGAGGCCGAGGCCAAGGTCAAGAAGCTGGAGAACGACATCGCGGAGATCTCCAAGCAGCGCGAGCGGGTCAAGCAGCTGCTGAAGAAGTACAAGCCGGAGTCTCCGCTGGTCGGCGCGGGCGGCATGACCCCCCGCATGATCACGGTCAAGAACGAGATCGAGGCCGAGCTGGGGCCCTTCCCCATGATCGGCTGCACCCGTCCGGGCGACCCGCTGGACCACGGCTCCGGCCGCGCCTGCGACTTCATGGAGAGCACCGCGGGACGGATGCCCTCGGCGGAGCGCCTGGCCCACGGGGACGCGGTCGCCCAGTACGCCATCAACAACGCCTCACGGTTGGGGATCAAGTACATCATCTGGAAGCAGCGCATCTACGACCTGCGCAGCCCCGGCTGGAAGCTCATGTCCGACCGCGGCTCCATCACCCAGAACCACTTCGACCACGTGCACATCTCGGTGTTCTGAGCCGGGACGGGGCCTTGGATCCGGGCCGTGGCCCGTCTCTTCCGGCGTCGGCAGGGCCACGGACATGCGAACGGTCGCGGACGTGCGGCCCGGCCCGGGCCGCGGCTCGTCCCTTCTGACGCCGTGATGCGTTCGCGCCCGGCGGGCTGGGCGCGCTCAGTGGGCGCGGCGCTCCCCGACTGACGCCCCGCCGAACGTCGCCGAGGACGTCGTCCCTCGCGCACCGCACGCCCGTCGACCCGCGGCACGGGTGTCGACCACCCGGTGCCACGGGCCGACGGGCCGGCCGTTGGAGCCGCCCGGAGCATGATGCGGCGGATCGGCCTCAGGCCGGTGGGCCGGCGGCGACCGATGGAGGCCGGCCGCTCACAGGGGCAGGTGGTCCAGGCAGGGGTGTCGAGGATTGGGATCATTCTTGGCGTAGAAGTCGGCCCATTCCTGGAGGGAGGCGCGGCGTTCCTCGGCGGTGGGGCAGAGGAACACCCAGTACTGGACGAGGGTCTCGTGCACTTCGTCCAGGGTGTAGTGCTGGGTCTGGGGGTCGGGTCCGAGGTCGGTGATGGTCACTCCGCTCGGGCGGAAGTAGGCGGAGGTCGAGTCGCCCAGCCACTCGGGGAGGTCGTCCCTGCCCGCGCGGGCCTCCTCGACCAGCTGCAGGGCCTCCAGGGCACTGGAGTGGTCGGTGTAGATGTCGGTGGTCACCAAGAGAGCCAGATTGAGGAACCGCTCCTCGCGTGGACGTCCGGCCGGATATCTCCTCCCTTGATGCTCATCCCAGTAGAATTCTCCGAATACGGACATTGCTTCCTCCTTTACAGCAATGGCCAGGCGCTGACCCAGTCCTTCCGGTTTTGGGTGTAAAATCCTACAATATCCACTCCATTATACTGTCCTATCCACTTGTTTGGATGTGTGGGGTCCGGTCGCGAGTTCTTGAAGGCGTGTCTAATGGCATCGTTAACTTCTTTGGGTGTCCAGTGGTCAGGGAAGAAGCTTGACAGACCGGCTTTCGGATACCATTTGCCGTCCTCGCCTCGCACTTCCACCTTGGCCTTGTAGACGCCGTTTGAGTTGATCTTCTTTATTTCCTCATTTCCGTTGGAGTCGCGGGCCACTCGTGCGGTGGGCGGGTTCTTCCCTTGATAGCGGTGATGGAACCCCGTCCCTTTCTTCTTTTTGGGGTTGACGTTGCCCAGGAAGATGTGCTGATACTTGTACTTCTCGACGCGTCGGAGCAGCCATTTTTCTATCGGCTTGAGCAGCCCCATCTGCTTGACCGCAGCACGTGCCGCCCCCCGAGGTCGCTTAGGAGCCACCGAGGATCGCCTCCAGCGCCATGTTGATCGCCAGGTCGATCAGCATGCCGGTGATCATCTTGACGATGGGGATCTGCGCCAATGACGCCCCGAAGGTGACCGGGGCCTCGGCGATGGCCATGGCGATCTGAACGGCCAGCCAGACCAGCTGAATGATCACCGTGATCTTCAAGGCCAGGACGATCATCCCGCATATCATCAGTCCGGCGCCCATGATGTTCGCCGCGACCTGACCGTCCTGGAGCGCCGGGACCGGCGCCTCGGGCTCCTGCCAGGCCTGCTGGAAGGCCTTGATGGCATCGCCCTCGTTCGCCGACCACACCAGGCCGGCATGGCCGTCGGCGTCCTGCACGGGGGCACCGAATTCGGCGGCGAAATCCAGCCAGTCCCTGCCCATCTGGAACAACTTTTCTTCGTCGGCCTCCGGCCAGGTGTAGCCGAGCATGCCGAGCAGGGAGATCAGTTCTCCGGGGAGTTGCAGACCCATCGATCAGCCCAAGATGTCGCGGACCCGATTGACCTCGATCTCGCTGAGGTCTTCGGACTTCTGGTAGTTGTTCGCCATCACGATGGCGCCTTCGGCCATCTCGTCTATGCCGTCGATCTGGCTGGCGTAGCATTCGAACGCCAGTTCCGATGCCGCCGTGTAGATCGTGCCGATGGCGAATCCGATGTCATCATGGCCCCACGGCTCGCCGTATGCGGCCATCTTGGCCTGGAATGCCTGCAGCTTGCTGCGCAGTTGGGCGGCCGATCCCTGCATTCCGTTGGCGCTTCGCCGGATCTGGCCGGAATCTACTTTGAGCTGCTTTCCCATGACCTCTTCTTCCTGTGGATCCCTGCCTTAGGGACGGTCGATTCCGTGCATGAATCGCTTGAGCGAATCGGTCAGCGCGCCCAGCTGCTCGATGCTCGCCTCCTGCAGCCGCGCCGCCGTGGCCTCCAGGTCCGCCTTGGCCTGCCGCATCGGCCCGGAGGACGCCTCCCGCGCCGCCTCGAGGGCCTGGTTCGCCGCGCGCACGGTCTCCTCTGCGATCTCATGCGAGGAGCGCCGCATCGCCTGCTCGTCGATGGCGATCTCGCCGAGCCGTCGCGCCGATTCGGCCGTCACCCGGATCAGGTCGTTCAGCCCATGGCCCACCGACTGCTCGGCCTCTGCCGTCTCGTCGGTCCGCTCCGTGGAGCGGCGGAACGCCTCCACGCCGCGCACGGTGTCTTCGAGCAGGTGTTCCAAGGCGCTGGTCCCGCCGATGTCACCGGGAACGACGGCGCGCTGCCTGATCACCTGGGCGGCCTCGTGCAGGCCCTGCATCATCCGCGCCATCTGGCGCAGCCCTTCGCCGTGCACCTGCTGGAGCTGCTCGGCCAGCGCGGAGAAGTCGACGGGCGGCGCCTCCTGTGCGGACGTCGTCGCGGCGGCCGTGCGCTCCAGCGCCCTGTTGCAGGTCTCGGTCAGCAGCTCGCCCAGCTCCCGGGCCGACATCCGCATCACCCGGCCGTCGAGCCGGACGGCCGTGAGCCGTCCTCCGGCCGCCTCCACGCGCACCTGCCCGTCGGCCGCCTCGGCGTATCCGGCCGTGTCCTCGGCGGAGGGGTTCTCCGGCTTCGGCCAAGACGCCGCGCTCGCTTGCGCCAATCGCTCCCGCAGCTCTCTGATCCGCTGTCGGATCTCGGCCGCGCTCATGTCCTGATACGAGTCATCCGCTCGCATGAGTCCTCGCATTCAAGCTTCGTCCAAGCGGAAATTCATGTTTTTCACGGAGAACTGATAACGCCGGTGCGGCCGGTGGACGTCCGATCGCCTCAGCGGGCGGGTGATTTCCCGGGGGCGGCGGGATCGGCGCGCCGCATCGCCTGATCAGAACGTCTCCGTGCTGGTCGATCGGCATCTGAAGACTTGTCGGCTGGGACATTCGGTGACCTGGAGCGGTCACGGAGTGACCGTGCGGAGTCGCGTCAAGGCGTCCGGGGAGGCGCGTTCGCCCGGAGCTTTTCCGCCGGACGGGAACGAAGAGGTCAGAGAGCGAGAGACGTCCCGCCCGTCCGAAACGGCTTTGGGATGAGGACTTCTCAGCGAAATGAAGCGTGCAGGCGGGGGCGAAGGGGGCGTCCCGGCCGTCTCGGAGGCGAGCCGCAGGCCCGCAACGGATGCCGAACCCCCGGCAGGACGGTCGTGCCGTGCCGTGACCGGCGGTTCAGCGGCTTGGCGTCGATCCTCCGAGATGACATGCTCGGCACTCCCGTCCACTCGTCGTCTACGCGGTCCGGCCGTCGGCGGCTCACTGCGCGAAACGGCGCCTTGCCCGGCTTTCGAGCTGGGACCCGTTTCATGAGACGGGGGAAATGCCGCCCTGGTTCTCTGACGGCACCGATGACGGAGTCGTGACGCGGGGCGTCGCGCAGGCCGTGGGGCGCGTCGGCCCGGGCGAAGGAATCGACGTCTTGCCCGCCCGAGTCCATGACCTGCACTTTTTTGTGCAGAGGACGTTTCTCGCCGAGGACCGGTGCTCATCCGCCGGCATCGGCGGATGAGCACCGGCGCCCGTCGGCACGCGACCACGGCCCGCGCGACCGGAGGGCCCGCCGGGAGACCTCAATGCACGACGGCGAGCACCAGGGAGGCGACGGCCAGGGCGAGATAGGCGGCCGGGAACGCGATGTTGTGGAAGACGCGGGCCCGGATGTGAACGAAGACAGCGCCGATGAAGAAGGCCGCAAGTCCGGTCGCCGCGGCGACGGCGATGAGGTCGAAGCCGAGCAGGCCGAGGGCCAGCCCGGCGGCGCCGGCGGCCTTGAGGGCGGCCAGGAGCGGCAGGGACCGGGGCGGCACCCCCACTTCGGCCGAGTTGGCCATGACGAAGCGGGCCTTGGCCAGATCGGCGACGGCGATCGCGGCGTTGGCCACGATCGTGATCACGGTGACGGCGATGTATGCGGCGGTCATGGTGCCCTCACTCCTCGACATGCGGGCTCTCCTCGATGCGCAGACGGGCCAGGCGGTGAGGGTCGGCGACGACGTCGTAGTGGGTGATGCGGCCCCCGGCGATGCGGAAGATCAGTGCGGTGCGCACTCGCCGATCCGACCAGATCGCGATTCCCGGACGTCCGTCGACGGTGACCAGGCGTGCCCGCCGGGCGTTCTCCCGGAGCGCGCGGGTCTCGGCGACCACGGCCCGCACTCCCCGCACCCGCTGCGGGGCGCCCGCGGGAAGGGCCTGCGGATCGGCCGTCCTGGTCACCTCGGGGTGGAGGACCGCGACGAGACCGTCGAGATCGCCCTCCCGGGCGGCCTTCAGGAAGGCGCTCACCACCCGGCGGGCCTCGCGCGGGTCGGCTTCCGGCCACGCCCGGGGCTCGGCGGCCCGGCGCAGCCGCCCCCGGGCGCGGCTGCCCAGCTTCTTGGCCGCCCCCGGGGTGGTGCCCAGGATGCGGGCGATCTCCTCGAAGGGCATGCCGAAGACGTCGTGCAGGATGAACGCGACCCGCTGCGGAGGGGTCAGCTCCTCCAGCACGACCGTGACGGCCTCGGTCAGTTCACCGGCGAGGAGCGCGACCTCCTGCGGGTCGTCGCCGCCGCCCCCGGCGGCCGCGGGCAGATCCTCCGGCCGCCGCGGAAGCTCACGCGACCGGCGGAGCAGGTCCAGGCACAGCCGGGTCACCACGGTGGTCAGCCATGCCTGCACGTTGCGGATGCCGGCGCCGTCGGCGCGGACGTATCTGGTCCAGGCCTCCTGCACGACGTCCTGGGCGTCGGCCTCCGACCCGAGGATGCGGAACGCCACGGCGAGCAGGTGCGGCCGCTCCCGTGCGAAGGCCTCCGCCCGGTCCCCGGCGCCGCCCATCCAGAGCCCCCTTCCGCCGGTCCCGTCGGTCACAGTCCGAAGCCGTGGTCCCCGACGCGTTCCACGACCTGGGGGCGGGGATACCCGCCCTCGACGCACTCGGCGATGATCCCGGGCAGCCGCCGGGTGGCCTCGAGGTCCATCAGCGGGTTGCGGTCCTCCTCCGCCAGCTCGATCAGCGCGAGGAAACGACGACCGCCCGGCACCCGCCAGTACGCCGGCCGCACACCGTCCGGCCGCTCTTCGGCCAGCGCGTCGAAGGCGGCGGCCAGCGCCCGTTCGACCCGGGCGGCCCCCTCGGCCGAGACCGTCTCGAACTCGATCACCCGCTGCACGCCCATCCGTCTCCTCCTGCCGTCTGCGGTTCGTCCGCCCACCAGACGCACCGGCGGCGCAGAAGGTGACCCCGCCGGCCGCCCGGGGCGCACGGTCCATCCGGTCGCCGTCATGCGACGGACCCGGCGGCGCCGTGATCAGGTCGTCGCCCGACATGCGGCGGCCCCGCGCAGGCGATCCGTCGCCTGCGCGGGGCCGCGCGCACGCGTTCGTCAGGCGTCAGGCGTAGCTGGGCAGCAGCCGCTCATGGGCCTCGCGCAGCTCGTGCAGCGGGATGGAGAACAGGCCCTCGACGGTGAAGGAGTCGCCGCCGACCACGCCGATCTGGGTGGCCGGGACGCCGGCGGCCTCGCAGAGCTGGGCGAGGCGGGCCTCCGAGCCCGGCCGCACCGCGACCACCGCGCGCGCCACCGACTCGCTGAACAGCGCCACGAACGGGTCGCCGGGCAGGGTCACCCGCACGCCCAGCCCGCCGCGCAGGCAGGACTCCACCAGCGCCTGCGACAGACCGCCGTCGGACAGGTCGTGCGCGCCCGACAGCAGGCCCTCGTGCGCGGCGGACACCATCACCGCGGCCAGCGCCCGCTCGGCGGCCAGGTCCACCAGCGGCGGCAGCCCGCCCAGGTGCCCGTACACCACGTGCGCCCACTCCGACCCGCCGAACTCCTCACGGGTCTCGCCGAGCAGCACCACCCTGTGACCTTCGGCGGGGAAGCCGATGGTCACCCGGCGCCGGACGTCGTCGTGCACGCCCAGCACGCCCACCACGGGGGTCGGGTTGATCGGCTTGTCGTCGGTCTGGTTGTAGAAGCTGACGTTGCCGCCGGTGACCGGCACGCCCAGCGCCTGGCAGGCGTCCGCCAAGCCCCGGGTGGCCTGGGCGAACTGCCACATCACCCCCGGGTCCTCGGGGGAGCCGAAGTTGAGGCAGTTGGTGACCGCCAGCGGACGCGCCCCGGTCATGGCGACGTTCCGGTACGCCTCCGACAGCGCGAGCTGGGCGCCCGAGTACGGGTCCAGGCGGGTGTAGCGGCCGTTGCCGTCCAGCGACACGGCCACGCCCAGGCCGGACTCCTCGTCCAGCCGCAGCACCCCGGCGTCCTCGGGCATCGCCAGCACCGTGTTCCCCAGCACGTACCGGTCGTACTGGGAGGTCACCCACGTCTTGGCGGACAGGTTGGGGGAGGCCGCCAGCCACAGCACCGTGTTGCGCAGGTCCTCGGCGTTGGCGGGACGGGCCAGCCGGCCGGGGGTGTCGGCCTGCAGCGCCGCCAGGTCCGCGGGCGGCTCCTGCGGCCGCTCGTACACCGGGCCCTCGTCGGCGGCGGTGCCCGGCGGGATGTCCACGATCACCTCGCCCCGCCAGGTCATCACCAGCCGCCCGGTGTCGGTGACCTCGCCGATCACCGTCGCGGGGATCTCCCACTTGGCGCAGATCTCCAGGAACCGGTCGACCTTGGCGGGCTCCACCACCGCCATCATGCGTTCCTGCGACTCGCTCATCAGGATCTCTTCGGGCCGCAGGGTGGGGTCGCGCAGCGGCACCGCGTCCAGCACGATGTGCATCCCGCCGGCGCCGGCCGCCGCCAGCTCCGTCGTCGCGCAGGAGACGCCCGCCGCCCCGAGGTCCTGGATGCCGACCACGAGGTCCTCGCGGTACAGCTCCATGCAGCACTCGATGAGCAGCTTCTCCATGAACGGGTCGCCGACCTGGACGCTGGGCCGCTTGGCCTGCGACTCCTCGTCGAAGGTCGCCGACGCCAGCACCGAGGCGCCGCCGATCCCGTCCGGCCCGGTGGCGGCGCCGAACAGGATCACCTTGTTGCCGGGGCCGGGGGCGTGCGCACGCTTGATGTCCTCGTGCCGCATCACCCCGATGCACAACGCGTTGACCAGCGGGTTCTTCTCGTAGCAGGGATCGAAGACGGTCTCCCCGCCGATGTTGGGCAGCCCGAGGGAGTTGCCGTAGCCGCTGATGCCGGCCACCACGCCGGGCAGCACCCGCTGGGTGTCGGGGGCGTCGGCGGGACCGAACCGCAGCGAGTCCATCACCGCGATCGGCCGCGCCCCCATCGACAGGATGTCGCGGACGATGCCGCCCACCCCGGTCGCCGCGCCCTGGTAGGGCTCCACATAGGAGGGGTGGTTGTGGGATTCGACCTTGAACGTCACCGCCAGGCCGCGGCCCACGTCGACCACTCCGGCGTTCTCGCCCATGCCGACCAGCAGCGCCTCGCTCTGGGGCGCCTTCTCCGCGAACTGGCGCAGGTGGACCTTGCTGCTCTTGTAGGAGCAGTGCTCGCTCCACATGACCGAGTAGATCGCCAGTTCCGCCGAGGTGGGCCGGCGTCCGAGGATCTGGCGGACCCGCCGGTACTCCTCCTCGTTCATGCCCAGCTCGACGTACGGCTGCCGCTGGTCGGGCGTCCGTTCCGCCACGGCCACCGTGTCCACCGGCATCGACTCGACCACCACGCCGGGTGCGCGTTCGCCCTCGGCGTCGTGCGGGTGGGGCGCCACCGGCGCGCCGGCGAACGAGCCGTCCTCCCGGGCCGGGGGCTCTGCGCCCTCGCCGGGGACGGGCGTCCCCGTCGGCGGCGTGCCGCCTTCGTCTTCAGACCGGCCGAGCGCGACGAGCGCCGCCAGGTCGGGGTGCTCTCCGGGCACGGGCTGCGGTCCGGTCCCGGTCGCACCGGCCTCGGGCCGCTCCGGGTGCTCGCCTCCGACCGCGGGCTGGGGTCCCGTGCCGGGACCGCCGGCGGCCGCGAACGGCTCACCGGACACCGGAGGCTGCGGCCCGGTGCCGGGTCCGTCCTCCTGCGCCGGGGCGGGTCCGCCCGGTGGGACGCCGGGGCCGGCGGGCGGCTCTGCGGCGACGGGCGGCTGCGGGCCGGTCGCGGGTCCGGCGTCGGGCGCGGGCGCGCCGGCCTCGACGGGCGGCTGCGGGCCGGTGCCGGGTCCGGCGTCGGGCACGGCCGGACGCTCGCTCACGGGCTCCTGCGCCGGGGCGGGTCCGCCGGGGGCCGCGAACGGCTCGTCGGACACCGGCGGCTGCGGGCCGGTGGCGGGGCCGCCCTCCTGCGGGGCGGGGATGTCGGAGCCGGTGATGACCGGAGGGGCCGCCGGCGGGTGCTCGTCGGTGTCGGAGGGCTCCCCAGGGGTGTCCGCGGCCGGAGGCTCGGCGGGTGCGGAGTCCGCCGGGCGGGCGAACGGGTCGTGTTCGGGGTCGTCTGCGGCCAGTTCCGCGAACCACTCCGCGGTGGGGCCGTCGGACGGATCGCCCGACACTCCGCCGTTGTCGGGGGTGCGCTCGGTCATGGGTTCTCTCCGTTCGCCTCGGGCCGTGGAATGGGAGGGGCGGGCGCGCTCAGCCGACGCCCACCTGGCCCAGACCGGCCTTGACGATCGAGGTGAAAAAGCCGAGTCCGTCGGTGGACGGACCGGTCAGGGACTCCACGGCGTGCTCGGGGTGCGGCATGAGGCCGACCACGTTGCCGGCCTCGTTGCAGATGCCGGCGATGTCGTTGAGCGAGCCGTTGGGGTTCAGGTCCAGGTAGCGGGCGACGACGCGGCCGGTGGACTCCAGCTCCTCCAGCGTGTCGGGGTCGGCCGTGTAGCGGCCGTCGCGGTTCTTGACCGGGACGACGATCTCTTGCCCTTCGGAGTATTCGCCGGTCCAGACGGTGTCGGCGTTGTCGATGCGCAGCCGCTGGTCGCGGCACACGAAGTGCAGGCCGGCGTTGGGCAGCAGCGCGCCCGGCAGCAGGTGCGCCTCGCACAGCACCTGGAAGCCGTTGCAGATGCCCAGCACCGGAAGCCCGGCGCGGGCGGCCGGGATCAGTTCGTCCATGATCGGCGCGAACCGGGACAGCGCCCCGGCGCGCAGGTAATCGCCGTAGGAGAACCCGCCCGGCAGGATCACCGCGTCCACTCCCTGCAGGTCGTGGTCGGCGTGCCACAGCGACACGGGCTCGGCGCCCGCCAGCCGGACGGCGCGGGCGGCATCGCGATCGTCGAGGGAGCCAGGGAAGGTGATGACCCCCACCCGGGCAGCGTTCATGGTTGCGGATCCTCCGGAGCCGAGTAACGGGTGCGGTGCGGGCACCGGCGGCCACCGGCGTGTCGTGCCCTCGCAGGGCCCAATCTACCTGGCGCTGTGTGCGAGGTCTCCCGCGAGGCGACGCATCGGAGACTCGTCCTTCCAGGTCAGACGCTTGCTGAGGAGGACGGTGGTGCCCCGTCCGGGGCTGGTGTCGAACGTCACGTCGTCCACCAGCGCGTGCATGATCTTGATGCCTCGGCCGGATTCGGCGGACTCGTCGCACTCGGCGGGCGTGTGGGTCAGGCCGCGGCCGTGGTCGGAGACGGCGAGCACGCACATCCCGTTCTCGACCCGGGCCCAGACCTCATAGTCCAGCGGAGTCTGCGAGTGCTGGATCACATTGGTGCAGGCCTCGGAGGTGGCGACCAGGATGTCCCCGATGCAGTCCTCGGACACGCCCAGTCCGCGCAGCGCGTCGCCGAGCACCCGGCGAAGCACCCGGACGCTCAGCGACTCGCGCGGGAGCGCGAGCGAGAACTTCATGTTCACCGGCCACCTCTTTGCTGTGAGATCTTCGACCTGGGAGAACTTCCCCCGCCTTGTGACGTGTAACCGCCGTGCCCACGGGACTTTCGGTGAACTGTCGGCGCCGGCGTGGGGGAAACCGGTTACTCTTTGTCAATTCACCGTCACGGGCGTGATCCGTTGTTCATTCGTCCACGACCTGCACGTGGAAGTTCTCGATGACCGGGTTCGCCAGCAGGGTTTCGGCGATCTTGCGGACCTGCTCCAGAGCGGCCTCGTCGGCCGGGCCGTCGAGCTCCAGCTCGAAACGCTTGCCCTGGCGCACGCCCGTGACGCCGGTGAACCCCATCTGCGGCAGTTTGCGGGCGATGGCCTGTCCTTGCGGATCCAGGATCTCCGGCTTGAGCATGACGTCGACTGCGACGCGTGCCACGGCCGCCCCCCTCAGATGATGACGTGCTGTCCGTACCGCGGCCCAAGCGTACGGTACGGCTCACCTCAGGCCGTGCACGCCCTGCCGGCCTTGTGACTGCTGTTGTCGGTGTGGAGCGCTATACATTCGGCCGTGACCCCCCGTCTTTGGAGTCGCCGATGAACGTCGAGGAGCTCACTCCGCCTGAGCGCGCCCTGTGGGAGGCGTTCGCGGCGGGCAAGTCCGTCGATCTCGGTACCGGCGATCCGATGCTGGACAGCCCCGCCTACGGGGACCGGTGGGGGCCGGAGCGGATGATCCGCGCCGAGGTGCTGCTGGCCCTGCTGCTCGGCCAGGTCGAGGCCGCCCCCGGTCAGGTCGCCGCGGTCCAGCTGTCCGGGGCGCGCATCATCGGGGCGTTGAACCTGGGGCACGCCGAGGTGACGGTGCCGCTGTCGTTGAACGGCTGCTACTTCGACGAGGCCCCGCACCTGTACTGGGCCGCCATGAACAGCGTCCACCTGATGGGCTGTCAGCTGCCCGGCCTGGTGGCGTCCGGCGCCCGCATCGACGGGCACCTGTGGCTGGAGGGCAGCAGCATCGCCGGCGGGCTGTGGCTGGACGGCGCCCACATCAGCGGCATCCTCAACATGTCCGGGGTGCAGCTGATCAACCCGCAGGGCGATGCGCTGCTGGGCGACCGGCTCACCGTGGACGCCAACGTCTACTGCGACAAGGGCTTCACCGCGCACGGGGAGGTGCGGCTGCCCGGGGCGACGGTGGGCGGGCAGCTGATCTTCCGGCAGGCCACGCTGCACAACCCCTCCGGCGCCGCGCTGTACGCCAGCCGGCTGAACGTGGCGGCCAACGTGTTCTGTGACGGCGGGTTCTCCGCGAACGGGGAGGTGCGGCTGCGCGGGGCGAAGGTCGGCGGCTACCTGTCGCTGGTCGGCGCGCAGCTGTCGCATCCGGAGCGGACCGCGCTGAACGCCGACGACCTGTCGGTGGAGACCGACGTGTACTGCTCGGACGGGTTCACCGCCATGGGGGAGGTGAGCTTCGCCGGGGCGCGCGTCTCCGGCCAGCTCAGCCTGCGCGGCGCACGACTGACCAACGAGCGCGGGGTGGCGTTGAGCCTGCAGCGGCTGCAGGCCGAGGAGGTCCTGCTGCGGCCCGCCGAGCGGATCAACGGCATCTGTGACCTGTCGTTCGCCAAGATCAACGTGCTGCGCGACGACCCGGCGACCTGGGCGGTCCGCTACCAGCTCGACGGCCTGTCGTATGAGACGCTGGATCCGCCGCTGGACGCCAAGGCGCGGCTGGGGTGGATCCGCCGCGACACCGACGGCTATCAGCCCCAGCCCTATGAGCGGCTGGCGCAGACCTATCGCGCGCTGGGCCTGGACGCCGAGAGCCGCACCGTGCTGCTGGCCAAGGCCCGGGACCGGCGCAAGACCCAGAGCCTGCCGCGCAAGGTGGTGGGCTGGGCGCAGGACATCCTGGTCGGGTACGGGTACCGCCCGTTCCGGGCGGCGAGCTGGCTGGCGGGGCTGCTGGCGTTCGGGACGGTCGTGTTCGGCCTGCATCAGCCGCCGCAGCTGGAGGCCGAGCAGAACCCCTCGTTCAACGCGTTCTTCTACACGCTGGACCTGCTGCTGCCGATCGGGTCGCTGGGGCAGGAGCAGTACTTCAGCCCGCAGGGCGTCTACCAGTGGATCGCCAACTTCATCTCCATCGCGGGGCTGATCCTGGGATTGACCGTCACGGAAGGGGCGACGCGGGCGCTGTCGCGCAGCTAGAGCGGCGTGTTAGCTTTTCGGGCCATGGCGAAGCGGCGCATGCCTTCACTGGCGGGACGACGGGTGCTGATCACCGGGGCCGCGCGGGGGATCGGCGCCGCCCTGGCCGAGCGGCTGCACGAGCGCGGTGCGCGGGTCGCGTTGGCGGGACTGGAGCCCGAGCGGCTCGCCGAGACGGCGGCCCGCTGCGGGGACGCCCCCTGGTGGGAGTGCGACGTGACCGAGCGCGACCGGGTGGAGGCGACGGTGGCCGGCGCGGTGGACGCGCTCGGCGGACTGGACGTGGTGGTCGCCAACGCCGGGGTCGCGGCGCAGCTCCCCATGATCGGGGGAGATCCGGCGGTGATGGAGCGCACGCTTCGGGTGAACGTCCTGGGCGCTTATCACACGCTGCGCGCGGCCGGGCCCCATGTGGCGCATCGGCGCGGGTACGCGCTGGCGGTGGCCTCGCTGGCGGCGGCGGTGCAGGTGCCGCTGCTGGGCGCCTACAGCGCCTCCAAGGCGGCCGTCGAGGCGATGGGCAACACGCTGCGGGCCGAGCTGCGGCCGTACGGGGCGCGCGTCGGCGTGGCCTACTTCGCCGAGCTGGACACCGACATGACGCGGCGCGGGTTCGGCACGCAGGCGGCGTCCGTGCTGCTGGGCGGGGGCCCGGCGATCACCGGGGTCACCCCGCTGAAGGTCGGGATCGACGCGTTGGAACGTGGGATCGCCTGGCGTTCGCCGCGGATCGTCGCCCCCTGGTGGGTGGGGGCGGCGCTGCCGCTGCGGGCGGCGATCCAGCCGGTGATGGACCGGCTGGTGCAGCGGCGGTTGCGGGAGGCTCTGGAGGTCGCACGAGGGGAGCGGGTGACGTTGACCACCGAGCAGCCCGGCGACGCGCGATGAAACCCCGGGTCCGGCCCGGCCGGCTGCGCGAGGTGGGGGTGTTCACCTGGCTGTTCGCGCACGCCGCCGGATGGGTGATGCGGACCGCGCATCCGCCGAACCTGTTCCTGACGCTCGGGCGGCGGCGCGGCCTGTTCCACGGGTGGCTGTGGTTCGCCGGCCGGCTGATGCCGGGCGGCCGGCTGCCGCGCCGGGACGGCGAGCTGGTCATCCTGCGGGTCGCGCATCTGCGGGACTCCCGCTACGAGTGGGAGCACCATGTGCGGCTGGCCCGCCGGGTCGGGCTGCGGCCCGCCGACATCGAGCGGGTCCGGCGCGGCCCGGACGCCGAGGGGTGGACGCCCCGCCAGCGCGCCCTGCTGGCCGCCGTCGACGCGCTGCACCGCGACCGGGACCTCGGCGAGGAGGTCTGGGCGGAGCTGCGGCGGCATCTCACCGAGCCCGAATGCATTGAGTTCTGCATGCTGGCGGCCCACTACGAGATGCTGGCCACCGTCATCGCCGCGCTGCGGATCCAGCCCGACGTCCGCCGCTGACCGGCCGGGGCGCGCTCCCCGCCGCGCCCTGACCCGTGCCCTGAGGGTGCGCCGGGCGGACTCCGGGCGTGCTCGGGACCCGCCCGGCGCGATCTGTGCGCGGACCCGCACGCGACCTGTGCGCGACCTGTGCGCGACCTGTGCGCGACGTGTGCGCGATCTGTGCGCCGCCGGTGCGCGGCCGGTGCGCGGCCGGCCGCGTGGTCGATGCGCGGCCGGTGTGCGGTGGGTGTGCGGCCGCGCGGTCCATGACCGGCCCGTGCGCATCCGGTGGCCGGTCTTCCTCCGTACGGCGGATCCCCTCTGTTCCTGCGCAGATGCCCCCGCCCTCGGATCGGCCGTTGTATAAACCGAGTACTCGGTCTAATAATGAGGTCATGGACACGGGGAACGGGTCGGACCGTCACCGGCTCATCTGGAACGGGGGAGTGCTCGAGCTGGCCGCCCGGCGGGCGGGGGTGCGCACCGCGGTGACCCTCTACCGCGACGGCCGACGGATCGCCGAGAAGACGGGCCTCGGCCGGGTGACGCTGCCGTTGCCGCGGCCGGCCGAGGAGAGCGCGGAGGAGGACACGGAAGAGATCGGGCCGCCGACGGTGCTGGCCGTCGCCGTGCCGGGCCGGCTCCTTCAGGCGTTCCTCCTGGTGCCCAGGACCGCCGGCGGCCGGGACGACGACGGGGACGGCAAGGACCGGGACGGCGGGCCCCCGGGCTCTGCGCCGGAGGGCCCGGAGGACCTGCCGGAGGGACTGGCCGAGCTGGTGGGGGCCGCGACGGCCGAACGGCACCGGTTCGAGCCGCCGCCGGGGACGCTCGCGGGCCGGTTGTGGGCGTTCGAGCACCGGCACCCCCGGCTGTGGGCGTCACGGCACGTGGCGGCGGCCACGGCCAAGTCCGCCGCCGGACTGCTGGGCATCGCGGTGTTCTTCGGGGTGCTGCTCGACCGGATCGTCGAGTGGATCTTCCGGTTGATCCCCGACGTCGGTCTGCCCGCCCTCCCGCTGCCGAAGGTGGATCTGCCGTCGATCCCCTGGCCGGACGTCGACCTGCCGGAGCCGCCGGACGTGTCGCTGCCGGGCTGGGCGCAGGCGATCCTGCGGACCGCCAAGTACTGGGTCCCGATCCTCATCGCCGTCGGGGTGGCGGTCGAGGAGGTCAGGAGACGGACCAAGCGGGAGGCCCGGGCGAAGCGGGACGCCGGGCCCGCGGATCGGGACGCGGATCGGGACGCGATCGGCGAGCCGGGGCGCCATATGACGCCGGCACCGGCGGTGACCGGCCAGGATGGTGGGGCAACCCGCTCTACAGGAGACGACGACCGACCCGATGCGCACCGTTGACCCCGAAAAGCACCGGCAGCGACGGCGGCAGATCATCGAGGCCGCCACGACGCTGTTCGCGACCAAGGGACTGGCCAAGACGACCACCGCGGAGATCTGCCGGGCCGCCGGGATGAGCTCCGGCAACCTGTTCCACTACTTCCCGTCCAAGCAGGCGATCTTCTACGCGATGTTCGAGCTGGACCGGGAGGAGTGGGACGCCGCGCTCAAGGCCGCGCTGGCCGACCCGGACCCGTGGGCGGCGCTGATGCGGGTGGTGGACCGGATCGCCGCCGAGGCCGCGCATCCGCTGATGCCGGGGCTGATCGTGGAGGTCCTGGCGCAGGCGCATCGGGACCCCGAGCTGGCCCGGCTGGTCGCCGAGAGCGACCGGCGGCTGTTCGAGGGGATCGCCGCCCTCGTCGAGCGGATGCGGGATGAAGGGCTGGCCGATCCGGGGCTCGCGCCGGAGGAGGCCGCCCGCTGGGTCGTGATCATCACCGACGGCTTCCACACCCGCGGATACGCCGAGCCGGACCGGGACCGCGCCGCGGAGGTCGCGGTGGCCAAGGAACTGATCGCCCGGATCCTCCGCTACACCGGGCCGCAGACCCCGGAGGGCTGACCCCGCCCCGCCCTCCGGGTTTTGTCACTTGGTCCAATAAGTCGAATGTGAAAACGCTCACACTCGCCTGTAGTACGCGCGTAAACAGTTTTTTACGGTCGCTGGTGGCTCAACGGCCGGCACCTCGAGGAAACGAAAGGCGTACTTCATGGCGAGCGGTCGACACACCGGCGGTTCCCGATCACGCATCCGGAGAAGAGCGCGCGCGTTCCTGGTCACCTGCATGGGCGCGGTGCTGGCGGCGGCGTCCATCACCGCCGCGCCCACGCAGGCGGCGGCCGCCACCGCCCCCGGCAAGGACCCCTTCTACACGCCCCCCTCATCGCTGAACGGACAGCCGGGCGACATCATCCGCTCCCGGCAGTCGGTCTTCACCCTCGCGCCGATCACCAAGCTCCCCTACCCGGGCGTCAAGTCCTGGCAGGTGATGTACCAGTCCACCTCGGCCACCGGGGAGCCGATCGCGGTGACCGGCACCGTGCTGGTGCCCACCAAGAAGTGGACCGGACAGGGCAGCCGCCCCCTGGTCTCCTACGGGGTCGGCACCCGCGGGCTCGGCGACTCCTGCGCCCCCTCCTACACCCTGTCCCAGGGCACCGACTACGAGGGCCTGTTCATCGCCAACGCCCTGAACCAGGGCTGGGCCGTCGCGATCACCGACATGCAGGGCCTGGGCACCCCCGGCATGCACACCTATGAGGTCGGCCGCGCCCAGGGCCACGCCGTGCTCGACATGGCCCGCGCCGCGCTGAAGCTGGAGGCCGCCGGCCTGAACGCGCAGACCCCGGTGGGCCTGATGGGCTACTCCCAGGGCGGCACCTCCGTCGGCTGGGCCGCGCAGCTGGCCGACTCCTACGCCCCCGAGCTCAACCTCAAGGGCGCGGCGACCGGAGGCGTTCCCGCCGACCTGATCGCCGTCGCCGACCACCTGGACGGCAACATGGCGGTGGCGTTCGCGTTCATGGCCGCCGTCGGGTTCGACGCCGCCTACCCGGAGCTGAACCTGGAGGGCTACCTCAACGACCGGGGCCGCCAGCTGCTGCAGCGGGCCCAGGACGTGTGCCTGACCAGCATCGACGGCGTCGTCACCCTGATCGACACCGCGTTCGACGACATCGACGACTATGTGACGACCAACCCGCTCAACACCGAGGCCTGGCGGAACCGGCTGAACGAGCACAAGCTCGGCTCGATCCGCCCCAGCGTCCCGGTGCTGCAGTACCAGGGCCGGATCGACAACATCATCCCCTACGGCCAGGCGGCCACCCTGCGTCAGGACTGGTGCCGGCTGGGCGCCAACGTCACCTGGCGGCCCGACCCCATCGGCACCCACGTGACGGGCATGGTGACCTACCTGCCGCAGGCCACCTCCTTCCTGGCGGACCGGTTCGCCGGCAAGCCGGTCTCCGGCAACTGCTGACCGCCTCGAGGAGCGCTCACCCGCGACGGCCGTCGTGAGCGGGTGACCGACCACCCCCGGCGGGGCGGGCCGCGCACCGCGGCCCGCCCCGCCGGCGCGTGTCCGCCCCGCCGCCGGCGTCGCGGCGGGCGCCCGGCCGTCGGCGGACCCCGCCGCCGGTCCGCCGCCTCAGGCCTGGAGGGTGACCAGCAGGGCCTCGGTCATCTCCTGGATCGCGTACGCCGGCCCCTCCCGGGTGTTGCCCGAGTCGCGCACCCCGCCGTAGGGCTGCTGGTCGGCCCGGGCGGTCGGCACCTCGTTGATGAGCACGCCTCCGAAGTGCAGGGTCTTGGCGGCCTTGAGCGCCTTGCCCAGGTCGGCGGTGAACACCCCCGCCTGCAGCCCGTACCGGGAGTCGTCGGCCAGGCGCAGGGCCTCGTCGAAGTCCGCGTACCGGGTGACGGTCACGATCGGGCCGAACACCTCCTCGCACTGCACCCGCGTGTGCGGCGGCGCCCCCTCCAGCACGGTCGGCCGGAAGATCCCGTTGCGGGCGGCCTCCCCGCCGGTGAGGAGCTTGGCCCCCGCCGCGACCGCCTCGTCCACCCATTCCCGCATCCGGGCGGTGTCGTCCCGGGTGATCAGGCACGACACGTCGGTGTGCTCGTCCATCGGATCGCCCAGCCGCAGGTCCTCCACCCGCGGCAGCAGCTCCTCGAGGAAGTCGTCGGCGATGTCATGGTGCAGGTAGATCCGCTGCGTCGAGATGCACGACTGGCCCGCGTGCGCGAACCCCGCCACCGCCGTCTTCGACGCGGCGGTCCGCCAGTCCGACGGGGAGTCCACGATGAGCGGCGAGGCGGAGCCCAGCTCCAGCCGGACCTTCTTGCGCGCCGCCCTGGCCGCCAGCCCCCAGCCGACCTCGGCCGACCCGGTGAACGTGATGTAGGCGACGTCCTCGTGCGCGACCAGCGCATCGCCCACGGTGCCCCCGCCGCCGGTGACCACGTTGATCCATCCGGACGGCACGCCCAGCCCGTTCAGCAGCTCCGCCAGCAGGATCGCCGACACCGGGGTCTGCGAGGCGGGCTTGAGCACCACCGGGCAGCCCGCCGCGATCGCCGGGGCGACCTTGTGCGCCACCAGGTTGAGCGGGAAGTTGAACGGCGAGATCGCCGCCACCACCCCCACCGGCACCCGCAGCGTGAAACCGGTCTTGCCGGCCCCCGGCGGGGTGGCCTCCAGCGCGATCATCTCGCCGGCGAACCTGCGGGCCTCCGCCGCCGCGAACGCGAACGTCTCCACCGCGCGGGACGCCTCCACCCGCGCCGTCTTCAGCGGTTTGGCGGCCTCCAGCGCGATCGCCCGGGCGAAGTGGTCCCGGCGCTCGTGCAGCGCGGCGGCGGTCTGCTCCAGCACCCGCACCCGGTCCGCCCGGGGGAAGTCGTCGCGGCGCAGCGCCTCGGCGGCGGCCCGCACCGCGCGGTCCACGTCGCGCGGGCCGGCCACGGGGACCCGCGCGACCAGGGAGCCGTCGTAGGGGGCGCGCACCTCCGCCCGGCCGTGCTCACCGGCGGGGATCCACTCTCCGTTGATCAGCATGCCGGGGATGCCGAAACGGGGCTCGTCGGGGTCCATCGTCCGCCCCTCCCTCGTGAGTCGGTGTGCCTGTGGGTGTGCGTCGAGCGCCTCGACGGACGCGGGAGCCTCTGCCCCGGGGCCGCATGGTTATGCCCGCAGGGCGGGTACTGATCCAGGCGAAGGGGGTCTTGCGCTCCACGGTGTGAGATCTGACACGATGGGCTGTGAGACCCCATCCCCCAACCCCCGGGGAGCGGGCTCTGACGTCGGCCGGACGCGGTGACCCCGTGCGCCGGCCCTGGACGAGGAGTGAGACGTGACCATCGACTCCGCGCGTGGCGCGCCGTCAACCGGCGCCGACGACGCCTCCGGCACCCCCGAGGCCTCGCCGGAACTCATCCAGCTGCTCACGCCCGAGGGCGAGCGGGTGGAGCACCCCGACTATCCCCTCGACCTGACCCCCGACGAGGTCCGCGGCCTCTACCGGGACCTGGTGATGGTGCGCCGGTTCGACATGGAGGCCGTCGCGCTGACCCGGCAGGGCGAGCTGGGCCTGTGGGCCTCGCTGCTGGGCCAGGAGGCCGCCCAGATCGGTTCCGGGCGGGCCCTGGGCGAGCGCGACATGGTGTTCCCCACCTACCGGGAGCACGGGGTGGCCTGGACGCGGGGCCTGGACCCGCTGAAGGTGCTGGCGATGTTCCGCGGGCTGTCCAACTGCGGATGGGACCCCGCCGAGCACAACTTCCACCTCTACACCGTGGTCATCGGCAGCCAGACCCTGCACGCCACCGGTTACGCCATGGGCGTCCAGCGGGACGGGGTGCTGGGGACCGACAAGGCCGCCGCCACGATCGCCTACTTCGGCGACGGCGCGACCTCCCAGGGCGATGTGAACGAGTCGTTCGTGTTCGCCTCGGTGTTCAACGCCCCGATCGTGTTCTTCTGCCAGAACAACCAGTGGGCCATCTCCGAGCCGCTGGAGAAGCAGAGCCGCATCCCGCTCTACCGGCGGGCGCAGGGCTTCGGCTTCCCGGGGCTGCGGGTGGACGGCAACGACGTGTTCGCCTGCCTGGCGGTGACCCGCAAGGCGCTGGAGGCCGCCCGCAGCGGCCAGGGGCCGATGCTGATCGAGGCGTTCACCTACCGGATGGGCGCCCACACCACCACCGACGACCCGACCCGCTACCGGCTGGAAGCGGAGCTGGAGGCCTGGAAGCTCAAGGACCCCATCGAGCGGGTCAAGGCCTACCTGGTCCGCAACGACCTGGCCGACACCGAGTTCTTCGACGAGATCGACGCCGAGGCCAAGCAGTACGCGGCCGATCTGCGCCGCCGCTGCCTGGAGCTGCCCGATCCCGAACCGATGGCGATCTTCCAGGACATCTACGCCGAGCCGCACGCGCTGATCAGCGAGGAGCAGGCGCAGTTCGCGGCCTACCTGGAGTCGTTCGAGACCGAAGGGAGCGGGTCGTGAGCACCGACGTTCTGACGCTGGGCAAGGCGCTCAACGAGGGACTGCGCCGAGCCTTGGAGGACGACCCCAAGGTCCTGGTGATGGGCGAGGACGTCGGCAAGCTCGGCGGCGTCTTCCGGGTGACCGACGGGCTGCAGAAGGACTTCGGCGAGGACCGGGTCATCGACACCCCGCTGGCCGAGTCCGGCATCGTGGGCACGGCGATCGGGCTGGCGCTGCGCGGCTACCGGCCGATCGTGGAGATCCAGTTCGACGGGTTCGTGTTCCCGGCCGCCGACCAGATCATCACCCAGCTCGCCAAGATGCGGCTGCGCTCCCAGGGCGCGATCAAGCTGCCGGTCGTCATCCGCATCCCCTGCGGCGGCGGCATCGGGGCGGTCGAGCACCACAGCGAGTCGCCGGAGGTGTACTTCACCCACACCGCCGGGCTGCGCGTGGTGGCGTGCTCCAACCCGGCCGACGCGTACGCGATGATCCAGCAGTCGGTGCGCTGCGACGACCCGGTCATCTTCTTCGAGCCCAAGCGGCGTTACTGGGACAAGGCCCCGGTGGACCGGTCGGGCGAGTGGCTGCCGCTGGATCGGGCGCGGGTGGTCAACCCCGGCTCGGACGTGACCGTGCTGGCCTACGGGCCGATGGTGAAGACCTGCCTGGAGGCGGCGTCGGCCGCGCTGGAGGAGGACCGTTCGCTGGAGGTCATCGACCTGCGGTCGCTCAACCCGCTGGACATCGACACCGTGCTGGAGTCGGTGCGCCGCACGGGGCGGTGCGTGGTGGTGCACGAGGCCCCGGTGTTCTCCGGATACGGGGCAGAGCTGGCGGCCCGCATCAGTGAGAAGTGCTTCTACCACCTGGAGGCCCCGGTGCTGCGGGTCGGCGGGTTCTCCACGCCGTACCCGGCGAACCGGCTGGAGGAGCACTACCTGCCCGACCTGGACCGGGTGCTGGACGCCGTCGACCGGGTGATGGAGTGGTGATGGCCGGGGTCATGGAGTTCAAGCTCCCCGACGTGGGGGAGGGGCTGACCGAGGCGGAGATCGTCCGCTGGCACGTGCAGCCCGGCGACCGGGTCGAGATCAACCAGATCATCGTGGAGATCGAGACCGCCAAGGCCGTGGTGGAGCTGCCCTGCCCGTACGAGGGGGTGGTGACCGGCCTGCTGGTCGAGGAGGGCCAGACGGTCGACGTCGGGACGCCGATCATCACCGTGGACACCTCGGGCGGGGCGTCCCCGGCCGCCGAGGAGGCCCCGCAGGCCGCCCGGGCCGAGGCGCCGCAGGAGGCGGCGGCCTCCTCTCCCGAGGAGGCCGGCTCGGGCGAGCCCGAGCGTCAGCCGGTCCTGGTGGGTTACGGGGTCAAGCCGGGCTCGACCCGCCGTCGTCCCCGCAAGCGCCGTCCCGCGGCCCCGCCGAGCAGGCCCTCCGGGACGGCGGCGCGGGCGCTGGCCAAGCCCCCGGTCCGCAAGCTGGCCCGCGACCTGGGGGTGGACCTGGCCACGGTCGAGGGCACCGGACCGCACGGCACCATCACCCGGGACGATGTGCACCGCGCCGCCCGGGAGCGGGCCGGTGCGGCCGCGCCGTCGCGGCCGGCCCCGTCCGCCGCCGCTCCGGCGGCCCCGGCTGCGCCGCCGCGGGAGGCCGCGTCCGCTCCCGGCGAGGCCGCCGGGACGCGGGAGGAGCGGATCCCGGTCAAGGGGGTGCGCAAGAGCACGGCCGCGGCGATGGTGCGGTCGGCGTTCACCGCGCCGCAGGTGACCGAGTTCCTGCAGGTGGACGTCACCGAGATGATGGAGACGGTGCAGCGGCTGCGGGAGCTGCCGGAGTTCGCCGAGGTCAAGGTCTCCCCGCTGCTGCTGGTGGCCAAGGCGCTGCTGACGGCGGTGCGCCGGCACCCGATGATCAACTCCTCCTGGGTCGACGGGAACGGGGCCGGCGACGAGATCGTGGTCAAGCACTACGTCAATCTCGGCATCGCCGTCGCCACCCCGCGCGGGCTGCTGGTGCCCAACGTCAAGAACGCCGACCGGCTCACCCTGCCCGAGCTGGCGGCGGCGCTGGGCGAGCTGGTGGAGACCGCCCGGGCCGGGCGCACCCAGCCCGCGGACATGGCGAACGGCACGATCACCATCACCAACATCGGGGTGTTCGGGGTGGACGGCGGCACGCCGATCCTCACCCCGGGCGAGTCGGCGATCCTGGCGGTCGGTCAGATCAGGGACATGCCGTGGGTCCATGAGGGCGAGCTGGCGATCCGCAAGGTGACCACGCTGGCCCTGTCGTTCGACCACCGCATCGTGGACGGCGAGCTGGGCTCGGCGGTCCTCCGCGACGTCGGCGCCATGCTGGAGAATCCGCTCCGGCTGCTGGCCTGGAGCTGAGCTCTCGGTTCGATCCTCTCACCGTTCTGGTGTCGGGTCCGTCCGCCGTCCGGCGGGCGGACCCGACGTTTTCGGGGCGCGTCGTCGCCCGCCCGCCGTCGCACCGGGGCGGGGAACGAGCCGGTCCGCCCCGGCGGGCCGGCCCTGGCGCGGGCCGGTGAAGCGTGCGCCGGAGCGGTCGGGATCTAGCGAAAACTGAGTTTGTCGACTTTCGCAGTAGCCATGCGTGCTTTGGGGTGGTATCAGAGAAAGAATCCGTTATCCACTCCAAGTGACCGGAAGGTCACTCTCCCGGGAGGACACCGTGTCAACGTCGACCACCCCGGCGACCGCTCCCCCGCGTCGCCGGATGACCCCTCGACAACTCCTCATCTGGGGAGCGGTCAGCGTGCTCGGCGCGATCGCCTGGGCGATCATCGCACTGATCCGCGGAGAGGAGGTCTCCGCGGCCTGGCTGGTGTTCGCGGCCGTCGCCTCCTACGCCATCGCCTATCGCTTCTACGCCCGGTTCATCGCCTACCGGGTGCTCAAGGTGGACGACACCCGCGCCACCCCCGCCGAACGGCTCGACAACGGCGTCGACTACCACCCCACCGACCGCCGCGTGCTGTTCGGCCACCACTTCGCCGCCATCGCCGGAGCGGGCCCGCTGGTCGGGCCGGTGCTGGCGGCGCAGATGGGCTATCTGCCCGGCACCATCTGGATCATCGTCGGGGTGATCTTCGCCGGCGCCGTCCAGGACATGGTGGTGCTGTTCTTCTCCATGCGCCGCAGCGGGCGCAGCCTGGGCCAGATGGCCCGGGAGGAGATCGGCCCGGTCGGCGGCGCGGCCGCGCTGATCGCGGTGCTGGCCATCATGATCATCCTGCTGGCGGTGCTGGCGCTGGTGGTGGTCAACGCGCTCAAGGGCTCCCCGTGGGGGACCTTCTCCATCGCGATGACCATCCCGATCGCCCTGTTCATGGGCTTCTACCTGCGCTACCTGCGGCCCGGACGGGTGGTGGAGACCTCCGTGATCGGCGTCGCGCTGCTGCTGCTGGCGATCGTCGGCGGCGGCTGGGTGGCCGAGTCCGGCCTGGCCGACACCTTCACCCTGTCCGGTGAGGCGCTGGTCGTCTCGCTGGTGATCTACGGGTTCGTGGCCTCGGTGCTGCCGGTGTGGATGCTGCTGGCGCCGCGCGACTACCTGAGCGCCTTCATGAAGGTCGGCGTGGTCGTGCTGCTGGCGGTGTCGATCCTGCTGGCCTGGCCGACGCTGCAGACCGAGGCGTTCACCGACTTCGCCTTCAACGGCCAGGGCCCGGTGTTCGCCGGTTCGCTGTTCCCCTTCGTGTTCATCATCATCGCCTGCGGCGCGCTGTCGGGCTTCCACGCCCTGGTGTCCTCCGGTACCACGCCCAAGATGATCATGAAGGAGTCCCAGGTCCGGGTGATCGGCTACGGCGGCATGCTGACCGAGTCGTTCGTGGCGGTCATGGCCCTGGTGGCGGCCTGCATCATCGACCCGGGCCTGTACTTCGCGATGAACATGCCGGGCACCGTGCTCGGCGACACCCTGGAGTCGGCGTCGGCGGCGGTCGCCCAGATCGGCTTCACCATCACCCCCGACCAGCTCGCCGAGGCGGCCCGGGCCGTCGAGGAGGAGACCCTGGTCGGCCGCAGCGGCGGCGCGCCCACCCTGGCCGTGGGGATCAGCTACATCCTGTCCGACATCTTCGGCGGGGACGCCTTCCAGGCCTTCTGGTACCACTTCGCGATCATGTTCGAGGCGCTGTTCATCCTGACCACGGTGGACGCCGGCACCCGGGTCGGGCGGTTCATGCTGCAGGACACGGTCGGGAACGTGTGGAAGAAGGCCGGCGACGTGAGCTGGAAGCCCGGCATCTACGTCTCCAGCGCGATCATCGTCGGGGCCTGGGGCTACTTCCTGTGGGCCGGCGTGCGCGACCCGCTCGGCGGGATCAACCAGCTGTTCCCGCTGTTCGGCATCGCCAACCAGCTGCTCGCGGCGATCGCCCTGGCGGTCTGCACCACCCTGCTGATCAAGTCCGGCCGGGCGAAGTGGGCGTGGGTCACCCTCGTCCCGCTGGCCTGGGACGCGGTGGTCACCCTGACCGCCTCCTGGCAGAAGGTGTTCTCCAGCGACCCGGCGGTCGGCTTCTTCGCCCAGCGCGAGCAGTTCCAGAACGCCCTGGAGGCGGGCAAGACCTCGCTCGGCACCGCCAAGACCCCCGAGCAGATGGAGCAGGTGGTCTTCAACACCACCGTCGACGGCGTCCTGGCCGCCCTCTTCGCCATCCTGGTCGTGGTGATCCTGGTGGACGCCGCCCGGGTCTGGATCAAGGCGCTGCGCTCGGGCGGCACCCTGCCCACCCACGAGGACCCGTACGTGGAGTCCAAGCTGTGGGCGCCGTCCGGCCTCATCGCCACCGCCGAGGAGCGCCGCATCATGAAGGAACGCGAGACGAAGGAGCACGAGGCGGCGGGAGCCCCATCGTGACCCGTGCCTCGGTCCTGACCGAGACGTTGCGGACCCGCTTCCGCAACGCCTGGCGCCTGTTCCGCGAGTTCTCCGGCGAACGCGCCTACGAGATCTACCTCGAGCATCGCCGCCGCCACCATCCCGGCGAGCCGGTGATGTCCGAACGCGAGTTCTGGCGCCGCCACATCGACGCGCGGGACACCGATCCCCGCAGCACCTGCTGCTGAGCGGGCCCCGGGCCGGACCCTCCCCGCCGGGTCCGGCCCGGTCCCGCCGCCGGCCGGCCTGAGAGGCTGGTGCGGTGAGCAAGACCGTCGCCGGCGGCTTCCGCGGATTCGAGTTCTGGGTGCACGACGTGTGCCAGGCGCTGCTGTGGGCCGAGATGATCGGCGTCGTGGAGGACCTGCCGCCGAAGGAGCGGCCGGACTGGACGACCGAGCTGCTGCCGCGGCTGCGCGAGCACGCCGCCCTCGGCGACCTGTACGTGCCGCTGGAGGAGTGGGCCGGCGGGCACGAGGAGGAGTTCGTCGAGCTGGTGGCGCGGGCGCGGCGGCGGCTGGCCGAGCGCGGTACGGTGACGCCGCAGGAGGCCGCCCGATGGATCGTGCTCGACGACCTCCCGGTCATCTGGCGCGGCGACGAGCCGATCGAGACGGCGCCGGTGGTGGAGTTCGCCGACGCGGTGGTCGAGATCGTCCGGGGCGTCCACCCGCCCGCCCCGCCGGGCCGCCAGTGGTACTTCGACATCCGCCGGACCCCGGACGGACCGGCCACCGTCGAGATCGCCGAGTGACGTCCCCCTGAGGGGGGTTCCGTCGTCGCCGGTCGCTGCGTCACCGCCGTTCGCCCTCGGACGGGGCGGGCCGCCGTCGTCGAGATCGCCGATCGAGCGAGCCGACCACCTGCACGAGGCCGGGGCGCCTCCCCCCGCCCCGAAAAACGCTTTCGCGTCCGGGTCGCGCCCGCACACCATGAAGCATGGTGTGGACCGCCCCGAAGATCACGCGCACGCTCGGCTTCCTCGACGCGTCGACGGGGAGCGAGCGGACGCTGCTGGACGCCTGGCTGGAGCATCACCGGCAGACGCTGCTGTGGAAGTGCGAAGGGCTCACCGCCGAACAGCTCAAACTGCGGCCCGTCGAACCGTCGAACCTGTCCCTGCTGGGGCTCGTCCGCCACATGGCCGAGGTGGAGCGCGACTGGTTCCGCACCAGGTTCGCCGGGGAGCGGGTGGGCTACCTGTACTGCAGCGACGACGACCTCGACGCCGAGTTCGACGTGGACGACGCCGACGCCGAAGCCGACTACGCCGCCTACCTGCGGGAGCTCGGGATCGTCCGGCAGACCGTCGCCGAACGTTCCCTGGAGGAGGTCTACTTCGACCCGCGCCGCAAGACCCACATGAACCTCCGGTGGGTCTACCACTCCATGATCCAGGAGTACGCCCGCCACAACGGCCACGCCGACCTGCTGCGGGAACGCATCGACGGCCGCACCGGCCAGTGAGCGCCGCCGCCCGCCCCGCGGAACCGGTCGCGGGGCGGGCGGCGGCGCGGCGACCCCCGCGCGGCGACCCCCGCGCGCGGTGCGCCGAGCCTCCCGGCCCGCCGTCGACCCGGGCCGGGGCGCGGACGTCAGCGGGAGGCCTCCCGCCGGGCCCAGTCGGTGAGGCCGGCCAGCGTGTCGAACCGGTGGGAGACGCCGTCGCGGGTGACCTGATAGACCTCGCCGGTCCAGGTCACGGTGAGGTCGGCGGGGCCGTCGGCGGACGGACGCCACCCGGCGCGGGACAGGGCGCGTTCCAGCAGCGGCCGGTGGACCCCCTCGGCGGTGATGCGGGCGGTGCCGCAGTCGGCGCCGTGCAGGACGAACACGCCCGAGGCCGCCTCGAAGGTCAGCTCCGCGCTGTCGAAGGAGGCGGAGATCGCCCCGTTCAAGGTCAGCTCCTCGGGGGTGCCGCGGTGCAGCTCCCCGTCGCGGGTGAGCAGCCAGACCCGGTCGGCGATGCGCAGCGCCAGCTCCAGATCGTGGGTGGAGATCACCACCACCAGGGAGCGTTCCCGCGCCAGCCGCCGCAGCAGCCCCATCAACGCGACCCGGGAGGGGGCGTCCAGGAACGCGGTGGGCTCGTCCAGCAGGATCACCGACGGCTCCTGGGCGAGGGCGCGGGCGGTGAGGATCCGCTGCCGCTCCCCGTCCGACAGCTCGGTGACCGGACGGTCCGCCAGATGGACCGCGTCCACGGCGGCCAGCGCCCAGTCGACGACGGCGTGGTCGGCGGCGGTGAGCCGCCCGGTGAAGCCGGTGTGCGGGTGCCGCCCCAGCGCCACCAGCTCCCGCCCGGTCAGCAACGCCGGAACGTCCCGCTCGGTCAGCACCACGGCCACCCGCCGGGCCAGCTCCGCCGGGCCGATCGCCAGCAGCGACGTCCCGTCCAGCAGCACCTCTCCCGCCAGCGGCGGCTGCAGCCCCGACAGCGTCCGCAGCAGCGTCGACTTGCCCGCCCCGTTCGGCCCGATCAGCACCGTCAGGTCCCCGGCCCGCGCCTGGGCGTTCACCCCCTCCAGCACGCGCCGCGCCCGGCGCCCGCGCCGCCCCGGGTAGCCGACCGCCAGCCCTTGCAGGGTCAGCATGCCGCTCATCCCGTCCACCCGGCCCGGGCGGCGCGGCTGCGCAGCAGCACGGCGATGACCACGGGGGCGCCCAGCACGGTCGTCACCGCGTTCAGCGGCAACAGCATGCCGCTCCCGGGGGCCTGGGTGGCGATGCAGCAGGCCAGGGAGACGGCGGCGCCCAGCAGCACCGCGGCGGGCATCAGGATCCGATGGTCGGCGGTGCCCAGCAGCAGCTTGGCCATGTGCGGGACGGCCAGCCCCAGGAAGGCGACCGGGCCGCAGTAGGCGGTGACCGCGCCGGCCAGCACCGACGCCGTCAGCAGCGTCATCGTGCGGGTGCGGCGCACGTGCACGCCCATGGTGCGGGCGTAGTTCTCCCCCAGCAGCAGGGCGTTCAACGGCTTGACCCCGCTCAGCGCCGCCAGCAGCGCCGCCCCGCAGACCGAGGCGAACACCGCCAGATCCTCCCAGGTCGTGCCGGCGTAGCTGCCCAGGCTCCAGGTGAGGTACTGCTGGGCGCGCTGCCCGTCGGAGTAGGCCAGCAGCAGCGTGATCAGCGAGGAGGTGGCAGACCCCACCATCACCCCGATGATCAGGATCGTCGCGACCGAGCGGACCCGTCGCGACAGCGCCAGCACCAGCATGAGCACCGCAGCCGCGCCCGCCGACGCCGCCACCACCAGCCCGGCCCGCCCCGGCCCGGCGATCTGCGAGGTGAGCGTCCCGGCCGGACCAGCCCAGCCGGTCACCGCCAACGCCACCCCCAGGCTCGCCCCGGAGCTGACCCCCAGGATGTAGGGCTCGGCCAGCGGGTTGCGGAACAGCGTCTGCATCTGCACCCCCGCCACCGCCAGCGCCGCCCCGGCCAGCACGGCGGTCACCGCCCGCGGCAGCCGCACCGTCCAGATGATCACCTCGGCCCCGGGGTCGGCCCCGTCGGCCCGCAGCAGCGCCGGGATCGCCCGGTCGAGGGGGATCACCGTCGACCCCAGCGCCACCGCCAGCACGAACCCGACCGCCACGGCCGCGCCCAGCAGCCCCAGCACGACCCCCCGTCGTGCGGCCGGACTCCTGCCCGGCCGCACGACGGGGGAGTCCGCACCGTCCGGCCGCCGCGCACCGTCCGTCCGCCGCGCGACGCCGGGCCGGTCGGCGGACCCGGGGGGCGCGGCGGCGGACGGGACGGCGGGATCGCGGGAGTCGGTCACCTGGTGAGCTGCTGGTAGAAGGTGAACGTGTGCCCCGGCATCAGCTCCGGGTGCAGGATGGCGATCAGGTCGGCCAGGATCAGGTCGGGGCGGACGACACCGCGCTCATACAGGTCGTTGCCCCCGCTGGGACTGATCGCCTTGTTGGCGGGCCAGACCTTGCCGGACTTGAACGCGGCGAACTCCGCGTACCGCGGGTCGGCCTTGCGCACGTCCTCCAGGGTCTTCCAGTCGTTGATCTGCGGCAGCCAGACCTCGGCGTCCCGGGCCTTGGCCAGCACCGTCTCCAGGTCGTAGTTCGTGCTGCCGGTGCCCTTGGTGTCGGCCCAGGCGTAGGTGCCGCCCGCGTCCGCGATCAGCCGGGCCATGAAGCTCTCCCCGTTGGGGATCGCCCACTGCCCCTGGAACATCTGGCCCGGCAGCACCGTCACCGGCTCGGCGGTCTTCGCCTTGCCGAGCAGCTTCCGATAGGCGATGTCGATCGTGTCGAACGCCTCGGTGGCCTTGGCCTCGGTGCCGGTCAGCGCGGCCACGAACTTGATCCACTCGGCCCGGCCCAGCGGGCTGGTCTCCTGCCACTCGGCGTTGGCGACGATGGCGATCCCGGCCCGCTGCAGCGGCCCGTAGGCGGGGTTGTCCCGGCCGTCGGTCATCAGCACGTCCGGGCGGGCGCCGATCACCTTCTCGGTGTCGATCTGCTCGCCGGTGATGTCGGCGTACTCGACGATCTTTCCCGCCTGCACCTGCGCGCGGACCTGCGGCGAGGTGATCAGCCCGGTGACGGCGACGCCCTTCAGCCGGTCCAGCACGCCCAGCTCGGTGATGAACGGCAGGTGCGTCGTCGAGCCGGAGAACAGCGTGCGCACCGGGGTCTGCACCACGGTCGCGCCCTTGAGCTCGCCCTCCAGCGCGGGCGCCGGCGTCCCGCAGCGCACCAGCACGTACTTGTGCGGCGCCGCCCCCGGTGAGGGCTGCTTGACCGTGACGACCTGGTAGTTCTTGGCGTAGCGGAGGGTGAAGTTGGTGGCGTGCCGGATCGTCTGCTTGACCGGGAAGTAGTCCTTGCTCGCGTCGTACTCGCGGACGCATTCGCTGCTCGCCGCCGCCTGCCGCGTCTCGTCGCCGCCGCATCCGGCCAGCGGCAGCACCAGCAGCAGTCCGGCCAGGAGCCGTGCCTTGCTCTTCGACACCGATGTCTCTCCCGAGAACGGGCCGTGACCGCCGTTCCTCGACGGCGCCCACGGCGGGCGGAGGGACGGATCCACCCGCGCGGGACACGGCACGGCGCCGTTCCTTGCCGTGGGGAGATCCGCCCCATCGTGCTAAGGAGGCGGCCGCGCGAGTCTCCTGGCTCTCGGGTCGACGCTCCTCCCCGCCTTCCCACCCGGAGCCCCGGGCAGTGGCGTCGCTGGGGATTCGCTCGCCGATCACAGTGGCGGGACCGCGCCGGATTCGCACCGGCTTCCTCGTCCGCTGCCGCCTTTGCACGGCAATCTTCGCACACGTGACGTTCCACCCTGCACATCCCCTGGCGGCGGGCCGGGGAGAACCCATGACCCGCGGCCCTCTCCGCCGCAGGGCTGCCGAGCGGAGCGGCGGCGCGGCCCGGCCGCCCGGGCCGTTCTCACCCATGCCCTGGAGACCTTGGGGTGCCCCCGCGTCATCGCCGAGATCGACGAGACCAACCGGGCCTCGATCGCCGTCGCGACCGGTCTCGGCCTGCGCCGCTTCGCCACCGTCCAGGGCAGGCTCGGTCCTCTGCTCCGCTACACCACCTGAGCGGCGGGGAGACGCGTGGGGCGAGTCGACCCCGCCTCGTCGCATGCGGCGACGCCCTCCGCGGAAACCCCGTCTGCAGAACCCGCCGTCGGGCGGGGAGGGAAGCGGACCCCCTGCGAGGCGGGAGAGGGCGGGCGATCCGCTCCCGGCCTCGGTCCCCCTCAGCTCTTCTCAGCACTGCCGGACTGCCGGAGGCGCCGCGCGGTCGCCGCGTACCGGGCCGGCGGCACGCCGAAATGGCGCCGGAAATGCCGGGTCATGTGCGCCTGGTCGTAGAAGCCGACCTCGGTCGCGACCTCGGCGGGATGCCGTCCCTCGATCAGCAGCCGCCGGGCCCGGTCGATGCGACGGCCGGTCAGATAGCGGTGCGGCGGAAGGCCGAACGTCTGCGTGAAACACCTGACCAGGTGGGCGGGGTGGGCGTGCAGGACCTGGGCCGCCTCCCGGAGCGACACCCCGCCCTGGACCCGGGCGTCGAGCAGGTCGCGCAGGTCATGGGCGAGCCGGGCGGCCCCTCGCTCCTCCGGCGGGGGAGCGCCCGTCGCCAGATGGGACCGCAGCCGGTGGCCGACGACGGCCAGCCGGGACTCGGCCTCGAACTCGTCGCCGGGCCGGCGCAGCGCCTCGTGCAGCTCGTGCACCCACCGGCGCAGACGCCCGTCGCGCAGGACGGGACCGTCCACCGCCGCACCGATCAGGCGCTCGGGGACCAGCTCGGGATCGAGGTACAGCACGCGCTTGCCGAAACCCGCGGAGGTGGCCGCGCGCCCGTCGTGGGAGACCGCCGGCGGCAGGATCACCGTGCCGGCCCGGTCGGCGACGTGCCGGCCGTGGGCCAGCGCGAACTCCACGGCGCCGGAATCGACGATCAGCAGCGTCCACGCCTCATGGGTGTGGGCGGGATAGGCGTGCGCGGCGAACCGGGCGTGGAAGACCTCTCTGATCCCGTGGACTCTGGGGCGCCAGGCGACGATCCGCGGGTCCCTTCCGCCTCCCGCCATGCAAAGAACGTACAAGACCGGCGCCGCCGAGAACCAGCAGCATCGAGACGCGGATCATCGGCGGGCCGCCGGGCCGCCCGCCGGGAGTCATCCGTCGGCCGGTGACGATCCGGCGACGTTCGACGGCGGAGGAGAGGACGAGGTGACGCTCGGCAGTCGGCAGCGCTCCGCCTACGCCGCCCTGGCGCTCGGCACGGCCCTCATGGGCAGCGCTACACCGTCTCCAAGGCCGTGGCCGACGTCGTCCCGCATATCGGGTGGCGGCCCTGCTCCGCTTCGGGCTCGGCGGGCCGGTGATGTTCGGCCGGCCATGGTGCGGTGGCGGCCTCTGCAGGGAGGAGCGCCGACCCCGAACGGACAAGCGGATCCGAACGAGAAGCGCATGACGGTCCGGCGCCGGTTTCGGCGTCGGTACACGATGAAAGGTGCCATCAATATGTCACAGGCGGCTCCCAAAGTCGGGGACACCAAGATCGCGGTGGTGGTGCGCGAGGACCTGGCGGTGTGGCAGAAGCTGAACGTCACCGCCTTCACCGTCAGCGGAATCGCGGCCACCGTCGAAGGCGTCGTGGGCGAGAACTATCGCGACGCCACGGGGAACGAGTACCTGCCGATGTTCGGGCAACCGGTGCTGGTGTTCGCGGCGGATGCGGAGAAGCTGAAGCGGGTCCATGAGCGGGCGCTGAGCCGCGGGGTCGCGATGACCGTGTACACCGAGGAGCTGTTCGCCACGAACAACGACGAGGACAACAGGGCCGCCGTGAGCTGCGTGGAGGCCGACAAGCTCAACTTGGTCGGGCTCGCCCTCCGTGCGGAGCGGCGGACGGTGGACAAGATCGTCAAAGGGGTGTCGCTGCACCCCTGACGAGGCTCCCGGCGATCGACCGGCGGCGTGGGTGCCGGCGCGTCCGGCGGTGTGTCCGGCGGTGCGGACACTGGCAGGGACGGCGTGGACGGCGGGGTGGGCGCCGGTACGGGCAGCGGTATGGGCGTCGGTGCGGGCTGCGGGGCGGACGCCGGAACGGGCCGGGCAGGGCCGCCGCACGCCCGCACGGAGTACGGCGCCGTGCGCGGGCGTCGCCGGACCGCCGCCATGACCGGGCGCGACGCCCCCTCGGATCCCGCCGCTCGAGGGACGGGGCGGCGTCCTCGGGCGATGGTGTGCGCCCCCGAGCAAGAACGCGTGGGTTCATCGCCGTTGTTCTCACGGTGGCCGCTCTCGTGCTCGGGGCGTGCTCCCTGATGGGGAACGACGGTCCGCCGCCCCTCTCGCGCCTCCTCACGCCTGTGAGTTGTCGGACGATGAGCTGCGGTGGCGATTGTTCGGCGACGCCGTGCCCGAGCCCGGGGAGGCAGACGGACTTCCCGGCGCGAGGAGGGCGATGTGCAGCACAAGCGATGATTCGCGCACCGATGGGGAGCCGCATCTGTGAGGCGTGCGGGCGGTATGCGTGGCCGTGGCGTCCACCGGAGCGATTCGGCCTCTGTTGGATGTCGGCTTGCGATGGCTGCGGTGGAGCGGGACGTCGGTCGTGTGAGCCGACTGGCTGTGTGTCGTGAGGGAGAACCGGATGAGGTCCGTGCTTCGCGGCCTCACGGTCCGAGGGTTCGTGGTGCCGGGCGGTCTCGTTGGGGCGTTGGGGGATGTCCGCAGGGGCGCTGCGGCGGGAAGGGCGTTCGGCGACACAGACCTGGAAGTCGCCAAGGAGTCGATCATTCTGCCGGACGGCTCTCGGCCGGCTCAACGGTCTGCGGTGGTGACCGCGGGTCCTGATGTGGCCATCCGCATGCTCCAGACGGGTGGTTCCTCTGGAGAAAGGTCTTTGACCTGCGTGGATCCGTCCTGACATGGCGGATCGTCATGTAGCGCACAGTCACCTTCTAGTCGCTCTGTGAATTTTGATGAGCTACCTTACCTAAGGTGATCTTTGCTGTCATCGGTCGTTGTCGGTCGTTGGGGCGAGGTCTCGTCAGATGGCGAGGGCTGTGCAGAGTGTTTGCGGGCGGGTGAGGCCATGACCAGGGAACTCCTCTGCGGACCTGATGTGCGTCATGCGGTGGAGAGCATTTCCTCTCCATGCGCTTGTTCGGCCGGTCGATCAGATATTGGGCGAACGTTCAGGTGAAAGGCGCCTCTCGGCAGACGCTTTCCGCATTGGCGATACGTTTGGCCTGGATGTCTGGCCGGTGGCTTTACGTTTCTGAGAGGAATGATGATTTCTAAGAAATTGGCGTTCTCGGTTGTCGTGTTCTCGTCGACTGCTCTCACGCTCAATTCGTGTTCTCCGATAGGAAATGAAGATGCGTTGCGCTTCTCGCGCATTCCCCAAGCCTGTGAGCTGCTGAGTGATGACCTGCGGCGGCAGTTGACCGGGGGAGACACGCCGGGGGAGGCTGAAAATATAGATCTTTTCGTAAAGAAAAGTGGATGCGATTTTGCTGGCGCGGATGGAAATTATTCCATATCGATAAACGTGCTATGGTTTCCGAAAAAAGTTGATTCCAAGGATGAGCCCTTTGGCGATTTTTGCTGGAGGGTGTCGGCGAAGGAGGGTGAATGCTCCCCTCTTTTTGGCGTAGGGGATGAGGGGTGCCTTTTTTATGTGGAAAAGGATCGAGATCGGTACTGGCATCAATCTGGCACCATTCTTCTTCAGTACGGGAATGTCGACGTTCGGATTGAATTGATCAGGAACAATCCTGATGGGCTGGATCCAAATTTCAAGGAGAATGCTCGGAGGGTTGCGTTCTCTGTCGCCGAGAAGCTGGAGGCCGAGGCTCGGTGATCTGTGCCCGGCCGGTCGCCGGGGCGCTCCGTCACCGGCGCCGTGCCTTCGACCGGTGGTCGGCCCAGTGTTGGAACAACCCCGCGTAGAGGGCGACCCATCCGGCCGGGTCGGTCTCGCTGCGCTTGCGCCACACCTCCGCGTGGGTCATCGCCCATCGGGTGAGATAGTCCGGGTCCACCTCCGCCCAGGAGGGGAACTGCGCGACCCACTCCTCGGCGGCCCGCGGCGAGTGACCCGCCCTGATCAGCCAGGGGACGACCAGCGCCGGCTCCACCCACGCGGCTCCGCGGGAGGCGAACGCCCAGTCCACCACGTACGCGCGGCCGCCTGAGGCGATGATGACGTTGTCCTCGTTGAGGTCGGTGTGCAGCAGCGTGTCCCCGACCACGGGCGCGGTGTCCTCCAGCTCCCGCCGCCAGCGCCGCTCCACGGTCAGGCGGACCGCATCGGGGCAGGGCACGGCCTGGAGCGCATGGATCGTGTCGGCCAAGGCGGCCAGGTCGGGGGAGTCGGGGGAGAAGTCCGCCGGCCGGCCCTCCACGTGCTCGAACCCCAGGGCGAGCCAGCCCTCGGTCTCGATCCGCCACCGCAGCCGGGGGGCGAGCCCGGCCACATGCGGGTTGACGGCCGCCTCGCGGCGCAGGGACGTCACCTCGGGCCCGTCGCGGTCTGGGAGCTTGCGGGCGGCCTTGACGAAGATCCGGCCGCCTGCGGTGTGCAGGGTGGCGGCGATGTCGGCGTGGTTGCCCGCGGGCGCCGGGGTGACGGCGTCGATCGGGCCGGTGCGGGCCTCGATCCGGTCTCGCAGGTCCTCGGGCAGGTCGGTCCGGTCGCTGCGCACGGCGGTCTCCCTGGAGTCGCGTGGAAGCCGTGCGGCAGCCTAGCGCCCGGCCGCTCGCGGGGCCCGCGCATGACCGTGCCCGCGGCGCGAACAGGCAAGAGCGGGCAGGAAGCAGCAGGAAGGCCGTTTATCGGCGCGTTTAGCTTAGGCTAGCCTAAATCCGTGTCGACTCCCGTGCGCGAAGCCCCCGTGCGCAAGGAGCCCGTCCGCGCGGCGGCCGCGCTCGGGCGGGCCGGAGGGCTGCTGATCCTGGCCGGTGCGCTCGTGGCGGCCATGGCGGCGAGCCTGGCGATCGGGGCCGAGAACATCCCGCTGGGCCGGGTGGTGGACGGGCTGCTGCACCCGGACGGGTCGCGGGAGGCGCTGATCGTCCAGGATCTGCGGGTGCCGCGCACGCTGCTGGGGGTCGTGGTCGGCGCGTCCCTGGGGCTGGCGGGGGCGCTGATGCAGGCGCTGACCCGCAATCCGCTGGCCGAGCCGGGGCTGCTGGGCGTGAACGGCGGCGCGGCGTTCGCGGTGGTGCTGGTCATCGCGTTCCTCGACACCCGGACCTCGCTGGTGTACGTGTGGGCGGCGTTCGCCGGGGCGGCCGGGGCGGCGGTGCTGGTGTACGCGGTCGGCTCCTATGGGCGGGCCGGGGCCACGCCGGGGCGGTTGGTGCTGGCGGGGGCGGCGCTGAACGCGGTGTTCAGCGCGCTGACCGCCGGGGTGATGCTGCTGGATCCGCGCACCTTCGACGGGTTCCGGTTCTGGCAGGTGGGGTCGCTGGCGAGCCGGGACCTGGAGGTGGTCGCGCAGCTCGGGCCGTTCATGCTGGCCGGCGCCGTGCTGGGGCTGCTGCTGGCCCGGCCGTTGAACGCGCTGGCGCTGGGGGAGGACGCGGGTCGGGCGCTGGGGGTGAGCCCGGCCCGGACGCGTGCGCTGGGGGCGCTGGCGATCGTGGTGCTGTGCGGGTCGGCGACGGCGGCGGCGGGGCCGATCTGGTTCCTGGGGCTGGCGGTGCCGTTCATGGTGCGTTCGCTGGTCGGGCCGGATCAGCGCTGGGTGCTGCCGTACTCGCTGCTGCTGGCGCCGGTGCTGCTGCTGGCCGCGGACATCGCCGGGCGGGTGGTGGCCAGGCCCGGTGAGCTGGAGACCGGCATCGTGACCGCGTTCGTGGGGGCGCCGGTGTTCATCTGGATGGTCCGTCGAGGGAAGGCGCCGAAGCAGTGAGCCGGGTGGTGCGCGCCGGGGCGTTGTCGGTGCGGTGGGAGCCGCGGGCCGCCGCGGTGGGCGTCGGGCTGCTGGCGGTGGGCCTGGCGGCGGCGGTGTTCGTGGTCGGCACCGGGGACTTCCCGATCTCGGCGCCCGAGGTGGTGCGGGCGCTGGTGGGGCAGGGCGACCAGGCCACCACGTTCATCGTCACCGAGCTGCGGCTGCCGCGCGCGGCGGTGGGGCTGCTGGCGGGGCTGGCGCTGGGCATCAGCGGGGCGATCTTCCAGAGCATGTCCCGCAATCCGCTGGGCAGCCCGGACCTGATCGGCTTCACCACCGGGGCGTCGACCGGGGCGCTGCTGCAGATCCTGGTCTTCGGGGGCGGCACGCTCGCGATCGCCGCCGGGTCGGTGGCCGGGGCGGTGGGCACGGCCGCGGCGGTGTACGCGCTGTCGTATCGGGGCGGCGGGGTGAGCGGCCACCGGCTGGTGCTCATCGGCGTGGGGGCGGCGGCCATGCTGGAGGCCGCCAACAGCTATCTGATCACGCGGGCTGAGCTGCGCGAGGCCTATGAGGCGGCGTTCTGGCTGACCGGCAGCCTCAACAACCGGGGCTGGGAGCACGCGGCGCCGCTGGGGTGGGCGCTGGCCGTGCTCGTCCCGCTGGCGCTGGCCTATGGGCGCCGGCTCACGATGGGCGAGCTCGGCGACGACGCCGCCCAGGCGCTGGGGGTGCCGGTGCAGCGTTCCCGTGCGGTGCTGGTGGCCGTGGGGGTGGGGCTGACCGCGGTCTCCGCGACGGCGGTGGGGCCGGTGCCGTTCGTCGCGCTGGTCGCGCCGCAGCTGGCCCGGCGGCTGACCCGCCGCACCGGCCCGCATCTGATGTCGGCGGGACTGATGGGCGCCGCCCTGCTGAGCGTCGGCGATCTGATCTCCCTCAAGCTGCCGGTCGCCGTTCCGGTGGGCGTCGTCACCGGGGCTCTCGGCGGCCTTTATCTGGTCTGGCTTCTGGCCGCCACCGGACGAAAGGGGACCACGTGAACAGGCTTGTGGCTCGTGACCTGACGTTGGCGTACGAGCAGCGGGTGGTCGCCGAGGGGCTCGGGGTGGAGGTCCCGGACGGGTCGTTCACGGTGATCGTGGGGCCGAACGGGTGCGGCAAGTCGACGCTGCTGCGGGCGCTGGCGCGGCTGCTCAAGCCCCGGGAGGGGGCGGTGTTCCTGGACGGGGAGCCGATCTTGGGGCAGCCGGCCAAGCAGGTGGCGCGGCGGGTGGGGCTGCTGCCGCAGCAGCCGGTCACCCCGGACGGGATCACGGTGGCGGATCTGGTGGCGCGGGGGCGTTACCCCTATCAGCGGCTGCTGCGCCAGTGGTCCAGGGAGGACGAGCGGGCGGTGGCGGCCGCGATGGAGGCGGTCGGGGTGACGGAGCTGGCCGACCGGGTGGTGGACGAGCTGTCGGGCGGGCAGCGGCAGCGGGTGTGGCTGGCGCTGGTGCTGGCCCAGGAGACCCCGATCATGCTGCTGGACGAGCCGACGACGTTCTTGGACATCGCGCACCAGATCGAGGTGCTGGACCTGTGCTCGCGGCTGCACGAGGAGGGCCGCACGCTGGTGGCGGTGCTGCACGACCTCAACCACGCCTGCCGGTATGCGACTCATCTGATCGCCATGCGCGGGGGCGAGATCGTCGCGCAGGGGCGTCCCTCGGACATCGTCACCGCGGAGCTGGTGGAGCGGGTGTTCGGGCTGCCCTGCCGGATCATCGACTGCCCGGAGACGGGGACTCCGCTGGTGGTGCCGGCGGACCGGCGGAAGGCGTTGACGGCCGGAATGCTCTGAATTAGGTTAGCCTTACCTAAGTTCGCAAGGAGCGTTCTGTGCTGACCAGGGAAGAACTGCACGAGTCGCTGACCCAGGTGCTCGGGGAACAGGTCGACCCGCACGACAACCTCATCGAGCTGGGCATGGACTCGATCCGGCTGATGAGCCTGACCGGGCGGCTGCGCAAGCGCGGCATCGAGGTGACCTTCGCCGAGCTGGCCGAACGGCCCACCCTGGCGCAGTGGTGGGAGCTGCTGGCCGAGCGCGGCGCCATCGAACCCGCCCCCGAGCCCGAGGACGACGCCGAGGCCGCCCCCGAGCCCGACGGCCCGTTCCCCCTGGCCCTGATGCAGCACGCCTACTGGATCGGCCGGGACGGCGAGCAGTCCCTCGGCTCGGTCGCCGCCCACCTGTACGTGGAGCTGGACGGCCGCGCCGTCGACCCCGGCCGGCTGGAGCGGGCCGTCCGCGCCCTGGTCGACCGCCACCCCATGCTGCGGGTGGCGGTGAACGACGACGGCACCCAGCGCATCCTCCCCGAACGCCCCGGCCCGGCGATCACGGTGAACGACCTGCGCTCGGCCGCCGACCCCGACGCCGAGCTGGAGCGGATCCGCCGCGAGATGTCGATGCAGCGGCTGCCGATCGAGGACGGCCGGGTGTTCGACCTGCGGCTGAGCCTGCTGCCGTCCGGCGCCTGCCGGCTGCACCTGGACGTCGACATGGTCGCCGCCGACGCGATGAGCTACCGCACCATGCTGGCCGACCTCGCCGCCCTGTACGCCGGCGAGACCCTGCCGCCGATCCGCTACAGCTACGCCCGCTACCTGGCCGCCGACCCGCGCGCCGAGGCCCGCGAACGCGACCGCGCCTGGTGGGCCGAACGTCTGGACGACCTGCCCGGCGCGCCCGAGCTGCCGGTCGTCCCCCGCCCCGGCGACCGGGTCGTCCGCAAGCACCACTGGCTCTCCCCCGAGGGCAAGAAGAACCTCATCGCCCGCGCCCACCGCGAGGGCGTCACCCCCGCGATGGCGCTGGCCGCGATCTTCGCCGAGGTGATCGGCGCCTGGTCGGCCACCCCGCGCTTCCTGCTGAACCTGCCGCTGTTCCACCGCCAGCCGGTGCACCCGGACGTGGACCTGCTGGTCGGCGACTTCACCGGCTCGATCCTGCTGGAGATCGACCTGACCCGCGAGCTGCCGTTCGTCGAACGCGCCCGCCAGGTCCAGTCCGCGCTGCACACCGCCGGCACCCACAGCGACTACTCCGGCCTGGAGGTGCTGCGCGACCTGTCCCGCCGCCAGGGCGAGCAGGTGCTGGCCCCGATCGTCTACACCAGCGCGCTCAATCTGGGCGAGCTGTTCGGCGACCGGGTGCGCGAGCTGTTCGGCGAGCCCGCCTGGATCATCTCCCAGGGCCCGCAGGTGCTGCTGGACGCCCAGGTCACCGAGGTCTCCGGCGGGCTGCTGCTGAACTGGGACGTGCGCGACCCGGCGTTCCCCGACGGGGTGGCGGACGCCATGTTCGCCGCCTACACCGACGCCGTCACCCGCCTGGGCGCGCCCGACGCCGACTGGAGCCGGCCGCTGCGCATCCAGGCCTCCCCCGAGCAGCTGGAGGTCCGGCGGCGGCTGAACGCCTCCGAGCCCCCGCCGGCCCGGACGCTGATCGAGGGGTTCTTCGACCACGCCCGCCGCACCCCCGACGCCCCCGCCGTGCTGTGGGGCGAGGAGGGCGCGCTGACCTACGGCGAGCTGGCCGACCGCGCCCTGCGCGTCGCCGGTCACCTGTCCGCCCAGGGGGTGCGCCCCGGCGACCGGGTGTCGATCGAGCTGCCCAAGGGCCCGGACCAGGCGGTCGCGGCGCTGGGCGTGCTGGCGGCGGGCGCCGCCTATGTGCCGATCGGCGTCGAGCAGCCCCCCGCCCGCCGCGGCAAGATCGCCGAGACCGCGCAGATCAAGGCCGCGCTCACCCCCTCGGTGCTGGCCTGGGCGCTCGCGGAGGCCCAGCCGCTGCCCGAGCCGGTGGCCGCGGCCCCCGACCAGGTCGCCTACGTGCTGTTCACCTCCGGCTCCACCGGGGAGCCCAAGGGCGTGGAGGTCTCCCACCGGGCGGCCATGAACACCATCGGCGACCTGGTCGAGCGGTTCTCGCTGGGGAGCGGCGACGTGTCGCTGGGCGTCTCGGCGCTGGACTTCGACCTGTCGGTGTTCGACATGTTCGCGCTGTGGACGGCCGGCGGCGCGGTGGCGCTGCCGCTGGAGGAGGAGCGCAAGGACGCCGCCCGCTGGGCCGAGCTGGTGCACCGCCGGTCGGTGACCGTGCTCAACTGCGTCCCGTCGGTGCTGGAGATGCTGCTGCACGCCGGCGGGGACGTCTCCGGCCTGCGGCTGGTGCTGCTGGGCGGCGACTGGGTCGGCACCCACCTGCCCGGCCTGCTGGCCGAGCGCGCCCCCGGCTGCCGGTTCGTGGCGCTCGGCGGCACCACCGAGACCGCCATCCACTCCACCGTGCAGGAGGTGACCGGCGAGGTCCCCGAGGACTGGCGGGCCGTCCCCTACGGGGTGCCGCTGCGCGGGGTCGCCTGCCGGGTGGTGGACGAACTGGGCCGCGACCGTCCCGACTGGGTGCCCGGCGAGCTGTGGATCGGCGGGCACGGCGTGGCGAACGGCTACTGCGGCGACCCCGAGCGCACCGCCGACCGCTTCGTCGTCCACGAGGGCGTCCGCTGGTACCGGACCGGCGACATGGCGCGCTATCGGCCGGACGGGACGCTGGAGTTCCTCGGCCGCCGCGACCACCAGGTCAAGATCCGCGGGTTCCGCATCGAGCTGGGCGAGATCGAGGCCGCCCTGGAGTCCCACCCCGCGGTGAGCCGCGCCGTCGCCCTGGTCGCCGGCTCCTCGTTGGCCGCCGTGGTGGTCCCCGCCGACGGCGCCGAGGCGGACGTCGAGGCGCTGCGGGAGCACGCGGCCGGGCAGCTGCCCCCGCACATGATCCCCGCGCTGCTGGTCCCGGTGGAGTCCCTGCCGCTCACCGCCAACGGCAAGGTCGACCGCAAGGCCCTCGCCGCCCTGGTCGCGGCCGAGGCCGGCGAGGGCGCCGCCCACGTCGAGCCCCGCACCGCGCTGGAGAAGGTCATCGCCCGTGTCATCGGCGAGGTGCTGAACGTGGAGCGGGTCGGCGCCGACGACGACTTCTTCGCCCTGGGCGGCGACTCGGTGCTGGCCACGAACGTCATCGCCCGCCTCCGCGAGGCCCTGGACACCACCGCGCTGCCGGTCCGGGTCGTCTTCACCCAGCGCACCGTGGCCCGCATCGCCCAGCGGTTCGCCGAGCTCGACGCCGAGCCCGGCCGGCTGGAGGCCGTCGCCGAGATCTACCTCACCGTCGCCGAGATGAGCGACGAGGAGGTCGAGGCCCGCCTGTCCGGCACCGCCTGACGCCGCCCGCCGGCCGCGGCGGCCTTCCCGCACCGCCTCGAGGACCGGCGGGGCGCGCCCCGCCCTCCGGGCGCGCCCCGCCCACGGCGGCCGCCATGATGAGGGGATGGACGTCGCTGAGGTGATGCGTCGGGTCGAGGAGACGTTCCGCGCCCACGCCGACCCGGACCGGGCCGCACCGATGGCCGCCTACATGCGGGGCCGGTTCCCGTTCCTGGGCATCGCGACGCCGCGGCGGCGCGCCCTGACCCGCCGGGTGCTGGCCGGCCTGCCCAGCCCCGCCGAGGCCGAGCTGTGCGCGCTCGCCCGGAGCTGCTGGGCGCTGCCGGAGCGGGAGTTCCAGTACTTCGCCTGCGACGTGCTGATCCGGTGTGCGGCGGTCCCCTCGGCGGGCTTCGCGGCGACGCTGCGGGAGCTGCTCACCGCCAGGTCGTGGTGGGACACCGTCGATCCGCTGGCGACCCGTGTCGTCGGCGCGCTGGCGCGCCGTGAACCCGCCGTGGCCGCGGTGACGGACGAGTGGGCGGCGGGCCCGGACCCGTGGCTGAACCGCGCCGCCCTGCTGCACCAGCTCACCTACAAGGAGGCCACCGACCCCGAACGCCTCTTCCGGCACTGCCGGATGTGCGCGGGGCGGGAGGACTTCTTCGTCCGCAAGGCCGTCGGCTGGGCGCTCCGCCGGTACGCCGAGGTCGCCCCGGACGCCGTCCGCGCCTTCGTCGCCGCCGAGGAGGACGCGCTCTCCCCGCTGTCGGTCCGCGAGGCCCTGAGGAACCTCCGCTGACGGGCCCCGTCGTCCCCCCGTCCCGCCGGGGCGGCCCGCCGGCATCGGGAGGGGCCGGCGGGGGCCCGGCCGCATGCGCGCCGGGCTGCGCGGGGCGGTCCGCCGGCCGCGGAGGGGCCGGTCAGCCGGCCTCGGGGCTGGGCTTGAGGGTGGCGCCGCGCAGCGCGGTGAGGGCGAGGGCCAACACGAGGGCCAGGGCGGCGCTGACCGCCCCGTAGCAGACGATGGCGTCGCCGGGGGCCAGATGGCGGCCCAGGACTCCGGCGCCCAGCGAGCCCACCGCCTCGCCGCCGGTCTCCTGGGCCGACCACAGGGAGTTGACGCGGCCCAGATAGCCGTCGGGGGTGTGGGTCTGGATGAGGCCGTAGCGGAGGATCTCCTCGATGGAGGCGACGAAGCCGTAGCCGAAGAGGATCGCCACGGCCACGGCGGGATGGCGGGCCAGGCCCAGGCAGGCCAGGGCGGCGAAGCCGGCGACGGAGGCGATCAGCAGGGCGCGGCCGGGGGCGCGCAGCGTGGCGGTCCAGCCGCTGGTGACCGAGGCCAGCACCGCGCCGCAGGCGGGCGCCGCGTACAGCAGGCCGACCGTGGCGGGGCCGCCGCCGAGCTGCTCGGCGGCGAACGCGGGCATCAGCACCGGGATCCCGCCGGCGATCATGAACAGCGCGCCCAGCAGCATCAGCGCGCCCACCACCCGATGCCCGACCACGAACCGCAGCCCGGAGCCGATCGCCTTGAGCGGGTTCTCGGGCGCCTGGACGGCGGGCTTCAGCTCCGGCAGGCCCAGCAGCAGCGGCAGCGTGCCGAGGGTGCCGATCGCGGCGGCGGCGTAGTTCCACCCGACCCCGAACGCCGACACCGTCAGCCCGCCGACCGCCGGGGACAGCATCGAGCCCAGCCGCACGGTCAGTGCGTTCAACGCCCCCGCCGCCACCAGCTTGTCGGAGCCGACCAGGGCGGGCGTGGCGGCCAGCAGCGCGGTGACGCTGACGCCGGTGGCCAGACCGTCCCAGGCGGCCAGCGCGTACAGGGCGGCCAGCGAGGGAGAGGGCAGGAAGGCGTTCAGCGTCAGCAGCACGAACCCGACGCCGGCGGCGGTGCGGGCGCGCAGCATCAGCCGTCGTCGGTCGTGCCGGTCGGCCAGCACCCCGCCCCACAGGAAGCCCGCCAGCAGCGCGAACCCGCCGGACGCCGACACCGCCCCCACGTGCAGCGTGGAGCGGGTCAGCTCATGGACCTGGATCGGCAGCGCCACCATCAGCATCCCGATGCCGATCACCGAGACCGTGCGGGCGATGAAGACGTTCCGGAACGGGCGGCTGTCCCGGAGCGGGCTGATGTCCATGGCCAGTCGGGGCACGGGGTTCTCCTCAGGCGGGCGAGTAGCTAAGGTTAGCCTAGCCTTACTAGCCTTGATCCAGGGAGAGGCGGACCGTGCGTCGCATCCTGATGAACGGAAAGATCCACCGCGCCACCGTCACCCAAGCGGACCTGCACTACGTGGGCTCGCTGACGATCGACGCGGACCTGATGGCCGCCGCCGACATCGTCGAGGGCGAGCAGGTGCACCTCGTCGACATCACCAACGGGGCGCGGCTGGTCACCTACGCCATCGCCGGCGAGGCCGGCAGCGGAGTGATCGGCGTCAACGGCGCCGCGGCCCGGCTGGTGCACCCCGGCGACCTGGTGATCATCATCTCCTACGCCGCCCTCGACGAGGAGGAGCTCCGTTCCCACCGCCCCCGCGTGGTGCACGTGGACGGCGCCAACCGCATCGTGGCGCTCGGCGGCGACCCGGCCGAGCCCGTCCCCGGCGCCGAGGCCCAGCTCGCGGGGCGGTGAGCGATGGAAGGCTTCACTCCCTGGCCTGAGGAGTTCGTCTCCCGTTACATCGCCGAGGGCTACTGGAGCGACCGGCTCCTCGGCGACGTGCTGCGCGGCGACCCCGACAAGGTCGCCCTGATCGCCGGCGACCGGCGGCTCACCTACGCCGAACTGGACCGGAGGGCGGAACGGACCGCCGCCGGATTCCACCGGCTGGGCATCCGGCGCGGCGATCGGGTGGTCGTGCAGCTCCCCAACACCCCTTCGTTCATCGTGGTCTTCCTGGCGCTGGTGCGGCTGGGCGCGGCACCGGTGCTGGCGCTGCCCGCCCACCGGCACAGCGAGATCGGCTACCTGTGCGAGCTGTCGCAGGCCAGGGCCTATGTGATCGCCGACCGGCACGGCGGCTTCGACTACCGGGAACTGGCCCGCTCGCTGAACGTCGAGCACGTGATCGTCGACGGCGACGCCGCCGAGTTCACCCCGCTGGCGTCCCTGGACGCCGACCCCGTGCCGCACGAGAAGCCCGACCCCGCCGACGTGGGCGTGTTCCTGCTGTCGGGCGGCACCACCGGCCTGCCCAAGCTGATCCCCCGGACCCATCGCGACTACGTCTACAACCTCGAGGCCAGCGCCGAGGTCTGCGGCTGGTCCGCCGACATGGTCTACCTGGTGGTGCTGCCGGTCGCGCACAACTTCGCGCTCGCCTGCCCCGGCGTGCTCGGCACCTTCTCCGTCGGCGGCACCGTCGTGCTCGCCTCCTCCGGCGCCCCCGACGAGGCGTTCGGCCTGATCGAACGCGAACGCGTCACCCACTGCGCCGTCGTCCCCCCGATCGCCCTGCTGTGGCTGGACGCGGCCACCTGGTCGGGGGAGGACCTGTCGTCCCTGCGGCTGCTCCAGGTCGGCGGCGCCAAACTGGCCGCCGAACCGGCCGCCAAGATCCCCGAGGTCCTCGGCTGCAAGCTCCAGCAGGTCTTCGGCATGGCGGAGGGCCTGCTCAACTACACCCGCCTGGACGACCCGCCCGAGCTGGTCGAGACCACCCAGGGCCGCCCCCTGTCCCCGGCCGACGAGATCCGCATCGCAGACCCCGAGACCGGCGAGCCCGTCCCCGAGGGCGAGGTCGGCGAACTGCTCACCCGCGGCCCCTACACGCTGCGCGGCTACTACCGGGCGCCCGAGCACAACGCCCGGTCCTTCACCCCCGACGGCTTCTACCGGACCGGCGACCTGGTCCGGCGGCTGCCGTCCGGTCACCTGGTGGTCGAGGGCCGCGCCAAGGACCAGATCAACCGGGGCGGCGAGAAGATCGCCGCCGAGGAGCTGGAGGGCCACCTGCTCGCCCACCCCGCCGTCCACGACGCGGCCGTCGTCGGCGTGCCCGACCCGGTCATGGGCGAACGCACCTGCGCGTTCCTCGTCGCCCGTGGCACCCCGCCCACCCTGCGGGAGGTGAAGGACTTCCTGCGCGACCGCGGAGTGGCCGACTACAAGTGGCCCGACCGCATCGAAGTGGTCGACTCCTTCCCCCGCACCCCCGTCGGCAAGGTTTCAAAAACAATGCTCGCTGCGATGCTCGGCGGCGCCTAGTCCGGCGCCTGGTCGCCTGGTCGGGGCCGACGCGCCCCGACCGTACGGCGCGCGACTGGGCGGTTGACGGCCTGCGGCGCGGCGCGCGGGTGTCCGCCTGGTGCGCGACCGCGGCGGCACTGGTCATCCTGTGGGACGTCGCCGACCAGGTGTATTGGTGACTATGGACAGCACCGTAGCCCGATAGACGCGCAACGACCCCCGGCGGGCACCATCGCCGGGGGTCGCCTGCTAGCTGCGTTCCTGCGCTTCCGTAAGCGCATCCCGGTATTCGTCGAGCCATTCGGAGTCGCGCTGATCAGCCGGCATCCCGTCCAGGCCGGCGCGCAACAGTTCGGCGGCATCGCCGTATTCTCCGATCTCCTTATGCACGATGCCGATGTTGAGCTGAAAGAACGGCTCGGAATACCAGTAGACGGGCGGCGGCGGCTCGATTCGGTCTGCCGCTCGGTCCGCGGCCTGGTCGAGCAACTTCCGGGCTTGCTCCGTCTCCCCAAGCGCTGCGTAGCCCTGGGCGGCTTGGAGCAGGTCAAAGGTCTGTTGGATCGGATGGCCTCCCGGCGTAGCCAGGGCGGCCATAGAGGCGCGCACAACTGCGCAGGGGCGGCGCTGTTGCCGAGCTACGTACCCGCGGAAGCTCGTTGCGAGTGCTGCGATGGTGCCGTCTTCGAACTCGTCGGCCAGGTCCTCAGCGCGACCGAACAGAGTGAGGGCTTTCTCATCTTGGCGGAGGGCGGCGTACAGCCATCCGGTGTACGTGGTCCATTCGGCGACGAGCCGGCCGAGCGGGCGATGATGCGGCCCGGATGCCTCTTTGAGCATGGATGTGATGGCGCTCAACTGCCCTGCGACCGGGACAAGTAGCCCGCCCGGTCCGATGGCATCCTCGAGGCGTCGTTGTCCCGCTAGGACGGTTGCGAGCGAATTCACGACGCCGCGGTCGAGTCGGGATGGACGCGCGAGCGCAGAGCCGATCCGTTCGGCGTCATCCGGCGTGAGGTTCCCGTTCATCAGTTGCCGGGGTGGTGGTACCGGCCGTAGCGCGATCAGCTCACCGTTCGCGTTCAGGATCTCGTCGAGCCGTTCCGCCAACTTGGCGGAGGGGTTCTTTCGATCGTTGACGACCTTCGACAGGTTGCCCGGATCGTAGGGCACCAGCCGGGCCAGTTCCCGAACGCCGATCTCGCGGTCGGCCATCAGCGCGCGCAGCTTCTCACCGAAGGTCATCGCCTCACCCGTTTCGCCCCGGGTTGACCTGTTGTCGGGTGTTGCCGCTGCCGTGAAGACAACAGGACAACACTTCCAAGGTAGCCGCCGGTGCGCTGGTCTGGGCTTGAAAGTGTGCCGCACGGCACAAAGGACGGCCCCGGCCCGCTGGGCGAACAGCGGGGACCCCGGGGCCTGGCCACGAACGGAGGTCGTGGTTGATGCAGACGATAGCCGCCCCTGGGCGCCAAACCGTAACGGCGCCGCCGCCGGCATGGCCCGTCCCCGCCGAGCAGGCCGAGCGCGCCCGGATCATCGCCGAGCGATCGCGTGAGCTCTCCGAGCTGTGCAGGCTCTACCCCGGCGCCGCGCCGTGGTGCGCGAACGACGGATCGTGGTACGCCGCGCCCGCCGACGACAACACGCTGTTGCGCGCGTCCAGCGCCGCCGAGCTCGCCGCGATGCTCGCCGACCACTACCGGCACCAGCACCAGGCCACCCGCCCGCGCCGGCCGAGCGGCGCGCCCCGGCCGGGCGGGTACGGCGCGGCGGCGCGACCGGTCCCCCGTACGGTCCGCGCCGCCGCGCGCTCCACCCGCACGCCGACCCGCTACGACCGAGTCCGGCAATGGCTCGGGCGGTGAGCGGCGGCGACCGTGCGAGCGGCAACGTCTACGTGATCGATGCGGCGCCGCTCCGCACGGTATGCGATGCGGCGATCCACGGCGACCGGCCGATCGACGCCGTGACCCAGACGCCGGACCGTTTCCGCTGGTGCGCCATCCACACCTGGGCGGAGGTCGAACGCATCGAGCGTGCGGGCGGCCGGGTGAAGTTCACCGCGGCGGCGCGATTGCGGTTGCAGCTCGGCGCCCGATAGGCCCGATAGACGGGGCGGCGGCGCCAAGTCGACCCCTGCGTCGCCGCCCACCAGCGGGGCGCGCCGGTGCCCCCGTGCGCGGGTAGGAGGGGAGATCGGCGCGCCCGCCCCTCCTGGTGCGGCGTCCTCAATGGCGCGGCGGGACGCCGCTACCGGGGCGCCCCGCCTGGTCCGTAGACCAGGCGGGGCGTACTCATGAGCTTGCGGCGGCCGTCGCCTGACTCTGGACGGTCCGCCACGCGGCCATCACGATGGAGCTGAGGGAGCAAAGCATGGGCGCACAGAATCGGTCCGAGCCGTGCTCGACGTGCAGCTGTAGAGGGGCCGTGCCCGTATTGCTCGCAGAGCTGATCCCGAGCCGGACCCGGTGAAGGCGCCTTGCCCGGCCGCAGACCGAGCGGGACGTTCATAGGCGAACGGAGCGGGCTTATGTCCGCTGATGCTCCTCACTGCGCCGCTCGCCGTCCTGAACCGGCCGGTTGGGAGACGACGGGGCGCTGCTCCAAAGCCGCGTCCTCGGTCGCGGCCCACGTGCCGAGGAGACCGAGCGCCTCCGCGGAGGGAGAAGCGGGTTCCGCCGAGTAGACGTACAGCCAGCGCTCCCCGTCCTGGAACTGCAACGCCTCGACATGCAAGGTGAGTTCGCCGACGACAGGATGACGGAACCGCTTGGGACCCCGGCACCGCGTATCGACCTCGTGCTCGGCCCACCAGGTGCGGAACTCGGGGCTGGCGACGGACAGCTCGCCGATCAGCGTGTGCAGCCGCGTGTCACGTGGATAGCGGGCCGTGGCCTTGCGCAGGACGCCGACGCTCACCCGTGCGTTCATCTCCCAGTCGACCAGCAGGTCCCGCGTCGGGGTTCCAGGAACAGCCAGCGCGCATGATTCGCCCCCGGTTCCAGGCCCGGCAACAGCGCGCGACCCAGCCGGTTCATCGCATGGACGTCGCCGCGCACATCGACGACGATCGCGGGAACGCCGAGGTTGCCGAGCATCAACCGGGTGCTCGCATCCAGCGGAGGCAGCCGCGGCTCGGCGGGCTCGGACGAGGCGACCGTCGAGCGGACGAGGTTGTGCAGGTACCGCCGTTCGGCCTCGGCCAGCCGCAACGCGCGGGCGATCGCGTCGAGCACCTGGTCGGACGGCTGTAGGTTCCGGCGGCCCTGCTCAAGACGCGTGTAGTAGTCCAGGCTCACCCCGGCCAGCATCGCGACTTCCTCGCGCCGCAGCCCCGGGACGCGGCGCCGGCCGCTGGTCTGGATGCCCACATCCTCGGGCCTGAGCCGCGCCCGCCGGGTGCGCAGGAACTCTCGCAGCTCGCCGTTCTTGGCCATGGTTCAACGGTATGCGCCGGGCGCGCCGATGAGGGTGGGTCTGTGCGTCCCGGGATCCCGCCGCCTCTGGTCGAGGGCGGTGTGCCGGCCTGACAGTCGAACCATGGCAACGATTCAGACCGCTTCCCTGGGTGACAAGGCCGTACGGCGGGTCGGGTTCGGCGCGATGCAGCTCGCCGGCCCGGGAGTGTTCGGACCGCCCAAGGACCCGGACGCGGCCCGTGCCGTCCTGCGCCGTGCCGTCGAGCTCGGTGTCGACCACATCGACACGGCGCAGGTCTACGGCCCCGATGTGGTCAACGAGCTCATCGCCGAGACGCTGCGCCCCTACCCGGACAACCTCCTCATCGCCACGAAGGTCGGTGGCGCCCGCGACGAGACGGGCGCCTGGGTCCGCGCCTCCCGCCCCGAGCAGATTCGGGCGACCCTCGAGCAGGACCTGCGCACCCTGCGGCTCGATCGGATCGACCTGGTGTACCTGCGGCTGGGGGTCGGGGGCGACGGGCCGGACCCCGTGCCGCTCGCCGATCGGCTCGGCACCCTCACCGAACTGCGCGATGAGGGCAAGGTCGGCCTTATCGGCCTGTCCGCGGCCTCGGTCGAGGACGTCGATGAAGCTTTGGACATCACCCCGATCGCCGCGGTGCAGAACGCCTACGGCATCGGGAACCGCGAGGACGAGCCGGTCCTCCGGCTGTGCCGTGAGCACGGCATCGCCTACGTCCCCTACTATCCGCTCGGTTCGGCGTTCACCGGCGGCCCGCGGGCCCTCGCGAACGAGCCGGTGATCGCGTCAGTGGCGATCAAGCACAACGCCTCGGCCTCTCAGATCGCCCTGGCCTGGCTGCTGGCCCGCTATGAGCGCATGCTGCCGATCCCCGGCACGAGCTCGCTCGCCCGCCTTGAGGAGGACCTGGCCGCCGGCCGCATCACCTTGGACGGGGAGGACCTGGCCGCTCTGGAGAACGTCCGCCACCTGGGCGCCCCGGCCTTCTAGCCCGGCTTCCTAGCCCGGTCTTCTATCCCGGTCTTTCAGGGCGGGCCGCGAGATGGGCCGGACACGGTGGGGCCCCGCAGACCCCGCAGGGGGCACGGGGGAGGCCGGCGCCCGCCCCGGTGCGACGTCCCGCCGAGCCGCTTCACAAGGCGTCTTCACAAGACGCCGTCGCAGGGGGAAGTCCGCGACCTGCGGAGACCGGACCTCCGCTCGCTCCCGGTGGCCTCTTGGCCCTCTCGCCTCCTCCGTTGCGGGCGCGGTGCCACCGGGAGGCCCGCTCCGCACGGTGCCGCCGGGTGCCCTCGGCGTCGCCGAAGGGCGATGGCGGCGGCGACTTTGGTAGCGGAGGGATGGCCTATCGGCGGCTGCGGCGGCGGTGCGGGCGCGGCCAGGGTGGGGGCATGAGCTGCGGGAAGAGCCATGGCTGCTGAGCGTGTCCCCGTCGGCCGGACGACCGTGGTGGGGCGTCCCGGATGGGAGCGTCTGCTGGTGTGGGGCGGGTTCCCGCTCGCCGGGGCGGCGCTGGGCGGGCTGGTGTGGCTGGTGGCCGGATGGGTGGTCGCGCTGCGCTGGGTGCCGATGCGCGGCCCGTTCGCGCTGGTGGACTCCCTGCCCGATGTGCCCGCCGCGCTGGGCTGCCTGGGGGTGGGCGCGGCGGCCGGCCTGGCGCTGGCCTTCCTGGCCGAGCGCGAGTACGTGACCGTGGTCGTCTCCGACGACCGGGTCGTGTGCATCCGCGCCGGCGCGGAGCGGTCGATGCCGCGGGCGGCCGTCCAGGCGGTGTTCGCGGACGAGGGGCGGCTGGTGCTGCTGGACCGGCAGGGCCGGGAGGCGGTGGTGTACTCCGTCCGGGAGAGCGCCGACCTGCCGGACGCCGAACGGCTGGCCGGGGCGTTCAAGGCGCACGGCTACCCGTGGTCCTCCGGCGGGGACCCGTACCGGGACCGGTACCGGCGCTGGGTGCCCGACATGGACGGTCTGCCGGCGGGGGCGAACGCGCTGCTGCGCGCCCGTGCCCAGGCGTTGGAGAGCGGGGACGGGGAGGAGGCGGCGCAGCTGCGCGAGGAGCTGGCCCGCCTGGGCGTCGTGGTCCGGGAGGACCGCAAGAAGCGCCAGTTCTGGCGCCCCGCCCCGCCGCCGGTGGAGGGGCCGGGCCGGTGAGCGACGGGCCCGCGGCCCCTGCGGACGCGATCCGCAGGGGCCGCGGGTGCGATGGCGCCGGTGGTCACGGGCGGGGCCCTCGGGAGGTCCTCTGCGGCGAGCCGTCGGATCCCACCGGCGGGTTCAGGACGGCGGCGGTCGCCCGATCACGCCGCCCACAGCTCCCAGTGGGTGTTCCAGGAGCTGGGGATGCACTTCCACCGGGACCACCTGCCCGCCTGCTTGCCGTCCACGCCGGCCTGCTGGCAGCGGGCGTAGGTGAAGTACCAGTCGATGTACCGCATCGCCGGCGCGGCCGCCTGCGCGGCGGGCTGGGCGGTGGCCTGCGCGCTCGCCGTGGTGGCGGCGGCGGTGGGCGCGACGGTGACCAGGGCGGCGGCGCCGATCAGGCCGGCGACCGCGATCCGCCGGAGGCGGCGTGCGGAACGGCGATCGTTCATGGAGCTCCTTTCGTCACTGAGAGCGATCGGACGGCTCCATGCTGTCTTGGGGGTGTTCGGGGGGACATCCGGGGAAACCCTTACTTTGGGTGCACGGAAAGCGACTCATCGTGAAAATAGGGGTGAGAATCGCCTGACGCGGTCTTGAGAACGGGCGGCGGACATGGAAGTGGACAGGGAAGCGGGCACGGAAGGCGGGCATGGAAGAACGCCCGCTCCGCGGCGCGCCGCGGGGCGGGCGAAGGAGGAAGAAGGTCAGCGCAGCGGGACGACGTAGGGCGCCACGCTGGAGAGCTTCTCGCAGGTCTCCTCGTACTCGCGGTCGGGCGTGGAGCCGGTGACGATGCCCGCGCCCGCGCGCAGCCAGGCCCGGCCGTCCCGCTGGTAGAGGGCGCGCAGCACCAGGGCGGCGTCCAGGGCGCCGTCGTGGGAGAGGGACAGCACGGCGCCGGAGTACAGGCCGCGGGGCTCGTCCAGGCGGGTGATGGCCTCGACGGCCTCGGGCTTGGGGATGCCGGAGGCGGTAACGGCGGGGAAGAGCGCCTCGAAGGCGTCCCAGGGGGAGCGGCCCGGGGCGAGCCGGCCGTGGACGCTGGAGCCCAGGTGCTGGACGCTGCCGCGCTCCTTGACGGTCATGAAGCCGGTGACCTGCACGGTGTCGGGGTCGCAGACCCGGTACAGCTCCTCCTGGGAGGTGCGCACCGACACGGCGTGCTCGAAGATCTCCTTGGGGTCGTTGACCAGTTCGCGGCGCCGGTCCCGGTCGGCGTCCGCGCCGAGCCCGAAGGCGCGGGTGCCGGCCAGCGGCTGGGTCATCACCGTGCCGTCGGCGGAGACCTGGGCGACCACCTCCGGGCTGAACCCGGCGACCTGGAAGCCGTCCAGGTCCAGCAGGAACGAGCGGGCGGGGGTGTTGGCGGCCCGGCCGGCCAGGAACGTGCCCGGCACGTCGACGGGGAAGTCGAGCGGAAGGTGCCGGGAGACGATGACCTTCTGATACAGGCCCGCGCCGATCTCCTCCAGGGCCTTGGCGACGCGGTCCCGGTAGTCGCAGTCGACCCGCACGTCCACCGGGGTCGGCTCGGGCGCCGGGCGGGGGGTCGTCTCCTCCAGGAGCCGGGTGATCCGTTCGGCCTCGTCCGGGGCGGCGCCGGTGACGATGGCGTGGCCGTCGGCGATCCGGACCTCGACGCGCGGGACGATCAGGTGCGCCAGCCGCTGGCCGGGGGCCGCGGCCTGAGGGCGGGTGAACTCGAACGCCACCCAGCCGTAGGCGTTCCAGGCGGGCCAGGGGATGCGGGCGAAGGCGTCCTGCAGCGCGGCGGCGGGCCGGCCGGTCCACGGGCGGGCGGTGCGGTCGTCGGCCCAGCGGGTGCGGATCGCGTCGGGCTCCAAGATCACCTCGCCGCGCACGTCGCCGGCGAACACCCAGGTCCCGGGGCGTTCGTAGACGACGTAGTCGGTGAACAGGCCAGACCCCGCCAACCCGGCGATCGCCCGCAGGGGGTCGGACGCGATCTCGACCGCCAGTCGAGTGCGGATTTCATCCGTGCGCACACCGAAGGACACGACCTCAACCCAATCCTCTGCCGGATCGGACGGCTCCGATCAACTTAGGTAAGGCTAACCTTGTGTCATTTTCATAGGCAAGGCTAACCTAACCAAGCGTTGTCCGATCAGGCGCCCGCAGCGGGCCAGGACCGAAAGAGTTGAGCGTGCAGGAGCAGACGGCGGCACGGCGACGGGAACTGATGCGGCGGCTGATGGCCCAGCGCGGCCTCGGCCCGGACGCCTCGCGGATCACGCCCCGGACGACCGACGGGCCGGCACCGCTTTCCTACGCCCAGCGCAGCATGTGGCTGCACCACACCTCGTTCCCCGACAGCCCCGCCTACAACGTCTGCCTGCTCATCCGGATGACCGGTGAGCTGGACGTCGACGCCCTCCGCACCGCGCTGCGCGGCCTGATCCGCCGCCACGCCGTGCTGCGCACCACCTACGCCGACGGCCCCGACGGGCCCGTGCAGATCGTGCACGAGGACGACTCCCTCGAACTGCCCGTCCGCGACTGCCCGGCCGAGGAGGCCGAGGCGCGGGCGGCGCGGCTCGCCGCCCGGCCGTTCGACCTGCGCACCGAACGCTCCATCCGGCTGGAGCTGCTGCGCCTCTCCGACCGCGAGCACGGACTGGTGCTGGTCGTCCACCACATCGCCTGGGACGGCATGACCTGGGGCTCGCTGTCGAAGGACCTGTCGACGCTGTACCGGGCGGCGCTCGCCGGCGAGGAGGACCCGCTGCCGGAGCCGCCGATCCAGTACGCCGACTACGCGGCCTGGGAGCAGCGCCGGCCCGTGCCCGAGGAGGACCTGGCCTACTGGCGCGAGCGGCTCGACCCGCCGCCCGCCCCGCTGGACCTGCCCACCGACCGCCCCCGCGGCGCCGTCGTCTCCGAACGCGGCGGACGCCGGGCGCGGCGGTTCGACGACGCCGTCACCGAGGGCATGAAGCGGCTCGCGGCCCGCGAGAACGCCACCCCCTTCATGGTGATGCTGGCCGCCTACGCCGCCCTGCTGCACCGCTACACCGGGGCCACGGACGTCCCCGTCGGCTCGGCCGTGATGAACCGCGAGCACGCCGAGATCCAGCGGCTGGTCGGCAACTTCGGCAACACCCTGGTGCTGCGCACCGACCTGTCCGACGACCCCACCTTCACCGAGCTGCTGGAGCGGGTGCGGCGGACCTGCACCGAGGCGTTCGCCCACCAGGCGCTCCCCTACGACAGGCTCATCGAGGAGCTGCGGCCCGCCCGGCGGCGGGGACGCTCGCCGTTCTTCGACACCATGCTGCTGTTCCTGGCCCAGGAGATCGGCGAGCTGGACCTGCCGGGCGTCACCTCCTCCTGGACCCACATCCACAACGGGACCACCCACTACGACCTGTCGCTGGAGGCGTTCGTCCGCCCGCAGGGCATGGTGGTCGAGGCCACCTTCCGGCGGGAGCTGTTCACCGACGAGCGCATCGACGCGCTGCTCGGCCACCTGGAGAACCTGCTGCGGTGCGCGGTCGCCGAGCCCGACCGCCGCATCGGCGACCTGGAGCTGATGGACGCGACCGAGCTGGAGCGCATCGCCTCCTGGAACGCCACCGACCACCCCGTCCGGCCCACCACGGTGGTCGAGCTGTTCGAGGAGCAGGTGGCGCGGACCCCGGAGGCGATCGCGGTCGAGAGCGCCGCCGGCTCCCTCACCTACGAGGAGCTGGACCGGCGCGCCTCTGGGCTGGCGGCGCTGCTGCGGGCGCGCGGCGCCGGGCCCGGCGAGGTCGTGGCGCTGGCGCTGCCCCGCACCCCCGACCTGGTGGTGTCGGTGCTGGCGGTGCTCAAGTCCGGGGCCGCCTACCTGCCGCTGGACATCGAGCACCCGCCCGACCGGATCGCCTCCATGCTGGCCGACGCCGGGCCGCTGTGCACGATCGTCACCCCCGAGACCCGGCACGCGGCGCCCGAGGACGCCCAGGTGCTGGTGCTCGGCGACCAGACGCCCGCGCCGGGCCTGTCCCACCCGGTGACCGGCGAGGACCTGGCGTACGTGATCTACACCTCCGGCTCCACCGGCCGGCCCAAGGGCGTGGCGATCCCGCACCGGGCGCTGACGAACTTCCTGCTCATGCAGCGCGAGGAGCTCGCGCTGGGCGTCGGCGACCGGCTGGTGGCGGTCACCACCATCGCCTTCGACATCGCCGCGCTGGAGCTGTACGTGCCGCTGATCAGCGGGGCCACCGTGGTGCTGGCCTCCCGGCGGGAGGTGCGCGACCCGGCCGCGCTGGCCCGGCTGCTGAAGGACGCCACGATCGTGCAGGGCACCCCGTCGCTGCTGGGCGCCCTCGACCCCGAGGCGTTGCGCGGGCTGCGGGTGCTGGTCGGCGGCGAGGCCCTGCCCGCCGCGCTGGCCGACACCCTCACCGAGGTCGCGGCGCAGGCCGTCAACGTCTACGGCCCCACCGAGGCCACCGTCTGGGCGACCTCCGCCGAACTGCCCTCCTCCGGGATCGGCCGGCCGTTCTGGAACACCCGCGCCTACGTGCTCGACCCCCGGCTGCGGCCGGTGCCGCCCGGCGTGCCCGGCGAGCTGTACCTGGCGGGCGAGCAGCTCGCCCGCGGCTACCTCGGGCGGCCCGAGCTGACCGCCGAACGGTTCGTCGCCGACCCGTTCGGCCCGCCCGGCTCCCGCATGTACCGGACCGGCGACCTGGCCCGCTGGACCCGCGAGGGCACGCTGGAGTACCTGGGCCGCACCGACGACCAGGTCAAGATCCGCGGCTTCCGCATCGAGCCCGCCGAGGTTCAGGCCGTGCTCGCCGCCCAGCCCGGCGTCGCCCAGGCCGCCGTGATCGTCCGCGAGGACCGGCCCGGCGACAAGCGGCTGGTCGGCTACCTGGTGCCCGGACCCGACGGGGTGGACCCGGAGGCGGTGCGGGAGGCGGCGGCGCGGCGGCTGCCCGAGTACATGGTGCCGAGCGCCCTGGTCGTGCTGGAGGAGCTGCCCCGCACCGTCAACGGCAAGCTCGACCGGGCCGCGCTGCCCGCCCCCGACGTGCAGGTCTCCGGCCGGGCCCCGCGCACCCCCCGGGAGGCGGCGTTGTGCGAGCTGTTCGCCGAGACGCTGGGGCTGGAGGAGGTCGGCATCGACGACGACTTCTTCGCGCTCGGCGGGCACTCGCTGCTGGCCACCAAGCTCGCCGGGCGGATCCGCGCCGCGTTGGGCGCCGACCTCACCATCGCGGACGTGTTCGAGGCGCCCACCGTGGCGACGCTGGCGCCGCGGCTGGTCGACGGCGCCCGCCGCCGGGTGCGGGAGGCGACCCGGCCCGAGGTCGTGCCCGCCTCCGCCGCCCAGCGCGGACTGTGGCTGGAGGAGCGGCTGCGCGGCCCGTCGGCCTCCTACGCGCTGCCGCTGGGGCTGCGGCTGCACGGCCCGGTGGACCCCGAGGCGCTGCGGGCGGCGTTCGGCGACGTGGTCGCCCGGCACGAGGCGCTGCGGACCCTGCTGGTGGAGGGCCCCGACGGGCTGCCGGTGCAGCGGATCCTCCCGCCGGACCAGGCCGTCTGCGAGGTCGTCTTCGACGTGGTGGACGTGCGCGGCCTGCCCGCCGAGGAGGCCGCCCGCGCCGAGGACGCCGCCGCCCGGCACGTCTTCGATCTGGGGCGCGACCTGCCGGTGCGGGCCGCCCTGCTGCGCCGGGGCGAGGAGGACTGGACGCTGGTGCTGCTGTGGCACCACGCCGCCGCCGACGAATGGTCCTTCACCCCCATGCTGGCCGACCTCTCCCGCGCCTACCGGGCGCGGAGCCGGGGACGGGCGCCGGACTGGGAGCCGCTGCCGGTCCAGTACGCCGACTACACGGTCTGGCACGCCGAGCAGGACCACCGCGACCAGCTCGGCCACTGGGCGCAGGCGCTGGCCGGCCTGCCGGAGGAGACCACCCTCCCGCCGGACCGCCCCCGCCCGGCCGAGGCGACCCACCGGGGCGGCCTGGTGCGGTTCCGCCTGCCGCTGGAGGGGGTGCGCGAGCTGGCCCGGCGCAGCGGCACCAGCGTGTTCATGGTGCTGCACGCGGCGACCGCGGCGGCGCTCCAGCAGGCCGGCGCGGGCGACGACGTGGCGGTGGGCTCCCCGATCGCCGGACGCCCCGACGAGGACCTCGCGGACCTGGTCGGGTTGTTCGTCAATCTGCTGGTGCTGCGCACCGACCTGTCCGGCGACCCCACCTTCACCGAGCTGCTGGAGCGGGTACGCCGCACCGACCTGGCCGCGTTCGCCCACGCCGACGTGCCGTTCGAGCAGGTCGTGGAGCATCTGGCGCCCGAACGGTCGCTGGCCCGCAGCCCGCTGTTCCAGGTCATGATCGTCCACCAGCGGCTGGACGACGTGCGCCTGTCCCTGCCCGGCGTGCGGGTCGAGCCGTTCCTCCCCGCCACCGGCGGAGTGAAGTTCGACCTGGACGTCTACTTCGCCGAGGGCGACACCGAGATCGAAGGGTTCGCCGCCTACGCCGAGGACCTGTACGAGCCGGAGACCGTCACCGCCTTCCTGGACCGGATCGGCGAGCTGCTCGCCCGGGCCGCGGAGGACCCCGACCGGCCCCTGTCGGCCCTGCTGCCCGCCCCCGAGCACCCCGACACCGCCCGCGACTTCGGCGGACGCACCGTGGCCGGGCTGTTCGCCGAACAGGTCGCCCGCGCCCCCGACGCCCCCGCCGTCATCGGCCCCGGCGCCGACGGCGAGGTCACGCTGACCTACGCCGAGCTGGACGCCCGCGCCGAGGCGCTGGCGGACCGGCTGGCGGCGGCCGGAGCCGGACCCGAACGCATCGTGGCGATCGCGATGCCGCGGTCGGTGGACTTCGCGGTGGCGCTGCTCGCCGTCATCAAGACCGGCGCGGCCTACCTGCCGATCGACGTGACCTACCCGCGGGCGCGGATCGACCACATGCTCTCCGTCGCCGAGCCGCTGCTGGTGCTGGGACGGGACGAGCCGCCGGCCGACGCGCCGCCGCGCACCCCCGTCGACCCGCACCCCGACCACCCCGCGTACGTGATCTTCACCTCGGGGTCCACCGGCGTCCCCAAGGCGGTCGTGGGGACCCAGCGGGCGCTCGCCAACCGGCTGGCCTGGGGGCTGGACCTGACCGGGCCGGGCGTGCGGGCGGCGAAGAGCTCCCCGGCGTTCATCGACGGCACCACCGAGCTGCTCGGCGGGCTGCTGGCCGGGGACACGGTGGTGATCGCCGACGACGCCGCCGCGACCGACGCGGTGGCGCTGGCCGAGCTGATCGACCGGCGAGGGATCGGCACCGTGACCGTGGTGCCGAGCCTGCTGGCGGCGCTGCTGGAGGCCGGGGACCTGCGCTCGGTGACCACCTGGATCAGCAGCGGCGAGGCGCTGCCCGCCGCCCTGGCCGAGCGGGTCCCCGCCCGGCTGATCAACCTGTACGGGTGCTCGGAGGCGGCGGGCGACAGCCTCGTCGCCGACGGCGCCGGGCCGCTGCGCCCGATCGCCAACACCACCGCCTACGTGCTGGACTCCGCCCTGCGCCAGGTCGAGGTCGGCGAGCTGTACCTGGCCGGCGACGGGCTGGCCCGCGGCTACCTCGGCGACCCCGCCAAGACCGCCGAACGGTTCGTCGCCAACCCGTTCGGGCCGCCCGGCTCCCGCATGTACCGGACCGGCGACCGGGTGCGGCGGCGCCGCGACGGAGGCCTGGAGTTCCTCGGCCGGGTCGACGACCAGATCAAGATCCGCGGGTTCCGGATCGAGCCGGGCGAGATCGAGGCGGTGCTGGCCGCCCAGCCCGGCGTCCGGCGGGCCGCCGTCGCCGCCCACGGGTCGCGGCTGGTCGGCTACGTCACCGGCGACGCCGACCCGCAGGCCCTCCAGGGCAGGCTGCGGGAGCTGCTGCCGGACTACCTCGTCCCGTCCGAGCTGGTGGCGCTGGAGGAGCTGCCGCTCAACCCCAACGGCAAGGTGGACCGGCGCGCCCTGCCCGAGCCCGGCCGCCCCGCCGCCGTCGGCCGCCCCCCGCGCACCGACGCCGAACGCACCCTGGCCGCGCTGGTCGGGGCGATCGTGGGACGCGACGACGTCGGAGCCGAGGAGGACTTCTTCCGGATCGGCGGCGACAGCATCGGCGCCGCCCTCCTGGTCGCCCGCGCCCGCCGCGCCGGGCTGGCCTTCACCGTCCGCGACGTCTTCCGCCTGCGCACCGTCGCCGCCCTCGCCCGGGCCGCCGCCGGCGCGCAGGCCGGGCCGGACGCCGAGCCCGCCCGTGCGCCCGAACCGGCGCCCGCGGCGGAGGCCGCCGGGGACGGTGCACCCGCGGAGGTCGCCTCGGGCGCGGAGGCCGAGCTGCCGCTCTCGCCGCTGCAGGAAGGGCTGCTGTTCCACCTGATGATGGCGGGCGAGGGCCGCGACATCTACGTGCAGCAGGCCGTCGTCGCGCTCGCCGGGCCGGTGGACCCCGACCGGATGGCCGCGGCGGCGCGGCACGTGCTGGAGAAGTTCCCCAACCTGCGCGCCGGGTTCCGCACCGACGGGACGCGCGCCGTCCAGTACATCCCCCGGGACTTCGAGGTGCCGTGGACCCACGCCGAGGTCGACGGGGAAGAGGGGCTGGAGGAGTTCATCGAGGCCCAGCGGGCGCGGCCGTTCTCCCCCGATGAGCCCCCGCTGATCCGGTTCGGCCTGGCCACGCTCGGCGAACACGACCACCGACTGGTGCTGACCTCGGAGCTGATCCTGCTGGACGGCTGGTCCGGCGGGCTGCTGGTCACCTCGCTGCTGGAGTTCTACACCGACCCCGACGCCGAGCACGCCCGCCCGGTCGCCCCGTTCCGCGCCTACCTGGACTGGGTGACCGGCCGCGACCGCGCCGAGGCGCTGGCGGCCTGGCGGCGGGCGCTGGCGGGCTTCGACAGCCCGGCGCTGCTCAAGCCCGAACTGCTCGACAAGCCCGCCGACCCGGCCGTCGCCGGCGAGCTCCACCGGGAGCTGCCAAAGGAGCTGGTGGAGCGGCTGGAGGCGCTCTCCCGCGAGCGCGGCCTCACCCTCGGCACCGTCTACCAGGCGGCGTGGGGGCTGCTGCTGATGGCGGTGACCGGCCGGGACGACGTGGTGTTCGGCGTGTCGGTGTCGGGCCGGCACCCGGACGTGGACGGGGTGGAGTCCATCGTCGGCCTGCTGTTCAACACCGTCCCGGCGCGCGTGCAGGCCGGGCCCGCCGACCCGCTGACCGCGGTGCTGGAACGGGTGCAGAGCGCCCAGTCGGAGCTGTTCGACCACCAGCACGTGGCGCTCACCGACATCCAGCAGGCGACCGGGCTCGGCACCATGTTCGACACCCTGTTCGTCTTCCAGAACTTCCCCGGGATGCCGGTCGACCGGGCGTTCGGGCCGGACGGCGAGGTGCGGGTGCTCGGCCGCCAGATCCGCGACGCCACCCACTACCCGATCACCATGGTCGCCGAGCCCGGCACCCGGCTGCGGGTGATGTACCGGGGGGACGCGTTCACCGAGGCCGAGGCGCGGCGGCTCACCGACCGGTACGTGCGGATCCTCGCCGCCATCGCCGACGCCCCCGACACCCCCTGCCACCGGCTCGACCCGCTGCTGCCCGAGGAGCACGAGCGGATGCGCGCCGACTGGAAGGCGGCCGAGCACCACGTCCCCGACCTGACCATCGCCGAGCTCCTGGCCGACCGGGCGCGCCGGATCCCCGACCGGATCGCGCTGGTCTCCCAGCCGGACGTGCGGCTGACCTACGCCGAGCTGAACGCCCGGATCAACCGGCTGGCCCGGCTGCTGAAGGAGCACGGCGCCGGACCGGAGAAGGTCGTGGCGCTGGCGCTGCCCCGCTCGGCGGAGATGGTGGTCGCGCTGTTCGCGGTGCTGCGCACCGGCGCCGCCTACCTGCCGCTGGAGCTGGACTACCCGGTGGACCGGCTGAACTACATGCTGGCCGACGCCGCCCCGTCCGTGCTGGTCTCCCACCGCTCCATCGCCGAACGGCTGACCGGCGACGCCGTGCTCATCGCCCTGGACGACCCGCAGGTGGCTGAGCGGCTGGCGGCGCTGCCGGACGACGACCTCACCGACGCCGAGCTCCCCGGCTTCGAACGCGGCGCGCCCGGCCGGCTGGACCGCCCCGCGTACGTGATCTACACCTCCGGCTCCACCGGACGGCCCAAGGGCGTCATCACCCCCTACCGGGGGCTGACGAACATGCAGTACAACCACCGGGCCAACATCTTCGACCCGGTGGTGTCGGCGGCCGGGCGGCGGCTGAGGATCGCGCACACGGTGTCGTTCTCCTTCGACATGTCGTGGGAGGAGCTGCTGTGGCTCATCGAGGGCCACGAGGTGCACGTCTGCGACGAGGAGCTGCGGCGCGACGCCGAGGCGCTCACCGCCTACCTGCACGAGCACCGGATCGACGTGATCAACGTGACCCCCACCTACGCCCAGCACCTGCTGGAGGAGGGGCTGCTGGACGGGGAGCACCGGCCCCCGCTGGTGCTGCTGGGCGGTGAGGCCGTCCCGGTGGCGGTGTGGGAGCGGCTGGCGCAGGCCGACGGGGTGCTCGGCTACAACCTCTACGGCCCCACCGAGTACACCATCAACACCCTCGGCGGCGGCACCGCCGACAGCGACACCCCCACGGTCGGCAAGCCGATCTGGAACACCCGCGCCTACGTGCTCGACCCCTGGCTGCGGCCCGTCCCGCCGGGCACCCCCGGCGAGCTCTACATCGCCGGGGCCGGGCTGGCCCGCGGCTACCTGGGCCGGCCCGACCTGACGGCGGAGCGCTTCGTCGCCGACCCGTTCTCCGCCGACGGCGGGCGGATGTACCGGACCGGCGACCTGGTGCGGGTGCGGCCGGACGGCAACATCGACTTCCTCGGCCGCACCGACGACCAGGTCAAGATCCGCGGCTACCGGGTCGAACTGGAGGAGGTCGAGGCGGCGCTGGCCGCCGAACCGGGGGTCGGGCAGGCCGCGGTCGTCGCCGCCGACACCGACGTGCCGGGCGTCAAGCGGCTGGTCGGCTACATCGTCCCGGACGGGTCGGTGCGGCCGGGGGCCGAGGACGAGCAGCTGGAGGAGTGGCGGCAGATCTACGACGACGAGTACACCGAGGTCGGCACCGCCGTCCGCGTCGAGGAGTTCGCCGGCTGGACCAGCAGCTACGACGGCGCGCCGATCCCGCTGGAGGACATGCGGGAGTGGCGCCGGACCACCGTCGAGCGCATCCTGGCCCTCGGGCCGCGCCGGGTGCTGGAGATCGGCTGCGGCACCGGACTGCTGCTGTCGAGGATCGCGCCCCGGGTGGAGAGCTACTGGGCCACCGACTTCGCGGCCCCGGTGATCGACAAGCTCCGCGGGGACGTGGACCCGGCCTGGCCCGTCACGCTGCGGTGCCGGCCGGCGCACGACGTCTCCGGCCTGCCGGAGGGGTTCTTCGACACCATCGTGATCAACTCGGTGGTGCAGTACTTCCCCACCGCCGACTACCTGGCCGACGTGCTCGGCAAGGCGTGGGACCTGCTGGTCCCCGGCGGGCGCCTCTTCATCGGCGACGTCCGCGACCTGCGCACCGCCCGGGCCTTCCACGCCGCGATCCACCTCCACCGCGGCGGCGACGGCGACCTGGCCGCGGTGGACCGCGCCGTCCGGATGGAGAAGGAGCTCCTCCTCGACCCGGCGTTCTTCGCCTCCCTGGACCTGCCGGGCCGGCTGGAGATCCGCATCAAGCGCGGCGTCCGCCACAACGAGCTGACCCGCCACCGCTACGACGTGATCCTCCACAAGCCCGACCCCGACGCCCCGGCGGCGGGCGGCGGTGACGCCCCCTCCTCCGCGGAGACGCCCCGGGACGTACCGGTCGTGGAGTGGGCCGGGCTGGAGGATGTGAAGTCGCGGCTGCCCGGACGGTTCCGGGTGCAGGGGATCCCCGACCCGCGGCTGTCGGGCGAGATCGCGGCGCTGCGGGCGCTGGAGGAGGGGGCGCCGGCGGAGCGGGCGCGGGCGCTGCTGACCGCGCCGCCGCAGGGCGTCGAACCCGAGACCCTGCACGAGCTGGACCCCTCCGTCGTGCTCACCCCGTCCGAGCGGGTCGGCTGCTACGACGCGGTGTTCGGCGGCGGCCCCGCCCACCCGCCGGCCGTGCCCGGCAGGACCTGCGCCAACAACCCGGCGGCGGCCCGCGACCACGGCGCCCTGGCGGCCCGGGTGCGGGAGGGGCTGAAGGCCAAGCTGCCCGGCTACATGGTGCCCGGCGTGATCATGACGCTGGACGCCCTGCCGCTGACGGTGAACGGCAAACTGGACCGGCGGGCGCTGCCGAGACCGGACGCCTCCGGCGGCGGGCCGCGCGGCTCGGGCCAGGCCCCCCGCACCCCGGTGGAGCGGGTGCTGTGCTCGCTGTTCGCCGAGGTGCTGGAGGCCTCCGAGGTCGGCATCGACGACGACTTCTTCGACCTGGGCGGGCACTCCCTGCTGGCCACCCGGCTGGTCGGCCGGGCCCGCTCGGTGCTGCGCTGCGAGCTGGCGATCCGGGATCTGTTCGAGGCGCCGACCGTCGCCGAGCTGGCCGCCCGCGTGCACGGCCGCGCCGCCCCCGAGCAGCGGCCCCCGCTCACCCCCCGCGAGCGGCCCGAACGCATCCCGCTGTCGTTCGCGCAGCGGCGGCTGTGGCTGCTGGACCAGCTGCTGCGCGAGGACTCCGGCCCCCGGCAGGCCTACCACCTGCCGCTGGCCGTCCGCCTGCGCGGCGACCTGGACAGGAAGGCGCTGGAGCAGGCGATCTGGGACGTGATCGACCGGCACGAGACCCTGCGGACGCTCTTCGTCGAGCACGACGGCACCCCCTACCAGCGGATCCTGCCGGCCGGGCGGGTCCGTCCGCCGCTGGAGGTCGCCGACTGCACGCCGGAGGAGTTCATCGCCCGGCCGTTCGACCTGGCGCGGGACATCCCGCTGCGGGTCGCGGTGTTCCCGACCGGGGAACGCGAGCACCTGCTGATGGCGGTGTTCCACCACATCGCGTTCGACGAGTGGTCCTTCGGCCCGTTCGCCCGGGACGTGGCGCAGGCGTATGCGGCGCGGCTGGAGGGCCGGGCCCCGGCGTGGGAGCCGCCGCCCGTCCAGTACGCCGACTACACCCTCTGGCAGCGGGAGCTGCTGGGCGACCCGCTCGACCCGGGCAGCCTGCACGCCCGGCAGCTCGCCTACTGGGCGCAGGCGCTGGAGGGCATCCCCGAGGAGATCCCGCTCCCGGTGGACCGGCCGCGCCCGGCCACGGTCGGGCAGCGCGGCGGCACCGTCGTCCGCGACCTGCCGCCGTCCCTGGTGGCGGCGATGCGGAGGGTCGCGCGCTCCCGCGGGGCGAGCATGTTCATGGTGGGGCAGGCGGCCGTGGCCGCGCTGCTGCACCGGATGGGCGCGGGCGAGGACATCCCGCTGGGCAGCCCGGTGGCCGGACGCACCGAGGAGGCGGCCGGGTCGCTGGTCGGGTTCTTCGTCAACACGCTGGTGCTGCGCGCCGACGTGTCCGGCGACCCGTCGTTCGCCGAGCTGGTGTCGCGGATCCGCGAGGCCGACCTGGCCGGGCTGGCCAACCAGGACCTGCCGTTCGAGGCCCTGGTGGAGGCGCTGCGTCCGCGGCGGGTGCCCGGCCGGAACCCGCTGTTCCAGGTCATGGTCGGATATGAGAACCAGGACGTGGGCGAGGTCCGCTTCCCCGGCCTGGAGCAGCGGGAGGCGCTGTTCGGGCCGGGGGCGGCGAAGTTCGACCTGGACTTCATCTTCCGCGAGACCTCCGGCGGCGGGCTGCGGCTGATCCTGGACTACTCGGCCGACCTGTTCGAGGAGTCGACGGCCGAGACCATGGCCGACTCCCTGCTCGACCTGCTCGGCAAGGCCGCCGCCGACCCCGACGCCCCGGTCGGCGCGCTGCCCGCGGCGCTGACCGCCCGCAGCGTCACCGGCCCGGAGACGGCCGCCGCCGCCCGCCGCGACGAGGACCGCGAGGCGGTGCTGTGCCGGATCTTCGCCGAGGTGCTCGGGGTGGAGACCGTGGGGCCGGAGGAGGACTTCTTCGACCTGGGCGGCCACTCGCTGCTGGCGATGAAGCTCGTCCGCCGCCTCCGCCGGGAGCCCGGCCTGGAGAACGTCAAGATCGCCACCTTGATGACCGCCCCCACGGTCTCCGGGCTGCTCGCCGCCCTGGCGTGACCCGTGCGGGGACGGCCCCGCGCCCGTGCGCGCGGGTCCCCGGCGACGTGGGCGGCCGGGGACCCGCGCGCGGCGGGATCAGGCCGCCTGGACGGGGGTGTAGTGGGCGGCGTCGTCGCCTTCGACGATGTAGCTGGTCTCGCCGGTCACCCCGACGGGCACGTCGCCGGCGACCGTGACGCGGTGGAGGACCCGGGGCAGGTCGCCGTAGTCGTCGGGGGCGTAGTGCTGGGTGATGCGGTTGTCGAACAGCACCAGGTCGCCCGGGTTCCACTGGACGCGGAGGATGTTCTCCGGGCGGGTCACGTACGCCTGGAGGATGCGCAGGATGTCGCGGGACTCCGAGGCCGACAGACCGACGATCTTCTGGGCGAAGCCGCCGATGAACAGGCCCCGCTCGCCCGACTCCGGGTGCACGCGGACCACCGGGTGGGCGGTCTGGTAGCGGCGGGAGGTGAAGGTCCTGCGGTACTCGATCGCCTCCTGGGTGTTGGTGCGGGGCAGCGCGTAGTCGTAGGCGTTGGTGTGGATCGCCCACAGCCGGTCGGCGAACTCCCGGAGCTGCTCGGGCAGGTCCCGGTAGGCGGCCGCGGCGTTGGCGATGAGGGTGTTGCCGCCGTACGGCGGGACGACCAGCGCGCGCAGCGTGCTCAGCTTCGGCGGGGTGCGCACGAACGTGACGTCGGTGTGCCAGACGTTGGCGCGGATGCCCTCGGCGCGGTCCACCGGCAGGATCTCCGGCCGCCCCTCCACCGAGGGGACGGTGGGGTGCGCCTTGGTCAGCGCGCCGAACCGACGGGCGAAGCGGAGCTGGCCCTCCTCGTCGAGGTTCGCGCCGCGGAAGATCAGCGCCTTATGGGTCAGCAGGGCCTCGTTGATCTCCTCCAGCGGCAGCTCGTTGGGGTCGACGCCCTTGATCTCGGCGCCGATCCGGCCGCCGACCTGCCGGAACTCGGACATGGCATGCCTCCTTCGCGGTGGGATGTGGGAAACGCGGCGGCACCGTCGGGCGGCGTGGGCCGGGCCGCCCTCGGGGCCGGGCACGGCGGTCTCGTGCGGCCGCGGGAGCGGCGGGATGCGTCCGGGCGTCGCCCCGAGCCGGCGCCCGGACGCGGGGATCCGGCCGACCGGCCGCTCAGCGGGGACAGCTCGCGGTGGTCACGTGGCGGTAGTCCACATGCCGCTGCCGGGTGAGAGCGAGCCGAACGCGCATGCCGTCATCGGAACACGGAACACCCCATAAGTCAACTATTCCTACTGATTTAGTTTGATAGTGGGGACGGGCGTCCGGAGACGCCCGCCGGGGCGCCTCCGTCCCGCCCGGGACGGTTCGGCGGACCAGGGCGGCCGGGGCGGTTCAGCGGGCCGGGACGGCCGGGGCGCCGCACCCCTGCGGCTCGGGCGCCGCCGCGGTCAGGGCCATGGCCACGGTGAGGGGGACGGCGAGGAGGACGGCCACGGCGGGGACGGCGATGCCGGAGTCGTTGACGACGAAACCCACGGCGACCGTGATCAGGACGGCCAGCAGGGCCGGGCGCAGCGGCGGGACGCGGCGGAAGAGCCCGTCCAACGGGCCGCCGGGGCGCACCAGCGCGAACAGGATCAGCCCCAGCGCCACGGCGGCCGGAACGGTGAGCCACGGGCTCCCCAGGGAACCGAGCATGGAATCGGCCTTGCGGACCAGGATCTGCCCGGCCTCGCCGTTCAGCACGCGATGCCAGAAATCGCCCAGGTGGGAGCGTTCGCCGGGCGGGCGGCGGGCGTCGAGCCAGGAGATGACGGCCACCAGCAGGGCGCCGGCGATCGAGGCGGCCGGCAGGACGCGGGGACCGGGGCGGCGGCCCGCGGCCCACAGGGTGAGGAAGACCACCCCGGGAGTGAGCGCCAGGACCCCGCCGAAGTCGCTGCCCCAGCCCGGCCAGCCGTCCACGAGCACGGCGCCGCCGCCGATCCCCGCGACCGTCGCCACGGCGCGGCGGGGCCGGGAGGCCCGCGCGGCCAGCAGGGCGGCGCAGAACAGCGCCGCGGTGGCGAACACCGCGAAGGTCAGGTTGCCGAACCCGTAGAACCGCCCGGCGGTCAGCGAGAAGTTGCCGTTCAGGCTGTCGGCCTGCAGAGGGGAGCCCGCGACGGCGTCGGCCGCCAGGATCAGGCAGGTCGCCGCCGCCACCGCCGTGACCGGACCGAAGGGGCGCCGCCCCCACGGCCCCAGCACGGCGACCCCCACCAGGACCAGGTCGGCGGCGAGCACCGCGCCGGCCAGCCCGGCCGCCGGATGCGCGAGCCGCCACCACGGCAGCAGGTTCGCCAGATAGGCGGCGGCGGGGGCGGCGGCCGCGGCCAGCGCCGTCCACCGGGCGATCGCCCGGATCCGGCGCCGCCGGGCCGCGCCGCCGCGTCGCCAGGCCAGCGCGGCCAGCCCGAACGCGACGACCTGCCCGCCGACCAGCGCGACGTTGAACGGCGCGACCATCGAACGGGCGGTGCGGGCGGCGCGGGCCCGATCCCGCAGCGACTGGACGCGCCCCTCGCGCGGCGCGGGGCGGGGAGTCCACGGCGCGCCGGTGAGCCGCGCGGGCACGGGCGCGCCCGCCAGCCGCAGCACCGTGGGCGTCACGTCGGTCAGCGTCACCAGCCCCGTCCGCCGGGTGGAGGAGGCGGTGAGACGGCCCGGGCCGGACGTCGGGCGGGCGTCGATCGCGATCCGCAGCCCGGGACGCCCCGCGTCCGCGACCCCGACGACCAGCACGGCCGCGTCCGCGGGGACCCGCCGCAGCACCTCGCCGAGGAGCCGGTCGACCTGTGCCGGCGCCGTGGTGAGGCCGGCCGCGTCCACCACCGTCACCCGGCAGCGCCGCCAGTCCTCGGCCGTCATCCGGTGCACCTGGTCGCGGTACACGGCGACCCGGCCCGCGGAGTCGGCCGCGGCGAGCGCGCCGCCGGCGCCGACCCCGGCGGCGCAGTCGCCCGCCCGCCGCAGCGTCTCGCCCAGCAGCCCCACCTGTGCGGCGTAGACGGTGGCGGCGTTGTGGGCGCGCAGCCGGGCGTGTCCGGGGACGACCGCGCCGGAGCCGGCGGGCAATGGCCCGGGCGGCGGGTCGCATGCGTCGCGCGCCGGCCGGGCGCGCGCCCCCGCGGAGATCGTCAGCCAGCCCTCGGCGGCGCAGGTGTGCTCGTCCACCGTCCGCACCGCGATGTTGGCGATCGCCCCCCGCCGGGCCAGCCCCCACAGCACGGGGGTGGTCTGCGGCCGCACGTCCTCCCAGCGCAGCCCCGGGACGCCGACCAGCACCACCCGGTCCTCCGGCCGCGTCGATGCGGCGGCCGGGAGGCAGAGCGCGCCGCACAGGCAGATCGCCGCGATCACAGCCGTGCACCAGCGCATGCCCCAGTGTGCGATCAAGTCGATAACGCTCCGATCAACGTCCGGTGCGCGCCCGGGGCGCGTCACCGCAGGCTCATCCGGCGCCGGTGCTCCGGCGGCTCCGGGCGGCGGCGGATCCACGGGCCGCGCCCCCGCCCGATGACGAGGTCCGCGGGCCGGTCCGTTCCTTCCCTTCAGCGGCGGCGTCCGGCGTGCACGATCGCGGCGGCGGTCAGCAGATAGGCGCCCGCGGCGACGGCCACGGTGAGGGCGAGGGTGCCGCCCTGATCGGGGCCGTCCGGCAGCCGGGGCTCCAGGAGCCCGAGCGGGTCCTTGCGGATGGTGATGCGCTGTCCCGCGGTGAACTGGTCCCAGCAGTTCTCCTGCTGGGACACCCGGTGCACGGTGCGTTCGTCGTTCAGCTCCATCACCGTGCACACCAGGTCGCCGTCGCCGTCGACCGGGCGACCGCCCTCCCGGGAGCGGTCCCGGATGTCGACCACGACGGCGGGGGCCGGCTCGCCCAGGCGCTTCATGTAGAGCTCGGCGTAGGCCGGGCCGCCGAACAGCAGCAATGCCAGCAGGCTCAGCGACATCAGCAGGGTCGGCCACGTCCGCCCCCAGATGCCGCCCGTGACCGCGGCCGCGGCCGCCCACGCGCCCAGGGCGAGCAGGATGCCGCCGTAGGAGGCGAGGACGGACGGGTACTGCGCCAGGGCGGCGCCCAGCAGCGCTGCGGTGGGGACGATCAGGGCCCAGGCCAGGACGTTCCGCGGCCGCTGGGCGGGCGGCTCCTCGGGCGTGGGCTTCTCCGGCAGGCTCATGCCGGGAGGGTAGGACATCCCTCGTTTTCCGGGCAGCGGTCGGCGCGTCCTCCGCGCCGCCGTTCCGCGTGATCGTTCCTCGTCCGCGGCGCCGGCGGTCGCACGGCCTCGGGCGGCCCGGCTCCGGCGGATGTTCCCTGGTGGGCGTTGCCGAACTGATGCGGGGGGCGGGTTCCCAGGCGAGGTAAGGACTTGCTAAGTTAGGCAAGCCTTACCTAATGATATTGGTGCGGCGCTGACAGCACAGGAAGGACACGCATCCCCCATGCGTACGTTGATGCGGCGACTGGCCGCGACGAGCGCGCTGCTGCTGGGCCTGAGCCTGACGGCGGCGTGCGGCGATGACACCGAAGAGCCCGCCGCGGGCTCGACCGGGTCGGGGGCGTTCCCGGTCACGATCACTCACAAGCTCGGCACCACCACCGTCAAGTCCGAGCCGAAGCGGATCGTCGCGCTCGGCGAGGTCGACCAGGACGCGCTGCTGGCGCTCGGCGTGCAGCCCGTCGGCATGGTCGAGCTGACCGGCATCCAGCCCGACGGCCTCACCCCGTGGAGCGCGCCGAAGCTGTCGGGTGCCAAGCCCACCCTGCTCAAGTCCGGCGACTCCGGCTTCAAGCTGGAGGAGGTCGCCGCGCTCAAGCCGGACCTGATCCTGGCCGCCGGCGACTACTACATCGACAAGTACTACTCCAAGCTCTCCCAGCTGGCGCCGACCGTCGCCTACCAGACCGGCCCCGCCGAGGACAGCTGGCAGCAGATCACCGAGCAGGTCGCCAAGGCGGTCGGCAAGGAGGACGAGGGCCGCAAGCTGATCGCCGACGTCGAGGAGAAGATCAACGCGACCAAGGCCAAGCACCCCGAGCTGGCCGGCAAGGGCTTCGCGTTCGTGGTGTCCCTCCCCTCCGGCAACCTCGCCGTGATGAAGTCCACCGAGGACCTCAGCGTCAAGCTGCTCAACCAGCTCGGGATGACGCTGCCCGAGCAGATCAAGGGGCTCCCCGGCGAGAACTTCTACGCCGAGCTCAGCAACGAGAAGCTCGGCGTGCTGGACACCGACGTGCTGATCGCGCACTACAACGACGACGCCGCCGCGCAGAAGAAGTTCGAGCAGGACCGCATCTTCTCCGGCCTGGACGTGGTCAAGCGCGGCTCCTATGTGGCGCTGGACCTGAAGTCCTTCTGGCCGCTGCGCACCCCGACGGTGCTGGCCGTCCCGTACGTGGCGGACAACGTCATCCCGCAGATCGCTCAGGCCGCCGCCAAGGCGGGCTGAGCGCTCGCCTCCCCGGGGCGGGTGCCGCGAACCGCCCCGGGGGGTGAGCACCGTCCCGGGCCGTCCCCGCCCGAGCCCGGGACGGCGCCCCGCGGCCAGAGCCCACGACAGGAGGCACGGTAATGAGCAGCAACCCCTTCGAGAACCCCGACGCCGACTACCTCGTGCTCGTCAACTCCGAGGGGCAGCACTCGCTGTGGCCGGTCTTCGCGGCCGTGCCCGCCGGATGGTCCACCGCGTTCGGTCCCGCCGGACGCGAGGAGTGCCTGGAGTACGTGCGCACCCACTGGACCGACCTGCGCCCCCGCAGCCTCGTGGAGGCCGAGGCGAGCCGATGACGTACCGGCACTACTCCGCCCACGTCACCCGGGTCGACCGGATCACCCCGCACATGGCGCGCATCACGCTGGGCGGCCTGGAGGACTTCCCCGGCGCCGGACTGGACCACCGGGTCAAGGTGTTCTTCCCGCTGCCCGGTGAGGAACGCCCGATCTACCCCACCGGCGACGACTGGTGGCAGCGCTGGCAGGTCGAACCGGTCCGCGCGGTGTTCCGCACCTACACCATCCGGCGGCACCGCCCCGAGGCCGGCGAGGTCGACATCGACTTCGTCCTGCACGACGACGCCGGCCCCGGCTCCCGCTGGGCCGCGAACGCCGCCCCCGGCGACCAGGTGGGCCTGTGGGGGCCGCGCGCCGAGTACGCCCCGCCCGCCCACGCCGACTGGGTGCTGCTGGCCGGGGACGAGACCGCCCTCCCCGCCATCGGCGCCATCCTCGAATCCATGCCCGCCGCCACCACCGCCCGGGTCCTGGTGGAGGTCGGCTCCGCGGCCGAGGAGCAGCCTCTCGAGCTGCCCGCCGGCGCCGAGCTGACCTGGGTGCACCGCGACGCCGGAGAGTCCCTGCTCACCGCCGTCACCGAGGCGGACTTCCCGGCCGGGCGCCCGTACGCGTGGGTCGCCGGGGAGTCCGGCGCCGTCACGCGGATCCGTCGCCACCTGGTGAACGACCGCGGCATCGACCGCCGCGACATCTACTTCTCCGGTTACTGGCGCAAGGGCGTCGCCCAGGCCTGACCGGGGGCGGCGCGGCGATCGGGCCCCGGGCCGCGCCGGTCCCCGGCCGTGACCCGCGGCCGCTTCGGCGGTCCGTTCCCGGCGGGTCGGGCGCCCACGGCGCTCCCGGCGCCCGACCCGCCGTCGCCGCTCAGGGCCTGGGATCGGTGCGCGTCCAGGGTCTGCCCCCGCCGCGCCGGCCCATCGCCGCGGCGCACCGCGGGCAGACCCGTCGTACCCGGTCGGCCGAGCCGCCCGAGTGCGGCTGCACGTCCGGCCAGGCGACGTGCGGGAAGCGCAGCAGCCCGCTCCGGCTGAGCGCGAGCCCGCACAGCGTCTGGTTGGCGCCCGGCGACCAGGCGTGCACCTCGCCCGCCGGTGTCCGCACCCCGTCGTCGGGGTCGATCCACGAACCCGACGCCGCCACCGCCGCCCGCCGGGCGCGCGTCACGGCGGACCGTCCACGGGAGCGGCCTCATGGCCCGGACGGCCGTGGGTGCGGCGACGCTCCTTCAACCGGGCCTCATAGACGTGCTTGCGGCCGCCGGTCAGCGCCTCCCGCACTCGGCGCTCCAGATCGCGGAACGGCTCGTAGTAGGTCACCTCGAAGTCGTCCACCACCTGGTAGGTCCATCGGCCGGGCAGCACGTTGCGACCCATGATCTCGGTCATCACCTCCTCGGCCAGGTCCTGCCGCCCGGCCTGGGCCAGCAGCTCGGCGGCCTCCTCGACGGCGAAGTCCGCATGCCCGATGAGCTGATGGAACGAGTACAGGTGGCCCCGTGCGCGCTCGACGGTCTCCAGCGCCTCGCTCAGCTTGCCGGCCGCCGACACGCCGACCTCATGCGGAGGATCCGGCTCGGGAACGGTGGTGTGCGTCATGCCCAGCCGATACCCCGCGACGGCCGGGATCCACGTGGGCGGCCGGCGGACCCGAGGACCGGCTAGGGCTTGCGGCCGACCGCGCCGAAGGCGTCCACCGCGTCCGGCTCACCGCCCGGCGGGATCTCCGGCCGCCAGTGGGTCACCGACACCACGCCCGGCTCGAGGATCTCCAGCCCCTCGAAGAACCGGCCGATCTGCTCGGGGGTGCGCAGCACCAGCGGGGCGTTGCCGGAGGCGTTCCACACCTCGACGATCCGGTCCGAGGCCTCCCGGTGGACGACGTTGGTGCCGTCGTACATGGCCAGATAGCTGCCGGAGGGCAGGGCCTCCATCAGCCGCCGGACGATCGAGTAGGCCTCCTCGTCGTCGGTGATGAACTCCAGCACGCCCATCAGGATCAGCGCGACGGGCTTGTCGAAGTCCAGCGTCCGACGGGCCTCCGTGAGGATCTTCTCCGGCTCGCGCAGATCGGCGTGGACGTAGTCGGTCTTGCCCTCGGGGGTGCTGGTCAGCAGGGCGCGGGCGTGCGCCAGCACCAGCGGGTCGTGATCGACGTACACGATCCGGGACTCGGGGGCGGCGCGCTGCGCCACCTCGTGGGTGTTGTCCACGGTCGGCAGCCCGGTGCCGATGTCCAGGAACTGGCGGACCCCGGCTTCGGCGGCCAGATGCCACACCACCCGGTTCAAATACATCCGGGAGGCCCTGGCCAGCCGGGCCACGTCCGGGAGCATCTGCAGGATCTGGTCGCCGACCTGGCGGTCGATTTCGAAATTGTCCTTGCCGCCCAGCCAGTAGTTCCAGATCCGGGCCACATGGGATACGGAGGTGTCGATGTCGGGAGGTTCCTGGGTCACGACACAAGCCTAGGACGAAGCGGTCATCCCGTCTTGTCAAATCGCGCCGAGCTGCGCGGATCCGCAGACCCGGCCGCGGCCCGGTCGGCCCGGACCTGAGAAGCGGGCCGACCGGGCCGCCTCGCGCCGGCCGGTGTCGGCGTCCGGCCCTTCGGCCTGCCCGCCGCGGCCGTGGAACGGCGCCCCGGGCCTGTGGAATCCCGGGGCCCTCGAAGACCGCGCCTCGCCGGAGAGCCCGTGCGCCGGGCATGTGGGGCGGACCCACAAGGTCCCCGGAAAGCATGGGGCGCACCGCCATGGTGGCGGCACACTTCACTCCGTAGCTTCTGTGGCCATGACCGACCCAGTTGCGATCCCGGACCTGTCCGGCCGCCACGCCCTGGTCACCGGGGCCGCCAGCGGCATCGGCCGTGCCTGCGCCCGACGGCTGGCCCGCGCGGGCGCACAGGTGGTGATCGTCGACATCGACGCCGAGGCCGCCGGGAGGATCGCCGCCGAGCTGGACGGGCGCGCCGTGATCGCCGACCTGGCCGACCCCGACGCGCTGGATCCGGTGCTGGAGGCCGCCGCCACCGCGGACGTCGTGGTGAACAACGCCGGGTTCCAGCACGTGGCGCCGATCGAGGAGTTCCCGCCCGAGACGTTCACCCGGATCCTGCGGCTCATGGCGGAGACGCCGTTCCGGATCGTCGCCGCCGCCCTGCCGCACATGTACCGGCGGAACTGGGGACGGGTGATCAACATCTCCAGCGTGCACGGGCTGCGGGCCTCCCCCTACAAGTCCGCCTATGTGTCCGCCAAACACGCCCTGGAGGGCCTGTCCAAGGTCATCGCGCTGGAAGGCGCCCCCCACGGGGTCACCTCCAACTGCGTCAACCCCGCCTATGTGCGCACCCCCCTGGTGGAGGGGCAGATCGCCGACCAGGCCGTCGCGCACGGCATCGAGCCCGGCGAGGTGGTGGAGCAGGTGATGCTGCGCCGGGCCGCGATCAAGCGGCTGATCGAGCCCGAGGAGGTCGCCGAACTGGTCGCCTACCTGTGCACTCCGCAGGCCGCGATGATCACGGGTTCGCATCTGACCATCGACGGCGGATGGACGGCGGGTTGATCCTGTCTCGTATGAGCCTCGAATTCTTCCTGGAGCTGCTGGCCCGCGAGGCCCCCGCGGTCGAGTTCGAGGCTCCCGTGCTGGAGGCGCGGGCGGCCGGGGCGAGCCCGGAGACGCTGGAGCGGCTGGAGCGGGGCAAGCGGATCGCCCTGCAGATCCGGGCCACCCTGGAGCGCCGGGCCCGACGGGAGGCCGAGCTGGCGGCGCTGTTCGAGACCGCCGGCGACCTGGCCGGGCTGCGGGATCTGGACGCGGTGCTGGAGGCCATCGTGCGGCGGGCGCGGCGGCTGTTGAACGCCGACGTGTCCTACATGACCCTCCACGACGACGAACGCGGCGACACCTACATGCGGGTCACCGACGGGTCGGTGTCGGCGGCGTTCCGGTCGCTGCGGCTGCCGCTGGGGGCCGGGCTCGGCGGGCTGGTCGCCCAGACCGGGATGCCCTACACCTCCGGCTCCTACCTGTCGGACGACCAGTTCCGGCACACCACCGAGATCGACGCCGCGGTCGCCGAGGAAGGACTGGTCTCCATCCTCGGGGTGCCGATGCGGCTGGGCTCCCGGTCGATCGGGGTGCTGTTCGCCGCGCACCGCAGCGACCATCCGTTCGCCAAGGAGGAGGTGGCGCTGCTCAGCTCGCTGGCCGCCTACGCGGCGGTGGCGATCGACAACGCCCGGCTGCTCGCCGAGACCCGCGCCGCCCTGGAGGAGCTGAGCGCCGCCAACGAGGTGATCCGGGCGCGCGGCGACGCGGTGGAGCGCGCCGCCCAGGCCCACGACCGGATGGCCGACCTGGTGGTGCGCGGCGCGGGCGTGGCCGACATCTGCCAGGTGGTCGTGGACGTGCTGGGCGGCATGGTGTTCGTGCTGGAGGGCGACACCGTGCTGGCCTCGGTCGGCGGCGAGCCCGACCCGGCCGAGCTGGCGCTCGCCGTCGACCTGGCCGCCGCCTCCCGCACCACCGCGCGCACCGTCTCCCGGGGCGCTCTGCGGGTCGCCACCGCCACCGCCGGCGCGGAGACGTTGTGCGCGCTGGTGCTGCGCTGCGAGGAGGAGCTGTCCGACATCGACCAGCGGATCCTGGAACGCGCCGCCATCGTCATCGCACTGCTGCGGCTGATCCAGCGCAGCGTCGCCGAGGCCGAGGGCCGGGTGCGCGGCGACCTGCTGCGGGACCTGCTGGACGGCCGGGTGCACGACCGGCAGACGGTGGCCGACCGCGCCCGGCGCGTCGGGGTGGAACCCGGCGCCCGGCACGTGCTGGTGGTGGTCCGGCACGACGCCGACGACGAGACCGGCCGCCGCCGCGCCGCGTTCTGGGCGGCCTCCCACGCCGCCGCCCACCACGGCCTCTTCCAGGTGCAGGGCGCCGAGATCGTCCTGCTGCTGCCGGGGGAGGAGCCCGGCGAGGTCGCCCGCGGCGTCGCCCGCGAGCTGGGCCAGTCCCTCGGCGCGCCCGCCACCGCCGGGGCCGCCGGGCCCGTCACCGCCCTGGAGCCGCTGACCGAGGTCTACGAGGAGGCCGGGCGCTGCGTCGACGCCCTGCTGGCGCTGGGGCGGCGCGGCGCCGGCGCCGGGGCCGCGGAGCTCGGCTTCATCGGCCTGCTCATCGGCCGCGACAACGACGTCGCCGGCTTCATCGAGTCGACCCTCGGCCCCGTCCTGGACTACGACGCCAAACGCGGCACCGAGCTGGTCGCCACCCTCGACGCCTACTTCGGCTGCGGCGGGGCGCTCAGCAAGACCGCCTCCCGCCTGCACATCCACACCAACACCGTCACCCAGCGGCTGGAGCGCGTCGGCCGTCTCCTCGGCCCCGGCTGGCAGGAGCCCGAACGGGCCCTGGAGCTCCAGCTCGCCCTACGCCTGCACCGGCTCTCGACGGCCCGGTGAACGATCCGGATCGGAGGCGTGGGCCGCCATGGCGGCCCGCAGGCGCCGTGCCTCCTCGGCGAGCCGCCCGCGCAGCTCGGTCAGCGCCTCGATGCGCCGGTCCAGCATCGCCAGTCGGGCGGTGTACACCTCCAGCAGCGCCGCGCAGTCCGGGGACGGGTCCATGCGCTCCCGGCGCAGGCAGTCGCCGAAGCGCGCGACGTCCTCGGAGCTGAGACCGGCGCGCAGCAGCCGGGCGATGTTGCGGGCCGCGTGCACGGTGTCCTCCTCGTACACCCGGTAGCCGTTGTGGTCCCGGCGCGCCCGCAGCAGGCCCTTCTCCTCGTAGTAGCGCAGGGCCCGCGGGGTCACCCCGGCGCGTCGCGCCACCTCGCCGATCCGCATCATGCGTCCTCCTCGTCGCGCTCCTCGTCACGTTCCTCATCGCGTTCTTCATCGCGTTCCTCGTCGCGGCGTCGGGATCCGCCGCCGGAGCGGAACGCCGCGAGGAACAACACCAGCGACGCCGCCACGCATCCGGCGGCCGTGGCGGGCACGGCGAGCGGACCGCCCCCGTCCAGGGCGAGGCCGCCCAGACCCCCTGAGAGGGAGAACCCCAGGAACATGGCGCTGTTGTTCAGCGCGATCAGCTCATCGGCGGAGCCCGCGGCGCGACCCAGCAGCCACGCCTGGGAGGCGGGGGAGAAGCCCCAGGTGAACAGCCCGTACAGGACGAGCAGAGCGGCCGTCACGGGCACCGGATAGGGGCCGCCGAGGACGCCGAGCAGCGCCATCAGCGCCGGGGCGGCGAGCACGCCGACCAGGAAGAGCAGCATGGCTCGGGCCGCGCCCAGCGCGTCGACGGCCCGTCCGCAGACGAAGGCCCCGAGGATCCCGGCGACCCCGATCCCCGTGATCAGCGGGGCGAGCGCGGAGCCGTGCACGTCGCCGAGCCGGCCGGCGATCTCGGTGATGTAGACGTAGGACATGTTGCCGCCCGTCGCGGCGACGGCCATCGCCGCCAGCGCCGTCACGGTCTCCGGCCGGCGGAGCGGCGCCAGCCGGTCGCGCAGCCGGCCCGGGGCGGCCCCCGGCAGCGGGGGCAGCACGACCGCCAGGGCGATCGCGGCGACGGACGCGAGCAGCGCGACGAAGATCATCACGGCCCGCCAGCCGAGCGCGTCGCCGATCCAGGCGCCCAGCGGCACGCCCGCGACGATCGCCGTGGTCAGGCCGGCGCTGACCACGGCGATGAAACGGCCGCGCCGCCTCGGCGGCGCCGCCGTCGCGGCGACGGCGAAGGCGGCCGGGGAGGCGGTGGCGGCGGCCAGGCCCGCGACGATCCGCGCCGCGAGCAGCGGCCCGTAGCCGGGGGCCGCGGCCGCCGCCAGGTTGGCCAGGACGAACGCCGCGCCGGCGCCGGTCAGCACCGTGCGGCGCGGCAGCCGGGCGGTCCAGAACGCCGCGACCGGGGCGCCCAGCGCATAGGCGAGGGCGAAGGCCGTGACAAGCTGCCCCGCGGCCGGCACCGACACCTCCAGGTCGGCGGCGATCAGCGGCAGGATCCCCGCGATCACCAGGTCGTCGGTGCCGAACGCGAAGGCCAGCAGGAACAGCGCGAGCAGCCACGGCGGCAGGGGCGCGTCACGTCGATCGCCGGCCCGGGCCGCCGCCGGGCGCAGAGCGGGAGCGGTCATGCCCGGACGCTATGGGCTTGACGCCGGCGTCAAGGTCAAGCCCGCGGCGCGGGGTCCGCGGACCGGCCGGGGATGACACGGGCCCGGGGGAGGCTCCCCCGGGCCGCCGCAAAGGCCGCGGAAGGTGTCAGCACTTCACCCAGTAGCCTGGGCCGGTCTGTTTGATGCTGCTGGTCGTGTAGATGTTCCACAGTCCCAGGTACTGGCCGGAGCCGTTGGCGTAGGTGCCGCCGTACAGGACGTGGGCGCGGCCCGCCACGGTGTGGGCGTAGTTGCTGGCGGTCACGCACTCGGGGGTCGGGTCGGGGCCGGGCGCGGGGGCCGAGCCGGTGAGGGTCCGCACCATGGCGAGGATGGTCTCGATCTGGGCGCCGCCGTGCTGGGCGTACCGGGTGTCGCCCTGGTAGCCCCACCAGTTCCAGCAGCCGTTCGGGTTGGTCAGGTCGGCGGTGGGGGCCGCCTGCGGGTACAGCACGATCATGCGGTTGGTGTCGGCGTACTCGTTCAGGTACGCGTAGCGCATGAACGCGTCCCCGAACGAGGGGTACCGGTAGCCCTGCTTGCAGCCGTGCAGGGCCACCATCAGCCGGCATCGCGCCCCGCTCGCGCAGTCGGGCGGCACGTAGACGAATCCCTCCTGGCCCATGCTGATGCCCGAGGCGTTGCCGCCCACCGCATAGTCGTCCTGGTCGAACCGGATCAGCGTGCCGCTCGGCTGGGAGGCGGGCGCGTTCACCGAGGAGCCGAACAGGTGCGCCAGCATCTGGCCGGGCGGGTCGTCCCCGCAGTCGTTGACGAACGGGGAGGCGGTGGCGGTGCAGCTCACCGGGCCGAGGGGGGAGACCCACGCGTGGCCCGAGGCGGTCTTGCGGTACGACACCTGCGCCCCGAGGCTCTGGTAGTAGGCGGCCAGGTCGTCGTTGACCGCGCGCACCACCGTCTGGTCGTTCGACCCGTGGTACAGGTACACCGGGTCGCCGGAGAGGTTCTCCACCGGGTCCACCGCCCCGCCGCTCGCCAGCGCGCGGGTCTCGGAGACCAGCTGGGCGGGCGTCTTGCGCGGCAGGTACGTCTGCATGCAGGCGTTCAACGCGGTGGTCAGATCGCCCTGGGCGCACCGGTAGGGACCGGCGGAGAAGACGCCCGCGCCCTGGAACACCCCCGAGTAGGCGACGTGCAGTTGGACGGCCATGTAGCCGCCGGAGGAGACCCCGGAGACATAGACCTCGTCGATGTCGTAAGAGCGCAGGTCCCCGGGGGTGGGCGGGGGCACCGCGGCCTCGGCGGCGGGGGCCGGGGCCCCGGTGAGGGCGAGCGCGAGCGCGGCGGTCAGCGCGCACAGGCGGAGTCTCATCGGCGACCTCCGTTCAGCGGGCAGGTGGTGACCACGTCGCCGGCCGGGCGGGGCAGCGTGGCCGAGGGGGGCGGGGCGTCGCCCCGCACGGTCCAGGCCTCCAGGGCGTCGAAGGCGCTGTGGTAGCAGGGCAGCAACGGGCGCAGCCGGTCGGGGAACGCGTCGTACAGCCCATCGGTGTGGTTGCCGTCCTCGATCCGGTAGTAGCGGTGCAGCGCCGAGCGGCCCTGCCGGCGGATCATCTCCGCGTAGCGGTCGGAGGCGGCGTCGATCGGCAGCAGCGCGTCCAGCGTCCCGTGGATCGTGATCATCGGACGGCCGATCCGGCCGGTGAGGGAGATCTTCCGCACCGCCTGGTGGACCCGGCGGGGACGGGAGGCGTAGTCGTAGTCGGCGTCGCATCGCGGGGTGCCCGGCGAGCAGTAGGGGATCCCCGCCTGCAGGTCGCCGTCGTAGTCGGGGTCGAGCTCCTCCCGGTAGATCCGCTGCGTCAGATCCCAGTACACCTGCTCGTGGTAGGGCCACAGGAACGACGAGGCGGCCGGATACACCTTCTCCGGCGAGCCGCGCAGCACGGTCGGCAGGAAGGTGAGCAGGTTGGGCCCCTCGTCGGTCCACAGGGCGCCCCCCCAGTCGATGCCGCCGGTGTACAGCTCGGGGTGCCTCTCCAGCTGCCGGCGCACCAGGTAGCCGCCGTTGGAGACGCCCACCGCGTAAGTCCGGCTCGGCGGCCTTCCGTAGCGCTGCTCGACGACCTTCCGGGCGGCCTTGGTGAGCTGGGTCAGCCGGAAGTGCCACTCGGCGATGGCGTCGCCGGGCCGGCGGCCGTCGGCGTAGAACTCCGTCCCGCTGTTGCCCTTGTCGGTCGCCGCGTAGGCGTACCCCTTGGCCAGCGCCCGGTCGGCGATGGTGAAGTCGTTGGCGTACTGCCGCCGGTTGCCCGGGCTGCCCGCCACCACCAGCCCGCCGTTCCACCGCTTCGGCAGCCGGATCACGAACTGGCTGTCGTGGTTCCAGCCGTGGTGGGTGTTGAACGTGGAATCGTCCGGGAAGTAGCCGTCGATCTGGATGCCGGGCACCCCGCCGGGGTTGCGCGCCCCGGACGGGTGCAGCCCGGCGTAGTCGGCGGGGACGGTGTGGCCGGAGACGACGGTCCCGGCGGTGGTCAGGTCCTCCAGGCAGGCGATGACCTGATGCTCGGCGCCCGGGACCTTGAGCCGAGATGAGGGCGGACAGGGGTCGGCGGCCGCGGGGCCGGCCGGGACGATCGCCGCGCCGCCGGCCAGTGCGGCCGCCAGAAGAGTTCGGATGATCGGCATCGAGCCTCCTCCAGGGTGGATGCCGATCATCCTGAGCGGCCGCTGTGGCCCGTGCCACGTCGCGGCGGCACACATTCGCCGCGGCGCGCGTGTGTCCCGCCGCCACGGCGCGCCGAACGCGCCGGCTCCCGGCGGCCCGGGCCCGACGGGGCGGGCCGGGTCGGCCGGCCGCCGCGCGGCGCCGCGCCTCGAGGGTCCGGCCGGCCCTCCCGCCCGCGCGCCGTCCGACCGGGGGTGGGGGATCGGGCCATGGGAGGCGGCCGGCTCATGTGTCCGGCGGACATGAGGCCCGTGCACCCGGCGCGATGTCGAATGCCCACACAGCTTCCGTCTGGTTTGTGGGGTTGTCCGACATGGTGGGCGCCGTTCGCGGTTGCCATAGTGTCCCGCGTCACAACGACCGATGTGGGCCGGATCACCCGGATTGGGCCTGCGTCGTCCACCTTGAGGAGGTCCAGGACCGTGACTGGTGCCATTTTGACGGCGCGGGGTCTGGTCAAGGAGTTCCGCGGCTTCCGCGCCGTCGACGGCGTCGACCTGGACGTCGCCGAGGGCAGCGTGCACGCCCTGGTCGGCCCCAACGGGGCCGGCAAGACCACGCTGTTCAACCTGCTCACCGGCTTCCTGCCGCCCACCGCGGGCACCATCGCGCTGGCCGGCCGGGAGCTGACCGGACGCCGCCCCGAGCAGGTCGCCCGCGCCGGACTGGCCAGGTCGTTCCAGATCACCAGCCTGTTCCCCGAGCAGACCGTGCGGCGGCACCTGGAGCTGGCGCTGGCCGGGCCGACCGGGCTGGGCTGGCGGTTCTGGCGGTCGGACAAGGCGCTGGCGGCGTTCTCCGCGCGCGCCGACGAGCTGCTCGACCAGGTCGGGCTGCTGGAGTTCGCCGACCGGCCCGCCGGCACCCTCGCCTACGGCCGCAAACGGGCGCTGGAGCTGGCCCTCGCGCTGTCCCTGGACCCCAAGGTCCTGCTGCTGGACGAACCCACCGCCGGGATGGGCGCCGAGGACGTGGACCGCACCGTGGAGCTGATCCGCCGGGTCCGCGCGGGCCGGACGGTGGTGATGGTCGAGCACAACATGTCCGTGGTCTCCAGCCTCGCCGACCGGGTCACCGTCCTGCAGTCCGGACGGGTGCTGGTCGAGGGCCCCTACGCCCAGATCCGCCACGACCCTCGCGTGATCACCGCCTATCTGGGAGACGCCGATGCTCACCGTTGAGAACCTGTCCGCCTGGTACGGCGAGGCCCAGGTGCTGCGGGAGGTGTCGCTCCAGGTCGCCGAGGGCGAGATCGTCACCCTGGTCGGCCGCAACGGGGCCGGCAAGACCACCCTGCTGCGCTGCGTCATGGGCCTGCATGCCCGCGTCGGCGGCGCGATGTCGCTGCGCGGCGCCGACCTGACCGCCCTGCCCCCGCACCGCAGGGCCCGGCTCGGCATCGGCTGGGTGCCCGACGACCGCGGCGTCTACGCCACCCTCTCGGTCGAGGAGAACCTCTTGCTGCCGCCCGTCACCGGGCCCGAGCCGTGGTCGATGGAGGAGATCTACGCGGCGTTCCCCCGGCTCAAGGAGCGCCGCCGATCCCCGGGGACCCGGCTGTCCGGCGGCGAGCAGCAGATGCTCGCCATGGCGCGGGTGCTGCGCACCGGTTCCCGGCTGCTGCTGTGCGACGAGCCCACCGAAGGGCTGGCGCCCGTGATCGTCGAGCAGATCGGCGACATCCTGCGGCAGGTCAAGGACCGCGGCGTCACCGTCCTGCTGGTCGAGCAGAACGTGCACTTCGCCGCCTCCGTCGCCGACCGCCACTACCTGCTGGCCGAGGGCCGCGTCGTCGACGCGCTCGACAACGCCGAGGTCCGCGCCCGCCAAGACGAACTCCTCGAACACCTCGGAATCTGACCCATGTGGGAGATGAAGATGAAGGCAAAGGGGCTGTCCATCGCCGTCGTCACCGCCGGCGCCCTCCTGGCCGGCTGCGGCGGCGGTCCCGGCGGGGGCGGGGGGAAGATCAGCGACGGCGGCGTCACGCTGGCCGTGCTCAACGACCAGAGCGCGGTCTACGCCGACCTGTCCGGCAAGAACAGCGTGACCGCGGTGGAGATGGCGGTCGCCGACTACAAGGCCAAGTACGGCGACAAGGCGGTGGCCGACAAGATCGAGGTGATCTCGGCCGACCATCAGAACAAGCCGGACCTGGCCAACTCCAAGGCCCAGGAGCTGTACGACCGGCGGCGCGCCGACGTGATCTTGGACGTGCCGTCCTCGGCCGCCGCGCTGGCCGTCGCCACCCAGGCCAAGGCCAAGAAGAAGATCTTCATCGACATCGGCGCGGCGACCACCGAGCTGGAAGGCAAGCAGTGCAATAAGTACACCTTCCACTACGGCTACAACACCTACATGCTGGCCAACGGCACCGGCAGCACGGTCACCGCCGACGGGGCCAAGACCTGGTACATCGTCTACCCGGACTACGCGTTCGGGCAGGACATGAACAAGAGCTTCACCGCCGCCATCCAGAAGGCCGGCGGGACCGTGGTGCGCAGCGACCCCACGCCGTTCCCCAACGACAACTTCTCCACGTTCCTGCTCAAGGCCCCGAACCTGAACCCCAAGCCGCAGGTCCTGGGCACCATGCAGGCCGGCGGCGACCTGGTCAACCTGGTCAAGCAGTACAACGAGTACAAGCTCCAGGACAAGGGCATCGACCTGGCGGTCGGGCTGATGTTCATCACCGACATCCACTCGCTCGGCCCCGACGCGCTGGCCGGCACCACGTTCACCGACCCCTGGTACTGGAACGCCAACCAGCAGAACCGGGCCTGGGCCGACAAGTTCATGGCCAAGACCGGCACGCGGCCGTCGTTCGCGCACGCCGCCAACTACTCGGCCGCCCTGCAGTACCTGGAGGCCGTGCAGCGGGCCGGCACCGACGACGCCGACGCGGTGGTCAAGGAGCTGGAGGGCCACACCTTCAACGACGTGTTCGCCGACAACGCCACGATCCGCGCCGAGGACCACCTGCTGCTGCACGACGTGGAGCTCGCCCAGGTCAAGCCGTCCTCCGAGGTCAAGGAGCCCTGGGACTACGAGAAGATCCTCAAGACCATCCCGGCCGAGCAGGCGTTCCAGCCGGCGGACGGAAGCTGCAGGCTCTGATGATCGAGCAGGCGTTCAACGGCCTGGTGGGCGGGGCGTTCTACGCCCTGCTCGCCCTCGGCCTGGCGGTCATCTTCGGGATGCTGGGCGTGGTCAACTTCGCCCACGGCGCCTTCTACATGCTCGGCGCGTTCGGCGCGTTCATCCTGCTGGACTCGTTCGGGATCGGGTTCTGGGCGGCCCTGGTGATCGTGCCGGTGCTGCTCGGGCTGGTCGGCATGGCGCTGGAGCGGCTGCTGATCCGGCGGCTGTCGGGACTGGACCCGCTGTATGGGTTCCTGCTGACGTTCGGGCTGGCGCTGATCCTGCAGGACCTGGTCAGGCGGCAGTACGGGGTGCAGTCCCAGCAGTACGCCCGGCCGGAGCTGCTCGGCGGCACGCTGAACCTGGGGCTGTTCGACTACCCCGCCTACCAGGTGTTCGTGCTGGCGCTGTCGGCGGTGGTGTGCGGGGCGGTGTGGCTGCTGCTGACCCGCACCAAGATCGGCATGATCGTCCGGGCGTCCACCGAGAAGCCCGAACTGACCCGGGCGCTGGGCATCGACGTGTCGCGCTGGGTGACCCCGGTGTTCGGGTTCGGGATCGCGCTGGCGGGCCTGGCCGGGGTGCTGGCCGCCCCCATGCGGGCGATCAACCCGCTGATGGGCGGTGACCTGATCATCGTGGTGTTCGCGGTCGTGGTGATCGGCGGGCTGGGCTCGGTGTTCGGGTCGGTGGCGGCCGGGTTCCTCATCGGGCTGGTCTCGGCGCTGGGCAACCTGTACGTCCCGGCGCTGTCGCAGACGCTGGTGTTCATCCTGATGGCGGCCGTGCTGCTGTGGCGCCCGGCCGGCCTGTTCGGACGGCAGGAGGGACTCACATGATCATCCGTCTGCTGGCCCGGCGGCCGGTCGCGGCGGGGATCGGGCTGATCGCCGCGCTGGCGCTGCCGTGGCTGATCTACCCGCCGGTGGCGATGGACATCATGGCGTGGGCGCTGCTGGCGGTGGCGGTGGACCTGCTGCTGGGATACGGCGGGCTGCTGTCGTTCGGCCACGCCGCGTTCTGGGGGACCTCGGCCTACACCACTGGGCTGATCGCGCTGCACACCGGGCTGCCGTTCCCGGTGGCGATCGTGGGCGGGGCGCTGGCGGCGGCGGCGCTGGCGGTGCCGATCGGCTACCTGTCGGTGCGGCTGAGCGGCATCTACTTCGCCATGGTGACGCTGGCGTTCGCCCAGATGATCTACTTCATCGTCAACCAGTGGCGGGATGTGACCGGCGGGGAGAACGGGCTGCAGGGGGTGCCCAGGGAGCTGCTGGGGGCGGACCTGTCGGACCCGTTCTACTTCTACTACGCGGGCCTCCCGTTCGTGCTGCTGGGCCTGTGGGCGGCCTGGCGGATCGTGCGCAGCCCCTTCGGGCAGGTGCTGGTGTCGATCCGCGACAACCCCTCTCGGGCGCGGGCGCTGGGCTATCCGGTGGACCGCTACCGGCTGCTGGCGTTCGTGCTGTCGGCGGCGTTGGCCGGGTTGGGCGGCGGGGTGTTCGCCATCAGCCACGGCTTCGCCTCGCTGCACGACGTGTACTGGACCACCTCCGGGCAGGCGGTGATGATGGTCATCCTCGGCGGGATCGGCACCCTGTGGGGCGCGGTGCTGGGCGCGGCCGTGATCGTCACGCTGAACGACTATCTGGCCACCGCCGGGTTCGAGGAGACCGGCATCGTCACCGGCGCCATCTTCGTGCTGATCGTGCTGCTGTTCCGCAAGGGCCTGTGGGGCACCGGCCGCGATCTGCTGACGGCCGCGCGCGCCCGGCGCGCCCGGCCCGCGGAGTCCGGGGAGGACCGGAAGGTCGAGGTCGCGACGGAGCGCCCTGCGGCGGTCGCCGAGCGCTCCGGCGGGTGAGGGCGCCCGCCGCCGGATCGGGTCGGCGGGCCCGCGCCCGCCGACCTCGTCGGCGTCGCGCGGTCAGACCAGCCCCAGGCCGAGCATCGCCTCGGCCACCCGGGTGAACCCGTCGATGTTGGCCCCCGCCACGTAGTCGCCGGGCATCCCGTAGGCCTCGGCGGTGGTCATGCAGCGGGTGTGGATGTCCTTCATGATCTGGCGGAGCCGCTCCTCGGAGTACTCGAACGACCAGGAGTCCCGGCTGGCGTTCTGCTGCATCTCCAGGGCGCTGGTCGCCACTCCGCCCGCGTTGGCGGCCTTGCCGGGCCCGAACGCCACCCCGGCCTCCCGGAAGATCCGAATCGCCTCCGGCATCGTCGGCATGTTGGCGCCCTCGCCGACCGCGATGAGGCCGTTCTTGACCATCCGCGCCGCGTCGGCCCCGGTGATCTCGTTCTGCGTGGCCGACGGCAGCGCCACCTCGCACGGCACCTCCCAGACGCTGCGGCCGGGCACGAACACCGCCCCGCTGCCGGCCCGCGCCTTGGCGTACTCGGAGATCCGCTGCCGCCGGACCTCCTTGATCTCCTTGAGCAGCTCCAGGTCGATGCCCTTCTCGTCGACCACGTAGCCGCTGGAGTCCGAGCAGGCCACCACGACCCCGCCGAGCTGGGCGGCCTTCTCGATCGCGTAGATGGCGACGTTGCCGGACCCGGAGACCACCACCCGCTTGCCGTCGAAGGAGGTGCCGCGGACCCGCAGCATCTCGTCCACGAAGAACACGCAGCCGTACCCGGTGGCCTCCCGGCGCACCTGCGCCCCGCCGTGCAGGAGCGGCTTGCCGGTGAGCACCCCCGACTCGTACCGGTTGGTGATCCTCTTGTACTGGCCGAACAGATAGCCGATCTCCCGGCTGCCCACCCCGATGTCGCCGGCCGGCACGTCGGTGTGTTCGCCGAGGTAGCGGTACAGCTCGGTCATGAACGACTGGCAAAAGCGCATGATCTCCGAATCCGAGCGCCCCTTGGGGTCGAAGTCCGAGCCGCCCTTGCCGCCGCCCAGGGGCAGGCCGGTCAGGCTGTTTTTGAAGATCTGCTCGAACCCCAGGAACTTCACGATCCCTAGGTTGACCGAGGGGTGGAAGCGCAGCCCGCCCTTGTAGGGGCCCAACGCGCTGTTGAACTCCACCCGGAACCCCCGCTCGACGTGCACCTCCCCGCGGTCGTCCTCCCACGGCACGCGGAAGATGATCTGGCGCTCGGGCTCGCAGATGCGCTCGATGATCTTGGCCTCGGTGAGCTCGGGATGCTTGGCGATCACCGGTCCCACACTCTCGAACACCTCCCGGACCGCCTGGTGGAACTCCAGCTCGCCGGCGTTCCGTCGCACCACCTGCTCATAGATCGGCTCAAGCCTCTCGTGCACGCCCGATTCCTCCCTGCTTGGCTGCCCGCAAGCCTAGTTGCGTCTCCTCACAACCTGGCAATGACGAGGTGAGGAGGGGCCAAAGGCGACAAACGGGCGAGACGGACCTCATCGGGTTGTGGTCACGCCACACCGAGGAGGGCGTGGGCGCGGCGGCGGTCGGAGCGGAACTCGGCGGTGGGGCCGCGGTGCACGATCCGGCCCTTGCGCATCACCGCGACCTTGTCGGCCAGCCGGAACGCCAGGTGCAGGTCCTGCTCGACCAGGACGGCGGAGATGCCCTCGGCGCACAGCCGCTCCAGCACCCCGGCGATCTGGTCCACCACGGCGGGGGCCAGCCCGTCGGACGGCTCGTCGAGCAGCAGCAGCCGGGGGGCGCGCAGCAGCACCCGGCCGATGGCGAGCATCTGCTGCTCGCCGCCGGAGAGCTGGTCGCCCCGGTTGGCGCGGCGCTCGGCCAGCCGGGGCATCAGCTCATAGACGCGCTCCACCGTCCAGGGGCCGCCGCGGCGGGGAGCGGCGATCTGAAGGTTCTCCTCGACGGTCAGCGGCGCGAACACCCGGCGGCCCTGCGGCACGATGGCCGCCCCGGCGCGGGCGACGACGTGCGCCGGGGCGCCGGCCAGCTCCCGTCCGCCCAGGCGGACGCTGCCGGAATAGGGCCGCAGCATCCCCATCACCGTGTGGACGAACGTGGTCTTGCCGACGCCGTTGCGGCCCAGCAGCGCCACCACCGACCCGGCGGGGACGGTGAGGTCCACGCCGTCCAGCACGGTGCCGCCCGCATACCCGGCGCGCAGCCCGGAGACGGTGAGCAGGTCGGTCATCGGGCACCTCCGGTGAACAGGTCCTCGGTGCGGGCGGCGCCCAGATAGGCCGCCCGCACCGCCTCGTCGGAGCGGATCGCCGCGGGCGGCCCGGAGGCCAGCACGGCGCCCAGATGCAGCACGGTGACGCGGTCGGCCAGCCGGAACACCACGTCCAGGTCGTGTTCGACGATGACGACGGTCAGGCTGCGGGGCAGCCCCTCCAGCAGCGTCGCGAACCGTTCGGTCTCGGCGGCCGACATCCCCGCGGTGGGCTCGTCGAACATCACCACGGCCGGCTCGGCGGCGAGCACCATCGCCACCTCCAGCTGCCGTCGCTCTCCGTGCGACAGCTCCGAGGCCGTGTCGTGGGCGCGCCCGGCCAGCCCGACTGACTCCAGATGCTCCAGCGCCCGCGCCTGGACGCGCCGGAAACCGCGCGCCGGACGGTCGAAACGGTGCGCGACCCGCTGCACCCGCTGCACCGCCAGCGCCACGTTGTCCAGCACCGTGCAGCCCAGGAACAGGCTGGAGTGCTGGTAGGTGCGCAGCAGCCCCCGCCGGGCCCGCTCGGACTCCGACAGCGCCGTCACGTCCCGCCCGTTCAGCAGCACCCGCCCCGAGGTCGCCCGCAGCGTCCCGGCGACGGTGGCGAACAGCGTCGACTTGCCCGCCCCGTTGGGGCCGATGAGCGCGTGCCGCTCGCCGCGGGCGACGGTCAGATCCACATGATCGACGGCGGTCAGCGACCCGTAGGAACGGGTGAGGCCCTCCAGCCGAAGCGCCGGCGTCATGACCGCGCCTCCGTGCGACGGGGCCGCCGGGCCAGGCCGGCCAGCCCGCGCGGCATCGTGAACACGACCGCCACGAACACCGCCCCCAGCACCAACGCGCCGTGCCCGCCGACATGGGCGGACAGGTTGTCGCGGACCAGCAGCACCAGCGCCGCGCCCAGACAGGGCCCCCACAGGGTGCCCGAACCGCCGATCACGACGCTGAGCAGCGCCAGCGCGGCGACCTCGAAGCCCAGGTCGCCGGGGGACACGAAGCGGACCTGGGCCGCCCACAGCGCGCCGCCCACGGCCGCGACCGCCCCCGCCAGGCAGAAGACGCCGAACTTGGCCGGCCCGGGCCGGTAGCCCAGGGCCCGCATCCGGGCCTCGTTGTCGCGGATGCCGCGCAGCGTCCGCCCGTAGGGGGAGCGCGCCACCAGCGCCACGACCGCGAACGCCGCCGCGGCCACCGCCAGCACCCACCAGTAGACGAATCCGGCCGCCGGGAGCGCGGTGCCGAGCACGCTGACCGGCGGCATCCCGGCCAGCCCGTTGCCGCCGCCCACCAGCGACCAGGTGTCGGCGAGCTGGTGCACCGACTCGCCGATCGCCAACGTGAGCATCAAGAACACGATCCCGTGCGCCCGCACCGCGATCCACCCGGTGACGGCGGCGGCCGCCAGCCCCGCCAGCAGGGCCGCGGCGACCTGCACCGCCCCGTCCGAGGTGAGGTGGACGCCGACCAGCGCGGCCGTGTACGCGCCCACCCCGAAGTAGGCGGCCTGGCCCAGCGTCGGCATCCCGGTGATGCCGGTCAGCAGATCGACGCTGAGCACCAGCACCGCGAACGCCAGCATCCGCGTCATCATCGACACCGGGTAGGCGCCGAGCACCAGCGGCACGGCCGCCAGCAGGGCCGCCGCCGTCACCGCCGCCGCGACCGCCCGGCCGCGCCGGGCCGGGCGGCGCGGGCGCGCCGCCACGGCCGGTGCGGGCGCCGTCGTCTCCACGGCCTTCATGCGCGCACCGCCGTGGGAGCGGGGAGCAGCCCGGCGGGCCGCATCAGCAGCACCGCCGCCATGGCCGCGAACAACAGGAACGAGGCGTACTCCGGCAGCAGGGCGACCCCCAGCGCCTGCACCTGCCCGATCAGCACCGCGCCGAGCAGCGCGCCGCGCACCGACCCGAGCCCGCCGACGACGACCACCACCAGCGCCAGCAGCAGCACCTTCTCGTCCAGGCCGGGCTGCGCGCCCAGGATCGGCCCGGCCAGCACTCCGCCGACCGCCGCCAGCGCCGCCCCCGCCGCGAACACCCCGACCAGCACCCGGCCGGTGTCGATGCCCAGCGCCGACACCATGGCCCGGTCGGCGACCGTGGCCCGGATCACCGCGCCGAGCCGGCTGCGCTCGACCAGGCGGTAGACGACGAGCGCGAGGATCGCGCCGAAGGCGATGACCAGCAGCCGGTACACCGGGTAGGTCTGGCCGAGGATCTGCACCCCGCCGTCGAGCGGGGCGGGGGCCGCCAGCGAGTGCACGTCGCTGCCGAACACCACCGTCAGCGACTCCGCGACGACCAGCGCCACCCCGAGCGTCAGCAGCGCCTGGTCGAGGTGGTGCGGCGTGGCCCGGGTCATGCCCGCCAGCGCCCCGCCGAGCACCGCGCCCGCCGCGGCGGCGGCCAGCACCGCCGCCACGAACATCGCCGGACCGGCGCCGTCCCCCGTCAGCGCGACCGCGACGTACGCGCCGACCAGGTAGATCGCGCCGTGCGCGAGGTTGAGGACGTCCATCATGCCGAACACCAGCGACAGGCCCAGCGCGATGGCGAACAGCAGCGACCCCATCGCCAGCCCGTTGAGAACGGTCACCAGGTACGTGTCCATGGGTCAGTCCAGCTCGCCGAGGACCGCGTTGACGAAGGAGCCGCCGTCGGAGCGGACCTCGCGCAGGTAGTACTTCTGCCGGGCGTCGTGGTCGGCGTCGAAGCTCCACGGCCCGCGCGGGCTGTCGATGGTGCCGATGCCGCCGAGCGCCTCGGCGATGTCCTCGCCGCCGGTGCCGTCCGCCTTGGCGATCGCCTTGTCCAGCGCCGCGGCGGCGTCGTAGGCCTGCACGGAGTAGACGGTGGGGGCCTTGCCGTGCTTCGTGCGGTAGGCCTCCACGAACGCCTTGTTGATCGGGGTGTCCAGCTCGGTGGAGTAGTGCAGGGAGGTCTTCACGCCGACCGCGGAGGCGCCCTGGGCGTTCAGCACCCCGCCCTCGGTGAGGAACCCGGTGCCGTACAGCGGGATCCGGTCGGCCAGTCCGAACTGCTTGTACTGCTTGACGAAGTTCACCGCCTCGGCCCCGGCGTAGAAGCTGAAGACCGCCTTGGCGCCGGAGTTGCGGATCGCCGACAGGTAGGGCTGGTAGTCCTGGGTCTTGCCGAACGGCGTGTACTTCTCCCCGGCGATCTTGCCGCCGGCCGCCTCGAACGCCTTGCGGAACCCGCCGACCATCTCCCGTCCGGCGGCGTAGTCCGCGGTGATCAGGTAGACGCCGCCGTCGACCTCCTCGGCCACCGCCGGGCCGAGCGCGGCGCCGACCTTGCCGTTGGCGAAGCTGGTCCGCCACACGTACGGGGAGCTGCGCTCGCCGGTGATGGCGTCGGCGCCGGCGTTGGCGACCAGCAGCGGCACCTTCGACTCGTGGAAGAAGTCGCGCAGGCCCAGCGCGGTGGCCGAGTTGACCACCCCGACGACGGCGGTGACCCGGTCCTGGGTGACGAGCTTCTGCGCGGCGGGGACGCCGGTCTGGGGGGTCTCGCCCTCGTCGACGGTGACGACCCGCACGGTCTTGCCGCCGAGCCTGCCGCCGTGCTGGTCGAGGTAGAGCTGGAAGCCGTCGCGCATGTCCTCGCCGAGCGGGGCGTACACGCCCGACAGCGGCACCAGCAGACCGAGCTTGACCTCGTCGCCGGAACCCTGTGATCCGGACTGGTCGAGGCTGGAGCCGGCGCAGCCGGACAGCGCGAGGGCGCCGACGGCCAGCCCGCTGATCGTCGTGGTGCGGCGCAGGGAGCGGAGAACGGCGGAGAGAACACCCATGGTTCCTCCTCGAGGGGGGTGGAACGCCGACCTTCCGGTCGGTGGAACTGGGCTCAAAATCTACATGTGATAGCCGTCACGTCAATACTTTGTCTTAGATCTTTTTTGCGTCGATCGGCTGATCACATGCTGTGACAGCGTTGCCCTAGGTGTGAAGCGTTCAGATGTTCGACACTAGACAGGAGTCGTTGCAAACATCTGTTGACAAATGATGCAGGCTGCATCCGACCGCATGCGCTCTGGGCCCCGCGCATCGTGCGACGCGCGGGGCCCCAGGGCGCCCGGCGGCTCTCGGCCGAGGCAGGGCGCAGCCGAGGCGAGGTCGGTCGAGCCGAGATCGGCCGAGCCGAGGTCAGTCGAGACGGCGCAGGTTCTCGCGATAGTCGCGGGCGTTGCCCACATACAGCCGCACCGCCTCCTCCAGCCACTCCCCGTGGCGGGCCCGCTCGCCCATCGGCCGGATGCGGGCGGGGACGCCCAGCGCCATGGACCCCGGCGGGACCTGGAGATCCTCGGGGACCAGCGCGCACGCGCCGACGATGGAGCCGGTGCCGATCCGGGCCCGGTTGAGGACGACCGACCCCGAGCCGATCAGACAGCGGTCCTCGACCGTGCAGCCCTCGGCATGGACGTTGTGGCCGACCACGCAGTCGGCGCCGATCAGCGTGGGCCACTCCTCGGTCGTGTGCAGCACCGTGCCGTCCTGGACGGACGTGCGGGCGCCGACCTCGATGCGGCCGTAGTCGCCGCGCAGCACGGCGCCGGGCCAGACCGACGACTCCGGTCCCAGCGTCACCGCGCCGATCACCACCGCGTCGGGGTGCACGTAGGCGGTCTCGTGGATGACGGGCACCCGGTCGCCGAGCGCGTAGACGGCCATGCGATTCTCCTTCGACGAGACGGCGGGGACGCCTCCCCCGGCCGGCCGGGAGAGGGCGGGGCGCACCGCGCCGGCCTAGCGTTCCAGGTCGCGCAGCGCGGGATATACCCGAAGGGCGTTGCCGCCGTGCACGAGCGCGACGGTCTCCTCGTCCAGCCCCAGATCGGCGATGGCGCGGGCGTTGCGGGCGACGCCCGGCACCCCCGGCCAGTCGGTGCCGAAGATGAACTTGCGGGCCAGGCGGGCCAGGTCGTATCGGGCGTAGTAGTCCGGCAGCCGACGCGGCGGCAGACCCGACAGCTCGATCCACACGTTCTCGCGGGACAGCGCCAGGAACGCCGCCGCGTCGTACCACCAGCCCCGGCCGCCGTGCGCCAGCACGATGGTCAGCCCCGGGAAGTCCCGCAGCACGTCGTCCAGCAGGGCGGGGTCGGCGTACTTGTTGGAGGACCCCGGGAACGTGCTGGTCCCGCAGTGCACGATCACCGGGATGCCCGCCTCCCGGCACACGAAGTACGCCGGATACAGCGCCGGGTCCGACGGACTGAACCCCCCGTGCACCGGGTGCAGCTTCAACGCCACCGCGCCCAGCTCGATCTGCCGGCTCAGCTCCGCGTCGATCGGGTGGTGCAGGTGCGGGTTGACGCTCGCGACCGGGCGGAACCGCCGCGGGTTGTGCTCGACCAGCGGCAGCACGTCCTCGATCGGCTGCATCCCGGTGGCCTTGGGGCTGTACTCGCACAACAGCAGGGCCGCGTCCACGCCCTCGGCGGCGAAGTAGGCGTCGACCCGTTCGGGCACCAGCGCACCGTCCGCGTCGTACAGATCCGGCCACGGATGGGAGCGCCCGAACTCCTCCGCCCACGCCCGCCACGCCGGACGCAGCGTGGGCAGCCGGGCCGCGTGCACGTGCGCGTCGATCAGCAGGTGCCCGTCCAGCATGTCTCTCCTCTCAGCCGGCGGGGTGGGCGGCGACCAGCTCGGTGTCCACCCCGATCTTCCCGACGAGGGACGCGCCCCCCGGATTGCCCAGGCTCTCGGACCTGCCCGGCAACGGCTCGGTGAAGAAACGGGCGTTGTCGGCGATGTACTCCCGGTACTCGGGGCGGACCCGGCGGTCCTGCGCGATGGCCTCCACCGGGCAGGCCGGCTCGCAGGCGCCGCAGTCGATGCACTCCTTCGGATTGATGTAGAGCTTGCGCTCGCCCTGGTAGATGCAGTCGACGGGGCACTCGTCCACACAGGACATGTCCATCTCGTCGATGCAGGGCTCGGCGATGACGTAGGGCATGCGGCTCCTCCTACAGCGCGTCGGTGGAATGGCCGGGGAACAGCGCGGCCTGCGGATCGAGGAACACCGCCGCGTTGTTGACGGCGGTGGCGGCCTCCCCGAACCCCACGGCGATCAGCCGGACCTTGCCGGGGTAGTCGGTGATGTCGCCGGCCGCGAAGACCCCGCGACGGGCGGTGCTCATGGTGGTGTCCACCGGGATGTGCCGGCGGTCGCGGACGTTCAGGCCCCAGTCGTTCAGCGGCCCCAGATTGGCGGTGAAGCCCAGCGCGGCGACCACCCGCTGCGCCTTCAGCTCCCGCCGCTCCCCGGTGGGGGTGTGCACGACCTCGACCGACTCCACCTCCGGGTCGCCGCGCAGCGCGGCGACCTGGGAGCTGGTGAGGATCTCCACGCCCGCCTCCCGCACCTGCCGCACGGTGCGGGCGTGGGCGCGGAACGTCTCCCGCCGGTGCACCAGCGTCACCGAACGGGCGATGGGATGCAGGGTCAGCGCCCAGTCGAACGCGCTGTCCCCGCCCCCGACGATCACCACGTCGGCGTCGGCGTACTCCTGTGGACGCGGCACGAAGTACGCCAGGCCCCGGCCCTCGTACTCGCCGCCGGCGGGCAGCGGGCGGGGGGTGAACGTCCCGATCCCGCCGGTCACCAGCACGGCCCGGCACTCCACCGAGGCCCCCTCCCGGCTGGTCACGTGGAACCGGTCCCCGTCCTGCTCGAGGGTCTGGGCGCAGTGCCCGAGCAGATAGGTCGGGTCGAACCGGCCCGCCTGCTCCACCAGCCCGGTCACCAGGTCCCGGCCCTTGACCGCCGGGAACCCGGCGACGTCGTAGATCGGCTTCTCCGGGTACATCGCGGTGACCTGGCCGCCCGGCTCGGGCAGCGAGTCCATCACCGCCACCGACATCTCCCGGAAGCCCGCGTAGTAGGCCCCGAACAGGCCCACCGGGCCGGCCCCCACGATCAGCAGGTCGACCTTGGTCATACCGGCGTCACCCTCTCCTCGGGCTCCCGCTCGGGCTCCTCGGGCCGCTCCTGGAGCAGCTCCCGGGCCAGCTCCCGGATGGCGAAGCGGCGGAGCTTGCCGGTGGCGGTCTTGGGCAGCTCCTCCACCACCAGGACCTGCCGGGGGCGTTTGAAGGCCGCCAGGCGCGCCCGGCAGTGGGCGATCAGCTCCTCGGCGTCGACCGCGGCGCCGGAGGCGGGGACCACGCAGGCGACCGGCTTGTCCAGGCCGTGACCGTCCGGCACCGCCACCACCGCGACCTCGGCCACGGAGGGGTGCTCCACCAGGCACTGCTCGACCTCGGTCGGCGAGACCCAGATCCCGCCGGCCTTGATCATGTCGTCGCTGCGGCCCAGACAGGCGTAGTAGCCGTCCTCGGACCGCACGTAGGTGTCGCCGGTCCGCATCCACTCGCCCTGGAAGGCGCGGCGGGTGACCTCGGTGCGGCACCAGTACCCGGTGGTCAGCGACGGACCCCGGACCAGCAGGTCGCCGGGCTGCCCGGGCGGGACCTCCGCACCGGTCTCGTCCACCACCTTCACCTCATAGCCCGGCACCGGGCGTCCGGAGGTCCCCGGCCGCACCTCTCCCGGCCGGTTGGACAGGAAGATGTGCAGGGCCTCGGTGGAGCCGATCCCGTCCAGCAGCTCCACCCCGTACCGCTCGGTGAAGCGCCGGTACAGCTCCGGCGGCAACGGCTCGCCGGCCGAGACCGCCAGCCGCACCGAGGCGAAGGCCTCCCGCGGCACGCCGGCGTCCAGCAGCGCCGCGTAGAACGTGGGGACGGCGAAGAACAGCGTCGGCCGGTGCTCCACCAGCCGTTCGGCCACCCCCTGGGGGGTGGGGCGGGCCGGGTCCAGGATCGTCGTCGCCCCCGCCGACAGCGGGAACAGCGCCGCGTTCCCCAGCCCGTAGGCGAAGAACAGCTTGGCCACCGAGAAACAACGGTCCTCGGCGGTGATGCCGAGGACCTGCGCTCCATAGCACTCGGCGACGTGCCGGATGCTGCCGTGCCGGTGCATCGCCGCCTTGGGCGTCCCGGTGGTGCCGGAGGTGTAGAGCCAGAACGCGGGCGACTCCTCCCAGGTGCCGTACACCGAGGCGTCGTCTCCCGCGGCCAGCAGCTCCTCCCACCGCCAGGCCCGCATCCCGGCGGGCGGGTCGACGACGGCGTCGCCGGCCAGCACCACGTCCCGGATCTCGGTGCCGGCCAGCGCCTCCTGCGCGGCGGCCGTGAACTGGGGGGTGACCAGCAGCATCCGCGCCCGCGAGTCGGCCAGCAGCCGGCCCAGCTCGGCGCCGTTGTACATGGTGGACACCGGCACGGGCACGGCCCCGATCCGCAGCCCGGCCAGGAACGTGATCAGCAGCTCCGGCCCGTCGGCGGCGAACAGCACGATCCGCTCCTCGGGGCGGAGCCCGGCGGCGCGCAGCCCGGCGGCGGCCCGGCGGACCCGCTCGGCGAGCTGCGCGTAGGTGAGGGAACCGCCCGGCCCGGCGACCGCGACGCGGTCGCCGTGACCGAGCTCGAGCCGCCTGTCGACCAGGTAGGCGGAGGCGTTGAAGGGGTGGGGCATGGGGGGTCTCCCGCCTCAGGCCAGGTGGACGTACTCGTAGTCGAACGGCTGACCGTTGATGCCCTGCTTGGGCGGAGTGAGCCAGGCGGCGATCTTGCCCGGCTCGTAGACCGGCCGCATCAGCGAGGCGACGTAGGCGCGGTCGTCGTCGGTGGGCAGCCACTCGTCCTTGCGGGCCTGCCACTCCCGCTCGGTGACGACCCGGCCGTCGGGGGTGATGTGGTGCCCGGCGAACAGCCCCACCTTGCGGTGGAAGCCCACGTGCGGCAGCCGCAGCCGGACGTCGATGCCGGCGTCCTCCAGGATCCGGTTCCAGCGGGTCACCCCGTTCTGGCAGTCGGAGACGTACTCGCCGCGCAGGTCGTTGTTGAGGGCGATCAGCGCGGGCGTCTCGACCTCCACGATCCGGCCGTCCTCCACCTGGGCGACGGTGGCGACGTCGTCGGCCAGCACGTGGTCGTCCTTGCGGCGCTCCTCCTGCCAGCGGCCCTTGAGCCCGGCGGTGAAGTAGTTGGCCACGTTGGTGGAGGTCTCCGACCCGAACAGGTCGAGCGAGACGCTGTAGTGGAAGTTGAGGTACTTCTGGACGATCTCCAGCGGGATCCCGCCGTAGGCCCGCACGTCGTCGGTGTCGTGCTCGACCATCAGCTGCGCGGTCCGCTCCACCACCCGGTCCACGCCGGTGGTGCCCACGAACATGTGGTGGGCCTCTTCCTTGAGCATGAACTGGCAGGTCCGCGACAGCGGGTCGAAGGCGCTCTCCTTCAGCGTGCCGAGCTGGTACTTGCCGTCCCGGTCGGTGAAGTAGGTGAACATGAAGAACGACAGCCAGTCGGGCGTCTCCTCGTTGAACGCGCCGAGGATGCGCGGGGAGTCGTCGCTGCCGGAGTTGCGGTGCAGCAGCGCCTCGGCCTCCTCCCGGCCGGTGCGCCCGAAGTAGGCGTGCAGCAGGTAGACCATCGCCCACAGGTGACGGCCCTCCTCCACGTTCACCTGGAACAGGTTGCGCAGGTCGTACAGGCTCGGCGCGGTCATGCCCAGGTGCCGCTGCTGCTCGACGGAGGCGGGCTCGGTGTCGCCCTGGATGACGATCAGCCGCTGCAGGTCCGCCCGGTACTCGCCGGGGACCTGCTGCCAGACCGGCTCGCCCTTGTGCTCGCCGAAGGCGATGCGCCGGTCGGGGTCGCGTTCGGACAGGAAGATGCCCCACCGGTACTCCGGCAGCGCCACGTGCCCGAACTGCGCCCAGCCCTCGCGGCCCACGGACACGGCGGTGCGCAGGTAGACGTCCTTGGTGGGCAGCGCCGGGCCCATCTCGCTCCACCACTGCAGGAACTTGGGCTGCCAGGACTCCAGCGCCCGCTGCAGCCGCCGGTCGCTGGAGAGGTCGACGTTGTTGGGGATCCGCTCGGTGTAGTCGACGGTGCTGGTCATGGTCACACTCGCTTCCGGTCGTAGGCGGCCTTGAGTCCGGTGCCGTATCTGCGCAGCGCGCCGTCCGGGCCGGCGGCGTTGGGGCGTTGGAAGATCCAGTTCTGCCAGGCCGACAGCCGGCCGAAGATCTTGGTCTCCACGGTCTCGGGGCCGACGAATCGGTGGTTGGCCTCCATCCCGGTCAGCGCGTCGGGGCTGAGCGAGGAGCGCTCCTCCAGGGCGATGCGCACCTCGTCCTCCCAGTCGATGTCGTCGAAGGCGTAGGTCACCAGCCCCAGCTCGGCGGCCTCGGCGGCCTGGAGGGGACGGCCGGTCAGCTCGTGCAGCCGCTGCACCTGCGCCGGCTCGCCGTGGAAGCGGGACTGCAGCCGGGTCAGGCCGTTGCCCATCGGGTAGGGGCCGAAGTTCGCCCCGGTCAGCACGATCCGGGCGGGCTCGGCGTCGGGGTCGTCCTCGAAGGTCCCCTCGAGCATGTAGGAGCGGTCGCAGGCCAGGGCGACCTCCAGCAGCGGGCCGGCGAAGCAGGAGCCCGGCTCGATGAGGGCGATCAGGCTGCGGCTGGTGACGTCGAGGCGCTTGAGGGTCCGCTTGAGGTAGTGGCGGATCTCGTTGACCAGCCAGTCGTCGGCGTGCACGGCCAGCAGGTCGTCGTAGGCCAGCACCCGGCCGATGTCGCCGCGGGTCTTGAACACCCACGTGCCCAGCTCCAGCTCGTTGGTGCGCAGCCGCAGGATCAGGTCGTCCAGCTCGCGGGTCAGCGCCAGCGGCCAGAAGTCGGCGCCGCGCTCGTGGACGCCGTCGACGCCGGCGGGGGCGTCCTCCGCGGGGCCGTGCAGGGTGATGGCGACGACCCCCAGCTCGCGGTCCAGCTCGGCGGTGACGTGCCGGTAGGCGATGCGGTCGGCGGTGATCGTCCGCTCCAGCGGGGTGAGCGCGATGCCCTCGGCGTCGCGGGGCCGGGTGGAGCGGGCGGCGAACTCCCGCGCCCGCTGCAGCACCGTCTCGGCGAACCGGCTGCGCGGCACGGCCTCGTCCACCAGCTTCCACTCCACGGCGGTGGCGCCGCGCACGCCCTCGCTCTTGGTGGCGAACACGTCGGCCAGGTCCTTGCGGACGCCGCGCTTGTCCACCACCCGGGTCAGCCCGCCGGTGCCCGGCAGCACCGCCAGCAGCGGCACCTCCGGCAGCGACACCGCCGAGGAGCCGTCGTCGATGAGGATGATGTGCTCGCAGGCCAGCGCCAGCTCATAGCCGCCGCCCGCGGCGGTGCCGTTGACCGCGGCCAGGTAGGTCTGGCCGGAGTGGGCGGTGGCGTCCTCGATGCCGTTGCGGGTCTCGTTGGTGAACTTGCAGAAGTTGACCTTCCACGGGTGGCTGGCGGCGGCCAGCATCCGGATGTTGGCGCCGGCGCAGAACACCTTCTCCAACCCGCCGGTGATCACCACGGCGCGCACCTCGGGGTGCTCGAAGCGCAGCCGCTGCACCGCGTCGTACAGCTCGATGTCCACGCCGAGGTCGTAGGAGTTCAGCTTCAGCTCATAGCCGGGCGTCAGCCCGCCGTGCTCGTCGACCCGGAGCACGATGCGGGCGATCTCGCCGTCGATCTCCAGCCGCAGGTGCCGGTAGGAGTCGGGGTGCGCGTCGAACGACACCACGGGCACCGCTTCCTGCCCGGTGGGTGTCTCCGCCGCCGCGGTGAGGGACATGGGTCGGTGCCTCCCTTTGCTTCGGTGGGGTGCCTCGTGGGCCAATCTTTGACATCTTCATTCCGCTACGTCAAGACTCTGTAGCATGTTTGAGTGCTCGGGAGGCAGCTCATGAGGCAGTACGACGCCCTCTACATCGACGGGAAGTGGGTCGCTCCCCAGGAACCCGCCTTCGTCGACGTGCTCGGCGCGGCGGACGCGGCGGCGATCGGACGTATCCCCCGAGGCGGCACGGCGGACGTGGACGCGGCGGTGCGGGCCGCCCGCGCCGCCTTCGACGGCTGGGCGGCCGTCCCGCCCGCCGAACGCGGCGCCGTGCTCGCCGCGCTGCACCGGGCGCTGGAGGCGCGCGCCGAGGACCTGGCCGTCACCATCGCGCAGGAGGTCGGCACCCCGCTGAAGATGTCCCGCCGCGTCCAGGTCGGGGCGCCGCTGGCGGTGCTGGCCTCCTACGCCGAGATGGCCGCCGACTTCCCCTGGCGGCGGCGGGTCGGCACCTCGCTGGTCGTGCGCGAGCCCGCCGGGGTGGTCGGCGCCATCACCCCGTGGAACTATCCGCTGCACCAGGTCGTCGCCAAGATCGGCGCGGCGCTGGCCGCCGGCTGCACCGTGGTGCTCAAGCCCGCCGACGACGCCCCGCTGAGCGTGTTCATGCTGATGGAGGCCGCCCACGAGGCCGGGGTGCCCGCCGGGGTGCTCAATGTGGTGACCGGCTCCGGACCCGTCGTCGGCGAGGCCATCGCCGCCCACCCCGGCGTCGACATGGTGTCCTTCACCGGCTCCACCCGGGCCGGCCGGCGGGTCGCCGAGCTGGCCGCCGGCACCGTCAAGAAGGTCTCCCTGGAGCTGGGCGGCAAGTCGGCCAACGTCATCCTCGACGACGCCGACCTGGAGCGCGCGGTGCGGACCGGCGTCAACAACGCCTTCCTCAACTCCGGCCAGACCTGCTCGGCCTGGACCCGGATGCTGGTGCCCCGCCCGATGCAGGAGGAGGCGCTGGAGATCGCCGTCCGCGCCGCCGAGCGCCTCACCCTCGGGCATCCGCTGGAGGAGTCCACCCGGTTGGGCCCGCTGGCCTCGGCCCGGCAGCGCGACACCGTCGTGGAGTACATCCGGATCGGCATCGCCGAGGGCGCCCGGCCGGTGTGCGGCGGCCCCGAGACGCCCCCGGGGCCCGGCTACTACGTGCGGCCCACGATCTTCGCCGACGTCCGGCCGGACATGCGCATCGCCCGGGAGGAGATCTTCGGACCGGTGCTGTCGGTGCTGCCGTACGACGGCGAGGAGGAGGCGGTGCGGATCGCCAACGACAGCGACTACGGCCTGCACGGCGCGGTCTGGTCCGCCGACGTCGACCGGGCGCTGCGCGTGGCCGGCCGGCTGCGCACCGGCCAGGTCGACGTCAACGGCGCCGCCTGGAACCCGCTGGCCCCGTTCGGCGGCTACAAGCGCTCAGGCGTGGGCCGGGAGCTGGGCGAGGCCGGCCTGGAGGAGTTCTGCGAGATCAAATCCATCCAGATGTGACCCTACTGACATCCGACAAAAAGATGTCGTCACGGCTGTCATACTGGAAATGAATCGTGCGTCGCGCGGCCCCGCCACCCCTTCGATCATGCGGGCGGCGGGGCCGCGCGCGGCTCGCCAGCGTGATCGGAGGCCCGATGGGGACCGGCAAGGTGCTGACCCGGCGCGGCGGCAACGGCGCCGCCAGCGCCCGCTCGCTGCTGCTCACCGTCCTGGGCGAGTTCGTGCTCCCGTTCGGCGAGCCGGTGTGGACCTCCACCTTCCTGCACGTGCTGGGCGGCCTGGGCGTGGAGGAGAAGTCCTCCCGCCAGGCCATCACCCGCACCGCCGCCGACGGCTGGATCGTCTCCCGCCGCGAGGGCCGCCGCGTCCGCTGGGAGCTGACGCCGGCCGGCCGCCGCATGCTCACCGAGGGCGCCGAGCGCATCTACTCCTTCGGCGTCGGCGGCCGCCCCTGGGACGGGCGCTGGCTGGTCGTCATGACCTCCGTCCCCGAATCCCAGCGCCGGCTGCGCCACCAGCTGCACACCCGCCTGGCCTGGGCCGGCTTCGGCAACCCCACCGCCGGGATGTGGGTCAGCCCGCACCCCGACCGGGAGGCCGAGGTCAAGCAGATCATGGCCGATCTGGGCATCGGCTCCACGGCGTTCTCCTTCGTCGGCCCCTTCGCCGCCATCGGCTCCGAGGCCGAGCTGGTGGCCCGCGCCTGGAACCTCGACGAGGTCGCCGAACGCTATGCGGCCTTCCTCGACCGGTTCTCCGGGATGCGCCCCCAGCCCGGCGACCCGATGCTGCAGGCCCAGGTGTGGCTGGTGCACGAATGGCGCCGCTTCCCGCTGCTGGACCCGATGCTCCCCGACGCCCTGCTGCCGCCCGGCTGGATCGGCCGCCAGGCCCGGCGCCTGTTCGACGACAAGCACGCCGCCTGGAAGGAAGGCGCCGAGCGGCGGTGGCGGGAGCTCGCCGCGGGCTGAGCCGGGCGGGGCGTCAGCGGCGGCGCCTGTTCAGGAACGCGGTCATGCGCTCGCGCTTGTCTGCGCTCTCGAACAGCACCGCCTGGGCGACCAGCTCCAGCGCGGGATGGGCGCCCTCGGGGGCGTCGACCGCCAGCTTCGACAGCCGCAGCGCCAGCGGGCCGTTGCGGAGCATCCGGTCCACCAGCGCGTTCGCCTCCTCCAGCAGCCTCTCCGGCGGGACGACGGCGGTGACCAGGCCGAACCGGCGGGCCTCCTCGGCGTCCAGCCGGCGGCCGGCCAGCAGCATCTCCTTGGCCAGGCTCTCGCCCACCAGCCGCGGCAGACGCCAGGTGGCGCCGGCGCCCGCGATGATCCCCAACGCCGCCTCGGGCTGGCCGAACACCGCCCGATCGGTGGCGATGCGCAGGTCGCAGGCGTAGGCGAGCTCGGCCCCGCCGCCCAGGGCATGGCCGTCGACCGCCGCGACGGTGGGCATCGGCAGCTCGCGGATGCGCTGGAAGATCTTGAGGTTGATGCCCGCCAGGGCGTCCGCTGCGCCCCGCCGGAGGAGCTGGCCGATGTCGGCGCCCGCCGCGAACACCCCGTCCGTGCCGCCGGTCAGGATCATCACGCGCGGTTCGCGCTCCAGCTCCTCGCACACGGCGTGCAGCTCGCGCACCATCTCCAGGTCGATGGCGTTGCGCCGCTCGGGACGGTCGAGCCGGACGGTGACGCGGCCCTCGCCCTCCTGCAGCTCGAGCGTGCGGTACCCCATCACTCGCTCCAGTCGTAGAAGCCGCGGCCGGTCTTCTTGCCCAGCTCGCCCTTGGCGACCTTCTCCTCCAGGATGCGCGGCGGAGCGAAGCGCGGGCCGTAGGTCTCGGCGAGGTGCCGGGCGATGTCGAGGCGGACGTCCAGCCCCACCAGGTCGGTCAGCCGCAGCGGTCCCATCGGGTGCCGGTAGCCCAGCTCCATCGCGCGGTCGATGTCGGCGGCCTCGGCCACGCCCTCCTCCAGCATCCGCATGGCCTCCAACCCGAGCGCGACGCCCAGGCGGCTGGTGGCGAAGCCGGGGGAGTCCTTGACGACGATGGCCTCCTTGCCGATGCGGGCCGCCAGGTCCCGGGCCGCCTGCAGGGTCGGCTCCGCGGTGGCCGAGCCGCGCACGATCTCCACCAGCGGCATCGCCCACACCGGGTTGAAGAAGTGCAGGCCGATGAAGGACGCCGGGTCGGACAGGCCCTCGGCGATGGCGTCGATGGACAGGCCGCTGGTGTTGGTGGCGAGCATCCGGGGCCTGAGCGCCTCGGCCGCCCGCAGCACGGTCCGCTTCAGCTCCAGGCGTTCGGGCACGGCCTCGATCGCCAGCGCGGGCTCGGTCGTCTCCACCTCCTCCAGCGAGGAGACGAAGGCGACCCGCTCCACCAGCGCGTCGGCCTCCGCGGAGTCGAGCCTGCCGCGCTCGACCGCGTTCCGGGCGACCTGCGCGATCCGGGTCCGGGCGGCCCGGGCCTGTCCCTCGTCGGGCTCCACCACGGTCACCTCGTCCCCGGCGGCCGCCAGCACGTATGCGATGCCGAGACCCATGGTCCCGGCGCCGATCACCACTCCGTCCATACGCGACACTCTACACTCTTGTGTCGCGGCTACAATTTTATGTAGCGTTACTTGTGCTCGCGGCCCAGTCCGTCCGCCGACGCCAGGTTGACCAGCCGCACCTCGCCGCGGGCGATCTCCCGGGCGCCCTCGTCGGTGATGACCACCTGCCACAACTGCTGGGTGCGACCCCGGTGGATCGGGGCGGCGGTCACGGTGAGCGTCCCCTCCCGCTTGGCCCGCAGGAAGTTGGTGTGGTTGGACACCCCCACCACGTTCCCCCGGTCGCCGAACCACAGCGCCGCCCCCGTGCTCGCGGTGCTCTCCACCAGCGCGCAGTAGACCCCGCCGTGCACGATCCCGTACGGTTGCCGCAGCTCGGGGGTGATCGTGCAGGTCGCCGTGACCCGGTCGGGCGTCAGCTCGGTGTAGTTCAGGCCCAGCACGGTGTCGAACCCCGGCCACGGCCCGAACCCGCCGCCGTCCGCCTTCCCGCGCGCCAGCGGATCGCTCATCTGCGACCTCCGTCCCCGTACTTCGGCGTATCCCGGCAAGTATCCCATCTACGGCATTCCACAAAACTATTGACGTCCGCGGATTTTCTGTGGAACATGTCGCCACCCGGCGAAGGGAAGTCCGCATGATGACGCCGTTCAACGCCTGCGATCTGCTGCTGCGCTCGGCCCGCCGCCCCGAGGGCGCCGCCCGCACCGCCATCACCGGACCCGCCGGCGAGCTCACCTACGCCGAGCTGGACGAGCTGGTCGGACACCTGGCCGCCGGTCTGCAGGCCTGGGGACTGCGGCCCGAGGAACGCGTGATGCTCTTCATGCCGGACGGGCCGTCGATGGCCGCCGCCGTCTTGGCCGCGATGCGGCTGGGAGCCGTCCCCGTCCCGGTGTCCACCATGCTCACCGGCCCCGAGCTGGCCGCCCTGCTGGCCGACTCCCGTGCCCGCATCCTGCTGGTCGGCGAGCCGTTCACGGCGGCCGCCGAGGCGGCCGTGGCGCAGACCCCGACGGTGAGCTGGGTGGCCGTCGACGGCGGCCCCGGCTTCCCCGTCCCGCCCGGGGTGCGCCTGCGGCCGTTCGCCGAGCTGGTCGAGGACGGTCGCCGCCGCGGCGGGGAACTGGTCGACCCCTACCTCACCTGCGAGGACTCCTGCGCCCTGTGGCTGTACACCTCCGGCACCACCGGGACGCCCAAGGCGGCGATGCACCGGCACGCCGCCATCCGCCATGTGGTGGAGGGCTACGCCCGGCACGTCCTGCGGATCACCGCCGAGGACCGCTGCTACTCGATCGCCAAGCTGTTCTTCGCCTACGGCATCGGGAACTCGCTGTTCTTCCCCCTGGCCGCCGGGGCGACGACGATCCTGGACCCGGCCCGCCCCACCCCCCAGGGGGTGGCCGAACGGCTGGTGGAGCACCGGCCGACGCTGTTCTTCGCCGTCCCCACGTTCTACGCGGCGCTGCTGAACGCCGAGGTGCCGCGGGAGGCCTTCGCCTCGGTACGGCTGGCGGTCTCGGCCGGCGAACCGCTCCCCGCGGAGCTGTACCACCGCTTCACCGAGCGGTACGGGGTGGAGCTGCTGGACGGGATCGGCTCCACCGAGGCCCTGCACATCTTCCTGTCCAACCGGCCGGGAGAGGTGCGGCCGGGCACCACCGGCACCCCCGTCCCCGGCTACCGGGTGCGCCTGGTGGACGAGCACGGACGGGACGTCGCCCCCGGAACCCCCGGCACGCTGCTGGTCGGCGGCGAATCCATCGCCACCGGCTACTGGGCGCAGACCGCGGTCACCCGGCAGGTCTTCCAGGGCGAATGGCTGCGGACCGGCGACACCTACGTGCGGTCCGAGGACGGCTACTACACCTGCCTGGGCCGCACCGGCGACATGCTCAAGGCCGGCGGCATCTGGGTCTCGCCCGCCGAGGTCGAGGCCCGCCTGCTGGAGCACCCCTCGGTCGCGATGGCCGCCGTCGTCGGCGTTCCGGACGGCGACGGGCTGGACAAGCCGGTGGCCTGCGTCGTTCCCCGGGAGGGGACCGCGGCGGACCCGGCGGAGCTGATCGAGTTCTGCCGGGCGGGGCTGGCCTCGTTCAAACGCCCCCGCGAGGTGCTGATCGTCGAGGAGCTCCCCACCACCGCCACCGGCAAGCTGCAGCGCCACATCGTCCGCCGCCAGGCCGCCGCCCTCCTGGCGGCCCGCTGAAAAAGGGGTGCTGAAAAAGGGGTATTGCGGTCAAGGTGCGCGGGGGTATTTGATCGTTCCAAGAACCGTGTTCGGAGGGACGCCGATCGTGTACTCGCCCGAGGTCTCGTCGCTGGTCGCCCGCGCCCGCCAGCACTCGCTGGGGGACCTGCTGCACCGCACCGCCCGCCGCGAACCCGACAAGCTCGCCGTGGTCTTCGGGGATCTGCGCATCACCTACGCCGAGTTCGACCGGGCGGTGAACCGGACCGCCCACGCGCTGGCCGACCGCGGGCTGGCCAAGGGCGACCGGCTGGCGCTGCTGTCGCACAACTGCTGGCAGTTCGCGGTGCTGGCGTTCGCCACCGCCCGGCTCGGCGTGGTGCTGGTGCCGATCAACTTCATGCTGAACGCCGACGAGATCGCCTACATCCTGCGGCACTCGGGGGCGAGCGGCATCGTCGCCGAGGACGCGCTGGCGCCCACCGCCGAGAAGGCGCTGGCCGCCGCGGGGATCGACGGGGGAGTGCGCGGCTGGATCGGGCTGTCGGGCGCCGCGCCCGCCCCCGGCTGGGAGGACGTGGACCCCTGGTGGCGGGAGGGCCCGGAGGAGGCCCCGCAGGTGCACGTCGCCGACGACGACCCGCTGCGGCTGATGTACACCTCCGGCACCGAATCCCGCCCCAAGGGCGTGATGCTCTCCAGCCGCTCGCTGATCTCCCAGTACGTGTCCTGCATCATCGACGGCGGCATGAGCGGCGACGACGTCGAGGTGCACGCCCTGCCGATGTACCACTGCGCCCAGCTGGACTGCTTCTTCTCCGTGGACGTCTACCTGGGCGCCACCAGCATCATCCTGCCCGCCCCCGACCCGGCGGCGCTGCTGGCCACCATCGAGCGGGAGAAGGTCACCAAGCTGTTCTGCCCGCCGACGGTGTGGATCTCGCTGCTGCGGCACCCGGCGTTCGACTCCACCGACCTGTCCAGCCTGCGCAAGGGTTACTACGGCGCCTCCCCGATGCCGGTCGAGGTGCTGCGCGAGCTGCAGCGGCGGCTGCCGAACGTGCGGCTGTGGAACTTCTACGGCCAGACCGAGATGTCCCCGCTGGCCACGATCCTGCGGCCGGAGGAGCAGCTGACCAAGCCCGGCAGCGCCGGCCGCGCGGCGATCAACGTGGAGACCATGCTCGTCGACGACGACGGCAACCCCGTGCCGGTCGGCCAGATCGGCGAGATCGTGCACCGCAGCCCGCACGCCGCCCTGGGCTACTACAACGACGAGGACAAGACCGCGGAGGCGTTCCGCGGCGGCTGGTTCCACTCCGGCGACCTGGGCGTGCTGGACGCCGACGGCTACCTCACCGTCGTGGACCGCAAGAAGGACATGATCAAGACCGGCGGCGAGAACGTCGCCAGCCGCGAGGTCGAAGAGGTCATCTACGAGCTGGAGGGGGTCGCCGAGGTCGCCGTCTTCGGCATCAGCCATCCGCACTGGATCGAGGCGGTGACCGCCGTGGTCGTCCCCAAGCCGGGCGCCGCGTTGACCGCCGACGACGTCCACGCCCACGCCCGCGAGCGCCTGGCGGGCTTCAAGCGCCCCAAGTACGTCGTCATCGCCGACTCGCTGCCCAAGAACCCCAGCGGCAAGATCCTCAAGCGCGAGCTGCGCACCCGCTACGCCGGCCTGGCCGAGGAGTCCGAGCGGCCCGGGGGCTCCTGACGGCCTGAGGACTTCGGGCCGCCTGAGAACTCCCCGCGGCCTGGGGAGTCCCCGCGGCGCGCCCTCCTCGTCCGGCGGACGTGCGACAGGCGGCGGAGCAGGGCCGCCCCGGCCAGCGCCGCCACCAGGCCGCACACCTCCGCCCGGCCGAGCCCGCCCGCCGCGGCGGGGGCGCGCTCGTGCTCACACGCCCAGGGCGGCGCGGGTCTTGGCGTAGTAGCGGGCCGGGGTCAGGGAGGCGACGCTCCAGGGGAGGAGCTCGGGCATGCGCCTGTCCGTCTGCCGCAGATGGTGCCGGGCGCGGTCCTCCTCACCGGCGAAATGGAAGGCCGCGCCGAACATGTGGTGGGCCTCCGGCGTCCGGGGGTGGGGCATGGGGGAGCGCAGCCACCGGTCGGCGGCGCGGACCATGAGATCGGTCACCGCCGGATCGCGGAAGTGGGAGCGCAGCACGGCCTCGCACCGGCTCATGTCCTCGATCCGGCGTCCGGCGATCTCGAAGTGGACCGCGGCGGCCGCGGCCACCACCGGGTCGCCGGGCGCGGCGCGGTCGACCACCTCCTCGGCGAACGCGGCGGCCTCCTCGTCCGAGCCGTACCACTTGGCGGAGATCGCCTGGACCCGGGTGCAGTGCGCCGAGTACAGCGACGGCGCCCGCCACAGGACCTCGTGCCACACCCGGTCGAGCTCCTCCCGCTCCAGCTGCATGCCCATGGCGTACCGCTGAAGCTGATCCCAGGGCACCGGGTCGGGCGGCAGCAGGTCGGCGGCCCGCAGCAGCGGGGCCTGGGCGTGCTGGAGCTCGGCCCAGAACCGCTGGAAACGCTCCCGCTTGACGTGCTCGGCGTAGGCGCCGCCGCGGATGTTCCAGGCGTAGTGGATCCGGGTCGTCCCCAGCAGCAGCATCGCGTCCGGGTCGTCGGAGGGGGCGGCGGCGAGCTCCTTGAGCCGCCCGGTGAGCCCTCGGGCGAGCACCCGGACCCGCAACGCCCGCAGCTCGGGGAACCCCCTCGACTCGGCCAGCAGCGCCAGCCCCTGCCGCAGCCGCTTCCGGGCGGGGGCGCGCAGCACGGCGGCGAGGTCCGGGTCGTCCCAAGCGGTGCCCACGGACATGCCCGCACCCCGGTCATAGGAGTCGATGAGTGCACGGATGACGCGAACGATCACAGTCGGGAACGAATACCGCGCCGTCTCGGGCGGGAGCAAATTCATCCGCGGTCCGCAGGGCGTCCTCGTCGGTCGCGGGCGGCGGGGACGGTGATCGGGCCGGGCCGCTCCTCCGCTCCCGCGTCGATGCCGGCCGGGCCCGGGCCGACGCCCCGCGATCGGGCCGGCGGAGGATTCACCCCGGCCGAACGGGGCAAGGGGCGAGAGTCGCAACGAAGGGAGAGGACTCGCCCATGCCTTATGTCACCACACCCGACGGCGTCGAGATCTTCTACAAGGACTGGGGGACGGGACGCCCCGTCGTCTTCAGCCATGGATGGCCGCTCAACTCCGACAGCTGGGAGGCGCAGATGCTCTTCCTGGCCGAGCACGGCTACCGGTGCATCGCGCACGACCGCCGCGGCCACGGCCGTTCCGCCCAGGTCTGGGACGGCAACGACATGGACCACTACGCCGACGACCTGGCCGCCGTCATCGACGCCCTCGACCTGTCGGAGGCCACCTTGATCGGGTTCTCCACGGGCGGCGGCGAGGTCGTCCGCTACCTCGCCCGTCACGGCACCGACCGGGTGGTCCAGCTCGTCCTCGTCAGCGCCGTCACGCCGTTCATGCTCCAGACCGACGACAACCCGGGCGGGGTCCCGATCGAGGTGTTCGACGGGCTGCGCGAGCAGTCCATCGCCGACCGCTCCCAGCTGTACCGGGACCTGGCCGACGGGCCGTTCTTCGGCAACAACCGGCCCGGCGCCGCGGTGTCCCAAGGCGCGCGGGACTTCTTCTGGCTGCAGGGCATGCAGGCCGGCCACAAGAACGCCTACGACTCGATCGCCGCGTTCTCGGCCACCGACTTCCGCGACGATCTGCGCGGCTTCACCCTGCCCACCCTGATCGTCCACGGCAGCGACGATCAGATCGTCCCGTACGAGGTCGGCGGGCAGGCCGCGGCCAGGCTCATCCCGGACGCCGAGCTGAAGACCTATCCCGGCGCCCCGCACGGTCTGACCGACACCCACAAGCAGCAGCTGTGCGAGGACCTGCTCGAGTTCCTGAACACCCACAAGTCCTGACTCGTCCCCGACCGCATGATCGTCGGTGCACCCTGGGGGACATGGACGCAGCAGAACGTTCGTGGGCTTTCGACCAGCCCGCATCGTCGCCGTTCGCCCGCCCGGAAGGGCTGCTGGGTCGGCTCTCCGGGGCGATCATGCGGTGGACCAACCGGCGGGACCAGCGGGAGGTCCTCGCGCTGCTCGACATCGAGCCGGGCCAGAGGGTCCTGGAGGTCGGCTACGGCCCCGGGGCCCTGATCCGGCTGCTGTCCGAGCGCACCCCGGCAGACCACATCCTGGGCGTGGACCCCTCCGCGGAGATGCGCGCCGCCGCCTCCCGGAGCAACCGCGCCGCCGTCGCCGCCGGGCGGGTCGACCTGCGGATCGGCACCGCGGCGGACACCGGCCTCGCCGAACGGAGCGTCGACGTCGTCGTCTCGGTCAACAGCGTCGCCGTCTGGCCCGATCTGGACGCCGGCCTGCGCGAGCTGCACCGGGTCCTCAAACCCGGCGGCACCCTCCTGGTCGCCTGGCACGGCGGGAAGGGCGCCTCCCGGCTGGCCCGCAGCCTCCGCCTGCCCGAGGACCGGCTCGCCCGGCTGAACGACGCCCTGGCCGACGTCTTCACCCAGGTCGTCCACCATCGGCTGAGCACCCTCGACGCCTTCACGGCCGTCCGCTGACCCCGGCCGGAAGACGCCTGTCCCCCGCGGCCGAGCCCGCATCCGCGCCCGGCCGGTGGGGCGGCCGCCGGCGCCGACCGGTGCGGGGCGCCGTCGACCCCGCCCGGACCTGTGGTCCGAATTCTTGGTGTCCCTGTCCTTCAGACTCGGCCCGACCGCCGCACGGTGCACCGCGGAGGGCGCCGTTGCACGGCGGGCGGCCCATGCGCATGGGCCGCCCGCCGGGCCCGCATCCGGAGCGCCGGCGGGCGGGGCCGCCGCTCAGTGGTAGAAGCAGATCAGGTCGCGCTTCATCTCGTCGCAGGTGCGCAGCCAGTCGTGGATCTGCTCGATGGCCCCCCGGGCGTCGGGATCGGTGACGGCCTCCGGGTCCATGGCGTCGAACTTCTCCAGCAGGGGCGGTATCTCGGCGAGCGTCGTGTGACCGATGTTGGGGAAGTCGTCGGGGGACGGCAGCCCGAACGGTATGGGGCCGTAGATCAGGTCGGTGGGGTCGAAGTGCACGCCCGCCCGCTTCAGCTCGCCGTGCACCACGTCGAACCAGCCGAACCGCATGCCGCTCCAATAGTCGTTGGGCAGCCACGTGCTGTCGTTGAGGAACTCGCACAACAGCTTCAGGCAGTACCCGTAGACCGCGCCGGCCTCTTTGTCGTACTCCTCACCCATGATCATGTGGCGCAGAGCGTCCCTGGCCGACAGGGTGTCCCCCATCATCTCGTCGAGGCGCGCCAGCTCGTCCTCGGCCCGGCTCACCAGCGTGGTGAAGAGCCGCTCCTCACCGGAGCCGACCACCTTCTCCAGGGACTCCATGCGGACGGCGTACGACATGATCGCGTAGCTCATGGGATCCGTTTCCAGACTCGGGATCTTTACGGATCTTCGATGAGCGCAGGTGTGATCGGGTTCATCCGTCCGAGGCGTCGTCCGCTCCGCGTCCCGGCGGCCGTGCGGCGCTGGGAGGCACGCAATGGATTCCGTGGATTCGGCGGACCCCGGCGGAGGCGTCCGCTCGGCGGTCCCGGCAGGCCCCTCAGGGCCGACACGGCCGGCGGCACGGCTTTGCGCGGGGACGGCCGGTCGCCGGCCGACCCGGGCCCCGCGCCCACGCGGCGAGGCGCCCCGCGCGGGGCCGTGCCCGCGGCGCGACGACGTCGCCGGACGCGCGCATGAGGGCGTTCCCCGCACGGGGCCGTGCCCCTGGAACGCGGCGGTCCAGGGGCACGGGCGGGGGTGGGACGGCGCAGGGATCAGTGGAAGGTGAAGGTGACCGAGTCGATGGTCTGGGTGTCGGGGCACAGGAGCCGGTTGGAGGTCTCGGTGGCGGTCAGCCCGCCGCCGGTGTAGGTGCGTCCCGTGCCCTGCCGGTTCACCGTCGCGTTCGTCACCCGGTACGAGCAGGTCCCGACGATCGGGGCGCTGACGCTGACGTCGATCTGCGGGGAGAAGGCGGTCCCGGCCGCATCGTCGAAGGAGACGGTGGGGCTGGCGGAGAGGGTGACGCTGATGCCGCCGCTGCTGCAGGAGGGGTGGACCGTGGTGTGGTCGACGACCAGCGTGTTCGGCGGCACGTCGCTGGTGGTGGCGTTCGTCCAGGAGCAGGTGACGCCGGCGGCGGTGACGGCGCCGTCGACCAGCCCGGTGGCGGCGTGGGCCGGGGCGGCCGTGACGGCCAGGGCGGTGAGGGAGATTCCGGCGAGCAGGATGGCGGATCTCATGGGCTTCCTCCTCGGGTGTGCGCGGTCCCGGAGCCGCCGTTCGGCGCGGGCCGCGGGGGTGGTTCGTGTTCGCGGCACCCGGCGAACGTGAATCTCCCTCATAATCGGCGGGATCCGCGGCGGCCGACCCGTCCATGGAGGACAGTTTTATTCGCCTTCATTCGCCCATCCGCCGTCCGCATCGGATGCACCGGCAGACATGCGTCCCGCCCGGCTCCAGCGCCTCGCCCAGCTGCCGCCTGCTGCGCACCCCGAGCTTGCGCATGGCGTTGGCCAGGTGGAACTTCACCGTCCGGTCCGACAGGCACAACTCGGCGGCGATGTCGGTGTTGGTGCGGCCGGCGGCGGCCAGCGCGGCGACCTCCCGCTCCCGGGGCGAGAGCCGATCGCCGTAGCCGGGCCGGCCGCGCCGATGGGGGACCGGCAGACCCGCCGCCCGCATGAGCTGCTTGGTCCGGTCGGCGTCCCAGACGGCGCCCAGACCGGTGAACGTGCGCCACGCCTGCCGCAACGACTCGGCGTCCGGCGCCCGCCCCGCCGCCATCCGGCATCGGGCCTCGGCGACGCGCGCATGCGCCGCCAACCGGGGATCCGGCAGCTCCGCATACCGGCGGCGGGCCCGGCGGTAAGCGGCCGCCGCCCCCTCGAGGTCGCCCGAGCGCTCCCGGCGGCGGGCCTCGGCGACGTCCAGCGCCGCCAGCGCGAGCGGCGCGTCCCGGCCGGCCACGCCGGCGCGATACCGCGGCAGCACCGCCTCCACCAGCTCCATCGGGGCGAACACCAGCAGCGGAGCCGCCCACACCCACGCCCCTTTGCGGTCCAGCGCCTCCGCCGCCCGCCCGGCGAGCGCCCGCCCGACCTCCAGGTCCGTCCCCGGCGGCGCGATCCGGGTGAACTCCGCCGCCGCCTGCGCGGCGACGGCCAGTTCCCCCACCTCGCACGCCTCCTCGGCCACCGCGCGCAGCATCCGCCGCGCCCGCCCCAGCCGGCCCCGCTCCGCGGCCGTCTGCGCCGCCAGCAGCCGCCCGCCCAACCGCTCGTCGCCGTCCCCGGCGGCGCCGTCCGGGCGGGCCTCGCCCAGCGCCCGGCGGACGCGCAGCCCGGGATCCCCGGCGCGGTCCGCCAGCTCCACGGCGCGCCCGTAGTGGCCCAGGTGGAAGGCGTCGTCGGCCAGGGCGCGCAGGGCGCGGACGATGTGCCGGTCGACCTCGGGCCGCTCCCCGGTGACGGTCAGTGCGGCGGCGGCCGACCAGCCCGCCGGATCCCCCTCGGCCAGCGACAGGCGGGCGGCCCCGGCCGAGACGATCGCCCGCGCCAGCGGGTCGGCGGACCCGGCGAGCACCGCACGGGCCTGCTCCAGCGACGCCCGTTGCGCCGCCAGGTCCAGATCCGGCAGCCGGTCCGGCCTGGCGAGCACGGCCAGCGCGATGGCGTGCAGCCCGGGACGCCGGGCCAGCTCCGGCAACGCCGCCCGCAACCCGGCCACGGCCTCGGCCGTCCGGCGCTCCGGCTCGGCGGACTCCACCAGCGCCCAGGCGCGGAGCAGGGACGCCTCGGCGCGTTGGGCCGGCGTGGCGTCCTCGCAGGTCTCGGCCAGCACGGCGAGGGTCTCGGAGTCGACGCGGCCGCCGTGCAGCGCCGCCCACCCCAGCTTGATCGCCAGCTCCACCCGCCGATGCCCCGTGACCGCGCCCGCCCGCAGCACGGCGAGCAGACGGGCGTGCGCGGCGTCGAAGTCCCCCGCCTGCGCGGCGATCCCGGCGGCGACCTCCGCGCTCGCCGCCCACCCTCGCCCGTCGCCCGCCCGTCGATGGTGCTCCACCGCCCGCACCAGCAGGGCCGCCCGACCGGTGCGGGTCAGCTCGCGGGCGGCGCGGGCGTGCAGCCGACGCCGCCGGGGACCGGGAATGGCGTGATAGACCGCCAGCCGAGCCAGCTCATGGCGGAAGACGACGACCCCGCCGACGGAGTGCTCCCGCACCAGCCCGCAGCGCACCGCCGCCGCCAGGGCGGCGTCGACCCGGGCGGAGTCCACTCCCGCGACCCCGGCGACCAGCTCGGGTTCGGCGGATTCGGCCAGCACGGAGGCGGCCTCCAGCACGACGATCCCGTCCGCGCCCAGCCGCCGCGCCCGCGCCGTGATCTCCGCCCCGACCGCGGGCGGGACCAGCGCCGCCGGATCCGCGCCGTCCGCCAGGACCCAGCGGCCGTCCACCGGGCGGAGCAGACCGCGTTCCCGCAGCAGCCGCAGATCCTCGCACACCGCTCCCGGCACCCCGCCGTGCCGGCGGTAGAGCAGGTCGGCGAGCCTCCGGGGAACCGCGGCGTCCGCCCCGAGGCATGCGGCGGCCAGCCGCCGGGCGCCCGCGGGGGAGAGCGGCGACAGGCGGATGCGTCGGGCGCCGGGGACGGTCTCGGCGGCGTCGCAGGTGACCACCACCGCCAGCTCCGCGGGGGGTCGCGCGTCGATCATCCGCAGCAGCTCGACGGTGTCCTCGTCGGCCCACTGCAGGTCCTCCAGCACCAGGATCGTCGGCCCCAGCGCGGCCAGCAGCTCCGCCATCGCCCGCACCAGCCGGTGACGGCGCATCCGCGGATCGCCCAACGGAGGCGGGAGCGGCGGCAGGACGGCGGCCAGATCCGGCAGCACCGGCCGCAACGCCCCGGCCAGCGGTCCCAGCGGACGCGCTGGCGGACGGTCCACCCCGGCCAGCGCCTCGATCACCGGCCCCAACGGGCAGGGCGCCAGGGTGGGGCCGGCCCGCCCGACCAGCCGGAGCCGTCCGGCGAGCCGCGGATCGGACAACGCCTCGCGCACCAGCCGGGACTTGCCGACGCCCGGCTCGCCCGCCACGACCGCCACGCCGGACGGCCGGACGAGCGCCGCGACCAGAGCCGCCAGGTCCCCGTCGCGTTCCACCAGCGCCGGATCCCCAGCCCGCATGACCGGAACCTCCTGCCGCGGAACCGCCTCGAAAGCCCCGTCGTGCACGACGGGCCGGCACCGAGTGTCGTCACGGTCCGTAACGGACCGTCATCTCGCTGGAATGGTCACACGGTGGAATCGGAAAGTCTAGGATGAAACGGACATGCTGTGGGCAGATGCCAGCGGGAGCGCCTCCGTTCAAGCCATATGTGACGAAGCCCTTATCAGGCAATGACATGTTTCCGCTGCCATGGAACGGCGCGGTGCACCGCACGACGATTCCGGCGCCGCCGCGCATCCCCAAGGCGGCCGGCCGGGTACGGACGATCGATCCGTGCAGATTCCCGAATCCCGATGGGGAATCGCGCACCCGGCGCGCCTTGCGCGGAAAGGAAACGCCTCCCTTTCCGGGCGCGTTCGGCCCTCGACGCGTTCGGCGCCGCACTCGGCGCACCCGGAGCCGCACCGGACCGCGGCGCCGACCGGGACGACGCTCGGTGAGCGGAGCGGCGGGCGAGACCGGGACGAGACGTCGGACGACCGGTGCGACCGGCCCTCCGGCGCGGTGCGACCGGTTCCCGGTGCGCGGATCCGGCGAACGTCGGAGGGCTCACCGACCGGCCCCGGCCATGCGGCCGTCGACGCCGGTGACGGGCCCTCGGCCCACCGGACCCGAGGACCCGCCGGCTCCCGCGCCCCGGCCCGAGGGGCTCACGCGGGCGCCGCCGCGCCGGACCCGCGGACCCATCGACGGCCCTCGCGGCCTCGAGGGCGCGTGCGCCGCCGTTCCGCACCTCCCGCCACCGACCCGGACCTGCGCAAAGAGGCTTCTGCGGCTCCGGCGGTCGTTCCCCGCGAAAGAGGACCTGTAGTCTCCCTGCGGCCGGGTTCTTCGCGTAAGGACGGTGGTGCTCATGGCGAGCCTGTTCGAGGCCGCACAGCTGGGGATCGAAGAACGCCCCGAGGACCTGCACTATCGATTGACCGATCCCGGCAGGGGCACCGTGGTCGCCGAGGTCTCCCCCGTGGTCGTCATGGAGGCCTCACCGCCGCCGAGGGGATTCGCCTGGCTGAAGAGGGTCCTCAAGGAAGGGACGGTGGGACGCCTCTACAGGGCGGCGCGATACCACATCCCGCGGGTCACCCTCAGGGTCGCGGATCCACAGAATTCGACCCTCTTCTACATCGACCGTGCGGAGAAACTGGTCGACAATCCCGCTACTCCGCAATGCGCGATCGTCGAACCGTCCGGGAACGTGCTCGGGTACGCGGTCAGCGACCACTACAAGGCCCTGGACCCGATGGACCGGCCGGCGGGCCCCGATGGGGTCGTCACGCTGAGCGGCCGGTTCTACCTGCGGAACCGGAACCAGGAGGTCGTGGGTGAGGTCGTGCAGCGGGTGCGGTGGACCATGGATTCGCTACGGCGGGACCTGGCCCCCGGCGACCACGCGGTGCGCATCGTCGCGCCGGACGGCACCGTATGGGCCTGGATGAGAGAACTCGGCAGCCCGGCGCTGGAGATCNTGAGAGAACTCGGCAGCCCGGCGCTGGAGATCGACCCGCGGACGCCGCAGTGGATCAGGGCCCTGCTCGCCGCCTACGTCGTCATGGGGAAGCTCGACGAACGCCTGCACATGTCCGTCGTCCTCTCCGGCCGCCGCCCGCCGGCGCCGCTGGACCCCACCAGGGAGCCGTATCCGGGGTTCCGCCACGTCCACTCCTCCTACATGCGCTACCAGGAGGAGGTCACCCGGTGGTTCCGGGAGGAGATCAAAAAGCGGAACAGGCGGGTGTCCGCCGCAACGTGACATGTGACGTCGCCGGAGGCGGGCGGCGAGGCGTCCATCGCTCGCCCGCCGGTCGACCGCGGCGGCACCCCCCGGGGCGGGCCGCCCACGGTCAGAGCATCACCCGCCCGGAACCGGGCACCGGCGGGCCTGCGGGACCTCGTCCCCCATTCCCCTGAAAACGGGACGTGTAGTCTCGCCTGCGGCCGGGTTCTGCGCGCGAGGACGGTGGTGCTCATGGCGAGCCTGTTCGAGGC